>NZ_CP077085.1:0-1200000 GCF_014268455.2 Pseudomonas shahriarae | reverse complement strand
GGGCCTTGATCAATTCTTCGTCACGCAAGCGCTCGCCCTGTTGGCGATAGGCCTTGAGCACATCCACGGCGGCCAGCTCGCGCAGGCGCACCATAAAGTCATCGGCGCCGATCGCGACCATTTCCTCGGCCGCCTGGGCAGCGCCCTGGCGGCTCTTGAGGTTTTCGGCGACCACTTCGTGCAGATCGTCGACGCTATAGAGGTAAACGTCGTCCAACTCGCCGACTTCCGGCTCGATATCCCGGGGAACGGCGATATCCACCATGAAAATCGGTTTGTGCTTGCGCAGTTTCAGGGCGCTTTCCACTGCGCCCTTGCCGAGGATCGGCAACTGGCTGGCGGTGGAACTGATGACGATATCGCTGCGCACCAGTTCGGCCGGAATATCGGCCAGCAACACGGCGTGGGCGCCGAACTCTTCGGCCAGGATGCTGGCGCGCTCCAGGGTCCGGTTGGCCACCACGATGCGCTTCACGCCCAGGTCATGCAGGTGCCGGGCGACCAGGGTGATGGTCTCGCCCGCGCCGATCAGCAGGGCCTGGCTGCGTTGCAGGTCGCTGAAAATCTGCTTGGCCAGGCTGACGGCGGCAAACGCCACGGAGACCGGGTTTTCACCGATGGCCGTATCAGTGCGCACCTGTTTGGCCGAGTTGAAAGTGGCCTGGAACAAACGCCCCAACAACGGCCCCACGGTCCCGGCTTCGCGGGCTACGGCGTAGGCCGATTTCATCTGGCCGAGGATCTGCGGTTCGCCCAACACCAGCGAATCGAGCCCGGACGCCACACGCATCATGTGACGAACTGCCGCATCATCTTCATGCACATAAGCGCTGGCGCGCAGGTCATCCAGGCTCAAATGGTGGTAATCAGCCAGCCAGCGCAGCACCCCATCCGACGAAAGATGTTCCTGCTCTATATAGAGCTCGCTGCGGTTGCAGGTGGAAAGGATCGCAGCTTCGCGGCTGTCGGTGAGCCGGCACAGCTGCTGCAAAGCCTCAACCAACTGCTCCGGGGTAAACGCCACGCGCTCGCGGACGTCTACAGAAGCAGTCTTGTGGTTGATACCCAGAGCAAGGAAGGCCATTCAATATCGCTGATGATGTCGAGAAGCCGACAATTGTCCTACTTCGACTGATTCAGAACAACCACCGTCGTCTATTGTCCTAATGCCCTATGCCTATAAAGGCGCCAATTGAGACTCGGTTATGTTTGGCCGAGGGCTTGTGTCATGATGATCCGACCGCAGGTTAGTCGTCCTCTTCCTATATGAATAGATCTTCCGCGTTGCTCCTTGCCCTTGCCTTCCTAGGCGGCTGCCAGTCCATGGCCCCCGTATCGCCGCAGAGTCCTGCGCCGGTGGAAGACAACACCCCCGCCCCTGAAAAGCCCAAGGTTTATTCCTCGTTCAGCGAAGAAACGGTGTTCAGCCTGCTGAGCGCGGAGCTGGCCGGCCAGCGCAATCGTTTCGACATTGCCCTGGATAACTACGTGACCCAGGCCATCAACACCCAGGACCCGGGGATTTCCGAGCGCGCGTTTCGCATCGCCGAATACCTGGGCGCCGACCAGGCCGCCCTGGACACCGCACTGATCTGGGCGAAAAACGCCCCGGACGATCTCGAAGCCCAACGCGCTGCGGCAATCCAGTTGGCGCGTGCCGGGCGCTACGACGACTCCATGGTCTATATGGAGAAAGTCTTGCAGGGCAAGGGCGATACCCATTTCGACTTCCTCGCCCTGTCTGCTGCCGACACCGACCAGGACACCCGCGATGGTCTGATGAAGAGTTTCGACCGCCTGCTGCAAAAGCACCCGAGCAATGGCCAACTGGTATTTGGCAAGGCGCTGCTGCTGCAACAGGATGACGAACCGCAGGCGGCCCTCAAGCTGCTGGAGCAAAACCCGCCGGAAGAAGGTGAGATCGCCCCGCTGCTGCTGCGCGCGCGCCTGCTGCAAAGCCTCAACCGCGGTAAGGAAGCCTTGCCGCTGCTGCAAAAAAGCATCAAGAAGTATCCGGACGACAAGCGTCTGCGCCTGACTTATGCGCGCATGCTGGTAGAACAGGACCGCATGGAAGACGCCAAGGTGGAGTTCGCCAGCCTGGTCCAGCAATACCCGGACGATGACGAGTTGCGTTATTCCCTGGCGCTGGTATGCCTGGAAGCCAAGGCCTGGGAAGAGGCCAAGGGCTACCTGGAAGACCTGATCGCGCGGGAAAGCCATGTCGATTCGGCCCACCTGAACCTGGGGCGCATCGCCGAAGAACGGGATGACCCGCAAGGCGCGCTGATCGAGTACGCCCAGGTCGGCCCCGGCAATGACTATCTGCCGGCACAACTGCGCCAGGCCGATATCCTGATGAATAACGGCCGCACCGACGAAGCCGAAAAACGCCTGGCCGCCGCCCGCGATGCCGAGCCGGACTACGCCATCCAGCTGTATCTGATCCAGGCCGAAACCTTGTCGGCCAACAATCAGGGGGAGCGCGCCTGGAAAATCCTCGCCCAGGCCCTGCTGCAATACCCCGACGACCTGAACCTGCTGTACACCCGCGCCATGCAGGCCGAAAAACGCAACGACCTGGCGCAGATGGAAAAAGACCTGCGCCTGATCATCAAGCGCGACCCGGACAATGCCATGGCACTGAACGCCCTGGGTTACACCTTGTCAGACCGTACGACGCGCTATGCCGAGGCCAAGGCTCTGATCGAACAGGCGCACCAGCTCAACCCGGAAGACCCGGCAGTGCTCGACAGCCTGGGCTGGGTGAATTACCGCCTGGGCAACCTCGATGAAGCCGAACGCCTGCTGCGCCAGGCCCTGGAGCGATTCCCCGACCAGGAAGTCGCCGCGCACCTGGGCGAAGTGCTCTGGGCCCAGGGCAAACAACGCGAAGCCCGACAAATCTGGGGCAAGTTCCTCAAGGAACAACCCGACAGCCCTATCCTGCGCAGCACCATCAAGCGCCTGACCGGATCCGAGACTCTTTAATTCTATGTTTTTGCGCCACGCCATCGTTTTCAGTTTTATCGCCCTGCTCGCCGGTTGTGCGGGCTTCGGTGCCCGTGAGTCCGTCGAAGGCCAGGGCAACCCGGCACAGTGGCGACAGCATAAGGATCAGCTCAGCAGCATTGATGGCTGGCAGATCGAAGGCAAGATCGGGGTTCGCGCACCGAAGGATTCGGGCAGCGGCACCTTGTTCTGGCTGCAACGCCAGGACTATTACGACATCCGCCTTTCTGGCCCCCTGGGTCGCGGTGCTGCGCGCCTGACCGGTCGACCGGGGCAAGTGAGCCTGGAAGTGGCCAACCAGGGCCGCTACGAAGCGCCATCGCCGGAAGCCTTGCTTGAAGAGCAGGTCGGCTGGAAGCTGCCGGTCTCCCATCTGGTCTGGTGGGTTCGCGGCCTGCCCGCGCCCGAGAGCAAGAGCCGTCTGAGCCTCAATGGCGACAGCCGCCTGGCCACCCTGGAGCAGGATGGCTGGCGGGTCGAATACCTCAGCTATGTGGAACAAAGCGGCTACTGGCTGCCCGAACGCATCAAGCTGCACGGCTCCAACCTTGACGTCACGCTGGTGATCAAGGACTGGCAACCACGCAAGCTGGGGCAGTGACATGAGCGAACGCCTGACCCTGCCCTCCCCGGCCAAGCTCAATCTGATGCTGCACATCCTCGGGCGTCGTGAAGACGGCTACCACGAGTTGCAGACGCTGTTTCAGTTTCTCGATTATGGCGATGAGATGACCTTCGCCGTGCGCGACGATGGCGTGATTCAGCTGCACACCGAATTTGCCGACGTGCCCCATGACAGCAACCTGATCGTGAAGGCCGCAAAAAAACTTCAGGAACAATCCGGTTGCCCGCTGGGCATTGATATCTGGATCGACAAAATCCTGCCCATGGGTGGCGGTATCGGTGGTGGCAGCTCGAATGCCGCGACCACCCTGCTCGGCCTCAATCACTTGTGGCAGCTTGGCTGGGATGAAGATCGCCTGGCCGCACTGGGCCTGACCCTGGGCGCCGACGTCCCGGTTTTTGTGCGTGGACACGCCGCATTTGCTGAGGGTGTAGGGGAAAAACTCACCCCTGTAGACCCCGAAGAGCCGTGGTATGTCGTGCTTGTTCCGCAAGTATCTGTAAGTACAGCAGAAATTTTTTCAGATCCGTTGTTGACACGTAACTCTTCTCCCATTAAAGTGCGCCCCGTTCCCAAGGGAAACAGTCGAAATGACTGCTTACCGGTGGTAGCAAGGCGTTATCCAGATGTACGTAACGCATTGAATTTGTTAGGTAAATTTACCGAAGCAAAACTCACCGGAACTGGAAGTTGTGTGTTTGGGGGCTTCCCAAGCAAAGCTGAAGCTGATAAAGTCTCGGCCCTTCTTACAGAGACCCTTACAGGGTTTGTAGCAAAGGGAAGCAACGTTTCGATGTTGCATCGCAAGCTGCAAAGTCTGCTCTAAAGGAACCGAGTACTGGGTACTCGTTGCAACAGATACAGGGGCGTCGCCAAGCGGTAAGGCAGCAGGTTTTGATCCTGCCATGCGTTGGTTCGAATCCAGCCGCCCCTGCCATTTTCTATACTCATCCAGGTTACCCTCAGCCTCTAGGTACTGCGCGTGTCCAAGATGATGGTCTTTACGGGGAACGCTAACCCCGATCTGGCTCGACGTGTCGTACGTCAGCTGCATATCCCTCTCGGTGACATCTCTGTCGGTAAGTTTTCCGACGGCGAAATTACAGCCGAGATCAATGAAAATGTCCGCGGTAAAGATGTTTTCATTATTCAGCCGACTTGCGCTCCGACCAACGATAACCTGATGGAACTCGTCGTGATGGCTGATGCCTTCCGCCGCTCCTCAGCGACTCGAATCACAGCTGTAATCCCTTACTTTGGTTATGCCCGTCAGGATCGCCGTCCGCGTTCCGCACGTGTGGCTATCAGCGCGAAAGTCGTCGCTGACATGCTGACCGTGGTAGGTATCGACCGTGTTCTCACGGTTGACCTGCACGCTGACCAAATCCAGGGGTTCTTCGATATTCCGGTAGATAACATCTACGGCTCCCCCGTTCTGGTGGATGACATCGAAGACCAGCGCTTTGAAAACCTGATGATCGTGTCCCCGGACATTGGTGGCGTCGTGCGTGCACGGGCTGTTGCCAAATCCCTGGGCGTGGACCTCGGGATCATCGACAAACGCCGCGAGAAAGCCAATCACTCTGAAGTGATGCATATCATCGGTGATGTCGAAGGGCGTACCTGTATTCTGGTCGATGACATGGTTGATACCGCCGGCACCTTGTGCCACGCGGCAAAAGCCTTGAAAGAGCACGGTGCGGCTAAAGTCTTCGCCTACTGCACACACCCTGTGCTGTCGGGCCGAGCGATCGAGAACATCGAGAACTCTGTGCTGGATGAACTGGTGGTGACTAACACCATCCCGTTGTCCGCTGCTGCTCAAGCCTGTGCACGTATCCGTCAACTGGATATCGCACCGGTTGTTGCTGAGGCGGTTCGCCGTATCAGCAATGAAGAATCGATCAGCGCGATGTTCCGCTAAGGGTCAAACCCTGGCGGCATCAACCTGACGAAAAGCGCCCCGCCCCAGCACAATGCTGGGGCGGGGCTTTTTTGCCCATATCGCCTTTAGCGCTGGTCGCAAACGCTGGGGCGAATGTGGTTATTTTGGAGATACAACATGAACGATTTTACTTTGAATGCTGAACTGCGTTCCGACCTGGGGAAAGGTGCGAGCCGCCGCCTGCGTCGTCTCGCAAGCCTGGTTCCAGCTGTAGTCTACGGTGGCGAAAAAGCCCCTGAGTCCATCAGCATGCTGGCTAAAGAAATTGCCAAACTGCTCGAAAACGATGCGGCCTACAGCCACATCATCGAGCTGAACGTTGGCGGCAAAAAGCAGAACGTCATCATCAAGGCCCTGCAACGTCACCCAGCTAAAGGTCACGTGCTGCACGCTGACTTCGTACGCGTCGTAGCAGGTCAGAAACTGACCGCTATCGTACCTGTGCACTTTGTTGGTGAAGAAGCTCCGGTCAAGAAAGGTGGTGTTATTTCCCACACCACTACCGAGCTGGAAGTAAGCTGCCTGCCGAAAGATCTGCCTGAGTTCATCGAAGTCGACCTGTCGGCCGCTGAAATCGGCACCATCATTCACCTGTCCGACCTCAAGGCCCCGAAAGGCGTTGAGTTCGTTGCCCTGGCTCACGATGACGACAAGGCTGTTGCCAACGTCCACGCTCCACGTGTAGTCGCTGCAGATGAAGAAGCTGGCGAAACCGCTGCAGAGTAATTTCTCTCTGTAACGTCGGAGCTTGAGGAAACATCGCGGACCGAAACGTAGCGAGAAAGCGGGCGATAACGCGAAGTTTATCTCTGGATAAGTGAGCTCCTGTCGTCCACTTTCGCCGCAATGAGGTTGCGGCGATGTTATCCACAACTCCAAAGGAAGGGCCCCTGTCGTGACTGCCATTAAACTGATCGTTGGCCTGGGAAATCCAGGCGCCGAATACGAACAGACCCGGCACAACGCGGGGGCCCTTTTTGTTGAGCGCATCGCCCACGCCCAAGGCATCAATCTGGTGGCCGATCGCAAATATTTTGGCCTGACCGGACGCTTCTCGCATCAGGGTCAGGATGTTCGTCTGCTGATTCCCACCACCTACATGAACCGCAGCGGCCAGGCTGTCGCGGCGCTTGCGGGCTTCTTCCGGATCAAACCCGAAGAAATCCTGGTGGCCCATGACGAACTGGACCTGCCACCCGGCGTTGCCAAGCTCAAGCAAGGCGGCGGCCACGGCGGTCATAATGGCCTGCGCGACATCATTGCGCAGTTGGGCAATCAGAATACGTTTTACCGCCTGCGGCTCGGCATTGGCCACCCAGGCGTTGCCAGTATGGTTTCAAATTTCGTCCTGGGTCGTGCGCCACGCGCCGAACAGGAAAAACTCGATGCCAGCATCGACTTTGCCCTCGGCGTGCTGCCGGATATCTTCGCCGGTGAATGGAACCGTGCGATGAAAAACCTGCACAGCCAGAAGGCCTGACTTTTTTGCGAGGGGAAACACCATGGGATTCAATTGCGGCATCGTCGGCTTACCTAACGTCGGCAAGTCCACCCTGTTCAACGCCCTGACCAAGTCCGGTATTGCGGCGGAGAACTTCCCCTTCTGCACCATCGAACCCAACACCGGTATCGTGCCAATGCCCGATCCGCGCCTGGAGGCCCTGGCGGCCATCGTCAATCCCAAGCGCATCCTGCCGACCACCATGGAGTTCGTCGACATCGCCGGCCTGGTGGCTGGCGCGTCGAAAGGTGAAGGCCTGGGCAACAAGTTCCTCGCCAACATCCGTGAGACCGATGCCATCGCCCACGTGGTCCGCTGCTTTGAAGACGAGAACGTGATTCACGTCTCCAACAGCGTCGACCCGAAACGCGACATCGAGATCATCGACCTGGAACTGATCTTCGCCGACCTCGACAGCTGCGAGAAGCAACTGCAAAAGGTCACGCGCAACGCCAAAGGCGGCGACAAGGACGCAGTGGTCCAGAAGGCCCTGCTGGAGCAGTTGATCGCACACTTCACCCTGGGCAAGCCGGCACGCAGCCTGATGAAGAACATGAGCGTCGACGAAAAGGCCGTGATCAAGGGCTTCCACCTGCTGACCACCAAGCCTGTGATGTACATCGCCAACGTGGCTGAAGACGGTTTCGAGAACAACCCGCTGCTCGACGTGGTCCTGGCCATTGCCGAAGAAGAAGGCGCAATGGTTGTACCGGTCTGCAACAAGATCGAAGCGGAAATCGCCGAACTTGAAGACGGCGAAGAGAAAGACATGTTCCTCGAGGCCCTGGGCCTGGAAGAGCCTGGCCTGAACCGCGTGATCCGTGCGGGCTACGAAATGCTGCACCTGCAGACCTACTTCACCGCCGGCGTCGAAGAAGTACGTGCCTGGACCGTCAAGGTCGGCGCCACCGCGCCACAGGCTGCCGGTGTGATCCACACCGACTTCGAAAAAGGCTTTATCCGCGCGGAAGTGATCGCCTACAACGACTTTATCCAGTTCAAGGGTGAAGCCGGGGCCAAGGAAGCCGGTAAATGGCGCCTGGAAGGCAAGGAATATGTCGTCAAGGATGGCGATGTGATGCACTTCCGCTTCAACGTGTAAGCTGGCTGTACGATCCAAGCGGTAGAACAAAAAGCCGATGCTCTGCATCGGCTTTTTTGTGGGCGATGATTTCTGTTACCCATCACAACGAAACAATCACTTACCTTATAAATCAAAAGATTCAAATACAAATATTCCACTCCGCAGACAAAAAATCTTCTCAACAGAAAACTCACAGCTACTTGTAGACTATTCCTGCCGAGAATAAGCATATCCACACAACCAGACACTTGACTTATATAAAACCCCAGGCCACCAAGCCTTTCGCACAACAAAGCCGCCATTTACCATTTTTAACCACGATGACAATCCAGAAATTTTACTATCTACTTACCAACATATAACAAACTTTAGTCCCACAATAGTGAAGCGACACATTATTGGAGCAACAGCAATATGTCGACCTCCTATCAGTACGAGTTCGAGACTGACACATCGCTAACCGAGTGCCCGGATATCGAAAGCACAATCCACAATACCGCCACGCAGAACATCGATATATTGCTGTTGGGCGAAACAGGCACTGGTAAAGATACACTGGCGCAACGTGTGCACCGTTTATCTCATCGAAAAGGTAACTTTGTTGCCATCAATTGCGCAGCGATACCGGAAAGCCTTGCAGAAAGCCAACTGTTCGGAGTCAACAGTGGCGCCTATACCGGGGCCATACAATCACGTGCAGGATTTATTGAAGCCGCCCATCTGGGCACTTTATACCTGGATGAAATCGATAGCATGCCACTCACTTTGCAAGCGAAGTTGCTGCGTGTGCTGGAGGCTCGGGGTGTCGAGCGGCTGGGCTCTACGCGGTTTATCCCGCTGGACATACGCATCATAGCCTCAGCCCAACATTCGCTGCACGACATGGTGGAACAAGGTGCGTTCAGACGAGACCTGTACTTTCGCCTGAATGTCGTCAACATCACCCTCCCCCCCTTACGTGAACGCCCCGAGCGGATTATTCCGTTATTTTTTAACATGATCCGGCAAGAGGCAGAGTACTTTAAGTGCCCAGTTCCACAACCGCCCAGCACCCTCATTCAACAATTGCTGTGTCACCCATGGCGCGGTAACGTCCGAGAGTTGCGCTCAACCGCCAAGCGTTTCGTGCTGGGACTGCCTCCAACTTCAGTGCCTTTAATGAGCACCGAAGACAATAATTTGAACTTAAAAGAACGCTTGCAGCAAATAGAGAAACTTCTGATTGAAGAATCCCTGCGCCGCCATGTTTATAACGTGGACAGTGTGGCGACCGAACTGAATATCGCCAAACGCACGCTCTACCATCGAATGAAGCAACTGGGAATATCGCTGGAGTGAATGAAGACTGCTCAACAAGGACATATTTCGATACAGCTGCTCCCACAGGCTTTGGAACGACATGCTATTTGCAACCACATAGATAATGGCTACAGGCTTTGACTGCCCAACGTCAAGGGGCATTTGAAACACTGTCAGCAACCACCTTTTACGTTAATGATCATGGAGTAAACAAATATGGGTGTCAGTGGCGTTGGTAATAGTAATAGTGGCGGCTCTTCAAATTTTGGTTTTGGCGACGGAGATAACGCAGACCTGAAAGCACAACGTAGAGCCATCCAGCGTGAATCCCTGAAGGAAGGTAACGAATCCTTCAAGCTGAGTGAACAGAAAAAAAATATTGAAGCAATGCGATAACCCACTGCGTCCCCTGCCTCCTGGCAGGGGACGCAGCCTCACTGTCTGGCTTCGGGATTTTATATGCGTACAGAAGCGCTACAGGCGTTTTCATCAACCGATGAAAAGCGCCTGAAAACCTCCACAATGGCTACATCTCCTGTGTTCCAAAGCGAGGATGTGAACTTTTTCATCTCAAGCCTGGAGCACTCAGGCCAAGCTGCAATAGCCGTAGCCCCAACGGTTACGCCGAACGCCCTCACGGACATGTCCAACCAGTTGCTCAAATCGTCAAACTATATGGGCAGAGCCCTGAAAGCGATGGGGAACGGCACGAGAGAAAACTTCTCGCTCGGCTACTCCACCCAACTGTCCACTACGGTGCTGGGAACACAGATGCTGGTCAAGGGCCTCTCAAAGGGTGCCCAGCTCATCGAAAAAATCAGCAACCTGCAGTAGGTAAACATGATTCGTCTCCTGGTCACCGGGTTGGTTTTATCTCTGACATTAGTGCTCACGGGGTGTAATGACAGTGTCGAACTCCATCGCCAGCTTTCCGAGCAGGAAGCCAATGAGGTGATTGCGGAACTGGCAGACAAACACATACGCGCCCAGAAAATCCCCGCCAAAGATGGTGTGGTTGTACGAGTGAACAGCGCCGATATCAGTCGTGCAGTGCGTACACTTGATGCCGTCGGTTTGCCCAAGATGGCCCGCGCCACAATGGGCGATACCTTTCGCAAGGAAGGCGTCATCTCCACCCCACTGGAGGAACGTGCCCGCTACATCTACGCCTTGTCCCAGGAGTTGGAGGCGACCTTGTCAAATATCGATGGGGTGATTGTCGCCCGGGTCCACGTAGTGTTGCCAGAACGCGTTGCACCTGGAGAACCCGTGCAACCTGCATCCGCTTCGGTCTTTATCAAACACGATCCGCGACTGGAGCCTGACAGTATCCACGGACGCGTCCGGCGGATGGTCGCCAGTAGCATTCCCGGCATGGCCACGGCCGTCGATAACTCACAAAAACTGACCGTGGTATTCGTACCCGCAACGGCTTACCAGGAGCAGCAACGCCTGAGCTATTTCGGCCCGTTTCTGATACCGGGCGATGACCTTGTTTTTTGGCGCAGCACCCTCGCGTTGATAGCCGCCGTCATAGTACTTGTACCGGCTGGCGCCCTGTTCTGGCATAGGCGTGGTCAACGCCTGCGGCGTGAGACACTCACCACGGCCACCCCGGCCCATGAGTGAGCAGTTGGAGTGGGCCCGATGGTGGGCTTTCCCGTGGAAGTTTTCACACAGCGACTGGGGCAACTTCGACGAATATCATGCACAGAGCGCCCTGTACCACCCACGGCACGTTTTCGTGAATACCCGGCTGGGTATCGAACCCTGCCTGCCGCCCACGCCCCACTCCACAATCCTTCGCTTGGCGCTGGCCCCCCAGGAGCAACTCGAGAGCATGCTGGCGCTGCTGGACAACGTTTGTCGCCCCGCCACCGATAGCCAGTTGAGCCAAGACCAATACGAGTGGTGTCAGCGCCTGTCCAAGGCACTACGCCCAGACACGCTGTTGTCCGGTAAAGAAGACCCACTGCAATTGCTACGTGCCTGGGTAACCCCAGCCATCTGGCAACGCCTTCGATTGCGGTTTGAGCGCCGTCGGACCCACCCCCCTGAAGAGCACACACCCGCACTCAATGACGCTCGAAACCGCCTGGACACGCTGTGGCAGGCCATAGTCTGGCGAGCAACCACCATGCCAAGCGAGCAATCCTTCACTTATCAAACTGAGCAGAGAACGGATGATGTTGAACATACGTAAAATCGAGTTGCGCACCGGTGCTCCAGGATTACCGCAAACCCTGATTTCCCAGGAAATGCTGGCGGATTGCCGCAGGGCCAGTCAATTGTTGAGCCGTGCCAAGGTCCAAGCCAAGGAACTGCTGCGCCAGGCAACCGAACACCGGGAAAAAGCCCTTGAAAAGCTCACACTGGAGTTCTGGCGGCGGGCCAATGCGCAACTCAAGGAATGGGAAAAACAACAGCACGTTATGTGCGACAACCTGGAGCAATATGCCACCTCTATTGCCAACCAGACCATCCTCTGCCTGCTTGAAGAGGCACCTGTGGCACAGCGCCTTAGCGCCTTGGTCAAGCAATTACTGGCGACTCAAGTTCCATCAGGCAAGGCAACACTCCTCTGTCACCCACTTGAGTGTGCCGAGGTAGAACGCTGTCTTTCCAGGCAGCACGCCACGTTTTGGACACTACGTCCTGATGACCGGGTCCGTCCTCAATCCCTGGTATTGGAAACGGAGGAAGGGGACTTCTGTATCAACTGGGCCAGCCTGTGCGAAACAGTACTGGTCCGTGACGTGCAAACACCAGGTGCCTGACGGGTCAGGGAGCGTTGCCGAACAGATGTATCAATAAACACCGAAACAAATGGAACTGAAATTTGAGGGGAACCACATAGCTCAGACACATCAGGAGAAAAATATATGGATTTCCACCACGACGTGAAAAAGAACCTGCTCAGACAACTGCAGAGCAGCATAAACAAGGCAGCCGATATAAACGAAGATTTTGCCAACACAGATTTCGATGAGTATTTGTTCGCTGAGTTGATGAAACAGGAGCGTTACTCGTTGATCGCCTACAACGAGGCCGTTCGCGCCAGCCATACCATTCTCAAAATAGTTGCTGACGGCGTGCAGTAAGGTGGATGCGCTGATTGCCCGCTGGATGAACGACCAAACTGAACACATCAGCCTGATGGAGGGCAACGATGAGATTGTCTTACGGCGCTCTGGCCCAGTGCTGCTGTTAAGTGTGCAACTGACTCAGGAACGGCCCGACAAATCCACCCTGCAAAACTGGATGCGATTGGGACGCGCCAGCCTGAACCACTTCCAAGGAGCGCTGGCCCAATCACCGGAAAGTGGTGCGCTCTGGCTGCGTCAACAATTGATCAGTGGGTGCAGTCCAGAACAGTTGTGCAACACACTCGAAACGCTGCTCAACCAGCGCGACACCTGGCGCGCAATGATCAAGCGTCTCGCAAAGCCAAACCTGAAACACAAGCCCCTGTCACTACGCTCGCTGCCGTACTAATCAGAGAGTTCCCCCATGTATAACAAGATCGACAAGCGCAATCGCTTGCGCGCCGTCTCGCCTGCAGGTCCGCGAAAAATAGCCGATTGGCGCTGCCTGCTAGCGTTACCCTGGTTGCTTATGCCCCTGCAAAGTACGCTCGCGGCTATCCCCAGTGAATGGAAAAACACCGCGTATGCCTATGAAGCCGAACATAAGCCGGTGCAAGAAGTCCTGGAGGATTTCGCCCAGACCTTTGGCACGCAATTGCAGATCGACGGCCTGCTGGAGGGCAACGTCAATGGCAAGATCCGCGCTGATACCCCCCAGTCACTGCTCGACAGGCTGGGAGTAGAACATCGTTTCCAGTGGTACATGTACAACAACACGCTGTACATCAGCACCCTGGACCAACAGGAGTCCGCGCGCCTGGAAGTCTCCTCCGAAACCGTGGCTGACTTGAAGCAGGCCTTGACCGACATTGGCCTGCTCGATAGCCGTTTCGGCTGGGGAGAATTACCTGACGATGGTGTGGTGCTGGTGTCGGGCCCCAAGCGTTATATCGACCAGATCAAGCATTTCAGCAGCCAGCGTAAATCTCCCGATGAAAAACAGAGTGTGCTGACGTTCCCGCTGAAGTTCGCCAACGCAGCAGACCGCCCGATTGATTATCGTGGCGAAAAGTTGGCCATCCCCGGGGTTGCCAGCATGTTGCGAGGCTTATTGGAACCTCGGGACACCTCAGTGCTTTCGTCGAGGACCTCACGTCCCGCCTCGTCATCGCAGCCCTCGCCTGTCACCCCGATCCTGCCCCGCCTAAGCAACCCGATGCTGGACCAGATGCTCGGCGCGCCAGCTCCCCTCGGGCAGATGAATCCAGGCATGCCGCTCACCACCAGAGCCCCGGTTGCAAGAGGCCGGATCCGCGTTGAAGCGGATGTGCGTAACAACGCCGTATTGATCTATGACCTGCCAGAGCGCCAGGCAATGTACCGCGAGCTGATCGCCCAGCTCGATGTGGCACGCAAGCTGGTGGAGATCGACGCGATCATTCTCGATATCGAGCGCACGCAGCTGCGTGAGTTCGGGGTCAACTGGGGTTTCCAGAACAGCCGCTTTCGTGGCGGGGTGAACATGGCGCCGGGTACCTCCGCACAGATGTCGATTGGAAACCGCGACCGCTTCTACGCCGATATCCGCGCCCTGGAGGCCAAGGGCCTGGCGACCATGGTGTCCAACCCGTCGGTGCTGACCCTGGAAAACCAGCCCGCTGTGATTGATTTCAATCGCACCCAGTACCTGACCGCTGGCGTCGAAAACGCGACCATCTTGCCCATCACCGTGGGCACCAGTTTCCAGGTGGTGCCACGGGTCATCACCTCGCGCGGCAGCCATCAGGTCCATCTGGCGGTGGATATTGAAGACGGCAACTTCGACGAAACCAACCCCGAACGCATCGGCCCCGATGTACGCCGCGGCAAGGTCAGCACCCAGGCGGTGATGGCGGAAAAACGCTCGCTGGTGGTCGGCGGGTTCCATGTCAGCGAAAGCGCCGACAGACGCAATAAAGTGCCGGTGCTGGGCGATATTCCCTTGCTGGGCAAGACGCTGTTCTCCTCCACCGAGCGCAAGAACAACCGCCGTGAACGCCTGTTTATCCTGACCCCGCGGGTGATCGGCGACCAGGCGGACCCGTCGCGCTATTTGCCCCAGGACGACCAGGCGGAACTGCAGGCCGCCCTCAAGCCTTTGGCCAGGCGCTATGCCGAGCATCAGCCCGTGATCAAGCGCAGCGATATCACCAGCGCCCTTGCACACCTGGTCACCGGTCAAGTGCCCCACACGTTCAAGGCTGAGCCTATGCCGCTGGGCCTGAACACCTTGTGCAGCACCCGTGATCTGCTGGCGCTCAATACCGAACGCAGCCAGTGGTACACCGGCCCGCAGTTCAACTTGGCGGTGGTCGTGCTGCGTAACCAGTTCAAGCGCAACGTGCGTATCGATGAGAAGGAATGCAGCAACTCCCAGACCCTGGCCGTCGGTGTCTGGCCGCGGGCCTGGCTCAAGCCCGGTGAAGAGGCCGAGGTATTCATCGCCATGCGCCCGGTGGTGAAGGATGAACATATCGGTGTGACCCGCCCCTCCCTGCTCACCCCAACACGGAAAACTGCGCCATGAAACAGCGAATCGCCTGCATCACCCTCCTCGGCCTGACCCTGCTGCTGGAGGGGTGTACACCGACATGTCGAGGCGACTCCTGCTCCCGCCCCCAATCGAGCGCCGACAAACTGGTGGTGTGGTGGCCGCCGCAAATGCGTGTCGAACCCGGCCCCTCGGGGGAGCGCTCGGATTACCAGACAATCTCCCTGGAGCGATGACGGTCATGCCATTACCCGACGCTGGTTCGCATGACCAGGAGTTTCTGCAGAACCTGGTGAGCGGCCGTGTCGCTTACCACTCGCTGCACCCGGGCATTGGCCTGTGCCGTTTGAATCCCGGCTCGCAACCCGGCCTGGCCTTGCAGATTGCGCCTGAGGCGTTGCAGGTCGGCCAGTTGGAACGGGTGCTGGAGCGGCGCTTTGAACACGCAACGGCGTTCGATGGGTGCTTTGTGTTCCTCGATGCCAAGGGCAGCCTGGTGATCTGGCATGCACTGCCCTCCTGCGGCCACTCGCCCGCTGACACCCTCAGCCGCATGCTTTCCCTGGCCCGGCTCGAAGCGCTGGATGTACACCGCGCGCCCTAGCGGCGCGCAAGCTCCGGCAACTCCAGGGTCTGGCGCTTGGCTTCATCATCCAGTTCACGCAAGGTGCGATAGATCAGCGCCACTGCCTGCAGGGTCTCCCGGGGAATCGGCGCGCCCAGCTTGCGCTCATACAGCATGCGCGCCAACCACACACATTGGATCACCGGCACGTCGGCGGACTTGGCCCGTTCAATCAACTTACGGGCCAGGGCATCCGTGCCTTTGTCCACCAGCATCGGCAGCGGGGTTTTGCCGGGGCGGTAGTACAACGCCACGGCATAGTGCGTGGGGTTGACCACCAGCATGTCGGACTCTTCCAGCTTGGGTAACTTGATCTTGGGTTCTTCCTGGGCGAGCTGGTAAGCCAGGGAACGCCGCTGCCCCTTGACGTGGGGGTCGCCCTCCATGTCCTTGTACTCCTTGACCACCTCCACCTGGGTCATGCGCATGCGCTTGGCAAAGAAGTGCTTCTGCATGGCCAGGTCGATCAGCGCGAGCACCAGCAGCAGCCCCAGGCAGGCATGCAGCAAGTGGCGGAACAAGGTGATCAGCGCCACGATATAGCTTTGCAGATCGCTGGTGGCCAGGTTGATCAACACCTGCAAAGAGGGGGTGATAACCACATACAGAATCAGCGAGAGCAGCAATGCCTTGCCCAGCCCCATCAACAGGTTGATCACCGACTGGGCGGAAAACATCTGCTTGAGCTGGTTCAGCGGATTGAGGCGATTGAAATCCGGCTTCAGGCTTTCCGGGGCAAACAGGAAGCCGAACTGCATCCAACTGCTGATCAGTTTCGTCGCGATCGCCACCGCGCACATCAACAGACCAAACGAGAAAAAAACGACCAGGCCATCGAGCAACACTTCTTCCAGGGCGCGAACAAACGGTTGGTCCAAGCGCGAAAACGGCAACACCATCAACTGCTGGAAGCGCTGCATGCTGGTTTCGGCGGTGAGCAACGCGATCTCGCTGATCGCGGTGAGCACCAGCAACTTGGGCACGTCCTGGCTTTGTGCAACCTGGCCTTTCTTGCGTTGGTCCTTGAGCTTCTTGGGCGTTGCCGCGTGTTTTTTCTCGCCGGAATCGCTCATTGGTTCACGCCCCGGAACATCAGGCCAAGGGCATGCTTAAGGTCGCCCAGCAGCCCCATGCGCCCTACGATCAGATCTTGCAGCAATGGAAAATACAGCAGTAAAAAGGCCAGTCCCGCCAGGCTCTTTGCCGGCATTGCCAGGGTACTGACCTGCAACTGCGGGCTGTACAACCCGAGTAAGGCGAAACCGAACTCCAGTAACAGCAGCACCGCGATAAAAGGCGCAGCGTAAAGCATCATGTGTGTGAAGGTTTCACCAAGCATCCCAACGAACACGCTGAAACCGTTGACGGCCACCACCGGCAGCCAATCCGTGGCGGGCCAGATCAGGTAGCTATCCCAGATAACCTGGGTCAATACGCCCAGCCCAAGGGTGGCAATCAACAGGAAAATCACCACCTGCTTGAATAAATGCCCCACGGGCGTGGCGTCCGGGCCGAGCGAGGGGTTCAGTTGCCCGCCCGCCAGGGCCCCACGCTGGTTATCCAGCAGCGCGCCTACCGACTCGAACATCCAGAATGGCATGGACAACAAGACACCCAGCAAAACCCCCAGGCCCACCTCCTTGAGCAATAGCCCACCGAGCATCAGCACCGAGTATTCGTTGCCCGCCAGCGCAGCATGGATCATCGGCGCCGGCATAAACGCCATGACCATCACAATGGTATGCCGGGGCATACCGCGTATATGTTGAAAACAGAAGGCCGGCACCAGGAACGCGCAAGGGTAGATGCGTGCCATGGCGATCACCAGGCTGACCAGGAAGTCGAGATAAGGCAGCACCGGTCGTACCTCAGTTCAAGGCCGAACGGGCGATCATGTCGAACATCAGGTTGATCAGTTGGATCAACTCCACGCCAATCCAGCGCCCCGTCAGGATCAGGGTAATGCCAACCGCCACCAGCTTGATGCCAAAGGGCAGCGTCTGGTCCTGTATCTGCATCAGGGCCTGTACCAGAGATGTCATCACGCCGACGATCACTGCCACGATCAACGGAGGTGCCGATAGCACCACCACCAGCAACATGCCCTGTTTGAAGAGTAGGATCGGTTCCATAGGCCACTCAGAGATAAGAAAAGAACAAGCTGTCGAGCAGGCGCGACCACCCGGACACCAGCACGAACAACAACAACTTGAGGGGTAAGGAAATGGTCATGGGTGAGACCATCTGCATGCCCAGCGCCAGTAACAGGTTGGAAACAATCAGATCGATGACGATAAAGGGCACATAGATCAGGAAGCCGATCTCGAACCCTGCCTGCAACTGCGAAAGCACAAAAGCCGGGATCAGCAGCAACAGGTCATCGCGATGGGCGTTTTGCGCCATCTCCGGCGGCCACATGCGCGCGGTGTTTTCCACCAAATGGGTCAGGACGTCCGGGTCGGTGTTGCGGCTCATAAAGGTGCGCAGCGGCTTTATCGCCTCTAGCCCCGTTTCTTGCAGGCGCTGCACGCTGCTCATGTCCACGGGGAATTGCTTGGCATTCTGTGCCATTTCATATCCCACGGGCGCCATGACAAACAGGGTTGCCGCCAGCGCTATGCCGTTCAACGCCATGCTGGGCGGCACCTGCTGCACGCCAATCGCGTTGCGGGTGATCATCAGCACAATGACGATTTTCAGAAAGGCCGTGCAGACAATCAACAACATAGGCATCAACGACAATGCCGCGAGAAACAACGCCAGGACAATGGGGTCGATCCCCTGAAAAGTCATCGCGCGAAAATCACACGGGACAACTGCAAGCCGAGGCGTCCATCCACCTCCACCAACTGGCCCTGACCAATCGGTCGATCGCCGTAGTAAAGCCCTGCCATGCCCGGGGCGTAGCCCGCGATGCTCAACACCGCGCCGGGGGCCAGATTGCGCAGCTCCCCGAGGGTCAGGTTCAGGGTCCCACAGCGCACATTCAAGGCCATGCTCAACTCATCGAAAGGCTCATGGCCAAAAACATCTACCACGGGTTCATCAAGATCATGCTCGTCATACCCTGAGTAATGTTGTGCTGAAAGATCCTCGTCCACAGACGTCTCCTCGATAGATATAAGTGTCAGGCACACAGACCCCGATTCATCATCAAGGCGCCCATGCACGCGATGCCTTCCCATCCGCAACCGACCATTGCCGTGCACATCGAAAAAGGCCTGTTCCAGCATCACCACATCACCGACACGCAGGCTGCGAACCTGGGTCAGGGGTAGCTGCAAGCGCCCCAGCGTCACGGCAATCGCCAGTTGAAACGAGGCCGGTAATGGCTGGGCCGTCGGCTGCCATTGCCCCGCCTCGCACAGCGCCAACAGACTTTCAGGGGTCAGCAACAGATACCCCACCACCCTGGAGGGCCCCAGCGTCACCGTAAGCCGGCAACCGAAATTCAGTTTTCCAGGAGGCGTGCGAAGGCGCAGGTAACCGAACAGCGCTCGCACCTGAGGGCTCAAGTGGTGCTGGAACAGCTCCCAGAACCAGGAATCCGGATCATTGCCAGCCTCTGCCAGCGTCACCGGGCACTCCCCCAGCAGGCTGAACATCGGCCCCGGCTCGCTGAAGGCCAGCAGGCCGCAAGCACTGTCGAAATACAGGGGGGCAGCGCTTCTGGGCGCGCGCCCGGGTTCCAGCAGCAACTCTCCCTGCTGGTCCTGGACCGTAAACCCCATGCGCAAGCCGCGCCCCAAACGAAGCCTCGCCGCCACCGTGCCGCTTTTGACCGATGGAATGAGCAAGGTCGGCAGGATCATGCCGTCCCCACATGCACCAGATGCACATTGACCGGCTGGCCCAACCCTTCGGCCAAACGCTCCTCGCAGCACTGGCGCACGCCCCCCAGCCAACGGGCGGTCAGCTCCTGTTCTGCCGCCAACTCTATGCTCCAGGCCCCCTGTTCACGACGCACACTGGCATTGATCCGGCCCAGGCGCGGCAGATACAGCAACGCCTGCAGGGGCCACTGCACTCCCCCACGGATCTGGGGGAGCAACTGGCCGGTCATGGCTTCAATCATCAAGATATCGGCGGACGCCGCAGCACCCGTGGCCGATGGGCCGTAACCGGCGCTCTCGTCGGTGTCGCCAAGCAGATGAGTAAACAACTGCCCCAGCTCCCTGGCCAAGCCGCCCACCATCACCGGCTCCCTGTCGTCCCGAGGCTCACGCAGACGCGGGCGTTCGGGTTTGCTTGCTGGAACTTGCGTCATATTTCTTCCTGTATTGCTTCCTGAGCCAACAAAACGGACAACTCCTGAAGTTTCTCGACCTCTTTAAGGCATTGGCTCACCTGTTGCTGCGCACTGGCGACCTGCACCACCTGCTCCTCACGCCGGCCATGCAGCTCATGCAACTGCCCTTCTTCGCGCCGGGTTCCGGCGGACAAAGTGCGCTCCTGGGTCCCCCAGGACTTGAGCTGGGACAGCGAGAGCACCTGCCCCTGGTGCTTCTCCAACAGCTCTGCGGTTTTCTGGATTTCCTCCAGGCGGGTCTGCTCAAGGGCTTGCTGGGCCTGCTGGATTTGCGCCAACAAGGCCTGCTGGTGCCGCTTGGCCTCACGCAACGCGCGCTCGGCGCGGTCGGCGCGATGCCTGCGCAGACGCCGCAAGGTGTCGAGTTCAGAAAGGGACATGGGTGGTCAGGCTCATCAATTGATCGAGGGTCATCGGCATCGGTGCCGGCTCGCGCAAGTCCTGGCGCAGGAAGCCATCCACCGCCTGGCGGCTGTCCACGGCCAGGTCCGTCAGGGCATCGTTGCCGGGCTGGTATTCCCCCAGCTTGAGCATCAGCTCGATCTGTTGGTACGCCGATAACAAGCGACGCAGTGCCGTCCCGGCCTGGATATGCGCGGGCTCGGCGACGTTGCTCAAAATCCGTGACAGGCTGGCCAGCACATCCACCGCCGGGTAGTGGCCGCGCTCGGCCAATTTGCGCGACAAGACGATATGGCCATCGAGCAGCGAGCGCACTTCATCGGCCACCGGATCGCTCATGGAGTCCTGCTCGATCAGCACCGTATAGATCGCCGTGATCACCCCCTCGCGGGTCAGCCCTGCGCGCTCTACCAGACGCGGCAGCAAGCTGTACACCGACGGCGGCAGGCCGCCACGCCCCAGCGGTTCGCCGGCGGCCAGGCCGATTTCGCGCTGGGCCCGGGCAAAACGGGTCAGGGAGTCGATCAGCAACAGGACCCGCTTGCCCTTGCGTCGGTAGCCTTCGGCCAGTGCCGTGGCGGTGAAGGCAGCCCGGGCGCGCTCCATGCTTGAACGGTCGGACGTCGCACACACCAGCACCGCCTTGGCCCGCAGTTGCTCATCCAGTTCATGATCGAGAAACTCGCGCAACTCGCGGCCCCGCTCGCCAATCAGGCCGAACACAATCACATCACAGTCGACGTTACGGGCGATCTCCGCGAGCAAGGTGGTCTTGCCACAGCCGGCCCCCGCAAACAGGCCAACGCGCTGGCCTTCACCCAGGGTCAGCAGGCCGTCGATCGAACGCACCCCGGTGGACAATGCGCGGTGGATCCGCGGCCGCTCGGTGGGCAACGGCGCCTCGCACAACACCAGGCTGGTATCGTGGGCGTGCGCCTCGACAAAGGCGCTGGCCCCCTCCCCCGTAATCGGGCGGCCAAAGCCGTCCAACACCTGGCCCAACAGGTCATCGCCGACCCGCACCCGATGCGCAACCCCCAACTGCTCGACACTGGCCCCCACGCGCACGCCTTCCAGGTTGCCCAGGGCACTGAGCACCGCATCCTGCTGATCGAAACCGATAATTTCGGCCAGCATGTAGTCGCCCGTGGACTTTTCCACCTGGCACAAATCGCCAATACGCGCGTCGGGCAAGCGGCATTGCAGCAACATGCCGTTGACCCGCTGAATACGCCCACGTACCGAGACCGGCGCAAAATTGGCCAGGGCCTGTGATCGGTCCTGCTGCCAGGCCTCCAGGCGTGCCTGCAGCTCGCCACTCACCAGCGCACCTCATAGCGCTGCACGCCGTCGAACACCACCTTGCTGTTATCAATCAGGACCAGCCGCAAGCCATCCACTTCATCCCCGACAAACAGCCGGCTGCCTTCATCCAGGACCACATGCCCATTGGGCCCGCCGACGATCTGCAGGATCTTGAAAGGGAACACGGCGCTGCGCTCTTTGACCCGGCTGATCACCGGCACGGAGGTCTCGAACTGCTCGCCAAAACGACTGAGCATGCGCGACACCACTCCCACCTCGTCCAGGGAAACGTCACCGTCCAGAGCCACCTGGCCATTGATCACCTGCAGGCGGATCCGATTACCCAGCTCACGCTCGTTGAGCATTTTCAGCAGTTGCTGGCGGACTTCGTAGGGTGAGTCCAGCTCGTTTTTTTGACTTTTCACCGGCATCAACGACGCCTGCGCCTCGTGGTCGCCCGTGGTGGCCAGGCCCACCGCCGTAATGATGACGGCAATCACCAGCACCAGGCTGAGCATGCGCTTCTGTTGCGGCCCGGAAATCGAGGACAACGTTAATGCCGGCACCGCCTGGCCGACCGGCCTGGGCGCAGGCGCATCGGCAGCAGGCATCGCTGCTTGCGGCCAAGGCTGGTCGGCCAGGGTGACACACAGGCGAACATTGCCAATCGTAAAAGGACTACCCAGTGCCAGGTCGGCAATCTGCGCCAGAAGCCGACCGTCGCCGGCCCGCACCAGCCCTTCTTCGGCCTGCACCGACCAGCGCTGCTCGATACAACGCAACAGCACATGCCGCTCGGCAATACCTTCGTCATACAGCGAAAGATCAGCATCCGGGTGGGCCCCAATCAGCCATTGCCCGCCAAACAGTGGCAGCGCAGCCCCCTGGTGCAGACCATCAAGCACGCGCAATTCAAACATCATCGAGCCTCATCACCGCTGGAACGACATTGGCCCGCGCAAGACTCACCAACGCCCTCATGCCACCTCCTCGCGCATCAGATCGTCCCGGGCCAGATCAAAACGCCCCAGCACCTTGACCTTGGATGAAGCACTCAGCTCGGCGAACGACAGAACCGGCACATGGTTGAACTCTTCCAACAGCAGGGTGCGCAAGGGGCTGCGCAAATCCTGAGCCACCAGCAGCACGCTCTTGCTCTTGGGGCGCACGGCAAAGGCTTGCTTGAGCAGGCTGACCAGCGCCGCACTGCTTTCGTGATCCAGGGAAAAGAACACCCCCGTCTGGGTCTGGCGCAGGGCATCGCGCAATACGTTTTCGGTGTGGGGCGACAGCAGCCAGGCATGCAGACCGTCGACTTCGCTGTATTGGTGGAGAATCTGCGACTTGAGGGCTATGCGTGCATAGTCAGCCAGGGCATCCGGCTCACGCTCATGCTGACCGTGTTCGATCAGCGCCTCGACAATCAGCCGCACCGCCCGTAGGGGTACGCCCTCACCGGCCAGGCGCTGCAACACCGATGAAAACCGCGACAGCGGCATGATCCGCTGCAGCTCCTGCACCAGCTCCGGCTGGTTGAACTCCAGCCAACTGAGAATCGCCTTGCTCTCCTGAATCCCGAGAAACTGCGGGCCACTGAGCAACATCGCCCGGGTCATCCGCTCCTGGAGCAAGCTGTACGCCGTCGAGCGCGCCAGGTGTTCGTCCGCCAACACCGGGTCATCGGGGGGGAACCAGACCCAGTCCTGTTCATCACGCTCCACCAGGCCCCTGCTGCCGCTTTCAGGCTCGGCCGACAGTGCCGCCAGCTCCACGCCGACCCAGTGACCTAGGGTGGCTTTCAATATGGGCACTTCATGCACGCAGAAGCGAAACTCATCGTCGGCCAGCGTAGGCGCAAACTCGACTTCAAACGGCGGCAGCGTCAAGCCAATCTGGGTCACCAGGCTATTGCGGCTCTGGCGCACCCCGTGGATCACTTCAGTGACCAGCGGGCTATCCTGCAGGGCCGGCGGAAACTGCAACAGGTAAGGCCGCGACGGATCGAAACCACGCAAGTCCTCCACCCCGTTCTGCTCCGGCGGGAGGGTATCGGCGACCGGTTCCTGCGCCTGCTGCTCACGCTGACGCTGGCGCGTAAGGTAATAACCCAGGCTGCCGGTCATCAGCGAAATAAGGATAAACACCACCGTGGGCATCCCCGGCAGCGTCGCGAACGCGAGCATGCCCACCGAGGCGATCATCCAGCTCTTGGGCTCACTGGTCATTTGCCGGGCAATCTCGGCGCCCATGTTGTTGCTGCCTTTGTTGCGACCGGACGGCGCCACACGGGTGATGATCATGCCGGCCGTCAGCGAGATCAGCAGGGCCGGGATCTGCGCGATCAAGCCGTCACCAATGGTCAGTACCGAGTACAACGCCATGGAGTCGCCGGCGCTCATGCCATGCTGGAACATGCCGGTGGCAAAACCGCCCAGCAAGTTGATCACCACAATGATCAGCCCGGCGATAGCGTCCCCCTTGACGAACTTCATCGCCCCGTCCATGGCCCCGAACAACTGGCTTTCACGGGACAGTTGCTCACGCTTGTCCCGGGCCTGGTTGCCATCAATCAGGCCGGCACGCAGGTCACTGTCAATGGACATTTGCTTGCCGGGCATGGCATCGAGGCTGAAACGCGCGGCCACTTCCGCAACCCGTTCCGAGCCCTTGGTGATCACCAGGAAGTTCACCAGGGTCAGGATCATAAAGATCACCAACCCCACCGCCAGGTTGCCGCCCACCACAAAGTTGCCGAACGCCTCGACAATGTCACCGGCGTCCTGCTCCAGCAGGATCAGACGCGTGGTGGCAATCGACAACGCCAGGCGAAACATCGTGGTCAGCAGCAGGATCGACGGAAACGAGGAAAAGGCCAGCGGCCCCGGCAGGTACAACGCCAACACGATCAGCAGGCACGAAATACAGATATTGACCGCAATCAGGATATCCACCAGCCAGGTGGGCAACGGCACGATAAAGATAAACACAATGGCCATGACGACCACCGCGCCCAGCACCTCGGCACGCTGTGCAACCTTCAACAGCACCCCGTTGATTGCCCGCAACGCACTCATGCCTTGAGCCCTGGCCACGTGTGGGTATGTCGCGCGCCTCGCTCCTGCATGGCGTATTCAAGCAGCACCTGCTTGTAGCTGTTCACGGCCTCTTCGCGCCGTCTTGCATCGCACCACCAGGCCAGGGGCAAGGCTTTGAGCTCGGGAAAAAAGGCGCCGAGGGAACTCAACTGGTGAGACAGCTCACTCCCCCCCAGGTCCCTGGCCAGGTGCTTGATTTCGTGGGGCGTAAGACCATTGGCCGCATACCCCAGCAAGCGCTGCAACAGACCCAGCGGATCCAGATGCAGTTCGGGGTACAACAGCAGGGAGCGCCCGATCAGCTCCTTGCAGCGCGCGAGCACGCCGCTCAGCCGGCTGCAGTCGTTCAGGCCCAACAGCAAAGTGCGCAACTGGCCCCGATCGACCGACGAGGTCTGCGCGGCAATATCATCGGCCAGGGCCCGGCGGATCAGCTTCAGCCCCGTCTCGAAGTCACCTTCACCATACAGCCCCAGCAGCGACTGCATCAGGGTCGCCAGCGATTGGGTCGTGACCACGCTGGTGTAATACAGGCTGCGCACCGCCTGGCGCATCTGTGGGTCATCGCTGCCGGCCTGCAGCGCCATCGCCGTGTTCAGGCCCGCCTGGATCTGCGGCTGGTAGTGGTTCTCCAGATCAGTCAGGGAACTGCGTGCCAGGCTAGCCTCCGCAGTACGCCCCTCAGCATCCGCCTGGAGCGCCACGTGCTTGAGCACCACATAGGCCCGCGCCGGGTCGTTGCCGGTGATCTGCATGATTTTGCCGACGCCGGCGCGGAGCAGCAATTGCCCCCTGACATTACGGGCAATGGTCGCCATTTTCGCCTGGGCCGGGTGACCCAGTTGCTCATAGAGCTGGACCAACTGCTCGGCCGGAGGCGTACGCAAGCCCAGTTGACGCTCGCTCAGGGACGTGGCGTTGCGTGCGACCTCCTGGCTGAACATCTCACTGAAATCGTCAGCGATGGGGGCGTTTATCTGCGACGACGGCCCACTCTCGAACCGTGCAGATGCCGGTTGATTCAACTGCGGGTGATTTTGCACATCAAGGTTGGGATCGACTTTCATGGGAGTGCCAGGACAAGAGATTCGTATCCTTGTGTGGCTACAGCACCCGATACAGTTCCATCTTCGCCGTCATTTCCCAGGGCAATGAAAATACCTGCACAAACTCATGATGCTTTGTGCAAGGCCTTGCATGAAAAACACCTAAAACAAGATATTTCCTTATATTTATCAACCAGATAGAGACTTTCCGCGCTTGGCACAAGCGGTGCTAACAGGGTTCTCGTCGAAACCATTTCGACTGCTTCTACCCTGAGGAAAAATCATGGATATCCCTATCAGTGTTTTAGTTAATTTACCCCGTGACCCTAGCCAATCCATCCAAGATCTGTCCGACGACCACCACAAGCGCCTGCGCCGGTTCATTCATAAACGCGTACTGAACCCAGAGGATGCGGACGACATCCTGCAACTGACGTATCTGGAGGCCTGGCGCAACCGCCATCACTTCAGCGCGCAGGCGTCACTGAGCACCTGGATGTGCGGGATCGCGCTGAACTTGATCCGCAATCACTTCCGCCGCCTCTATGCCAAGCCGGTGCATTGCGAGTTCGACGAAGCGCTCTCCCATGGGCAGAACGAAGAACAGGATCTGGCGCGCCAATTTGAGATCAGCCGCCGCCTGGAAAATACTCTGAGTGCCATCCAGCACCTGCCCCTGGAAATGCGCAATACCTTGTATGCCTCATTGGAAACCGACGGCAGCTACCAGGACACCGCCGACGCCCTGGCGATCCCGATTGGTACCGTCCGCTCCCGACTGTCCCGGGCGCGGGAACAGCTCAAACGCGCGACAAAGTCTCACCCCTACCAGTAGGAAAGGTGTCGCCCAGGGATAGGGCAAACCTTACGGCTTTACGCTTTTTTCGTGCGAGGCAACAGAATCGCCAGCACCCCGAGCAATGGCAGGAACGAGCACAACGTGTACACGTACTCGATGCCATGAATATCTGCCAGATACCCCAGCAACGCCGCGCCAATCCCGCCAAACCCAAACATCAGGCCAAAGAACACCCCGGCGATCATCCCTACATTGCCCGGTACCAATTCCTGCGCGTACACCACAATCGCCGAGAACGCCGAGGCCAGGATAAAACCGATCACCACACTGAGCACGCTGGTCCAGAACAGGTCGACATGGGGCAACAGCAAGGTGAACGGCGCCACACCGAGGATCGAGAACCAGATCACCGCCTTACGGCCGATCTTGTCGCCAATCGGCCCGCCAAAGAACGTACCCGCCGCCACCGCGCCGAGGAACAGGAACAGATGCAACTGGGAACTGGCCACCGACAGGTCGAACTTCTCGATCAGGTAAAAGGTGAAGTAACTGGTGAAGCTGGCCATGTAGAAGTACTTGGAGAACACCAACAGCCCCAGCACCACCAGCGCGCCGAGCACACGGTTTTTCGACAGGCCATGGGTGGCGGCCTGGCCTTGCTTGAGCTTGAACAGGTTCAAATGGTTGCGGTACCAGCGGCTGATCGCATACAGCACGCCCAGGGCAAACACCGCGAACAAGCCGAACCAGGCGACATTGCCCTGGCCGAACGGAATGATGATCGCCGCCGCCAGCAACGGGCCAAACGCCGAACCCACGTTACCGCCCACCTGGAAGGTCGATTGTGCCAGGCCATAACGCCCACCCGAGGCCAGGCGCGCCACGCGGGACGCCTCCGGGTGGAAGGTCGAGGAGCCAATACCGATCAACGCCGCCGCCAGCAGAATCAGCGGGAAACTGCCGACCTGGGACATCATCAAAATCCCCACCAGCGTACAGATCATCCCGCAGGGCAACAGGAACGGCTTGGGATGACGGTCGGTGTAATACCCCACCCATGGCTGCAGCAGCGAGGCCGTGAGCTGGAACGTCAGGGTAATCAGGCCGACCTGGGTAAAGGTCAGGCCATAGCTTTGCTTGAGCATCGGGTAGATCGACGGCAACACCGCCTGAATCAAGTCATTGATCAAGTGCGCCAGCGCCACGGCGCCGATGATACGCATGACCAACGGGCTGGATTGCGCCGCGGCCGGCGCCGTAGCCACTGAAGGCTGGGAATTGGTAAGGGCCATGAGGAACGTTTCCGTACAGCAGATGGATGCACAGGTGCAGGTGTGACAATGTGCCACTTAATGGGGCAGGAAGGCTATCCCGTTAGCAGGCTAACGAGTAGGTGAATCGTTGCAGCGAACACCTGCCAGGCGCCGAACGCGCCACAAATCAAATGTGTGCGGGCTTGTGTGGGAGCCGGGCTTGCCCGCGATGCAGGCAACTCGGTGTATCAGATGCCATCGCAGGCAAGCCCCACACTCAGATGTTCGCGGCCTGGTGAAGTGCACAAATCCCCAGCCACTGGTCGCCTCACCCGGTGTTTTTCCTTAAACAGTTGATAGCGTAGATAAATTTTCAAAAAAAGCGCTTGACGCATTCCCGTTCTACGCGAATAATGCGCGCCACTTGGCTACATAGCTCAGTTGGTTAGAGCATAGCATTCATAATGCTGGGGTCCGGGGTTCAAGTCCCTGTGTAGCCACCAAGTACCGATCCATAGATGTCTACAGCAGTCTATGAATCACCTCAAGAAGCCCGCCTCGTGCGGGCTTTCTTGTTTCTGGCTGTCTACCTCTACCCCATCCTTCCCCTCTGTGTAGGCCCACACGCATGCTTCAATAGCACATGGCGGAAGCTCGGGCGCAGACCATCATCGATGAAGGCATCCCATCAGAAGAGACGCTTCGCGAACTGCTTATTCTTTGCTGGCACTCGTCCCAGATCGCGGACTCATTCTTTCTATCTCACGCCAACTGCACCCGTTTTCTCGTCCAACTGGCGCAGATCGCAATTGACGAAAAAGACTATCAAGGCGACGCACCGCCCGCTGCTGCTTACTACCTTGAGAAGCTGCCACCTCCAGTGTTGAAGGGCGTCGCGGATATCCTGCTACGTGGTTTTCCCGTTGAGGAGTGCGGCCACAACAACTCACTCGCTGTCGCAATTGCACTCTCCGGGATCGAAGGTGGCAGGGCAAAAGTTCAGGGCGCATACGAGAATGATTTCCTCAACACCGACAGCTACGAAAAGGCCATGGCAATCTATGCCGAGCACTCGCAGCCCTGACCCTACGCTCAAGTTCGCTCAGTAAAGCGTAAGCTGGAGATGCGAATGGCCGAGGCTCATGCCAGGGTCGCTCAGGAGCTTGATACTGCGCGACGCGTCGAGACCACAGAAGTGTGGCGATGCGCCCTCAAAAGGGAGAACCCAATGCAGCGGGCAATTGTTGATCAATGGGTTATCCAGTGATGCCCCGGATGAAGCTTCAGCAAATGCCGCCTCAGCCACGCCACCTCCTCATCGGGCAGCGTCGGCAAGGTCTTGTGAAAATCCTCCTCATCCTTTGGCCGCACGTGCAGGGCTTTGAACAAGAGGATCGCCGCTGGCCTTAAATATGGAATGCCCTCACTGCTCAGATACAACATTTCGGTACGGGGAAACCGGATAGACCCATCCCGTTTGTATACCCATACTTCAGGGCTTCCTGATTCAATCATCATGTCCACCCGCCAGGCTTGCGCAACAGGGTCGAAACACCACACCTGCTGAATGTCTAATCCTGGGCTTTGACCCACGGGGAGAAAAGTGAGCACTCCGGCCTTCGCGGTGTACATATCAAGGTCGCCAAGCGCGTGCCGGAACTCCAGAAAATCGTCTCGCAACAGGGTGAACTCTATATCGTCATGCTCCCTCGTTTTTTCGCCGTGCCATAGGTCAAGCGCCCACCCGCCGACAACGCACCAGGGGAGCGAGACGGTCTTCAGGCGAACAGCCAACTCAGCGGGCGTCCATGAACGCCATAGTTCTTGATCCGGCGCCAGAGCCTTGTCCGTCATAACCTGATCTCCGATCGTTCTGAAAATTACTGGCATGCCTAGCGCATTGGGCCACTCACGCATCACATCAATGAAAACCGCTTTCGATAATCACTTGGCCCAACGCCGAGACGCCGCATAAATGCCCTTCTGAACCCGTCCGCATTGGCATAACCGACTGTATCGGCCAAGCGTTTAAGTGAAACATCGGCATCTTCAATCAGCCGTCTGGCCGCATCAATGCGGGCCAATTCGACAAATTCGGCCGGGGTCGAACCGGCTTCAGCCTTGAAGGTACGGGCGAAGTTTCGCTCACTCATACCGGCGCGGGCGGCCAAGGCAGGGACGCTCAAGTCGGCCTTCAGGTGCTCTACCACATATTCCTGCACGTCCCGGATCACGCTGCGTTCGGCGGTTTGCGCTGCCAGTTGCGCGCTGAACTGCGATTGCCCGCCAGGCCGCTTGAAGAACATCACCATTTCACGGGCCACGCTGAGCGCCAATTCTCTGCCGTAATCTTCTTCGACCAGCGCCAACGCCAGGTCCATGCCCGCCGTAACACCCGCCGACGTGTAGATGTTGCCGTCCTTGATAAAGATGCTATCCGGATCGACGTGGGTGTGCGGATACTCCTTGGCAAGTCTTGCGCTGGAATTCCAATGGGTGGTGACACGGCGCCCGTCGAGCAGACCTGCGGCGGCCAGCAAAAAAGCACCGCTACAGACTGAGCCGATACGACGGACGGATTTGGCTTGCCGGCGTAGCCAATCTTGCAACGCAGGGTCATGCGCGATTTCGTTGATATGTGGGCTGCCGGCCACGAGCAAGGTGTCGACCTTGCCCTTATATGTTTCGAAGGTTTCATCAATGCCAAGCTTCAAACCACTTGAGGTTTTGATCAGGCCCTTGCTGGTACCGATGACTTCGACCCGATAGGCACGCGGGTTCCCCAGTTGCTTGGCGGCTTCAGCAAAGATATCGGCGGGCCCGGCGACGTCCAGCAGTTGCACACGAGGGAATGCCAGAAGGGTGATACGCATGATGTCTGTCCTTGTCGAATAATTGGCTGAATACATCGCTTTATGACTATTTCAGCCAATGTTTATTTGGCTGAAAATATCCACAACAGCAAATTCAGTCAATCAAGAGACTAGCATGAACACTGCATACACCCCCACCGTCGATACCGCTCGAGCGGTAACCGTCAGCAAAACTTCGATCAAAAACCTGCCTATCAATTTATTCGGCTCAGTGATGGGTTTGGCCGGCCTGGCCCTGGCTTGGCGCTTGAGTGGTCAGTATTACGGCGTCGGCGGCAGCTTGGGTGAGGCCATTGGCGCGCTGGCCGGCCTGGTATTCGTGCTGTTGACCCTGGGTTACCTGACCAAATGGGTGAAACATCCAGCAGCAGTCAAGGCCGAGTTCAACCACCCGATTGCCAGCAACTTTTTTGGCACCGTCACCATTGCACTGCTGTTGCTTTCGGCAGTCGCGGGGGCCCACAACGAATGGCTCGGACAGGCTCTCTGGATACTAGGCAGCGCACTGACGGTGCTGCTCGCAGGCTTCGTGGTTTACCGTCTGTTGTCGGGCAATCAGGACCCGTTGAATGCCGTACCTGCCTGGCTGATTCCAGGCGTTGCCACCCTTGATATCGCGGTAACCGGTGCGCATATGCCGATGGCCTGGGCGACTGAGTTCAACCTGTTTGCCCTCGCCGTGGGTGCGGTGCTGGCGCTGGTATTCTTCACCCGAATCTTTTCGCGGCTGGTGCATGAGGCCGCTCCGGCCAAAGGCATGGTGCCTTCGCTGATGATCCTGATTGCCCCCTTTGAAGTAGGTTTTCTGGCCTACACCAACGTGTTCGGCGAGATCGACCGGTTTGCCAGCGTGTTGTTCTACTTCGGCCTGTTCCTGTTCGTGGTGCTGAGCTTCAAAGTGTTCCGTCGGGATGTGCCTTTTGCCCCTTCATGGTGGGCAATCAGCTTCCCCATCGCAGCGCTGAGCAACGCAGCGTTGAAATATGCACATGCCCAGGACAGCAGCGTGTTGATGGTCATCGCCGCTGTGATCCTGCTGTTCCTCACTGTGGCACTGAGCGTGCTGCTGGTGAAAACCCTGACCAGCCTGCTCAGCGGAAAACTGTTGGCCAACTGACCGTTTACCTCCCTTTGGCGAGCCTTAACGGGCTCGCTTTTTTGCCTTTGCGCATCGTCATGCCGGCTCTGAGTGCTAACTCACCTAGCGTACACCGCCAAAGACAATGGCTCCCATCAACCATGCTACTCCCCAAGCGCCAGACCGGGCCGTTGCCAGCCTTGATCGCGAGCAAACCGAACAATGGCCAGGCAAGGGTTATGTGAACCGCAGATTTGCGCCATCAGGCGGGCTCGCCCGCAACGGCTCTATCGCTACCTTTATCACCAAATGATCCGAGGTGAACGTTGAAAGGTAACAAGGCAGTTCCCCTTGTTGATCCCCTGACGACCCATCGGTTGGTACTGCGCACGGTCCATGCATCTCATGCGGCAACAATGCACACTTATTTGCTGGAAAATCGTACCTATCTCCAACCGTGGGAACCGCTGCGAGATGGTGGATTTTTCAACCTTGATGCCGTGACTCAACGGCTGCAGTTGATGGAGCACAAAGCCGCCAGAGGCGAGGCCTTGCACGTGCTGATGCGCGATAGCGATGAGCATCGAGGGTAGGAAGCTGCACCGGATCATGGCCAATGACCGACCGGAGAACCTGCGCAGCGCGCGTCTGTTAACGCACTTAGGATTCGAAACCGAAGGCAAGGCACGCGCCTACCTTCAGATCAATGGCGCCTGATCAATCCTAAAATGGACTGAGCCATCAGCAAGCCCGCGAGCAGCTGTTGCTCGCGGGGCATGGCTACACCTCAAAAGTAAGTCGTAGCCCCGGCAAAAAACGCCCGGCCCGGCACATAGAACGTCGTCGAACCATCCCGCGCATCTTCATCCAGCAAGTTCTGCACGCCGCCATTGAGCGTCAACCACTTGGTCACGGCCAGGTTCGCCGTCAGGTCATAGGTGGTGTAGGACTTGACGAAGTCGTTACCCACACCCCGCTGCTTGCCGACATGCTGCGCCGACAGTTCGGTGTTGAGTGTGTCGGTGGCTTGCCAGTTGATTGCACTGAAAGCCGACAACTTGGGCGCGCTGATCAGGTCTTCGCCGGTGGACAGGTTTTTGCTCTCCAGCATGTAGGTGGCGTTGGTGCGCCAGTCCAGGGAATCGGTCAGTGGTACGCGAACCGAGCCTTCCCAGCCGCGGGTGCGCGCTTCTTCGACGTTTTCCAGCATGGTCCACCAGCGACCCTGGAACTGGCCCAGTGGCGCGTATTCGATCTTGTCTTCGAAGTCGGTGTGGAAGTAGGTCAGGCTGGCCTCCCAACCGTCACGGTCGAAGGACACGCCTATTTCCTTGTTGACGCTGGTCTCTGGCGACAGGTTCGGGTTACCGGCCATCCAGCAACTGCCGCTCACATAACCCAGGGGTTTCAAGGAGCCGCAACCGCGACCGCCGGATTCAGTGGCGGCGCCGGCGCTGCCCTCTTTCAGGCTTGGCGCACGGAAGCCCTTGGACACCCCGCCGCGCACGGTCCAGTCCGGGTGCGGATGGTAGACCAAGTACGCCCGCGGGCTGTTGTGGTTGCCATAGTCTTGACTGTGGTCGAAACGGTTGCCCAGGGTCAGGGCCAGGTTGTCGAGCAGGTACAACTCATCTTCGATAAACGCGGCCGAGTAGTCACCCTTGAGCGACGAACCGGAAACCGCAGCGCCCTGGTAGTCCACAGGCACCGTGCCCAGGGTATCGCTGTTGGTCAGTTCTTCACGCTTCCACTGCCCGCCCACGGTCATGCGCTGGCTGAGCAACAACTCAAACGGAATGTTCAGGCTGCCTTCGGCGATTTTCTCTTCGGCGCTGGATTTGCCCCAGTCGATGTCGTTCTTGAATTTGTTCAGGTACAGGTCGACCTTCGAGGTACCGAAACTCCAGTCCCCGCTGTGGGACACAGAGTAGCTGTCGCGAATCAACCGCCCAGGACCGAAGCCAGCGCCGAGGGTTTCGCCCCAATCGCCAAAGGTCTTTTTGCTCGACCAGGAGCGCTCGACGCCATGCACGGCCTCGAACGACAGGCTTTGCTCGTCATTGATTTTCCAGTCGAGCAAGGCGTTGACGCTATGGTCCTTGGCGCCGCCAGCGCCGTCGCCGTACATGAACTCGCCATCCTTATCCAGGCGCGCCGTGACCTCATCGGCGGCCCGCCGGGTCAGGTTGGCGCCCAGGCGCAGGCCCACGGACTCGGTCAACGGCCCGGACAGGTTGAGGCTGGTCTGGGTGGTCTGGCCACGGTCGGAATCTTCGGGAATCGTGGTGTTGACGTTGGCCGAACCGCTCCAGGTGCTCGAGACCTTGCGCGTGATGATGTTGATCACCCCGCCCATGGCATCCGAGCCGTACAGCGACGACATGGGGCCGCGCACGATCTCGATGCGCTCAATCATGTTCGGGGTGATCCAGTTCAGGTCCTGGCGCGCCAGGTCGCGGCGATAGCTCAAGTCTCCGGAACCACCGAGGCGTTTGCCGTCCACCAGGATCAAGGTGTACTTGTCGTCCAGGCCACGCAGTTTGATTTTCGATTGCTCGCCCACCGGGCCGAAGCCACCGGTGACCCCGGGTACACGCCGCAGCAGGGTATTGAGGTCGTACACCGGCTGGCGCTCGATTTCTTCGCGGGTAATCACGCTGACGCTGGCCGGTGCGTCGCGCAGGTCCGTGGCGCCGCCGGTGGCGGTGACGAATGAGGTATCGAGTTCGGTGACGGCGTGTTTATCGACCTCGCCAATCTCTTCTGCCTGCAACACGGGGGCGGCGATCAGCACGCCGGCGGTGAGGAAAAGAGAGCTGAAAAGGCAGGGAGGGGTTTTCATTGCAAACAGTCCTTGTTGGGCCAATATGCACCATGGTGGAGCATTAAAGGCCAAGGATCGTAATGCAAATCCTTATCATTTAGAAAGACGTTTTTGAAAAATCTCGCAACAACCCCATGCGGTTGAAACAAATTTGTTGTCTGCGCCACGCCTGGTCATAGGCCAAGATGGCCGAGAACGCCGAAGCCGGAGGGGGGATTTTGACGCTCCTGTCTCCCGCTGTTAGTGTCCGCCCTCCTCCCCGCAGATATCTGCCAGGTGCGTTTTACCCGCCAAGCATCACCCCAGGGACAACAGATCATTCTCAAAATGAACGGAGTTCAGCGCGTGCTTTTCAACCTACGCTTGCAGCGCCTTACCAGCCTCTCGGTGATCATCGCCGCCCTCAGCCTCGGTGCCTGCAACAGCACCAGCACCCCCGACCTGCCGCCCGCCCCGGAGCTGGGTTCGGGTTATCGCACGGACATGACGGTACGCCACGCCGAACGCCATATGGCGGCGGCGGCCAACCCGCTGGCGGCCGAAGCCGGGCGCAAGATCCTGCGCCAGGGTGGCTCGGCGATTGACGCGGCCATCGCCATGCAAGCGGTGCTGACACTGGTGGAGCCGCAGTCCTCGGGGATCGGTGGTGGCGCCTTTATCATGCTGTGGGATGGCAAGCAGGTACGGGCCTATGACGGCCGTGAAACGGCCCCGGCCGGCGCCACGGCCGATATGTTGTTGAAGGCCGACGGCACACCGATGGCGTTTGCCCAGGCGCAGATCGGTGGTCGTTCGGTCGCCACCCCCGGTGTGCTGCGCGCGCTGAAGATGGCCCACGAACACAGCGGCCGTCTGCCCTGGGCGCAGTTGTTTGTGCCGGCGATCCAGCTGTCCGAGCAAGGCTTTGCGATTTCCCCGCGCCTGCACAGCCTGATCGCCGCCGATCGCTACATCAGCCAGTCACCGGACATGGCGGCGTACTTCCTCAACGCCGACGGCAGCCCGAAAGCCACCGGTACCCTGTTGAAAAACCCGGCGCTGGCCAATGTGTTCAAGCGCATCGCCAAGGAAGGACCCGACGCGCTGTACCACGGCCCGATCGCCGAGGAGATTGCACGCAAGGTCCAGGGTCATCAGAACACGGGGCGCCTTGCACTGAGCGATCTCAAGGGCTACCGCGCCAAGGAGCGCGCGCCGCTGTGTACCGACTACAAGCGCTGGCAAGTGTGCGGCATGCCACCGCCCTCTTCAGGCGGGGTGGCCATTGCGCAGATCCTCGGCACCTTGCAGGCCCTCGAAGCCCGCGACCCACGCTGGGCCCTGGCGCCGCTCAAGCCGGTGAAGAGCGCGACAGCCGCCGGCCTGGAACCGGTGCCCGAAGCGGTGCATCTGATTGCCGAAGCTGATCGCCTGGCTTACGCCGACCGTGGGCAATACGTCGCCGATACGGACTTCGTCCCGGTGCCGGTCGCGGGCCTGGTCGCCCCCGGCTACCTGGCCAGCCGCGCAGGATTGATCGGCGAACGCAGCATGGGCGTGGCCAAGCCCGGCCAACCGATGGGCGTTCAAGTGGCCTACGCGCCGGATCGCTCGCCGCTGCGCATTTCCACCTCGCAAGTGGTGGCCGTGGATGACCTGGGTGGCGCAGTGTCGATGACCACCACCATCGAAGCCGCGTTCGGTTCCCACGTCATGGTTCAGGGCTTCCTGCTGAACAATCAGATGACTGATTTTTCCTTTATCCCCGAGGAAAACGGCCAGCCGGTGGCCAACCGCATCGAGCCGGGCAAACGCCCCCGGTCGTCCATGGCGCCAACCCTGGTCTTCGACCGCCAAAGTGGCGAGCTGCTGGCCACGGTCGGCTCCCCCGGCGGATCGCAGATCATCGAATACGTGAGTAAATCCCTGGTGGGCATGCTCGACTGGAACCTCGACCCGCAAGCCGCCATCAGCCTGCCCAACTTCGGCAGCCGCAACGGCGCGACCGAGCTGGAGCAAGGGCTGTTCAGCGAGCCGTTGAAGGCGGCGCTCAAGGAGCGAGGGCATACCTTGAGCGAGATCGAGATGACCAGCGGCACCCAGGCCATCGTGCGAGTACGCGATGCCCAGGGTAAGGCGACCTGGAGTGGGGGCGCGGATCCGCGTCGTGAAGGGGAAGCGTTGGGGGATTGACCCAGGGTTGTATCGCCTTTACGGGCCTCATCGCTGGCAAGCCGGCTCCTACAAAGTTAACGGCAGAATACGCCATACCCTGTAGAAGCTGGCTTGCCGGCGATGGCGGTTGAAGCTTAGCGACTGATCTTCAGCCCCTTGCGCATCCCATGCCGCTCCAGCGCCAGTTCGATCAGGCGGCTGACCAGTTCGCTGTAGCTCATCCCCGCCGCCTGCCACAGCTTGGGATACATGCTGATGCGCGTGAACCCTGGCAGTGAGTTGACCTCATTGATCAGTACTTCACCGTCCTCGCAAAGAAACACATCGACCCGCGCCAGCCCGGCGCAGCCCAGCACTTCAAAGGCCTCGACGGCCAGGGCACGAATGCGTTCGCTGGCTTCGACGCTGATGTCCGCCGGCACCAGCACTTGGGCGGCCTGGTCGTCGATGTACTTGCTGTCGTAGGAATAGAAGCCGTCACGCACCACGATCTCACCACAACCGCTGGCGATGGGACGCTCGTTGCCCAGCACCGCGCATTCGATTTCGCGGCCTTTGACGGCAGACTCCACCAACACTTTTTCATCGAAACCCAGGGCCAGTTCAATCGCCGCCAGGTACTCGGCTTCGTCAGCCACCTTGCTCACGCCCACCGAGGAGCCTTGGTTGGCCGGTTTGACGAACAGGGGCAACCCCAGCTTTTGCCGAGCCTGATCGAAGGTTGTGCGTGCCGCGTTGCCACGGTTAAGGGTGATAAAGGGCGCCACGGCGATACCGGCATCACGCAACAGGCGCTTGCTGATGTCCTTGTCCATGCACACCGCCGACCCCAGCACGTCGGAACCCACAAACGGCAGGTCCGCCATGCGCAGCAAGCCTTGCAGGCAACCGTCTTCGCCGAGGGTGCCGTGGACGATGGGGAAGATCACATCGACGTGTTCCAGCAAGCCCTGGCCCGAGGTTTCCACCAGTTGCTGGCTGGCCTTGCCCGGCACCACCGCCAGTTCGCGGTTGGACTGGTTGAGGGCGATCAGCGCCGGGTTTTCCTGGTTGAGCAGGAAGTTCGAGGTGTCGTTGAGGTGCCAGTGGCCGGCCTTGTCGATGCCGATCAGTACCGGCTCGAAGCGCGTGCGGTCGAGGGCGTCGACGATGTTGCGTGCCGACTGCAAGGACACTTCATGCTCGGCCGAACGCCCACCAAAAATAATACCTACCCGCAACTTGCTCATAACCTGCCTCACATTTGAAATGTAGGGTTTATTACCACGAGCGGTCAGCAGCCTGCCACCGTTGAGGCCGCGCACAATCGTTCAAGACCCTGGCAGACAGCCGCCCCAGACTCAGTTAACGTAACTCCATCCGACATATTTCGAAAACATCCCATGGGCAAACCCACTGCAAATATCGACTGGCTGCACCGGGCGCCTCATGCCAGCGGCCTGGAGCGGATCGAGGCATATTTCTCCGGGTTCGGCTTCGACCCTCATCGCCACGATACGTACGCCATCGGCCATACCCTGTTCGGTGTGCAGAGCTTTCATTATCGCGGCGGCCAGACCCACAGCCTGCCGGGCACGACCATGGTGATCCACCCCGACGAAGTCCACGATGGCTGGGCCGGCAGCGACGAGGGCTTCAAGTACCGGATGATTTATGTGGAGCCGGCGCAGATCCAGCAGGTTCTCGGCGGCAAGCCGTTGCCGTTTATCCACAACGGGCTGTCCAACGACCCATGGCTGCACCGGGCCTGCCAGGCCTTTGTGCAGCAGCTCGACTGCCCGCTGGACCCGCTGCAGGAGCAGGACGCGTTGTTCGACCTGGCCCACGCCCTGAACAACGCGTCGGGCATCAGCGTCAGCCGCAAGACGTTTGATTACCAGGCCGCCGAGCGGGCCCGGGAATTTATCCACAGCGCCCTGGGGCGCAGCATCACCCTGGATGAAATGGCCGCGCACTGCGGGCGGGATCGCTGGGCCTTGTCGCGGGACTTTCGCCTGTTGTTCGGCACCAGCCCCTATCGTTACCTGACCATGCGCCGCCTGGATCTGGTGCGCAACCTGCTGGGCCAGGGCCAGTCACTGGTGGATGCGGCGCTGATCGCCGGGTTCACCGACCAGAGCCACATGACCCGGCAGTTTCGCAGTACCTTTGGCATACCGCCTTCGCGGTGGGTGAAGATGCTAGGCCGATAAGCCAATAGAAACGGTAGGACCAAGCTCGCTCCTACAGAAAATCCAAGCCGCCTGCAGAACAGGTCCGGACCGCAATGACCCCAGCCTCATTGCCACCAGCGCCCCGAGTGTGAGAAGAAAGGATGCGCTACCACCACCGCGAGGTTTTCCACGGATGAACCTGACATTGACGCCCCCCCAGTGGGATGACGTGAACGAGCTGCTGGCGTTCGAGCTGGCCAATCGGGCCTTTTTCGAAAGTTGGATCAATGCCCGGCCCGAGGCTTACTACAACGTGGAAGGGGTACAACGCGCCATCGAGAGTGCGCTGCTGGAGGCCAGTGAAGACCGCGCCTATCAGTACCTGATCCGCGAAAACGGCGTGCTGGTGGGGCGGATCAACTTTACCCAGGTGCGCCGCCGCTACTATCACTCAGCGTCCCTGGGCTATCGCATGGGGGCCGAGTTCACGGGGCGCGGCCTGGCCCGGCAAGCTGTGGCACTGGGCCTGCAAAAAGCCTTTGGCGAGCACGCCCTCAAGCGCATCGAGGCCACCGTGCGCCCGGAAAACCCGGGCTCGTTGCGGGTGTTGCAGCGCAGCGGTTTTACCCAGTATGGGCATTCACGCAAGGCGTTCCTGCTCGACGGGCAGTGGTTCGACCTATTGCTGTTCGAGGTCCACGCCCCCTGACTGGCTGGCCAAACACAGCTCCTGCCTTTGAGCCGGCCTGCGGCCTAGCTGGATAACTGATTGGCAAACTGGCCAACCGCACTCACTACTTTCTGCGCGCCGTCCTGGATCTCGACGATCACCGTACCGGCCTCGGCCGCCAGGGACAGCCCCTGCTCGGCCTGCAGCCGGCCATCGGTCATCAGCGCCACGGCATCGCGGGCCATGTCCTGGTTCTGGCGCACCACGCCGACGATTTCTTCAGTGGCTTTGCTGGTACGCGAGGCCAACTGCCGCACTTCATCGGCCACCACCGCAAACCCGCGCCCCTGCTCGCCGGCACGGGCCGCTTCGATGGCGGCGTTGAGCGCCAGTAGGTTGGTTTGCTCGGCAATCCCGCTGATGGTCTTGACGATACTGCCAATCACCTGGGACTGAGCATTCAGGGCCTCGATCCCCTCACCCGCCTGTTCCATGTGTTTGGCCAGGTCGCGCATCACCTCCACCGCCTGGGTGACCACGGCGGTACCGCGCTGGGCGCTGCTGTCGGTTTGCAGCGAGGTGCTGTAGGCAATGTTGGCAGCCTCGGCCACCGCGCGTTCCTGATTGATCTGGTCGGTGATCACCGTGGCGAACTTGACCACTTTGTACAGCCGGTTATTGGCATCCAGTACCGGGTTATAGGACGCTTCCAGCCAGACCTCGCGACCATGGGCGTCGACACGCTTGAAGCGCCCGGCCACAAACTCACCGCTGTTCAAACGCTTCCAGAACGCCTGGTACTCGGCGCTGTTGTAATCCTGCGGTTCACAGAACATACGGTGCGGCTTGCCCAGGATCTGCGCCAGGCTGTAACCCATGCCCTGCAGGAAACGCTCGTTGGCAGCCAGCACGTTGCCATTGAGGTCAAACTCGATCACCGCCGTGGAGCGCACCAGGGCGGTGATCAGGTTTTCGTGCTCGCGGGAGGCTTCGATGGTGCGGGTCAGGTCGCTGGAGTACACCGAAAACCGCTTGATGCGCCCATCCGAGCTCCGCACCGGCTGCACGATGGAACGCAACCACGCCTCCTTGCCGTTGCCGCGCAACAGGCGCACGGTGCCGGCATAGTGTTCGCCACGGCTCAGGGCGTTGTTGAAGCGCTGCTGGAATTCATCGCGTTTCACATGCTCGGGCACAAACCCGTGAATGGCATGGCCCAGCAGGTCGCTGGATTTGTAGAGCATTTCGTCGAGGAAGTTCTGGTTGACCGACTCGATCCGGCCCTCGGGGTCCAGGCTCAGGGCCAGCATCTCGCTCTCCAGGCTTTCCTGGACCTGCTGAAGGCTGGACAGTTCTTCGCGAAGAGCGGACAGCTCCTGCTTCAAGCGGGTATTGAACATAGGAACACCAGAGGGCAGAGATGAGTGGTTTATCTAACCATCGGCGCTTCTGGCGTTTTCTGAAGAGGGCTTGAGTGTTCGACTCAACTATTTTTTCAGTCCCTCAACAGCCGTTGTGACGGGGCCGCCTCAGGACCTGGGACTCCAAGGTAACCAACGCCGCGTTTCAGGGGGCTCGCGTGCGGATTGCCAATCCGTCATCCCGTGTGGAGCTGGCAAAATTGTAATGCGCATGCCACCTCGGCGTTATCCGCTGTTTGCAACTATGAGCCGGGCTCCCCTTATCAGGGACAGCTCTCCAATAAGAACGCCCCAGGCGACTAAAAAGCTCATAGCTGCCAACACCGAGGAGCGATACATGCGTACTAACCGCACACTTTCCCTTTCCATCATTGCGGCACTGGCCAGCGCTGCACCGCTGGCGGGCATGGCCGCAGGAGATAAACCCGAGGGTTTTATCGAAGGCAGTACGTTGAACGTGCTGGCACGCAACTTTTACTTCAACCGCGATGACCGCAAAGGCCAGTCCAGCCCGACCGGCAACGGCTACTCAGAGGCGTGGGCCCAGGGCCTGATCGGCAAGTTCGAGTCCGGGTTCACCCAAGGCACTGTAGGGTTTGGCCTGGATGCCTTTGCGATGTATGGCTTGAAGCTCGACTCCGGCACCGGGCGCAGCGGCGGCCGGGGTTCCTTCGACATGTTGCCGGTGGACAGCGACAATCGCCCTGAAGACGACTACAGCAAACTCGGCGGTGCCGTAAAAATGCGCCTGTTGGATACGGTGGTCAAAGTCGGCGATGTCTTTCCACAAACCCCGGTGGTGCATTACGGCGACTCACGCCTGCTGCCGGAAAGCTTTCGCGGCGTGACCCTGGAAAACACCAGCCTGGAAGGCTTGACCCTGCAGGGCGGACGCTTGCACGCCATGAGCCAGCCGAACAGCAGCAGTATGCGTGACGGCTTCGCGACGTTTTATGCCGGCAACCTCAACTCGCCCTGGGTCGGTTACTTCGGTGGCGACTATCAGTTGAACCCGCACCTGAGCCTCAGCCTCTACAGCAGCCGCTTGAAAGACGCCTGGGACCAGTACTACTTCGGCACCGCCGCCAGCTATCCGCTGACGGAAGAAGTCTCGCTGTTTGGCGGTTTCAACTACTACAACACCCAGGACGAGGGTAAAAAACTGCTGGGCGAACTCAACAACAACATCTGGAGTGCCAAGCTCGGGGTCAAGGTCGGCGCCCATCGCCTGGCCCTCTCGCACCAGCGCAACAACGGCAACAATGACTTCGACTACCTGCGCCAGTCGGACTCGATCTTCCTCGACAACTCGATCCAGTACAGCGATTTCAACTCGCCGAAGGAGCGCTCGTGGGCGCTGCGCTACGACCTGGATATGCAGCCCTTCGGCATTCCCGGCCTATCGTTCATGACCCGTTATGGCAAAGGCACCGGCGCCGATTACAGCAACGCCAACGCGGTATATATGCGCCGTGATGCCGCGGGCGACCCGCTGACTGACCAGCGCCGCTGGGAGCGCGACATCGAGGCCAAATATGTATTTCAGGGCGGCAGTTTGAAAGACCTGTCCCTGCGCATTCGCCAGGCCACGGTGCGCTCCAGTGCCTTTGAATCAGACCTGGAAGAGTTCCGGCTGATCATGGAGTACCCGCTGGCCATCCTCTGATAGGCCCCAACGGCAAGTGCTTACATTCACTTGCCGTTGACTAGCACTTCTTCACAATTGGCAGTCTGTCAGAACTGTAATATGCGCCTCACGTTCTCGTTAAGTTGCACTTCATATACTGCCCGCATCGACCGGCCGAGTAGCTTTGGGCAACTAACGGCACGGGTCTTTTGCGGAGAAGGTTGATGAAGGTACTGCATAGTTTATTCACCGGTTTGCTCATTGCGGCCTCCACCGCAGCGCTGGCCGACGATGGCGGCGAGCGCTCCCGTCAGTTGCTGGCTGAATTTCGCCAGCAACAGCAACAAATCCATGGCACCCAAGTGCTAGCCCAGCAAACACCCGCGCCCTCGACCTGAGCGGCGCACTCCGAGCACATTCATCTCTTGAAGCTTTTTTTGTGGAGCTCCTTTGGAAGGAGATGAATTTTTAGCGCCCTCACGGGCGCTTTTTTTTGCCTGCCCAGTGGAGTCAAAGCCCCGCCCACAGCGACCAATCGTCGCACCTGTGCCCAAACAGCATGATTGCGCGGGATGCGCCTTGACCCTGAAGTAGCTTCAAGGCTCAGAATTTTCCTACTTTTGGGACTACAGCCCTTATCTCGCGTAGCTCCCGTCGCCTATCCGCTTACCAGTATGAGGTCAATCTGCATGCGTATCCTTGTGGTTGAGGACGAGCCAAAAACTGCCGACTACTTGCATCAAGGCTTGAGTGAAAGTGGTTATGTCGTCGATTGTGCCGCCAGCGGCATCGACGGCCTGCACCTGGCCGAGCAACACCGCTACGAACTGGTGATCCTTGACGTCAACCTGCCCGGCAAGGACGGCTGGCAGGTGCTGGAACAACTGCGCCGCAACAACACCTTGCGGGTGATGATGCTCACCGCCCGTGGCCGGCTGGCCGACAAGATCAAGGGCCTGGACATGGGCGCCGATGATTACCTGGTCAAACCCTTCGAGTTTCCCGAATTGCTGGCCAGGGTGCGTTCATTGCTGCGACGCAGCGAGCCGATTGCGCTGCCGGAAGTATTCCGCGTCTCGGACCTGGAGCTGGACCCACGTCGTCACCGAGCGTACCGGGGCACGCGGCGCATCGACCTGACCACCAAGGAGTTCACGCTGTTGCAGGTTTTGATGCGCCAGAGCGGCGAAGTCCTGACGCGCACGCAGATCATTTCCCTGGTCTGGGACATGAACTTCGACTGCGACACCAACGTGGTGGAGGTGTCGATCAGCCGGCTACGGGCCAAGATCGACGACCAGAGCGAGGTCAAGTTGATCCATACCATTCGTGGCGTGGGCTATGTGCTGGAAGCGCGCCAATGAGACCTGGCAGTTTATCCATGCGCCTGGGGCTCACCGTCAGCCTGATGGGCGCCGGCCTGGTGCTGTTGCTGGCGACCCTGGCGTACCTGGCCCTCACCCACGAGCTGGAAAACCTCGCGCGCAAGGGCCTGGAAAGCAAGATGGAGCAGATCCAGCACAGCCTGCTGCAGGATCTCAACACCCGCGACATCAGCGCCCGGCCCCATTCGCTGCTGGACCTGGTGATGGGCCACGACAATTTCTACCTGACCATCATCGGCCCGTCGCCCGCCAATACGGTGCTGCTGAGCGTCGGCGCCAAACCCCAGGAACCCTTGCTGCTCGACTTTGCCGCCAGGCCGACCCTGGGCTTTTTCAACTGGACCGATGGGCGCGGCAACCAGATCCTCAGCGCGTCGAGCCTGATGCCCCTGCACACCGGGGAGAAGGTGCGGGTGCTGCTGTCCCTGGACCGTTCCGACGACCAGGCGCTGCTCAGTGCCTATCTGCAATCCACGGTTATCGCCCTGCCGCTGTTGCTGATCCTGATCGGCATGGGCGCCTGGTGGCTGGTGCAGCGCGGGCTGGCACCGCTGCAGCAATTCAGCCGCGTCGCCGGCAAAGTCACCACCCAGGACCTGAGCCATCGCCTGGCCGTCGAGAATCTACCCCGGGAACTCAGCGAACTGGCGCGGGGCATCAATGTGATGCTCGACCGGCTGGATGCCGGTGTGCAGCAGTTGTCGCAATTCTCCGACGACCTGGCCCACGAACTGCGTGCGCCCCTGACCAACCTGATGGGTAAGGCCCAGGTGACACTGTCCCGCGCCCGGGCGCCCGACGAGTACAAATCGGCGCTGGAGTCCAGCACCGAAGAGCTGGACCGCTTAGCGCGGATCGTCGCCGACATGCTGTTTCTCGCCCAGGTCAGCCATCCGGCGGCGCGGGTGTCGTTTACCACGGTGAACCTGCGGGATGAAGCGCTGCGGGTCATGGACCTGTTTGCCTTGAGCGCCGAAGACAAAGGGTTGCGCCTGAACCTGGCCGGCGACGCCTGGGTCCTGGGGGATCGGCTGATGATCCAGCGGGCCATTTCCAACCTGCTGTCCAATGCGATCCGCCACAGCCCGCACGGCTCTGGCATTGCCTTGCAGATCGACAGCCACGACCAGCGCGTCTCACTCACCGTGAGCAACCCTGGCGCAGGCATTGAAGCGCAACACCTGCCCCACCTGTTCGAACGTTTCTACCGCGCCGACAACAGCCGCGCCCGCAGCGAGGGCGGCACCGGGCTGGGCCTGGCGATTGTGCGTTCGATCATCAGCCTGCACCAGGGCCAGGCCGAGGCCACCAGCGTGCTGGGTGGCGTGACCTCGTTCCGACTGATATTCCCCGCCCTGTCTGCCGCCCCAAAAGCCCCGTAGCAACCCTCTTAGTGGTCCGGCCCCCTGCTGAACATGCTTGCCATGGCCAGCTGGGGGGTTGTTGTGGTGAGGGAGCTTGCCCCACTCCCCCAAGGTCACTGGGGCTCCTGCTCCTCATCGCGACGATGGGCCCAGTGGTAGAGCGCAGGCAGTACCAGCAACGTCAGCAGCGTCGAAGAAATAATCCCGCCAATCACCACCGTCGCCAGTGGCCGTTGCACTTCAGCGCCGGTGCCGGTGGCCAGGGCCATGGGGATAAACCCGAGGGACGCGACCAGCGCGGTCATCAACACCGGGCGCAAACGGGTCAGTGCCCCCTCGTTGATCGCCACCGTCAGCGAACGCCCTTCCTCGCGCAGGTTGCGGATAAACGCGATCATCACCAGGCCATTGAGCACTGCCACCCCCGACAGCGCGATAAACCCCACCCCGGCGGAAATCGACAACGGAATATCGCGCAACCACAGCGCCATGATCCCACCGGTCAGGGCGAAGGGAATCCCGGTGAACACCAGCAACCCATCCTTGAGGTTGTTGAACATCATGAACAACAAGCCGAACACCAGCAGCAATGCCACCGGCACCACCACCTGCAGGCGCTCTGACGCCTCCTTGAGTTGCTCGAACTGGCCGCCCCAGGTGGTCCAGTAGCCGGCGGGGATTTTCACCTGTGTCGCCAACGCGTTTTCCGCCTCGGCAACAAAGGAGCCGATATCCCGCCCCCGCACGTTGGCGCTGACGATCACCAGGCGCTTGCCGTTTTCGCGGCTGATCTGGTTCGGGCCCAGCACCAGGTCCAGGCTGGCCACTTGCGACAAGGCGATAAAGCCCAATTGCCCCGTGGTATTGCCGGCCAGCGCCGGGATCGGGATCAACAGCCGCGACAAGCCCTCGATATCGGTACGCAGGGTTTCCGACAAGCGCACGACCATGTCAAAGCGTCGGTCGCCTTCGTACATCGTGCCGGCCTGGCGCCCACCCACGGCCACCGCGATGGTGTCTTGCACATCGCCCACGTTCAGGCCAAAGCGCGCGGCCTTGTCGCGGTCGATGTTGATGGTCAGCACCGGCAGGCCGGAGGTCTGTTCCACTTTCACTTCCGAGGCACCATCGAGCTTCTGCAAGGTTTCGGCAATCTCCCCGGCAGTCTTGTTCAGCACCGCCATATCATCGCCAAACACCTTCACCGCCACATCGCTGCGCACCCCGGAAATCAACTCGTTGAACCGCAGCTGGATCGGTTGCGACAACTCGTACTGGCTGCCCGGCACAATCGCACTGGCGCGCTGGATATCGGCGATCAGGGCTTCGCGGGACTTTTTCGGATCCGGCCACTGGTCCTTGGGTTTGAGCATCAGATAGGCGTCGGAAATATTCGGTGGCATCGGGTCGGAGGCAATTTCTGCGGTGCCGGTACGGGCAAATACCCGCTGGATTTCCGGCACCTGTTCCATCAAGGTTTTTTCCAGTTGCTGTTGCATCTGCACCGACTGCGTGAGGCTGGTGCCCGGCACGCGCAAGGCTTGCTGGGCGAAGTCACCTTCACTGAGGCTGGGGATAAACTCGCTACCCATGCGGCTGGCCACGGCGCCGGAGAGCACGATGGTCAACAGTGCCAGGCCAAACGCCCAGGTACGGTGCGCCATCACCCAATCCAGCACCGGCGCATAACCCCGGCGCGCGTTGCGCATCACCCAGTTTTCGTCTTCCTTGACCTTGCCGGTGACAAACAGCGCAATCGCCGCGGGGACAAACGTCACCGACAGAATCATCGCGCCCAGCAAGGCCATGACTACGGTGAACGCCATGGGGTGGAACATTTTCCCGGCCACGCCCGTCAAGGCGAAGATCGGCAGGTACACCACCATGATGATCAGTTGTCCAAAGATCAGCGCACGGCGCGCTTCCTTGGCGGCGGCGAACACTTCGTGCAGGCGCTCGCTACGGGTCAGCAGGCGGCCATGGCGTTGCTGCGCATGGGCCAGGCGGCGGATCGCATTCTCGACGATCACCACCGCACCATCGACGATAATCCCGAAGTCCAGCGCGCCCAGGCTCATCAGGTTGGCGCTGACCTTGTTGGTGAACATCCCGGTAAACGTGAACAGCATGGCCAGCGGAATCACCATCGCGGTGATCAACGCCGCGCGGATATTGCCGAGGAACAAGAACAGAACCACGATCACCAGCAGCGCACCTTCGAAGAGGTTTTTCTTCACGGTGGCGATGGCTTTTTCCACCAGGTTGGTGCGGTCGTAAACCGTGACCGCGACCACGCCTTCGGGCAGTGAGCGGTTGATCTCTTCGAGCTTTTTCGCCACGGCCTGGGACACGGTGCGGCTGTTTTCGCCGATCAACATAAAGACCGTGCCGAGCACCACTTCACGACCATTTTCGGTGGCTGCACCAGTACGCAGCTCACGGCCGATATCGACCTGGGCCACATTGCGCACGCGGATCGGCGTGCCGTCCACGGTATTGATCACGATATTGGCGATGTCGTCGATGGACGCCACCTGCCCCGGCGCGCGAATCAGCAACTGCTCGCCGCTGCGCTCGATATACCCGGCGCCAACGTTGGCGTTGTTGCGCTCCAGCGCCGTCACCAGATCACTCAAGGTCAGGTTGTAGGCCGCCAGGCGCTTGGGGTCCGGGGCGATCTGGTATTCCTTGGCAAAGCCGCCGATGGTATTGATCTCGGCCACGCCGGGCACGTTGCGCAACTGTGGCTTGATGATCCAGTCCTGGATCACCCGCAGGTCCGTCGGGGTGTAGGCCGAGCCGTCTTCCTTGCGCGCGCCGTCTTCAGCCTCCACGGTCCACAGGAATATTTCCCCGAGCCCCGTGGAAATCGGCCCCATCGCCGTTTCAATGCCGTCCGGCAGTTGCTCGCGGGCCACTTGCAGCCGCTCATTCACCAGTTGCCGGGCGAAGAACAGATCAGTGCCGTCCTTGAAGATCACCGTGACCTGGGACAGCCCCGAGCGCGACAGTGAACGAGTCTGCTGCAAGCCCGGCAGGCCGGCCATGGCGGTTTCGATGGGAAAGGTGATGCGCTGCTCGGTTTCCAGCGGCGAAAAACCGGCCGCCGCCGAGTTGATCTGCACCTGGACGTTGGTGATGTCCGGCACCGCGTCGATCGGCAGTTTCTGGTAGCTGGCGATGCCGACACCGGCCATCAGCAACACGGCCAGCAGCACGATGATGCGCTGCTCGATGGCAAATTGAATCAGACGTTCAAACATGGGCAATCACTCGCAGGATCAATGGGCGTGCTCGGCCGAAGCCTTGCCCAGCTCGGACTTGAGGACGAAGCTGCCAACGGCCGCCACCTGGGCGCCGGCCTCCAGGCCCTGGCGCACTTCGACGAAGCCGTTTTCACTGAGCCCCAGCTCAACGTGGCGGGTGGCGAAGCCTTCGGCGGTGCGCACAAACAGCGACGGTTTGTCTTCCACGGTCTGGATCGCCTCCACCGGCACGGTGACCGGCGCCGAGTAGGTATCCGTGGCCACCTGCACCGCCACGAACAACCCGGGGCGCCACGAGTCGTCGGGGTTGGGTACGTTGACCCGGACCATTGCGGTGCGGGTCTGCTCGCCCAGCAGGTTGCCGACATAGGCCACGGTGCCCATCACATCGGTGCCCATTTCCGTGGAGCTGACCTTCACCGGCCGGCCCACCTGGACCTTGTTCAAGTCCTTGGGAAACACCCCAAACGTGACCCACACCTGGGACAGGTCCGACAGGGTGAAGGCAGCGCTGGTCTCACTCACCACTTCGCCGACACCCAGGTGTTTTTCCACCACCACCCCGGCAAACGGCGCACGCAACTCGTAGCGATTGCCGCCGACCAGAACCGCGCTGCCGCTCAAGGCATTCATCTTTTGCCGCGCATTGTTCAGGGCGATCTCGGCCTCTTGCAGGGTCTGGCGGGCCAGCAGGTAATCCTGTTCGGCAGAGATTTTGTCCTGCCATAACTGGCGCTCGCGCTGGAAGGTGGTGCGGGCCAGCTCGACCCGGCGTTCGCTGGCGGCCAACTCACTGCGCTGATCGGAAATCTGCTGGCTGGCGATCACCGCCAATAGCTCGCCCTGCTTGACCTTCTGACCAAGGTTGACCCTGACCGACTCCACCACACCCGCTGCACGGGGCACGATATGCGAGGTGCGGTCTTCATCGAATCGCACCTCGCCCGGCAACGACAGCACGCTGCTGATTTGCCGGGGCTGAGCCTTGGCCAGTTGAATGCCGGCGGCCTGGATCTGCTGCTCATTGAGCACCAGCACACCCTCTTCCTCTTCTTCCTCCGGTGCTTCGACGTGCGCTACCGGTGCCTGAGGCGCCACGCTGGTGGCCGGCCAAAACACTATCGCCCCGAGGGCGACGGCCACTGCAACGGCCAAAGCCAGGCCTTGTAGTTTGTTCATGGGGAACTCCTGAAAGATCAAATGCGGGCGAGGTCGCCGTAAATCCGTTCGATGCGCACCCAGGCATCGGTGGCCTGGGCGAGTGCGGCGAGGTATTGGGTGCGGGCGGCGATCAAGGTGCGCTGGGCGTCGAGTACCTCGAGGAAGTTGAACTTGCCCATCTCAAAACCACGGGTGGCGCTGTCCACCGCGCTTTGGGCGGCGGGCAGGATCACTTGGTTGAACGCGCGCACTTCACTGTTGGCCGTCGCCCACAGGTCCAGGGCCTGGCGGGTTTCGGTGCGCAGGCGCAGCTCGGTGGCGTTGCGCAAATCCCGGGCCTGGTCGGCACGGCGGCTGGCGGCCAGTACATTGCCCTGGTTGCGATTGAACAGCGGGATCGGCATCGATACGCCCACCAGGTTCACCCGCTCACGCACGCTGGCGTCGTACTGGCTGCCGATGGACACGTCGAGGTCGGGAATCCGCTGGGCCTTTTCCAGGCCCAGGCCGGCTTCCCGTTGCTGGATTTGCAGCTCCGCCAGGCGCAGCTCGGCGGTGCTCTCCAGGCGCGCCAACAGTTGGGTGGCCGAAGGCAACGCCGGGGTGCTCAGGGCCCCTGACTCGACACGCTCAAAGCCGATGTTGGCGCTGCCGGTGATGGCGGCCAGGCGGCGATAGGCATCACTCACACCAATCTCGGCGCGGCTGCGCTCCAGGCGGATTTCCGAGAGCTGTACCTGGGCGCGGGTAGCTTCGACCGGCGACGCCTTGCCCGCCGTGACCCGGCCATTGGCAATCACCAGGCCGCGCTCGGCCAGCGCCATCGAGCGTTGGGCCAGCTCCAGGCGTTCCTGGGCCCGCAGCGCACCATAAAAGCCCTCGATGACCTCGGCCCGCAGCAGGTTGCGCCGCTGCTCCAGTTCCTGGGCGGCCGCATCTTGTGCACGCGAGGCCACGTCGATGCGTGCCCCGCGCTTGCCGCCCAACTCCAGGGTCTGGCTCAGCTTGACGGTGGTGGTGCGCGTGCTGCGGCGGGTGTCTTCGGCGTCCCAGGAGGCCACCGGGTTGGGGATCAGCCCGGCCTGTTGCCGCCCACCCTGGGCAATCTCGATTTCCCACTGGGCTGCGGCCAGGTCCGGGTTGCCGGCAAACGCACTTTGCAGGGCCGATTCAAGGGTCAGGGTCTGGGCGCTTGCCACTTGGGACAGCGCCAAGACCCCCACTACAGAGCACACAATTGTTCTTAAAAACGTTGGCATAACAAGCGTTCCACACCCATGAGTTGGCGGACAAATCCAAGCAGGGGCAATGTAGCTTTCGCTCCTTATCAGAGGGGTGGCCGGAACATTACAAATCCGTTAGCAAAGGCTCTGTTCCGGGCTTTTGCTTTAATCTGCGCGCAACTATGCAGATCCTTTCTCCTGCCCCGAGGCACGCTCTACATGCGAATCCTGGTTATCGAAGATGAACTGAAAACGGCGGAGTACTTGCTTCAGGGACTGAGCGAAAGTGGCTATGTGGTCGACTGCGCGGCCAGCGGCGCCGACGGTGTGCACCTGGCGCGGCAATACGCCTATGACCTGGTGATCCTGGATGTGAACCTACCGCTGATGGACGGCTGGGAGGTGTTGCAACGCATCCGCCAGAGCAGCAACACACGCATCATGATGCTCACCGCCCAAGGGCGCCTGGCCGACAAAATCAAAGGCCTGGAACTGGGCGCCGACGACTATCTGGTCAAGCCTTTCGAGTTTCCCGAACTGCTGGCCCGGGTCCGCAGCCTGATGCGCCGCAGCATCGAGAGCGCAGTGCCGGACGTGCTGCGGGTGGCCGATCTGGAACTGGACCAGGGTCGCCACCGGGCCTTTCGCGGCAACCAGCGGATCGACCTGACCACCAAGGAGTTTGCCTTGCTGCACCTGCTGATGCGCCAGAGCGGCGTGGTGCTGTCACGCACGCAAATCATCTCGTTTGTGTGGGACATGAACTTCGATTGCGACACCAATGTGGTCGAGGTCTCGATCCGCCGCCTGCGCGCAAAGATCGACGACCCGTTCGAGCGCAAGTTGATCCATACCTTGCGCGGGGTGGGCTACGTGCTGGAAGAGCGCGAATAGCGGTCAGTGCGTGAGGGGTTCCTGATGAAAGCCCGCGCCTTCGATCTGAATGGTGACGTGGGAAATATCGAATTGCTCATGCAGCAATTCCGTCACCTGGGCGAGGACCTGTTGCTCGCTGCCCTGCGCCGGGTCCACCACCAGATGGGTGCTCAGCACGTTCTTGCCGCTGGTCAGGGCCCAGATGTGCAAGTCATGCACCTCCCTGACCCCTGGCACCGCGTGAATGGCCTGCTCTACCGCGTCGATATCAATGCCGTCCGGCACACCTTGCAGCAGCACGTTCATGCTGGCCTTGAGCAGTGTCCAGGTTCGCGGCACCACCCAAAAACCAATCGCGGCGGCCACCACCGAGTCGACCCAGCCCCAACCAGTGAGCATGATCAGCACGGCGGCAATGATCACCCCGATAGAACCGAGCATATCGCTCCAGACCTCCAGGTAGGCGCCCTTGACGTTCAGGCTCTCGCCACTGGCCGCGCTGAGCAGGCGCATGGAAATCAGGTTGACGATCAGGCCCAGCACGGCAATCACCAGCATGCCGGTGGACTGGATTTCGGCCGGCGCCTGCAGGCGCAGGTAAGCCTCATAGAGGATGTAGAACGCCACCCCGAACAGCAGCAACGCGTTGAACGCGGCGGCGAGGATTTCGAAGCGCGCATAGCCAAAGGTGCGCTTGCGGTCCGCAGCGCGCTTGGCCACCTGGATGGCCACCAGGGAAATGGCCAGGGCCAGGGCGTCGGTCATCATATGGGCGGCGTCGGACAACAGCGCCAGGCTGCCGGTGACAAAGGCGCCGATCACTTCGGCAATCATGAAACTGCCGGTCAGGCCCAGGGCCATCCATAACTTGCGTTCATGACCGGCGCGTACGGTGGCGTGGCTGTGTCCTGCACTCATGGCATGTCCTCGTGGGGGGATGTGCGCTGATCATAGAGCGATAAGGGGAAACCTTTGGTATGGATTTCACAATTGTCATAACGCTGCCAGCGGGGTGTTAACCACATGGGGGATCTGGCTTGCCTGCGATAGCAGTACACCCTGACCCACCGCCATCGCGGGCAAGCCCTAATGCCAGTCAGTTAAGCGCAGATCCCCTGTGGGAGCGGGCTTGCTCGCGAAAGCAGTGGGTCAGTCAACATCAATGTTGGCTGGGCCGACGTCTTCGCGGGCAAGCCCGCTCCCACAGGGGGAATGCGGCGGCTTTAAAAAACCGGGCGCCGGCTAAACCGCAATGCGCTGGCCACGCCCACCGCGCCCATCACCACACAGTAAAAAACGCAGATCCACGGGCTGGTGGGCATCAAGGCGATCAGCATCAACGGCGTGGTACTCGCCCACAGCGCGTAGGCAATGTTGTAGGTAAAGGAAATCCCCGACACGCGCACCGGTGCCGGAAACAGGCTGACCATCACCGAGGGCACCGCGCCCACCACCCCACAACTCAACCCCGCGATGGCATAGGCCGCGCCCAGCCACACGCCGCCGGCAATCAGGCTGGCGTAGAGCACGGCAATGCCCACCGGCAACAGCAGGCTGTAGACCAGCACCGCGCGCCAGGCGCCGATGCGATCCACCAACAGGCCGGCCAGCACACAACCGATGTTCAGGAAAACGATGCCCAATGCACTCAGGGCGAAGGTGTGGCTGGGGCTCATGCCGAAGGTTTTCTGCATCATGGTCGGCGTGATCACCACCAGCACCACCACCGCTGAGGTGAGCACACAGGTCAGCAACATGGCCGGCAGCAATGCCTGGCGGTGGTCACGCAACACCGTGCGCAGCGGTAGTTCGGCGTCGGCCTGGCGGCGCGCCTGCATGGCCAGGAACACCGGGGTTTCACTCAGCCAACGCCGCAGCCACACGCCGATCACACCAAACACACCGCCCAGCAGGAACGGAAAGCGCCAGGCGTAATCGAGGATTTGTTCAGGGGTGAACATCTGCGCCAGCAATGTCGCGGTCAAGGCCCCCAGCAGGTAACCGAAGGTCAGCCCGGCCTGCAGGAACCCCAAGGCATAACCGCGATGGCCGGCGGGCGCGTGCTCGGCGACAAACACCCAGGCGCTGGGCACTTCACCGCCCACTGCCGCGCCCTGCAGGACGCGCAGCGCCAGCAAAATCAGGGGGGCGAAATAGCCGATTTGCGCGTAGGTCGGCATGATCCCGATCAGCAGGCACGGCAAGGCCATCATCAGGATACTCAGGCTGAACACGCGCTTGCGCCCCAGGTGATCGGCAAAGTGCGCCATCAGGATCCCGCCCAGTGGCCGCGCCAGATAGCCGGTGACAAAAATCCCGAAGCTCTGCAGCAGGCGCAGCCATTCGGGCATTTCCGGGGGGAAGAACAGTTGGCTCAGGGTCAGGGCGAAAAATACGAAAATGATGAAGTCGTAGATTTCCAGGGCACCGCCCAGGGCAGCCAGCCCCAGGGTTTTGTAGTCGGAGCGGGAAAAACGCTGCGCCTGTGGATAAGCGGTGGCAGTCATGAAGAGGCTCGGCAGACAAACAAAATGGCGTGCAGGTTATGAGCTGAACCGAATCCTGGCAATCGCCGCCGATATATTCGTTTTACTCATTGATCCATGAAAATAACAACATTCCCAAATAAATAGCCGTGGGCCAAGATGCAGCGATACCTTGCCAACACCCCGACGCTTGCATAATAACTACAAGAGGTACTCCCACATGGCCGACCCTATCGAAGATAGCCGTTATGCCCGCTTTGCCCTGCGCTGCTCCAATTTTGCCGAACGCTGGTTTCCCGACTCCTGGGTGTTTGCCGCCCTGGCGGTGATCATTGTCACCGTGGCGGTTCTGGGCATGGGCGCTGCACCCACCGACGCTGCCAAGGCCTTTGGCGATGGTTTCTGGAGCCTGATCCCGTTCACCATGCAGATGGCCTTTGTGGTGATTGGCGGCTATGTGGTGGCCAGTTCGCCGCCCGCCGTGAAGCTGATTGATCGCCTGGCACGCATCCCGAAAAACGGCCGCTCGGCCGTGGCGTGGGTGGCGCTGATCTCGATGGTCGCGTCGCTGCTCAACTGGGGCCTGTCCCTGGTGTTCGGCGGGTTGCTGGTGCGGGCCCTGGCCCGGCGCACGGATTTGCGCATGGACTATCGCGCCGCTGGCGCGGCGGCCTATTTGGGCCTGGGCGCCGTGTGGGCGCTGGGGTTGTCGTCATCGGCCGCGCAATTGCAGGCCAACCCGGCCAGCTTGCCGCCGTCGATCCTGGCGATCACCGGGACCATCCCCTTCACCGACACGATCTTTTTGTGGCAATCGGGGGTGCTGTTGCTGGCACTGATCGTGGTGTCGCTGATCATCGCCTACGTCACCGCACCGGGGCCCAACTCGGCCCGTGATGCCAAGGCCTGCGGCGTGGACCCGGCGTTCAACCTGCCCAAGCTACAACCGCCAACCCGCCCGGGGGAATGGCTGGAGCACAGCCCGCTGCTGACCATCCTCCTGGCACTGCTGGCCGCCGGCTGGCTGTTCCACGAGTTTTCGACCAAGCCTGCGATCAGCGCGATCTCGGGGCTCAACACCTATAACTTCCTGTTCCTGATGGTCGGCGCCCTGCTGCACTGGCGCCCGCGCAGTTTCCTCGACGCAGTGGCGCGCGCGGTGCCCACCACCACCGGGGTGTTGATCCAGTTCCCACTGTACGGCTCCATCGCGGCGTTGATTACCGTGGTCAAGGGCGGCGACGGCCAGACCCTGGCCCACCATATCTCGATCCTCTTCACTTCCATCGCCTCCCACGACACCTACGCGCTGCTGATGGGCGTTTACTCGGCGGTACTGGGGTTCTTTATTCCGTCGGGCGGTGGCAAGTGGATCATCGAGGCGCCCTATGTGATGCAGGTAGCCAATGACCTGCAATACCACCTGGGCTGGGCCGTGCAGATCTACAACGCCGCCGAGGCCCTGCCGAACCTGATCAACCCGTTCTATATGCTGCCATTGCTGGGGGTACTGGGGCTGAAGGCGCGGGACTTGATCGGCTTCTCGTTTGTGCAGCTGCTGGTGCACACGCCGCTGGTGTTGTTCCTGCTGTGGGCGCTGGGGACGACGTTGAAGTACATGCCGCCGGTAATGCCTTAATCATTGGACGCCGCACCCGTCGTTATGACGGGTGCATCCAGGTCGACATTGAGCGCCGTTGTTCCCTCTGAATATTTCAGGAAGGGAACCACGCGTTAATGACGGGCCACCTAACAGTGTCTTTTAGTAGCACCAGACACTCTTCAACTTAACTAAGAGACCACAACTAATTATTTAGAGTTACAACTGGAGTCATACCGATGAATATCGCACCTACCGCTACTACGCCTACACCTCAAAACAGTGCTGAGACTGGCAATACCCAAGATGTCAACCCACAGCAAAACCCCGCGTTGAAAAAATTCAAACAATTCAAACCGGCGTTCGGCCAGCCGGCGGGAAGAATAGTATTTGCAGAGTCAAACCCTAACAAAAACCTTTTTAAGCCTGTTGCAGCGTTTAAAGGCTGATTCCTTTATAGAGGCTGTGATCCCCCTCAAGCCCTGGAGCTTCACAGCCTGCATTGAATACTTACAAGTAACGCGACGACCTCAAGCCTAGTTGCACATTCATGGACAACCACAGCAACGCGCAGCACTTCACGTTATAGCGAGGCGGCCAGGCCCTGCAAAAAAACCGCATTTTCCGAGGCATTTTCCCGGTCAGCCGCTACTGTGTGAAGGTGGGCATTCATCCCGCGCAGACGGGCATTAGCTGACAAGGAAACATGCATGTTTAAACTGACCAGGCTGTCCTTCACCTTTGTCGCACTTGCTGTGAGCACGGTCGTACAAGCCGACGTCGAACTTGATCTGGGCACGGCACAACGGGTCACGCAATTGTTCGCCTACCCCAACAATTGCAGCGTGATCTGCTTTCGGCCGCTGACCCTGGAACAGACCGTCGAACACTATCTGACCCAGAGCCTGCAGCGCGATGGCTACAGCCGGGCCAGGGTCAGCGTGAAGACCGAGCAGGGTCAGGTCCGCGCGCGCTTTACCGGAGTGCCCGATGGCTATGGGCAGCCCTTGACCGCGTTGCTGAACACCGCCGACCTGGCTTACGAGGGCGCCAGCCGGCTCAACCGCGATGGCAAGTGGCAATTTAGCTGGTACCTGTTCCTGCCACTGGGCATGGCCCTGGAAAACCGCAAGAGCATCGAGTTGATGCACTTCCCGCCGGATTACTCCCTGACCCACTACCAGGACTATCTGGAATCAGCCACCACCGACCGTTGGGCCACGCTACTGAGCGCCAACGGTATACCGGCGACCCAGACCCCGGAATACCAGACCATCATTGATATCGCGCCCATTGCCGCCCCCTCCACGGCGGGCAAGGATCTGGAGGGGGTCTACAGCTACTTCAGCGAGTATCAGACCCGGGTTGTCCGGGAACTGAGCCTGCACCCCACTGGCCCGTTGCCCATGGTCGCCTTCGGTGCGCCCGTGCGCAGTTGGATCCAGCAACACTACGGGCAAACCCTCGGGGTACTGGGCCTGACGCAAATCAGCCCGGCCGAAGGCAGTAAAGTCGCAGTGCTGGGGGCCAATCACCCCAGTTACATCTGGTACGCCGCCAACCCGGACAGCTACGACGGCGACGAACAGAAAGCCGACGAGGCCGGCTTGAAAGTCATGGGCCAGGACTTGAGCGCGGCCTGCTGGCAAGCCGGGATGGGGCAAAAGCCTGCCAGCGACCCCAATGTGTTGCTCAAGGGCTGCATGAACACCTGGCAGGTGACGCGCAAGGAGCAGACCTGCGAATTGTTCTACACCTCGGTGCGCGAATTGTCCGCCGAGCAGGCCAAGGAAAAATGCACCAGCGCCTCGATCAAGCCCCAGCTCAAGCGCCTGAAAAGCCCTCTGCCAGAAGCTTCTGTCGCGGCGCCGGCGCTGTAGGCTCCTGCCCTTATCGCCAGTGTCTTACGCAAAAAAGCCGATACCTACTGTCAGATTTGACAGTAGATATCGGCTTTTTTTTGCGCAAACCTTGAGCGGTGCCCATTTGCTGCAAGACTGGCAGTCATAGCAACACCAGGAGGTCGATGCAGCCCGACAAGGAATGCTATGAAAACCCAGATCATGGAAGAGGCGCCTGCTGCGGCCAGTGACTGTCTGTACCCCTTCGCAACACTGTTGGCGAAAAAAGGTTACCCCTCGCGTCAAAACTTTGAGGTGGTACACACCCGCAATGGGCGCGGAACCGGGATCAAGGCCAAGGTGGCCTTCGACAGCCGTGTGCGAATCGCCAAAATTTCCGGGCACGCCCTGGGTGAACGGCGTTTGCACACGCTGCAGGTGTCTTCACGCATCCACTTGTACGACCCGTGGTTCAGCGGCCTGCTCCTGCATTCGTGCGATCCGAATGTGTTCCTCGACATCAGCGAGCTGGAGCTATGGTCGATCCAGGCCATCCGCCCTGGCACGCTGCTGACCATGGATTACGCCACCACCGAGGATGTGCTGTACCGGCAGTTCCCGTGCCGTTGCGGCGCGGGGAACTGCCGGGGCTGGATCACCGGCATGAAAGAGCCGCTGAACCAGGAAGGCCAACTGTTTATGGAACAGTGGCGCCAGCGCAAACGCTCTTAAAGGGCCTCCACCGGACGCAGGCGGTACTGCGGCGGCAGTTGCTCGAAGCCGGTGATGGTGGCGTTGAGGCTTTTCCAGCGGCCGTCCTTGATCCCGTAGATGCACCCGTGGATCGACAGGCTCTGCCCGCGATGCCAGGCGTTCTGCACGATGCTGGTGTGACCGACATTGGCGACTTGCTGGATGACATTGAGTTCACACAGGCGATCGACACGTTCTTCTTCGGTAGGCAACTGGGCCAGTACTTCGCGGTTCTCGTAGTAAAGGTCGCGGATCGACCGCAACCAACCGTCGATCAGGCCGAACTGGCGGTCCTGCATCGAGGCGCGCACGCCGCCGCAGCCATAGTGGCCAGTGACCAGGATATGTTTGACCTTGAGCACATCCACAGCGTACTGGATCACCGACAGGCAGTTGAGGTCGGTGTGCAGCACCACATTGGCCACGTTACGGTGCACAAACAGGTCGCCGGGCAACATGCCGACGATCTCGTTGGCCGGCACCCGGGCGTCCGAACAGCCGATCCACAGGTATTCCGGGGTCTGCTGGCGGGCGAGCTTGGCGAAGAATTCGGGATCTTCCTGTTTGATCGCATCCGCCCAGCGTTCGTTGTTATCAAGCAGGTCTTGTAGTTCGTTCATCAGGGAAAGCCTCAGGAATGATGCGCAGCTTTGACAGACGACCGCCCGTCCGGGTCACGCCGTCTATAAAGATAGCCGGTCGGTAATGACTTGAATCTTGGGGCGCCCTGCCTGTCCACACACTATAAGCCCCACAGTATGAGGATTGACCATGACTGAATCACGACGTCCGTACGGCGCTACGCAGCCCGAACCGATTGATGACAACGAAGATCGCATGGGCTCGATGCGGGAGCTGGATTTTGACGAGGAGACGCCGACGGCGGAAATCGGCGATGAGATCCCCCGTGCCGAGCGCGAGCAGCTGATGCCCGACGAACGGGTACGCGAGGCTGGGATGACTGGGGCGTCGACGGCGGATCATGAGTCCACGGATGATGATATGAGCCCCGAAACGCTGATTCAGGAAGACGGCGCGCGCGATGCCCTGGAAGAAGGTGAGGACGAACCGGCCGATTGGGACCTGAGCATCGTCGATGAAGATGAGATTGGCGGCGGTAATGGGTTGGATGAGGCAGAGCTGGCGGACATTGATCCGGTCGACGGTAACCGCTGATACAGCGCCAGACTTATGGTGAAGCATGGCGGTGTGGGAGCTGGCAAGCCTGCTCCCACACAAGACTGCTCCCACCCGGGATCGTGTGTGTTAGTCGACCAGGGTGCAGGCCATGACAACTGCGTCTTCGCGGCCACCGACGGCCGGGTAGTAGTCGCGACGACGGCCAATTTCATTGAACCCGTAGCGCTCATACAGGCGGAAAGCCCCGGTATTGCTGTCGCGCACTTCCAGGAAGCACTCCCGTGCATGGGCGGCATACGCCCGCGACATCAGATGCTCCAGCAGGGCCAGGCCCAGGCCACGCCCTTGGTTTTCCGGCTTGACGGTGATGTTCAGCAAATGCGCTTCATCGAGGATGATCTGCACCACGCCGTGGCCCACTTGTTGCTCGCCTTCGAACATCAACCAGATCTGGTACTTGCCCAGCCCATCGAGAAAGATGCCCCGGGTCCAGGGGTGGCTGAACGCCGCGTATTCGATTTTCAGCACGGCGTCGAGGTCAGCCTCGGTCATCGGGCGGAAGGATAAAGCCTCACTCATCGGTTGTTTTCCAGCGCGCCATCAGCCGGCGCATGGCTTGCCAGACATCAGCCTTACGCTGTGGCTCTTCCATTAATAATTCCAGGCCCGGCAAGGCCCAGACCGAGCCCAGGCCTTCGACCTGCAGTTCGCGGTACCAGGCCTCGGCGTCGGCTTCGCCGGCAAACCGCACGGCCGGCAGGCCGATCAGCCACAGGCACACGCAGGGTTCGTCTTCCAGGCGGGCCGAGACAAAACCTTGCACAAAATCACGCGCGGCGTCCGGGCCCTGGTCCATATTGCCGCGCACCAGCAGCGGCCAGCGCACGGGCTCGCCGACGATCTGCGGGCTGTCGGGCAGGCCGGCGGCGCGCAGCATGTCCTTGAGCAGCAGGTAGGCCGGGTCACGCGTCTGGAAGCGCTCGCCGGTCGGCAACTCGACCAGCAACAGGCAACGCCCGGCCCGCAGCAACTGCAGGGCAAAACGCGGTGGCGGCACGACCGGGGCCTTGGCCACCGGGGCCGGGGCATCGTCGGCCACGGCAGCGGGTTTGGGCGCGCTCGACGGGCGTGGTACTTCGATCTTGACCCGCTCCGACGGCCGCACAGGCACCTCGGCCACGGGTTTGACCAGCGCAACCGGCGCCGCCGCTTCCTCACCCGAGGCGTCGAACGGCTCGAAGGCTTCCAGCGCCTGCAGCAGTTCGGGCCGCGACGGCGCGGCAAAGGGCAATTCGGTGCGCGGCAGCCAGTTGACCACCTGCATGGCAGTCAAGTAAGCGCGACGTCGGGACTCGATAAGCAAGGCTCGGCCACTTGTGGATAACTAAAGAGCGCAGATTCTACCGCCCTTCGACGATGATCGCCCACCGTTGATGACTTTCTCTGCATTGCTGACCGCCCATCGCGAACGCGCCCTGACCGGCTGTGGATAAATCCCGCGCCTGATGCAGTACAATCGCTGCTTTTAATTCGCCAACCAGCCGGCCATTCCGATGATCGAACCCAAGCGCGTCTTGCGCGCCCTCGCCGAACACTGGGCCCTGCTTGAGCCACTGTGCGAACACTTCGACCAAGGCACCCTGAGCCTTGGCGAGTTGCGCGCGCAACTGGCCGCCCAACAACTGGACAGCACGCCACAGGACATCACCAACCTGCTGGACGTGTGGATTCGCCTGGATATCCTGGTGCCTGTCGCCAAGAGCCCGAACCGTTTCGAGCTCAACGCGCAGATCCATGACTTCCTGGCCTATCTTCGCAAGGAGCACCGGCTAGGCCTGTGCCTGGAAATCGAAGCCTACCTGCGCCACCTCGAGCGCCTGGCCGGTTATATCCAGGACGCCTTCGACATCCGCGACGGCCACGACCTGGCCCGCCAACTGCGGCTGCTGGACATGCGCGTGCGCGACGTGCTGAAAAAACTCGCCAATGACGAACAGGCCCTCGCTGCCGTGGCCGACCGGGCCAAGACCAGCGACCGGCAGATCCCGTTGCGCCAGCGTTATGCCGAGGTCCTGGCGACCTGGGACGAGTACGTCGAGCCGATGATCCAACTGGTGAACGCCGACGGCGCCTTCGAGCAAGGCGTGCGCAAGGTAGAGAACGTGCTGTTGCGCATGCTCACCGAGCAGCAACGCCTGGGCCACCTGGTGGACGACGACATGTTGCTGCGCACCCACGCGCGCATCCTCGAAATGCAGACCAGCGCCCAGTTGACCTTGCGCCATGCCCGGGAACTGCTGCTGCCGCTGCGCGAAGAAGCGCGCCGGCACAACGCCGTGACCCGTGGCGCAGCGCTGGCCCTGTCGGCGATCCGGCGCAAGGGCCTGGACGCGTTGCCGCAAGCGGCGATGCCGATGTTTACCCGGCCACAGAGCACCTTCCTCGGCAGCGCCAGCCAAGTGGAAGCCTATGTGTATGCCCTGGCGAATTTCGAACCCAAGCCGGCGCGCTTCCCCAAGGCCCACAAATCCCACAAGGGCGAAGCCCAGCGTGCGCCGCGCACGGTCAAGGAGATGCTCGAGCGCTGCGAAGACGCACTGCCGATGCCCGACCTGATGACCTGGCTGCTGGAACAGGAACCAGACGGGGCCACCGACGAGTTGCTGTACTGGTTCTCGCGTTTGTCGCGGGAGAAGCGTTTCAAGCGCGAGCGCCTGGAACGCCGGGATTACCATACTCACGAGCACCAGGTCAGCCTGCGCTCATTCGCCCTGCTCCCGGCCAGCACCGACTTAGCCGAGAATTCTGCGAGCACACCTTATGCATCTTGATCTATCCGAACTGTCCCAGCTGGCGCCGATCTTTCGCGAGCTGTTCAAGGGTTACCACGTCAGCCGCCGCGACCCGGAGCTGTACGCGCAACTGTCGAACTTCCAGGACCAGTACCGCACGCTGTTCAAGGCCCTGGGCTTTGAGTTGGTGTGCGATACCCGGGGTTTCTACTACTTCGTACCCGACTCGGCCATCGCCAGCGCGCAGGTGAACAAGACTGCGCAACGCCTGGCGCTGTTCACTTTCATCATTGTCGAGCACCTGGCCGACCAGGGCCGCGACCCGATTGCCGTGCTCGACGGCGGTAGCCTGGGCCGCGATGAACTGCCCTCCTTGCTGGAGAAGTACCGCGACCTGTTTATCCAGGCCGAAGTGCAGACCCAGGAAGAACTGGAAGAAAAAATCATGCGCCGCATGACCCAGCTCGGGTTTGCCAGTGAAGACAACGGCGTCTATCGCTTCCTGCCGCCGATGCACCGCTTCCTTGATGTGTGCCTGTCGGTCCAGGCCGACCGCGACCTGGCAGCCAGCGTGCACAGCGTGCTGCCGTTGCCAGCGCCGGTGATCATCGACGAAGACAGCGATGAAAAACTGCTGCAGACCGATGACCCGCTGGACTTGAGCGAATTTGAAAGCGAAGAAGATGCCCTCGCCCGCGCCATTGCCGAAGAACAGGAGACCGATGCATGAGCAAGGAACGCTACGGCATTCGCCGCTTCGCCCTATTGAATACCGCCGGCTACAGCCTGGGCCTGTTCCCGCTGGAAGAGCCGCTGTCGGTGTATGGCGCGAACAACCTCGGTAAGTCGGCGTCGATCAACGCCTTGCAGTTCCCGATCCTGGCGCGCATGTCGGACATGAGCTTCGGCAAGTACACCCTGGAACAGTCGCGGCGCTTCTACTTCGCCACCGACACCAGCTACATCCTCGTCGAAGTCTCGCTGCCCCACGGCCCGCACGTGATTGGCGTGGTCGGCCGCGGCCCGGGCGGTGGTTTCGGCCACCAGTTCTTTGCCTACGCCGGCAAGCTGGACCTGGCCCACTACCAGAAGAACGACACCTGCCTGCGCCAGAAAGAGCTGTTCACCAACCTTGAGCGCGAGGGCCTGAAGGCTTACGAGCTCAAGCCCGATGAGTTGCGGCGCTTGCTGGTCGGCGGCCATACGTCGATCCCGCTGGACCTGACCCTGATTCCGCTGCGCTCCACCAGCGAGCAGAGCCTGAAGACCTTCCGTGCGCTGTTTATCAACCTGCTGCACATGCGCGAAATCACCGCGGCCAAGCTCAAGCAGCTGTTCCTCGATGCCTTCGAACACAGCCTGCGCTCCGGCAGCGTGGATTACATCGCCGCGTGCGAAGAAGCGTTCCGCGATGTACGACGCATGGAGCAGGACTACAACTCCCTGGTGGCCGCCGGCCCTCTGGTGGAGGCGCTGTCCAACGGCGTGAAGCAGCGGGAAATCCTGCGCGGCAAGTTGCATCGCCTGTCACCATTGCTCGACTCACTGCTGGGCACCTGGTCGGACTACGCCAATGCACGCAAGGAAGAGCTGACGATCCAGGCCGAACACTACCGCAACGAGCAGGATGCGCTGCAGAACGATCAGCGCGGCGGCACCCAGGAGCTGATGCGCCTGGAGCGGGAAATCAGCGGCATTCAACGCTGGCTGGGCGAGTTGTCGGTGCTCAAGCATCGCTTTGCCCTGGTGGATGACGTCAAGGTCCTGGAGCAGCAACTGCTGGCGGCCAAGGATGCCCACGACGAACTGGCCGGCGCCCTGGCGCAATCGCGACAGTTCAGTGCCGAGGACCTGGACGAACGCCTGCGCGACCTGGAAAAACGCCTGAAGTCGGTCAAGCAGCAACTCGATCACGCCGACAACAACAGCTACGCCAAACTGCGGGAAGAATTCTCACAGCAGGACGTCGAGCGTCTGATGCGTCTGTTCAACAGTTCGTTGTTCAGCCTGCCGCTGGGCGAGCACGGCATCACCCTGGATGAAGACGGCCAGTGGGTCAAATCCCTGGAGCTGATCCTCGATGGCTTCACCGGCGAGCGCTTTGAAGTGCCGGGGCTGTCCATCGACATCTCGCACATCGAGCCACCGGCCTTGCAGGCCCTGGCGGACCGCGCGGCGTTGCGCGACCAGAAGGAGCGCCTGGAAAAAGAACTCAAGCAACTCAAGACCCAGCAGGCCGTGGCCTCGGACCGCGCGGCGAGCAAGAGCCAGACCGAAGCGCTGTACCAGCAGGTACTCGATGCGCAGAAAGCCCTGGAAGACTTCCGCCGCGCCCAGACCCTGAGTGCCGAGGAAGGCGAGAAACTGGAAAACCTGGCGCAGATGGAAGCGGCCCAGGATGAACTGAAGCGCTCCAGTGATGCGTTCACCGAACGCGTCCAGCAATTGTCGGCCAAGCTGCAACTGGTCGGCCGGCAGATCGGTGATATGGAAGCCAAGCAGCGCACCCTCGATGACGCCTTGCGCCGTCGCCAGCTGCTGCCGGCCGACTTGCCGTTCGGCACGCCGTTCATGGACCCGATCGACGATTCCATGGACAACCTGCTGCCGCTGCTCAACGACTATCAGGACAGCTGGCAGGGCTTGCAGCGCGCTGACGGGCAGATCGACGCGCTGTACGCCCAGGTGCGCCTCAAGGGCGTGGCCAAGTTCGACAGTGAAGACGATATGGAGCGTCGCCTGCACCTGTTGATCAATGCGTATGCGCACCGTACCGACGAAGCCCTGACCCTGGGCAAGGCACGCCGTGCAGCGGTGACGGATATCGCGCGGACCCTGCGCAATATCCGCAGCGACTACGACAGCCTTGAGCACCAGTTGGCCCTGTTCAACCGCGAGATCAACAAGCGCCAGGTATCCAACCTGCAAAGCTTCCGTATTGTGTTGGCGCCGAACAAGGAAGCGCTCAAGCATATCGACCAGATCATTCACAGTGCCGGTCAGTATGAGGAAGGCGAAACCCTCTCGGTGTTCGATCTCAGCCAAAGTGCCGAGCAGGACAACAAGAACGAAGAGGCCAAGGAATACCTGGCACGCCTGGTCGCTGCCAACCATAACCAGCTGGGGCTCAAGGACCTGTTCGAACTGGCGTTCGAGATCACCAAGGTCAATGGCCAGCCGATCATTCACACCGACATTGATGGCGCCGCGTCCAACGGCACCACCATGACCATCAAGGCGCTGACCAACATGTACTTGTTGCTGCACTTGATGGACCGCGACCAGGCCGGTCGCGTGCGCCTGCCGTACTACCTCGACGAAGCGGCGGATATCGACGAGAAGAACCAGGCAGCACTGCTGGAGACCAGCCTGCAGCTGGGCTTTGTGCCGATCCTGGCCAGTGTGAAGCCGCAGGTCTCCGCCCAGGTGGCGATCGACCTCGAAGGCGGCAGCGGGCCGAACGGGATCTACATTGATGAGGCGGACTGGAAGTACATTCGCCGGCATGATGCGGTGAAGGCGACGGTGAATGTGCAGGCGGATGAGCCGGAGTTGGATGAGGTCTGATCCGCGCTGTTGAAATACAAAAAGGCCGCGATCCTATGGATCGCGGCCTTTTTTGTGGGCGGGTTATGCGGTGTTGGTGGGGGCGCTATTTACCCAGGGGGATCTTCGGCGCCCAGATCAGCCACTCGTCTTCGAACTTGTCGAATAACGGGAAAGTCTGCTCGGGCAGCGCCGGGTTGCCCATGCGCTCGCCATCCGGCGTGGCAAAGGCGATACCGCCCTGGACCAGGGTTTCCAGGGACTCGGTGCGCACTGTCGCGCCCTTGAACAGGCCAAAGTCCAGGCCAAAGCCGCTGCTGTTCCAGAAACGGCTGCCGCCGCGAACCAGCGGAGCGTATTTGGGCTCGATCAGCACATGGATCAGCACACGGTCAGCGGTCTTGCCCAACTCGTAGCCGGTGACCTTGCCGACTGTGACTTCCCGGTAGGTGACTGGCACGCCGACTTTCAACGAGCCACGGCGGGCGGCGCTGAGTACCAGGCTCAAGCCGGCTTCTTGCACGTTGCTCTCTGGCGGTTGGGCCAGGGCCACGAAGTTCTTTTGCGCACCGGTGCTTTTCACCGCCGGCAGCACTTCGATGTATTGGCCGGTGACCAGGGTTTCCAGGTTGGCGGTCTTCATCAGGCCCAACTCGGGCTTGACCACCCAGAACTGGCTGCCGGTACGGGCGATCCGCTCAGGGACTTCGGTGATGCGCGCAGTGAGCATCACCGACTGCATGTCCGGGCTCAGGTCAACGCTTTCAATCTTGCCCACGTCCAGGCCTTTGAAGCGAATCGGCGTATCGGTGCGCAGGCCATCGGCGCGGTCAACCTTGATCGTGATCAGGGTGCCACGCTGGGTGGAGGCTTCGCGATCGGCAAACAGGCGGAAACGCGGGATGCGATTTCTCAGCGGTACGTTCGGCTCTGGGGTCTCAAAGGCGATCCCCCCGGCCATCAGGCTTTGCAGGGATTCGCTTTTGACCTGGATGCCGCCGGTGAGCCCGCCGGTCAGGGTCACGCCACTGGCGTTCCAGAAGCGCGTCGAACCGTTGACCAGGCCTTCATATTCCTTCTCGATATGCACGCCGATCACCAGTTGCTTGCGCTTGCGCGAAAACTGGTAGCTCTGCACCGAACCGACCTTGACCTGTTTGTAGAGGATCGGGCTGCCAACTTCCAGGGAGCCGAGGCTTTCTGTGAGCAGGACCAGGTGCAAGCCAGGGGAGCGCAGGTCCAGCGGTGGCGCCTTGGCCCGGGCCACAAACTCGCGCTGAGGGTTTGCGCCTTTGTCACCAGGGCGGATGGCAATGTAATTGCCCTTGACCAAGGCTTCCAGGCCGGTGATGCCCGCCAGGGAGATGGATGGCTTGACCACCCAGAACTGGGTGCCCTCCACCAGGTAATCTTCGGCCAATGGGTCGAGGGTCAAGTCGGCGCTGGCGCTGGACAGGTCAGAGTCCACCTTCAGGGCCTTGAGGCTGCCGACCTGGATGCCTTTGTACATCACCGGCGTGCGACCGGCTTGCAAGCCCTCGAAGTCACTGAGCTTGACCTTGATGCGGATCCCTGCGGCGGCGGCATCGAAGTCTTCGTACAGGCGGAACGGCAGGCTTGGGTCGGTGGGCGGGCTGTCCTTGCGGTTCTCTGGCGTAGCGAAGGCAATCCCCCCGGCGACGATGCTGGCCAGGGACTCGCTGCGCACTTTGACCCCGGAGAGGTTGGCGTCGATGCTGATGCCGCTGGCATTCCAGAAACGCGTATGTTTGCGCACCAGGCTGGCGTAGGTCGGCTCGATATAGACCTTGATCTCGACCGTGTTCTGATCAGCCGACAGCAGGTAGCTTTTGACCTGGCCGACCTGGATCTGTTTGTAGAACACCGGGCTGCCACGGTCCAGCGAGCCGAGCCGCTCGGCCTTGACCGTCAGGTGCAGGCCGGGCTTGGCGTCGGATAATGGGGGCTCTTCGGAGAGCGCCTTGAATTTACGCGTGGGCTCACCGTCGCCGGGGCTGGCGGCGATGTAATTGCCCGAGACCAGGGTTTCCAGGCCAGTAATCCCGGCCAGGCTGACGCTAGGCTTGACCAGCCAGAAGCGCGTATTGGCCTTGAGGTATTGCTCGACATCCTTGTTCATCTCAATAGTCGCAATCACCCCACGATTGCTGCCCTCGTCATCCAATGCCAAGGTCTTGACCTTGCCCACGGTCATGCCTTTGTAGACCACTTCGGTCTTGTTGACCTGGATGCCTTCACCGCTTTCAAAGCGCACCTGGATCTCGATGCCCGTCTGGGTATAGGCGCGCCATCCGAGCCAGCCACCGATCACCAGGGCGATCAACGGCAGTACCCAAATGGCCGACCAGTTCGAAGCGGGGCGGGTTTTAGCCTTTGGCAAATCAGTCATGGTCGTCGTCCGACTCCGTGTTATCCCAAATCAGTCGGGGATCGAAAGTTACTGCGGCAAGCATCGTCAAGATCACCACACTGGCGAACGCCACGGCACCGAGATTGGCCTCGATACTGGCTAGTCGCCCAAAGTTAACGACCGCCACCAGAATGGCGATCACGAAGATATCCAGCATGGACCAGCGACCGATAAACTCGATAAAGCGGTACATGATAATGCGTTGTCGGGCGGAAAGCGGCTGGTGACGTTGCACCGAGAACAGCAGCAGTGCGATGCCTACCAGCTTGAAGGTCGGCACCAGGATACTGGCAATAAACACCACGGCGGCAATCGGGAACATGCCGTGCTGAACCAGTTCGATCACGCCGGACATGATGGTGCTTGGAGCGCCCTGCCCCAGTGAGTTAACCGTCATGATTGGCAACAGGTTAGCCGGGATGTACAGAATTGCCGCAGTAATCAGCAACGCCCAGGTGCGCATCAGGCTGTTCGGCCGGCGCGCATGGACCAGGGCACCACAACGGGTGCAGGTTTGCTCGTCGGTGTCCGGGTCCTGCCTGTTCAGTTCGTGGCATTCGGTACAGATCAGAATGCCAGCATCAATCGCCCGCATGTTCGTCCTCCCCGGACAACGCTTGCCAGATCTGATGGGGTGACATCACCACCTCCAGCAGTACCTGGACCATCAACAGGCTGATAAAACAGGCCAGTCCCAGGCCTACGCTAAGGGCAGCCATATCGGCCAATTTTACAATCGCCACCAGCACGCCCATCAGGTAGACCTCCAGCATCCCCCAATCGCGCATATGGTGATAAATACGGTATAGCAACAGGCCATAACTGCGGCCTATGTTCCAGCGGATACTGAGCAGCACCGCAAGCTGGCAGAGCAGCTTGAGCAACGGAATGCCCATGCTGCACAGGAACACCACCACCGCCACGCCTTGCATGCCGGTATTGAACAGGGCAACTACACCGCTCCAGACCGTGTCCTGCGAAGACTGCCCGAGTAGATTGAGCTGCATGATGGGTAGAAAGTTCGCCGGGATGTACAGCAATAGCGCTGCGATCACCAAGGCAAGGCTGCGCTCTACGACATTGAAGCGGTGGGCGTACATCTCATAACCACAGCGTGGACACAGGGCCTTTTCACCGTGCGCAAGCTCTGGCTTGCGCATCAGCAAGTCGCACTCGTGGCAGGCAACCAGGTCCTCCAGCGGTAGGTCGGACACCTGGGTGGTATCAACCGGGTCGGACATATAGGACTCTAAGACAAAATGATCAGGTGTGTATTCTAGTGTTCTGGTTCAGAAATAACTGTGCAAATTTGTCGGGATCAAGCGATGGCGATAGGCCAGAACCTTTTCGACCGCCCAAAACAAAACCCCAACTGCTTTCGCAATTGGGGTCTCGGAATTTAATCTTGACGATGACCTACTCTCACATGGGGAAACCCCACACTACCATCGGCGATGCATCGTTTCACTACTGAGTTCGGGATGGGATCAGGTGGTTCCAATGCTCTATGGTCGTCAAGAAATTCGGGTACTGAGTCGTGACCAGATGGCCTCGCTTCAGCAAATTGGGTATGTGATAGCTTTCGGTGTTTTGTGAGATTCGAACTTTCGGTTCATTTCGTCTTCACACACCGCAATCTGATGCTTTTGCTTGTTTCCAAGTCAAGAGTAGTCAAATTGCTTGGGTGTTATATGGTCAAGCCTCACGGGCAATTAGTATTGGTTAGCTCAACGCCTCACAGCGCTTACACACCCAACCTATCAACGTCGTAGTCTTCGACGGCCCTTCAGGGAACTCAAGGTTCCAGTGAGATCTCATCTTGAGGCTAGTTTCCCGCTTAGATGCTTTCAGCGGTTATCTATTCCGAACATAGCTACCCGGCAATGCCACTGGCGTGACAACCGGAACACCAGAGGTTCGTCCACTCCGGTCCTCTCGTACTAGGAGCAGCCCCTCTCAAATCTCAAACGTCCACGGCAGATAGGGACCGAACTGTCTCACGACGTTCTAAACCCAGCTCGCGTACCACTTTAAATGGCGAACAGCCATACCCTTGGGACCGGCTTCAGCCCCAGGATGTGATGAGCCGACATCGAGGTGCCAAACACCGCCGTCGATATGAACTCTTGGGCGGTATCAGCCTGTTATCCCCGGAGTACCTTTTATCCGTTGAGCGATGGCCCTTCCATACAGAACCACCGGATCACTAAGACCTACTTTCGTACCTGCTCGACGTGTCTGTCTCGCAGTCAAGCGCGCTTTTGCCTTTATACTCTACGACCGATTTCCGACCGGTCTGAGCGCACCTTCGTACTCCTCCGTTACTCTTTAGGAGGAGACCGCCCCAGTCAAACTACCCACCATACACTGTCCTCGATCCGGATAACGGACCTGAGTTAGAACCTCAAAGTTGCCAGGGTGGTATTTCAAGGTTGGCTCCACGCGAACTGGCGTCCACGCTTCAAAGCCTCCCACCTATCCTACACAAGCAAATTCAAAGTCCAGTGCAAAGCTATAGTAAAGGTTCACGGGGTCTTTCCGTCTAGCCGCGGATACACTGCATCTTCACAGCGATTTCAATTTCACTGAGTCTCGGGTGGAGACAGCGCCGCCATCGTTACGCCATTCGTGCAGGTCGGAACTTACCCGACAAGGAATTTCGCTACCTTAGGACCGTTATAGTTACGGCCGCCGTTTACCGGGGCTTCGATCAAGAGCTTCGCGTTAGCTAACCCCATCAATTAACCTTCCGGCACCGGGCAGGCGTCACACCCTATACGTCCACTTTCGTGTTTGCAGAGTGCTGTGTTTTTAATAAACAGTCGCAGCGGCCTGGTATCTTCGACCGGCATGAGCTTACGGAGCAAGTCCTTCACCCTCACCGGCGCACCTTCTCCCGAAGTTACGGTGCCATTTTGCCTAGTTCCTTCACCCGAGTTCTCTCAAGCGCCTTGGTATTCTCTACCCAACCACCTGTGTCGGTTTGGGGTACGGTTCCTGGTTACCTGAAGCTTAGAAGCTTTTCTTGGAAGCATGGCATCAACCACTTCGTCATCTAAAAGATGACTCGTCATCAGCTCTCGGCCTTAGAATCCCGGATTTACCTAAGATTCCAGCCTACCACCTTAAACTTGGACAACCAACGCCAAGCTGGCCTAGCCTTCTCCGTCCCTCCATCGCAATAACCAGAAGTACAGGAATATTAACCTGTTTTCCATCGACTACGCTTTTCAGCCTCGCCTTAGGGACCGACTAACCCTGCGTCGATTAACGTTGCGCAGGAAACCTTGGTCTTTCGGCGTGGGTGTTTTTCACACCCATTGTCGTTACTCATGTCAGCATTCGCACTTCTGATACCTCCAGCAAGCTTCTCAACTCACCTTCACAGGCTTACAGAACGCTCCTCTACCGCATCACCCGAAGGTGATACCCGTAGCTTCGGTGTATGGTTTGAGCCCCGTTACATCTTCCGCGCAGGCCGACTCGACTAGTGAGCTATTACGCTTTCTTTAAAGGGTGGCTGCTTCTAAGCCAACCTCCTAGCTGTCTAAGCCTTCCCACATCGTTTCCCACTTAACCATAACTTTGGGACCTTAGCTGACGGTCTGGGTTGTTTCCCTTTTCACGACGGACGTTAGCACCCGCCGTGTGTCTCCCATGCTCGGCACTTGTAGGTATTCGGAGTTTGCATCGGTTTGGTAAGTCGGGATGACCCCCTAGCCGAAACAGTGCTCTACCCCCTACAGTGATACATGAGGCGCTACCTAAATAGCTTTCGAGGAGAACCAGCTATCTCCGAGCTTGATTAGCCTTTCACTCCGATCCACAGGTCATCCGCTAACTTTTCAACGGTAGTCGGTTCGGTCCTCCAGTTAGTGTTACCCAACCTTCAACCTGCCCATGGATAGATCGCCCGGTTTCGGGTCTATTCCCAGCGACTAGACGCCCTATTAAGACTCGCTTTCGCTACGCCTCCCCTATTCGGTTAAGCTCGCCACTGAAAATAAGTCGCTGACCCATTATACAAAAGGTACGCAGTCACCCAACAAAGTGGGCTCCCACTGCTTGTACGCATACGGTTTCAGGATCTATTTCACTCCCCTCTCCGGGGTTCTTTTCGCCTTTCCCTCACGGTACTAGTTCACTATCGGTCAGTCAGTAGTATTTAGCCTTGGAGGATGGTCCCCCCATATTCAGACAAAGTTTCTCGTGCTCCGTCCTACTCGATTTCATGACTAAGAGATTTTCGCGTACAGGGCTATCACCCACTATGGCCGCACTTTCCAGAGCGTTCCGCTAATCTCAAAGCCACTTAAGGGCTAGTCCCCGTTCGCTCGCCACTACTAAGGGAATCTCGGTTGATTTCTTTTCCTCAGGGTACTTAGATGTTTCAGTTCCCCTGGTTCGCCTCTTAAGCCTATGTATTCAGCTTAAGATAACCATCTTATGATGGCTGGGTTCCCCCATTCAGACATCTCCGGATCAAAGTCTGTTTGCCGACTCCCCGAAGCTTTTCGCAGGCTACCACGTCTTTCATCGCCTCTGACTGCCAAGGCATCCACCGTATGCGCTTCTTCACTTGACCATATAACCCCAAGCAATCTGGTTATACTGTGAAGACGACATTCGCCGAAAATTCGATAATACTCAATTTGAGTAACTCACAAATTTTACCTTAGCCTGATCCGTTACCAGTGAAAGTAACGTTCAGTCTATCTTTCTATCACATACCCAAATTTTTAAAGAACGAACTAGTCAAAGACTAGAAATCAACATTCACCATCGCATGGATGGAATGCTCATTTCTAAGCTTTATACAAACAGAAGCAGTAGTGGTGGAGCCAAGCGGGATCGAACCGCTGACCTCCTGCGTGCAAGGCAGGCGCTCTCCCAGCTGAGCTATGGCCCCGTATTTCTACAGGCGTTTCCCACACAAAATTGGTGGGTCTGGGCAGATTCGAACTGCCGACCTCACCCTTATCAGGGGTGCGCTCTAACCAACTGAGCTACAGACCCAATTTCGGGCTGCTTCTTTCGTCTTCTTCAATGAATCAAGCAATTCGTGTGGGAACTTATGGAGCAGCTGATGTCGTCGATTAAGGAGGTGATCCAGCCGCAGGTTCCCCTACGGCTACCTTGTTACGACTTCACCCCAGTCATGAATCACACCGTGGTAACCGTCCTCCCGAAGGTTAGACTAGCTACTTCTGGTGCAACCCACTCCCATGGTGTGACGGGCGGTGTGTACAAGGCCCGGGAACGTATTCACCGCGACATTCTGATTCGCGATTACTAGCGATTCCGACTTCACGCAGTCGAGTTGCAGACTGCGATCCGGACTACGATCGGTTTTGTGGGATTAGCTCCACCTCGCGGCTTGGCAACCCTCTGTACCGACCATTGTAGCACGTGTGTAGCCCAGGCCGTAAGGGCCATGATGACTTGACGTCATCCCCACCTTCCTCCGGTTTGTCACCGGCAGTCTCCTTAGAGTGCCCACCATTACGTGCTGGTAACTAAGGACAAGGGTTGCGCTCGTTACGGGACTTAACCCAACATCTCACGACACGAGCTGACGACAGCCATGCAGCACCTGTCTCAATGTTCCCGAAGGCACCAATCTATCTCTAGAAAGTTCATTGGATGTCAAGGCCTGGTAAGGTTCTTCGCGTTGCTTCGAATTAAACCACATGCTCCACCGCTTGTGCGGGCCCCCGTCAATTCATTTGAGTTTTAACCTTGCGGCCGTACTCCCCAGGCGGTCAACTTAATGCGTTAGCTGCGCCACTAAGAGCTCAAGGCTCCCAACGGCTAGTTGACATCGTTTACGGCGTGGACTACCAGGGTATCTAATCCTGTTTGCTCCCCACGCTTTCGCACCTCAGTGTCAGTATCAGTCCAGGTGGTCGCCTTCGCCACTGGTGTTCCTTCCTATATCTACGCATTTCACCGCTACACAGGAAATTCCACCACCCTCTACCATACTCTAGTCAGTCAGTTTTGAATGCAGTTCCCAGGTTGAGCCCGGGGATTTCACATCCAACTTAACTAACCACCTACGCGCGCTTTACGCCCAGTAATTCCGATTAACGCTTGCACCCTCTGTATTACCGCGGCTGCTGGCACAGAGTTAGCCGGTGCTTATTCTGTCGGTAACGTCAAAATTGCAGAGTATTAATCTACAACCCTTCCTCCCAACTTAAAGTGCTTTACAATCCGAAGACCTTCTTCACACACGCGGCATGGCTGGATCAGGCTTTCGCCCATTGTCCAATATTCCCCACTGCTGCCTCCCGTAGGAGTCTGGACCGTGTCTCAGTTCCAGTGTGACTGATCATCCTCTCAGACCAGTTACGGATCGTCGCCTTGGTGAGCCATTACCCCACCAACTAGCTAATCCGACCTAGGCTCATCTGATAGCGCAAGGCCCGAAGGTCCCCTGCTTTCTCCCGTAGGACGTATGCGGTATTAGCGTCCGTTTCCGAACGTTATCCCCCACTACCAGGCAGATTCCTAGGCATTACTCACCCGTCCGCCGCTCTCAAGAGAAGCAAGCTTCTCTCTACCGCTCGACTTGCATGTGTTAGGCCTGCCGCCAGCGTTCAATCTGAGCCATGATCAAACTCTTCAGTTCAAACATCTTTGGGTTTTTAAGAAACCCTAAACTTGGCTCAGCAATCGTTGGTTACATCTTTGATTTCTCGCGGAGTAACTTGTGATGCTGATAATCTTGTTGACTATCAGTCTGACTCCACAAGCACCCACACGAATTGCTTGATTCAGTTGTTAAAGAGCGGTTGGTTAAGATCTTTCGTCTCAACCGAGGCGCGCATTCTACAGCAGCCTCATTTGCTGTCAAGTGATTATTTTCAGAAGTTTTCGAGGATTTCCTCAACAACTTCAACCACTTGCGCTTCCGATCTCTCGTTAGCGGGAGGCGAATTCTACAGCGTTACACGCTGCTGTCAACACCTCTTTTTCTCCGCTTTCGACCGAGAGGATCGAAACGTTAATAGAGCCAAACAACACTGCTCTACCAACTCCTTCTGGGCCTCGATAAACTGAAGCAACTCGCTGCCGAATTCTGCGTAACTCTTTGTTTACCAAGGAGTTTTCCGTTTCGACTGCGCCGGAAGTGGGGCGAATTATAGACTTCCAGAATCTGCCGTCAAGCGTTAATTACGCTTTTGTTGCAGAAGGTGCTTTTTTAGCAATAAGGCGGGGAATTCGACGCATCACCGGTGGAATCCGCAGGACCAAAAGCAGCCCCCCTATAGAAGCATAGATAGCCCACTCCTTCAGGTCGGCACGCACGATCCACAGCATATGCAACAAACCAAGCCCCAGAATCACATACACGAGGCGATGCAACTTCTTCCAACGGGTACCCAATCGACGCTGGCTATAGCGATTGGATGTCACCGCCAACGCCAGCAAACACAGGAACGCCAACGCTCCCACAATAATGTAGGGGCGTTTGCGCAGCTCGACGCCCAACTGCGACCAATCCAACCCAAGGATAAATACACAATAAGCCGCAAGGTGCAGCACCACATAAGCAAAGCACCACAACCCCAACTGCCGGCGCACAGCGATCCACCCCGCCCAACCGCTCAACTTTTGCAGAGGCGTCATCGCAAGCGTGACCAGCAGCAAGATCAGCGTTCCCAGCCCCAGCCGATCAACCAGCACTTTGCCGGGATCAGGCCCCAAGGTAAGACTCCAGGCCTCATACAACCAGTACAACGGCCACACTGCCGCAGCTATAAAGACGCCAAGGCGCCAGAGGGGGTAGCGCATCAGTAGTTCTTCCGCAGATCAAGACCCGTATAAAGAGAAGCGACCTCATCCGAGTAGCCATTGAACATCTGCGTCTCGCGCACATTCGGGCTGAACAAGCCGCTAGGCAGACGTCGCTCCCGCGCCTGGGTCCAGCGAGGATGATCGACCGTGGGGTTCACATTTGCATAAAACCCATACTCATCCGCCGCAATGCTTTGCCAGGTGGTTTTCGGCTGCTCGCTCACCAGGCTGATCCGCACGATGGACTTCACACTCTTGAAGCCATACTTCCAAGGCACCACCAGCCGCAGCGGCGCACCATTCTGGTTGGGCAGTTCACGGCCATACATGCCCACCGCAAGGATTGCCAAAGGGTTCATCGCTTCATCCAGACGTAACCCTTCTATATAAGGCCAGTCGATCAGGCCGAAACTCGAACGCTGGCCCGGCATGCTCTTGGGGTCCTGCAGAGTTTCAAAGCGGATGTACTTGGCCTTGGAAGTGGGTTCGACCTGTTTAAGCAAAGCCGATATAGGGAAGCCGATCCAGGGAATGACCATCGACCACGCCTCGACACAGCGTAGACGGTAGATTCGCTCCTCCAACTGATACGGTTTCATGAAGTCCTCCAAGGCATAACGCCCAGGCTTGGCGACCTCACCATCAATCACGACGCTCCACGGCTCCGTCTTGAGGGAACCAGCATTCGCCGCCGGATCGCCCTTGTCGGTACCGAACTCATAGAAGTTGTTGTAGTGGGTCGCATCTTTGAACGGGGTGATGGCTTCGTCTTTGACCGTCACCGCCTGCCATTGGGTGCCTGGCAGCTTCTCGGCAAACCAGCCGGGAGCCTTGCCCGGCTCGACATCGGCATAACGCGCGGTATCAGCTGCACTCGCCCAACGCGGCAGGCTGCTGGCAGCAATACCGGCAAGCGCACCACCGAGCAAACTGCGGCGGGAGAAATAGAGGGATTCCGGGGTGACATCCGATTCGTGACAATCGGACGCTTTAGGCAACTTGATTAACATGGCAACTCCGCAGCATTGGAGAACTGATGCACCAATAGACTGCGGAGTATGGGGGAAATTACATTAAGGCAATGTTTTGTCCCGGCGCAGATGCAACAGGTACTGAACCGGACCCGAAGCCGCATACACCAGGAACGCCAGCAACAGAATCCGCGGCGGATCACTGAAGACCACTGCGAAAACCAGCACCACTACCAGAATCGCCACGAAAGGCACCCGCCCCTTCAGGTCGAACTCCTTGAAGCTGTTGTACTTGATATTGCTGACCATCAGCATGCCGGCCGCCGCAACCATCAAGGCCACCAGGAACGACATCTTCGACCCCTGGATACCGTAGTCACTGAACGCCCAGACAATACCCGCCACCACACCTGCCGCAGCAGGACTGGCAAGGCCAATGAAGTAACGCTTGTCGGCAGTCCCCACCTGGGTATTGAAACGCGCCAGGCGCAGTGCAGCACCGGCCACGTAGATGAAGGCAACCATCCAGCCGACCTTGCCCATATCACCCAGGGCCCAGGCAAACGCCAACAGCGCAGGTGCGACACCAAAGGCAACCATGTCCGACAGCGAGTCGTATTCGGCACCGAAGGCACTTTGCGTATTGGTCATGCGCGCTACGCGGCCATCCAGGCCGTCAAGGACCATGGCCACAAAGATCGCGATGGCAGCAAAACCGAAGTATTTGCTGGCACTCGCCGCATCACCTGCCGCCAGCGCACTCTGGGCACTCATGGAATTGATGATGGAGTAGAAACCGGCAAACAGGTTCGCCGTGGTGAACAGGTTGGGCAGAAGATAGATGCCACGATGCCGGACCTTGCGGCCTTCCGCGTCATGCCCTTCTTCGACATGCTCATCGATCGGTAGCAGGCTTTCGGCGTCAGAGGCCTGGTTTGGCTCTTCGGGACGTTCGCTCATGGACTTTACCTTGCAACGGTGTGAAAAAATTCGACAGACACTTGCGGCGAGTGTTCGCCCGCAAACGATGCAGCTTTATACCAGAACCGGCCCGCAAACGAAAAAACGCGGCCTAGGCCGCGTTTTCCCTTGATGCATCCGACTTAGTTTTTGGCTTTGTCGACGATCTTGTTGGCACCGATCCACGGCATCATGGAGCGCAGTTGCTCGCCGATGACTTCGATACCGTGAGCAGCGTTGTTACGACGCTTGGCGGTCATCGAAGGGTAGCCGGTTGCACCTTCGCTGATGAACATTTTGGCGTACTCGCCGTCCTGAATACGTTTCAGGGCGTTGCGCATGGCCTGACGGGATTCGGCGTTGATCACTTCCGGACCTGTCACGTACTCGCCGTACTCAGCGTTGTTGGAGATCGAGTAGTTCATGTTGGCGATACCGCCTTCGTACATGAGGTCAACGATCAGCTTCAGTTCGTGCAGGCACTCGAAGTAGGCCATTTCTGGCGCGTAGCCAGCTTCAACCAGGGTTTCGAAACCGGCTTTTACCAGCTCAACGGTACCGCCACACAGAACGGCTTGCTCGCCGAACAGGTCGGTTTCAGTCTCGTCCTTGAAGGTGGTTTCGATGATGCCGGTACGACCGCCACCGACGCCAGCAGCGTAGGACAGTGCAACGTTCTTGGCGTTGCCCGAAGCGTCCTGGTAGATCGCGATCAGGTCAGGGATACCACCGCCTTTGACGAACTCGGAACGCACGGTGTGGCCCGGTGCTTTCGGCGCGATCATGATCACGTCGAGGTCAGCACGCGGCACGACCTGGTTGTAGTGGATCGCGAAGCCGTGGGAGAAGGCCAGGGTGGCGCCTTTCTTGATGTTCGGCTCGATTTCGTTCTTGTACAGCGAGGACTGGAACTCGTCCGGGGTCAGGATCATGACCAGGTCGGCAGCCGCAACAGCAGAAGCCACGTCAGTGACTTTCAGGCCGTGGGCTTCAGCCTTGGCAACGGTAGCCGAGCCTTTACGCAGACCGACAGTGACGTCGACGCCGGAGTCTTTCAGGTTGCACGCCTGGGCGTGGCCCTGGGAGCCGTAACCGATGATGGCGACTTTCTTGCCCTGGATGATCGACAGGTCACAATCTTTATCGTAATAAACTTTCATGAGGTTCCTCTATATATCCAGGCCGTAAGGCCATTCGCTAATTTGGGTTAGATGCTGAGTACTTTGTCGCCACGGGCAATCCCGGTGACGCCACTGCGTACGGTTTCCAGAATCGAGGCCGTCCCGATCGACTGGATGAAGCTGTCCAGCTTGTCGCTGGTACCGGTCAGTTGAACGGTATAAACGCTGGCGCTCACATCGACGATCTGCCCACGATAAATATCGGTAGTCCGCTTGATCTCGGCACGCTGGGCGCCCGTGGCCTTGACCTTAACCAGCATCAGCTCGCGCTCGATGTGGGCACTTTCCGACAAATCGACCAGCTTGACCACTTCGATCAGCTTGTTGAGGTTCTTGGTGATCTGCTCGATCACTTCATCATGGCCTACAGTGGTCAACGTCAGGCGCGACAGGGTCGGGTCTTCGGTCGGGGCCACCGTCAGGCTTTCGATGTTGTAGTTGCGCTGCGAAAACAGGCCGACCACACGAGACAGAGCGCCCGGTTCGTTCTCCAGAAGCAGGGAGATAATGTGCCGCATGATTAGGTCCGCTCCGTCTTGTTCAGCCACATGTCGCGCATAGAGCCGTCTTTGATCTGCATCGGGTAGACGTGCTCGCTGGTGTCGACCTGGATGTCGATAAACACCAGACGATCCTTCATGGCGAACGCCTCTTCCATCTTCGGCTTGAGATCCTTCAAATCGGTGATGCGCATGCCGACATGGCCATAGGCTTCAACCAACTTGACGAAATCTGGCAGCGATTCCATGTAGGAATGGGAGTGGCGACTGTTGTAGCTCATGTCCTGCCATTGGCGAACCATGCCCAACACACCGTTGTTCAGGCAGACGATCTTCACCGGCAAGCCATATTGCAGGCAGGTCGACAGCTCCTGGATGTTCATCTGGATGCTGCCTTCACCGGTGACGCAGGCCACGTCAGTGTCCGGGAAGCTCAACTTCACACCCATGGCCGCCGGGAAACCGAAGCCCATCGTGCCCAGGCCACCGGAGTTGATCCAGCGGTTAGGCTTGTCGAACTTGTAGTACTGCGCGGCAAACATCTGGTGCTGGCCCACGTCCGAGGTCACAAAGGCGTCGCCCTTGGTCACTTCACACAGGGTTTCGATCACGGTCTGTGGCTTGATGATGCTGCCGTCGCCCTTGTCGTAAGGGAACAGGCCGCGATCACCGCGCCATTCGTCGATCTGCTTCCACCAGCTGGCGACCGACTCCTTGTTCGGAGTTTCGCCAATGTCCTTGAGCGCGGCGACCATTTCGGTCAATACGCTCTCCACAGGACCGACAATCGGCACGTCGGCCTTGATGGTCTTGGAGATGGACGCCGGGTCGATGTCGATGTGGATGATCTTGGCATTCGGGCAGAACTTGCTCGCGCCATTGATCACCCGGTCATCGAACCGTGCACCCACGGCCAGGATCACATCAGCGTGGTGCATGGTCAGGTTGGCCGTGTAGCTGCCGTGCATGCCGAGCATCCCGACGAACTGACGATCCGAACCCGGGAAGGCACCGAGGCCCATCAAGGTGTTGGTGACCGGCAGGTTGAGCATCTTGGCCAGTTCGGTCAAAGGTGCGGAACCACCGCCCAGGATCACGCCGCCACCCGAGTACAGCACTGGACGCTTGGCCGCCAGGAGCATTTCTGCCGCCTTGCGGATTTGCCCCGAGTGCCCACGAACGGCCGGGCTGTAGGAACGCAGCTTGGCTTTCTTCGGGAAAACGTATTCGAATTTTTCCGCCGGGTTGGTCATGTCTTTCGGGATATCGACCACCACAGGACCCGGGCGACCGGATTGCGCGAGGTAGAACGCCTTTTTCATGATTTCCGGGATTTCCGAGGCGTGCTTGATCATGAAGCTGTGTTTCACGATCGGCCGGGAAATACCGATCATATCGGTTTCCTGGAATGCATCAGTGCCCACCATGGTGCTCGCCACCTGGCCGGAAATGATCACCATCGGAATAGAGTCCATATACGCAGTCGCGATGCCAGTAATGGCATTGGTTGCGCCTGGGCCGGACGTTACCAGTACCACGCCGGCTTTGCCGGTGGCACGGGCATAACCGTCAGCCATATGGGTCGCGGCCTGCTCATGGCGAACCAGGATGTGGTTGACAGCCGGTTCCTTGAACAGTGCGTCGTAGACATGCAGCAGAGCACCACCTGGGTACCCGTAGATATAGTCGACGCCTTCGTCACGCAAAAAGCGGACGAGCATCTCACCGCCAGATAAAAGCTCCACGTTGTTCACCTCTAAAACGCCAGAATACCGTCCGTTGAAAACCGACGGGTCTTAATAGGTTTACTTCTCAACAGAGCATGAGCGACGGTGGTCGCCGACTACGTCAGCACTGACTGAGCAAGTATTGGGATCGTCCCAAGTGTTGCGGGCTTTTCCCACCCAGCGCGAGGTAACGCGTTGCGGGTGTAACAGGTCGGCGCGGATGTGCGCCTCATGATCTGCTGAGCGGGCCTGCTTCTGGCAGTCCCGATACAGCGGACTTTGGATTCTTCTGTTTCAGCCCCTTCAAGTCAAGCAATAATTGCGCTTTTTTCCAACTAAGCGCATGTGAACGTAGAAGAAAGGGCTTTGAGGAGGGATAAAACTCGCCTGAATGTCGTCAAGCGGTAGAAATGTGCGCAAGACTGCCGGAAAACCCGGCAGTCAGGCAATTAACGAGCGCCGACGATCAGTTGGTCGAACTTTTTCAGCGCCGACCGTAGGCCGAGGCTCTCTTGAAGACGATCGGCGTAGACCATCTCGGCCATCTCCAGAATGCCCGAGGCATTGGGCAACGGCAGGTCCTGCTCGAGGATCTGTTTCATGCGACCCAGGAAGATCCACTGCAACCACTGATGAAAATCCAGGGTATCAACCGAAAACGGCTCGACGCTGCTCAGCGCCTCGGCACTGGGGGACACTTCATCCCACCAGCCCGCCAGGCGCAATTCGCGCTCAATCAGCAATAACTGCTCGGCAATTGCCGGAAAACGAGGATCCATCAGAGACTGACCTTGGCCTTTTGCCGAGCCTGGGCAGCACCGGCAGCATCACCTTGCGCAGCGCGCGCGTCGCCAATCAGGGCCCACAGACTGGCCTGCAGGTCAGGACGACCGTTAGCCATGGTCAGGCCACGACGGGCGAACTGTTCGGCTTGTGGCGCATCCCCCTGGGCCATGCGCACTTGCGCCAGGCGGTAGAGCACCTGCGGTTCACGTGGCGCGACACGCTGGGCGCGCTCGAGGCTGGACGATGCACCGTTCAAGTCTCCACCGGCTTGCTGTTGCTGCGCAGTGGTGAGCAAGGCCAGGACCGGACCGTCCAACTGCTCGTCGGCGGACAGGCCACCGGCGTTGGCCGAAGGAATCCCGCTCGGGGTCGAGGGCATGTTGTAGGTGCCCTGGTTGATCGGCGCGCTATCAATCGGCGCGGAGTTCGACGGCCCAGGTGTGATCGGGCCCGGTGTCCATGGCGCCGAGCTGATCGGCGCAGACGTAGTAGCGCCGCCCCCCGGAACCATTACCACCACTCCGGAATCCTGGGGTACAGCCTGGGTTGTGGCAGGGTTTGGACGCGTGGTCACGGTCTGGCGGAAGCCGCCGTTGGCCGAGATCCGGTCATTGTTGGACACGGCCGTGCCGGAATCCACCACCGGGATGGACCCGCGCTGCACGGTGGAGCAACCACTGAGCAAAGCTAACGTTGTAATAGCCGGAATCAACCACTTGTTCACTTGAAATCCTCTTTGCTTAATTCATCCAGCCCTTGACCCAATCCATCACCGAATCGGCATCCGTGGGCACACCTGTGCCACATGGAGCGCCGGCTGGCGGTTCACTGCCGCGAATATACGGCATCTGCACCGCGCCCGGACAGTTGGCATCGGAGCCCTGCCCGGTATGGGGGTCGATCCAGGCCTGCACGATGTTGTCGGGTTGCGGCATGTTCAGTGGCAGCGGGTCGGCCTTGCGCATAAAACTGGTCCAGACCTGCAAGGCGCCGGTCGCCCCCGTGAAGGGTGTCTTGCCATTGTCATCGCGCCCCAGCCACACCACCGCGAGCAGGTCCTGGCTGAAACCGGCGAACCAACTGTCCCGGGAATCGTTACTGGTACCGGTCTTGCCGGCCAGCGTCAGGTTGCCAGGCAGTGAGCTGTACACCGAGCGCCCGGTACCTTCGCGCATGACCCGCTGCATGGCGTTCTGGGTCAGATAGATGGAGGCCGGATCAAAGCGCTGCTCGATCTGGAACGGGTAGCGCTTGAGCGGCTCGCCTTCCGCCGTAAGCACACTGCGGATCCCGCGCATCGGTGTATTGAAACCACCGTTGGCCAGGGTCTGGTACATGGTCGCCACTTCCATCGGGCTCAAGCCCCCCGCCCCCAGCAACATCGAAGGGAACGCCGGGAACTCGCGGCTCACGCCCAGGCGCGCCAGGGTCTTGAGGACGTTCGGCACCCCCAGCTCCAGGCCCAGCCGCGCCGTGGACAGATTGTAGGAGTGTGCCAGGCCCTGGTACAGGAACACCGTACCGTGGGAGCGACGGTCATAGTTCTGCGGCTTCCACACCTGGCCATCGGCGCCCTTGACCGAAAACGCTTCGTCGGACAACCAACTGGTCAGGGTGTACTTGCTCGGTTTTTCCAGCGCCGTGAGGTACACCGCCGGCTTGATCAGCGAGCCAATCGGCCGTACGGCATCCAGGGCACGGTTGAAGCCGGCAAAACTGGCCTGGCGGCTGCCGATCATGGCCTGGACTTCACCGGTTTCCGGATTGGTCACCACCATGGCCGCCTCAACCTCATCCGAACCCTTGCGCCCGGCCAGGCGCTTGAAGGTATCGCTGACCGACGCTTCGGCCTTCATCTGCAGGATCGGGTCGAAACTGGTGAAGATCCGCAGGCCTTCTTCGGTCAAGTCCTCGTCGCGATAGTCTTCGCGCAACTGGCGCTTGACCAGGTCGATGAAGCCGGGGAATGAACTGTCGGCCAACTTGCCACGGGTAGTGACACCCAGAGGCATCTTCTTCGCGGCAGCGACCTGTTCTGCGGTGGCCACGCCCTGCTGTTCCAGCACGTCGAGGACCAGGTTACGACGTTCCAGGGCCCGCTCCGGGTTGCGGCGCGGGTTGTAATAGGACGGCCCCTTGACCATGCCCACCAGCAACGCCACCTGATGCAGCTTGAGCTCGGACAATGGCTGGCCGAAGAAGAACTGACTGGCCAGGCCGAAACCATGCACCGCGCGCTGGCCATCCTGGCCGACGAACACTTCGTTGAGGTAGGCCTCCAGGATCTCCTGCTTGCTGTAATGCAGCTCCAGCAACATCGCCATCATGGCTTCAGTGAGTTTACGGGTCAGGCTGCGCTCACTGGTCAGGTAGAAATTCTTGACCAATTGTTGCGTCAGCGTACTGCCGCCCTGGGTCATGCGGCCACCCGAGGTGTTGACCCAGATGGCGCGGGCGATGGACTTGGGCGATACGCCCCAGTGGCTGTAGAAATCCCGGTCTTCAACCGCGACCAGGGTTTCCAACAGATACGGCGGGACCTGATCAATCTTGATCAGGATGCGATCTTCAAGGTTCTTCGGGTAAATCCCGCCGATCAGCAATGGCTCAAGGCGCACCACCGGCAGCTTGCCGCCGTTGAGTGCGGAAAGCTCGGCCACGTAATCCCCGGAGAAACGCACACGCACCGGCTGGGCCTTTTCCAGGCCTTCATAGAACTGGAAGCCCCGGGTGTTCAAGTCCACGGTATTGCCGCTGACCGCCGCCGCCCCCGGACCGTTGGCCACGGCTTCGCGTCGGTAACCCAGCGCATCGAGTTCGGTAAGGAAGTCAGCCTTGCTCAATTTCTGGCCGGTAAACAGCTCCAGCGGGCGAGCGTACACCTTCGCCGGGATGGTCCAGCGCTTGCCAGAGAACTTCTCCTGGACCACGGCATCGAGGTACACCGCGACGCCTGCGAGTGCCACCAGGCCAACCAGGCCGAGCTTGATCGCCCAGCCCAGCCAGGGGCGCAGGCTGCGGGGAGGAGGTTTTTTACGGGAACGGGGAGATCGGGTACGAGTCATGGCGGCGGATTATACGCATTTTATTGATGATCAACATGAACCGGACGGCGGTTTGCATGACCGACTTGAGCGGCCATAATGCGCTCCATTATTTTCCCAGACTCCGAAGGATCGCCCGTGAGCCAGCCCCTGATTGCCGCCCTGCAAAACCCGGCCCTGTTTCCTCATCCGGTCGAAGCGTTTCAAGTCATCGAAACCCATATTTCCTGGGTTCTGCTCACTGGCCCCTACGCCTACAAGATCAAGAAACCGGTGAACTTCGGCTTCCTCGACTTTACCCAGTTGGACGCCCGCTCCCACTTCTGCAACGAGGAACTGCGCCTCAACCAGCGCCTGACACAAGATTTGTATCTTGAAGTGTTACCGATCACCGGCAGCGTTGAAGCCCCGCAACTGGCCGGCGAAGGTCCGGCCATCGAATATGTGCTGAAAATGCGCCAGTTCCCGCAAAGCCAACTGCTGAGCACCTTGCAGGCCAATGGCGAGCTGACCAGCGGCCACATCGACGAAATGGCCAGCCAGATTGCGCAGTTCCACTTGAACGCGCCCAAGGTTCCCGAGGCGCACCCGGCCGGCACGCCGGACGAGGTGATGGCACCTGTACAGCAGAACTTCGAGCAGATCCGCCCGTTTCTCAGCGACAAGGCCGACCTGGCCCAACTGCAAGCACTGCAAGCCTGGGCCCAGAGCAGCTTCGAACGCCTCAAGCCCCTGCTGGAGCAACGCAAGCTCAATGGCTTTATCCGCGAGTGCCACGGCGACATTCACCTGGGCAACGCAACGATGATCGACGATCACGTGGTGATCTTCGACTGCATCGAGTTCAACGAGCCGTTCCGCTTCACCGACGTATGTGCCGACACTGGCTTCCTGGCCATGGACCTGGAAGACCGTGGCCTCAAGTCCCTGGCCCGACGTTTTATCAGCCAGTACCTGGAACTGACTGGCGATTACCAGAGCCTCGAACTGCTGAACTTCTATAAGGCCTACCGTGCCCTGGTGCGGGCCAAGGTCGCCCTGTTCAGCATGCCGTCCGAAGCAACGCCTGTAGAGCGTGCAACCACCCTGCGCCAATACCGTAACTACGCCAACCTGGCCGAAAGCTACAGCACCATCCCCTCGCGCTTCCTGGCAATTACCCACGGTGTGTCGGCCACCGGCAAAAGCCATGTGGCAATGCGCCTGGTCGACGCGCTCGGTGCCATACGCCTGCGCTCCGATGTAGAACGCAAGCGCTTGTTTGGCGAGCAGCAAGTGGAGAACACCCCACAAGCTGGGATCTATGCCTCGGATGCCAGCGCAGCGACCTACGCCCGCCTGCATACCCTCGCCGAAACCGTGCTGCGCGCGGGCTTCCCGGTGGTCCTGGACGCCACCTACCTCAAGCGTGAACAACGCGACGCCGCCGCCAAAGTCGCAGAGGCCACTGGCGCGCCCTTCCTGATCCTCGATTGCAATGCACCACAGGCAGTGATCGCCAACTGGCTGGCGAAACGTCAGGCAGATAAAAACGATCCTTCTGACGCCACCCTGGAGGTCATTGAGCAGCAGCAAGCCAGCCGCGATCCTCTGAGCGCCGAGGAACTGCTACTGAGCAAGCGGGTCGAGACCAATGAAAGCGGGACGCTGGACGCGCTGGTTGCCCATGTTCGTCAACACCTGCCAGGGCTGTAAGAAATATTTCCTGGCTGTGAAGCAGTTAACAGCTCACAGCCAGCAATAGTGGCACTATAATGGCGCCATGAATCCAACAGGAGATGCCGCCATGGGCCAGCCGAAGTTGCTTGATACCCCGCTCTACGCGCTGCTGCATAAAGATGACATCCATGGCTTCAATCAGGAACGCCCCAAGGATGGCCCCATTGATATGCGTGGCGGTGACTTCCGCGGGCTCGACCTGCGCCACCTGGATGCCGAGGGCGTGGATTTTACCGACGCCTATTTCCGTTCGGCCGATTTGCGTGGCCTGGACCTGCGCGCTTGCGCGCTGGAAGGCGCCAGCTTGGCCCATGCGCAGATTTCGGGCACTTACTTCCCGCCTGAGCTGAGCGCTGACGAGATCCTGATGTCGGTCAATTTCGGCACTCGCCTGCGTTACCGCACCCGCTGACAACACGCCCTTATCCCCAGCTACGCGCAACGCGGGCTGGGGGCTTGCGCCACTCGCCGTCAATAATCCAGCGCCAGCCTTAGAAGCGTTTACATCGTTTCTGAGCAAAGAACTACGCTTTTCCTACTGAGCGCTACACTCCTTTCAGGCTTGCCTGGTCACGATACCCACCGAACCATTCGGCCGTCGCAAGGAGGCTTAATGAACGATGAGCTGCAACACCTGAAAAACCTTGGCAAGACCTCTGCGCAATGGCTGCATGCGGTGGGCATCCATAGCGCTTCAGACCTGCGTCGCCTGGGCGCCGTGGACGCCTATCGGGCGGTACGCAGTCGTGGCTTTCGGGCGTCCAAAGTCCTGCTGTATGCCATCGAAGGCGCATTGATGGATGTGCATTGGAACGATATTCCAACTGAGCGCAAGGAAGCCTTGAATCGCCAATTGGAAGTTTTGTCGGTACGCAACAAGAACTGAAACAGTCCGGAGCCCAGGATTTACGGGAATTTCAAACATGCGTTTGAGGAAAAGCCCCAGGGCGTAAAAACAAATATTGACTCTCAAATGAGAATCGTTATGATTATCACAACTGGTCGCGAGATCAGCCGATAACTGAAAGACCCTTGGTTCGGACTCTCAGTTTATCTCCTCATCAGGCTAATCACGGTTATTTGACCCGGCTCTTGCCGGGTCTTTTTTTGCCTGGGTTTTATGAACCCGGTACATCGCTGCAGCCACGACGAACCTCAGCGGGCAATGACCAATGGATGACCTAGTTCAGGATGGGGCTGCACCAGCACATCCAGGCCAAACACGGCCTTGAGCAGTTCCGGGCGCAATACCTGCGCCGGCGTACCCAGGGCATGGGGGCGGCCGTTTTCCAGCAGCAGAATGCGGTCACAGTAGCGCGCCGCCAGGTTCAGGTCGTGGAGGATCACCAGCACAGCCGCGCCACGATCAGCAAAGCTGCGGATCGCCTGTAAGGTGGTGTGCTGGTGCAGCGGGTCGAGCATCGACGTCGGTTCGTCCAGCAATAATGTCTGCCCCGCCTCGCCCGGCCAGAGCTGCGCCAGCACTCGCGCCAGGTGCACACGCTGGCGCTCGCCGCCAGACAAGGCCAGGTAACTGCGCCCGCTCAAGTGGCTCACGTCAGCGGCCTGCAAGGCGGCGTCGATGATTTCAGCGTCGCGCGCCCGACCGGTCTGATGGGGCAGTCGTCCCATGCCCACCACTTCCTCGACGCGAAACGCGAAATCCAGGGTCGACACCTGTGGCAGCACCGCCAGCCGCTGGGCCCGTTGCGCACCCTGCCAATCCTTGAGTTCGCGGTCATCCAGCCAGACCTGGCCTTCATCCGCCTGCAACTGCGCGCACAACGCGCCCAGCAACGTACTTTTGCCGGCGCCATTGGGGCCAAGCACACCCAGGACTTCACTGGGCTTCAGGTCCAGGGTCACGTCGGTCAATACGGTTTTGCGACCGCGGCGGATCTGCAGGTTTTCCACTCGCAGCATCAGGCGCGCCCTCGCAACAGCAGGTAAAGAAAAAACGGCGCGCCAATAAAGGCGGTAACAATGCCAATGGGCAACTCAGCGGGCGCCAGGGCCAGGCGGGCCACCAGGTCGGCGAATAACAACAGGCTCGCCCCCGCCAGCACCGAGGCCGGCAGCAGCACGCGATGATCCGGCCCCGCCAGCAGGCGCACCAGATGCGGCACCACCAGCCCGACAAAACCAATCAACCCCGCTGCGGCGACCGCGGCGCCAACCCCCAGGGCCGTGCAAAACACCAGCTCACGCTTGAGCCCCTCGACATTGATCCCCAGATGACTGGCTTCCGACTCCCCGAGGAGCAAGGCATTGAGCGCCTTGGCCCGGCGCGGCAGCCACAGCGCCACCCCGGCACTGACCAGCAGCAACGGCCACAGCCGCGAGTAACTGGCGCCATTGAGGCTGCCGAGGTTCCAGAACGTCAGGGTGCGCAAGGTGGCGTCATCCGCCAGGTAAGTGAACAGGCCCACCGCCGAGGCCGCCAGGGCGGTCAGGGCGATACCGGCCAACAGCATGGTTGCGACATTGGTCTGGCCATCACGCCGCCCCAGGCGATAGACCAGCGCCGTCACGCCCAAGCCACCGAGGAATGCACACAGCGACAGCAGATACGGCCCCACCGCATCCGGCAGGCCACCAAAGGCCGCGCCGCCGACGATAGCCACCGCCGCCCCGAGCGCGGCGCCACTGGACACACCAACCAGCCCCGGGTCGGCCAAGGGGTTGCGAAACAACCCCTGCATGGCCACCCCCGACAGCGCCAGCACCCCGCCGACCGCCAACCCCAACAAGGTGCGCGGCAAACGGATCTGCCCCAGAATCAACTCTGCCTGCTCCAGCCCCTGAGCCTCAAGGGGCACGCCAAGCAAGCGTAACGCGGCGCGCAATGTGTCGAGCAACGGCAGGCTGACAGGCCCCAAAGCCAAGGACAGCCAGATCGCCAATACACACAACAGGCTCAGGCCTATAAACAGGGCGCGTGGTTTAACCAGAGTGGTCATGGGGCGGCTTGGGTTTTAGCGGGGTAGAACCCGGCGGACAAGGCTTGCAGGCTGGCCGGCAACCGTGGGCCCAGGCCCCCGACCAACAAGGTGGGGTCCAACTCAACGACCCGACCGGTCTTGGCCGCCGAGGTGTTCGCCAGAATCGGATTTTCCTTGAACAAGGCTGCGCGGGCCGCCTCGCCACTCAGGGCACGGTCGGAGAACACCAGCACTTCAGGGCTCAGCCCCGCCAGGGACTCCACCGAAAACGGCTTGTACCCGGTGTGCGTCGCCAGATTGCGCCCACCGGCTTGTTGCAGTACCCAATCGGCGGCGGTGTCCTTGCCGGCGATCAATGGCTTGCCGCCAGCATGCCCGAGCACCAACAGCACGCCTGGGGCCTTTTGCCGGGTTTGCGCCTGGGTCACGGCGTTTTTTTGCAGGTTTAGTTGCTGTTGATACGTACTGAACAGTGCCATGGCCCGATCTTCAGCCCCCAGCAGCGTGCCCAAGTGTTGCAGGTTGCCTTGCAGGGTCGGTAAGTCAGGCTGTGCGGAAAACAGCTCCACTTGCACCCCGGCATTGCGAATCTGCGCCAGCACCGGGGGCGGTCCCATTTCCTCAGTGCCCACCAGGATTTGCGGGCGCAGGCTCAAGATCCCTTCGGCCGACAGCTGGCGCTGGTAACCGATACTGGGTAATGCCTTGAGCGATTGTGGGTGCTGGCTAGTGGTGTCGACGCCCACCAGCTTTGACTCGCCCCCCAGGGCCACCACCCACTCCGACAACGCCCCGCCGGCGCTGACCCAGCGTTGTGGCGGTTCAGCGGCTTGCGCCACGTGGTTGACCAGCAGTCCGACAACAAGCGCAATAGCGCTGGTACTCAGGCGCATAAAAGGGTTTCCTTCCAGGGGGTGGAGCCAGTCATGCGACCGTCTGAGCACGCAGTCAGCTAACAGGCGAAGCCGGCATTTGATAATTGTTTGCATTTGAACGTCAAGCACCGGGCTCACCCGCAAACCCTGGATCACTCTACAGCCCTTGACCCGCACCACCTGAGAACGCTTATGAAGTTTCTATGCCCCTCCCACGAACTGGCACCCGACAGCAGCCGCGGCTTCGATATCGACGGCCGCAAGCTGTTTGCCGTGCGCCGCGAAGGCCGGGTGTATTTCTATATCAACCGCTGCCCTCATCGCGGCGTTCCGCTGGAATGGCAGCCGGACCGCTTTCTCGATCCCAGCGCGAGCATGATCCAATGCGCCACCCACGGCGCGTTGTTTCTGATCGAAAACGGTGAGTGCGTGGCCGGCCCGTGCGCGGGCCAAAGCCTCAGCCCCCTGCCCGGCCGCGAAGACGCACAGGGGTTGTGGGTGCAACTCTAGTCGTTGAGCAACACCGTCAATGGCCGATCAATATAGATTTGCTGCGCCCCCACCTGCACGCCGTACGCCAGGACTTCCACCCCGGCAGCTTTGGCTTCACGCAGTGCCGCCGCGTAGCCCGCGTCGATTTCCTCGGCCGGCCTTACGCTGTCGATGCCCGACAGGTTCACACAGTACAACTGCACCGCCCGCACGCCGCTGCGGGCCAAATGCGCCAATTCGCGCAAATGCTTGGCCCCACGCTGAGTCACCGCATCGGGAAACGCCGCGACAGAGGTGCCGTCAAACCCCAGGGTGACACTTTTGACTTCGACATAGGCCGCGCCGTCGGGATAGTCCAGGCGAAAGTCGATGCGGCTTTTTTCCTGGCCATACGGCACTTCACGCTTTAGTCCGGTAAAGCCATTGAGCTCGGTGATCACCCCGGCATGCAGCGCTTCTTCGACCAACGGGTTGGCACGTGCGGTGTTGACGCACGCCAGGCGACCCTGGGGCGTTTCAGCGATTTCCCAGGTGCCCGGCAGCTTGCGCTTGGGGTCGTTGGAGCGGCTGAACCAGACTTGTCCGCCCTCGACCATGCAGTTGAACATCGAGCCCGTGTTCGGGCAGTGAATGGTGAGCAACTCGCCGGTAGCGGTTTCGATATCGGCCAGAAAACGCTTGTAGCGGCGAATCAGCCGACCTTCTTCGAGGGGAGGATGAAAGCGCATCAGCCTTGCCAGCTCCGCAAACCACGGGCAATCCGCTCCACCGCTTCCTGTAGTCGATCAAGATTTTGCGTGTAGGCAAAACGCACATGATGCCCCGCCTGGAAGCGACCAAAATCCAACCCGGGCGTGAATGCCACGTGTTCGGTTTCAAGAAAATGCCGGCAAAATGCAAAGGCATCGCCACCAAAGGCGCTGATATCGGCATACAGGTAAAACGCCCCTTCAGGCTCGACCGCAATACCAAAACCCAATTCGCGCAAAGCCGGTAGCAAAAAGTCACGCCGGCGACCGAATTCGGCCCGTCGCTCTTCAAGGATCGCCAGAGTCTGCGGGGTAAAGCAGGCCAATGCCGCATGCTGGGCCATGCTCGGCGCGCTGATGTACAGGTTCTGCGCCAGCTTCTCCAGTTCGCCCACGGCTGCAGGGGGCGCCACCAGCCAGCCCAGACGCCAGCCGGTCATGCCGAAATACTTTGAAAAACTGTTTAAGACAAACGCCTCGTCATCCACTTCCAGCACGCTGGCCGCGTCAGTGCCGTAGGTCAGGCCGTGATAGATCTCATCCACTACCAGGTGGCCGTTGCGGGCCTTGATCGCGCTGGACAGGCCCGCCAGTTCATCACGGGTCAGGATGGTCCCGGTCGGGTTGGCCGGCGAAGCGACCAAGGCCCCCACGCTGTCCTGATCCCAGTAGCGCTCCACCAGATCGGCAGTCAGTTGGTAGCGCACCTCGGGGCCGACCGGCACCAGTTGCGCCGCACCTTCCACCAAGCGCAGGAAATGCCGGTTGCAGGGGTAGCCCGGGTCCGCGAGTAGCCAATGCTTGCCGGGGTCCACCAGCAGGCTACTGGCCAGGAGCAAGGCCCCGGAGCCGCCCGGGGTGATCAGGATGCGCTCGGGGTCGATACTCAAGCCATAACGCTGCTGGTAGAAGCCACTGATGGCCTCGCGCAGTTCCGGCAAGCCACGGGCGGCGGTGTAGCGGGTTTTGCCGTTGGCCAGCGCGGCCTGGCCGGCCTGGATGATCGGTTCGGCGGTGGTGAAGTCCGGCTCGCCGATTTCCAAATGAATCACATCATGGCCTGCGGCCTGTAGCTCATTGGCCCGCGCCAGTAACGCCATGACATGAAAAGGTTCGATAGCTCGACTGCGAGCACTGTAGGGCTGAGCCATTAGCCTTCCTTAACAATGAGGACAAAATCGGGATTCTACCGAACCCGCGAGGTAAAACATGCTCTATTGCCTGCCTGGCCCAGGGCAATGAGCCGGGCAAGCACCTGCAAAACGACTAAAATCAACATTCGAGACAATGCATACCCAGCCATTGCCGGTCGCAGCAGTTTGCAACCCCGGCACGACGGGCCTCGACAACCGGGAGTGGCGCACCCCGAAGCTATCTGGTAAGTTCGCCCGCTTGCAGCCGCAGGGCCGGCAGGTGTCGGTGATGTTGCAATCCTGCGCAATGGATTAGAAGAGTGAGAGGCGGTCTATTCATGTCCACCCAAGCAAAGCAACAGCAGACTCAAGGTCTCGGCGGCTTCGAACCTTACGTAGAAAAGAAGGGCGAAGAATACATGGGCGAGCCCATGCGCGAGCACTTCACCAAGATCCTGAACAAGTGGAAACAGGACTTGATGCAGGAGGTCGATCGTACCGTTGGCCATATGAAGGACGAAGCAGCCAACTTTCCTGACCCGGCAGACCGTGCCAGCCAGGAAGAAGAATTTGCCCTGGAATTGCGTGCGCGCGATCGCGAGCGCAAGTTGATCAAGAAGATCGACAAGACGCTGCAACTGATCAAGGACGAAGAATACGGCTGGTGCGAATCCTGTGGCATCGAGATCGGTATTCGTCGCCTGGAAGCCCGTCCTACCGCAGACATGTGTGTGGACTGCAAGAACCTTGCAGAAATCAAGGAAAAACAGGTCGGCAAGTAATCCCTGCCCGGCCGAACAAATGGGGCGTGCAAACGCCCCATTTTTGTTTCTGGGGTTTGGCGGTTTTCCAGTAATATCCAGGCCATGACAGCCTCTCCTTATATCGGGCGTTTCGCCCCCACCCCCAGCGGCCATTTGCACTTCGGCTCCCTGGTTGCAGCCCTCGCGTCCTATCTCGACGCCCGCGCCAATCAAGGCCGCTGGCTGATGCGCATGGAAGACCTCGACCCTCCCCGTGAAGAGCCCGGCGCCCAGGCGGCGATCCTGCATGCTCTGGAAAGCTATGGTTTTGAATGGGACGGGGAACTGGTCCGACAAAGCGAGCGGCATGATGCCTACGCCAAAGTCCTGAACGACATGTTCAACCATGGCCTGGCCTACGCCTGCACCTGCTCACGCAAGCAACTGGAACCGTATAACGGCATTTACCCGGGCCTGTGCCGCAACGCCGGCCACGCTCAGCAGGATGCTGCCATTCGCCTACGGGTTCCCGAACTGGAATACCATTTCACTGACCGCGTACAAGGCCAATTCCGACAACACTTGGGCCGCGATGTAGGCGATTTCGTCATCCGCCGCCGCGACGGCCTGTATGCCTACCAACTGGCGGTGGTGCTCGACGATGCCTGGCAAGGTGTCACCGATATCGTGCGCGGCGCCGACCTGCTGGACTCCACGCCGCGCCAGCTGTACCTGCAAGAACTGCTGGGCCTGCGCCAGCCGCGCTACCTGCATGTACCGCTGATCATCCAGCCGGACGGTAACAAGCTGGGTAAATCCTACCGCTCGCCGCCGCTAACGCCCGACCAGGCCACACCTCTGCTACTCAGGGCCCTGCGCGCCCTCGGCCAGCAGCCGGGGGATGAGCTGCTCCACGCCAGCCCACAGGAACTGCTCGGTTGGGGCATCCGGCACTGGGATGCCACCCGGATCCCGCGCACACTGACCCTGGCCGAAGCGCAATTGCACTGAAGACGCTTGCAGCCTGCCAACCATCCGTTAACATCGCCGCAGTTTTTCAATCAGAGGCCAACATGTACATCTATCGATTGGTCCTGCTGCTGGTCGTCGGGATCTACCTGTTTTCTCCCGCCATCATGGACTGGTGGATCGACGCCACGGGCGCCTGGTATCGCCCCTATCTGCTGTGGTTGATCCTGATCGTCGTGACTTTCATCCTGCAGAGCCAAAAAGATGCCGATGAGCTTTAGCCTGACCCAGATGCTGCTGATCAGCGCCGCCTACCTGGCCGCGCTGTTCGGGGTGGCCTGGATCAGTGAGCGTGGGATGATCCCGCGGGCGATCATTCGCCACCCGCTGACCTACACCTTGTCCCTGGGCGTCTATGCCAGCGCTTGGGCGTTCTATGGCACGGTGGGCCTGGCCTACCAATATGGCTATGGGTTTCTTTCCAGCTACCTCGGGGTATCCGGGGCCTTCCTGCTGGCGCCGGTGCTGCTGTACCCGATCCTGAAAATCACCCGCACCTACCAACTGTCGTCGCTGGCTGACCTGTTTGCCTTCCGCTTTCGCAGCACCTGGGCCGGCGCGCTGACCACGATCTTCATGCTGATCGGCGTGCTGCCGCTGCTGGCCCTGCAGATCCAGGCAGTGGCCGATTCCATCGGTATTCTTACCCACGAGCCGGTGCAACATCGGGTGGCCCTGAGCTTTTGTGCGCTGATCACCCTGTTCACGATTTTTTTCGGCTCGCGGCATATCGCCACCCGGGAAAAACACGAAGGCCTGGTGTTTGCGATTGCCTTCGAGTCGGTGATCAAGCTGATCGCCATCGGTGGCGTGGGCTTGTACGCGCTGTACGGGGTGTTCGACGGCCCGCAACAGCTTGAGCTGTGGCTGCTGCAAAACCAGACCGCCCTCGCCGCCCTGCACACCCCGCTGCAGGAAGGCCCCTGGCGCACGTTGCTGCTGGTGTTCTTTGCCTCGGCCATCGTCATGCCGCACATGTACCACATGACCTTCACCGAGAACCTCAACCCGCGTTCGCTGGTCAGCGCCAGCTGGGGCCTGCCCCTGTTCCTGTTGCTGATGAGCCTGGCGGTGCCGCTGATCCTCTGGGCCGGGCTGAAACTGGGGGCCACCACCAACCCGGAATACTTCACCCTCGGCATCGGCATCGCCGCCAACAGTAAATCCCTGGCGCTGCTGGCCTATGTCGGTGGGTTATCGGCGGCCAGTGGCTTGATTATCGTCACCACCCTGGCGCTGTCGGGCATGGCCCTCAACCACCTGGTGCTGCCGCTGTATCAGCCGCCCGCCGAAGGCAATATCTACCGCTGGCTGAAATGGACACGCCGCGCGCTGATCGTGGCCATCATCATGGCCGGCTATGGCTTCTACCTGCTGATGGCGGCCGAGCAAGACCTGGCCAACCTCGGCATTGTGGCCTTCGTCGCCACCTTGCAGTTCCTGCCGGGGGTGTTGTCGGTGCTGTACTGGCCAACCGCCAATCGGCGTGGATTTATCGCCGGGCTGCTGGCGGGGATCCTGGTGTGGCTGGTGACCATGCTGCTACCACTGGTCGGCAACCTGCAGGGTTTCTACATCCCGCTGCTGAACATGATCTACGTGCTGGATGACACCAGTTGGCACATGGCAGCCATCGCCTCGCTGGCGGCCAACGTACTGATGTTCACCCTGATCTCCCTGTTCACCAACGCCAGCCCCGAAGAAACCAGTGCGGCCGAAGCCTGCGCGGTGGATAACGTACGCCGCCCGCAACGCCGCGAACTGCATGCCGCCTCGCCCCAGGAATTCGCCACGCAACTGGCCAAGCCCCTGGGCGCCAAGGCTGCACAAAAGGAAGTGGAACAGGCACTGCGCGATCTGTACCTGCCTTTCGACGAGCGCCGCCCCTATGCCCTGCGCCGCCTGCGCGACCGCATCGAGGCCAACCTGTCCGGGTTGATGGGCCCCAGCGTGTCCCAGGACATGGTCGAGACCTTCCTGCCCTACAAGGCCGGCGGCGAAAACTATGTAACTGAAGATATCCACTTTATCGAGAGCCGGCTGGAAGACTACCACTCACGCCTCACCGGCCTTGCCGCCGAACTCGATGCCCTGCGCCGCTACCACCGCCAGACCCTGCAGGAACTGCCCATGGGCGTGTGCTCCCTGGCCAAGGACCAGGAGATCCTGATGTGGAACAAGGCCATGGAAGAGCTGACCGGCATCGCCGCCCAGCGCGTGGTCGGCTCGCGCCTGACCACCATCGGCGATCCCTGGCGCGAGTTGCTGCAGGGCTTTATCAACCTGCCCGACGAACACTTGCACAAACAGCACCTGGCCCTGGATGGCCAGACCCGCTGGCTGAACCTGCACAAAGCGGCCATCGACGAACCCCTGGCCCCAGGCAACAGTGGCTTGGTATTGCTGGTCGAGGATCTCACTGAAACCCAGATGCTCGAAGACAAGCTGGTGCATTCCGAGCGCCTGGCCAGTATCGGGCGCCTGGCGGCAGGCGTGGCCCACGAGATCGGCAATCCGATCACCGGTATCGCCTGCCTGGCGCAGAACCTGCGCGAGGAGCGCGAAGAAGACGACGAAATCACCGAAATCAGCGGGCAGATCCTCGAGCAGACCAAACGCGTCTCGCGCATCGTGCAATCGCTGATGAGCTTCGCCCATGCCGGCGGCCACCAGAATCACGATGAAGCGGTGTGCCTGGCCGAAGTCGCCCAGGATGCTATTGGGCTGCTGGCCTTGAACCGGCGTAATTTCGAAGTACAGTTCTATAACTTGTGCGATCCGGAACACTGGGTGGTCGGCGACTCACAACGCCTGGCCCAGGTGCTGATCAACCTGCTGTCCAATGCCCGCGACGCGACACCCGCCGGCAGTGCGGTAAGGGTCAAGAGCGAGGCTTACGAGCACACGGTAGACCTGATCGTCGAAGACGAAGGCAGCGGTATTCCACAGAACATCATGGACCGATTGTTCGAACCCTTCTTCACCACCAAGGATCCTGGTGAAGGTACCGGTCTGGGCCTTGCACTGGTCTATTCCATCGTTGAAGAGCATTATGGACAAATCACCATCGACAGCCCGGCTGACACCGAAAGCCAACGCGGCACCCGTATTCGGGTGACCTTGCCGCGTCATGTCGAAGCGACGTCCGCTGTGAACTGAGACCGTCGAGAGAATTGAATCAATGCCGCACATTTTGATCGTCGAAGACGAAACCATTATCCGCTCTGCCTTGCGTCGCCTGCTTGAACGTAATCAGTACCAGGTCAGCGAAGCCGGCTCGGTGCAGGAAGCCCAAGAGCGTTTCAGCATTCCCACATTCGACCTGATTGTCAGTGACCTGCGCCTGCCTGGCGCGCCCGGTACCGAACTGATCAAGCTGGGCCAGGGCACGCCGGTGCTGATCATGACCAGCTATGCCAGCCTGCGCTCGGCCGTAGACTCCATGAAGATGGGCGCGGTGGACTACATCGCCAAGCCCTTCGACCACGACGAAATGCTCCAGGCCGTGGCGCGCATCCTGCGTGACCGCCAGTCCACCAACAGTGCCCCGGCGGAACGGCCGGCCGGCAAGGCCGCCAGCGACAAACCCGGGGTCGACAACAGCAATGGCGAAATCGGCATCATCGGCTCCTGCCCGCCCATGCAGGACCTGTACGTCAAGATCCGCAAGGTTGCGCCCACGGACTCCAATGTCCTGATCCAGGGCGAGTCCGGCACCGGCAAAGAGCTGGTGGCCCGCGCCCTGCACAACCTGTCCAAGCGCGCCAAGGCCCCGATGATCTCGGTGAACTGCGCGGCAATCCCCGAATCCTTGATCGAATCCGAACTGTTCGGCCACGAGAAAGGTGCCTTTACCGGCGCCAGCGCCGGACGCGCCGGCTTGGTGGAAGCGGCGGACGGCGGCACGCTGTTCCTCGACGAAATCGGTGAGCTGCCCCTGGAAGCCCAGGCACGCCTGCTGCGCGTATTGCAGGAAGGCGAGATTCGCCGGGTCGGCTCGGTGCAGTCACAAAAAGTCGATGTGCGCCTGATCGCCGCGACTCACCGGGACCTGAAGAGCCTGGCGAAAATCGGCCAGTTCCGCGAAGACCTGTATTACCGCCTGCACGTAATCGCCCTCAAGCTGCCGGCCCTGCGCGAACGCGGTGCCGACGTCAACGAGATTGCCAATGCATTCCTGTTGCGCCAGAGCGCGCGCGTCAACCGTACCGACCTGACGTTTGCGGCCGACGCCGAGCAAGCTATCCGCCACTATTCGTGGCCAGGTAACGTGCGCGAGCTGGAAAACGCCGTGGAGCGGGCTGTGATTCTTTCGGAGAGCCCGCAGATCTCCGCCGAGCTGCTGGGCATTGATATCGAACTGAGTGACCTGGACGATGACGACTTCATTGGCCTGGCACCACAACAGGGCGGCAGTAACACCAGCCATGAGCCTACGGAAGACTTGTCCCTGGAAGACTACTTCCAGCACTTCGTCCTGGAGCACCAGGACCATATGACCGAGACCGAACTGGCGCGCAAACTGGGCGTCAGCCGCAAGTGCCTGTGGGAACGGCGCCAGCGCCTGGGCATTCCACGGCGCAAGACCGGGGTTGCCAGCGAAAGCTGAGGTCAACTCACATTGGGTAACACCCCAAACGTGAAAAAACTGTTACCTCAGATATTCACGTAACAAAAAGCCGGGGCTTACGGTAACGAAGCCCCGGCTTTTTTTCGTCCTCCAAACACCCAAAACCCGGCCAACCCCCTGATTTTGCTGGGGCTCGCAAAAGTTGGCACGCACCCTGCTATATGCTTAGTACAAGAACAATAAAAAGCACCGTACACACACAATAAAAATAAGACGAATCGACTCACGCACAATAAAAACAACACGGCGGAGGCGCAGCTAACTGATTCTTTTGGAGAGGCGTTGCATTTGGGGCTTGCCCCGCAACCAGGCCGAGAACAACAAAAACTGCCCTAAGGCAGAGCCTGAACTGGTTGGATCATTGATCATCGCAACACAGCGACCAAAGCAATCCGTTTGCTCTTGACTCCCGATTGGGAGTGTCATGAAGGTCAAATCTCATGGCGAGGGCGATCAACAAAAACAAGAAGCCCGAAACCAATAATAAAAATAGAGCACGCAACTACTTTCTGGGGGAGCTTCGGCTCCCCTTGTAGTTTCTGCGATTTGAGCGCCACACCGGCTTATTTAAGCATCTGGCTCAACGCTTGCAGCTAGTTCCTACACCATCCCCTGACTAAATGCTAGAATCCCGGCCCATCATGCGGTCATTCTTCGTTATGGCCGAACATTCCTTCAAACAGTGCATCCCATGCTGAAGAAGTTGTTCCAGTCATTCCGTTCCCCCTTGCGTCGTACGCAACACATTCGCAGCACGCCTGAAGTGCTCAACAGCAATCAACATTCGCTGCAGCGCGCCCAGTTCAGCCGTTATGCGGTGAACATCGTCGAACGCCTGCAGAACGCTGGCTACCAGGCCTACCTGGTCGGTGGTTGTGTGCGCGACATGTTGCTCAACATCACTCCCAAGGATTTCGACGTCGCCACCAGCGCCACGCCTGAACAAGTGCGCGCCGAGTTTCGCAACGCGCGGATCATCGGTCGGCGCTTCAAGTTGGTGCATATCCACTTTGGTCGCGAGATCATCGAGGTCGCCACCTTCCGAGCAGGCCACCCGCAAAACGATGAAGAGGAAGACAGCAACCAGTCTTCCCGCAACGAAAGCGGACGCATCCTGCGGGACAATGTGTACGGCACCCTGGAAGAAGACGCGCAACGCCGCGACTTCACCATCAATGCCCTCTATTACGATCCGGTCAGCGAGCGCATCCTCGATTACGCCAACGGCGTACACGATATTCGCAACCACCTGATCCGCCTGATCGGCGACCCTACGCAGCGCTACCAGGAAGACCCGGTGCGCATGCTGCGGGCCGTGCGCTTTGCCGCCAAGCTGAACTTCGGCATCGAGAAACATACGGCCGCGCCGATTCGCGAGCTGGCGCCGATGCTGCGGGAAATCCCTTCGGCACGCCTGTTCGAGGAAGTGCTCAAGCTGTTCCTTTCCGGGCATGCCGCCGACACCTTCGAAATGCTGGTGGACCTGCAGTTGTTCGACCCACTGTTCCCGACCAGCGCCGATGCACTGGAGCACAACCCCACGTACACCCACACGCTGATCAGTGAAGCGTTGATCAACACTGACCTGCGGATCAAACAGAACAAACCGGTGACCCCGGCGTTCCTGTTTGCCGCCCTGCTCTGGCCGGCACTGCCCGCCCGCGTGCTGCGCCTGCAGAACCGTGGCATGCCGCCGATTCCAGCGATGCAGGAAGCGGCGCACGAGTTGATCGCCGAGCAATGCCAGCGCATCGCAATCCCCAAGCGTTTCACCATGCCGATCCGCGAGATCTGGGACATGCAGGAACGCCTGCCACGGCGCAGTGGCAAACGTGCCGACCTGCTGCTGGACAACCCGCGCTTCCGTGCCGGCTATGACTTCCTGCTGCTGCGTGAAAGCGCCGGCGAGCAGACTGATGGCCTGGGCGAATGGTGGACCGACTACCAGGACGCCAATGACAGCGAACGTCGCGAGATGATTCGTGAACTGAGCAGCAAAGGCGAACCCACTGGCGACGGCCCGAAAAAGCGCCGCCGCAGCAGCGGTAGCAAACGCAAGCGCAGTGCCGCCGATACCTCTGGCGAATAAGCACCGTGGAGCGTATCTACATCGGTATGGGCAGCAACCTCGCTGCCCCGCAACAGCAATTGCGCAACGCCATCGAGGCGTTGGCGCAGTTGCCGAACACCACATTCGTCGGTGTTTCTGCCTTCTACCAAAGTGATTCCCTGCTTCCCGGCCAGCCCCGCTATACCAATGCGGTGGCGGCGCTGGACAGTACCCTCGCGCCACTGGAACTGCTGGATGCGCTGCAAGCCATCGAGAACGACCAGGGCCGCGAACGCCTTGAGCGCTGGGGCCCGCGCACCCTGGACCTGGATATCCTGCTGTTTGGCGATCGCCTGATTGATGAGCCGCGCCTCAAGGTGCCTCATTACCAGATGCATCTAAGGGCTTTTGTGTTGTATCCACTTGCCGAACTGGCACCGGCCACTTTGCAACTGCCTGACGGCCGCCTACTCAGTGATCTGCTCGATCAATGCCCATTCGTCGGCCTGGAACGCCTGCCTCCTGCTTGACTCAAGCCCTGTGGGCGCTGGCCGAGCACGCCTTTTACCTGCTGAATCGCATCAGTAACAGCGGTAACACCCCGCTCGTAACAATGCGGTAACACATCCAATTGACTTCCAGAGTCCTCCTCACGACTATAGGCGTCCCGCTGCCGCCAACCCGGCGCTGAAGGGCGCAATCCAGGCCTTATAAGCACTGCTCTGAAGAAAGTGCGCCTGTATAAACGAAGACTCACGCGCGTTACTCGCTGTTTCCAAGCGCCTGAACGAGGACCCTTTTCATGCCAGACATTACCCTGACCACCTTGCAGAGCCTCAAACTCAAGGGTGAAAAAATCACCATGCTGACCTGCTATGACGCCACGTTCGCCCAGGCTTGCTGCCAGGCCGGGGTCGAGGTGTTACTGGTGGGCGACTCCCTGGGCATGGTTCTTCAAGGGAATGACAGCACCCTCCCCGTCACCACCGATGAACTTGCCTACCACACCGCCAGCGTCAAGCGCGGTAACGAAGGCGCCTTTATCATCGCCGACCTGCCGTTCATGGCGTACGCAACGCTTGAGCAGACCTTCCAGAACGCCGGCAAGCTGATGCAGGCCGGGGCACATATGATCAAGGTCGAAGGTGCCTTGTGGCTTGCCGAGTCGATCCGATTGTTGGCTGAACGCGGCGTTCCGGTATGCGCACACATGGGCCTCACGCCACAGTCCGTCAATATCCTGGGTGGCTACAAGGTCCAGGGCCGTAATGAAGCCCAAGCCCGGCAGATGCGGGCCGACGCCATCGCCCTGGAGCAGGCCGGCGCTGCAATGATTGTGCTCGAGTGCGTGCCTAGCGAACTGGCGGAAGAAATCACCCAGGCGGTGAAAATCCCGGTGATCGGCATTGGCGCCGGCAGCGCGACCGACGGCCAGGTCCTGGTGCTGCATGACATGCTCGGCCTGAACCTCACCGGCCGCGCCCCCAAATTCGTGAAGAACTTCATGACCGGCCAGGACAACATCCAGGCCGCGCTGAGCGCCTATGTGGCTGAAGTCAAAGCCGTTACCTTCCCTGGCCTCGAACACGGATTCTCTGCATGAACACCGTAAAAACCCTGCGCGAACTGCGGGCCGCCGTCACTCACGCGCGTAACGCCGGCAAGCGCATTGGCTTCGTGCCGACCATGGGCAACCTGCATGCCGGCCACGCTACGCTGGTGACACGCGCCGCCGAACAAGCCGACTTCGTGGTGGCGAGCATTTTCGTCAACCCACTGCAGTTTGGCGCCGGTGAAGACCTGGACAAGTACCCGCGCACTCTGGCCGCCGACCAGGAAAAGCTGCTGGTGGCGGGCTGCAACCTGCTGTTCGCCCCCACCGTCGACGAGATGTACCCCGACGGCATGACGGTGCAGACCCGGGTCAGCGTGCCGCAACTGTCCGAAGGCCTGTGCGGCGCCAGCCGCCCGGGTCACTTCGAGGGCGTGGCGACGGTGGTGAGCAAACTGTTCAACATGGCCCAGCCCGACCTGGCGGTGTTCGGGCAAAAGGACTACCAGCAACTGGCGGTGATCCGCGCCATGGTGCGCGACCTGAACATGCCGATCCAGATCATTGGCGAGCCCACCGTGCGCGCCGAGGACGGCCTGGCGCTGTCCTCGCGCAACGGTTACCTGACTGAAGAACAGCGCGCCATCGCCCCGGTGCTGTACCGCAGCCTCCGTCATATCGCCACCGCCATTGAAAACGGCGACCGCGACTTCGCCAAGCTGCGGGCCGAGCAGGTCCAGCACATCGAGGCCGCCGGCCTGCGCATGGACTACCTGGAAGTCTGCCAGGGCCAGCATCTGCGTCCGGCAACCGCCGAGGATCGTGATGTGGTGATCCTGGTCGCCGCGTACCTGGGCGCAACACGGTTGATCGACAACCTGCACCTCAACCTCAGCGCTTAAGCCTGGCAATCTCCCCATGTGGGAGCGGGCTTGCCCTCGATGGCGGACGGTCAGTCGATGTATTTGTCGCTGACCCAGCACCATCGCGGGCAAGCTCGCTCCCACATTCAGTTTTTAGCGCCTCCCAGGCCCCGGTATAAAAAAGTACCGGCTTGCGCGCAGACAAAGCCAAGACATATCGACACGCTAGGTTTAATGTAATCGCCCGGCGTTATAGTTAGCGCTGTCTGGAACCCAAACCTTGATACAAAACTGGATGTTCCGGGTTTAGAAGTGTCCTAAAAGCAGTCCCAGTAATAAAAAGGAAACCCGCAGCGATGGCGTATTACCGCACCCCTCATGACGTTACCGCTCTGCCCGCCTGGCAAGCGCTCAATCAACATCGCCAAGCCATGCAGGATTTCAGCATGCGCGAAGCGTTTAATGCCGATCCCCAGCGCTTTACCCAGTTCACGTTGAGCAGCTGCGGACTTTTCCTCGATTACTCGAAAAACCTGATTACCCCTGAAACCCGCGACCTGCTGGTGGGCCTGGCCAACGAAGTCGATCTCAAAAGCGCAATCAAGGCGCTGTTCGATGGCGAGCCGGTCAACTCTTCGGAAGGTCGTCCGGCGCTGCACACCGCACTGCGCCGCCCGGTGGGCGACAAGTTGTCGGTCAACGGCACCAATATCATGCCCGACGTGCACAAGGTGCTGAACCAGATCACCGACCTGGTGGGCCGCATCCATGACGGCCTGTGGCGTGGCTACACCGAGAAGCCGATCACCGACGTGGTCAACATCGGCATCGGCGGTTCGTTCCTCGGCCCAGAGCTGGTCTCCGAGGCACTGTTGTCCTACGCCCATAAAGGCGTGCGCTGCCACTACCTGGCGAATATCGATGGCAGTGAATTCCACGAGCTAACCCAGAAGCTGCGCGCCGAGACCACGCTGTTTATCGTCTCGTCGAAGTCCTTCAACACCCTGGAAACCCTGAAAAACGCCCAGGCCGCCCGCGCCTGGTACCTGGCCCAGGGTGGCTCGGAAGCCGAGCTGTATCGCCACTTTATCGCCGTGTCGAGCAACAACGCGGCGGCCGTGGCCTTCGGTATCCGTGAAGAGAACATCTTCCCGATGTGGGATTGGGTCGGCGGCCGTTACTCGTTGTGGTCGGCCATCGGCTTGCCAATCGCCCTGGCCATTGGCATGTCCAACTTCAAGGAACTGCTGTCGGGTGCCTACACCATGGACCAGCACTTCCAGACCGCGCCGTTCGAGGCAAACATGCCGGTGCTGCTGGGCCTGCTGGGTGTGTGGTACGGCAACTTCTGGGGCGCCCAGAGCCACGCGATCCTGCCGTACGACCACTACCTGCGTAACATCACCAAGCACTTGCAACAGTTGGACATGGAATCCAACGGCAAGAGCGTACGCCAGGACGGCACGCCGGTTTCCACCGATACTGGCCCGGTTATCTGGGGCGGCGTGGGCTGCAACGGTCAGCACGCGTACCACCAGTTGCTGCACCAGGGCACCCAGTTGATCCCGGCCGACTTCATTGTGCCGATCGTCAGCTTCAACCCGGTCTCCGACCACCATCAGTGGCTGTATGCCAACTGCCTGTCCCAGAGCCAGGCGCTGATGCTCGGCAAAACCCGCAGCGAAGCCGAAGCAGAGTTGCGTGACAAAGGCATGGCCGAAGACGAAATACAAAAGCTGGCGCCGCACAAGGTGATCCCGGGCAACCGCCCGAGCAACACCCTGGTGGTGGAGCGGATCAGCCCGCGCCGTCTGGGCGCGCTGGTGGCGATGTATGAACACAAAGTATTCGTACAAAGCGTCATCTGGGGCATCAACGCCTTTGACCAATGGGGCGTGGAGCTGGGCAAGGAACTGGGCAAGGGCGTCTACAACCGCCTGACGGGCGCCGAGGAAACCTTGGCCGACGATGCCTCGACCCAAGGCTTGATCAACTACTTCCGTGGTCGTCACCGCGGTTGATGTGATCGGCACTACAATCAGGGATTGAACCTGCACAAGCGCCCCCTGGGGGAGCTGGCTTGCCAGCTCCCCCAGGGACCAGCCTTGAACTCTTGTCTCTATAACAAGAAGAGGGATCCCTAATGTTCGATATCAGCCAGTTTCCCCATGCCGATGCAGTGCGCCGGGGCGCGCAACTCAGTCAAGAGGGCTACCAGCGCCTCTATCGGCAATCCATCGAACACCCCGATACGTTCTGGGCCGAACAGGCCAAGGCGCTGCTCGACTGGATCACGCCCTGGCAGACCGTCCAGCACTGCGATATCAACACCGGCGCCGCGCAGTGGTTTGCCGGTGGCCAGTTGAACGTCAGCTACAACTGCATTGACCGTCACCTGGCGCAACGCGCCGATCAGCCGGCCTTTATCTGGGAAGGCGATGATCCTGCAAAATCTTCCAAAATCACCTACCGCCAACTTCACCAAAACGTCAGCCGCCTGGCCAATGTGCTGAAAAGCCGTGGCGTGAAAAAAGGCGACCGGGTGTGTATCTACATGCCGATGATTCCGGAAGCCGCCTACGCGATGCTGGCCTGCACGCGGATTGGTGCGGTGCATTCCGTGGTGTTTGGCGGGTTCTCACCGGATGCCCTGCGCGACCGTATCCTGGATGCCGACTGCCGCACCGTGATCACCGCCGACGAAGGCGTACGCGGCGGTAAACCGGTGGCGCTGAAAAAGAATGTCGACAAGGCCCTGGCCAGCTGTCCGAATGTCACGACGGTGCTGGTGGTGGAACGAACCGGTGCGGCCGTAGCCTGGACTGAAGGGCGCGACCTCAAGTACCAACAGGCGGTGGACGCGGTCAGCGACGCATGCCCGCCCGAGCCGATGGCTGCCGAAGACCCGCTGTTTATCCTCTATACCTCCGGCAGTACCGGCAAGCCCAAGGGCGTGCTGCACACCACCGGCGGCTATCTGCTGCAAGCGGCGATGACCTTCAAATACGTGCTCGATTATCGCGAGGGCGAAGTGTTCTGGTGCACCGCCGATGTCGGCTGGGTCACGGGCCATAGCTATATCGTGTACGGGCCGCTGGCCAATGGCGCCACCTCCCTGATGTTCGAGGGTGTGCCGAGCTACCCGGACAGCTCGCGCTTCTGGCAGGTGATCGATAAACATCAGGTGAATATTTTCTACACCGCGCCCACCGCCCTGCGGGCCTTGATGCGCGAGGGTCATGGCCCGCTGGAAAGTACGTCCAGGGCCAGCCTGAGATTGCTCGGCAGTGTCGGCGAACCGATCAACCCGGAAGCCTGGGAGTGGTATTTCAACGCCGTCGGCGAGCAGCGCTGCCCGATTGTCGATACCTGGTGGCAGACCGAGACCGGCGGCATCATGCTCAGCCCGCTGGTCAGCGCCCAGCGCATCAAGCCCGGCTGCGCGACCCAGCCGATGTTTGGGGTGCAGCCGGTATTGCTCGACGAGCAGGGCAAGGAAATCAGCGGCGCCGGCAGCGGCGTCCTGGCGATCAAAGCAAGCTGGCCGGGGCAGATCCGCAGCGTGTATGGCGACCCGCAGCGGATGATCGACACCTACTTCAAGCCCTACCCCGGCTACTACTTTACCGGCGACGGTGCGCGGCGCGACGAGGATGGCGACTACTGGATCACCGGGCGCATTGATGACGTGATCAACGTCTCCGGCCATCGCATCGGCACCGCCGAGGTGGAAAGCGCGCTGGTGCTGCATGACAAAGTGGCCGAGGCTGCCGTCGTCGGCTACCCCCATGACCTCAAGGGCCAGGGCATCTATGCGTTTGTCACACCGATGAATGGCGTCGAGCCCAGCGATGCGCTGAAAAAACACCTGCTGGACCTGGTCAGCAAGGAAATCGGCGGCTTTGCCAAGCCGGAGCTGATCCAATGGGCGCCGGCCTTGCCGAAAACCCGTTCAGGCAAGATCATGCGGCGTATCCTGCGCAAGATCGCCTGCAACGAACTGGACAGCCTGGGCGATACCTCGACCCTGGCCGATCCGAGCGTGGTCGACGGCCTGATCGACAAGCGCCTGAACCGATAGGAACCCCCAAGCCACCATGGAATTTCTGCGCAACCGTATCGAATCCCAACTGATGAGCCTGACGGGGCTGTCCCTGGGCAATCTGGACCTGGAAAGCCCCAAGGGCGACCCAGGGCTGTTCGGCCCGGACTCGGTGAGCTGGAAGGTCCATGGTGACTTCAGCAGCATGCTGATCGGGGGTATCAGCGCCTTGATGTTGCAGGCGCTTCATCCCCTGGCGCTGGCCGGTGTGTGGGACCATTCGAATTTTCGCCAGGACATGCTTGGGCGTTTGCGCCGCACTTCGCAGTTTATTTCCGGTACTACGTTTGGCTCGCGCCGCGACGCGTTATGGCTGATCGAAAAGGTGCGCACCATCCACCTGCAAGTGGTCGGGCACGCACCTGACGGGCGCCCCTACGCGGCCAGTGATCCTGAATTGCTGACCTGGGTTCACGTCGCCGAAGTCAGCAGCTTTCTGGCGGCGCATTTGCGCTACAAAAACCCGGATCTATCGCCCAGAGACCAGGATCGGTATTACAGCGAGATTGCCCTGGTCGCCGAACAACTGGGGGCTCGCCACGTGCCGCGTTCAAGGCAGGAAATTGCTGATTACCTGCAACGTATTCGCCCACAACTGCTGTGTGACGAACGCAGCCGCGAAGTACTGCGCCTGTTGCTCGATGCCCCGGCTCCCAGCGCCCTGGCCAAGCCGTTCGGGGCGCTGATGATGCAGGCCGGGATCGACCTGCTACCGGACTGGGCGGGTGACATGCTGGGTCAACAGCAAAGCCCGCTGCAACGCCAACTGATCCGCGCCGGGGTCAGGCGCAGCGCGCCGCTGCTGCGCTGGGCGATGCGCAATGGTTCGGTGCAACGGGCCCACAGGCGGATGGGCCTGCTGTAACGACACACACCCTGTGGCACCTGGCCTGCCCGCGATACTGATCGACCTGCACCCGCGCCATCGCCGGCAAGCCGACGCCCACAGGAGCTGTTAAACTTGCGCGCTTAAATTCCCCAGCAAGGCGCGCTCCATGTCGTCCCTGAATCAGGCGCTGCGCGCCGCCCTCGATCACCGCCAAGACCTGCTCGCCGAGCTGCATGCCCAAGGCACCGATTGCTATCGGCTGTTTCATGGCAGCCAGGAAGGCGCGGGGGGCCTGACCATCGACCGTTACGGCCCGCAATTGATGGTGCAGAGCTTTCACCAGTCCCTGGACAGCGATGCGCTCCTGCAATTGCACCTGACGATCAACCAGTACCTGGGCCTGGAGTTGCTGCTGGTCTATAACGACCGCTCCCGAGGCAACTCGCGTATCGACCGCGAAGACACGGTGTACCGCGCCGAACCTGCGGCCCTGGAAGACCTGGTTGGCCACGAATGGGGCCTGAACTATCGCGTGCGCGGTCGCCACCCGGGGCAGGACCCGCTGCTGTTCCTGGACCTGCGCAATACCCGCGGCTGGGTCAAGGCGCACAGTGCCGGCAAAAGCGTGCTGAACCTGTTTGCCTACACCTGCGGCGTCGGCCTCAGTGCAGCGGCCGGCGGGGCCCGCGAGGTGTGCAACCTGGACTTCGCCGAGGGCAACCTGGCAGTCGGTCGCGAAAACGGCGAGTTGAACCCGCAACTGCCAGCCATGACGTTTGTACAGTCCGATTACTTCCCGGCAATCCGCCAACTGGCCGGGCTGCCGATCACCCAGCGTCGCGGGCAAAAACTGCCGAGCTACCCGCGCCTGGAGCAACGTCAATATGACCTGGTGCTGCTCGACCCACCCGCCTGGGCCAAGAGCGCCTTTGGTACCGTGGACCTGATGCGTGACTACCAGAGCCTGCTCAAGCCGGCATTGCTGGCCACCGCGCAAAACGGTGTACTGATCTGCTGCAACAACCTGGCAAAGGTCAGCATGGATGACTGGCGCGAGCAGGTCTTGCGCTGTGCTGAAAAGGCCGGCCGCCCCGTACGCGACTGGACAGTGATGACACCCGGCGCTGACTTTCCCTCACAAGACCAGCAGCCGCCGCTGAAGACCCTGATCCTGCAGTTGTAGGATTGCCCTGAAAGAACCTGTCTGGCGTAATAAAGGCGCGGTTCTTCGGAACCGTAAACCCGTGCCATACTCCAAGGCACTCCTGATCGACATAGATGGCGTCACCCATGCCCAAAGGATTGATTCGCGCCACAGGCGCCTTGCTGACCGCCCTTGCACTCTACAGCTTGCTGGGCTTTTTGATTCTGCCCGGTATTGCGCTTCGCGTGGCCAACCAACAGTTGGCCAATTACGCTACCGTGCCGGCCCGTATCGAGCGTATCGAGCTCAACCCGTTCAGCCTGGAACTGACCCTCTGGGGCCTGAAAATCGGTGAGCCGGGCAAGGAACAGGTGGGCTTTGAACGCCTCTACGCCAACCTGCAGATCGACAGCCTCTGGACCCGCGCCCTGCACCTGGCCGATGTGCAGTTGGACAAGCCGAAGACCGAAATCCTCTTCGACAAGACCGGTACCCTCAACCTGGCACAACTGTTCAAGTTGCCGCCGAGCGAACCGACACCCGATGACCCCGAAAGCAAACCGTTCCCGCTGCGCATCGAACGCATCAAGCTGGCGAGCGGTTACGTGCACTTCGAAGACGTGCGCCCCAGCGAGCCTATCGAGTTCCTCTACGACAAACTCGACTTCGAGCTGAAAAACCTCAGCACCCTGCCCGAAGACAATGCCGACATGACCCTGGTCGCCGCAGGCCCCGAGGGCGGGCAGATCGACTGGACCGGCAATTTCAGCCTGGTGCCAATCGCCTCTGAGGGTAAGTTGAAGGTCACAGATGGCAAGATGAAAGTCTGGTGGCCCTATGTGCGGGACGCCGTGCCCCTGGTCTTGGAAGACGGCACCCTTAATTTCAGTACCGACTACAAGCTGAACCTGGCCAAAGAAACCGAACTGAACCTGACCAACGTCTCGGCGAGCATCGCGCCGTTCGCGATCAAGGCCCCGGATGGCCGGCCACTGGCCCGCCTGGAGCGCCTGGATGTCAGCGAAACCTCGATCGACCTGGCCAAGCAGCAAGTGATCGTGGGCAAAATCCGCAGTAACAAGCTCGAAACCTGGGCCGCCCGTGAAGCCGATGGCCAACTGGACTGGCAGAAACTGTTCGCCAGCCAGCCGAGCAAGCCAGCCACCAAGCCTGAACCAGCAAGCGCTCCCGCCGCGGCCGATTCGCCAAAACCCGAGTCGACAGCGCCGAGCAAGCCTTGGCAAGTGCTGCTCAAGGATGTGCAACTGCGTAACTATCAGGTGCACTTGGCTGATCGCCAGGTAAAACCTGCGGTGGCCCTGGAGCTGGGCCCGCTGAATGTCGGTGTACAAGACTTCGACAGCCTCAATCAAAGCCCCTTCACCCTCAAGATCGACAGTGGCCTGGGCAAGCAGGGCAAGATCCAGGCGAGCGGCCAGGTCAACCTGAACCCGGTCAGCGCCAAGTTGAAAGTCGACACCAAGGATATCGACCTGCGGGTTGCCCAGTCCTATATCAGCCCCTTTATCCGCCTGGAACTGCGCAGCGGCATGCTCGGCAGTAACCTCGATGTGAACCTCAAGAGCACCGAGCCCCTCGCGCTGCAGATCACCGGCCGCGCCCAAGTGGATCAGCTGCACACCCTGGACACGCTCAAGACCCGCGACTTCCTCAAGTGGCAGCGACTGGTGGTGGAAGGCTTGAACTACCAGCACGGCAACAGCCTGTCGATCGACAAGATCAACCTGCTGCAACCCTATGCGCGCTTTATGATCAACGATGATCGCACCACCAACGTCGATGACCTGCTGATCCCACAGCCTGCCGACAGTGGCGCCAAATCGACGGCCAAATCCAGCGCGAGCAATGAAAAACCCCTGGGCATCCGTATCGGGCAGATCGCGATCAATGACGGCTCGGCCAACTTTGCCGACTTCAGCCTGACGCCGAACTTTGCCACGGCGATCCAGCAACTCAATGGCCAGATCGGCACCATCGACAGCCGCCAGGCCAAACCGGCCAGCGTGGACATCAAGGGTAAGGTTGACCGCTATGCACCCGTGACGATCAAGGGCAGTGTCAACCCGTTTGACCCGATGGCCGCGCTGGATATCGCCACCAGCTTCAAACGCGTCGAGCTGACCACCCTGACACCGTACTCGGGCAAGTTTGCCGGGTTCCGTATCCGCAAGGGCCGACTCAACCTGGACCTGCACTACGTGATCACCAAGGGCCAGTTGAAGGCCGAGAACAAGGTGGTGGTGGAGCAACTGCAACTGGGCGAGAAAGTCGACAGCGCGGACGCGGTGGACCTGCCGATTCGCCTGGCAATTGCCCTGCTCAAGGACACCGACGGCAAGATCTCCATCGAGTTGCCGGTGACCGGCGACTTGAACAACCCGCAGTTCAGTGTGATGCCGATCGTCTGGCAGACCCTGCGCAACCTGGTAGTGCGCGCGGCAACGGCGCCGTTCAAGTTCATTGGCGGGCTGGTGACCGGTGGAGGCTCGCAAGACCTGGGCAACGTGTCGTTCGCCGCAGGCTCCAGCGCCCTGAGCAAAGACGCCGAGTCGGCCCTCAACAGCCTCGCCAAAGCCCTCAAGGAGCGCCCTGCCCTGCGCCTGGAAATCGAAGGCACTGCGGCAGCCAGCAGCGATGGTCCGTTCCTGGCCGCCGAGCGGCTTGAGCGTGAGTATCAGTACAACTACTACAAGATACTCCAGCGCCGTGGCGATAAAGTCCCGGCCCAGGCGTCATTGCTTGTAGTACCGGAAAAGGAAAAGGCGCCACTGCTCGAAGGCATCTATCGCACCCGCTTGAAGCAACAGCCACCGGCTGAGTGGAAAGACCTGGGCAGCGATGAGCGCTCGGCGAAGCTGCGCGACGGCGTGATCAAGTTCTGGAGCGGCAGTGATGTGCTGCTACGCAAACTGGGCCAGGACCGCGCGAGTGCAATCAAGGACTATCTGGTCGACAAGGGCCAGTTGGAAGACGATCGGGTGTACTTCATTGATGCCAGCCTCGGCCAGGCCGAGAAAGATGGCCGGGTAATTACGCCAATGCACCTGGATGCCGAGTAACTACCGGCACCATAAGTCCAAAGTGTGGGAGCTGGCTGCCTGCTCCCACACTTGATCTGCATAATCCGCAGACATGTATTCCCCGCCACAATAAAACGGGCCCCGACACAAGTGTCGGGGCCCGTAGTGACCACATCCCTGTGGTCGGTCGCATGAACCTGTAAGGTGCATTGAGCGGATATCTGCCTCGCTCGTGGCCGCCTTGCCTAAGTCCAGTCGAGTCGTTGCGCGTTACTCTGCTTTCAGGCCGTCGGCCGATACAGCTTTAACGCCTTTGATTTTCTTGGCGATGGCTACTGCCATTTCCTTTTGTGCATCAGTCACAGCAACAGTGGAGGACAGGGAGACCACACCTTTGTTGGTTTCGACTTTGATGTCGGTGCCAGGAATGCCTTTCTCGGTAACCAGGTCAGCTTTGACTTTAGTGGTGATCCAGGTATCGGTGGTCGCTTCTTTGGCCTTGTCCACTTCACCGGCGGCTACAACCATTGGAGCCTGGGAAGTTTGGGCGAACGCAACGTTAGCCATGGTCAGGGTCAGCGCGGTGGCAGTTGCAGCAGCGATAGCGAACTTCTTCATACGAGTAACTCCTGTTTTTTCGAAGGTCTGCAGCGTTTCAACGTTAATGCTGCAGGGTTACCAGTACTGTTGCAGGCGCTGTGCCAACTTTCGCATAAGAATAAAAACCTTTAAATTCAATAGCTTATGTTTTTTGTCGAAATTCAGAATCGTGCAACTTGCATGAAGCCCATCGTGCCTGCATGCAAGTTGCGGCTTTTGTCCTGGGCTAAACGGCTGATTTACCTTCACTTTCCTGCAGCCCAAAAAAAGGACTCCGAAGAGTCCTCTTTTTCAGCGTAAAGCCTGGGAGTAATTAAACGCCCGAAGCCTTGGCTGCTGCTACGTCCTTGATGGACAGCTTGATACGGCCGCGGTTGTCCACGTCCAGTACCAGCACTTCCACTTCCTGGCCTTCTTTCAGGATGTCGGTCACTTTCTCTACGCGAGCATCGCTCAGCATGGAGATGTGAACCAGACCGTCCTTGCCCGGCAGGATGTTGACGAACGCGCCGAAGTCGACGATGCGCTCAACCTTACCGACGTAGATCTTGCCGATCTCGGCTTCAGCGGTGATGCCCAGGACGCGCTGGCGTGCAGCTTCAGCCGCTTCCTTGGTTTCGCCGAAGATCTTGATCGAACCGTCGTCTTCGATGTCGATCGAAGCCTTGGTTTCTTCACAGATCGCACGGATGGTCGCGCCGCCTTTACCGATGACATCACGGATTTTGTCGGTGTCGATTTTCATCGCGATCATGGTCGGAGCATTTTCCGACAGCTCGGTGCGGGACTGACCAATGATCTGGTTCATCTGGCCGAGGATGTTCAGGCGCGCTTCCAGGGCTTGGCCCAGAGCGATTTCCATGATTTCTTCGGTGATGCCCTTGATTTTGATGTCCATCTGCAGCGCGGTAACACCTTTGGCGGTACCGGCTACTTTGAAGTCCATGTCGCCGAGGTGGTCTTCGTCACCCAGGATGTCGGTCAGGACGGCGAACTTCTCGCCTTCTTTAACCAGACCCATGGCGATACCGGCAACTGGCGCCTTCATCGGCACACCAGCGTCCATCAATGCCAGGGAAGCACCGCAAACGGAAGCCATGGAGCTGGAACCGTTGGACTCGGTGATTTCCGACACCACACGGATGGTGTACGGGAACACGTCGGCGGCAGGCAGCATGGCTGCAATCGAACGACGGGCCAGGCGGCCGTGACCGATTTCGCGGCGACCAGCACCCCCCATGCGACCACACTCACCTACCGAGAACGGAGGGAAGTTGTAGTGAAGCATGAACGGGTCTTTTTTCTCGCCTTCCAGGGTGTCCAGCAGTTGTGCGTCACGGGCAGTACCCAGAGTCGCGACTACCAGGGCCTGGGTTTCACCACGGGTGAACAGGGCCGAACCGTGGGTCTTCGGCAGAACGCCGACTTCAATATTCAGCGGACGTACGGTGCGGGTGTCGCGACCGTCAATACGTGGCTTGCCGTTAACGATATTTTCGCGAACGGTGCGGTATTCGATTTCGCCGAAGGCTGCTTTGACTTCGCTGGAAGAAGGCTGGCCTTCTTCACCGGACAGCTTGGCAACAACCTGATCCTTCAGTTCACCCAGGCGAGCGTAACGGTCGGCCTTGATGGTGATGGTGTAGGCGTCGGAGATCGCAGCACCGAACTCGGAGCGGATAGCGCCCAGCAGTTCAGTGGCTTCTGGCTGAGGAGCCCAGGTCCAGGTCGGCTTGGCGGCTTCGGCAGCCAGTTCTTTAACAGCGTTGATCACAACCTGGAACTCGTCGTGAGCAAACAGTACAGCGCCCAGCATCTGGTCTTCGGTCAGCTCTTTGGCTTCCGATTCAACCATCAACACGGCTTCCGAAGTACCGGCAACGACCATGTCCAGGCTCGAAGCTTTCTGTTGTTCGTAAGTTGGGTTCAGCAGGTAGCCGGTGCTTTCGTGGAAAGCAACGCGAGCTGCGCCGATCGGGCCATCGAAAGGAATACCGGAGATGGCCAGGGCAGCCGAGGTGCCGATCATCGCAGCGATGTCCGGATCGGTCTTCTTGCTGGTGGAAACGACGGTGCAGACAACCTGCACTTCGTTCATGAAGCCTTCTGGGAACAGCGGACGGATCGGACGGTCGATCAGTCGGGAAGTCAGGGTTTCTTTCTCGGAAGGACGGCCTTCGCGCTTGAAGAAACCACCAGGGATCTTACCGGCAGCGTAAGTCTTTTCCTGGTAGTGAACGGAAAGAGGGAAGAAGCCTTTGCTTGGGTCAGCGGTCTTGGCGCCTACAACGGTTACCAATACGGTAACGTCGTCGTCAACGGTGACCAGCACTGCGCCGGAGGCTTGACGGGCAATACGGCCTGTCTCGAGGGTAACGGTCGACTGACCGAACTGGAATTTTTTGATTACCGGGTTCACGGTGTCCTACCTTCTTTGTGGCTCTTGGGGAACTTGTCTTCTTGCGAAATTCTTGGGCAATGTCGGGAATCGGCCCAACCCTTGTCCAGGGTAAAACGTGTATCCAGATAAAACTTGAGGCTGGGAGCCTGCCATGGGCCAGCGGGAAACCCACTGACACACGGCAAACAACCAACCTCTAGCGCAATCGCTGATTAGCGACGCAGACCCAGGCGACCGATCAGAGCCTGGTAACGGCCCAGATCCTTGCCTTTCAGGTAGTCCAGCAACTTACGGCGCTGGTTTACCATGCGGATCAGACCACGACGGGAGTGGTGATCTTTACCGTTGGCCTTGAAGTGACCCTGCAGCTTGTTGATGTTGTGGGTCAGCAGTGCAACTTGCACTTCTGGCGAACCAGTGTCACCAACAGCTTGCTGATAGTCAGCTACGATTTGTGCTTTTTCTTGAACGTCGAGAGCCATGAGGCAATCCTTTTTTCAGGAAACCACCCAAAGGGCAGTTTCAACAGGCCAGGGACAAATCCCTGTATCTAAAAATGAGTGTTGACCGTGCCTGTTAACAGCCACACTCGTTCGGTCATTCTGACCGAATCAGCCGACGCGGCGCGATGCGCCCGTCTTCGCTCACTTCACCGATACCGATAAAGCGACCGTTATGATCTTGTACCCGCACCATGCCGAACTTCGGAGCATCCGGTGCGCGGACCGGCTGGCCGTTGAGCCAGTAGAACGCGCTGTGTTCCGAGAAGTGCAGCAATGGCCAATCCAGCAAACCGCTGTCCGATGGCATCAGGAAGCGATCAACTGCTTCATTGCCGCCTTCGGCATGTACAGCTTCCAACTCTTCCAACGTGACCGTCTGGGCCAGGGTGAAAGGGCCAGCCTGGGTGCGTCGCAGTTCTGCAACGTACGCGCCGCAACCGAGCTGTTCACCAATATCTTCCACCAGGGTACGGATATAGGTGCCTTTGCTGCAGTCCACGGCCAAGCGGGCGGTGTCGCCTTCACAGGCGAGCAATTCCAAGCGCGCAATAGTAACAGAACGCGGTTCACGCTCCACTACTTCGCCCGCACGTGCCAGCTTGTAAAGAGGCTGGCCATCACGCTTGAGAGCCGAGTACATCGGCGGTATCTGACTGATTTGCCCACGAAAAGCGGGTAAGGCAGCCTCGATATCTGCACGACCAACGGTCACGTCGCGAACCTGCAGAACATCACCTTCGGCGTCTGCCGTGGTGGTGGTCTTGCCCAGCTGCATAAGGGTTTCGTAACCCTTGTCCGAATCGAGCAGGTATTGCGAGAACTTGGTGGCCTCGCCAAAGCACAATGGCAACACGCCAGTAGCCAGGGGGTCGAGGCTACCAGTGTGCCCGGCCTTTTCGGCATTGAGCAGCCAGCGGACCTTCTGCAACGCCGCATTGGAGGTAAAACCAATGGGCTTGTCGAGCAGGATGATGCCGCTGACGTTACGACGGATACGTTTGACCTGAGCCACCGCTTACTCCTTGGCGTCTTCAGGTGTGGACGGATGCTGATTGTCTTCAGCCACGGCGCGCTCGATCAGGGCCGACAGGTGCGCACCACGCACGACGCTTTCGTCGTAGTGGAAGTGCAACTGGGGCACGCTGCGCAGCTTCATCTCACGGGCCAACTGCATACGCAGGAAACCTGCAGCGGAGTTGAGCACCTTGATGCTTTGCGCGATTTCTTCGCTGTTGTCCTGACCCATCACGGTGATGAAGATCTTGGCGTGACCGACGTCACGGCTCACTTCAACAGCGGTGATGGTGACCAGGCCAACGCGCGGGTCTTTGACTTCGCGACGGATCAGTTGGGCCAGCTCGCGCTGCATCTGATCGCCGATACGTTGGGTACGGCTGTATTCTTTTGCCATGTCTTGTTACCTGTTACTGCCACACGGTGAAACCCGTGGGGTCTGAAAGCGGCAAACGCCCGGCCTGACAAAAGCCAGACCGGGCGTTGCGTTTAGAGTCCGGACACTGCGCGGGGCATTTGCATGCCCACACGCGGCGTGGCTCCTGAAGTGCGCGAGTTAGAGGCTGCGAGCAACCTGAACCTTCTCGTAGACTTCGATCTTGTCGCCAGGCTTGACGTCGTTGTAGCTCTTGACGCCAATACCGCACTCCATGCCGGCACGTACTTCGGAAGCGTCATCCTTGAAGCGGCGCAGGGATTCCAGCTCGCCTTCGAAGATAACGATGTCTTCACGCAGTACACGGATTGGACGGTTACGGTGCACAGTACCTTCGATAACCATGCAACCGGCGATCGCGCCAAACTTCGGCGAACGGAACACGTCACGGACTTCGGCGACACCCAGGATATTTTCCCGAACGTCACTGCCAAGCATGCCGGTGAGGGCTTTCTTGACGTCTTCGATGATGTCGTAGATGACGTTGTAGTAACGCATGTCCAGGCCTTCCTGCTCGACGATCTTCCGTGCGCCAGCATCGGCACGCACGTTGAAGCCGAACAGTACAGCGTTGGAAGCCAGTGCCAGGTTGGCGTCGGATTCGGTGATACCACCGACACCGCCACCGACAACACGCACTTGCACTTCGTCGTTACCCAGGCCATTCAAGGCGCCGTTCAACGCTTCGAGGGAACCACGGACGTCAGATTTGAGGACGATGTTAAGCGTCTTCTTCTCTTCCTGGCCCATGTTCTCGAAGATGTTTTCCAGCTTGCCGGCGTGAGCACGGGCCAGCTTGACTTCGCGGAACTTGCCTTGACGGAACAGAGCCACTTCACGGGCTTTCTTCTCGTCAGCAACTACGCTCATCTCGTCGCCAGCGTCCGGGGTACCGTCCAGGCCGAGAATCTCGACAGGGATGGCTGGACCGGCTTCCTTGATTGGCTTGCCGTTCTCGTCGAGCATGGCACGTACACGGCCGTAGTTCGAACCGACCAGCACCATGTCGCCTTGGCGCAGGGTACCGTCTTGAACCAGAACGGTCGCAACCGGGCCACGGCCCTTGTCGAGGCGGGATTCAACCACAACACCACGGCCAGGAGCCGATGGGGTAGCGGTCAGTTCCAGGACCTCGGCTTGCAACAGGACTGCTTCGAGCAGTTCGTCAACGCCGGTACCCATCTTCGCCGAGACCGGTACGAATGGAGTGTCGCCACCCCACTCTTCGGAAGTCACGCCATGAACCGACAGTTCGCTACGGATGCGATCGAGATCAGCGCCCGGCTTGTCGATTTTGTTCACGGCAACCACCAGCGGCACGCCAGCTGCTTTAGCATGCTGAACGGCTTCGATGGTTTGCGGCATCACGCCGTCGTCCGCTGCAACCACCAGGATCACGATGTCGGTCGCCTTGGCACCACGGGCACGCATGGCGGTAAACGCGGCGTGACCAGGGGTGTCGAGGAACGTCACCATGCCACGGTCGGTTTCAACGTGGTAGGCACCGATGTGCTGGGTAATGCCGCCGGCTTCGCCCGCTGCAACCTTGGCACGACGGATGTAGTCGAGCAGGGAAGTCTTACCGTGGTCAACGTGGCCCATGACGGTCACGACTGGAGCACGGGAAACCGCTTCACCTTCAAACTTCAGGGACTCGGCCAGGGAATCTTCCAGGGCGGTGTCGCTGACAAGGGTCACTTTGTGGCCCAGCTCTTCAGCAACCAGTTGGGCAGTTTCCTGGTCCAGTACCTGGTTGATGGTGGCTGGAGTACCCAGCTTGAACATGAACTTGATGATTTCAGCAGCCTTGACCGACATCTGCTGAGCGAGATCGCCAACAGTGATGGTCTCGCCGATCTTCACTTCACGCACGACAGGGCCGGTTGGGCTCTGGAAACCGTGGGCGTTGCGTTTCTTCAGCTTGGCCTTGCCGCGACCACCACGACGGAAGCCATCGCTTTCTTCGTCGGTAGTACGTGGGGCAACGCGCGGAGCAGGCGCTTTCTCTTTGACCGAAGCACGATGTGGAGCGTTTTTACGCTCGCCATCGCCACCGCCGCTACGACGATTGTTATCGTCGGCACGTGGTTTGTCCGGACGACGAGGTTCGTCGCGCTTGCGAGCGTCAGCAGCAGGCGCTGGTGCAGCGGCAACCGGAGCGGCCTCACGCACAGCTTCTACAGGCGCGCTAGGCGCAGCGACTGCGTCAGTACCAGCAGGTTGCGCAGCAGCAGGCTGGCGACGCGCTTCTTCTTCGGCGCGACGCTTGGCTTCTTCTTCAGCCTTCTGACGTGCAGCATTTTCTACTGCGCGACGTTCGTCCATCTCGCGTTTGCGCTCGGCTTCGATTTCTTCCGGGCTGCGCTGTACGAAGACTTTCTTCTTACGCACTTCAACGCTGATGCTCTTGCTACCAGCCACCCGCAGGGTGCTGGTTGTTTTGCGCTGCAATGTAATCTTGCGCGGTTCTTCCACTTTCGCCTTGTGGCTGCTTTTCAAGTGAGTCAGCAACGATTGCTTCTCACTGTCGCTCACATGTTCCTCGGCGGCGGTGTGCGGCAGACCTGCCTCACGCATCTGCTGCAACAGGCGCTCTACCGGTGTTTTGACCTCATCGGCCAGTTGTTTCACCGTGACTTGCGTCATGCACTTCTCTCCTCAGGCCGCGCCTAATTACTCGAACCAATGGGCTCGGGCGGCCATGATCAACTTGCCGGCACGATCATCGTCAATGCCGTCGATGTCGAGCAGGTCGTCAATAGACTGCTCGGCCAGGTCTTCGCGGGTAATTACGCCGCGCACCGCCAGTTCCATCGCCAAATCCTTGTCCATACCCTCAAGCGAGAGCAGGTCTTCGGCCGGATGGGCGTCTGCCAGCTTTTCCTCAGTAGCGATGGCTTTAGTCAACAAGCGATCCTTGGCCCGAGCGCGAAGCTCGTTGACGGTGTCTTCGTCAAAGCCGTCGATGTTGAGCATTTCCTCCACCGGTACGTAGGCAATCTCTTCCAGGCTGGTAAAGCCTTCATCTACCAGCACCTGTGCCAGATCTTCGTCGACTTCCAGCTCGTCGATGAAGTTGCGCAGGATGTCGCCGGTTTCTGCTTGCTGCTTAGCCTGGATGTCCGATTCGGTCATGACGTTCAGGGTCCAGCCAGTCAACTGGCTGGCCAGACGCACGTTCTGACCACCGCGACCGATGGCCTGGGCCAGATTGTCTGCGCCAACGGCGATGTCCATTGCATGGGCATCCTCGTCAACAATAATTGCCGCGACTTCAGCCGGGGACATGGCGTTGATCACGAACTGCGCCGGGTTATCGTCCCACAGCACGATATCCACACGCTCACCGCCCAATTCGCCCGACACTGCCTGGACGCGCGAACCGCGCATACCAATGCAAGCACCCTGCGGGTCGATGCGTTTGTCCTTGGAGCGGACCGCGATCTTGGCGCGCGAACCCGGGTCGCGGGACGCAGCCATGACTTCGATCAGGCCTTCGGCAATTTCCGGCACTTCGATACGGAACAGCTCGATCAACATTTCCGGCGCGGTACGCGACAGGATCAGTTGAGGGCCACGGTTCTCAGTGCGGATTTCCTTGAGCAGCGCACGCAAACGCACGCCGACACGGAAGGTTTCGCGGGAAATGATGTCTTCACGGGCCAGCAACGCTTCAGCATTGTTACCCAGATCGACGATCACGTTGTCGCGGGTCACTTTCTTCACGGTGCCGGAGATGATTTCCCCCAGGCGCTCGCGATAGGCGTCAACGACTTGAGCGCGCTCGGCTTCACGGACCTTTTGCACAATGACTTGCTTGGCAGTCTGTGCAGCGATGCGGCCGAACTCGATGGACTCGATCTTTTCCTCGACGACGTCACCCACCTGGGCGCCCGGATGCGTTTGCGCAACCTTGCTTGGCCAGGTTTCGATGGCCGGATCATCAAGATCGGCTTCTTCAACGACTGTCCAGCGACGGAAAGTCTCATAAGCTCCGGTATGGCGATTGATTTCCACACGCAGATCAACTTCGTCTTCAAAACGCTTTTTGGTAGCAGTGGCCAGGGCCAACTCCAGCGCTTCAAAAATCACGTTAGCCGGTACGCCCTTTTCATTGGATACCGACTCAACAACCAGCAGTACTTCTTTGCTCATCGTACGCCTCGCCTTTCGCAAGCCATTGGATCCGCGGGATCCGCAGTTTCTGGCACGTCTCAGTCAAAACTGGGAATAATGTTGGCCTTGTCGATCATATCGATCGGCAACAGGAACTCGTGGTCTTCTACCTGCACCACTACATCCTGTTCTTCTACACCGCGCAGAAGGCCCTGAAAGTTGCGTCGCCCTTCGAAAGGGGATCGCAGCTTGATCTTCACTTGTTCACCGACATATTTAGCAAACTGCTCAATAGTGAACAGTGGGCGTTCCATGCCTGGCGAGGAAACTTCGAGGGTGTATTCAACGGCGATCGGATCTTCAACATCCAGGACACCGCTGATCTGACGGCTGACGATGGCACAATCGTCCACCAGCACACCGCCCTCTTTATCGATATAAACGCGCAACATTGAGTGGCGACCTTGAGCCGAAAACTCAATACCCCAGCATTCATAGCCTAGGGCCACGACCACCGGGGCCAGCAAGGCCTGCAACTCTTCTAGCTTGCTCGACACCTGAACCCCCTCGTGCATGTATGTGCATGCTGTGCAAAATAAAAAAATGGGCGAAACGCCCATCCTTGAAACGCCGTCGAACAGCGGCGTTGAAAGTGTCCAGCTAACAAAAAGCCCCTTAAAAGGGGCTCCGCTAAAACTGGTTGCGGGGGCCGGATTTGAACCGACGACCTTCGGGTTATGAGCCCGACGAGCTACCAGACTGCTCCACCCCGCGACAAAGCTGGGGCGGAAGTATACGACCGATCCCTTACAGGGTCAATGTAACCTTCCACCTACAAGAAAGCCCGCAACAGCGGGCTCTCCTGATAATTGGTACCGAGAAGGGGACTCGAACCCCTACACCCTATGGGCACAACCACCTCAAGGTTGCGTGTCTACCAATTCCACCACCTCGGCAATACAGCGTTTACAACCTTCTTACTTCTGCTCTTGAGCTGGAGGCACGTCAGTCGCTGGAGTAGCCGACTTTTGCTCTTGAAGCACCGGGACATCATCAGAAGCCGGTTTTGCTTTTGGAACTTCCAACACTGCTGGATCTGGCAAACCTGCTTGAGTCAGCACATGAGCTTTCTCTTTAGCAAAGTAACCTAACCCCAGGCTGGTTATGAAGAAACCGGCGGCAAGTATAGCAGTAAACTTACTAAGAAAGGTAGAGGAACCTTGGCTTCCGAACACAGTATTTGAAGCACCTGCCCCGAAAGACGCACCAGCGTCCGCACCTTTACCCTGTTGCAGCAATACCAGGGCAACAACGCCCAGTGCACCCAACAGATGAAAAACGACTACGACTGTTTCCAGCATTTTCTCAGTTTCCCGCGGCGCGACAAATCGCACCGAACTCATCTGCATTCAGGGAAGCTCCACCAATGAGCCCCCCATCGATATCCGGCATGCCGAACAGTTCGACCGCATTGGCCGCCTTCACGCTGCCGCCGTATAGAAGCCGCACACCTTGTGCGACCTCAGAATTCTCTGCCGCCAACTGCGCGCGAATGGCTGCGTGCACATCCTGCGCCTGTTGCGGTGTAGCAGTCAGCCCGGTGCCAATGGCCCAGACCGGCTCGTAAGCAATCACTGCCTTTGCAAACGCACCAACACCCAACTCCTCGATGATGCTGCCCAGCTGACGCGAGACAACTTCAAGAGTCTTGCCCGATTCACGCTGCTCAAGGGTCTCCCCTATGCACAACACCGGAATCAGGCCACAAGCCTGTGCTGCTGCGAACTTGCGATTGAGTATCCCATCACGTTCGCCCATCATCTGACGGCGCTCGGAGTGCCCAACAAGCACATAGGAACAACCCGCATCCACCAGCTGACTCGGTGCAATCTCACCGGTCAACGCACCCTGCATGGCTTCCACCGCAGAATTCTGCGCGCCGACCTGGATCGACTTGCCTTTCAAGCCATCAACCACTTGGTTGATATGCAAGCAAGGCGGGAATACCGCGATATCAACACCGCTCGGCAGGGCCAGGTGACGAAGGCCATTGACCAGCTCAGCGACACTGGCGCGGGTACCGTGCATCTTCCAGTTACCAGCTACCATAGTGCGACGCATGCTGTACCTCGTCGGTCAAAGTGGGCGCAGATGTTACCCAACCACATCAACACTGGCAAGCCGAATTCAGGCGCAAACTTCAGTTACCAGTTTTGCCAGCTCTTCGGCGTAGCCGCGAACCTGTGTTTCATCATCGCCTTCGACCATCACACGCACCAAAGGCTCGGTCCCCGACTTGCGCAACAAGACCCGACCACGCCCCGCCATAGCGACGGTAACGCGCTCACAGGCTTCCTTGATCGCCGGGTGCTCGATAGGGTTTTCGCCACCCGAAAAGCGCACATTGAGCAGCACCTGCGGGCACTTGCGCAGCGCCTGGCGCGCCAGGGCCAGGCTTTCGTCACGCCGACGCAGGGCCAACAGCACCTGCAGCGCCGCAATGATCGCATCCCCGGTCGTGGTGTGCTGGAAGCACACGACATGCCCCGAATTCTCGCCACCTACCAGCCAGTTGCGCTCCAGCAGCTCGGCAATCACGTAGCGGTCGCCCACATTGGCCCGCACGAACGGGATCCCCAGGTCTGCCAGGGCCAGCTCCAGCCCCAGATTACTCATCAGGGTACCGACCACGCCACCTTGCAGCTTGTTACGCTCATGCAGGTCGCGGGCAATGATGAACAGCAGGTCGTCACCGTCGACGATGGCGCCGGTATGATCGACCATCAACACGCGGTCACCGTCGCCATCGAAGGCAATACCCAGGTCCGCGTGCTCGGCCAATACCGCTGCCTGCAATTGACCCATATGGGTCGAACCACAGTTATCGTTGATGTTCAGGCCGTTGGGCTGGGCCGACAGCACTGTAACCTCGGCACCCAACTCCTTGAATACACTCGGAGCAACCTTGTAGGTTGCACCATGGGCACAGTCGATGACCACCTTGAGCCCGGCAAAATTAGTGCTGGTAGGCACGCTGCTTTTGCAGAATTCGATATAACGGCCAGACGCATCGTTAATCCGTGAGACCTTGCCCAGCTTGCTCGATTCGACGACGGTCATCGGCGCATCCAGCAACTCTTCAATCATGTGCTCGATCGCGTCCGGCAGCTTGGTGCCCTGGCCCGAGAAGAATTTGATGCCATTGTCATCATGGGGATTGTGCGAGGCACTGATCACAATACCGGCTTCAGCGTGAAAGGTACGCGTCAGGTAAGCGATCGCCGGCGTAGGCATCGGCCCCAGCAACATCACATCTGCCCCGGCGGCAGACAGGCCCGCCTCCAGCGCAGACTCGAACATATAGCCAGAAATCCGCGTGTCCTTACCCACCAGGATGCGGCATGCCCCCATGCTGCGGAAGGCCATCCCGGCCGCCCAGCCCAGCTTGAGCATAAAGTCCGGAGTGATCGGGAATTCGCCGACCCGACCACGAATACCGTCGGTGCCAAAATATTTCTTTGTCATAAGTGCTCCATCATTCTTATTCGGCTGATTCTACTGCTTCGATCATCCGTACAACATCAACTGTCTCGGCCACATCGTGTACCCGCAGAATACGCGCACCCTTGGCCACGGCAAGCGCCGCCAGGGCCAGGCCACCGTACAGACGCTCACCCACAGGGCGATTCAGGGCCATGCCTATCATGCTCTTGCGCGACACCCCAACCAACAGGGGGCGACCAAGGGCATGAAGGGATTCCATATGTTTGAACAGGCTCAGATTGTGCTGCAGGGTTTTGGCAAAACCAAACCCGGGATCGAGAATGATCCGCTCAGGGGCAATTCCCACAGCGGCGCATTGGGCAATGCGATCGCCAAGAAATTCCGTCACTTCTGCGACCAGGTGATCATAGTGCGGCGCGTCCTGCATCGTCCCGGGCTCGCCGAGCATATGCATCAGGCAGACAGGCAACCCGGTGGCCGCCGCCGCATCCAGCGCGCCGTCGCGCTGCAGCGAGCGCACGTCATTGATCAGCCCGGCCCCAAGCCGCGCGGTTTCGCGCATGACCGCCGGGGTCGAGGTGTCTACCGAAATGATGACATCCAGTTCGCGGTGAATACGCTCGACAATCGGCGCAACACGCTCCATTTCCTCCACAGGGGAAACAGCACGCGCGCCAGGCCGGGTCGATTCGCCCCCCACATCAATAATGGTCGCACCTGCAGCTACCATTGCCGCCGCATGGCGCAACGCCGCATCCAACTGGCTGAAGCGACCACCATCGGAAAAGGAATCAGGGGTTACATTGAGAATGCCCATTACATGCGTATGGGCCAAATCAAGAACCCGGTTGCCGCAAGGCAACCGGGCGGAGGACAACACAGAAGTCATTTCAAGCCTTAAAGGTCGGCAGCCGGGCCGCCGATTGGGTTTTCCGGGCGTTCGTTCTGTACCACTGGCGGTGTGCCTGAAGTACCCGAACCACCTTCCCAATCACGAGGCTCGCGAGGCGTACGACCAGCCATGATGTCGTCGATCTGCTCGGCATCAATGGTCTCGTACTTCATCAGGGCATCGGCCATGGCGTCGAGCTTGTCACGGTTATCGGTGAGGATCTGCTTGGCCGTGCCGTAGCACTGGTCAATGATGCTGCGCACTTCAGAGTCGATCAGCTTGGCAGTCTCGCCGGAGAAGCTGGCACTTTGACCGCCACCACCACGACCCAGGAACACTTCGCCTTCTTCCTCGGCATACATCAGCGGGCCGAGTTTTTCGGACAGGCCCCACTTGGTAACCATATTCCGGGCAATCTGGCTGGCACGCATGATGTCGTTGGAAGCGCCGGTGGTCACACCGTCAAAGCCCAAGGTCATCTCTTCAGCGATACGACCGCCGTACAGCGAGCAGATCTGACTGATCAGAGCGCGCTTGGAGAGGCTGTAACGATCCTCTTCCGGCAGGAACATGGTGACACCCAGTGCCCGGCCGCGAGGAATGATCGACACTTTGTAGACCGGGTCGTGCTCAGGCACAACGCGACCGACAATGGCGTGACCAGCCTCGTGATAAGCGGTGTTCTGCTTCTCTTTCTCGGACATGACCATGGATTTGCGCTCGGCACCCATCATGATCTTGTCTTTGGCCAGCTCGAATTCTTTCATCTCGACAATGCGCTTGCCGGTACGGGCAGCGAACAGCGAGGCCTCGTTCACCAGGTTGGCCAGGTCGGCACCGGAGAAACCAGGGGTACCGCGAGCAATCACGCCTGGAGCGACGTCGTCGCCCATTGGCACTTTGCGCATGTGGACCTTGAGAATCTGCTCGCGGCCACGGATATCTGGCAAGCCAACCACAACCTGACGGTCGAAACGGCCCGGACGCAGCAGCGCCGGGTCAAGTACGTCAGGACGGTTGGTGGCGGCAATCACGATGATGCCGTCATTCATTTCAAAGCCGTCCATCTCGACCAGCAACTGGTTGAGGGTCTGCTCACGCTCGTCATGACCACCGCCCATGCCGGCACCACGATGGCGACCGACAGCGTCGATTTCGTCGATGAAGATGATGCATGGCGCGTGCTTCTTGGCCTGCTCGAACATGTCACGCACACGGCTGGCGCCCACACCGACGAACATCTCGACGAAGTCGGAACCGGAAATGGTGAAGAACGGCACCTTGGCTTCGCCGGCAATCGCCTTGGCGAGCAGGGTTTTACCGGTACCCGGAGGACCGACCATCAGTACACCGCGAGGAATACGGCCACCCAGGCGCTGGAATTTGCCCGGATCGCGCAGGAACTCGACCAACTCGCCAACTTCTTCCTTGGCTTCGTCGCAACCGGCAACGTCAGCCAGGGTGGTTTTTACCTGGTCTTCGGAAAGCAGGCGGGCCTTGCTCTTGCCGAAGCTCATCGGTCCGCCCTTGCCCCCTGCGCCGCCTTGCATCTGGCGCATGAAGAACATGAACACGGCGATAATCACCAGGATCGGGAAGCTGGCCACCAGGAGCTGGGTCCAGATGCTCTGCTGCTCAGGCTGCTTGCCCTCAACGACCACCTTGTTGTCCACCAGGTCGCCGATCAGACCATTGTCCTGGATCGCCGGACGGATGGTCTTGAAGCTGTCGCCATCGTTGCGCTTGCCAGTGATCACGTAGCCATCAACCGCTACGCGCTCGACCTTGCCATCCTTAACTTGCTGGATGAAGTCGGAATAGTTGAGGGTCTGCGGCTCGTTAGGGCTGGAGAAGTTGTTCATCACCGTCACCAGGACAGCCGCGATGATCAACCACAGGATCAGATTCTTTGCCATATCGTTCAATTAACTACCCTCTGAAGCAAGCTCCGCTACTGGCGCGCGCTTCGCATGATATTCACCGGCCTAACTTACTACATTACCTACAACTCTGGCAGGCGCCGTCTGTAACCCTTTGTGAAACTTTGACTACACAATATTCGTAAAGCTTCGTGACGAAAGCGATATAAAAAAACCTATCGACTCCCTTAAAACCTTTAAAGACGCTCATCACTGGCAGCGCCTTCGACACCGCGATAGCCGCGGCCCAGCAAATACTGCTCGCGAGACCTGTCCCTCGAGGAGTCAGGCTTGCGGGTCTGCACCTTGTCGAACAGCTTGCGCATGTTCTTGTGGTACTCGTCAAAACCTTCCCCAAGGAAGACCTTGACCAGAAAATCACCACCCGGACGCAGAACCCTTCCTGCCAGATCCAGTGCCAATTCGCACAGGAACATGGCGCGTGGCATATCCACGGCTGGTAATCCACTCATATTGGGGGCCATATCCGAAATCACAAGGTCTACCTGCGAATTTCCGACAGCCTCGAGGATCTGTGCCAGTACATCATCACGGGTAAAGTCGCCATGCACGAAGGTCACATCAGGGATGCTATCCATTTCCAGGATATCGGAAGCGATCAAACGGCCTTGCCCACCAATCAGACGACTGGTCACCTGGGACCAGCCACCGGGGGCTGCGCCGAGATCAATTACGCTCATGCCGGGACGGATCAACCGGTCCTTTTCCTGGATTTCCAGCAGCTTGTAGCTGGCCCGGGAACGGTAGCCATCCTTTTGCGCCTTTTTGACGTAAGGATCGTTGAAATGCTCTTTAAGCCAATTAAGGCTAGTTTTGGAACGGGCCACGGGCCACCTCGAAAATAAAACGGGTCGTGATTAACTGGGCGGTCCCGGACTCGCTCGGGTAAACTGGCCGCCGCTTTTTACAAGATCAGACGCAGGGGTCAGATTATGCCGCTCACTCAAGAGCAGAAGAAACAGTACAAATCCATTGGCCACCATCTGAAACCAGTTTTGATTGTGGCCGACAACGGTTTGACTGAAGGTGTGTTAGCCGAACTTGAACGCGCATTAGGCGATCACGAGCTGATCAAGATCAAGGTCAACATCCTTGATCGCGAAGCGCGCCTGGCCGCCATTGCAGAACTGTGCAAGGTGGGCAAAGCGGACCTGGTTCAGGTCATCGGCAAGATGGCGCTGCTGTATCGCAAGAATTTCAGCGCCAACAAGCAACTGTCGAACGTTCATCGCTTCAAATGATGCAAGGGTCACGGGCGCGCTTCGCGCGCCCTGCCACTCCATCCCGGCGCAGGCTGTACCACCAGCACCAAGCCAGAAAACCCTAGCACAAGATAGCTGAACAGCTGCCAGCGCAACGCTTCCGGCAGCAATATGCGCACCACGCAATACATTGCGCACGCATACAGCGCCATCAACAGCAGTTGCCCGCGCATATCCCGCCACAAACTCCCCAAGCCCTCGGCCTTGACCAGCACCAATGCCTGGAGAATCACGCACGCCGCCGCAAATCCCACCAGCAGCGCACTCAATAATCCGCCGATCTCATCGATCAGCAACGGCGCCAGGCCAATCATGCCCAGCACCGGCAATACACCAAGATGCAGCAGCCATAGCCCGCCAACCCAAAGCATCTGGGCCAACTGCCAAAGCATGGCGCCCGCTCGAAGCGGGCGCCGTTTTTCAGATGTGACGAACTTCGACAATCTCGTACTCGATCACGCCACCGGGCGTCTTGACGGCCACCACATCACCCTCTTCCTTGGCAATCAAGGCGCGGGCCAGGGGCGAACCGACGGAGATCTTGCCGAGCTTGAAGTCAGCCTCGTCCTCACCCACGATGTGGTAAGTCACGCTTTCATCCGTCTCGACGTTGGCGATTTCTACAGTCGTGCCGAAAATCACCTTGCCGGTCTTGGGAATAGTCGTGACATCAATGATGACCGCATTCTGCATGCGCCCTTCGATATCACGGATCCGCGCCTCGACCATCCCCTGCTGCTCACGGGCAGCATGGTATTCGGCGTTTTCCTTCAAGTCGCCCAGCTCACGGGCCGTACCGATGTCCTGGCTCAGCTTTGGACGTACGACCTTGGTCAGATGGGCGTGCTCCTCTTCCAGGGCCTTGGCGCCCTGGACAGTCATTGGGTATTTGATCATGCCTTCAATCCTGCGTGTAGATCCTGCAAGCGACGCACGGTCTTTTCCGGACCGAACTTGAGCGCTTCACAGATGGCTTCGCCAGCAGCAATGGTGGTGGTGCAGTAGATCTTGTGCTGCAAGGCGTTACGACGAATGGAGTAGGAATCCGCGATCGACTGGCGACCTTCGGTGGTGTTGATGATCAGGGTGACTTCGTCATTCTTGATCATATCGACCACGTGCGGACGACCTTCCGTTACCTTGTTCACGCGACGCACTTTCAGGCCAGCGGCTTCAATCAGCTTGGCGGTCCCGGCGGTGGCCACGACTTCGAAGCCCAAGTTGATCAGATCACGGGCCACGCCTGCAACCAGCGGCTTGTCATCATCACGCACGCTGATAAACGCAGTACCGCCGGTCGGCAGCACTTCGCTGGCGCCCATCTGGGCCTTGGCGAATGCTTCGCCGAAGGTATCGCCCACGCCCATCACTTCACCGGTGGACTTCATCTCTGGGCCCAGGATCGGGTCCACACCAGGGAATTTGGCGAATGGGAATACCGCCTCTTTCACGCTGTAGAAGTTCGGAATGATTTCCTTGGTGAAGCCGATTTCCTTCAAGGTCTTACCGGCCATGACACGGGCGGCAATCATCGCCAGGGACACACCGATGCACTTGGAAACAAACGGCACGGTACGCGAAGCACGCGGGTTGACTTCGATGACGTAGATGTCTTCGCCTTGCAGCGCCAACTGTACGTTCATCAGGCCGACCACGCCCAGCTCCAGGGCCATTTTCTTGACCTGCTCGCGCATCTCGTCCTGGATGTGCAGCGGCAGCGAGTACGGCGGCAGGGAGCACGCGGAGTCACCGGAGTGAACACCCGCCTGCTCGATGTGCTGCATGATCGCGCCGATCACCACGTCGGTACCGTCGCAGACCGCATCCACGTCCATCTCGATGGCGCAGTTGAGGAAGTGGTCCAGCAGCACCGGGCTGTCGTTGGACACTTTCACCGCATCACGCAGGTAACGCTTGAGTTCTTCTTCTTCGTAGACGATTTCCATCGCCCGGCCGCCCAGCACGTAGGACGGACGCACCACCAACGGGTAGCCGATCTTGCTGGCTGCACGGATGGCTTCGTCTTCGCTGCGCACGGTCGCGTTTGGCGGCTGGCGCAGGTTCAGGCGCTCGACCATTTGCTGGAAGCGCTCACGGTCTTCGGCACGGTCGATGGCGTCAGGGCTGGTACCGATGATCGGCACGCCAGCCGCTTCCAGGGCACGCGCCAGTTTCAGCGGGGTTTGCCCGCCATACTGCACGATCACGCCTTTTGGCTTCTCGACGCGACAGATTTCCAGCACGTCTTCCAGCGTTACCGGCTCGAAGTACAGGCGGTCGGAAGTGTCGTAGTCAGTGGAAACAGTTTCCGGGTTGCAGTTGACCATGATGGTCTCGTACCCGTCTTCGCGCAGGGCGAGGGCGGCGTGTACGCAGCAGTAGTCGAACTCGATGCCCTGACCGATACGGTTTGGACCGCCGCCCAGGATGATGATCTTGTCGCGGCCCGACGGCGCGGCTTCGCACTCTTCCTCGTAGGTGGAGTACAGGTACGCGGTGTCGGTGGCGAACTCTGCGGCGCACGTGTCAACACGCTTGTAGACCGGGAAGATGTCCAGTTTGTGGCGGTGGGTGCGCAGGTTTTTCTCGGTCACGCCCAGCAGTTTGGCCAGACGCTGGTCGGAGAAGCCTTTGCGCTTGAGACGGAACATCAGGTCGCGATCGATAGAGGAAAGACCCAGGGTCTTGACCTTCTCTTCTTCCTTGATCAGATCCTCGATCTGCACCAGGAACCACGGATCAATCATGTTCATGCCGAAGATGTCTTCGACGGTCATGCCCGCGCGGAAGGCGTCAGCCACATACCAGATACGCTCGGCGCCCGGCACGGTCAGCTCGCGCTTGAGGATGCTCATGCTTTCCGGGTTGCTCAGGTCGAGCTTCTCATCCAGGCCGCAAACGCCCACTTCCAGGCCACGCAGGGCTTTCTGCAGGGACTCCTGGAATGTCCGGCCAATGGCCATGACTTCACCGACCGACTTCATCTGGGTGGTCAGGCGGGCGTCGGCTTTCGGGAACTTCTCGAAAGCGAAGCGTGGCAGCTTAGTAACTACGTAGTCGATCGACGGCTCAAAGGACGCCGGCGTAGCGCCGCCAGTGATTTCGTTTTGCAGCTCGTCCAAGGTGTAACCGATCGCCAGCTTGGCAGCGATGCGCGCAATCGGGAACCCGGTAGCTTTTGATGCCAGCGCCGAAGAACGCGACACACGCGGGTTCATCTCGATCACGACCATACGGCCTGTGTTCGGGCAAATACCGAACTGAACGTTGGAACCACCGGTTTCAACGCCGATCTCACGCAGTACCGCCAACGAGGCGTTACGCATGATCTGGTATTCCTTGTCCGTCAGGGTTTGCGCAGGAGCAACGGTGATCGAGTCACCGGTATGCACACCCATCGGGTCGAAGTTTTCGATCGAGCAGACGATGATGCAGTTGTCCTTTTTATCGCGGACAACTTCCATCTCGTACTCTTTCCAGCCGATCAGGGATTCGTCGATCAGCAGCTCTTTGGTCGGCGACAGATCCAGGCCGCGGGCGCAGATTTCTTCGAACTCTTCACGGTTGTAAGCGATACCGCCGCCGGTGCCGCCCATGGTGAAGGACGGCCGGATAATGCACGGGAAGCCGAGCTTTTCGAGAACCGCGTTGGCCTCTTCCATGCTGTGGGCGATACCCGAGCGCGGGCAATCAAGACCGATAGACTTCATGGCCTTGTCGAAACGCGAACGGTCTTCAGCCTTGTCGATGGTGTCGGCATTGGCGCCGATCATCTCTACGCCGAACTTTTCCAGGACGCCTTCGCGCTCCAGGTCCAGGGCGCAGTTCAGTGCAGTCTGGCCACCCATGGTCGGCAGCAGTGCGTCCGGACGCTCTTTCTCGATGATCTTGGCAACGGTCTGCCACTTGATCGGTTCGATGTAGGTGGCGTCGGCCATGTCCGGGTCGGTCATGATGGTGGCCGGGTTGGAGTTCACCAGGATGACGCGGTAACCCTCTTCGCGCAGGGCCTTGCAGGCCTGGGCGCCGGAGTAGTCGAATTCGCAGGCCTGGCCGATCACGATCGGGCCAGCGCCGAGAATCAGGATGCTTTTTATGTCTGTACGTTTTGGCATGGGTTTGTCACTCAAATCCGCAGGTCAGTCGGCAAGCCGTCTTGAACAATCTTTGAAGAGCCTGCGGGGGCCACCGAGAGTCGGGGCCGCCCGCAAGCCACTCAGTCAGCGTCGCTTGGCCATCTCATTGATGAAACGGTCGAACAGCGGCGCTACGTCGTTCGGGCCCGGGCTCGCTTCAGGGTGGCCCTGGAAGCTGAACGCGCTCTTGTCGGTGCGCTCGATACCCTGCAGGGAACCGTCGAACAGCGACTTGTGAATGGCACGCACGTTGGCCGGCAAGGTGGCTTCATCCACCGCAAAACCGTGGTTCTGGCTGGTGATCATCACGACACCGGTGTCCAGGTCTTGTACCGGGTGGTTGGCACCGTGATGGCCGTGGCCCATTTTCAGGGTCTTGGCGCCGGAGGCCAGGGCCAACAGCTGGTGGCCGAGGCAGATACCGAATACCGGGATCTCGGTGTCCAGCACTTCCTTGATGGCCTTGATCGCGTAGTCGCATGGCTCAGGGTCACCCGGGCCGTTGGACAGGAACACGCCATCCGGTTGCAGGGCCAGCACATCGCTGGCCGGGGTCTGGGCCGGGACCACGGTCACACGGCAACCGCGCTCGACCAGCATGCGCAGAATGTTGTACTTGATGCCGTAGTCGTAGGCCACGACGTGATACGGCAGCTCAGCCGCTTCGATGGTCGCGTGACTGTCGGTCTTCAAGTCCCAGACAGTGGAGCGCCACTCGTACTTCTCTTTGGTGCTGACGACTTTCGCCAGGTCCATGCCTTTGAGGCCAGGGAAGCCCTGCGCTGCAGCAATTGCCGCTTCTTCGGAAATATTGTCACCGGCCATGATGCAGCCGTTCTGCGAGCCTTTTTCACGCAGGATGCGTGTCAGGCGGCGCGTATCGATACCGGCGATCGCCACAACATTGTTGGCTTTCAGGTAATCGGACAGCGACATCGTGTTACGCCAGTTGCTCGCAACCAGTGGCAGGTCACGAATCACCAGACCGGCCGACCAGACACGATCAGACTCGACGTCTTCCGGTGTAGTACCGGTGTTGCCGATATGTGGATAAGTCAGGGTAACGATCTGTTGGGCGTAGGAAGGATCGGTAAGGATTTCCTGATAGCCGGTCATGGCGGTGTTGAACACCACCTCTCCAACGGTCTGACCGTCGGCTCCAATGGCTTCGCCGCGAAAAATGCTGCCATCAGCAAGGGCGAGTATGGCTGGCTTAGTCAAGAAGACCTCCCGTAAATAAAGCCTGAAAGGGCGATCGCAGGTTGCAAAAAAGCGGAGTGACGTATGGACACGTCACCCCGCTTCTTCACTGAATTATTCTGCGCGCTTTTAGTGGACACACTAAAGCTGTAGCTTACAGAAAAAGGCTTTTTGGGTCCACCGCTAATGAGCCGAAAAGGCAGGAGAATGCGACAGGACGTCGCTTAGCGGGTAAAAACGGGGCCCTAGAGTAATCCTCCGGGCCCGTTTTTGCTACTGATTAACGCAGATCCAGCACGTCTTGCATGTCGTAGAGACCCGCTTCGCGACCTTCCAGCCACAATGCGGCACGCACCGCGCCCTTGGCGAAGGTCATGCGACTGGAAGCCTTGTGGGTAATTTCCAGGCGCTCACCTTCGGCAGCAAACAGCACCGTATGGTCACCCACCACATCACCACCGCGCACGGTGGCAAAGCCAATGGTTTCACGCTCGCGCGCCCCGGTATGACCTTCGCGACCATATACCGCAACCTTCGACAGATCACGCCCCAAGGCATCGGCAATCACTTCGCCCATGCGCATGGCAGTGCCCGATGGCGCATCGACCTTGTGCCGGTGATGCGCCTCGATGATCTCGATATCCGCGTCATCACCCAACACCCTTGCCGCCATGTCGAGCAACTTCAGCGACAGGTTGACGCCTACACTGAAGTTGGCGGCAAACACGATAGGAATGTCCTTGCCTGCCGCGACGAGCAATTGCTTTTGCTCGGCATTCAGGCCCGTGGTACCGATAACCATGGCTTTGCCCGCCTTGCGGCAGAACGCCAGGTTTTTCAGCATCACTTCGGGCAGGGTGAAGTCGATCAATACATCGAACTCATCAGCCACCTGCTCCAGGCTGCCGGACAATGACACACCGATCCGCCCCAGGGAGGCCAGCTCGCCAACATCGGCGCCGATCAGCGTACTGCCCGGGCGCACGATCGCCGCAGTCAGCCCCGACAGAGGCGAGCGCTGCTGCACCGCCTCCACCAGGTTCTTGCCCATGCGCCCGGCGGCGCCCATCACTGCTATACGTCGCATATCCACGTCCTTACAGGTCGCCGAAGAAGCGCTTCACGCCTTCGAACCAGCCAGCGGTCTTGGGCGAATGGGAGCCATCACCGGCCAGCGAACCGCGCAGCTCTTCGAGCAACTCACGCTGACGACGATCCAGGTTGACCGGCGTCTCGACAGCCACACGGCACATCAAGTCGCCCGCACCACCACCACGCACCGGCGCTACACCTTTGCCACGGATCCGGAACTGCTTGCCGGTCTGAGTCCCCTCGGGGATCTTCAGCTTGACCCGCCCTTCGAGGGTCGGAATCTCCAGCTCGCCACCCAGGGCCGCATCGACAAAACTGATCGGCACTTCGCAGAACAGGTGCTTGCCGTCACGCTGGAAGATCGCGTGCTCGCGCACATTGATCACCACGTACAGGTCGCCCGTCGGGCCACCCTGCGCGCCCGCCTCGCCCTCGCCCGACAACCGGATACGGTCGCCAGTATCAACACCGGCCGGCACTTTCACCGACAGGGTCTTGTACTCTTCGACGCGCCCTTCGCCGTGGCAAGAATCGCACGGATCGGAAATGATCTTGCCCTGGCCATGGCAGCGCGGGCAGGTTTGCTGCACCGAGAAGAAACCCTGCTGCATGCGCACCTGGCCAATACCGCCACAGGTTGGGCAGGTGATCGGCGAGGAGCCTTTCTTGGCGCCCGAACCGTCACACGGCTTGCAATTGACCAGCGTCGGCACGCGGATATTGACGCTGGTGCCGCGTACGGCTTCTTCCAGGTTCAGTTCCAGGGTGTAGCGCAAGTCGCTGCCACGCTGGGCACCGCCGCGCTGACCACCACGACCGCCGCCGAAGAAGTCGCTGAATACATCACCGAAAATATCGGAGAAGTTCTGCCCGCCAAAGCCGGCACCGCCGCCGCCCATGCTTGGATCGACACCGGCATGGCCATACTGGTCGTAGGCTGCACGCTTGTTCGGATCACACAGGCATTCGTAGGCCTCATTGGCCTCTTTAAACAATTCTTCGGATTCTTTGTTATCCGGATTACGGTCCGGGTGGTGCTTCATCGCCAGGCGACGGTAAGCCTTCTTCAGGTCCGCCTCGCTGGAACCGCGCTCCACACCCAATACTTCGTAATAGTCACGCTTTGCCATAAGTCTTTGCACTCTTAAGGACGTCCGGCAAAACCCTCCTGAGCCTGCCAAACTCGTTGAGCCCCAATACAGGCCCGGACCCAACTCACGTCAAATTCAACGATCCTGGTCTTTACTGCTTTCAGCCGAGACCCAGCCAAAAACGCGGTGCCTGTCGATCGCAAAGCAGGAGCATTCCCGATCACACCGCCAACATCCGAACCTTGTCGCATGCTGTAAAAATTCGCGTACCCCAGACACGCCAACGCGGGAGCAAGCTCCCGCGCGGCGACATCCTACCAGTCACCGCTTGATAGCGGTCAACCGGGCGACCAAGTTACTTCTTCTGGTCTTCTTTTACTTCTTCGAACTCGGCATCGACAACGTCGTCGTGCTTGGCTTCAGGTTCTGCCTGTTGCGCAGCACCGTCACCTTGCGGAGCCTGCTCGGCGTACATCTTCTGAGCGACCGGCGCGGAGACTTTCGACAACTCCTCAACCTTGGCTTCGATGGTGGCCTTGTCGTCGCCTTTAACAGCGGCTTCCAGGGCAACCACGGCGGCTTCGATTGCGGTCTTCTCTTCAGCAGTCACTTTGTCGCCAGCATCCGCGATCATTTTGCGAGTCGAGTGAACCAGTGCATCACCCTGGTTGCGGGCAGCGGCCAGTTCTTCGAACTTGCGATCTTCCTCGGCGTTCTTTTCAGCATCGTTGATCATCTGCTGAATTTCTTCCTCGGACAGACCGGAGTTGGCCTTGATCACGATCGACTGAGTCTTGCCAGTAGCCTTGTCCTTGGCGCCTACGTGCAGAATGCCGTTGGCGTCGATGTCGAAGGTCACTTCAATTTGTGGCACGCCACGTGGAGCGGGTGGAATCTCGGCCAGGTCGAACTTGCCCAGGGACTTGTTCTGCGCAGCCTGCTTACGCTCACCTTGCAGCACGTGAATGGTCACAGCGCCCTGGTTGTCATCGGCAGTCGAGAACACTTGCGATTTCTTGGTAGGAATCGTGGTGTTTTTCTCGATCAGCGCGGTCATCACGCCACCCATGGTTTCGATACCCAGAGTCAGCGGGCTGACGTCCAGCAGCAGCACGTCTTTCACGTCGCCGGCCAGTACCGCACCCTGGATGGCAGCACCCATGGCAACGGCTTCGTCCGGGTTCACGTCTTTACGTGCTTCTTTACCGAAGAACTCGGTGACCTTCTGCTGTACCAGTGGCATACGGGTCTGACCGCCAACCAGGATCACGTCGTTGATCGAACCAACGTCGATACCCGAATCTTTCAGGGCGATGCGGCAAGGTTCGATAGTGCGCTGAACCAGATCTTCAACCAGCGATTCCAGCTTGGCGCGCGAGATCTTCACGTTCAAGTGCTTAGGACCGGTGGCATCTGCAGTGATGTACGGCAGGTTCACGTCGGTCGAATTGCTCGAAGACAGTTCGATCTTGGCTTTTTCAGCAGCTTCTTTCAGGCGCTGCATCGCCAGCGGGTCACCCTTGAGGTTCATGCCGCTTTCTTTCTTGAATTCGTCAACGAGGTAGTCGATCAGACGAATGTCAAAGTCTTCACCGCCCAGGAACGTGTCACCGTTGGTCGCCAACACTTCGAACTGGTGCTCGCCATCGACTTCAGCGATTTCGATCACGGAAACGTCGAAAGTACCGCCACCCAGGTCATAAACGATCACGGTGTGGTCGCCCTTGGCCTTGTCCATGCCGTAGGCCAGAGCGGCCGCGGTAGGTTCGTTGATGATACGTTTTACGTCCAGGCCCGCGATGCGGCCGGCGTCTTTGGTCGCCTGGCGCTGGCTGTCGTTGAAGTAGGCCGGAACGGTGATCACCGCTTCAGTCACTGCTTCACCGAGGTAGTCTTCGGCAGTCTTCTTCATCTTTTTCAAGATTTCAGCCGAGATTTGCGGTGGCGACATTTTCTGGCCGTTCACTTCAACCCAGGCGTCACCGTTGTCAGCCTTGGCGATTTTGTACGGCACCATCTTGATGTCTTTCTGTACGACTTCTTCGTCGAACTTACGACCGATCAAACGCTTCACCGCGTACAGGGTGTTATGCGGATTGGTCACAGCCTGACGCTTGGCGGACTGGCCTACCAGGATCTCGCCGTCATTGGCGTAAGCCACGATGGACGGAGTGGTACGCGCGCCTTCTGCGTTTTCAATAACCTTGGATACGCCGTTTTCCAGCACGGAGACGCAGGAGTTGGTAGTCCCCAGGTCGATACCGATAATTTTGCCCATGATTCACTCTCCCGAAACTTTGGATTTGGTTGCCGCAGCAGTGGTGGCTAACTGCGGTAGCACTTAAACGCTTGACTTATAAATGGGGTCGTTACGAACGATTTCAAGCCTGCTCGTCAATCGACGGCGAAACCAGTGCGGGAGCCTTGCTCACCACCACCATCGCCGGGCGCAACAGGCGACCATTAAGCTGGTAGCCCTTCTGGAACACCTTCAACACGCTATTAGGCTCAAGGTCAGCATTTTCCTGCATGGCCATGGCCTGGTGATGCTCCGCGTTGAACGGCTCGCCGCCTTGCGGATCGATTGCTTCCAACTGATAACGCTTCAGGGTGTCCTGGAACATTTTCAGGGTCAGTTCGATCCCTTCGCGCATGGCACGGATGTTTTCGTCGTCCGGACTGGACAGCTCCAGGCCACGCTCCAGGCTGTCGATGATCGGCAACAGATCACCGGCAAACTTCTCCAGCGCAAACTTGTGGGCTTTCTCTACATCCTGCTCGGCGCGGCGGCGGACGTTCTGCAGATCGGCAGCAACACGCAAAGCCTGATCCTGAGCGCCTGCCAGTTGCTCTTCGAGCACTTGCACACGAGCCGCCAGGTCTTCACCCGCTGCCTGCGAGGCCTGGTTGGCGTCTGGGTTTTGCGTATCCAGCGTCTGTTCGTCAGCCATAGTTTTCTCCTTTCGAAATCCTGCGCGAACTCAACTCGCGCTTCTGTTCCGGTATATGGGGCCACAATTTCCAGGTTCAAGGGCGGACATACCCCGACTCACACTTTCCCGCACATTCCACATAGAGCTAAAAAAACCCTTTATCCAAGCAAATTGAGCTAAGTCGCAGGATTGTCAGCGCCAAACAAAACACTGTATAAATAACCAGACCTAAAGCCTGGGAGCGGCCACTATGCTGGTTCACCTGTCCGTACATAACTACGCCATCGTTGAGCATCTGGATCTTGAACTGGATCGCGGGATGAGCGTAATCACAGGCGAAACCGGCGCCGGCAAGTCGATCATGCTCGACGCCCTGGGCCTGACCCTGGGTGATCGCGCCGACAGCGGCGTGGTTCGCCCCGGCGCAGACAAGGCCGATATTCTGGCGACCTTTGACCTGGCAGATATTCCGGAAGCCAGCGCCTGGCTGGCCGAGCGCGACCTTGACAGCGATAGCCCGTGCATTCTGCGCCGGGTGATTACCGCCGAAGGCCGCTCGCGGGGCTACATCAATGGCACGCCCTGCCCCCTCGGCGACCTGAAGGCCCTCGGCGAGTTGCTGATCGACATCCACAGCCAGCACGAACATCAATCCCTGCTGAAAACCGATACCCATCGCCGACTGCTGGATGAATACGCCGGCGCCACCGACCTCGCCCGCCAGGTGCAATTGGCTGCACAACGCTGGCGCCAGACCCGCCTGGAACTGGAGCGCCTGTCCAATTCCGGCGACGAGCAACGCGCCCGCCACCAACTCCTCAGCTATCAGTTGGAAGAACTGGAAAGTCTGGGCCTGGGCGAAACCGAGCTGGAACAGCTGGAGCAGGAGCACAAGAACCTGACCAATGCCGAAACCCTGCTGGGCATCTGCCGCCAGGTTGTCGAGCAATGCAGCGAAAGTGACTCCGGCAATGTACTGAACGCACTGACGGCAAGCCTTAACCGCCTGTCGAGCGTAAACAGTGGCTCTGGCTCCCTGAATGAAGCCACTACCCTGCTGACCAGTGCGCAGATTCAGGTCGAAGAGGCCGTTGGTGAACTGAACCGCTTCCTTGACCACTTCGATGCTGACCCGGCCCGCCTGCAAGAGATCGAAGAGCGCCTCGACACTATTTATACCCTGGCGCGCAAACATCGGATCCAGCCGACCGAAGTGGCGGCCATGCAGCAAAAGCTGCTGGACGAGATCGAAACCCTGAATGCCAATGATGAATCCATCGAGCGCCTGGGCGATGAACTGGCTTCCTTTGCCCGTCATTACCAGGAAAAGGCCCGGGAACTGAGCGACCTGCGGCACCAGGCCGCAACCGGACTGGCCTGCGCCGTTGAGCAGGAGATCCAACGCCTGGGCATGCCGGGCGGACGCTTTACCATCGAGTTGCACGCCAACAGTGGCAACGAACTACAGCCCAATGGCCTGGAACAGGTCGAATTGCTGGTAAGCGCCAACCCGGGGCAACCCCTGAAGGCTCTGGCCAAAGTCGCCTCCGGCGGTGAACTGTCACGGATCAGCCTGGCAATCCAGGTTATTACCGCCCAGACCTCGCGCGTACCGACCCTGGTCTTCGACGAAGTGGATGTGGGGATTGGCGGGCCGACCGCTGAAATTGTCGGCCAATTGCTGCGCCGCCTGGGGGAGCGCGGACAAGTGCTGACCGTTACCCACTTGCCACAAGTTGCAGCCCAAGGGCATCAGCATCTATTTGTGCACAAGGTACGGGGCAGCGACGCGACACATACCGCCGTGTCCAAGCTGAACAAGACCGAACGGGTGGAAGAAGTCGCGCGCATGCTTGGCGGCATCGACCTGACCAAGGAGTCCCTGGCCCACGCGAAGAAAATGGTGGTAACGGCGAAGGTTTGAATCCTTTTTTATCGGATTTTCTCTGGCGGCAGATAGCATGAAGGCGACCCTAGGGTCGCCTTCGATCGTTGCGCAGAGCGAATCTGCAGCGCTTTTTTACTTTTTCTTACGGATGTACAACACAAGATTGTGGTCAACCAAATCGAATCCATGCTCCTCAGCGATTTCGTGCTGAAGCTTTTCGATTGCCGGGCTGGTGAACTCGATAACCTCATTGGTATCCAGGTCAACCATGTGGTCGTGATGACCACCGTCAGCCAATTCAAACACCGCATGACCGCCGTCGAAATTATGACGAACCACCAGCCCTGCGGCTTCGAACTGGGTCAGTACACGGTAAACCGTGGCCAGGCCGACGTCCTCGTTAGACTCCATCAGCGCCTTGTAAACATCCTCGGCACTCATGTGGCGCTGCTCGGCGGAATCGAGCATTTGTAGAATCTTGACTCGTGGCAGAGTCACTTTAAGACCGGCTTTGCGTAGTTCGCTATTTTCAACCATGGTTAGCTTTCTCGCGGATGCTGCTTCGCAGCTTCTCTTAATACGGGTATGATCGGCGTTTACGTTGTCCCAGCCAAGATAGTGGAAGTCGCCCACCGATGCAAAACACCAAGCTCTTGCTAACCAGTTTCACCCTTGTGGGACTGCTCGCACTCGCCGGTTGTTCATTCCCCGGGGTTTACAAAATCGACATCCAGCAGGGCAATGTCGTCACGCAGGACATGATAGACCAGTTACGCCCGGGAATGACCCGACGGCAAGTACGGTTTATTATGGGCAATCCCCTGCTGACCGACACATTCCATGCCGATCGCTGGGATTATCTCTATAGCCTGCAGCCTGGAGGCGGAGAGCGCCAACAGGAGCGCGTCAGTGTCATCTTTAATGGCAACGACCAACTGGTCAGCCTTTCCGGTGACTTCATGCCCGGCGTGAGCCGTGATGAAGCCCTGTTGGGCAAGGACAGCGGGACCAGCGTCACTGCGCCAGCGCAGAATGCTGAAAAACCCAAGTCCGAGCTGCCGGCCAAGCCTGGCTCCTTGCTGGATACCATCCAGAAAGACATCGACAGCGTGGAAACCGTTCCGGTGCCAACGCCAGAACCTCTGGATACAACCCCGCAATAATTTGTATCGTTCAACAAAAAGCCCGGCATGCCGGGCTTTTTGTTGCCTGCTATTTCACAGGTTATGAATTTTGCCGCCGGGCTTCAGCCGCTTTAGCTGCTCGCAGGCGCCTGACCTCTCTGGGATCCGCCAGCAAGGGGCGATAAATCTCGATGCGATCGCCGACCTGGACATTACGGGTTTCAGCGTCGGCCACAACCTTGCCGAAAATCCCCAAGGGGCAAGCGGCGATATCCAGCTCGGGAAACTGTGCCGCAATGCCCGACGCCAGCACCGCAGCCCTCAGGCTCGTACCCGGCGCAACCGCCAGGCTCAACAACCGTTGCCGGTCTACCGCAGCGTAGACCACCTCAATTTCGATCAACGACTCAGCCATGCAGTTGCTTGGCCCGCTGGCAAAACGCATCCACCAGGGTATTCGCCGCCTGATTGAACAGCGGCCCCAAGGTCGCCCGCACAATGGAGCCCGCGTAATCAAACGTCAGGTCCAGGCTGATCTTGCATGCCTTCTCTCCCAGCGGCTTGAACACCCAGACGCCGTGCAGTTGAGTGAACGGCCCTTCTTCCAGATTCATCTCAATCGACTGACCGGGAACCAGCACATTACTCGTCACAAACTTCTGACCAAGCCCGCCCTTGGATACCTCCAGGCTCGCGCGCATATGCTCATCGCTGCTCTCCAGCACCGTGGATGAGGAGCACCAGGGCAGGAAATCCGGGTAGCTCGCCACGTCATTGACCAGGTCATAGAGCGCTTGCGCCGGGTAAGGCAGCAGGGCCGAGCGTTGAATATGCGTCGTCATGGGAGCGTTATTTCCGAAGCTGAGCGGCAAACATCGCGAAAAGACTGCCCGATTCGCGAGAGAAAAAAACCAGAAAACTGGCGGTATTGTCCGGGATTCATCCAACACGCTCAAGCACGCAGGTTGACCGTAGCCGACACGCTCGCAACTGCCTATAATGCCGCCCCTATGGCTAAACAAAAGAAACACCCAACAGGGACCATCGCGCAGAACAAAAAGGCGCGACACGATTACTTCATCGAACATCGGTTCGAGGCTGGTCTGGTCCTGGCCGGCTGGGAAGTAAAAAGTCTGCGCGCCAGCAAGTTGCAACTGGTCGACAGTTACGTGCTGCTCAAGGATGGCGAGGCCTGGCTGCTCGGCAGTCATATCACGCCGTTGATGACCGCCAGTACCCACGTTATTGCCGACCCGGTGCGCACACGCAAGCTGCTGCTCAATGCCCGCGAACTGGAAAAGCTCGCTGCTGCGGTCCAGCAGAAGGGTTATGCCTGCGTCTGCCTGTCGTGGTACTGGAGCAAGCACCTGGTCAAGTGCGAGATCGCACTGGGCAAGGGCAAGAAGGAATACGACAAGCGTGATACCGAGCGCGAACGCGACTCCAATCGGGAATTGCAGCGCGCCGTACGCAACAAGGGCAAGGAAGACTGATCTTCCCCGCCTCTTGAAGCGAGCCGATGTGGCCAGGGAGCCTGCTCCCTGCGCCGCAATTGCAGGCTATATCCCCTTGCGCCGCTCTGCCCGAGCCATACGCTGCACTTCCTGACGCACCTCTTCCAACACTTCCTGCACGTACAGCAGGTGACGTGTTGAGACCTCGCGCGCCTGTTCCGCCCGCCCCTCGATAATCGCCAGATACAAATCCCGATGCTGGTTGATCAGCATATCCCGGGTTTCGGTGCGTTGCTGGTACATGCCGCCGATATTGGTCACCACGTTACGCTTGAGCAAATCAAACAAGCCCCGGATGGTGTGCAGCAATACCGCGTTATGGCTGGCTTCGGCGATAGCCAAGTGAAACCTGGCGTCGGCCGCGCCTTCCTCAATGCGACTCACCTCATCATCCCGTGCATAGCAATCCTGCAAGGCGTCAAAGGCGGCAGTCAGCCGTTCGCGATCCACTTCCGTGGCACGCAAGGCGGCGTAATAAGCGCAAGACGCTTCAAGCGTCTGACGAAATTCCAACAGATCACGCTGGGCTTCGGGGTTGCTTTCCAGCAGATGCAACAATGGATCGCTGAAGGTTGAACCCAGCGTCTCCACCACATAATTGCCGCCGCCCTGGCGACTGACCAGCAGCCCCTTGGCCGCCAGCTTCTGGATCGCCTCGCGCAATGACGGACGCGACACACCGAACTGTTCAGCCAGTGCGCGCTCGGCAGGCAATCGCTCACCCGACTTCAACGTGCCCTCAAGGATCATCCCCTCAAGCTGCTCGACAATATCGTCGGACAAACGGCGCTGACGCACCTGATCAAACGCCATAACTGACTCTCCACGATCCCGGCCACTCGCCGGGCCCTCTATTCTGGCCTATTGCGGCGGCGTCGGCACCTATCAGAACCCCTTTGATTGCACCGATCAGACCCCGCCCCGCCGACATACGACCAAAGTTTCTCAAGCGGCAAATTGACACGCCACCCCGAAGGCTCTTAACCTAGCCCACAGCGATTGTAAATTGGTCTTACCAATTATCCAAATCAGCTGAGCATGCATGACCAACAACAATTAGGGGCCACCCCATATGCAAACCTGGCAACAGCTCTACAGCCCACTCGGCAGCCTTGGCCTGTCCGCACTGGCCGCCGTTATCCCGATCATATTTTTCTTCCTGGCCCTGGCGGTGTTTCGCCTTAAAGGCCATGTTGCCGGGAGCATCACCCTGGCGCTGTCGATCCTGGTGGCGATATTTGCCTTCCAGATGCCGGTCGATATGGCATTCGCCGCTGCCGGCTATGGCTTTGCCTACGGCCTGTGGCCAATCGCCTGGATCATCGTCGCCGCGGTATTCCTCTACAAACTGACGGTCAAGAGTGGCCAGTTCGAAGTGATCCGCAGCTCGGTGCTGTCGATTACCGATGACCAGCGCCTGCAAGTGCTGCTGATCGGCTTCTGCTTCGGCGCATTCCTGGAAGGTGCCGCCGGTTTCGGCGCCCCCGTGGCGATTACGGCCGCGCTGCTGGTCGGCCTGGGGTTCAACCCACTGTACGCCGCCGGCCTGTGCCTGATTGCCAACACCGCGCCAGTGGCTTTCGGCGCCCTGGGGATCCCGATCATCGTGGCCGGCCAGGTCACCGGCATCGACGCCTTCAAGATCGGCGCCATGACCGGTCGCCAGCTGCCGCTGCTGTCGCTGTTCGTGCCGTTCTGGCTGGTGTTCATGATGGACGGCCTGCGCGGCGTCAAGGAAACCTGGCCTGCGGCACTGGTGGCCGGCTTGAGCTTTGCCATCACCCAGTACTTCACCTCCAACTTCATCGGCCCGGAACTGCCGGATATCACCTCGGCCCTGGCCAGCCTGATCTCCCTGACTCTGTTCCTGAAAGTCTGGCAGCCCAAGCGTACAGCGGGCGCACAGATTGCTGGTGCCACCTCCAGCGTTTCGGTTACCGGCAGCGTCGGCGGTTTCGGCCAGCCGCGCACTTCCGTGGCTTCGCCTTACAGCCTGATGGAGATTTTCAAAGCCTGGTCGCCGTTCCTGATCCTGACCGTGCTGGTGACCATCTGGACCCTCAAACCGTTCAAGGCGATGTTCGCCGCCGGCGGCTCGATGTACAGCTGGGTGTTCAACTTTGCGATTCCGCACCTGGACCAGATGGTGATCAAGGTTGCACCCATCGTCACCAACGCGACGGCCATTCCAGCAGTGTTCAAGCTGGACCCGATTTCCGCCACCGGCACGGCGATCTTCTTCTCCGCACTGATCTCCATGCTGGTGCTGAAGATCAATTTCAAAACTGGTCTGACCACTTTGAAAGAGACCTTCTACGAGTTGCGCTGGCCGATCCTGTCCATCGGCATGGTGCTGGCGTTCGCATTCGTGACCAACTACTCCGGCATGTCTTCGACCATGGCTCTGGTACTGGCCGGCACCGGCGCGGCATTCCCGTTCTTCTCGCCGTTCCTCGGCTGGCTGGGTGTGTTCCTCACGGGTTCCGATACCTCGTCCAACGCCCTGTTCAGCTCCCTGCAAGCTACCACCGCACACCAGATCGGCGTCAGCGACACCCTGCTGGTAGCGGCAAACACCAGTGGCGGCGTAACCGGCAAGATGATCTCGCCACAGTCGATCGCCGTGGCCTGTGCCGCGACCGGCCTGGTCGGCAAGGAATCCGACCTGTTCCGCTTTACCCTCAAGCACAGCCTGTTTTTCGCCACGATTGTCGGCCTGATCACCTACGCCCAGGCGTACTGGTTCACCGGCATGCTGGTGCATTAAGACCACAGGCAATACCGTAAGAACCGACGCCGCAACCGCTTTGCGGCGTCAGCTATTCACAACCCAGTCTGCAGGACCGTGGCGCCAAGGCTCCCCAGACTGGGTGCTGCTGATCCTGGAGGCCCCATGAGTCTGCCCATCGCGTTCCTGGATGCCGTCGCACGACTGATCCCGAAAGATCGACGCTTCGACGATCCTCTTTCCACCCTGGCTTTCGGCACCGACGCCAGTTTTTACCGACTGATCCCACAACTGGTGGTGCGCGTCGAATCGGAAGATGAAGTGGTCGAGTTGCTGCAACTGGCGCAACGTGACCGCGTGCCAGTGACCTTTCGCGCAGCCGGCACCAGCCTCTCCGGCCAGGCCATCAGCGATTCGGTGCTGATCGTGCTCGGCGATAACTGGAACGGGCGTGAGATTCGTGGCCAAGGTACGCAAATCCGCCTGCAGCCCGGCGTCATTGGGGCCCAGGCCAATGCCTGGCTTGCGCCGTTCGGGCGCAAGATCGGTCCGGATCCGGCGTCAATCAACGCCTGCAAGATCGGTGGGATTGTCGCCAACAATGCCAGCGGCATGTGCTGCGGCACCGCCCAGAACACCTACCACACCCTGGCCGGGATTCGCCTGGTGCTGGCCGACGGCAGCCGCCTCGATACCGAGGACGCCACCAGCGTCGCAGCGTTCCGCCAACAACACAGCCAGTTGCTTGAGCGCCTGGCCACCCTGGGCCGCGAGACCCGGGCCAATCCTGAATTGGCGGCAAAAATTCGCCATAAATACCGTCTGAAAAACACCACCGGGCTGTCACTCAATGCCCTGGTGGATTTCGACGAGCCACTGGATATCCTCAGCCATCTGCTGGTGGGTTCCGAAGGCACCCTGGGCTTTATCAGCGCAGTGACCTACGACACCGTCATTGATCACCCGAGCAAAGCTTCGGCGCTGATCGTATTCCCGGATGTAGAAACCTGCTGCAACGCCGTAACCGTGCTGAAAACCCAGCCGGTGTCAGCGGTTGAGCTGCTGGACCGACGCAGCATGCGCTCGGTGCAGGACAAACCCGGCATGCCCGCTTTCGTACAACAACTATCGGAAAGTGCCTGCGCGCTATTGATCGAATCCCGCGCCGCCTCGTCCACATTGCTGCATGAGCAACTGGCGCTGATCATGGCCTCGCTGGCCGACTTCCCGGTCGAGAAGCAAGTCGACTTCACCGAAGACCCGTTGGAAAACGCACGCCTGTGGGCGATCCGCAAGGACACCTTCCCCGCCGTCGGCGCCGTACGCAAGACCGGCACCACGGTAATCATCGAAGACGTGACCTTCCCGGTGGAGCAACTGGCCATTGGTGTGAACCGTTTGATCGAGCTGTTCGACAAACATCACTACGACGAAGCCATCCTTTTCGGACACGCCCTGGAAGGCAATCTGCACTTTGTGTTCACCCAAGGCTTCAACAGCGCCGAAGAAGTCACACGCTATCAAGCGTTCATGGATGACGTGGCACAACTGGTGGCCGTGGAGTTCGGCGGCTCGCTGAAAGCCGAGCACGGCACCGGTCGTAACATGGCGCCCTTCGTCGAACTGGAATGGGGCAGCGATGCCTATCAGTTGATGTGGCAACTCAAGCGCCTGCTCGATCCCAACGGCATTCTCAACCCAGACGTGGTGCTCAGCGAAGATCCGCAAATCCACCTTAAAAACCTCAAGCCCCTGCCCGCCGCCGATGAGATTGTGGATAAGTGCATCGAGTGCGGTTTCTGCGAGCCGGTATGCCCCTCCAAGGGCCTGACCCTGAGCCCGCGCCAACGCATCGTGATCTGGCGTGATATCCAGGCGCGCAAACGCGCCGGCATCGACACCACCGAGCTGGAAGCGGCGTATCACTATCAAGGCATCGACACCTGTGCCGCCACCGGGCTGTGTGCCCAGCGCTGCCCGGTAGGCATCAATACCGGCGACCTGGTGAAAAAACTGCGCAGCCGTGAAGCAGGCAGTACGAAAACCGCCGAGTGGCTGGCCAGCCACTTCTCTACCGCACTGCAAGGCGCACGCTTCACCCTGCATGTGGCCAACGGCGCCCGCATGCTACTGGGCGCGCCACGCCTGGCGAAACTCTCGGCCTCCATGACCAAGCTGTCCAAGGGGCAAATCCCGCAGTGGACCAGCGCCATGCCACAGCCGGAAAAAGCCATCCGCTTCAGCCCCGCCGTCAACGATGAACGCCCACGGGTGGTCTACCTCGCGGCCTGTGTATCGCGGGCAATGGGCCCGGCGGCCGGGGACAAAGAGCAAATGTCGCTGTACGACAAAACCCGTGGCCTGCTGGAAAAAGCCGGTTACCAGGTGGTCATCCCGGACAACCCGGACAGCCTCTGCTGCGGCCAGCCCTTCGCCTCCAAAGGCTACGCCGAACAGGCCGAACACAAACGCCAGGAACTGATCGGCGCCCTGCTCCACGCCAGCCGTGGCGGTCTCGACCCGATCTACTGCGACACCAGCCCCTGCACCCTGCGCCTGGTCCAGGACCTGGGGCAAACGCGCCTGGACCTCTACGACCCGGTCCGGTTTATCCGCACCCACCTGATGGACCGCCTGGACTTCACACCCCAGGATGCACCGATTGCCGTGCATGTGACCTGCAGCACCCAGCACCTGGGCGAAAGCCAGGCCCTGATCGACCTGGCGCGGCGTTGCAGCAACAACGTGGTAGTCCCCGAAGGCATCCACTGCTGCGGGTTTGCCGGCGACAAAGGCTTCACCACCCCGGAACTCAACGCCCACTCCCTGCGCTCCCTCAAGGACGCCGTGCAGTACTGCAGCGAAGGCATCTCCACCAGCCGCACCTGTGAGATCGGTCTGACCCAGCACGGTGGGATTGATTACCACGGCCTGGTCTACCTGGTTGACCGGGTAACCCAGGCCCGCGCAATAAAAACGAACCCCTGCGAACTGGCGTAGTCACTTGCTTAAGCCCCGGGCAACCGGGGCCGACCCATGACCTCGCCGGCTGCCCGCACGTACCGCGCAGCATCGAGACCTCTTTGCACAAGGAGATACCCATGAAGCGTTCCGTACTGGCTGGTGTATTCGTTACCGCTGCGATGCTGGCCTCCCCCGTGTTTGCCGCAGGCAACGAAGCAGATCTGTGCCAGATCAACCTGGATAAAATCAACAACGGCAAAGCACTGCTCGCCACGGACACCAGTGGCAAAAGCGGCGAGATCGACACGGCCGTCTCCCAAGCCAAAGCAGCCCACGCGGCCGGTGATGAGAAGAAGTGTATCGAGATCACCTCCAAAGCCCTGCAAGACCTGCAGAACCTGGACAAAGGCGGCAACCCATAACCCGCCAACCGCTCAAGGCCAACCTTTCGGGTTGGCCTTCTGTGACCGATTGACGTACACTGCACAGGCTTGTCGCTCACGATCACATCGAGCAACAAGCACGGGGCCGTTTAGGATTCGACGCCGGTTGCGAACCTTTAGGTGCATGCCGAGTTGGTAACAGAACTCGTAAATCCACTGTTGCAACTTTCTATAGTTGCCAATGACGAAACCTACGGGGAATACGCTCTCGCTGCGTAAGCAGCCTTAGCCCTTCCCTCCTGGTACCTTCGGGTCCAGCAATCACCAGGGGATGTCTGTAAACCCAAAGTGATTGTCATATAGAACAGAATCGCCGTGCAGTACGTTGTGGACGAAGCGGCTAAAACTTACACAACTCGCCCAAAGCACCCTGCCCTTCGGGTCGCTGAGGGTTAACTTAATAGAAACGGCTACGCATGTAGTACCGACAGCAGAGTACTGGCGGACGGGGGTTCAAATCCCCCCGGCTCCACCACTTCATCATCTAAAGACGTCCACGGACGTCTTTTTTTGTGCCTGCGATCCAGTAAATACGCGGCCTCCAGCGCTTTTGCGGTCTTCTGAGATTTTTTCAGTTCTAGCCATTCGGGTATTCCAAAGGGTATTCCAACCCATTCGGTGCTAACCTTTGGAATACCAAATCAGTGCCTGAGGAAAATCTCATGCCTGCTCCAGCCCTCCGCCTATCTGATCGACAGCTCAAGGGAGTCAAACCCGCGTCCAAGGATTACGTCCTCACCGACGGTGACGGTTTGCAACTCCGTGTACGCAGCAACGGCTCTCTGCTGTGGAATTTCAATTACCGTGAACCGGTGACCAAGAACCGCATCAACATGGGCTTGGGCACCTACCCAGAGCTCTCGCTGGCGAACGCCCGAAAGATGGCGGTCGAAGCACGCGAGCTGCTCGCCCAAGGCATCGATCCGAAGGTGCAGCGCGATACGCTGAATGAGGCCAAGCGCGCAGAAACGGAACACACCTTCGAGAACGTGGCCACCGCCTGGTTCGAGCTCAAGAAAGACTCAGTCACCCCGGCCTACGCCGAGGACATCTGGCGGTCGCTCACGCTGCACGTGTTCCCCGATTTGAAGACGACACCACTCACCAAAATCACCGCGCCGATGGTGATCGGACTGCTTCGCCCAATTGAAGCGAAAGGCAGCCTGGAGACGGTCAAGCGTCTTAGCCAGCGGCTAAACGAGATCATGACCTACGGGGTGAACTCCGGTCTGATCTTCGCCAACCCGCTCAGCGGTATACGAGCGGTATTCAAGAAGCCCAAGAAAGAGAACATGGCCGCGCTTCCACCCGAAGAGCTCCCCGAGCTCATGCTGGAAATCGCGAACGCCAGCATCAAACGTACCACCCGCTGCCTGATCGAATGGCAGTTGCACACGATGACTCGCCCCGCCGAGGCGGCGACTACTCGCTGGGCAGACATCGACTTTGAAAGGCGTGTCTGGACTATCCCACCGGAGCGGATGAAGAAGCGCCGTCCACACAGCATCCCGTTGAGTGATCACGCTGTCGCACTGCTGGTGTCACTGAAGACTCACAGCGGCCATCGCGAATACGTCTTCCCGGCAGACAGAAATCCACGCACCCACGCCAATAGCCAAACGGCCAACATGGCGTTGAAACGCATGGGCTTCCAGGATCGCTTGGTCAGCCACGGCATGCGCTCGATGGCGAGCACCATCTTGAATGAACATGGGTGGGACCCGGAGCTCATTGAGGTCGCACTCGCGCACGTCGACAAGGATGAGGTGAGGAGCGCCTACAACCGAGCCGACTACATCGAGCGTCGGCGTCCCATGATGGCCTGGTGGAGTGAGTACATCCAGAAAGCCGCCACTGGTAGCCTGCTTGCCTCAGCGTACGGCCAAGTCAGAGACAAGAACGTGGTGCCGATTCGCTAGCGCTGTACTGGCGCAAGAACTGCAGCAACAACTGAACGTTCAAGATTCGGGGCAAGCAGCCTCACTTATCCGCTTCTAAGCGCGGGTCCATCCAAACAGGGCTGCAAAGCCGCCCTGTTTGGATGGACCTTACTTTGAAGAGCTAAAAGCGACCACGTTGTCCAGGATTTACCACGGAATTCCATCGGTGGATAACCGTTCTTCAAGTCCAGAGTGGCGCTGAATTTCGAACCTTGACCGGGTTTATCCACAGGCGTAGAACTGGCCGTGCAAGCGCTGTCGATGACAGCAACCCAGGTGGCCCGAACCTTGAAGGTCACGCCGCTCCCGCGGTGGTTCCCCCCAGAAGGCGATTCGCATCCGGCAGCTCGCCCGGTCACCTCCCCGGTGATGGATGCTCTCTAATCTCATGGCCCTCGTGCGCCAGCTACACCGTACTGTGCTGCCCTGCAGCAACCTATCCGCTTGGCCGAATTTTGCGCCAACCTGTGCCCGTCTCTTTCTTCTGGAAAGAGACGGGCGCTCCTACCACTGCTGCAGCCTACCTCGTACAAGGCATTGCGGCATTTCCCCTCGTGACAATCGGCGTGACAAACACCGAAGTCACCAGCAACAGCGATGCAGATGATGGTGCCGCAGCCTAAGGAATGGACTGCACCTGACTGACAGTCAGGCACGCCCCGGTCATCGCTTCACTGCCTTCACCCGACTCAGGATCTCGCGGCGCTGGTCTCGTCCGCCAGCGCAGCCTCCACCCGCCCACTTCCTCGCAAGTGTTAAGGAGGCCAGATCATGAGATGCCCAAGCTCCCGGTCGTAAGGAGCCGCCAGTCCCGCGTTAGTGGACAACCCTCACAGGTCGCAGGGGCCTTGATCCCTGATAACACTCAACATTCTTGGCGGGATGACGTGGGGGAAGGTTTTAAGAGTTTGGCTTCGAGAGGAATGTGATCATGGCGTTGGTCGGTAGACGGGATGGGCGCAATTTTGGCTATGGTCGGCAGCTGAGCTATGCCGGGTCGCAAGCGCTAAAAGATCTGTTTGGTGGCGGGCATTACGGTACGGTCAAAGCGCACAGTGATCGGTGGCAGGCATTCGTCAAATGGTGCCGTTCCGAACAGGGGCCAGGAATCAATGATGCGCGCCAGATTGATCGGAAGGTGTTGGCCGTCTATGCGGCGTATCTGCGCGACGTGGTTGGGCGCGGTGACCTCGCCGTCAGCACCGCACAAAACCGGTTATCCAGCGTTAACAGGACCATGGCGGCGCTTCGCGGTGATCAGTATGTGAAAGTACCGAGTCCGAGCAAGGCGTTGGGTATGCAGCGCACCAGGGTTCGACATTCAGTGCCGCAGGGCCAAGACCGCGAACAGGTTAAGCAAATCGTCGATGCGCTTTGCAGCCAACACCAACTACGGGCCGCCGCGATTGTTTTGTTGGCGCGAGCCACCGGCATGCGCTTGCGTGAGGCCATCTTGGCTGACCTACCACGACTATGCCGCGAGGCTAACGACTTAGGCAGGATAAACATTCAGGATGGCACCAAGGGTGGGCGCGCCGGCGCCTCGGCGCCACGTTGAATTACGGTGGATGATCATGTTCGGGGGGCACTTGAATTTGCACGACAGGTTTCGCCTGTGGGTAGCCGCAACCTGATCGCACCCCACCAAACCTACCTGAATGTCCTGCGAGAAATCATCCGCCCTGCGAGAGACATCATGCATGCACTCAACCTCAAAGGCTTCCATGAGCTACGAGCGGCATACGCATGTGGGCGCTATGAGCAAATCACCCAACTTTACGCGCCTATCAACGGCGGCCAATGTTGCCAGGTAGATAGAGACCTTGATCGTGAGGCCCGGAGACAAATCAGTTATGAACTGGGGCACAGTAGGATCGACGTGGTCGCCGCGTACATTGGAGGGCGGTCATGAGTAAGCCATTCCACATGGAGCTGTTCTTGTCTGCGGTGTTGACGGGCTCGCACGCAACTCGACAACGCCATATACGACAGGCGAAAATCATCCAGGCTGAGATTGCAGAACGCTGGCAGCGAGAAACGCCTTGGGCTTGGCAGCGGAAGCATGTGATTTGGTTCCTTGAAAAGCGCCTAGCCCGACGCAGCAACGCAACGCGTTATTACTACCTCCTAACCCTGCGACTGCTCGCTCGTCGCTTAGAAAAGTCATGGGTATGAATATGCTAGGCAGCGCGTTGAGATCAGCAATTTAGCTCACTAAGGCAAAGTGCAGTCGCTGAGCTACTACGTTGGACTAAGCCTCTCATCAGGAATAGAAAGAGCCATGTCAGTCCCGACCTACGACCAGTTCATAGAGCCCATCCTACGTTTTCTCGCCACACATCCTGACGGTTCCACCGCGAGCGAGGCTCACGAAGCCGCCGCCATGACGCTTGGCCTGAGCGAGTCGCAGCGGCAGGAGACCATCGCTAGTGGCCAGGCCACCTACAAGAATCGATCAGGCTGGGCGCATGATCGGCTAAAGCGTGCTGGCTACTCCAGCAGCGCCAAGCGTGGCTACTGGCAGTTGACCGACACCGGCCGCGCATTCGCCCAAGCCAACCCGACCCCGTTGAGCCCAGAGCAAGTCGAGCACCTAGCTGTGAACTTCATGAGCGTGAAGCTGAAGACAGCACCGGATGCCGCCTCGCTGGATGAAAGCAGCGACACGTCAGAGCCTATTGCCAAGACCGACCTCGCCACTAGCAGCCCGCAGGAGCGCCTAAACCAAGCCATCCTCGAGCTGCGCACCAGCGTCGCGGGCGACCTGCTGGACAACTTGCTGCAAGCCAGCCCGACGCGCTTCGAGCACATCGTACTCGACGTGCTGCACAGCCTGGGCTACGGCGCGAACCGGCAGGCGCTGCAACAAGTCGGCGGCAGTGGCGACGGCGGCATCGACGGCGTGATCTCGCTGGACGCACTGGGGCTGGAAAAGGTTTACGTGCAGGCCAAGCGCTGGCAGAACACCGTCGGGCGTCCCGACCTGCAAGCGTTTTATGGCGCCCTGGCCGGGCAGAAAGCCAAACGCGGTGTATTCATTACCACCTCTGGCTTCACCGCCCAGGCCGTTGACTTCGCGCGCTCGGTCGAGGGGCTGGCACTGGTCGACGGTAAACGCCTGGTAAACTTGATGCTCGACCACGAGGTGGGGGTCAGCTCGCAGCTTTACAAAGTGCCCAGGCTCGACAGTGACTACTTCGACGAATCGCTCGGCTGAGCCGACGCTCGACAGCCCAATTCCATTTCGCCACTATGGCCTCGACAAGCTCGCAGGCCGTCGGCGTCCTGCGCCTGTCGAACGCCCATCCAATGCCAGTGAGGCCCTATGAACGCCCGAGAAGCCAACCTCATCGCCAAACGCTACCAAGCACGTAAACAAGCGTTCGACGATTTGCACGCGCTATTGCTGCCTTTCTTCCGCCGCACTTACCTGGCGGACAGCATGAAAGAGATCAGTGAGTGCGTCTCCGAAGCCCTGCATGCCAATACCTTGTGCGGCTGGCTGTCGGATTACGGCGATTTCGATGAGCTGGATGCTCTGATTGGCGAGATACGCCGGGACGGAGGACGCAAGCGTTTTACCAGCCTGAACGACATCCCCGCCTCCCTGCGGGAGCACTTCGACGAGACCGACGCGGACTTTATCGAATTCGCCAACGAAATGCGCGAAGAGTGCCGCGAGGGTTATGACTCATTGCTCGAACAGCAAGAAATGCTAGACGAACAGTTGGAGTTCGCCCGATTCGATGAGGTGTTCGCGTTCAATGAAGACTACCTGGAAGTTGAAACCATAAGGCTGTTTAACCAGGTGTTCGACCACCTGCGCACTCAATGGGTTGCATACGAAAAGCTGGCTCGCAGCCTCGTCGGCATGGCCCACCTCTTCGATGAACCGGACCCTGACAAGGGGCTAACCGAGGCGCTGCTGTTCGATTAGCCTCGTGTCACACTAACGACCTAGACAGGATTAACATTCAGGATGGCACCAAAGGCGGTCGCCCCGGCCTCGGTACCACGTTGGACTGTGGTGGACGAACATGCTCGAGGTGCACTTGAGTTTGCACGGCAAGTGTCGCCTGCGGGTAGCCGCGATCCTTTCACCAAACGCCAGGGTGCTTATCGCCCCCTAGCAGCGCAAACACAGCATCATGTCTAACGAATTTTCACCATAGTCCTAGCCCCTGGTAACGCTGCCGTTTCGCCACCAACTCGACAGAGTTATTTGATATGCGCAATGCGTGCTTTAAATACCCTACCGCGGCGGGGTAGTCACGCACTTGCTCACAAACCTGGATCAAGCGGATTAAAACGTGAGGCTTACTTGGGCACTTTCTATTGATTCTCTCAAGCGCTTCGCGCGCCTCGGAAAAATTAGCCTCCAAGCCAAACAAGGTCGCACGCAAAAAATCAAGCTCTAACGATTCTCCATCCTGTCTCGCGGCATCTTGAATGAGACCTTTCGCAAAATTTGTTTTACGAAGCGTAAGGAATGCCTTAATGCCAAGCAACCGGATCAGCTTTTGATCGTCGTCATGCAAGTCGCCTTTGTACTCTCGATGGAATACTTCTTCAAACTCGAAAAGCCTGTTTGCGCGATAGAGGGCATTAAGCTGTTGCAGCAACGCAGCGGAATCGTGGGTACGGGCGAACTCCTCTTCCGCAACTCTTGCCGCCTTTAGGTAGTCTTTTGTCTCCAGAGACTCGACAACTGCCGTCGACCAATCAACCGAAGCCTGCCCGCCAAATGGCGTTATGGAATACTGAGGCGCGTCTAATTGTTGCTGCCTCGCCAGCTCAAAAGCACTGCGAAGCGAAGCAATATCGTGATATCGAGCGGAGGGGACCTTTTCCATGCACCTAAGGATTAAGGCGTCAACCATGGGTACGATGTTGGCGTTGATTTCGCTGGGGCGCTTAAATGGCGCATGACGACGCACTTGAGATGGCGTGTCGTGAGGGAGCTGTCCCGTTAGCAGTTGGTACAAGAGAACGCCGAGACTGTAGATGTCGCCTCTTAGCAAGTCATCAAAAGTCCCCTTACGTGAAACACTGTCGGAAAACTCTGGCGCAGCGTACAGAACAGTGCCACCGTTCTCTCTAGTTCGAACATAAATTTCTTCGGGCAGCGCGGAGCTCCCGAAATCAGTCAACTTCACCAAATCTCCCGCACCCACGAGAATATTGTGCGGCTTGATATCGCCGTGTGAGATAGGTGTCGTCAAGGTCGCCAAAAAACCAACAGCGTCGAGCACCTGCTCGTAGATGTCGAACAGGCGCTCAAACGTGTTTCCAAAATTCTGACTTCTCTGCTCAAGCTTTTGGGCAAGACTTTGGCTCGGGAAGTATTCCATTTCGATGAAGAACCATTCGTTCTCCGGTGGAATCCTCCCCATATCGCAAATCCGAACAATATTGGGATGTGGATCTATTGCTAGTAACTCTTTCCCTTCAGCCAGCAGACGATCATCCTTTGTCAGATCTTTAGGAATCTTCACTGCGACGATGGTACTGTCCGATAGCCTCTCCGCCCGCCAAACCCAACCATGACTGCCGTCACCGAGGCATTCAAGCAAGAGATACCTATCCCCTAAGCGCTTATTAGTTCCCGGCAGAAAGTGTGCGGATTTTATATTCACAACAACCTCTCACAGCGCATCTGTTTTAGAAGCAGCGTTCCACTGCACTCAATCTCAAAAATAAACCGGCTGAAAAGAACTGCTGTATTTCTAAGTGGCGGCACCTGCGCACCAACCGACGATTTGAAACCTTGCCGACATCGCTGTGCAAACACTTCTTTATTTGGCGCGGAAACAACTCCTTTGTTCCATGCCGAAAGGATTAGCACAGAAGGGGCATCACCCCATCTCATCGAGGCCTCCAGTAAATTACAAAGCTTCTCGTCAATCTTCTTTTGTCCCCGATCGGTACCATCAAACCGTTCAAACTCAATCAAGACATCAGGTGTGCGTTGCGTTCGACTAAACCAAGTTGAGTCAGCCCGAATGTCTGCCCCATGCGTCATCGGCACCGGACATTCCGACACCGCCATAAAGCCAAGCTTAGATCCAAGCTCATTCCAGGCACTGCAACCCAAGCTGTGCACCATTACATCCTCGTCACGAACGCCCCAACCCGACAGCATGGGATAGCTGCGATCGACAAACTCCAGAGTGGACATTGCAGAACAAATGCGCTCTGGAAGGTCAGTCACCAAAACTCCCCCAAACGCGCAGCACTTCAGGAGACTCACCACCGTGTATCAGTGCCTTGCCACCAACTTTAACTAGTAGAGATGCCGGAATAGATCGGCCACAGACCAAGGCCTCACCCGTTGATAAGTTTGGCAACTCATCCAGGTCGGCCTTACTTACCATGTCAGATGCTTTTGCAATAAATCGCTGGTCATCCGGGTTCTTCAGACGCATGGTGATCAAGGTATTGCACTGCGACGTCACGTCAGCATCGAGCTTCGATGGGCGCTGGCTAACGATGGCGAAACCAACACCGAACTTGCGACCTTCGCCGGCAATTTTCTTGATGATTCGATGGCTGACGGCATTTCCACCCGCTGGCGCGAAATTATGTCCTTCCTCATAAACCAGGAAACAAGGGCGTAGAGGATCTGTTTTGCTGGAGGCTGCGCGCAAGATTTCACTGGAAAGCAGTGCGCAGATTACCTGTTTGGCCGTATCACTCAGTCCTTGCAGATCGATCACAACGAGTCGCCCTTGCTTATTCGAAGGACGCCCGATCATTTTGTAGATGTCGGTTGGAGCGGACATGGCAGCAGAGTAAAAGCTTTGCGCTTCGTTGAGCACCCGCGACAGCTTCATCGATGTCACAGCGGCACTGCGTCCATTCAATGCTTTGCCTTCTGCCTCGGAAAGGTCATCCCACTCACGCAACTCTTCGATACCATCTCCGAGAAGATGTCGAAGGCGATTGATGTCCCGCGGCTCGGTCTTGTCAGCTGTCCGCCAATAGCGCAACGCAACATCAAGCACCCTCTGTTGGGGTTCGGTCAGCCCGGGCAGAATTTCTGCCACATCATCCATTTCAAAGTGATCGAACTGCAGCGCAAGCTGGACGTTTTTGCCTGCGTACTTGTGTTTGAACGATTCATTTTGTGGCGTGTAAACATGGATGCCTGCACCGGCTTCCTGCAATCGTTCCAAGGTATCGCGAATTTTGGGTAGTGCCGCACGATCGCGTCCGTCTTCGCTCTCCGCTAGACCTCCCGAGAAATTCAATTGCCCCTTCGCCAAGGCCTTTCCATACTCACCATGCGGATCAAAAACAACTACGGTTCCGTTGTTCAACGCTACCAATCGTTCAATGATGCGGCCAACGGTGTAGGACTTTCCCGATCCCGTCATCGCGAGTACGGCCATATGCTCAGTGACCAGTTTGTTTACGTCTAAAAAGACCGGCACCGTGTTATCGCCGCGCTCATAGCCAACCAGATTACCCAGGTGCAAACTGGTGTGTTCGTTAAACTCGTAGAAGTCGCTTAGAAATTGGAAATCCACTGTTTCAACGGCAGCACCTGGGTCTAGCGGGCGGCGTGGAATTTTTATCTGGCGAGAAACCGGATCGCGATAGCCGACCAGTTCGACATTTGCGTATAGGTTCTCGCCTGTGACACTGGCCCCGGGGAGCAACTCAAGTTCAGTTACTCCATCACCAAATCCAGCGTTGAACAGTATATTGGTCCGGGAAATCCTGGTGACTCGTCCAAGCACCGGCACCACGCTTTCATCCGCGCGCTCCTGATGCATGATGCGGACAAACTCTCCACGACGAACGGAAAAGGAATTCTGAACCACCATAGTCAGCTGTGCCGCGTCGCCGGTGTTACCGACCAGCTTTCCAAGTACCTTGTGTTTCATGATTCAAACCCCTCATCGAGACCGGATAACCACGTGCTTTCCACGTCGTTACTCCGCAATGCTTCATTTAGCCCCTGCCGGTAGTAGGCAGAGAACTTTTCGAGAATATTGAGTTGCTGCCGACTGAGTAGCTGCGGTAGTGGCATGGCTTTTTTCTGACTTTGCATGTCCAAAATCATCAGCCGAGATGCCACAGTATCTAACAAGGCGGAATCCCAGTCCGACTCTTCGCCGGCCAATTGAGCCATCTTTATTTGACTTGCACGCGCACTGCGGAAGTGAAAGCCGATAACGCCTTGGCTTACTTCACTAGCAGGTTCCATCCGAGAGCGATTTTCAGTCATCCGAAAAGCAATAGTTCGGGTGAAGTTGCCCAATATTCCATTAATAAAACGCGTATCACCAATGCCGCTCAGTCGAGCCTCTAGGCCTTCGAGCATGGCGGCCGATTCCGGTGCAAAACCATCGTTGATCAAAATGTGCTTGCGGCCGTCTTCAGTTCGTAAGTCCTGACGAGCGATACTGACAATGGCAGAGAATCGCTCAGCCAGAATGCTAACGAGCACAGGACCTTCCGGATTCCATGGAAATAAAGCTTTCCGGTTTTTCTGCCAAAATTGTTCAATTACATCTCTGGTCTTTTCAAACTCGGCCCAGTGCCGTGCATTCCGCTTCAGAGGCACCATTTCCCGGTCAATGAACAACGGGGTGTCGATCAAAATCAAGTTGGCAAAACCACCCTGTTTTAACAGTCGCTCGACAAGGGCATAGCAGTGCCTCATCTCCACCAAGTCCAAGCGCTTTCTCTGAGCTTCGAAATCTATGTCGTCTAACTCTGATACTGAATCGGACCCAGCTGTGCCGACCTTATTGTCCTGGATGGTGAGATCTGTCCGCACAGCTGCGGATGCGTAGATAAATCCCCCCAGAGCACGGTGAATGCATGAGTGACTCGCAATGCCTGAAACTGTGAGGTTGACGACAGCTGGCCGCTTGACCCCCTTAATTAAGCCGGCATCCCGAAACATGGGAGCCACATGTTCAATATCACGAATCTGTTTGAGCAAACGCCCAGCACTGCCCGGCAATCCCAGCTGACTATCAATAGCCAATGCTTGCGCAAGAGTTTTTGCTTTCATTGGCTAGGCCTCATTTCTCAAGCTTTCGGCAAATGCCCAGTATCTACACCCCATCAGATAGACCAATCCCTGCTCAGTTAATCCATGGTCATTGATCAGCCCGGCATTTTTAAGGCGAACCATGCTTTCCGGAAAATCGAAGCTGGCCAAGTTCAACAGCGGCACGGCATATGCCTTCAACCTGCTTAGCACGCCCTCGGCTGTCGCGACATTGAATCCGTAGCAGCATACCAACACGGTGACATCCTCCGGGGGTATCGCATCAGTTCCTTGGGGCTTTATTTCTTCGGCACTAACAGAGGGCAGCCCACAATGCCGCTCAATATTGGCCAGAAAGTCATGAACCAACGACGCCTGATCCAACAAACTGATGGACCAAAGCGGTAGCGTTGTGGCAGCGATCAGGCCGCTATTTGAATGCGCCTTCCAATAGCGTGTATGACCGGTCAGCTCCCCCGGCGTCATCTCCCCTGTAAAAGCGCCATCTATCCCGCGCAGATTGAACGCCACCTCGCCCTCTAGCATGCTCGTAAGCGATGCCTGTTTGGCCGCTAGTGAATTGGACCGTGCCAACTCAACCACCCAGTCCAGAAAATGAAAAATACTCCCTTCCTTGTATGGCGGGAGCAGCAGCAACGAACAACCGGGTTGGCGTACCCAGGCAGCACACTCCTCCTGAGTCTCTCTTGATGCTTGCAAAGCTTCGCCTGTCATCAACACAAAACCGGTCTTCGGTAAGCCAAGCTGAGACGACTGGGAGATTCCCAGCAAGCTGGCCAAGAAACGCCCTCTGCGGTGTGCCTGCAATTCCGGAGTCAAATAAAGCTTCACGAATTTCCCCCGAAATAGAGCTTCATTTTCAGGATGCCCTTGGCTACCAAAGCCTCTTGAGCGACTTGTGACAGTACCGGGCTTTTGCCCTCGGCTATCGCCTTCACCAAATCTTTCCAGCCCGCGAAGTCAAGGCCTGTCCCGCTTAGCAACTGAGTCGCTTTGGCTTCCCACTGCGATTGCTGCACATCTATCGTCACATGCAGGTCATGCAAGGAAAGTGGAGATACGTAGCTCAGGCTAATTGCCGCTGGTGCAGCTTCGTTGCAAGCACTGAACAATGGCATCAGCACTGGAAGGAAGCGCTCATTGGTCTGACTAACCAAGGTTTCGCGATGCAGCAGGATCGTGTTTTCAATCTTAGTGATGGCACCGCCAATAACATTCAATTGAGTTTGAATTGGATTCAATAAACGATCCGGAACATCACGGATGGTGCTGAACTGACCCTTGCGTGCTTGCTCCCGAAACTTCTCACGTTCACTTTTGGCCATCTCGGCCAAGTCTTCAAACGCATCGCCAATCAAAATCAATTTTTGTGCAAGTGTTGCAAGGTCTTGGGCGTTTTCTGGCGTTGCATAGTCTGCTGGCATGGGCTCCAAAACACGTGCAGCCGCTACACATCGTGTTTGCAATTCCGCGAGGTACCCGGTGATCTCAACAAATTTTTTCTTGCCCGCTCGATAGCTACTGGCAATGCAGCCAAGGTTATCGGCCAGTCCCAAAGCCGTTCCATTGTCGATATTGACGCCCGCTTCCTCGGCGAGCAGGCGCAGGCGATCCGCCGCCTTGTCCAGTTGAAGTGAGCGCAGGTAATGAAGCAAGGTGTCTGAGCTCGCAGTACCCTCTGCCGCCGCAGTGCCGCTGGCGTTGTGTTGCTGCAAAGCCCCATCAAGAATGTTGGTCACCGTCTGTAGCGACAGGGTGAATAAGCTACGCGGGAACAAAGCCAGATGCTTAGCCTCAGCTTCGATGTCGGTGATCAGATGATCGATGCCTTGTTTGATTTGGGATGCCGCCTTCTCCACGTAATCTGCGAACAGCCGGGCCTTTTCGATGCGCTGATAGAGCGATTTGCTCTTATCGTCGAGGCGCAGGGTATTGATATTGCCCAAGGTGATATCGGGCACGTGCTCCGGTTTAACACCCGCAACGCGCTGCAGCACTTCAAAGCGCCCGGCAAGCAAAGTGGGCATCTTGCGAGCAATAGCAGACAAATCATCGGTGCCTTGCAAAGCGAGCGCTTCTTCGCCGAGCTTCAGCGCGTCAAAGGCGGAGCGGGCCGCTTTGAGCAATTCGTGCGCTTCGACCGTTTCAGTGCCGGTGGGTGACTTGCCCAAGGGTGCGAAGAGCCCAGGGATGCGGTCATAGCCGAAAACACGTTCCAACTTGGCAACCACAGCCTTGTAGCCGTCAGCACCGTTGCCGTTAAACCAGTTCTGCGCCTCGTTGATGGCGTTATCCAGCTTGGCCCGTGGCAGACTTTCCCATTTGGCTGTTGCGGCCGTGGCATCTTGCAGCTGCAACAAATGCAACTCCCCGCACCACCACATCCAGTCATCGAACACGTTCTTGGCAGTTACGTTGGCATGTTGCAAGTAGCCCCAGTACCAGTCGCGCTTGGCCTTCTCCAGTGTCCATTCCTGTGTGCTGGCAGGGTTTGCTATATGTGCCAAGAAGAAGGGGAACTTGGCTTGCGCCTGCTGAGGGTTGGCCAAATCGCTAAACAAGCCTGCGTGCTCATCCTTCGTAAAACCCAGGCTGAGCAGCTTGCTTGGCAAGGCCAGGCGCTGCATCAGCGATGCCACTTCTTCGGCATCAATGCCGTGCGTGGTTTCCAGATCATTCAGACCAGAAAGGGTCGGCTCCTTGAACCCAAACAAAGTCCAGGACTGCAGCAGCAGATCGCGATCTTGCGCGTTGATCTTGCCGGTTGGCTTGAGCGGCCAAGCAATCAAGCCGCGCTCATTCAAGCGGGCACGCCATTGATGGATCGCTTGATAGGCAAAGTCACGCAGGGCGTTGAGCTTGTTCTTGAACTTGCTGGTCAGTCGCGCCTCATCCAGTACCAAGCCCTTGCACTGCTCGGCCAACAGGCCGATGCGCTCCAACTGGTCCACTTCGCTAGGGTTCAGGTAATAAAGCAATAGATCGTCTTTGAGCTCTTCTTCTACATCGCCCCGGTTGTACTGCTCCATCAAGTGGGTGGAAGCCGTGAAAGCCATCACCGGGAAGCGCCCTTCATCGGTATGGCGCATTGCCGCCAAATGATGCAGGCGCTCAAGCTCCTCACGGTTGTTCACCCAGGCAAACCACGCCAGATTATCCGGGTGCAGCTTCAACCCCTCGCAATACAACAAGCCACCACGCTGACCTGCGCCTTGCCCACGCGGGCTAGTTTGAATGTAGAGATTCTCTTTGTTGGAGCGGCCGGTCTGTGCGTACTGCCAGTTCTTGTCCAGTAAACGCATCAAACCCATCAGACGTGCCGTCCAGCGCAGGCCCGGGTTGTGGCCGCTGGCCTGTAAGAAGGTCTTCACCGCGGCTTCGTGCACAGCCGCATCCGCCGGGTCTCGGAAGATCATCGAATTGTGTTGCTGGTTGCGGTAGCGCAAGTCCAATCGCAGCAACATGGCCACGCTAGGACCAATATGCGTGGCCTCTTCATTCGGAATGAACTGGTCCCCACCAATCAGCTTTTGCCACAGCGCGTCGGCGGCAAATTCCACCGCAGGGTGGTCGTAGAGCAAACTCAATAGATGCTTGAACTCCCCGCGCGACAGCGGCATCAGCAGCACATCCTTCTCGGCCTCATTGATGGCAAAGGTACGCAGGTTTTGCAGCAAGGCAGTGAGGCTGAGTGCCTGCTCGACAGCGGGGTACAGCCATTCGTCCTTTTCTCGTTTGAACTTGGCCTCTTCCAGCGCCTGGCGGCATTGGAACGCGTCAAAAGGCATCTTGCGATACAGGCTGGCGACTGGTTCGCCATCCTCATTGGTCAGCTGCAACAGCTCTTTGCAGCGCACGGATGAGGCATCCAGTGATACAGGCAGTTGGCCGTACAGCAACGACTGCGCGATGGCGCGCAGATCGTGATCACCAGTCTTGATGCCCTCGATGGCGTGCTTGTCCAGCACATGTTCAGCGACACGGCCAGAGCTATCTACCACCGCATCGAACAGCACGCCCATATCGGTGACTTGCTTACCCACTGCCGCGTACTGAGCCAACACCGCATCCACATTGGCCATGATCACGTTGAACCAACCAAAGTTGGCTCCGCTCATGGCATAGGCGGCTTCAACCAGCCCTGTAGGGTAGTCGTGTGCCAACTTGCGCTCGACCTTAAGCTGGGCCACATAGTCAGACACATCGGCAAAGGCGTTGTGCTCCAGCTCCACCAGCTCAAAACGGCGAGCGACGGATTGAATCTCCCGCAACTGCTGGCCCAGCAAGGGCGAGCACAAAGCCACATAACGCAGCCAAGGCAGCTTGCGTCGCGGGTCCTCCTCCTTGATGGCTTTGCCAATCAGGCGGATGGCTTGGCCATCGAGGCGCTTGGCGTCGTCTTGCTCCAATCCAAAGGTGGCCGCCTCGGCCACGGTTTCCAGCTCGTCCAGCACTACCAGCACATAGCCGATGCCAAATTTTTCCAGATAGCTGTAGGCAGCCTGCACCAGGCGCACGACCAAGCCTTCTTCCTCGTAGAGTGCCTCCTCAGAATGGGCCTGATCCAACTCCAGGCATTGCGCCAGCTGCTGCGGGTCGAAGCCTGCCGGATTCAAACGATGCAGCGCCTGCTCGGCAATCTTGCTTTGAATCGAACCATCAAACTTGCCGGTCGCCAGCGGCAACAGCGCCCTGTAAAGCCCAAAACCAAACCAGTTGTCTGAGTTCTGGTAGTCGGAAGCCACTTGCGAATAGCGGATATACAGTGCCAGGTACTTATCTTGCGTGGCCTGATCAAACAGCTTTTTATCTTCCAACTGCGCGCCGTCTTCGCGCACAAACCAGCCTTTGGAGCAATCATTGATCTGGGCGATCAGCTCATGCCCCAGGCGCGATTTACCGCGCCCCCATTCCGCCTCCACCGCAAAAACATGGGCAAAGTTGTCCGCCTCCTGATCCACAGTGTGGATGAAGGTGCGATAGCGTTTGAAGAAGCGACTCTGGCCAACCAAGGGATCACGCGGCGGATAATCGGAAACACCGGTGGCTGCCCAGCTATGGAGACGGGCCAGGTCGACAATATCGGCGGCGGTAAGCTGATCGTTTTTATTCATGCAATAGGTTCCCCCTGAACCAAGTACGCCGCCTCCGGTTCGCGGACGGAACGGTGTTGATAGACCTGTTTGTGCTCCTGATACAGTGCCTCGGCAGCCAGGCGTGCGGCCTGCCATAGCAACTTGCCGGTACGATTGAACACACGGCTCGCGGGCAGGCTATAGCACTGATCAGAGAACTGCGGATGAATCTGGTACTGGCCCAATTGGCTACTGGCCCCATCCTGATAACGCCAGATCGCGTACCTGAGCAACAAACCCACCAGCGGCGAAAGTTGCGCATTCAACTCTGCTGCTGTGGACTGCTGCGGAAAGCACGCAACTCCCAACCTTGCCAGCATGCCCAGCAGCAGGTCGGCCAGTGTGCCACAGCGCACCTCGTCGCCCTCAGTGCCAATCACCGTGACGGCAATTTCAGCGGGAGCAAATGCGTTCTGGCCTGCTGGTAGTTCCAGCAGCAAACCACCACGGCTCTCAGCCCGCCAGGCATCCTGCGCAAAGGCGAGCATGGCCAGCAGCAGCGCCCAGGGCTGGGCTAACACCCAGCGCATCACGGTCTGGCCTTCGATGATGACGCGCGAAATGCCACCCGCCAAAAGCACTTGCTCGGCGGCCTTTGTGGTTGCGGTTTCAGGTTTTTGATCGTGCGTGGTAGCCTCAAGCACAAAGGGCAAAGCCAACAGCCTTCCCTTGACCCAGTTCTGCTGCGCATCGACGCCACTGGCATCCACCTTGGGCAAGGGAGGGAGCGCATCCTGGAACGCAGCCAACTGAGCGGCGACAGCCAGAGTCCGCACCAGTGCCGGCGTTGCAGCCGCCTGCTCAAAGCCCACGCCCAGCAATTCCCGCTCAATCGCAGCGTAGGGGCTGGCAGTGAGTAGCGCGCTTTCCAAGGCCGCTTCCACCCAAGTAGCGGCTGGCCCCAGGCCGGATATCAACTCGACCAGCGGTGCAGTGTTGTTGCCCTGAGCTGCCGATTGACTAGCCATCTGCCCCGCCTCTTTACAGCGTGCAGCGGCAATCACCAACCACGCATGGCGCAGCTCGATGTGCTGCGCCAACAAGGCACAGAGCAGCTCAGCGTCAGACGCCAAGGCAGGGCGCACGGCCAGTAGGCGCCGGCTGATGATCCAACCTGCGCTGGTCCCTAGACGACCCTGCATCCCCTTTCCATTGCTTTGGTCGCCAGCGTCTTCCGCCGCTAGCGGATGGGCCAGGTTGCTCAACAGCGCCGAGTCGTCACGCTCATTGGCAACGGCAGCCATGAAGCCTGTCGTGAGCAAGGCTCGCAAACGTGGGATCAAGGCAACTAACCTGGCATGGGGGCTTGCCATCAATCCCCCTCAGCTTGCACGAGCAAGCAGTACAGCTCGTCCAGATCGTTAAACAGTGTAGACCCTTGGCCATCGATACCATTAGTATTCAATCGGCTCAGAATAAAGCGATCCAGTCGGTCGTTGCCCGCTTGCAGTGCCTTTTCGGCGGTGAGCAATTCAGCTTCGGTGAGTTGGCCTTCGATCAGGGCTTCGACGAGAAGTTTGGCGGCAACTGTAAGTTCACTAGCTAAGAAATAGGCTGATTGGGCTATTTCGAGCGCTTGCCCAAGAGTTTCTTGCTCGTCTAAGACGGGCACAACCAAGTCATACACGTCGTACTGATCAATACGGGGATGTGTTGCCCCGGTTGCCAATGGGCGAAGCTGCTTTAAGGCTAGCTCTGATTTTAATACGCCGTAGAGATACCATCCCGAATAGTGGTCTCGTGGCGTAATACATAAAAGCTCCGTAGAGCCAACAGCCCCTACGAAGCGCTTAGGAATGTAGGAAATCTTGTTCAAATATGGACGTAATTTGGAAATTACAGGTCCCTCACCCAATAAACGGCAGGTACCCGATATTTCAGCCTTTTCCACCGTTGATGGTTTGAGCTGACAGGTAGCAGATGATATTGCGTCCAGTCCGATGTAGGTCGCATCTGGTTTATAACTACTTGATGTTGGGCCAGAAATGTCCGCCAGTTTGCTAAAGCGCTTCCCGCCAAGACCCAAAAGGTAATGCTGAACCCGTAGGCGTTCCTCGTCGAAGGCTCCTGGATTGAGCGTATAGGAAATATCGGCAACCGGCGCTCTAGAGTACTTCTTGCCTGCCCCCTTATTCTCAAAAGCCTCTGACACCGCCTTCTTAAGGTTTAATTCAAACTTCGCCTCAAGCGCCTTCGCCCAAGCCCGAAGCCGCTCCGCTTGGCGGATTTTGTCCCCGATGTATTTTTGTGCAAGCTCAGCTGGCGTGTATAACGTAATACCTTTGATGTGCTCATTCGATAGATTGAGCTGCCCCGTCGATCCTGAAACGCCTGCCTCGAGAAGGCGATGCCCCCAATAGGTATTGAGGAACGCGCAAGTGTAATGACTATCGACGGCATCCGTTCGGACAATGAACAAATGGTCGTTGGTGTAAACCTCTTTTTCGGACAGGAAAATTGAGGCACGGCCAATTGTTCCTGAGCCAGATCGGGTGATAACAATATCGCCCATTTGTAGCCGTTGTCCGGCGACTTCGTCTTTGCTCGCCTGTTTGATGTAACTCAGTTCCTCCAATGAAACGATCATCTCATTGGTGTTCTTCGGCTTAATGCAAAGTAGTCCCGCATCTTCCGCGTAGGAAGGTGATTTACCTTGTCTGATTGGTCGTTTACAAACGCTTTGCAGGAATACCCAGGGTAGTGATTTTATCTTTTCTTTAGCCTCCGTGATTCCTGGGCGATATGTTTGTGCCGTCAGAAAATCCTGGATCTTGTCTGGAGCAACCCGGTTTATATGAAAGGTTTCTCGCAAGGTATCAACAGACATCACTCACCCCGCTTATAAGCGCCAACAATCTTGTCGAGGTCATTTGGCACGCCCACAGAGTAATCTTCGATATTGTTCTTCACCACATAGCCCAGCGTTTCTGCCACCGCCATGAATACATCGCCTTGCGGCTCAGGTAGGAACTGCTCGGGGCGCTCCTTGCTGGCGTGGCGTTTCTGAAGGTACAGCACGGAGGTCTTGGCACCGGTGCCGGAGAGTTTGAAGGTGTCCGCCGGGAGGGAGAGCACCGCTTTGACGATGGCCTTGCCGCCCACAAACTGGCCAGTTTTTTCGTCCTTGGTCCCCATGATGTATTCGCGGACATAGCGGTCGCCGGAGTTACACAGCACACCATCTGGCAACACGATTAGCAGGCGGCCACCGGGGCGTAGCAGCTGCAGACAACGGTCGATAAAGAGCACGGCAGGGTCGATGGTGGCGCCCACCGGCTTCCAGTTGCCTTTGCCATCGGGCTTGCTGCCTAGCGCCAAACCGCTGGTGGTGGGGACCAGATTGTAGACGGCCTTTTTACCGGTGGAAAAATTGCGCAAGTCGGTGCGATAGCCTGGCCACTTGGGGCTGCCATCTTTGTCCAGGTAGAGACCGCCTGTGTCTTGCCAGGTTTTTTTGATGTAATCGTAATAAGCAACGTACTCGGATTCGAGTTCAGCGGGTCGGAAGCCACCAAGGATCTGTTCCATTTCTGCTTCATAGTGCTGCTTGGCCTCCTGCTCCTTGGCGCCAAATTTTGGTGTGCCAAACGGTGGGTTGGTGCAAATCAGGTCGAAGCTATTGGGTTTGAGAAGCTTGGTCGTGAGCGAGTTGGCCCAGAAAATCTTGGCTTTTGGTGCGCCTTGTAATGCCATATTGACGCGTGCCAGCGTCACCATGTTTTCTGCTGAGTCAGAACCGACGAAGCTGTTGGCCAGCAATTCCTCGATCATCTGATCTTTTTGACTGTCTGAAACACCACCCAACCTGCTGATCAAATTCTTGAGATGGCTGAGTGCAACAGAGCCAAAGCCATAGGAACCGCAGGTAGGGTCGCAGTAGCGAAACTGCCCGGAGGTTAGTCTCTCCATGATCTCGTTGTCATTGGCAATGTCATGCATGGCTATTTCGAGCATGGCTTGCTTGACAGGGTTAGGCGTCAGGTACTGGCCCAGCCCACCTTTCGACTCGAATTTAGCGCGTAGGAAAACATCGAACACACGCCCCAGCAGATCCCCTGGCATATCCCGCAAAGATCCACACTCTTTGACGACCTGGCCTTGGTTGTTAGTGACTTGGCCAAGATCTTGAAAAACTCGCAGCAAGGTTTCGTAGTTTTTCCAGTTGCTCAGATGCAGGTCTTTGTTTTTACCAACAAAAATTGGCTCTTGCGTCCCGTCCTCCAACGTTATGACGTAGTCTGGATGGTCACGAAACTCTGCAAACGCAGATTTGATCTGTTCAACTGCCAAGTCCTGATGCTTGGCGACATAGGAATAATTGAAAACCTCCTGAAAGCTCAGGTTTTTTCCTTCGTGCTTAAACGTAAGGGCTGGGTCATGACGCACCCGAAAGGTTTCAAGGAAAAGGATTTTTGAGACTTCGGAGATGATGTCGTTCTTGTTGCCAATACCTCGATCTTTATCAATCTGATAGACACGCTCGTGGAAGTTATCCAAGCCCTTCATGAGGCGGGTATAGGTCTTCATTGCCCAACGGAAGGTCGGGACCTTTTCCAGCTGTTTGTGCTCCCTGATCAACTCTAGTGGTGGCACCGAGTCGACCGAGTGGGTACCTGCGCCACCAAACAAACTGAAGTGAGCGACATTACTGTCATCTTGAAGATGCGCAAAAATCGGCCACTCGTCCCCATTGACACTTGCAAGTAGGTCATAGGCAAGCAGATCAAGTTCGTCCTCTTTGGAATAATTCCAATGGCCTTTATCAAGAGCTATCAACAAGATTGACGGTGTTCGATTACCTTCCACTGAGCCCCAGATCAAGCCTGCTTTCACGAAATCGTGATCGCTATTCAGCGGGGTGTGCTCGGTGTAATCGTTGTATTTGGTGCGAATGGCTTGGTAGCGTTGATCCAGTGTTTGTTCGGTTGCCATGGGTTCTTCTGTCCTGTGTATCCGTTAAGCCAGCTTGAGTAGCGGGCCTTTTAATTCGATTCGAGCATCTTGTTGTGCTGCACTGCGCAGCATCGGCTCGGTGACCACCCAGCCTGTCGAAAATTTGCTGATGAGCTGGGCCAAGGGCATGGGGCGGTCGGCCTTTTGCAATAGCGCCACCATTTCGTCGGCCAGGCTGGAGGCGGCATCGCCTGGGCCAGCATTGAGAGACCACGCTAGTTCACCACTGGGCAATTCACAGCGTTGCAAGGACGGCGTACAGGCCAGCCATAGACTCAACTGCGCACGACTCCATCCCAGCTGATGCCATTGCGTGCCATGGTCCACCCACAACTGGTCCAGTGTGACAGGGCCGGATTTCATGCCCTGCCGAACGACGCCTAAAAGATCAAAGCGAGTCATGCAGCCCCTCCGCCGATTGGGTGGGATGTCGGGGCTCGATAACCTGGGGCAAGCGTTGCATTTGCAACGCCATAAAGCGCCAGATGGTCCTTTAGCCAGAGCCGGTACTCATGCCCACGCAGACTGTGGTCAGGAGAGCAGTCCACACTCCATCTACGCAGAATGTATCCGGCTGTTGCGGCACGCAGCTTCATCCGCAGAACGCCGCCCTGCATGCTGTAGTCCATCTCGGTGATTTCTGGTCGAGGTTGATCCGGGTGTGGTACCAACTCCAGCTCGACGACTCGAGTCCATTGAATGTCTTGGTCGTTTCTCTCGTGCGGTGCTACCGACAGTCCCTTGAGCACGGCAGGGCTTTTGATACGGGTTATGACGAAATCCCGGAACTCCTGAGATTTTCGGTCGAAGGCGCGAACGTGCCAGCGGAGGCCGTTATCGATCAATGCGAACGGGATAATCTCTCGCTCAGTGTGGCCACTGGAGATGGAGTGGTACTCAATGCCAAGCGGGCATTGCTGGTGAATTGCCCGGGTCACGCTCGCCAGCACATCCAGATCTGGGTAGGTGAGGCAAGACGGACGCTCGCTGATCACCCAGGCGCTGATATGCATGGGCTCGCCGTCGCCGAAACCTTGAGTCAGCCACGACATTACTCGCCCTGGGGGAAAATCAAAGACCGGCCGGAAAGTCGTGCCCAGACCGTAAGCCTTTGCTTTGGTGTCGTAGTCGATGTTGCCGGGAGCGATCTCTTTGTACAGAGCCAAGTCCCGTGTGGCGGCGGCAGATTGGATGCCAAACCGCGACACTAAGCCCTGACGGCGAATCTCCCCGATGAAGCGTATGCTCAACTCCACAAACGCGAGACGGTCGCGTTGCGGTTGGGTCAAGTCGGCAAGTTGTGTTATTGACATCCTGACTAGCTCATCCAGCTCGGCAATTGTTGGTTCAGCTTAGTGCGAAGGCATGTTAGTCACCCAATGGATCTAGTGTCGAGTCTTAATAATGCATATATTCGATGCATTGTGATTACCATTGCGTGACTGGAATAGGCTAGATCATCCTCTTGCGGGGAGCCTGGGAGACGCGGTGAGTACCAGTCAGGGACAGGATGGGGAAAGAAATGGATCAATTGGCCAGACCGCACATCAGCGGCTCGTACACCGCGAACCTGCTTGGAAACATCAGAAGCCACCTGGCGGGACTTCAAGGCTATGACGTCATGGCCCTTGAACTCATTCAGAACGCAGACGACGCGAAAGCGGAGTCGGTGGTTTTTGACGTCACCGATCAGGGACTCGTTGTATTCAATAGCGGTCAGTTCACCTACTGTGGCGGCCTGGACAGGCCGTGCGCCTTTCTTGCCGAAGGTAGCTATAAGTGTGACTACCACCGAATCACGGATGTCGGCAGCGGTGGAAAGCTCACTCGTGGTGAGAACATTGGCCGCTTTGGTATCGGCTTCGTCTCGACCTATCAGGTCACGGACCACCCAGAGATCCGATCCGCTGGGATCAAACTGACATTGCACCCCGAAAAAGGGCAATGGTTCATCGAACCACTCCAGCAGCCCGAGGGCACCACTTTCTTCTTGCCCTGGGCAGACGACCCGAATACTGATGCACGCTTGGCGCTCGGGGTGTCACACGTCAGCACCGCACACATTGATCAACTCGTAGACGATTTTCAAAAGGTCCTGCGCAAAAGCTTGCTGTTCCTGAGGCATGTTCGGACTGCAGAGCTGCGGCGAAATGGCGAACTGCTGTTGGCTTGCGATCTGGAGCGCGGGGACGGGTCTGATCTGATCATTAGTTTTCGCCCGAGTGGTGAGGTGGAGCAGTGGCACATCTTGCGGGCTGATGCTGCGGAGTCTGCGGCTCGTCTGTATGCCTCACACCCCCGACTTGAGTCCCTTGGTCGAGGCACCAAGATCAGCATTGGCTTGAGGATCGATCCCGAGCCGCTCGCCGAGGGACTGCTCTACGCGTTCCTGCCAACCGAACAGTCGACCGGTCTGCCTCTGCATATCAATGCAGACTTCTTTCCAGAGTCTGATCGAAAGGCCGTGATTTTTGCTGGGCACCAGCATGAACAGGCCTGGAATGAGATGCTCATTGATGTCGCGGCAACAGAGCTGGCCAGAGACCCCGAGGGTCTTCTCAGGATGCTCGGCGACGTTCAGTGTTGGCAGATCATGGCGCGAACGTTTGATTTGTCGAGACCGTCAAATCACCCGGCTTGCTTCAAGCGGTTTTGGGAGCGGATGCTGGCCACAGCCACTCAAGCTCGCATTGCTCCTGCACAGGATGGGGGGGTTCACGTTCCCAGCGGCGTATTCTTCCCTGATAAAGCACTGAACTCTGCTCAAGTCAGTGTATTGAAGGAAGTTGGCGGGCAAGTCATCACCGAGGATTTGCGGCCGTTCAGAACGGCAGTCAATCAGTTGGGCGCCCCATTTCTGACGTTTGAACGCCTTGTTGGGCTGCTTGAACAAGCCATGTCACCACAGGCGGCTGGCGCACTACAGGTGGAAGAAGAACGCCTTGGGGGCTTCTATCGTCCGCTATGGGGAATGATTAACGAGTTGTTCCCAGAGGCAATAACGCCCCCTCCAGCTACGAAGGCAGCCATTCAGCGGTTGCAGGCAATTCCCTTTGTTGTCACGGAAGACCTGTACGCCGTTACAATCACTCAATCCTTTGTCGCGCCCGCTGCGCTGGAAGTTGGGCGGGTAGCGTCGCTACTGCCAAGGCTGGCTATTGCATCGCGCCACGTCTTCGGATTCCCCAAGATCGCACGACAAATTCGACAACTTGAGCTCGGTGCCGTTGTCCGCCACATCGGCTCATTGTGCGCCACCGATGCCATCGAGGATGTCATCGGCGTTGAGCAAGAAGAGTTGCGTGACCTGTATGCGATGTTTGCTGATCTGGATCGCTACGGCGATGTTGACGCAGCGGTGTATCAGTCTCTTCGAAATCTGCCAATCTGGTTTTCAAGCCGAGGTCTGATCAAAGCGTCACAAGCGCTATTGCCGGGGAATTTCACCGATCCTACTGGCCAGGCCGATCTTCTAGAAACCTCTGTTCTATCTGCTTCCGCGAGAGAGTTCGTGTCGAGCAAACTCGGCGTTCAGACGCAGACTATTGAAGCGTTCGTACAAAATGTCTTGCCGAGATTCTTCAATGAGAAAGGACCTCTGGATGCATCTAAATACGCCCGCCTTATTGGCGAAATAGCCAACTATCCGGCGCTCGTGAATGATGAAAGAATCCGCCGGCTATTGGGGGCACTGCCGATCATTCCCACGCAGGACGGGAATTGGTCACACCCCACGAAAACCTACAGACGCACCGATGATTTGGTGAAGGTTCTTGGCGATGCTACGAGTCTTTGGGTCGACACCAGTCGTGTGCCAAACACCCGGTCGGTCCATTCTTTCATTGAGAGCATTGGACTTCGTCGCTCCCCCATGGCAGAGCATCTGGTTGAGCGGATGCTTTTCATCGCAGAAAAATTCCTGCCGACCGAAGATGCAAAAAGAGCCAGCAGCGAGGCCTTCTATGTCCTGTGCGACCGGTTCGATGAATGGAAGGAACAGTCGTTTTTTCAGGACGCCATAAACAGTCTCAAAAGATCGGCATGCTTCCCCGCGATTGATGACGGCGAGGACTGGTATTCCGCGAACTCTCTGTATGCGCCTTACCGTGCCGAAGCCTTCTCATCACAAGCGTCAGTGCTCGATTTTCGGAATATGGCAAGACTCAATCGGGACTTGCTGAAGAAACTGAACGTTGCGCTGGAGCCAGAAACTTCGCTGGTCATCAATCACCTTCGGCATTGCGTAGCAAAAAAATCACCAGCACCTTTCACCACGTATCAGATACTCAACGAGAGATCGAAAGACGAAGGCTCTTCCATTTCGACGCTGTCTGGGGAACCGTTCATCTACATCGAAAGCCAGAAGAGCTATGTGAGATCCAATCAGCTTTTCTGGATGCCTCAGCAGCTTGGGCGCTATGCGTTCACCATTCCAGGCAACCTCGAAGCGTTCAAGCCCTTGTTCAATGCGATAGGGGTAAAGAATGCCCCCGAAGGTCGGGACTACGTCGACATCCTGCTGGACATCGTTGCTGAGTATTTCGAGCAATCGAAGCCCGTTACAGGGGTAGATCGATCTGTTTACGAAGCCTGCCTTATCGGCATCGCAGCCTCAGATGAGCGCGAAGAACTGGGCGCCTTGGACATTCAAAGGCTGCAAGACGCGCCGACGATACTTAACTTAATCGGACAGCCAACGCACCCTGACGAGGTGCTTCTTCAAGACAGTGAGTGGCACGCAGGTTTCTTCAACGGGGAGCTTGACCTGACACTGTGCAAACCTGCTCCCGAGCTGTGGCCAATCCTTGAGAAGATCGGCGTTAGGCGGCTCAGTGAGAGCGCTGAGGTCGCACTTGAGTTCGTTGATGGTCAAAAGGCAGAGGAGCCGCAGCTTGCCGAGAAGCTGATGGAGCGTATCGGCATCCTTACCCGATTGCTTCACGACAAACCGACCACAGTCCAGAAGAAGATTCGAGAAGCAATTTGGAAGCTGAAAGCCATAAGCCACGAAGTTGTCCGTGTTCAATCGTCTGTTCGCGTCGTTGGGGATGGAAACGCAGCTCCGCCTAGATTGTCAGAACCTAAACGCACCCAAGCGTTTTATGACATAGAGAAGCAGCAGTTAATCGTAGAGCGGCCAGTTGTTGATCGGAGTTGGCCGCATGTTTTGAATGCCATCTTCCACCAGTTGATGCCGGAAGAGTCAGGCAATGAAATACTCAAACTCACCGGCATGGCGGGACCACGCATGCGGATGTCAGTCGAGGAGGCTCATCAAGATCTAACAGACTCGGGTTTTCCGCATCTCGAAGCAGAGGAGGACTCCAGCCCAGAAGATGATTTGACCTCGTCGAGTTTGGATGATTTGGGAGGCACGACAGAGCCGGGGGGCCAGCCAGAGAGCAAACCGGATGGCGCGTCAGTTGATGTGACAAAAGGTGGAGAGCGCGCACCGAATCGGCCTGGTACGAGTCAGCCGACAGGTGATCCGAATGCTCCTCCCAAGAATGTGCCGCCGCCCAATAAAAGGCGGCCTCAGACCGGTTCTAACGGCGCACGAGAAATGGATGTACCTGATGGTGACCGGGCTAATGGGCACGACCACAGAACCGATTCGCCGATTGGCAGCGCCGAGCGTGCTAAGAGACCGCGTCCAAAGCACAAGGAGCAATGGGATCGACGACTGCTTTCTTATGTTCGAAGAAGGCATGTGGATTTTCCCGATGCGGACGAGCAGGAAGGTTCGTCTGAACACAACCTTGCAGTTGAAGTTGTAGCTCGAGCAGCTGTCTGCGCCTATGAGAGGTCCCGGGGACGCGTCGCTGAACAGATGGCCCAAACCCACCCGGGCTACGACATCATCAGCCGAAATCCATTGACAGGCGAAGACCGTTTCATCGAGGTAAAGGGCGTCAACGGCGAGTGGAATCAGACAGGCGTGGGTTTGTCCAGGCTGCAGTTCAGCAACGCCCAAGACTACGGTGATCGCTACTGGTTGTACGTGGTTGAGTTTGTTTCTGACCCTGAGCACACCCGCGTTCACGCCATTCGTAGTCCTGCCACGCAGGTGACATCGTTCATGTTCGACGGCAACTGGCGCGATGCTGTTGCAGAGGAGCGCGATGACCCAGCACTTGCATTTATCGCGGGAGCAAGGGTCAAACACCAGCACTTTGGCATTGGGCGAATTGAATCAATGGATTTACGAGGTTCAACTCGTGTGATGTCCATTGAGTTTGAGACCAGCGGTCGACGCACGGTCACTTTAAATCTGCAGACGATGACGGTGGTTGAAGATACCGATGACAATGATAATTCCTGAGCTGACCGACGCCCAATTGGCGGAATTGCCATCCCAGGCGGAGGCGAAGGTCTATCGCGCGCTCAGGGACGGGCTTTCTCGAGACTTTGTTGTCTTCTTCCAGGTAGGGTGGATCTTGCGCCGAGAGGAAGAGCAAACGAAAGATGGCGAAACCGACTTCGTCATCTGCCACCCGGATCTCGGGTACGTTTGCGTTGAAGTTAAGGGCGGCGGTGTCGGGTTCGATTCCAGCAGCGGGGACTGGTTTTCCGTTGACAGGCACCGTCATAAACACGCAATCAACAACCCAGTCAGTCAAGCGCTGAAAGCCAAGTATTCGATCCGGTCCAAGCTGAGTGAACATCAGCGATGGCGGGATCTGTCCCTCGCCAACGTCCTCAGAGGCCATGCGGTGTTCTTTCCAGATGTTGGCGATGCGAATGCGCTCAGTCGCCCCGATATGCCAACCGCGCTGATCGGATGCGCCAAAGATCTTCATGACGCCAAAGCTTGGGTCGATGCCGTGTTTGCCTATTGGGGCAACAACGCATCGGGATTCACCCCCATGGGCAGGCGCGGTGTTGATGTCTTCCGCGAAGTGTTCGCTCGATCATTCGAGGTCGCTCCGCTGATGTCTTCTCAATTAGCCGACCAGGAAGCGCGACGACTGATTCTCACGAAGGACCAGATTCGCGTGCTCGACTTCTTGCGTTCCCACCGAAGAGTTTCCGTTAGCGGTGGCGCGGGTACGGGCAAGACCGTCTTGGCGCTTGAAAAGGCACGTCGCCTTGCGTCCGAGGGGTTCAGAACGCTGCTCACTTGTTATAACCGGCAGCTCGCAGATCATCTTTCAAGCCTTTGCTCGGGTACCCAAAACCTCGATGTGATGAGTTTCCATCAGCTGTGCCACCGTCAAGTCGAGACAGCCAACCGTGCATCTGGACGAGACCTTGTTGCTGAGGCAAAGGTCACCTATCCGGGCAAGGATCTCTACGAGGTACAACTACCTAATGCGCTCGGATACTCCCTCGAAATTCTTCCGGATCGGTACGATGCCATCGTCTGCGATGAGGGTCAGGATTTCCGTGAGGAATTCTGGGTGCCGCTTGAGCTGCTTCTAACTGACTACGACACTAGTCCGCTGTATGTGTTCTACGACGACAACCAGAATTTGTATGCCCGCGCAGGGACTTTTCCAATCCGCGAGGAAGCATTCTCACTGACCACGAATTGCCGCAACACGGCACCTATTCACGAAGCTGCCTACAAGCACTACAAGGGCATTCCGGTGAGTCCACCTGATATCCAGGGTGACGATGTTCAGTTTGATGAGTCGCCAAACCGAGACGCTCAAGCTGGGAAGATCAATGCCCGCATCGTCGACTTGATAGCGAGGCAGGGCATCTCGCCAAGTGATATCACGGTGTTGGTGGCTGACGCCTTGCACAAAGCCGAGTACTACGCGGCCTTGCGAAGACTTCCGTTGCCAAAGCTGGCAACTTGGCTTGAAGAGGGCGTCAGAGGCAAGACCACGGTCCTGATCGACACCATTCAACGGTTCAAGGGACTCGAGTCGCCGATCGTTATCTTGTGGGGTTTGGACACCATCGATTTGTCACAGCGAAAAGAGCTGCTGTATGTGGGGATGAGTCGTGCCAAATCGTTGCTGTTAATCGTAGGGCGGAATACAACGTGCGTAGCGCTCAAAGCAGTGATAAATAGTTAATAGAGCAACCTACCCTCGCGAAAAATGAAACAGACCTTATAATCAAAAATACATACCAAACCCTGATAACACGCGGGATGAAGGGTTGCTATCTGTACTGCACCGACAAAGAGACTGCGCAATACTTCGAGAGTCGGCTTAAGCCAACACAAAATTATTTATGGTATCGTTTGCGGGAGTCCCTGAGCCTGCGATTGGAGAGATCGTACGCGCAGGGGTAAAAACCAGCTCGACCATTTGCTTGATAGTTTCGACCCTGATTCGTCTCGGGGGCGGAGCTCAAAAAGCACCGTCCATCGGAATCCAGACCAGACAGCGTTCCAACTGGTATTCCAAGCAGTTTGACCAATCAGTTATTAACCAGCAAAAACAGATAGATACCGACTTGTTTCAGATTACCCCGGCCCACCAATTGAAACACCAGAGAAGCCCGCCCAGTGCGGGCTTCGCTGTATCTGGAGTACCGAATATTGCTGAAAATCGCTGTGGATGAATGCCGATATTGGCGCGTCTCAGCAGCTTTTCAGCAACATCCATCTACGGCGTTCTGCCGACCGAACTCAATCCCTACTCCCCAAGCCCATCATAAGCCCGCTCACACGTCACTCCCCTACCTCGGCTTGGGTCCGCGCGCTTGAGCACGTCAGCAAACACCATGCCGGCGCGGGTAGGCGATCGCACGCAGGTTCTGCTGCCGCGCATTGTTCGTGCGCCTTCCCTCCGCTATTTCGACCGCAGGTCAGTCCTGCCCGCCCTCCTCCCTCTTGTGCTTACGGTAACGGGAGAGCGAAATCCCCGTTTGGCGCTTGAAGTAGCGACACAAGTAAGATGCGTCGGCGAAGTTCAGTTCGTCGGCCACACGGCCAATAGCCAAGTCACTGTATGAAAGGAGAGCCTTGATTTCCAAGGTTACCTGCCGATCGATCAGGCCCTTGGGGGTGTCATTGAAAAACGCTTTGGTCAACTGCGACAGGTAGAACGGTGTGATACTCAGTGCGTCGGCGTAGAACTTCACATCTCGGTGGCGGATGCAGTGTTTGCCTATCAATTCCCAGAAGCGCCAACTGAGCATTTCCTTCCTGCTGAATCCCCTGTTCTCTATTTGGTTGGCTGGAAGTTGCTCGGCTATTTTCAAAAAGAGGTTCTGCAGTTGATTGCGCAACATGATGCGTTGGTAGGTGGGGCAGGTCTGCGCAATGTTCCGCATCTGCGTCACCCACCCCTCTATCAGCGGCATGTCGTCCTTGGATGGGACGCAATGAGGATGGTCATGCAGAAATACGAACAAGGTATTTGGCAGTGGGTAGGCAACCTCCGCTGCAAAGTTTTTCGGCATAAGGCAGAAAAACACCTTGAAGCGGCGCGAGCGACGTTTGAGCAGGGCAATCGTGTCTTCAGCCAGCAGCATCACACCACCGCGCCTGACCGCATGCTCTTTGAAGTTGAGAGTGAAGTGGGCGCTACCGCAGAGGCATACCAGCAGCGTCAAGTAAGCATGACCGAAGGAAAGCGGTAAACCTAGCCCTTGCGCGAGCGTGGTTTCTCCCATCCGCATCGATTCGTCAGGAGCGGAAAGTTTCGAAATGTGATGCATAGTGCCCCAGCGCTACAACAAACAAGTGCCACAATCGTATCAGCGCCTGGTGAAACTGTTTTGAAAAGTACCGAAAAAGCCGAGGTACTAGCGTGTACCGATGGTCTGTCTCCCAATACTCTGTCCCGAACGCACCAATCCATTACGAGTACAGGCCATGACACTTAAAACAGAACGCCTCTTGCTGCGTCCCTGGCAGGACACGGACGCCGCCGATCTATACGAATATGCCAAAGACACCCGAGTCGGCCCCATCGCTGGCTGGCCTCCGCACACCAGTGTGGAGAACAGTGCCGACATCATCCGCACAGTCTTCAATCACCCAGAGGTGTACGCGGTCGAATTGAAAGAAAATCGCCGTGCTGTTGGTTGTGTGGGCATTCTCATAGGTAGCAACAGCAATTTTGAAATCAGTGAGCAGGAAGGTGAAATAGCCTACTGGATCGGCGTGCCTTACTGGGGCAAAGGCCTGATTCCGGAAGCAGTGCGTGAAGTGATGCGACACGCTTTTGAAAACCTGAACCTCAAAGCACTTTGGTGTGGTTACTTCGCCGACAACATCCAATCCCATGCTGCTCAATCGAAGTGTGGCTTTCGCTTTCATCACACCGAAGAAAACAAATATAACCAGTTCCTCCAAGACTATCGGACGGAACACATCAGCCGCATCACCTACCAAGAATGGCTGGAACAGAAAATGACTGGGTCTGAAGTAACAAGAAACTCTGCCTACCCTGACCCCGCAGCCAAGCACACCATTGCTCGCTGACATCCACATGACATCGAAACACCCCCATTTCGTCATATTTCTGCAATGAAACCATGCGAGTTTTGTCGGCGGAAATAGGACATAACAGTATGCTTTAGCACGCTAATACGCTGTTTTAATTATGGAAAATGGATTCTAAGGAAAGTCGATGTCGATGTTTTGTCAGATCATGGATAAATCTGAGAGTGGTGGGTGCGGGTGCAAGATCCCATCCAGTGTGTTAACGAAGATTCTGTCGCAAACTGCAGCAGCCAATACGGTTTCGGATGACAAGGTGGTGTTGGGCTTTGAGTCTTCTGACGATTGCGCCGTCTATGACGCAGGTGAAAAATATCTGTTATTCACCACCGATTTTTTCTCTCCGATAGTCAACGATCCTTATATCTTCGGCCAATTGGCAGCCAGCAATGCTGTAAGCGATATCTTTGCTTCAGGCGGGAGTCCGCTTATTGCCAACTCGATCATGGCGTTCGACCCGGAACAGGTTTCGGTCGAGCAAGTTACGCAGATGATCCTTGGCGCCCAGTCGGTGATGAACAGGTTCAATGTCAGCATCGTCGGTGGTCATACGATCAAGAACAGCCAGCCCTTGTACGGCTTCTCGATCATTGGCGAGGTGGAAAAACACCGTTTGAAGAAAAACAACACGGCCAGGGCCGGTGATTTGCTGGTCATGACGCGTCCGATCGGTGTCGGCATCCTCGCCAATGCCCTGAAGAGCGGAGTGATTGAACAAAAGGATATTGCTGCGTCGACGCTTGCCCAGATTACCGGCAACAACGCGTTTGGCCGCACGCTGAGCGAAAGCCCTGAGGTGAGCAGTTTGACTGATATCACGGGGTTCGGTTTGATCGGCCATATCAGTGAGATGGTCGGGCTGGGGCAACTGGATGTTGACCTGGATACAAGCAGTCTGGTTTTTTATGACGGCACAGAGTCATTGGCAGTGGCGGTGACTTCAGCTGACAGCGGTATTTTCTCTAACATTAAAAAGTACGCGCAGAACGTGGAGTACCTGACTGATCCTCCATTAGCTAGAAAGTTTCTGTTGCATGATCCGCAAACGAATGGCGGTTTGCTGTTCACGGTGAGTGCCGAAGGGTTTGAAAAGAACCATCAGAAGTGGCAGGCGCTTTGCCCTGATCTGATTGTTATCGGTCGGATGACGGAAGGGACCGGCAAGATCAAGGTCTGCTGAGATGGTAGCCGTGACAATCTACCCGGTTATGGTCGGTGTGGGCATGGTGGCTGGTTTCATGTCAGGTCTGTTCGGTATCGGTGGGGGCATCATCGTGACGCCCCTGTTGGTGCTGATTTACCCGATCTTGTCCGGTCAGAAACTGCCGATTGAAGTCGTGACGGGACTTTCTTCCGCACAAGGCTTCTTTTCGTCCCTCGTGTCGTTCGCGCTGCACCGCATCAAGTTTCAGCCGGATTGGCGAGTGATCAGAAGCTTTGCTGTACCGATGGCTGTCGCCAACTTTTTTGCCTCTCTCCATGCTGATGCATTCAGCGAAAACTTCATCCTGTTCGTCTTCGGGCTGCTGGGGTTGATGTCGCTGTTGGTGACGCATCTGTTCCATAGACCGGTGGCCCTGTTGTGCAACCATCAATCGCTGTCGTTGCCACTGATAGGGCTGGTGCTTGGCGTATTGTGCGGGCTGGTCGGCCAGGGCGGCGGGTTCATCTACCTGCCTGTACTGATCAGCTTGTTTGGTCTGCAGATAAAGCAGGCCATTTCGACCTCGGCGCTGATCGGAATCATCGGAGCAAGTGGGGCTTTACTCGGCAGAGTGGGCTCCACCATGGACTTTCTCGGCTACACCGGTGAATTGGTACTGGGGATAGTGGTGGGTGGTTTCCTCGGAGCCATGCTTTCTCATCGGCTGGACTCAGGGCATCTGAAACAGGCACTGAATGCTTTCGTTTTGCTGTGCTCGATCCAGCTCATGCTGCGCCTTATTGTTTGACCCGTGAGTCTCTGTTCGCATTATGCGAGCAGCATCCTGAATGACATAAAACAGAAAACTGGAAGTGTTTGATATGGATATTGCTGTGGATGCAGTTTATGCCGACGTCTGTGGTTCGGCACCGGTTTCAATGGCTGTCAGCAACATGCTTCAGGCGTTGTTCTCGACCCGCCAATGCGCCAACCCCAACGCCAATCACGCCCTCGGCGTTCAATTGCTCGAACGAGTCGAACGGGCGCGTGGCCGCATCGCCAGCCTTTTGAAAGTGGACGCCGACTGCCTGATTTTCAACAGCGGCTCCAGTGAGGGCTGTAGCCAGGTGTTTCATGATTTTTTCGAACGCTACAAACATGAGCAACCCTTGGTGCTGTACTCAGCGATCGAACACTCCTGCACCCTGCAGAACATAAACCGCTACGGTCTGGAAGGTCTGCAATCCATAGCGATCGGGCATCAAATGAACGGACTGCTCGACACTGCACAATTGGAACAGCTGCTCCGCACCCATGCAGGTCGCCCGACATTGGTTTGCGTTATGGCGGTGCATAACGAAACCGGCGTGATTCAACCGATCGAAGCAATCGCCCGACAAGTGAAGGCTGGGGGTGGTTTGCTATTTTCGGACATGACCCAGGCCATCGGCAAAATCCCTGTGGATCTGCACGCATCCGGCGTTGATTTCGCTATTGCGTCAGGACACAAGTTCGGAGCGTTGCCCGGTGCCGGTTTTCTATACGCCAGAAACCGCTACGGTTTGTCGCCATTAATTGTTGGCGGTGGCCAGGAAGGCGGGTTGCGCGGTGGTACTCAGAACTATCCGGGCATTCTTTCGATTGAAACTGCGTTGCAGGAGAAACAGCACAAATACGGCAACGGTAAAGTCGCGGTACAACAGAGCCGGGAAACATTTGAATCTAAGCTGCAAGCGATGCTGGGCGAAGTGGTCGTGATCGGTCAGCAAGCACCGCGTGTACCGTGTGTGAGCTTTATTGCATTGCCGGGCGTCAATACAAAAAAACTGCAGCTTGCCTTGAACAGGCAGTCGATCTACATAACCGGTGGGTCGGCATGCTCGGACAAGACACTCAGCCTGTCCAACACGGTTACACAACTGGGATATTCCGAGCAGATCGCCGGGGCCACGGTGCGCATTTCCATCGACGAAGAACATTGTCAATTCGCGTATGAGCGGATTCTGGAGGGGATCGCTCAAGCGCTGAAGCTGTCTTCAACTGTCTCGGCAGCTCACGCTGTGGCCCACGTGTTATGAGGGTGGTGACCTCAGGCTCGGCGTACCTGGACATCGATGCGTATGCCTGCTGCATTGCGTACGCCGAGCTGTTGAATCGCCAAGGCATTGAGGCTCGGGCCGTCAGTAGCGCCCCGCTCAATGCCAGCATCTCCAGGACTGTGCTCGGATGGCAGTCATCTCTGGATGACTATCTGCCGAGAGCGGGTGATGAGTTCGTGTTGGTGGATGTCTCCGACTACCACTATTTCGACCCGGTGGTGGTTCCTGAACAGGTGGTGGAAGTCATTGACCATCACCCAGGCTTTGAAAACTATTGGGCGCAGAAGCTCGGTTCTGCGGCAGACATCCTGCCAATCGGCGCAGCGGCGACCCTGATTTTTCAGCGTTGGGAAGCGTTGGAGCTGTTGCCGCTAATAAGCGAAAAAAGTGCTGCGTTGCTGGCCACGGCTATTCTGGACAATACCCTGAATTTCACCGGGCAGTTGACCACCCAATCGGATATCCGGGCTTATGAAGTCCTCGCACGGCGGGCGAAACTGGATGCGGGCTGGCCCGAGCGGTACTTGCGCGAGTGTCAAGCCACTATCGAGTCAGACTTGATTGGCGCGTTGGCGGTTGATATGAAGCGGCTGAAAGCCGATAGCAACCTGCCGCAGGTTTTCGCGCAGATGGCGGTGTGGGATGCCAGTGCGCTGATCCAAACGCATCGGTCAACGCTCGCCCACTGGATGGCCGCGCAGGGTGAAGACTGGCTGTTGAACGTCATCAGTATCAGCGAGTGCAAAAGCTACTTTCTGGCTGAGCCCTTGGCCAGCCAACAAAAGTTGAGCCATTTGCTGTCGATCCAATGGCAGGCCGGAATGGCTGTCCTTGAGTGCCCGCTACTGCGTAAGGAGCTGTTGAAGTTGGGGTTGGCGCGCACCTGCGTTGTTCCAACAAGCCTTCGCGGCAGTTAAAGAGGCTGCCGTGGCTGGGGATCATGCGCAATTTCATTGACGCCGCTGACGGTGCACCCCGTCAGGGCCAGGGCAATACATCCTCCTGTAATGACCTGACAATTACGCAGGCGCCGCGCATTGTCATGCAATCGGCCGCCCCTGGCCATAAGTGAACAGGCGTCAGCTAGCGCCTGACGAATCATCGTTTGTCCCCGCCATAGGCCTGAAATCTAATCCATCGCAAACAACTAACAATAACTGCGATGGAGCAGACCCACCCATGTCCCCTACCTTTTCTCTATTGATCCTTGGCGCGTCCATTCTGTTGATTGTCGTGCTGATCGGTAAATGCCGTGTGCATCCGTTCCTGGCCCTGATCGCCGCCAGTCTGCTGGTGGGGGTCGGCACGGGCATGACTCCCACCGCGATTGTCTCGGCATTTGAGAAGGGCATGGGCAGCACGCTCGGGTTTCTTGCCGGCATCATTGGGTTGGGCAGTATCCTCGGCAAGTTGCTGGAGGAGTCTGGCGGCGCCAAGCGCATTGCGACCACGCTGCTGCGGCTGCTGGGTGAGCAGAACGCCGCGTGGGCGATGATGCTGGTGGGCTTTATCGCCGGGATTCCGGTGTTCTTCGAGGTGGGATTTGTGCTGCTGATCCCGCTGATTTATGTGGTTGCCCGTCAGACTCGGATTAACCTGTTGTACCTGGGTGTACCGCTGGCGACTTCGCTGATGGTGGTGCATTGCATCCTGCCGCCGCACCCCGCCGCCACGGCCATTACCGGCATGCTCAATGCCGATATCGGCAAGGTGATTTTGTACGGGCTGATCGTCGGCTTGCCCACTGCCGTGATCGCCGGGCCGATCTGGGTCAAGCTGACTTGTGCGCGGCAGGCCCCGGCCAACCAGGCGCAGTTTTTGGCTGAGCGTGGTGAGGGGAGCATCGACGACAGCCAGGCCCCCAGTTTCGCGATGGCGATGATCACCGTGCTGTTGCCCTTGGCGCTGATGGTCGGCAAAACCCTGGCCATCCCCTTGCTGGCCAAAGGCTCGATGGCGTTTGAGTGGGTGTCTTTCATAGGTAACCCGCTGATTGCCCTGGCGCTGTCGATTTGCTTTGCCTACTGGTCCCTGGGCCTGCGCCGTGGGCTGGGCATGGGCGATTTGCTCGACCTGACCCACCGCTGCTTCCCGCCGCTGGCCGGTATTCTGCTGGTGATCGGCGCCGGCGGGGCGTTCAACGACATGCTGGTCGGCAGCGGCATCGGCAAAGTCCTGGCGGACGTGCTGGGCCAGTCCAACATCAACCCGATCATCCTCGCGTGGTTGATCGCCGGGCTGATGCACTTCGCCGTGGGCTCGGCCACCGTGGCCATGATCAGCACCGCCGGCATGGTGTTGCCGATCCTCGGGCAGAACCCGCAATACAGCCCCGAGATCCTGGTGATCGCCATCGGTGCCGGCGCCATCGGCTGGACCCACGTGACCGACTCGGCGTTCTGGGTCGTAAAAGAGTACCTGGGGATTTCCCTCTCCGAAGCCCTCAAGAAATTCACCGGCGCCACCGTGCTCGCCTCGGTGGCAGCCCTGGTCTTTACCCTCATCCTTTCCCGGTTTGTGTGATGAACCCCACTCCAAAGGCAGTTCCCATGATTCAAGGCAAAACCCTAGACGCCTGGTATGCAAGCCATCCCGTTATCCAGCAATTGGTCGCACTGGAGCCGCTCAGTTGGTTCAACCCCGCGATCGCCCCGGCCGCTGTAGCGCTTGAGGATGTCGGCCTGACCCTGGAGGATGTACAAGACGCCAGCGCGCGCCTGCTTCGCTTCGCGCCCTACCTCGCCAAGGTGTTCCCGGAGACGGCGGCGGCGGGTGGCATCATCGAGTCCGCGATCCAGCCGCTGAAGGCCATGCAGCACGCGCTGTTGAGCGAAGCCGCCCTCCCCGACTGCGGCGCGCTGTGGCTGAAGAAAGACTGCGACTTGCCGATCTCCGGCTCGATCAAGGCCCGTGGCGGTATTCATGAAGTGCTCAAGCACGCTGAAGACCTGGCCCTGCAGGCAGGCTTGATTACCCTCGACGATAACTACGCAACCTTGGCCGACGAGCGCGCACTGAGGTTTTTCAGCCAGTACAAAATCGCCGTGGGCTCCACCGGCAACCTTGGCCTGTCCATCGGCATCATCAGCGCCAAGCTGGGTTTCCAGGCGACGGTGCACATGTCCTCGGATGCGCGCCAATGGAAGAAGGACAAACTGCGCGCCAGCGGCGTGACGGTGGTGGAATACGCCTCCGACTACAGTGTTGCCGTGGAAAACGGCCGCCAACAGGCGCAAAACGATCCGGCCTGCTATTTCATCGACGATGAAAACTCGCCCCACCTGTTCCTTGGCTATGCCGTGGCCGCCGAGCGCCTGGCCCGGCAATTTGAAGTGGCCGGGGTGCGGGTGGACGCCGAGCATCCGCTGTTCGTGTATCTGCCCTGTGGTGTTGGCGGCGGCCCTGGTGGCGTGGCGTTTGGCTTGAAGCTGGCGTTTGGCGATGCCGTGCACTGTGTGTTTGCCGAACCGACCCACTCGCCGTGCATGCTGCTCGGTGTGTATACCGGGCTGCATGACCAGGTGAGCGTGCAGGACTTCGGCATTGACAATGTCACCGCGGCTGACGGCCTGGCAGTGGGCCGCCCCTCCGGCTTCGTCGGCAAGGCAATGCAGCGCCTGGTCGATGGCTACTACACCGTCACCGACGAAGAACTCTACCGCCTGATGTTCCTCGCCCACGAGCTTGAAGGGGTAAAACTCGAACCTTCGGCCCTGGCCGGCGCGCCAGGCATTGTGCGGGTGCTCAAGGACGCGCAGTATTTGCAGCGCATTGGCGTCTCGGCGGCACAGTTGGCCAGCGCCACGCACTTGATCTGGGGCACCGGCGGCAGCATGGTTCCCGCCGAAGAGTTCGCCACCTACCTGGATAAGGGGCGCGCTCTGCAAACCACAATCCATCGTTGATCGCCGGCGGTTGACGCGAAGAGGGACACCCACATGGCAGCACTTGGCCTGGGCAAAGCGCCGAAGCTCACCGGCGCCCACCTGTCCAATCTGCATACCTTCCTGGTCGCCGCCCGCCACCTCAGCTTTGCCCGCGCCGCTGACGAGCTGTGCCTGACCGCCAGTGCGGTCAGTCACCGCATAGCGCGCCTGGAAGAAGAACTGTCGCTCAAGCTGTTCCATCGCTTGCCGCGCAAGGTCGACCTGACCGATGACGGCGAGCGGATTTTCAAGGTCATGCAGCACACCATGGACACCCTGTCCGAGGCCGTGCAAGAACGCTCCGACAGCCAGATCGAAGGCCAGCTGTGCTTTTACGCACGGCCCTCCGTCGCGCAATGCTGGCTGGTCCCCAGGCTGGCCGATTTCACCGCCCGCTACCCTGGGATTCAACTGGATGTGCGGGTCGGCAACGAACCGATCGACTACCGCACCCGGCGCATCGACCTGGTGCTGTGCTACTCCAACGGCGAGCATCCGGGCCTGGAAAGCCTGCGCCTGATGCCCGAGCGGATTGCCCCGGTGTGCAGCCCGCAATATGCCCAGGCCCATGGCTTGATCGGGCATCCGGAACGCCTGGCACAGTGCACGGTGCTGCACGATGTGGCGGCATGGGACAACATTTCATTCGATGCAGAATGGCGCTTATGGCTGGATGCGGTGGGCGACAGCAGTGAGTTGCCAAGCCGCTTCATGACCTTTGACCGCTCCGACTTGAGCACCCTCGCGGCGATCAACCATGCCGGCGTGGCCATTGGCCGTGAGCAACTGGTGCGCAAGCGTGTGCAAGATGGCGAACTGGTGCTGCCGTTCGGCGGGTTCAGGGAGGCGTTCAACTATGGCTACTATCTGGTCCACCCCGCGCACGAAACCCTGCCCAGACGGCTCAAGGCGTTGATTGATTGGCTGGTCGAGCAAGCCCGGGGTTGAGGTGTGCCAAGGCAGCTAAACCCGAGAACAACGCGCGCGCCATCGAGGTGATTTCAGGCTGACAGCTAACGGCAAGCGTCCATGCCAAGCCCCTTATTAGAGGCCCGGCGATGCTTATACTCCTGCGCTGTACCTGTCACGCTTACGCCCTTTTGTTATGCATGGAAGCCATTTGAATTGAGAAGACCGCTGACCTCTACACGCCTGCTCGTCGGTCTGGGCGTACTACTTTTCGTGGCAACAATCGGGTTATGGGTGTTCTGGCTCGACCGCATCGTGTACTTCAATACGTTGAGCGTGATGATCTGCCTGGTGACATCGCCCCTTTTGGCTGCGGTGGCATTTGTGCTGGGGGTGCGGCGCTGGAATCCGCGCCTCAAATTTACAATAATGGACTCGCTGGAAGAGGCGATCTCGGCGCTCGCCGTTATCGCCGTGGCAGAATTTTTCGTGTTGTCATTGCTTGTGTTTTTTTCCAGCACAAGACCGGGTGACTACATCGCCCGCTACGAATACACCTCCGGCGGCAAGGGGTGCAGCGGGTTACAGGTCTACGATCGAGAACTCGAAAAACATATAAAAATCTGCCACCCGGATGCGCTTGGGGCGGGTGGCAAGGTCAGGGTCGAAAAGCTCAGTGGCCCGTTGGGTATCACGGTGAAGCGCGCCGAACTCCTTTAGCCCGCCGCACGCGTCTCAACCCGGCGCCCACCGTGAATCACCCCATGCACCAGCAACCCCGCCACCAGCCCCCAGAACGCGCCGCCAATGCCCAGCAACGTGACATTGGCCGCCGTTGCCAAAAAGGTGATCAACGCGGTTTCCCGGGTGCGTGTATCGGCCATCGCATTGGCCAGGCTTGAACCGATGGCGCCGAGCAGCGCCAGGCCCGCCAAGGTGGTGATAAACGCGCGGGGCAGGACCATAAACAAGGTTGCCAACGTCACGCCAAACACCCCGACCAGGATGTACAGCGCCCCACACACCAACCCGGCGATGTAGCGTTTGGACGGGTCCTGATGGGTATCGCGCCCGGTGCAGATCGCCGCCGTAATCGCTGCGACATTGAACGCGTGGGCGCCGAACGGTGCCATCAACAAAGACCCCAGGCCGGTGACGGTGATGATCGGGTTGGCGCTGGTCTTGAACCCGTCGTTGCGCAGCACCAGCATGCCGGGGATGTATTGCCCGGTCAGGGTAATCACGAACAGCGGCAAGGCCACGCCAAAAAACGCCGCGATGGAAAAGTGCGGCATTTCAAACACCGGGGCGGCCAGTTGCAGCTCCAGGCTGTGCAGGTCAAGGCGCTGCTGGGCGAGCAGCAGCCCCAGGCCAATCAACAGAATCCCGACCATCGCATACCGTGAAGTGAAGCGGCGCAGCACCGCGTAGGACACCACCAGAACAATCACCAGCAGCGGGTCCGCACTGGCGCCACCAAAGGCCGCCACACCAAACTGCAGGAGAATCCCCGCCAGCAAACCCGCCGCAATGCCACCGGGGATCAGCCGCACCAAGCGCTCAAACGCACCACTCAGGCCCAGCACGATAAAACCGAGGGCACACATCACATAGGCACCGATCACTTCGGCATACGGTGTAAACGGCATGACCGTCGCCAGAAAGGCCACCCCCGGCGTCGACCACGCCGTGATGATCGGCTCGCGGTAGCGGTAGCTCAACCACGCGCCGGTCACGCCCACGCCGATACTCACCGACCAGACCCAGGAAGCGGTTTGCGCCGCGCTCAACTGCGCCAGGTGGGCAGCCTGGAACACCAGGACAAAGGTGCCCGCGTAATTGACGATGACCGAAATCAGCGCGCTGATGCTGGGGGACAGGTAGTCGGCGAGGCGTAGGCGTGGGGCGGGTCGGTTCATGGCGCGTTCCTTGTGTTGAGGCCGCACAGGCTAACAAGCACCGGCCCGCCCTTTCAGTCCACTTCGCCGCCTTGCGCCAGACCACTCTTGAGCACCTTGGCCAACTGCCGGCAGGCACTCTCGATTTCACTGGGCGTCAGCGCCGAGAACCCCAGCAGCCAGCCGCCCCGTGCCGGTGGCCGGGCATAAAGCCGCGTCAGGCCCGGCAACTGGATACCCACCCGCGCCGCCTGGCGAATCGTCTCCAGCTCCGACCATCCCTCATGCAGCACACAAGGCAACTGTAAGCCCCCGGGCGGCAAGCTGGCGGTGACCACATGGCTCAAGTGGCGCTCCACCGCCTCGGCCATGGCATCACGTCGCTCGCCGTAGATTTTGCGCATTGCGCGGATATGGCTGCCGAAATGCCCGTCGTTCATAAACCGCGCCAGGGTCAGTTGGGCGATTTGCGGGGTATGGCCGTCAAGGATGCTGCGGGCGTAGGTCATGGGTTTGACCAACTCCCGGGGCAGCACCATAAAGCCCATGCGCAAGCCGGGGTACAGGGATTTGCTGAAGGTGCCGAGGTAGATCGTGCGCTGGGAGCTGTCCAGGCCCTGCACACAGGCGGTCGGCAAACCTTCATAGTGAAACTGGCTGTCGTAGTCGTCCTCGATAATCCAGCCTTGGCGCTGTTCGGCCCAGGCGATCAGGTCCAGGCGCCGCTCCAGCGCCAGGGTGGCGCCTGTGGGGTATTGATGGGACGGCGTGACATACACGGCGTTGGCGCCGCTGCGGTCGGCGCGCAGGGCGTCGATACACAGGCCTTTGGCGTCCACCGCAACCGGTACCACCTTGAGCTGGGACATTTCAAACGCCTTGCGGGCGCCGAAGTAACCGGGGTCTTCCATCAGGATCGGCTGGCCTTCATCCACCAGCACCTGCGCGCACAAATACAGGGCCTGACGCGTGCTCGACAGCACCAGCACCTGATCCGGCGTGACCCGCGCCCCGCGTTCCAGGTTCAGGTAGTCGGCGATGGCCTGGCGCAGGGGTTCGGCGCCTTGCGGGTCGCCATGCAACAGCAGGTTCGGGCGGTAATCCTTCAATGCCTGGCGGTGCAGGCGCTCCCAGATGCCCACGGGGAAGGTGCGCGTTTCCGGCAGCCCTGTGGCAAACGCCTTGACCACCTGCTGGTCGGTCACCCCGCCGCTGGCAAGGATCTGCGCGCCCCTGGCACTCAGCGCCGCAACCTGGTTCGCCACCACTGGCTGGCGCTTGCGTGCGCCCAGCAAGCTCGGCCCGATCTTCTCGGAAACGTAGCTACCCGAACCTTCACGCCGGCACAGGTAACCGTCCAGTTGCAGTTGGACGTAGGCCATTTCTACGGTATCCCGGGAAATGCCCAGTGACTTGCCCAACGTACGCGTGGCGGGCAACCGACTGCCGGGCGCAAGAATGCCCTCCAGGATCAGCTGACGCAGCACGCGCTGCACCCGCACACGCAAATCCAGGGAGGCCAGCTTGGGGTCCGTCAGGCGGATCTTCAGCGTGTCCAGTTCAAGGTTGTGGGTCATTGACTTGGCCAAGGGGTAAAAAAGCATGCATCTTTGTGCGATGCCGCCGATATGTCCACGAGCAATATCGGCGAGCTTTGCCGTCGGGTGTTACAGAGCCATCCGATACTCAATGCAGCCCGAGTCCTCGGCGATCCAGTTGTAGAGTTTCTGCGCACGCTTGTTGGTCTGCTGGGTATGCCAGTACAACCGGGCGCAGCCGTGGTGTTGCGCATAGCGCTGGACCCATTCGATCAACAGTTTGCCGGTACCGCCGCCGCGTACCGTGGGGGCCACGTACAGGTCTTCGAGGTAGCAGAAGTCGGCGACCGCCCAGGTCGAACGATGCAACAGCGCATGCACCAGCCCCACCAACTCATCGCCATGCACCGCCACGGCACAGGCCATGGCTTCATTGGTATCGAGCAAGCGGCTGAAGGCAGTGCGGGTGGTGGCCTCATCCAGGCTGACTTGATAAAAGTCCTGGTAGGCCAGCCACAGTTGCAGCCATTGCTCATAGTCTTCAGGTTGCACTGCCCTGACCACGATTGCCTGTGGATCGTTACTCATCGCGTTCTCCTATCGGGAAGCCCGTTCCGGGATGGATCGGGACCCGGCAATGGTAGGTTTCCAAGGCGGCGGCGAACCGACCACTTCCAGACCACCTGGCAGGCCAATCCGCAACGGGCACTCCGTTCACAATTCGTTAAGGATTGCCTTCGTATACTCCAACGCTGCCCCCTAGCATCCGGTAACTCACCCCATGACACGCCCTGCCCCGCTGTTGCTGCTGCTTGCCGGTCTGCTGTTCTTCGTGGCCCTGGGCAATCACGAGTTGCAAGGCTCCACCGAAGCCCGAGTGGCCGGGATTGCCATGGCCATGCACCTGGACAATGACTGGGTGGTGCCGCGCCTGTTCGGTGAACCCTTCCTGGAAAAACCACCCCTGAGCCTATGGCTGGATGCCGGGGCGATCCGCCTGTTTGGCGCCAGCACCGGCGCGGTACGACTGGCCTCGGCGTTTGCCGGGTTGTTCAGTGTGATGCTGCTGTACGGCATGCTGCGCCGCTTCGGCCGGCCTACGTCCCTGGCGTTTGGCGCCGCGCTAGTGCTGGCGACCATGGCCAGTTACTGGAGCAACGTGCGCGGCGTGGGTGAGGATGCGTTGCTCAGCCTCGGCGTGACCCTGGCGCTGCTCGCCTTCTACCAGGCCACCCGCCCGGAGTCCCAGCCCGGCGCCAATATCGGCACATGGCTGCTGTTTACCTTGGGGATGGCCATCGCCACCTTGAGCAAAGGCGTGCTGGGCCTGGCGATGCCGGGCATTGTGATTTTTGCCTACCTGGCCTGCACCAGCCTGTTGGACAAGCGCGTGCGGCCCGGCCAATGGCTGCGCCCGGGCATGTTCACTCTACTGGCGCTGGTGCCGCTGTTTATCTGGCTGGGGTTTCTGTATCAACGGGGTGGGATGCAGGCGGTCGGTGAGGTGTTGTGGACCAACAGCGTCGGACGTTTCAGCGGCTCCTTCGTCGAAGCCGGGCATTACGAGCCGATCTACTACTACCTGGCCAAACTGCCCGAGGCCTTTTTGCCGTGGAATATCCTGGTGTACCTGGGCCTGTGGCACTTTCGCAAAAGCCTGGCGAGCAATCGGTACCTGCTGTTTTTCAGCCTGTGGCTGGTCGCGCAATTTACCCTGCTGACCTTCGCCTCGAGCAAACGCATCGTGTATCTGATGGCCCTGACCCCGGCGGCGGCGGTCCTCGCGGCCGAATATGGCGCGGTTCTGCTCAGCCGCGTGCCCGCCTATCGCCGTGGCTTGATCAGCGGCGTGTTTGCCGTGCTGATTGCCTGCTACCTGGGCGCTGCTCTCTGGTATGCGCCCAAGGCCGACCGGCGTGAGTCCTTTGTACCGCTGACCCGCCAAATCCAGGCATTTCAGGCCCAAGGCCACACGGTGGTGCTGTACCAGCCCAACGAGCGTGTGGCCGGCGCCACCGTGTTTTACACCCAGAACAACTTGCCGATCCTGCAGACCGAGGCACAACTGCGTGCCTATCTCGATGCCAGGCCGGGCAACCTGGCGTTGCTGGACCGTATCGAGCAACTGACCACCCCGGTCACCGCTCTCAAGCAGATCACCGTGGGCAGCCGGCCCTACTCCTTTGTCGAGCAGTAAGGCCTACCAAAGCGCCAAATCGTACGTCAGGTAGACCCGGTAGTTATCGCGGTCACTGGCATAGGTGGAACGGTAGGTGGCCTTGCGCAACTCCACGCCCAGGCCTTTGAGGGTGCTGTCCTGGATCAAGTAGCGCAGGTGGGTGTCGGACTCCCACTCGCGGGCTTCGCGGCCCTTGAAGTCGCCGTTCTGGCCCTTGTAGTAACGGGTCATAAAGCTCAGGCCCGGCAGCACGGCGGCAAAGTCGTAGTCATAGCGCAGCATCCAGGTTTGCTCACCAGCCTGGATGAACTTGCCGACCCCGGCGTTGCTGAACGAGTACACCGTGGACACGCTGGCATAGGGCAGCGCGGTGTCGCCACTGACCTTTTGGTAGCCCACACCCAACGCCTGCGGCCCCAGCCGATAGGTGAACAGACCACTGAACATGTCGCTGTCGACCTTGCCGTTACGCGCCTCGCCGGCCTCATTGCTGATGAAGTAGCGCAAGTCACTGGTCAGGCTCCCCGCGCCCAACGGCTGCTTATGCACCAGGCCGAGGAATTGCTGGCGATAGAACTCGCGCATTTCCCCGTAGTACCAGGTGCCACTGAGCGTAGGCGTGAAGGCATAAGTGGCGCCGGCGAAATCGAAGTCGCTGCCCTTTTTGCCGCTGTAGCCCTGTGGATAAATATCCACGCTGTCGCTGGAGTTACGCAGTTTGAATTGATCCAGGTGCCCGCTGTGCAGGTACAGGTTGCGGATGCCCGTGTATTCGACCTGGGTGCCGCGAAATGTCTGGGGTAGCAGGCGCCCGTCGTTATGCACCAGTACCGGGATCTTGGGCAGCAAGGTGCCGGTTTTCACCACGGCCGCGCCGATGCGCATTTTTGCGGTCACGCCGAGGCTGGAGAATTCATTGGCGGCGCGCCCATCATCGTGGACCGGCAACAAACCGGTGCCGGCGTGGGTGCGGCTGGAGTCGAGCTTGATCCCCGACAGCCCCTGGGCATCCAGGCCAAAGCCGACGGTGCCCTCGGTGTAGCCCGACTGCAGGTTGAGCAAAAAGCCTTGCGCCCATTCCTTGCGGTCCTCGCCACCGTCGCGATAGCCGTCGTTGAAATAGTAATTGCGCAGGGTCAGCTTGCCATGGGAATCCTCCCAGAACCCCTGGGCCATCAGCGACGGCGACAGACTCGCCAGCACCCCGACGGTGACCACGCCACCCCTGGTGAAAAGCTCACGCATAACTGTTTCCTCAATGCCGTATTGTCGATTTTTATGGGCAGTTGCTCCGTGTGCCAGGCTGGACGCCAGGTCACATTGGGGCGGACACTAACGGCTTGCCGAACGCCCCACAACGTTATGCGAGAAGCGCATGACGCTATGCGCAAAGCCGCCCTTCGACAGGAAATCCACGGTGAATCTCAAACAACTCGAAGCCTTCAAGGCGATCATGTCCACCGGCTCGACCATCGGCGCAGCCACCCGTATGGGCTTGTCGCAGTCTGCGGTCAGCCGCCTGTTGAGCCAGTTGGAAGACGCCCTGGGGTTTGCCCTGTTCCTGCGCAAAAAGGGCCGGTTGATGGCCACGCCAGAGGCCGAGGAACTGCTCACCGAAGTTGCCGGCCTGGTGGACGGCATGCAGCGGATCCAGCGTCTGGCGGACGAAATGCGCGTCGGCCGCTCGCGCAAAAGCCTGCTTAAAGTCGGCGTGCCCACCAGCATGACCCAGGAATTGTTGCCGCGTATTGTTGCGGACTTTCTCAAGGACCATGACGACACTGTGGTCGAGCTGCTGACCGGTTCCTACGACATGATCGAGCGCGCCGTGCTGGACCGCTCCGCCGACCTGGGTTTTGTACGCCTGCCCACCGAGATCCCCGACTTTGATATCGAGCCGGTACTGCACACCGAAGGCGTGTGCGTGATGCCGGCCGACCATCCACTGAGCCGCCACCCGTTCATCGAGGTGCAGCATCTGCGCAATGTGCCGTTGGTGATGCTGGGCCGGCAACGGGCGGTGCGTACCGAGTTGAACCAGATGTTCCGCGCCGCCAACCTGACACCCCAGGTACGGGTCGAAGTGCACTCGGTGGGCGCCGCCTGCAGCTTTGTCGCCGAAGGCCTGGGGGTGTCGATCGTCAATGGTTTGCTGGCCAGCCACTTCATGCACCTGCCGATTGTCAGCCGACCGTTTCGCCCGGCATTGCCCTATGAATTTGGCCTGGCATTTCGTGCCGACGAGCCGCGCCCGCAGTTGGTAACGGCATTTGCCGAGCACCTCAAGCAGCGCCTGAATTCCATTGCGAAAATCCCGTAACCCTCTGCGCGGTCGGAGACCAGAATCCCCTCTCGGTATCCCGAGCGCTGCGTAAAACGCATACCCCAACCCGCCCCACGCATAACGTTGTGGGCCTGCGCGCGATGCCCTAGTGTCCGCCCAACCAAGCGTCACTACCCACAACAATAACAGCGCACGCACCCCGCTCAGACGGGGGCCGCGCCGGGGCCGCCAGCATGACCGAACCGCAGATCCTCCGTACCCCGTCGCCCACCGAGGCGGCCGCAGACAAACCCGTGCAACGCAAGCAAATCAACCCGGCGATCATTCTGCTGAGTATCGTCCTGCTCGCCGTCGCCTTCACCTACGCGGTGAATGCCGGCAAGTTCCAGCGTCAGAATGGCCTGGTGGTGCCGGGCTCGTATCAGGTGCTGGAAAAGCAGGATTCCTTCAGCCAACTGTTCTCCCTGGAACCCCGCAAGGCCGGCGACACAACGGCCCGCCCGGTATCGTTGGTGGAAGGTTTCATGGCCATTCCCCAAGGCATCGAAAAGCGTGCGGCGCTGATTTTCATGGTGCTGTTCATCGGCGGCATGTTCGGCGTGCTGAACAAGGCCGGGGTGATCGACGCCGGGCTGGAGCGCCTGCTAGGTATGACACGAGGCAATATCTACGTGCTGGTGCCGAGCCTGATGCTGGTGTTTTCCGCTGGCAGTACCTTTATGGGGTTGGCCAAGGAATTCATCCTGATCGTGCCGTTGATGGTGGCCATGGCCAACCGCCTGGGGCTGTCGAACCTGATTGGCCTGGCCATCGTCACCATCTCGGTGAAGATCGGCTACCTGGCATCCATCTCCAACCCGGTGGCCTTGTCCGTGGCCCAGCCGATGGTCGGCCTGCCGATCTTCAGCGGCTTGAGCATGCGCGTCGCGGCCTATTGCACCTTCCTGCTGGTGGGTATCGCGTTTGTGCTGTGGAGCATTCGCAAGCACGGCTTTGATGCCAGCGCGCAGATCACCTTCGAAAGCAAACCCCTGCCGATTCGCCACCTGCTGAACCTGCTGGTGCTGGGTGGCGGTATCGGCTTCCTGGTGTATGCCTCGAACCGCTGGGGCTGGAAATACCATGAGCTGTCGGCGTTCTACCTGCTGCTGACCGTGGCCTTCGCTGTGATCGCCGGCCTGGCCGCGAGCACTGCTGCCAGCGCGTTTGTCGATGGGATGAAGAAGGTGCTGATCGCCGGCGTCCTGATCGGCCTGGCGACCGCCGTGGAAATCATCCTCAGCACCGGCCAGGTGCTGGACACCATCGTCAACAGCCTGGCCAACCTGGTGGGCGACCACGGGCCGGTGGTCTCGGCCTACGGCATGTTCTTCGCACAACTGGGGCTGGACGTGCTGATCCCCTCCACCTCCGGCCAGGCCGCGGTGACCATGCCGATCTTCGGGCCACTGGGCCAGTTGTCCGGGGTCAGCCCGCAAACCACGGTGTTTGCCTTTTTGATGGGCAACGGCCTGACCAACATGATCACCCCGACCTCCAGTGGCCTGCTGGTGCTGCTGGCCACCGCCAACGTCGGCTGGGGCCAATGGGCGCGCTACATCCTGCCGCTGTTCCTGATCTATGCGGTACTGGCGATGGTGCTGCTGGCCATTGCCGTGCAAACCGGATACTGAGTCGATGAGTGTTTTACCTATGCAAACCCTGCACAACCAGATGATCGCCATGCGCGACGGCATCCACCTGGCCACCGATATCTACCTGCCGGCGGGCGGCGAAGGGCCGTATCCGGTGGTGATCGAACGTACGCCCTATGACAAGTGCAAACCGTCGCGCTCGGAAAAACAGCTCGACGGCCAGCACATCTCCCGCGAGCAAATGGCGGCGCGTTTTACCGCCCAGGGGTTTGTCGCGATCTTCCAGGATTGTCGCGGGCGCTACGCCTCCGAAGGGGTGTTCACCAAGTACACCGCCGAGGGCGAAGACGGTTTCGACACCCTGGCCTGGATCGTTCGCCAGCCATGGTGCAACGGCAAGATCGGCAGCATGGGCCTGTCTTACGCGGCCCACACCCAACTGGCGATGGCCTGCCTGCACCCGCCGGGCCTGAGCAGCATGGTGCTCGACAGCGGCGGCTTCGCCAACGCCTACCAATGCGGGATTCGCCAGGGCGGTGCGTTTGAACTCAAGCAGGCCACCTGGGCGTTTCGCCAGGCCAAAGAAAGCCCGCTCGCCCTGGCCGACCCGCAGGTGCGCCAGGCGCTGGAAGACGAAGACATCCATGAATGGTTCCGCCGCATGCCCTGGCAGGCGGGCCAATCGCCGTTGCGTCATGTGCCCGAGTACGAAGCCTATCTGCTGGAGCAGTGGGCCCAGGGCACCTTCGGCCCCTACTGGCAGAAATCGGGAATTTATGCCGAAGGTCACTACGGGCGCTTGCCGGATATTCCGGTGCTGTTCATGTCCAGTTGGTACGACGCTTATGTCAGCTCGACCCTGGCCAACTACACCGCCTTCAACCGCGCCAGCAGCGCGCCGCAACGGTTGATCATGGGGCCGTGGTTGCACGGTGACCGCAATATCAGCCATAGCGGCGATGTGGAGTTCGGTGCCCAGGCCGCGTTTGACGGCCAGGTGGCGCAGGATTGGTTGAGTTGTCGCCTGCAATGGTTCGAGCAATCCCTCAAGCCCGGGACGCAGCCACCGCCGGCCCAGGTGCAGGTGTTCTTGATGGGCGGTGGCAGCGGTTTGCCGGATGAGCAGGGCCGCCTGCAACATGGCGGTCGCTGGCTGCAGGGCGAGCAATGGCCACTGCCTGGCACCCAGTCGCTGACCTTGTACCTGGATGCGCAACGGCAACTGACCGAGGTTGCGCCCAGCGCTGACGAAGCTGTGTTGGGTTACTACGCCGACCCGGCCAACCCGGTGCCGACCGTGGGCGGTGCGTTGACATCCGGCGCGCCGATTTTTGTCGGCGGCGCCTTCGACCAGCGTGAACGCCCGGACTTTTTTGGCACCCGGGGTGACAATCGCCCCCTGTGCGAGCGCGACGATGTGCTGAGCTTTCAGACCGCGCCCCTGAGCGAAGACCTGATCGTCGCCGGGACGGTGCAGATCGAGCTGTGGATCGACAGCGACGCGCCGGACACCGACTTCACCGCCAAGCTGGTGGATGTCTACCCGCCGAGCGCCGCTTACCCGGAAGGCTTTGCGATGAACATCACCGACGGCATCCGCCGCTGCCGCTATCGTGACGATTGGGAGCAGCCCAGACCGCTGACACCCGGTGAGCGGGTGAAGGTGAACATCGAGCCATTTGCCACCTGCAATCTGTTCAAACAGGGCCATCGCCTGCGCTTGGACATTTCCAGTAGCAATTTCCCGCGCTTCGACGTCAACCCCAACAGCGGCGAGAACGAGGGCCAGGCCAGCCATCCGCGCATCGCGCACAATCGCCTGCACCTGAGCCGGGATGCAGCGTCGTGCCTGGTCCTGAGCATCCTGCCCAAAAGCTGATCCCCCTATCCCCCTGACCAGCGGCCGTGTTGTGCCGAGCGGGCTTGTTGTGCCGAGCGGGCTTGTTGTGGCGAGCGGGCTTGCCCGCGTTGGACTGCGCAGCAGTCCCCTCTCCTGGGTAGGGCGCTACGCCCCCCAACGCGGGCAAGCCCGCTCGCCACAAAGGGAAGTCCGCTTTTTAAAAGTGACCACTCATCCACGAATCCCACATTGATTAAAAAACCGTTTCAGCTCTCGCCCTGCCTGCCGATATCCCCAGACTATCCATCGGCTGGGCGACCTTCCAGCAACTGATGTACACGCAATCTGTTCCTGGAGGAATTCGATGAATACATGGTTTGGCAACATCAGCGTCAACTTGAAACTGGGCCTGGGCTTTGGCCTGGTGCTCGTGCTCACCTCGATCCTCGCACTCACCGGCTGGACCAGCCTGGGCAGCCTGATCGACCGCAGCAACTGGATGAGCGACATCACCCAGCTCAATGCATCGCTGACCAAACTGCGCATCGTGCGCCTGCAGTACATGCTCGCCAACGGCGACGAAGCCGTGGCGCAGAATGTGCAGACCACCCTCGACAGTTTTGCCGCGCAGCAGCAACAGTTGGTCAACAGCTTCAAGAGCCCGGAAAACCTCAAGCTGCTCAACGAGCAGAAAGACACCATCACCGCCTACCGGCAGTCGCTGAACAAAATGCGCGAGGCCTACCGCAACGGTAACGCCGCACGCCAGACCATGGGCGAGCGCGCCGACGCCGCCGGCCTGGTGATTGCAGCCCTGGACCGCAGCGTGCGGCAGATGCCAGAAAGCAGTGAGCGCTTCGCCCAGTACGAAGCCGTCAACCACGCCAAGCAAGAGTTCCAGGTGGCGCGCTATGAAGTGCGCGGCTACACCGGCAACGTCAACCCAGACACCGAAGCCCGTGCAGAAGCGCAAATCGAATCGGCGATCAATGGCCTCAAAGGCTTGAAGAACGTGTTCGGTGAAGCCCAGCAAACCGAGCTGACCGCCCTGGAAAATGCCCTGGGCGCCTACCGCACTGCGCTGCAGGCGTATAAAGCCGCCAACGCCAATATCGTTCTCGCCCGCCAGGAAATGACTGTGCAGGGCGCCGATATCGTGTCGCACAGCGAAGCGCTGTATAACATCCAACTGCAACGCCGCGACGCCGAAAGCGTCCAGGCTCGCAGCCTGCAACTGATCAGCACCGTGCTCGCCCTGTTGGTGGGGATTATCGCCGCGCTGGTCATCACCCGGCAGATCACCCGCCCGCTGCAGGAAACCCTGGCAGTGGTCGAGCGCATCGCTTCCGGCGACCTGAGCCACAACATCCAGGTGACCCGTCGCGATGAGCTGGGCGTGCTGCAACAAGGCATCCAGCGCATGGGCAGCACCTTGCGCGAGCTGATTTCCGGTATCCGCGACGGCGTCACGCAGATCGCCAGCGCTGCCGAAGAGCTGTCGGCCGTGACCGAGCAGACCAGCGCCGGGGTCAACAGCCAGAAGATCGAGACCGATCAAGTGGCCACCGCGATGCATGAGATGACCGCCACCGTGCAGGAAGTGGCGCGCAACGCCGAACAGGCTTCCCAGGCCGCATCCACCGCCGATGGCCAGGCCCGCGAAGGCGACAAGGTGGTGGCCGAAGCCATCGCCCAGATCGAACGCCTGGCCGACGAAGTGGCGCGTTCCACCGACGCCATGGCGCACCTGCAACAAGAGAGCAACAAGATCGGCAGTGTGATGGACGTGATCAAGGCCGTGGCCGAACAGACCAACCTGCTGGCGCTCAACGCCGCCATCGAAGCCGCACGTGCCGGTGAAGCCGGCCGTGGGTTTGCCGTGGTCGCCGACGAGGTCCGCGGCCTGGCCCAGCGCACGCAGAAGTCCACCGAAGAAATCGAAGGCCTGGTCGCCGGTTTGCAGAACGGCACCCAGCAAGTGGCCACGGTGATGAACAACAGCCGCAGCCTGACCGACAGCAGCGTCGAACTGACCCGCAAGGCCGGCGTCTCCCTGGAGAACATCACCCGCACGGTGTCGAACATCCAGTCGATGAACCAACAGATCGCCGCCGCCGCCGAACAGCAAAGCGCCGTGGCCGAAGAAATCAGCCGCAGCATCGTCAATGTGCGTGATGTGTCGGAGCAGACCGCAACGGCCAGCGACGAGACCGCCAAGTCCAGCGTCGAACTGGCACGACTGGGCAGCCAGTTGCAGCAGATGGTCAGCCATTTCCGGGTGTAAACAAAAAGCCGCCCCGGCCGAAACCGGGGCGGCTCCACTTCTCAGGCCTTGACGGTCATTGAAGCTGTCTCGCAGGAATCGCCAGACGTGCTAAACACGCAGGCCATTCACCACGAGGTGTGACAAACAGCGGCTGATGCCCCTGCCATTTGTCGATCAGGCCTGGCCTTCCTCGACAAACACCAGCCGATTACCAAACGGGTCCTTGATGCTCATCTCCCGCGAGTCCCAGGGTGTTTCCTCGACGCCCGGCTTGGCAAAGCGATAATTCTTGGCCTGCAATTGCTGCTGGAACCCATCCACCCCTGGTGCCTGGATCCGCACCGCCGCGCCCGGCGAGGCGTCGCCATGGTGCTCGGATAGATGCAGCACGCACTCGCCCAGCGACACTTGCAGGTACAACGGAAAATTCGCTTCGAACCGATGCTGCCAATCCACCTTGAACCCCAGGAAGTCGACGTAGAACTCCAGCGCCTTGGCCTCGTCGAAAATCCGCAGGATGGGGGTGACTTTTCCTAACTGCATAAGGCTCTCCAAATCCACAAAACGTCCTGTTGTCAGGCCACCACCCTACCCCAAGGCGAGCGTGCTGTGAACGCCAGTCGAGGCAGGATTCAACCGTGGGCAATCCGGGTGATCCGCGCACTCGACAGATCGTCGTTGGCCACATGCACCTCATCGAACTTATAGGCACTCTGCGCAAACTCATCCAGGCGATTCTCCTTGCGCATCAGCTCAAGGGTGCCTGGGCCTTGCCGGCAGTGCCATAGCGCTGTGCCGAAAAGAAATCGCTGGCGACCGCCTCGGTGAGGGTCATGGAGGACTCGGGCGTGCCGCTATGCGCCCAGCCGGTCACCGCGCCACTGCTGTGCGTGCTGTTGGCGGACGAGAATTTATGCAGGTAGACCTTGTCAGGGTCGATCCATTGATGGGTCAGGCTCCAGACTTTTTCCTGGATCCAGCCTTTGATCGTATCCCGGGGAAAAGGAAAGGTGGCCAGCGTGTTGGCGGCTGGCACATTAGCTTCGCCCGTATGGTCACCGACGCGCACCGAGGCAGTGAAGATAGATGGGTTACCGAAATGACTGACGCTATCATATTGATTGTGCATACAGGCTCTCCGTAAGAAGTCCCGTCCATCTTAGATAGCGCTCCCACAGCCACAACCTGCGTTTTGTAAGCCCTCATTGAGCACAATCTGACAGACCTCATGGCCTGTCACACCAGGGCAAAACCCCGCCGCAAATCACCACTGCGCGCCAGGAAGCGCCCCGCCCGCTGGCCGTTCGCCTGCCCGTAGCAGTAGCTCAACACACCATTGACCCACACCCCATCAATGCCCTCGGCGGCACGTTGCGGGTCCTTGAAGTCCGCCACATCCCTTACCCGCAACGGGTCGAACAGCACCAGGTCGGCCCAATGCCCCTCGCGGATTTCCCCGCGCCCGGCCAGGCCAAAGCGCGCGGCCGACAAGCCGGTCATTTTGTGTACAGCTGTGTGCAGCGGGAAAAGTCCCAGGTCACGGCTGAAATGTCCAAGTACCCGCGGGAATGCGCCCCACAAGCGCGGATGGGGGAACGGGTCTTCCGGCAAGCCATCGGAACCCACCATCGACAGCGGATGGGCGAGGATGCGTTGCACGTCGGCCTCATCCATTCCGTAGTACACCGCCCCCGCCGGTTGCAGGCGACGGGCAGCGTCCAGCAGGGATACACCCCACTCGGCGGCGATGTCCTGCAAGTCACGCCCGCCCACTTCCGGGTGCGGCGTGGACCAGGTGATGGTGATGCGGAAGGCATCGGTGACTTGCTTGAGGTCCAGGGTCGAGGAGCTGGCGGCATAGGGATAACAATCGCAGCCCACCGGATGGGACTTCGCCGCCTGCTCCAGGGATGCCAGCAATTGCGGGCTGCGCCCCCAGTTGCCGGCGCCGGCACATTTGAGGTGGGAAATAATCACCGGTGCCTGGGCATGGCGGCCGATCAGAAACGCCTCGTCCATGGCCTCCAGCACCGGCTCGAATTCACTGCGCAGATGGGTGGTGTACACCGCGCCAAACGCCGTCAGTTCTTCACTCAATTGCAGCACTTCGTCGGTGTCGGCGTTGAACGCGCTGGCGTAGGCCAGGCCGGTGGACAAGCCGAGGGCGCCCGCTTCGAGGCTTTCCTGCAGTTGCTCGCGCATCGCCGCGATTTCGGTGGCGGTGGCGGTGCGGTGCAGGTCGTCCATATGGTTGCTGCGCAAAGCGGTATGGCCAATCAATGCCGCGACGTTGAGGGCCGGGTGAGCGTTTTCCACCGCCGCGCGGTAATCGAGGAAACGCGGATAGGCAAACGCCTCGGCATTGCCCAGCAGGTTCATCGGGTCTGGCGGATCGCCACGCAAGCTGACCGGCGAGGCGCTGATGCCGCAGTTGCCGACGATCACCGTGGTCACGCCCTGGCTGAGCTTGGGCAGCATCTGCGGCTGGCGGATCACCACCGTGTCATCGTGGGTGTGGACGTCGATAAAACCCGGTGCCAGTACACGGCCATCGGCTTGGATTTCATGCTCGCCCTGGGCCGCCGACAAGTCGCCGATCTTCTCGATACGCCCCGCGCGCAGCCCCACGTCAGCGAGATACCCCGGCGTGTTGCTGCCATCAATGATCAGCGCCTGGCGAATCAGCGTGTGGTACTTCATCTCAATCTCCAAGCGGCAGGCTGTCAGGGCCGCCGCGATAGTCGTCCAGGGCCAGCTTGATCCGGCGCAGGCGCTCCTGGTTGTCGTCCGGCATGGCCAGGGCCAGTTCAGTGGCGAGCAAATCAATGGCCAGCAGCATGCCGTAGCGCGCCGCCGTGGGTTTGTAGATAAAACTGGTTTCGGCCGGTTGCAGCGGCAGCAGCACGTCGGCCAACTGTGCCAGCGGCGAGTCGGCCAGGGTGATGGCGACAATCCGTGCGCCATAGTTGCGGGCCAGTTCCACCACGCCCAGCAGCTCGGGTGTGAGGCCGGTCAGGGAGCAGACAATCAGGGCGTGCTCGGCACTCAATGTGGCGGCCGTGACCCGCATCATCACCGGATCGCGGCAGGCAGCAATCGAATAGCCCAGGCGCACCAGACGCACTTGCAACTCTTCACTGCACAGGCTCGAGGGGCCGCCCATGCCAAAGGCGTGGATCATCCGCGCCTTGCCCAGCAGGTTCACCGCATCGACAAAACCAGCCTGATTGAAGCCGGACAGGTGCTGGCGCAGCGTCCCTTCGATATCGCCGAGGATCTGCCGATGAAACGCCGACTGCTCGGGCAACCCCGCCGGGTCGAGGAAGCGACTGCCCACACCGCTGGCCTGGGCCAGTTGCAGGCGCAGGTCGCGCAAATCACGGCAGCCGACGCTGCGGGCAAATCGCGACAAGGTCGCGGTGCTGACCTCGGCCCGCTGGGACAACTCTTCCAGGCTGGCGGATGCGGCAAAACCCACATCATCGAGCATCAGCCGGGCGATACGCCCTTCGCCAGCGCTGAAGGAATCCTGGCGGGCGCGGATCTGGTAGAGGATGTCCATGGGGTCTCCGGGTTACAGGATGAGGCTCATAAAACAAGAGACAGGCCGTAGGTCAGACCGAAGGCAACCAGCGAAATCAAAGTCTCCAGCACGGTCCAGGTCTTGAAGGTCTGGATCACCGTCATATTGAAGTATTCCTTGATCAGCCAGAAGCCGCCGTCGTTGACGTGGGAAAAGATCACCGAACCGGCACCGGTCGCCAGCACCAGCAATTCCGGGTGTGGATAACCCAGGCCCAGGGCCACCGGGGCGACAACGCCCGACGCGGTGGTCATGGCCACGGTGGCCGAGCCGGTGGCGATGCGCATCAGCGCGGCAAACAACCAGCCCATCACCAGTGGCGACAGGTTGAAGGCGTTGGCCATGCCGAGGATTTCATGGGTCACGCCGGCGTCCACCAGGATCCGGTTCAAGCCGCCGCCCGCGCCCACCAGCAGGGTGATGCTGGCGGTGGGCGCCAGGCACTCGTTGGTGAACTTGAGGATCGACTCGCGGTTGAAGCCCTGGGCCAGGCCCAGGGTCCAGAAACTGACCAGGGTCGCCAACAGCAAGGCGATCACCGAGTTCCCGATAAACAACAGGAACTGGTTGAAGCCGCTGCCGGGCGTGGAGATCAGGTTGGCCCAACCGCCGATCATCATCAGCACCACTGGCAACAGGATGGTGCCCATGGTCAGGCCGAAGCTCGGCAGGCGGGTGCGCGGTTCGCGCTCGATAAACTGGCGTTCCAGCGGGTTTTCGGCGGGCAGGTGGATGCGCGGCACGATGAACTTGGCGTACACCGGGCCGGCGATGATCGCGGTGGGGATGCCGATCAAAATCGCATACAACACGGTCTGCCCGACCGAGGCGTTATACGCCAGCACCGCCATCATTGCCGCCGGGTGTGGCGGCACCAGGGCATGCACCACCGACAGGCCGGCGACCATCGGCAAACCGACCATCAGGATCGACACGCCCACGCGCCGGGCCACGGTAAAGGCAATCGGCACCAGCAATACAAAACCGACCTCGAAAAACAGCGGCAGCCCCACCAGGAAGGCAATGCACACCATGGCCCAATGGGCATTGCGCTCGCCGAAACGGTTGATCAGGGTACGCGCCACCTGCTCGGCGCCGCCGGACTCGGCCATCATCTTGCCGAGCATGGTGCCCAGGGCCACCACCAGCGCGATATGCCCCAGGGTCTTGCCGACCCCCGCCTCGTAGGAACCCATGATCGTATCCGCCGGCATCCCGGCCAGCAGCGCCAGGCCGATGGACACCAGGGTGATGACGATAAACGGGTTGAGCCGGTAACGTGCAATCAGCACGATCAATGCAATGATGGCGATGGCAGCGTATGCCAACAGCCAGACGCCCGGTGATGCGGCCATGCGGTACTCCTCGGAAAGGGTCACGTCGAATTGGTTGTGAAACTCATAAATCATTACCGAGGAGCATTTTCAAATTTTATGAAAGTAATTTTCGCCCACAGATAAGCGCTGTCGCTTTGGGATATGCCCGCAGACTCAGGATGAAAATCAGGGGATCGTTCTTACATGCAGGCCGGGCCCAATGCGGGAAACTCAACGGCCACTGTCCGGTCTCAGATTGCACACCGAATCATCTTCAGGAAGCCCGTCATGAACCGTAGAACCCTTACCCTCAGCGCGTTACTGCTGGCCTTGTCCGGCACCGCAACGGCCGCCGACAGCAGCCCGGCCCTGCAAAAGTGCCTGGACGCCGCCAACACCACGGCCGCGATGGTCGGCTGCAACGCCCAGGAAACCAAGGTGCAGGACAAGCGCCTGAACAGCGCCTACCAAACCGCACTGCAGGCCCAGCAAGGCCCGCGCAAGCAGCAACTGCAAGATGTACAGCGCCTGTGGATCAAATACCGGGATGCCAATTGCGCCTTCGCCGGCTCCGCGACCGGCGGCAGTATTGACCAGGTCAACGGCTCGGGTTGTGTGCTGGACATGACCCAGACCCGCGCCGATGAACTGGAAAACCTCGTCGGCCCATAACTCCCTCGCCTACACCAGCAGGATCAGTCGTGCTGCACTCGCGCGCGCTTGAGCAGCTTCTTGCAGCGCTCCGACAAATGCAGCACCCGCAGGTGCTTGCCGGCCTTGCTGTAGCGTTCGCGCAGGGTCATCAGCGCGGCAATCGCTGAATAGTCGACAAAACTCAGGTGACGGCAATCCAGCGTTACCTGGGCCGGATCGTTGGCCGGGTCGAACTGGTTCAGAAAGGGTGTGGTCGAGGCAAAGAACAGGGTGCCGTGCAGCCGGTAGAGCTTGCTGCCATCGGCCTCCAGATGTTCATCGGCGTACAACTCCCGCGCCTGCTGCCAGGCAAAGTTGAGCGCGGCAATCACAATCCCGCACAGCACCGCCGTGGCCAGGTCGGTGAACACCGTGATCACCGTCACCGCGATGATCACCAGCACATCATTGAGCGGCACTTTGTTGATCACCCGCAGCGACGCCCAGGCAAAGGTCTGCTGGGACACCACAAACATCACCCCCACCAGCGCCGCCAGGGGAATGCGCTCGATCAGCGGCGATAGGAACAAAATAAACAGCAGGATCATCACCCCGGCAAACACCCCGGAGAAACGCCCGCGCCCGCCCGAGCTGAGGTTGATCACCGTCTGCCCGATCATCGCGCAGCCGCCCATGCCGCCAAACACCCCGCTGACCATATTCGCCGCGCCCAGGGCCACGCTTTCGCGGTCGGGGTAACCACGGGTCTCGGTGATTTCGTCGGTGAGGTTGAGGGTCAACAGGGTTTCCAGCAGCCCGACCATGGCCATCAGGAAAGCGTAAGGCGCGATGATGCCCAGGGTTTCCAGGGTCCAGGGGATCTGCGGCAGGGCAAAAGTCGGCAGGCCGCCGGCGATATGGGCCATATCGCCCAGCGTGCGGGTGGGCAAGCCCAGCAGGTACACCGCCAGCCCCACACCGAGAATCGCCACCAGCGCCGGCGGCACCGCGCGGGTCAGGCGGGGCAGCAGGTAGACGATGGCCATGGTCGCCACCACCAACCCCGTCATCACATACAACGGCGTGCCGCTGAGCCAGGTCTCACCGCTCTTGAAATGCTCCAGTTGCGCCAGGGCGATGATGATCGCCAGGCCGTTGACGAAACCGAGCATCACCGGGTGCGGCACCATGCGCACCAGCTTGCCCAGGCGCAGCAGGCCGAAGGCAATCATGATCAGACCGCCGAGCAACACCGTCGCCAGCAGGTACTCCACGCCGTGTTGCACCACCAGCGCGACGATCACCACCGCCATCGACCCCGCCGCCCCCGAGACCATCCCCGGCCGGCCGCCGAACAACGCGGTCAGGGTGCAGATGATAAAAGCGCCATACAGGCCCATCAGCGGGTTGAGGTGGGCCACCAGGGCAAAGGCGATGCATTCGGGCAACAAGGCAAAAGACGTGGTGAGTCCGGCCAGGGCGTCGGCGCGCAGACGAGAGAGTTTCATAGGTTTACCGGGGGCGTTGCAGGAAATGAGGGGGCGATGGTACGGAAAACCACCACCCGGGACCAGTAGGAGCCGGTCAACAGGCGTAGCGCGCGAGCTTTGCCTGGATAAAGTCCAAAAAGCACTGGATACGCAGGGCCAACTGCGAGTTGCGGTAATACACCGCGTTGATCGGTTGGCGATAGCCACTGTTGAACGGCGCCAGGATCGACTGCAGGCGGCCGGCGTTGATGTCTTCGATGGTCATGAAGTGCGACAGGCAGGCAATCCCCTGCCCCTCCAACGCCAGTTGGCGCAGGGTTTCCCCGCTGGACGCGGCAATGCCCGGCTCGATCTGCCAGCGGTCGCCCTGCACATGGCGCAACGGCCAGTGGTTGAGGGTTTCGGTCTGGGTAAAGCCGAGCAAGGTGTGATTGGCCAGGTCCGCCACTGTGGTTGGCGTGCCGTGCTGCTCAAGGTACGCCGGGCTGGCGAGGATATGCAGCGGGCTGCAGCCCAGGGAGCGAGCATGCAGGGTCGAGTCCGCCAGGGCACCGATGCGGATAGCAATGTCGGTGCTCTGTTCCAGCAAGTCGATGATCAGGTCGTTGCTGTTGAGCTCCAGCTGGATATCCGGGTACAGACGGCGGAACTCGGCGACGTACGGCACGATGGCATGCAGCATGAACGGCGAGGCGGCGTTGATCCGCAAGCGCCCGGACGGGGTTTTCTGCCGTGACGACAGGCGCTCTTCCAGCTCGTCCATCTGCTCCAGGATCAGCTTGGCCTGCTCGAAGAAGTACTTGCCCTCTTCGGTCAGGTCCATGCGCCGCGTGGTGCGGTTGATCAGGGTGGTGTCGAGCTTGGCTTCGAGCCGCGACAAAGTGCGGCTGACCGCCGAAGGCGTCTGCCCGACTTGTTCGGCGGCAGCGGAAATCGAACCGCATTCAATCACGCAGACGAAGATCTGGAGCTCATCGGATCGGGCTTTCAACGTGAATCCTCGTGAATACGGCTGCGTGGATACTAGCCGTATTACAGCGTCAGGTTAAACACCTGGGCCAGATGCTGCTCATAGCGCAGCACATCAGCCTCGATGGAGGGGCGCTTCATCACGTCCACACACAGGAACGTCGGCAGGCCACTCATACCGAGGAACTGGTTGGCCTTGTGGAACGGGAAGTACACCGCATCCACGCCCTTGGCTTCGAAGAAGTCGCTCGGGTCATCGAATGCTGCCTGTGGTGCATTCCAGGTCAGCGACAACATGTACTGCTTGCCCTGGATCAGGCCGCCGCTGCCGTACTTCTGCGACGCGTCGGAACGGGTGCGGCCATCGCTGGCGTACAGGCTGCCGTGGCCTTCGGTGAAGACTTCGTCGATGTACTTCTTGACGATCCATGGGGCGCCCATCCACCAGCCGGGCATCTGGTAGATGATCACGTCGGCCCAGAGGAACTTGGCGACTTCTTCGGCCACGTCGTAGCCGGCGTCGATATGGGTGACTTTCACGTCAAGCCCACCCCGGTCCAGCACGGCCAGCGCCGCATCATGCAGGGTGTTGTTATAGCGGCCATCGGAGTGGGCGAATTTCTTGCCGCCGTTGAGCAACAGAACTTTTTTCATGGGGTTGTACCTGAAGGTTGAAAATGGATGAGCGCAGGCTACGGGCAACACCTCGGGTGAGTAAGCCACGGACCGGCAAAACACTTTTGACCTTCAGGCACGAGTAACCATCTGATTATTGCGTCAAGCACCCATCAGCAGGTGCCCGCCCAGGGCCGCCATGCCCATAAAAAACACGCGTTTGAACAGCACAGCACTGATGCACTGGCGCAGCTTTTGCCCCAGCCACATGCCCAGCAGCGCCGGCACCAACGCCAGCAGCGAGGCATTCAGTTCGCCGGCCCCGAGGTTGCCGCGCCAGAACAGCCCGGCGGCCAGGGCCAGGGTGGACACGCTGAAGGACAGGCCCAGCGCCTGCACCAGTTGGTCCCGATGCAAGCCCAGTGCCTGCAAGTAGGGCACGGCCGGGATCACGAAGACGCCGGTGGCCGAAGTGACGATCCCCGTCAGCAGACCACACAGCGGGCCCAGCCAACGCTCGCTGCCGGCGGGCACCCGCAACGTCGGCAGCAACAGCCCGCACAGCGCATACACCAGCAACGCCCCGCCCAAGGCCCGCACCACCCAGGGACCGCCGTCCATGCCCAGCCACAGCGAACCGAGCCCGGTCCCCAGAAAAATCAGCAGCAGCATGGGCCACAGGCGTTTGCTCAGTGCGCCCAAGTGCCCACCGAAGCTCAGTTGCCAGAGGTTGGTGATGGTCGAAGGAATGATCAGCAGGGCCGCAGCCTGCGCCGGCAACATAGCCAGACCGAGCAGGCCCATGGCGACGGTGGGCAGGCCCAGGCCAATCACGCCCTTGACGGTGCCGGCCAGCAGGAAGGTGCCGATCACCAGTAGGGTCAGGGCTGGGCCGAGGTGTTGGTAGAACGCGAGGAAGGTTGTCATGGGGGGGAGTTTGCGGGTTTGGCGTGGGGTTGGAAATTCGCCATATACTGAGGCAGCCTCTTGTTTTGCGTGAGGCTGAGACCGCTATCGCAGGCAAGCCAGCTCCCACATTCTGAATGTGATCACCCCTCCAAATGTGGGAGCTGGCTTGCCTGCGATAAGGCCCGTCCAGGCACCCGAGAACCCCGGCCATGCACTTTGACCTGATCGACCTGCGCCTCTACCTGCACATCCTCGACACCGGCAACATCACCGCCGGCGCCGCCCGCAGCCACCTATCCCTGGCCGCCGCCAGTGCGCGCATTCGCGCAATGGAGGCTTCACTGGGCGTCGAGTTCCTGCAGCGCGGCCGCCGAGGCGTGACCCCGACGGCCGCCGGCAACGCCCTGGCCCGCCACGCACGCCTGCTGTTGCAACAGGCCGAACGTCTGCAACAGGAGCTGGCGGAGTACGCCAACGGCGTCAAAGGCCAGGTGCGCCTGCTGTGCAACACCACCGCCCTCAGCGAATACCTGCCGGAGTTGCTGGCGGATTTTCTCTGCACCCACCCCAACCTCGATATCGACCTGCAGGAACTGCCCAGCCTGCGCATCACCCATGCCTTGCGCCAGGGCGCGGCGGACCTGGGGATTATTTCCGATGCAGTGGACAGCCACGGCTTGCAGACCCGGCCGTTTCGCGACGACCCGTTGGTGCTGATCCTGCCGACAGGCCACCCACTGACGGCCGGCGCAGTGAGTTTTATCGACAGCCTGCCCTACGACTATGTAGGCCTGGCCGCCGACAGCGCGTTGGCGGTGTACCTGGAGGAACAGGCGCTGCACGCGGGTTTTCGCTTGCAGACCCGGGTGCGGGCCGATGGCTTTGATGGGGTGATGCGCATGGTCGCCCGTGGCGCGGGCCTGGGAATCGTGCCGCTGGCCGCGTTACAACGCTGGCCCCACGCGCAGCCATTCCAGGCCCAGCCGCTGACGGAAGACTGGGCCTGTCGCAGACTGCTGTTGTGCGCGCGTTCGTTCGAGCAATTGCCGGCTTACGCCAAGGCCTTGCTCGATGCCTTGTCCGTGCCTTTACGGAAAAACACGTAATACACCACCGAGAGAATCAGCAGGAACGGCACGCCAAACACCAGGGTCATCTTGAACGCCTCGGTGAAGTACGTGGTGATCATCACCGCGCCCATCAGCACCAGCCCCAGCAGCGTGCTGTAGGGAAACAGCCGCAGTTGGAAGGACAACTTCGGCCCGCCGTGGCGCTTGCGGTAGCGGCGGAAGAACAGGTGCGTGAGGAAGATCATGAACCAGGTGAAGATCGCGCCAAACATCGAGATGGCCATCATCAAGGTGAAGGAGCTTTCCGGGTACACCACGTTGAGCAGGGTCGCCAAGGCGATGCCCGAACTGGACAGCAACAGGGCATTGAGCGGGATCCCGCTCTTGCTCAGGGCGCCCATGGATTTTGGCGCAAAGCCGGCGCGGGACAGGCTGAACATCATGCGCGTGGTGATGTAGAGCTGGCTGTTCATGGCCGACAGCGCGGCAATCAGGATCACGAAGTTCATCACCCCGGTGGCGCCGGGAATGCCGATGGTCTGCATCACCGTGACAAACGGGCTCTGGCTCTGCCCGGATTGGTTCCACGGCACGATGGCCAGCATCAGCGCCAGGGTCAGCAGGTAGAACACCACCAGCCGCACAATCGTCGCGCGGAAGGCTTTTTTCACCGCCTGCTCCGGGTCGGCCGCTTCACCCGCCGCCACCGCGATCATCTCCACGCTCAGGTAGCTGAAGATCGACACAATCACCGCGATCCACATGCCACTCAGGCCATTGGGGAAAAACCCGCCGTGGGCCGTGTAGTTCTGCACCCCGTAATCCGGGTTGCCAGAGCCGAACACCACATACACCGCGAGGATGATAAAGCCGACAATCGCGCTGATCTTGATCGTCGAAAACCAGTATTCGAAGTTGCCGAAGGTCTTGACGCTGATGGCGTTAAGCACGATCAGCACGCTGGAGAACGAGACGATCCACACCCATTCCGGCACGTTGGCGAACCAGTACTTCATGTACATCGCCACCGCGGTGACCTCGGCGCCCACCGCCAGCACAATCGCCGCCCAGTAGGCATAGCGCACCAGAAACCCGGCCAGGGGGCTGATATAGAACTCGGCATAGGCGCCAAAAGAGCCGGAGGTGGAATGGGCCACCGTCATTTCCGCCAGGCAGCCCATCAACAGCAGGGTGATCAACGCGCCGATGGCGTAGCTGACCAGCACGCTGGGCCCGGCATAGCCGATGGCATAGGCGCTGCCCATAAACAGCCCGGTGCCGATGGCGCCACCGATGGCGATCATGCTCATCTGCCCGGAAGTGAGCTGGCGCCGCAGGCCCAGTTCGCGGTTGGTGATTGCTGCAAAGCCGTTGTCTGGCGTGGTCACGTGCGTGCCCCTTTTATTATTGTGATTGTTACTGCTGGCCAAGCACCTGTGGAAGCTGGCTTGCCTGCGATGCAGACACCTCGGTAGGTCAGTGCGACCGAGGCGATTTCATCGCAGGCAAGCCAGCTCCTACGGGGGTTTTGTGGTGTTTTCAGGTGACGCTGTGGCGCACTTTGAATTGCGGCTGGTCCCAGGATTTCTCATCGAGGATTTCACCAAGGATTTCTACCGCATCCCACACCTCGGTGAAGCTGGTGTACAGCGGGGTGAAGCCAAAGCGCATGATCTTCGGCTCACGGTAATCACCAATCACGCCACGGGCGATCAGGGCCTGGACAATGGCGTAGCCTTCGGGGTGTTCAAAGCTCACATGACTGCCGCGCTTGGCATGCTCGAGCGGGGTGATCAACGTCAGGTCATGGGCGGCGCAGCGGCTTTGTACCAGCTCGATAAACAGGTCGGTGAGCGCCAGGGATTTGCGGCGCAGGCTGGCCATGTCGGTCTGGGCGAAGATATCCAGCCCGCACTCGACCATCGCCAGCGAGGTGATCGGCTGGGTGCCGCACAGGTAGCGGGTGATGCCCTTGCCGGCCACGTAGTTGGACTCCATGGCGAACTGGCGGCTATGGCCGAACCAGCCCGACAACGGCTGCGTCACCAACTCCACCAGCGCCGGGTTGACCCAGACAAACGCCTGGGAACCCGGGCCGCCGTTGAGGTATTTATAGGTGCAGCCAATGGCGTAGTCGGCGCCGGCCTGGTGCAGGTCAATCGGCACCGCGCCCGCCGAGTGCGCCAGGTCCCAGATCGCCAGCGCGCCGCACTCATGGCTCAGGGCGGTCAGCGCTTGCATGTCGTGCATGTAGCCGGTCTTGTAGTTGACGTGGGTGATCATCACCACGGCAGTGTCCTGGTCGATGGCCGCCGGCAGTTCGTCGGGGCTGTTCACCAGGCGCAGGCTGTAGCCCTGTTGCAGCAGCGCCGCCAGGCCTTCGGCGATGTACAGGTCGGTGGGGAAGTTGCTTGCCTCGCTGACAATCACCTTGCGCTGCGGCTGGCGTTGGCGCTGCACGCTCAAGGCGGCGCTGAGCACCTTGAACAGGTTGATCGAGGTGGTATCGGTAATCACCACTTCAGCCTCACCCGCGCCGATCAGCGGCGCCAGGCGGTTGCCCAGGCGCTGGGACAGGTCCGCCCAGCCGGCGCTGTTCCAGCTGCGGATCAACCCATTGCCCCACTCCTCGGCAATCACCGCTTGTGCCCGCGCAAGCGCCGCCACCGGACGGGCGCCGAGGGAGTTGCCATCGAGGTAGATCACCCCTTCCGGCAGGGCGAATTGATCGCGCAGGGGCGCCAGCGGGTCTTGGGCGTCGAGGGTCTGGCAATGAGTTCGGCTGGTCATGGAAAGTCCTGTTTTTATAGATGACGATGGACCAAATAATGAACGAAGATTTGCAGAATTTTCGTGCAAAGTGCGCTACAACTGGCTTAATAAGCTGTAGGAAATTCGAATTTAACCTCTAAATACGCGGATTAATTCTAAGCATGATTCTCGACGCCACCGACCTGCGCCTCCTGCATTTCCTGCAACAGGATGGCCGTATCAGCAACCAGGAACTGGCGGAGAAAGTCGCCCTGTCGCCATCCGCCTGCCTGCGCCGCTTGCGCCTGCTGGAGAGTGAGGGGGTGATCAGCGGGTATCGCGCGGTGCTCAATGCCGAGCAATTGGGGATCGAACTGGAAGCCATCGTCCACCTGTCGTTGCGCCAGGACATGGAGGACTGGCACGAGACCTTTATCAAGAAGGTCCAGGGCTGGCCGGAAGTGGCCAGTGCCTATGTGATCACCGGCGCCAGCAACTACGTGCTGCGGGTGCAGGCGCGCAACCTCAAGCACTTTTCCGACTTTATCGTGAACCACCTCAACCGCACGGCGGGGGTGATGGATATCCGTTCGGAGATCGTGTTGCAGAAGATCAAGGACCGGGATGAGGTGCTGGACCTGGTCGTACGCAAATAGGCAAAGCACTGCTGATCAACTGTGGGCGCTGGCTTTTGTGGGAGCCGGGCTTGCCCGCGATACAGACCCCTCGGTTTATCTGCACTACCGAGGCGAGGCTATCGCAGGCAAGCCAGCTCCCACAAAAGCCAGCGCCCACATTTTTGACCGTATTCAGTCTTCGAGGGCGCGCACGCGTTGCATGCGTTTTTGCTCGACCGGTGCCACCGCTGGCTGCAACTCGAAGTCAAAGTCGATCTGCGCAAACTTGCCCTCCACGCAAAACTCCCGCGCCAGTTGCGGGTCTTCGCTGAAGCGAATTTCGGCAATCAGCTCATCCCGAGTAGCGTAGGCAAAGTCATCATGCAGGTACGGATCATCCGACAGGTTGATCTGCGTGGTCAGGTGCCGATGCCCCGGTGCCGAGATAAAGAAGTGGATATGCGCCGGCCGCTGGCCGTGACGCCCCAGTTGATCGAGCAACTGCTGGGTCGGGCCGGTCGGTGGGCAGCCGTAGCCAGACGGCACGATGCTACGGAAACGATAATTGCCCTGGGCGTCGGTCTCGATCCGGCGACGCAGGTTGAACTCCGATTGCGATGGGTCGAACCAGGAGTAAGTGCCGCCGGTATTGGCCTGCCACACATCCACAATCGCCCCGGCCAGCGGCTTGCCGTTGATGTCGCGCACTTGCCCGCGCATAAACAGCGGCACGGCCGCATCCAGGCCATCGTCCAGGCGTGCTTCGTATTTGGACAGCGGCGCACCCGCCACGTACAGCGGCCCTTCGATGGTGCGCGGGGTGCCGCCGGACTTGCCGGCTTCCTCGTCGGCGGCGTCCATCAACAGGTCCAGGTAATGCTCCAGGCCCAGGCCCGCGGCCAGCAGCCCGGCTTCCTGGTTTTTGCCCAGTTCGTTGAGGTAGTTGACCGCCTTCCAGAACTCTTCCGGGGTCACTTCCAGGTCTTCGATGATATTCACCGTATCGCGCAGGATCCGGTAGATCAGCGCCTTGGCCCGTGGGTTGCCGGCGTCATTGAGGTTGCCGCTGGCTTCTTCGAGGAAGCGCTGGGCGTGGGCAGTCTGGGACAGTCGAATGGACATGGTGCAATCCTCATCTTGTAATTATTAGGGGGCTAGACAGGCTCAGCGGTCATCCTCATGGATCGACGACGGATGCCGGCACAGGGCATTCACTTCAATGGCCATGTAGGGATAGAGCGGCAGTTGCATCAGCAGGTCATGCAGTTCCTGCACGCTGTCGACATCAAACACGCTGTAGTTGGCGTACAGTCCGGCGATGCGCCACAGGTGGCGCCACTTGCCTTGCGCCTGCAGGCGTTGGGCCAGGGCTTTTTCGTCGGCCTTGAGGGCCGCTGCGCGCTCGGGGTTCATATCGACAGGCAGGTTTACGGTCATCTTTACGTGGAACAACATCGCAGGCGTCCTCTTAATGTTTGTCGCGACGGAAGAACGCCAGGCGCTCCTCATCAATGGCCAGGCCCAGGCCCGGGGCGGTCGAGACATGCAGGTGGAAATCGCGATACAGCAGCGGCTCGGTAAGAATGTCTTCGGTGAGCAGCAGCGGCCCGAACAGCTCGGTGTCCCACGCCAGTTTATTGAGGGTGAGAAACGCGTGGGCCGAGGCCAGGGTGCCGATACCGCCTTCAAGCATGGTGCCGCCATACAGGCCAATACCCGCCGCCTCGGCAATCGCCGCCGTGCGCAGTACGGCACGCGGGCCGCCGTTTTTCGCGATCTTCAAGGCGAACACCGAGGCCGCACCTTCGCGGGCCAGGTTGAAGGCATCTTCGACACACTCGATGGACTCGTCGGCCATGATCGGCGCCGGGCTCGAGAGGTTGAGCCGGGCCATGCCGCCACGGTTATTGCGCGAGATCGGCTGTTCGATCAGGTCGATAGCGTTATCGCCCAACACCTTGCAAGCGCGTAGGGCCACGGCTTCGTCCCAGGCCTGGTTGACGTCGACGCGCACGCTGGCGCGCTCGCCCAGGGCTTTTTTGATCGCAATCACATGGGCCAGGTCCTGGCTGACTTCACCGGCGCCGATCTTCAACTTGAAGATGCGGTGGCGGCGCAGGTCGAGCATCTTCTCGGCTTCGTCGATGTCCTTTTGCGTATTGCCGCTGGCCAACGTCCAGGCCACCGGCAGGGCATCGCGCACTCGGCCGCCGAGCAGCTCGCTGACCGGCAGGTTCAGGCGCTTGCCGAGGGCATCGAGCAAGGCGCTTTCGATGCCGGACTTGGCAAACGTGTTGCCACGGATGCTGCGTTCCAGGCGCAACATGGCGGCGTTGATGTTGCTGGCATCCTGGCCAATCAACAGTGGCGCAAAGTGTTGGTCGATATTGATCTTGATGCTGTCGGGGCTTTCGTTGCCGTAGCTCAGGCCACCGATGGTGGTGGACTCACCGATCCCTTCGATACCGTCGGCGCACCGCACGCGGATGATCACCAGGGTCTGGTTTTGCATGGTGTGCATCGCCAGCTTGTGCGGGCGAATGGTGGGGAGATCGACGATGATGGTCTCGATCGACTCGATGGCGCAAATCGGCATGGCAATACCCGTTGGGTTCTTTATAGGTCTTGCCCGATTCTGTCGCCCATTGTTGCTGGCTTCCAATATAGAATTGGTCTCAAACAATACCCTCAAGGTATGAGAGGAATCCGTATGGAACTGCGCCACCTGCGTTACTTCCAGGTGCTGGGGGAAACCCTGAACTTCACCCGCGCCGCCGAACGCCTGCACATCGCCCAGCCGCCGTTGAGCCGGCAGATCCAGCAATTGGAAGATGAGTTGGGTGTGGTGCTGCTGGAGCGTGGCCGGCCGTTGCGGCTGACCGAGGCCGGGCGGTACTTCTATGAACACGCCAATGTGCTGCTGGAGCAGTTGGCCAAGACCTGCGACAACACCCGGCGCATCGGCTTGGGGCAGAAGACCTGGCTGGGCATCGGCTTTGCCCCCTCGACCCTGTATGGCGTGCTGCCGGAACTGATCCGCCGCCTGCGCAGCCATGACGCGCTGGAGCTGGAGCTGGGGCTGTCGGAGATGACCACCCTGCAACAGGTCGAAGCGCTCAAGGCCGGGCGCATTGATGTGGGCTTCGGGCGGATTCGCATTGATGACCCGGCCATTGTCCAGCGGGTGTTGGTCGAGGATCGGCTGGTGGCGGTGTTGCCGGCCGGGCACCCGCTGCTGGGCGCACCGGTGACCCTTGCGCAGTTGGCCGCCGAACCGCTGGTGCTGTACCCCGGCAACCCGCGCCCCAGCTATGCCGACCACGTGATCGCACTGTTCGACACCCATGGCCTGGCGATCAAGGTCGCGCAATGGACCAATGAGTTGCAGACCGCCATCGGCCTGGTCGGGGCCGGCATGGGGGTGACGCTGGTGCCGGCGTCGGTGCAGATACTGCATCGGGCGGATATCGGCTATACGCCGATTGTCGAGGTTACGGCGACCTCGCCGATCATTCTCAGCCGGCGGATCAATGATCAGTCGCCGGGGCTGGGTCATTGCCTGCAACTGGTAGAAGAACTGATCTGAAATCTCCCAGTCACCTCCAATACCCTGTGGGAGCTGCATTGTGTTCAGGCACCCCGCATGCGCCGCGCATCGTTGCGCTGCAGCGTCTGGCTGGGGGATTCGTCGAACAGCTTGCGGTACTCCGCCGAAAACCTTCCCAGGTGGGTAAAGCCCCAGCCCAGGGCGATTTCGGAGATGGTGCGGGTGGCGCCATGCTCGAGAATTTCCTGGCGCACCGCGCTCAAGCGGTACTTCTTCAAGTAGGCCATGGGCGACAGCGCGAAGTATTTGCGAAACGCATCGAACAGCTTGAACCGCGACACCCCGGTGGCCGCCTCGAGGTCTTCCAGGTGCAGCGCTTCGCGGGCGTTGGCGTGGATGTACTGGCGGGCGCGGATCAGGTAGTGGGGCAGCTTGACCCCCAGCACGTCGCGCAGTTCTTCGGAATAGTTGTTCGGCTGGGCCAGGATCAGGCCCTTGATCAGCGAGCTTTCCAGGTCGCGGGTAAACGCGGCCTGGTCATACAGTTCGCTGCTGTGCTCCAGCTCCGCGATGAAGTGCCTTGCCATACGCCACCACGCCGCCGGCGCGCCCTGCACCGCATCCATCACCGACTCAAAGCGCAGCGGCGCATCAATCGGCCGCTGCAACAAGCCCTCCAGGGTTTCGCTCATCGCCGCACGGGTGATCACCACTTGCAGCTTGCGGCAGTCGCCGGAGATCGCCAGCACCTGGTGTTCATTGGGCGAAATGATCACGCCCTGGTCGCGATTGGAACTCAGGCGCTGGCCACCCTTGCTCAGCTCCTGCTCGCCCACCAGCGGCAGGCTCAGACTGTAGCTGCTGAAGTGCTCGGCGTCTTCGATGTCGATGGTCACGTCGGTGCCGTATTCGATCACCCCCAGGGTGGTGGCGCGGGACTTGAACACATTGGCACTGTGGTGGAAGCGCAGGCGCTCCGGGGTGGCGGTTTCCAGCCGGTGGGGCCCGCAGATGCCGGACATCCAGCTGCGGGCGCCTTCAAGGTCGAAACGTTCAATACGGATATCGCGTGTATGGCTACTCATCAGGGTGCACTCACGGCGGTTGTGGCCAGCGCGCTCTGACGGCGCGTCCGGTGGATCAAGGCAAGTTCTGCGCCACGTCGCGCACTTGGCCACTGGGTGGATAGTGAGCGTCGACTATGTGGATAAGAAGCCGGCTTTTTCGACAATTGCCTAGCCTGACAGTAGCGCATTCCCCGGCGTCGTTGCACGGATGTGGGTATTTGCGCCCCAACTATGCGGCCCATCTTCCCCCATTAAGCGGATAGCTGGCCGCCCCCCTGCCCGCCTCTAATGAACCACCGATTAGCTACCCAATAAAAGGTGCCTCCCATGAGTGGTGCAAGAAGCGTCGAGCAATGGAAAACGTTTATCGAAAGCTGCCTGGATTTCCGTCCGGCCGAGGGTGTGTTCCGCATCGCCCGGGACATGTTCACCGAACCTGAGCTGTTCGACCTGGAGATGGAACTGATCTTCGAAAAGAACTGGATCTACGCCTGCCACGAAAGCGAACTGGCCAATAACCACGACTTCGTAACCATGCGCGCCGGGCGCCAGCCGATGATCATCACCCGTGACGGTGAAGGCCAGCTCAACGCCCTGATCAACGCCTGCCAGCATCGCGGCACCACCCTGACCCGGGTCGGCAAGGGCAACCAGTCGACCTTTACCTGCCCGTTCCACGCCTGGTGCTACAAGAGCGACGGCCGCCTGGTGAAGGTCAAGGCGCCGGGGGAATACCCGGAAGGTTTCGACAAGGCCACCCGCGGCCTGAAGAAGGCGCGCATCGAAAGCTACAAGGGCTTTGTGTTTATCAGCCTCGACGTGCACGGCAGCAACAGCCTGCAAGACTTCCTCGGCGACTCCAAAGTGTTCTTCGACATGATGGTCGCGCAGTCCGCCACCGGCGAGCTGGAAGTGCTGCCCGGCAAGTCGGCCTACACCTACGACGGCAACTGGAAGCTGCAGAACGAAAACGGCCTGGACGGTTACCACGTCAGCACCGTGCACTATAACTACGTGGCCACGGTGCAGCATCGCCAGCAGGTCAATACGGAAAACGGCAGCGCCTCCGGCAGCACCCTGGACTACAGCAAACTCGGCGCCGGCGATGCCAATACCGATGACGGCTGGTTTGCCTTCAACAACGGCCACAGCGTGTTGTTCAGCGACATGCCCAACCCCAGCGTGCGCTCCGGCTACGCCACCATCATGCCGCGCCTGGTGGCAGAACACGGCCAGCAAAAGGCCGAGTGGATGATGCATCGCCTGCGCAACCTCAACGTGTACCCCAGCCTGTTCTTTCTCGACCAGATCAGCTCGCAACTGCGCATCATCCGCCCGGTGGCGTGGAACAAGACCGAGATCATCAGCCAGTGCCTGGGGGTCAAGCACGAGTCCGATGCCGACCGCGAAAACCGCATCCGCCAGTTTGAAGACTTTTTCAACGTGTCCGGCATGGGCACCCCGGATGACCTGGTGGAATTTCGCGAAGCCCAGCGCGGCTTCCAGGGCCGCCTGGAACGCTGGAGCGATATCTCCCGGGGCAGCCATCGCTGGGAAACCGGGCCGACGCCCAACAGCGAGGCCATCGGCATCCAACCGGCCATGACCGGTACCGAATTCACCCACGAAGGGTTGTACGTCAACCAGCACCGCAACTGGCAGACATTCCTGCTGGACGGGCTTGAGGCGCAATCGTTGAAACTGCACGAGGTGAAATGATGAACGCGCAATTGCAGTATCAGATCGAGCAGTTTTTCTACCGCAAGTCCGAACTGTGCGACGCCCAGGACTGGGACGCCTACGTGCAGTTGTTCGACCCGCAGAGTGAGTTCCACCTACCGCAATGGGACTCGGAACACGTCTACACCCGCGACCCCAAGCGCGAGATGTCGCTGATCTACTACGCCAACCGCTCGGGCCTGGAAGACCGGGTGTTCCGCCTGCGCACCGGCAAGGCCGCGTCCGCCACGCCGATGCCGCGCACCTTGCACCTGATCAATAACGTACGGATTGCCGAGCAGGCTGATGGCTGCCTGGAAGTGCGGCTGAACTGGCACACGCTGTTCTATCGGCTGGCGATGTCGGAGCAGTTCTATGGCCACGCCACCTACAGCCTCAAGCCCCATGGCGACAGTTGGCTGATCACGCGCAAGCATGCGCTGCTGCTCAACGACACCATCAACTCGGTGCTGGACTTCTATCACCTCTGACCGTGCCCCTGTGGCGAGGGGCAACCTCGCCAGTCATCAATCTATCTACGCGGAGTGCGGTGGATGAATCACAAAGTGGCCTTCAGTTTTGCCGACGGCAAGACCTTGTTCTTTCCGGTGGCCAGCAATGAAATCCTGCTGGACGCGGCGTTGCGCAACGGCATCAAGATCCCCTTGGATTGCCGCGAAGGCGTGTGCGGCACCTGCCAGGGACGCTGCGAGTCCGGAGACTACAGCCAGGACTATGTGGATGACGAGGCCCTGTCCAGCCTCGACCTGCAACAACGCAAGATGCTCAGTTGCCAGACCCGGGTCCAATCCGACGCGGCGTTTTACTTCGATTTCGACTCAAGCCTGTGCAACGCACCGGGCCCGGAACAACTCAGCGCCACGGTGTGCGAGGTGCAGCAGGTGTCGGCCAGCACCGCGATCCTGTCGGTGCAACTGGAGCGCGCCCTGGACTTTCTGCCGGGGCAATATGCGCGGCTGTCGATCCCCGGTACCGAGCATCAGCGTTCCTACTCCTTCGCCAACCGCCCGGGCACCCGCTTGCAGTTCCTGATCCGCTTGCTGCCGGACGGGGTGATGAGCAATTACGTGCGCGAGCGCTGCCAGGTCGGCGATGAAATCAAGCTGCAGGCACCGCTGGGCGCGTTTTATCTGCGGCACGTCACCCAGCCCCTGGTGCTGGTGGCCGGCGGCACCGGGTTGTCGGCACTGTTGGGGATGCTCGATGAATTGGCCGAGCGCGGCTGCGAGCAACCGGTGCATCTGTACTACGGGGTGCGCGGGGCCGAGGATTTGTGCGAGGCCGAGCGCATCAAGGCGTATGCACAAACGATCCGTGGTTTTCGCTACACCGAAGTGCTCAGCGACCCATCGCCGCAGTGGTCTGGCAAGCGCGGTTATCTGACCGAACATTTCGACGTGGCCGAATTGCGGGATAGATCGGCCGATATGTACGTGTGCGGCCCCCCTCCAATGGTCGAATCCATCAAGAACTGGCTGCAAGATCAGGCACTTGATGGCGTTCAGCTGTATTACGAAAAGTTTACCGAGAGTAATATCTGACCCCTCAGCAGTGAGGGGCGGATCTGGCGTGCAGGATCAACCCTGAAAAAAACAAGTAGAAGGGAATGTTAATGGCGGATGACATGGTTAACCCGGTTGGCCTCAAGCGTGGCCTGAAAAACCGGCATATTCAGCTGATTGCCCTGGGCGGGGCGATTGGTACGGGTTTGTTCCTCGGTTCGGCCGGGGTGCTGAAATCGGCGGGGCCGTCGATGATCCTGGGCTATGCGATAGCCGGGTTTATCGCATTCCTGATCATGCGCCAGTTGGGCGAGATGATCGTCGAGGAACCGGTCGCCGGTTCCTTCAGCCACTTCGCCCACAAGTACTGGGGCGGCTATGCCGGCTTCCTCGCCGGCTGGAACTACTGGGTGCTGTATGTACTGGTGGGCATGGCCGAGCTGACAGCGGTGGGCAAGTACATCCAGTTCTGGTGGCCTGAAGTGCCGACCTGGGTCAGCGCAGTGGTGTTCTTCGTTGCGGTGAACCTGATCAACACCCTGAACGTGAAGTTCTTCGGTGAGACCGAGTTCTGGTTCGCGATCATCAAGGTGGTGGCGATCATCGGCATGATCGTGCTCGGCTGCTACCTGCTGTTCAGCGGTACCGGTGGCCCGCAAGCCTCGATCAGCAACCTGTGGGACCACGGCGGTTTCTTCCCTAACGGCGGCATGGGCCTGCTGATGGCAATGGCGTTCATCATGTTCTCGTTCGGCGGCCTGGAGCTGGTGGGTATTACGGCTGCCGAAGCCAGCGAGCCGCGCAAGGTGATCCCCAAGGCGATCAACCAGGTGGTGTACCGGATCCTGATTTTCTACGTCGGCGCCCTGACCGTGCTGCTGTCGTTGTACCCATGGGATCAACTGCTGCAAACCCTCGGCGCGTCCGGCGATGCCTACAGTGCCAGCCCGTTCGTGCAGATCTTCTCGTTGATCGGTAACGACACCGCCGCGCACATCCTCAACTTCGTGGTGCTGACCGCGGCACTGTCCGTGTACAACAGCGGCGTGTACTGCAACAGCCGCATGCTGTTCGGCCTGGCCGAGCAAGGCGACGCGCCCAAGGCGCTGATGAAGCTCAACAAGCAAGGCGTACCGTTGCGCGCCCTGGGCATTTCGGCCCTGGTGACGTTGCTGTGCGTGGTGATCAACTACGTGGCACCCAAGGATGCACTGGTGCTGTTGTTTGCCCTGGTGGTTGCTTCGCTGATGATCAACTGGGCGCTGATCAGCCTGACGCACATCAAGTTCCGCAAGGCCATGGGCGAGCAAGGCGTGGTGCCGTCGTTCAAGACCTTCTGGTTCCCGTTCAGCAACTACCTGTGCCTGGCGTTCATGCTGGTGATCGTTGGCGTGATGCTGGCAATCCCGGACATGCGCCCATCGGTGTATGCGATGCCGGTGTGGGTGGGGATTCTCTTCCTGGCGTACTGGTTGCGCTCCAGGAAGAACAAGGCCCTGGCTGTCGCGCAATAACCTGTGTAGAAGCCGGCTTGTGCAGGAGCTGGCTTATGTGGGAGCTGGCTTGCCTGCGATGGCATCGACTCGGTCTAACTGAATGACCGAGCCACCTGCATCGCGGGCAAGCCCTAATGCCGATCAATTAAGCGAACGCAATGCTCAAAGCAGTGAAGATCAAATGTGGGAGCGGGCTTGTCGGATCGCCGCATCGCCGCGAAGACGTCGGCCCAGCAAACATTGATGTTGACTGACCCACTGCTTTCGCGAGCAAGCCCGCTCCCACAGGGGATCTGCGCTTAACTGACGGGCATTAGCGCAAGCCCGGCCCCCCATGAACAGGGTCACAATAGGAATGCATTGCCAACAAAAAGCCCCGGTACTCAATGAGTGCCGGGGCTTTTTGTTGGGTTTCAATCAGAGCGTCGAACGCACCCGCCACAACTCGGGGAACAGCACGGTGTCGAGCATCTTGCGCAGGTAACCCACGCCCTCAGTGCCACCGGTGCCAGGCTGGAAGCCAATGATCCGCTCCACCGTGGTCACATGGCGGAAGCGCCATTGGCGGAACGAGTCTTCCAGGTCGATAAACTTCTCGGCCAACTGATACAGGTCCCAGTAACGGGTCGGATCGCGGTACACCTCGCGCCACGCCGCCTCCACGGATTCGTCATGAACCGTAGGCGCCGTCGGATCGCGTTGCGCACGCTGCGGGTCAATCGCCAGGCCCGCCTTGATCATCAGGTTGATCGCTTCGTCATACAGCGACGGCGTGGCGATCGCCACTTGCAGCTCCTTGAGCAACTCCGGGCGATGGGCGTGGGGCCGCAACAGCGCCGCGCTTTTATTGCCGAGGATGAACTCGATTTCCCGGTACTGGAACGACTGGAAGCCCGACGACTGCCCCAGGTACGGGCGGATCGCCTTGTATTCCGACGGTGTCATGGTCGCCAGGACCGCCCAGGCGTGCACCAGTTGATCGAAAATCCGCGAGACCCGCGCCAGCATCTTGAACGCCGGCGCCAGCTCACCCAGGCGCACATGTTCGCGGGCAGCCTTGAGTTCGTGGAGCATCAGCTTCATCCACAGCTCGGAGGTCTGGTGCTGGATGATAAACAGCATCTCGTTGTGGTCCGGCGACAGCGGGTGCTGGGCCGTGAGCACTTTGCCCAGGTCCAGGTAGTCGCCATAGCTCATGGACTCGGAAAAATTCAGCTCGGCGTTATGCCATTCTTCCGGCGGCTGGTAATCAGGGGAGAAAGGACACTGGCTCATCGCGTGGGCTCCTTGAGCGGGCGCAGGATTGCTCGTACCGGGCTGGCATCGAGGTTGGCAAAGCGCAGCGGCAGCGCGATCAACTCGTAATCGCCCTGCGGGACGTCGTCGAGCACGATGCCTTCGAGAATCGCCATGCCATGACGGGCGACGGCGTTGTGGGCATCCATGGTCTTGGACTGTTGCGGGTCCAGGGACGGCGTGTCGATGCCGATCAGGCGCACGCCGAGGCTGGCCAGCAGCTCGATTGTTTCCTTGGCGACGGCGGTGAAGTTCGCGTCCCAGGTGGTCAACGGCGCCTGTTGATAAGTGCGCAGCAGCACGCGCTCCGGCAGGTTATCCAGGCGACCTTGCAACTGCTCGGGCTGCACCAGCGCGCCGCTGTCCAGGCAATACAGCACCCGACACGGCCCCAGGTACACATCCAGCGAGACTTCGCCGATGGGCGCACCGTCGACGCTGTAATGCAACGGCGCATCGACATGGGCGCCAGTGTGGGGCGACAGCGTAATGCGGCCGACGTTTACCGGGCATTCGGGGCCGAACTGCCAGACGCGCTCTTCCTGGAAGGGCGTATCGCCCGGCCAGGTCGGGGTGGCGGTGCTCAAGGGTGGGCTGATATCCCACCACGTTTTTATTGGGTTCATACGAGGCTCTCGGTCGTTTCTAAGGTGAATGATACGAGGGCCAGCGGTAAATATTCTTGCGAATTCCAGCGCGAAGGCTGATTTCTTTCGTAGTTACTGCGAAGAAACGCCTGATTATTGAATGGATCCATCAGCCACCCCAGATCAAATGTGGGAGCGGGCTTGCCCGCGATAGCAGTGGACCAGTGAAAAATGCGTCACCTGACACACCGCCATCGCGGGCAAGCCCGCTCCCACAGGGACGGTGTAGGTTTTAAGATCGTATTCCGATGCGCTTCTGGGCATCCCAGTGTCGAGTTCAGACCACTGGCATCCGACCTGGGGTTATAGGGTAGAACTTCATTTCCCTGCCTTGGAGCCATCATGTCCCAGCCGATCACCGTACTGCGCGATACCCATCCCCTACCGGTCCTGGATGCCTGCAAGTGGGAGAAGCTCGAAGGTGACCCGCACACCGTCAACCTCAACGCCTACACCAGCGAAGACGGCAGCAAGATCATGGGCACCTGGATCTGCACTCCGGGCAAGTGGTACGTGGAGTACGTGAAGTGGGAATACTGCCATTTCCAGGAAGGCTACTGCGTGATCACCCCGGACGGCCTGGAGCCGATTCACTTGCGGGCCGGTGATATTTTTGTGGTTGAGCCGGGTATGAAAGGTACTTGGGAGGTAGTCGAGACCGTGCGCAAGTACTTCGTTTTTGCCTGAAACGTACCGCCATCCTTAAAAAGGGGCCACCAGGTTAATGCTGGTCAGGTCCCTTTTTTATGCCTCGTAGCATGAGTAAAAAACTCATGCACACAGCAAAACAACCTCCTACCCGATCAATCATAAGCCACCCACCACTACTTTAGTGTTAGACACTATTCACTTTTGACTCCAGGTTCCTTTTCGTCTAACTTTCTTGAAACGCAGTTAATATAGACACCTCATACAGTTATAACGAAATGATAACAAATGACCAAAAAAAAGGTGGTTAACCTCACAGAATGGAAACTTTCCACCTGCTTCCATAGAAAATACGATTTGATTGATTTAGACTTTCAACCAATCAAATTACAACCTCATTGGTTTGTCTCAAGCGTTCTTCACTCCATTTAGCAATTACTTCATGCGACAGTCGAGGCCGCATTTTTCTAGAAGGATCAAGAAAATGTCAGAAAAAACCACACGCCTGACCATACTCATCGACTCCCCCACCAAACAGAGACTGGAGGCGCTGTCCGAAGAGATTGACCTTACTATTTCCCAGGTCATTCGCAAGCTGATCAGAGACCATCTCCAGCAATATGAAAGTCCAATAGTTCCAAAGGCAATAGAACAGGCACGTGAAGACTCATCCACCTACACTTGACATATAATTTGGATTAACAGTCTCATCCCCGAGCCGCTGGGTTTCATTTACCCTTTCTTTTATTGGCGGGTCAATCAGCTATAAAACACGCAACCGTCCTTGAATATTTTAATTAACGGACATCCTATGCCTGTGAAACAGCAATTGCTCGATTGTTATGCTCTCCTGAGTAAAGACACCGATGAGTTAGCTGTCTCATCGGGCACAGTACAACCCTGCGTGCTATTTTTCTCGATCAGTGACAGCACAAAACGTGCATATGTTTTCCATGTCATCGCTGACAACTTCGAAGCGGCATGGCAAACAGGGGCGAATGAACTACAACGAACTCATGATCAGCTGTTGATGCAGTCGGGTAATAACCCTGAATGTACGTGGATACGTATTGAACGTGCAGTTAACGTGAAGCCAATCACTTGGGCAAAGCTCAACGAACGCTTCAAGCACCACAAGCGTAATTACTTTCGCAGTGGCATCGCGCTCGACAGTAATCTGCAAATAGCGCTCACCGAACAGGAACTGAACGCTAACGCAATCCTCTACGGCGGCAGCGAAATTGCCCATGCAACCTTCAATACAGGCAATTTTTCTGTCTATGCCAAACGCCGTTTTGCAGGGTCAACGGCATCGAACGCAATTGCCACGTTGCAACCCGATACCTTGGTCTATCTGTTCGACACGGCGGGCGTGTTCTGCGCCGAAGATGGCGTGCCCCATAGACTCAACAGCAACGCCGCAGAGGTCGGCTGGCGCACCCTGGCGGCCCTGGAGCCTGACGACGTCAGGCGGCCCATCTGCACCGCTGCCACGTATCTGGGGGAGCAGGTGCAGGACAGCGGCCAATTCGTCTACGGCTACTTTCCGTGTTTCGACCGACCGATCAAGAACTACAACACCCTGCGCCATGCCAGCAGCACCTACGCGATGATCGAAGCCTGGGCCTTGAACGGCGACGAGACGTTGAAGTCCGCGATTCAACGGGCATTGGACTATCTGACCCAAACGCTGATCAGGCCCAGCCTGCTGCCCGATGGTAGCGTGGCCGCCTTCCTGGTGGACACAGGCAACGAGATCAAACTGGGCGGCAACGCGGTATGCCTGCTGGCCCTGGTCAAGTACAGCGAAGTGACCGGCACCCGCCAGTATTTACCACTGCTGGAAGCCCTCGCCAACGGTATGGCCTGGATGCAGGACCCCACCACCGGTGCTTTCGTACACGTATTGAACGCCCATGACTTGAGCCTCAAAGAGCCGTTTCGCATCATCTATTACGACGGTGAGGCCGCGTTCGGACTGATGCGCCTCTATGGGCTGACCCACAATGAACGCTGGATCAATGTCGTAGAAAAGGCCTTCGATTACTTCATCGGCAAAGAGCACTGGCGCGAGCATGATCACTGGCTCAGCTACTGTGTGAACGAGTTGACACGCTATCGCCCCGACGAGAAATACTTGCGCTTCGGCCTGAACAACGTCGCGGGCTACCTGGGTTTCGTCCAACAGCGCATTACCACCTTTCCCACCCTGCTCGAGCTGATGATGGCCGCACAGCAAATGCTGGAACGGATCGCACAACAGCCATCGCTACATCACCTGCTCCAGGACATTGACCTGCACGCTTTCTATCGGGCCTTGCACCATCGCGCCCGTTACCTGCTCAACGGTTATTTCTGGCCGGAGATAGCGATGTATTTCGCCAACCCGGCACGCATCGCCGGCGCATTCTTCATTCGGCATCACGCTTTCCGGGTGCGTATAGACGACGTCGAACACTACCTTTCCGGGCTGATTGCCTATCACCGGTATCTGCTGGATGGTGCGCCGCAAGTGAGCCAGCCTCCACCGACTGAAGCCACATCCGACTGGACCTGGGACGCCGTGACCGTGGCCCGTGTAACGCAAGGGACATGGGTACCACAGCCACCCTCGGACTGGAGGGCCACTGGCTTGACGCCCTCCATGCAGTTCTTCAAGCCGGGACGCATGCTCAATCGCCACCCCACCAAAGTCGGTCCGAACGAGGCGCAATCGGCCCTGCGCTGGGCACAGGCCAAGCCTGAGCGGCGGCCCTCGGCCTTCTTGTGCGTGGACCCGACCCCCTATCTGGACTGCGGCTTGCCGGCGCTGCAAGTCGCCGACACCAGCGAAGCGATGTTGCAGTTGGGCAGGCACGCCCGACAGCACTTCAGCGGGCAGGTGTTCGGCGTGACCGGCAGTTTTGGCAAAACCACGGTGGTGGCCATGCTCGCCCACGCGCTGAAACACTGGGGTGAGGTCGGACAAACCGAAGCCAACGCCAACCTGCCGCATGGCATTGCCTGGAACCTGGCAAGCATGCCCCCTGCAACTAGGTTCTGGGTTCTGGAAATGGCCGTGGGACGGATGCCTATCAACTCGGAACTGGTTCGCCCACACATCGCTATCGTCACCGGCCTGGCCCCCGCACACCTGGAATACCACGGCACGCTGGAGAACCTGGCCCGCAAGAAAAGCGCAATCTTCCGCTCCATGGCACCGGGCGGCCACGCGGTGCTCAACCGGGGCATGCCGTATTACGAGCTGTTCGCCCAGGCAGCAGAAACCGCGCGTCTGCAGGTGATCAGTTACGGCGAACACGTCGATGCGGATCTGCGCCTCCTGGATTGGCGCAGCGAATCGCAGCTGGTTTACGTCCGCGCGCAACGAGGCTCACAGGCACTCAACTTCACCCTGCAAGCCCGCGGCCGGCACATGGTACTCAACGCACTAGCGGTGCTGGCGTCGTTGTTCGCAGCGGGTCTGGAAGCTTGCCAGGCGCTCGAAATCCTGACTGGATTCGAACCCGTTGAAGGACGTGGCAATGTCATGCAGATCCCATGCGCGGGTGGTCATTTCCAGATGATCAACGACGCCTACAACGCCAACCCAGGCTCCATGGCCGCAGCACTGCAATCCATGGCGGACCTCCCTGTACCCTCACGACACCGGGTGCTGGTATTGGGGGATATGCTGGAGCTCGGTCCTGACACCCAGCGTTATCACCTGGAGCTGGCCACACCATTGCGTATGGCAGCGCCACGCCATGTGCTGTTGTGCGGCCCATTGATGCGCGCGCTGTACCTCGAGCTGCGCGGTGAACTGTCGGTCCAGTGGTTCGAGAATGCCAAAGCGCTGAACCTGGCCTTGATGCAGAACCCGGCGCAGTGGTTTCAACCAGCAGATTGGGTGCTGGTGAAAAGCTCGGGCGGGACCGGTTTGTCGCAAGTCTGCGAGTGGTTGAGGACGATGGAGCAGACGGTACTTGCCGAGTAACCCGCCAAGCGAAAAGCTTACTTTGCGCAACCGGCCGCCGTTTTAAGCGCGATATCGTTGCGCAATTGATGAAACGCCGGCGCCACGGCGTCAGCCTTGATCAATTGCGCCCGATGCCCCGCTTTAATCAGCGCCAGGAAAAAGCCTTCCTGCAACACGAACGGCGCCACCTGATCATCGACGTTGCCTATCACGAACAGCTGCCGCTTGGGCGCTGCGACAATGCCGTCAATGTGCTGGCCGGGATCATAGGGGTGGAGTAATCCATTGGTGTCGCGTCCCGGCCTGGAAGGCAGGCCTTTGCTCTGGCGAATCATCTGCGCACGCTGCACCAGGGCGAACGCGCCGGAGCTCATCACCGCGCATTTCACATCGTCGCGCCCCAGGGTCAATAACGCAGCAGCCACGGTCGCGCCACCGCTATGGCCCAACAAAACATACTGCCCAATGCCGTGGAGCTCACGCAGTTCATCCAGAGCGCCATTCAGCGCCATGAATTCCCGGGCCTGGCGCCGCTGCCCATGATTGCCGCTGGAGCCGTAGGTACCAGGCCGAGCCACAATCACCAGCGGTACGCCAGCCCTTTTGCTCAGTGCTTTTGCCGCAATTACCTTGGCGGCCAGGGTGTTGCCGCGGATCGCCTCGGGCGCCTGATGCATCTCGATATTTCGATCACCATGGAACATGACGATCACCACTGGCGCATGATCGAGGATAGCCCCTGCAAAGTAGCGGATGCATTCCTCACCCTGGGCAAACTCGACCCACAATGCCGAGTCCGGGTCGCTACATGTCGCCTTGTCGGCGGACGTGTTCCAAGGCAAAGGCGCTGAGCTGTCGTCGAGCGCCAAGGCACAAGGCGCGCCGACAACACTCAACCCTAGCAGCAACAGCCTGAGGGCTTTGCCCATCAGCACGTCCTCTGTCAGCGCTCGCGCAAAGCTTCACGCGCACGGTTCATGGGCTTGATCAAGTAGTCGAGGACAGTTTTCTGCCCGGTCTTGATATCCACTGAAGCAATCATCCCCGGCACAATGGAGAACGACTTGCCAGCCTTGTTCTTCAAGGTGTCGGCGTCGGTGCGGATAAACACCCGGTAGTAGAAAACCTCGGGTTTGACTTCGTCCTGGATGGTGTCGGGCGAGATGGTCACCACCTTACCGTCCATGCCGCCATAAATCGCGTAGTCGTAGGCCGTGATCTTGACCTTGGCCACTTGGTCGGGATGGATAAAAGCGATGTCCCGCGGCGAAATACGCGCCTCGATCAGCAGTTGTTCATCCAGAGGAACGATCTGCATCAAGCGCCCATTGGGTGGGATGATCCCGCCGATGGTGGTGACTTCGATGTCTTTGACGATACCGCGGACCGGAGAGCGCAAGGTCAAGCGAGTCACTGAATCCGAGCGCCCGCGCATGATCGATGACAGCGTCTCGACATCGGCATTCGCCTTGGCCAGTTCCTCACCGGCGCGCACCATGTAATCGGAGCGGGCCTGGGTCAGCTTCATCTCCAGCTCTGCCTTCTGGCGTTTGAGGCGCAGTACTTCAACACTGCTGGCGGCACCGACTTTGGCCAGGTTCTGGGTAATCTCCAACTCGCTGCGCACCAGCCCCAAGGATGAACGTAAACCCGCCTGGGTGTCCTCCAGCCCCTTGCGCCGGGTACTGAACAAATCGGTTTCGGCTCGGATCAACTCGGGGTGGCGCTGTAGTTCAACAGGAAACACCAAAGGTTTGCTGTTCACCTCTGCCTGCAAACGCGCGACGCTGGCCAGGGATGCCCGGAACTTGGAAGCGCTTTCATCGAAGTTGGATTCGGTCTTGGTCGGGTCGAGTTTCGCCAACGTCTGGCCACTGTTGACGATATCGCCCTCGGTCACGTTCAGTTCAGTGACGATGCCGCCTTCCAGGGACTGGATAATTTGCTCGCGGGAGGTTGGGATTACCTTGCCGCTGCCAGTCGAAACCTCATCGATCTCAAAAAAATAACCCCACGCACCAAACGCAACCAACAGGACAAACACCCAGAAAACCACCCGCGTCGAGCGCACTACTGTGTTGTCATCAACACCGTCGTTATAGGGTTGGGCGCCCTTGTTCTCGAGGCCCAACAGCGGAATTCTTTTGCGCTCATGGGTGTTCACTGATTCTTCCCCTTGGTTTTGGAAAGCCGGGCAATCGCGTTGTCCTTGGTGTCATCGACAAGGATCTGTCCGTTGTCGACGACGATGATCCGGTTCACCAGACTCAACACACTCATGCGGTGGGTCGCGATGACCAGCGTGCGGTGGGCCGCCCACTTGTCCAGGTTGTGGATCAATTGGCGCTCGGTCGCTTCATCCAGAGACGCCGTGGGTTCGTCCAACAGGACGATGTGCGGCTGACGGATGATCAAGCGCGACAGCAGCAACGATTGACGCTGCCCGCCTGACAGTCCGAGGCCGCCTTCCAGAATCATGTGGTCCATGCCGTCGGCGAACTTACCGATAAAGTCCGCTGCGCCCGTCAACGCCAGCGCCTGGAGGATTTCCTGATCAGAGGCATGGGGCGCACCCATGATCAGGTTGTCTCGCAGAGTGCCGTGGAACAGGCGCGAGTTTTGCGTCATCAGCCCGACATCCCGGCGCACGTCCGCCGGGTCGATATGACCGAGCGCGACCCCATCGAGACTGATGCTGCCGCTCTTCAGATCGAGCATGCCGGCCAAGGCCTGCAGCAAGGTGGATTTGCCTGCACCATTGCGACCGAGAATGGCGATGCGCTCACCCGGTTGTATCTGCAAGTCCGCCACCAGCAATGCCGGCGCCGGCGCATCGTCGGAATACTGGAATGCCGCCTGCTTGAGAACGTAATGGCCGCTCACCACTGGCAAGTGCACGCGCTTGCTGCCTTCGGCATGGTCCACCGGCAATTCCATGAGCCGGTTCAGGCTTTGCAGGGCCACCTTGGCCTGCTGCCAGCGGGTCAACACCTGGGTGACCTGCGACATCGGCGCCATCATGCGCGAGGCCAGGATCGAGGCCGCCACCAAACTACCGGTGGTCATGTCACTGGCCATAACCATCGGTGCACCGAACACCACCACCACGGCAAACACTGAACCTTGCACGTTGTTGGTCCAGGCCATCAGCTTGTTGGTCAACATCCGCAGCCGCAGGCTGGCGTCGCCACAGGTGGCGTTGTAGTGATTCCACTGGTGCTCGAAGCGCTGCTCGGCTTGCAGCGCCTTGATATCGTCCAGGCCCTGAATGGTCTCCACCAACATGGCGCTGCGCAACGAGCTTTCGCGCATGGATTGGTTGGCCAGCACTGCGAGTTTCTTCTGCGACAACACACCAGGCACCACCAGAAACAACACTGCCACCATCGGCACCGCTACCAGAGGCCCGGCGATCAGCCAGTAAATCACCAGGAACAACAGAAAAAACGGCAAGTCTGCCAAGGCCGTTGCCGTACTGGAGGTGATCAATTCACGCAGTTGCTCCAGTTCCTTGAGCTGGGAAATGAACGAGCCGGTGGACTTGGGCCGGGCGCTGTTACGCAGGCGAATGGCATGCCCGAACACCAGGTCGGACACTCGCATGTCTGCCCGCTTGCCAAGCATGTCAGTGATCCGCACGCGGGTGATGCGCATGATGAAGTCGAACACCAGCGCCAGCATGACACCACCAAACAACACATACAGGGTGGGCATCGACTCGGCCGGGATGACCCGATCGTACACCTGCATGGAAAACAGCACCCCGGCCAGTCCGAGCACACTGGTCACCAGCGAAGCCAGCATGACATAGCCATAAGGCCGCATGTCCCGCAGCACGATGCCTTTGAACCAGTCCTTCTCATAAGGTTTGATGTAGTCATCGACGCGAGTATCGCGTACGGCACTCATGGGTCGCAAAATCACGCTCTTGCGCGCCGAGTCGAGCAACTCCAGGCAACTGAGCCGGCTTTGCAGACCGCCATCGCCACTGTAGGCGATGCCCACGTGCTCGCCATCGCCCAGGGTTTCCAGGACGCCGACCTGGCCGTCACTGAACTGCAAGATCATCGGCAGTTGCCGCTGCATCAAGGTCGAGGCGTTGAAGTCGGCGATCGCACAGTTTAATCCGGCCTGGCGGGCCATCTGCCGCACCACGTCTTCCACCGAAGCGCCTTCGGTCCACTGCGCGGCAAGCCGGACACTTTGCGCCGAGCACTCCAGTCGGTAATGCCGGGCGATGCTCAGTACCGCCTCCAGCCACACCTCATAATCGAACGCCGGCGCCGGATCGGGTGCCGCGTCCACTGCACTCATGTCGCCCTCAAGCATCACGGCATCATTCATGGCCGAATCTCCACACCTTGCAAGGTGCTGTTATCTAGATGGAACGCCGCGCGCAACCCGCCGGTGTTGTAGAGACAGTCGATTTTCAGGCGCCGCAGGTCAGCCGCGGTGTTTTCCCGGTCCATGCGGGCCTGGTGGATTTCCTGCTCGGCATTGAGCAAGTCCAGCAGCGGCCGGGTGCCCAGTTCGAGGTACTGCTGACGATAAAGGTCGCGGGTCTCGGAAATGCTGCGCTCACGAAAATCCAGGGTGGAGAGCCGCTGGGCCAGACTCGAAATCTGATCCCGCGCTTCCAGCAGCCCCTGGCGTACAGCGAGCCGGGCGGCGTCGTTGGCCGCTTCGGCAGAACGCAGGGCTTGTTGTGCGGCGGACTTGCGCGCAGTAATGGCGCCGCCCTGGTACAACGGCATCTTCACGTTGAGGAACACACCGTAGCGGGTCCGGTCCCGACCGCCGGGGATGCCGGTGTCGTCGTTGTTGTCCAGATACTGAGTCACCGATGGGTCCAACGATACAGTCGGCAACGCTTGCGCCCGGGCCTGGGCGATCAGTGCCAAGGCATCGGTCCGTTGCGCCTGGGCAATCAACAGCGCCGGGGTGACCGCTTCATCAGGCGCCAGACCTTGACAGGATTGCTCCAGGCTCGCCGGAAAGTCCTGCGTAACGCTCACCGGAGACTGCGCCCCCAGCAAGCTGCTCAAGGCGCTGCGCCAGCGATTGAACTGCGCCTGCAGTTGTAACTGTGTCGCCTGCGACGCCTCGACTCGCGAACGGGCCTGGATCAGGTCTGAGCGGGTGCTGGCGCCCATGTCGCTGCGTTGCTTGGCCAGTTGCGCAATCGCCGAAATGCCCTTGATCTGGTCACCCGCCAGCGCCACCAGCAGCTGCGAACGCTGCAACTCGATCATGGCGTACGAGGTATCACGGGCCACTTGGTCGATTGACAGCAAAACCGCCGCCTGACTGCCACTGACCCTGGCCAGAGCACTGTCCACGGAACTGGACACCTTGCCGAAGTCGTAGAGCATCTGCGATGCCGACAAGGAAAAGGTCTGGCTTTGGCCGTTGCCACTCAGTCCGCTGTCGTAGCCGGAATTGAAACCGCCGCTCACTTGCGGGTAGTAACCGGAACGGGCAATGGTCACGTTCTCATTCTGCTGGTACAGCTGACCGATCGCCTCGGCAATGGCCGGGTGCCATTCCACGGCTAATTGAATAGCCCGTGTCAGGTCGAGGTTTTTCGGTATGGTCCGTTGCGGTGCCACCGGTGCGCTGACGCCCGTTGGACCACCCGGTAAATTCGTGCCCAAGTCACTGGGGCTGATGATGTTGACGCTTTCTTCGTCGTCGATAAACGACTTGGCCATGACCTGCCCTGTCGCCGGTGCAGTCAATGCCGCTGCCAGGAAAACCGCAGACAGCTGTTTAGCCAGGCTCTTGTACCTCACGTCACGTCCCCTGCTTGTTATCAACTTGTTGGGTACAACCATGGACCGTGACTGACACCTGTCACGGTCCATCGCTGCATTACCGTTGGTGAGGGAAACCGGGCCTTGCGGCCCGGCCGTCGGGTGCGTGGTTACACCACGCTGATGCCGCTTTGTATCCAGAGCTGATGGGTCTCATCTTCCTGGCTCGTGTAGATCACGTACTCCAGACCGTTCTCTACCTGAGTCGCACCAGCAGACCAGTCGCCTGTCAGATGAACGCTGTCCTGATCATCGCCCTGGATCATCAAGCGATCCGACTCGGGGCCTGTGATGGATACCAAGTCCTCCAGGCTCAACGTCAGTTCAACCGCGCTGACGTCGTTCAGGTCAATGCTCTGCACACCGCTGGCAGTGCCGATCAGGTCGCTCAGGTTGATGGCAGCATCACCACCCTCCCACAACCACCCCTCTGCCCCCGCGCCACCATCGACGTGGGTGAAGTCAGTGCCGTCGACTACCACAGGGTCGTCGCTGCCACTGTCTGCGCCGCCTTCAGTGCCCGTACTGTCATCGCCTGACGCGGCCTCATCCACCATGATGCTGGCGGCGGCGAAACCGGCGCCCTCAGTGGCAGGTGAACCAGGGTTGGCGTCGTCCCAGACCAGATCGCGGTCTGGCGAGTCGATGCGGATGTACAGATTGGCCGTGTCCTCCTGGCCGGCGGGTGTGGTGAGCTTGTAGGTGAATGTATCCACCTGGCCGATGTCCGCAAGCGCCAGACCCGGGGTTGGCGTGTAGCTATAGGAACCATCCGCTTGCAACGTCAGCGTGCCGTAGAGCCCCTGGACTTGCGCTCCAGCTTGACCGGGTATGACGTAGAGCCCGTTGACCAGCACACTCAGGACGGTCAGCGTCGAGCCGAGGCTGTCTGCTGGCGATAGATCACTGAGTTCAAGGACATTACCCGTTGCGGCGACTGCAGCCCCCGTGACGAACTCGGTCAGGTGGGTAGTGGACAACGTCAGGTCAACCGTCACAGTTCCGGCCGATACAAGCGCACCAGTCGTCGACGTCACTCGGTACTCACCCGCATCCAGCCCCGTGAAGGTATGAGCGGCCGTAGTCGTGGTCTGCTGCGTTGTCCAGACACCGTCGATCAGTTTCTGCAGGTTGATGGTCGTCGTAGGCAGCACACCGATACCTACGAAGCTGCGGCTGATTTCCAGCTCTGCCGTCGTATCGACAGCGACCACAAAGCTCTCGCTGGTATCTGTAGTGCTCCCGATTACTGGCGGCGAGTAGCTCAGCTCCGTCAGGCTTTGCGTGTCGACCAGGTTGTCGATATCGACCTGTGCAGCACCGATATCATCCGTGGCAACAACATCCACGACACCCGGTGCCGCTGGATCGGTAGGACTCCAGACAATCGTCGTATCGTTGCTGTCTATGCGGATGTACAGGTTGGCCGAAGCCACACCGCCAGCCGCCGTCACCAGTTGATAGGCGAAGCTATCGACCTGACCAATGCTCGCCACATCGCCATTTGGCGTGTAGCTGTAATCACCATTGGCAAAGATCGTCAGCTCACCGTACTGCCCTTGCAGGACCGTACCGACCGTCGCATCTGCATCGACAAACACGCCGCCGACTTCAACCTGTACTGTCGCATCACCCAGAGCCCCCGTGGAGTCCGGTTGCCCATTGAAACCTGGGTCGGTGATGACGTTACCTTCAACATCAGCGCCGGGTTCGACAATGAAGTCGGTCAGGCTTGCGTTATCGACACTCAGGCTAGCCGTTGCAGAAGCCCCAACCGCTACCAGGTTCGGGTCAAGGCTGAGCGTGAAGCGATATTCACCTGCGGCCAGACCGTCGATTTGCGCGGTCGTACCCGAACCGAACAGCCCCAGCAGATCGAGCAGGCCCGTACCACCGCTAGCCTGGTCGATACCGACCCAGCCGCCAGCACCATCGCTGACTTCAAGCACTCCAGTAAAGCCACCACCCAAGACAGACAACAGGTCCCCTTGACTGAAGGACAGGTTCAGCGTCCCGGAACTACCAGCATCCACAGAGAACTCTTGAGTCAGCGAAGGCTCCCCGACCTGGATACCACCGACTCCCAGCAACGTGAATACTCGCATATCGTCCAGTGCTGTCTGCGTAGTCACCGGCGTAACGATGAGTTCAGCAGTACCGACGTCGTCGGTTGCTTCCAGGTCGGCGTCAGCATCCGCGTCAGCGTCGGCATCGGCGTCCGCATCGGCATCGGCGTCCGCATCGGCATCCGCGTCGGCGTCGGCGTCGGCGTCCGCATCAGCATCAGCATCAGCGTCAGCGTCGGCGTCGGCGTCGGCGTCAGCATCGGCATCGGCATCGGCATCGGCATCGGCATCGGCATCGGCATCAGCATCAGCGTCAGCGTCAGCGTCAGCATCGGCGTCGGCATCGGCATCGGCATCGGCGTCGGCATCAGCGTCCGCATCAGTTTCATCAATGTCGTGTGCAACTACCGAGCTTGGGCCGGACTCGTTCCCCGCCGCATCCTTCAGTGTCACTCCCAGCGTTTCGCCGTTGACCTGAGGGATGTCCAGCGTGACCTGGAAGTTACCGTCAGTACCGACTGTGCCCGTCCCGATCACGTTGCCAGCGGCATCCTTGACCGTGGCGGTTGAACCCGGCTCGCCCTTGCCACTGACGGTGGTGCCATCCGTGCTGACGGCCAAGTCTGTTGGCGCATCGGGCGCTGTGGTGTCGCCCGCGCTGACAGTGCCAGTCGGCGACTCATTGCCTGCAGTGTCTTTGAGGCTGACCTGCAGGGTCTCGCCATTGGTTTGTGGCGTGTCCAGCGTGACCTGGAAGTTACCGTCAGTACCGACCGTGCCCGTCCCGATCACGTTGCCAGCGGCATCCTTGACCGTAACGGTTGAACCCGGCTCGCCCTTGCCACTGACGGTGGTGCCATCCGCGCTGACGGCCAAGTCTGTTGGCGCAGCGGGCGCTGTGGTGTCGCCGGCTACGACAGTGGCGGGCGGTGATTGATTGCCCTGAGCGTCCTTGAGGGTGACCTCCAGGGTCTCTCCATTGGTTTGTGGTGTATCCAGCGTGACCTGGAAATTACCGTCAGCGCCCACAGGACCGGAGCCGATCACATTGCCAGCAGCATCCTTGACGGTCACCGTAGTGCCCGGTTGCCCTTTGCCGATGACGCTCTTGCCATCGGCACTGACGGATAAACCAGTTGCTGCACCCGGTGCCGCCGTAACTCCCCCACCGGTACCGCCGCCACCACCGCCACTGCTGCTGATTGCGGCCACTGCACCACCCACGGCAAGGAGGCTAAGCCCCCAGAGTACCCAGTCCGGTACCGCGCTATCTGCCACTATGCCTGCCGCGGCCAGGTCGTCGAGCGTAGAGATCTCGCTGAATGTAAAGCCCGAATACGGCGATGAATAGTTGCCCAACAGCAACGTTCCGTCAGCGTTAGTCATTACCAGCTGGTTAGCCGCACCGTCAGCGCCAACTACAAAAAAATTCTGAATGGTGATGGTTTCTCCAGACTTTAGCGTCACCACCAAGTTCTGACCGGACTGCTGAAAGGACTGAACGCTTTCAGGCCCAACGGGTAGTTTGACAATGCTTGTGCCCTTCAGGCTGACATTGCCAAGCGTATGCTCCGTTGCCGCTCCCGTTGCTTTATCGACAATTGTTATATTTTTCATCTCACACCTGTTCTCTCTTCGATAAATGGACACACAGATTTCAGCGCGAGCGAATACTCCACGACGGTAATAACCGCCGAGCGCTCAACTTTATTTTTGCGTTATTGAAAACCAACCAGGTGCCAGTAGTTTCAGCCCACACCGGTCTCTTCACGGAGTTGCAGGCGCATTCCCCTTTGATTGCAAAGCGCGGGAGTCTCAAGGCGTGATGTGAACAGGGTTCTTGAAGGGCGTTGCGCTAGCACTTTTGTCGTGCATTGCGCCATTGTCATGAGGTCATGCAGAGAGATGCCGGACTGTCGTGGAGCCATTGGCAAAGGGCGACCGCTGGCCCAGAGGTGCAGTAACGAGCAGAGACGGCGGGCCAGTTTTTGTGCTCTCTCGAGCTCCCTGGCCTCGGCAACCTGTTCGGTTGCAAGCCCGAAACTATTTGATGTACGCATCCATTCATCAACCATCTCAGATACACCCGCACAACTTAGAAAAATTACAGCTATTCGGTTGTGACTTTCGAGGCACAACAACAGTGCCAACACTTGCCTGATCGATACTAGCGGGGAGGAAACTCAACATCAAAGGAGAAAACAAGCACGATGCAAACACTCACTAAACATAAGTGTTTGTTCTGTTAACCCATCGCATACCTACGTTAAATAACCCATACACCCGTTATCAAAGGATGATAATCACATGTAACTACAGGGCTAACCCCATGAATATTCGATGAACAGAATCACAAACTTTACTAAAATAAAAAGAAATTGTAATACTTTATTTCGCAACTTTAATAACCCACTAAAAACCCTTCCAACTAAATAGTAGATTAGTGATAGAAACCCTATATACCGCTGTAAATACGAAATAAATGGCAAGCGACAAGGCTTGCCACATTTAGTTCTTTCAGGATGGGGAGTTGGCCAGTATTTGATGAGCTGACCAGGCTGGCTCAGCCACGGACGACCGCTACGCACAAGAGGTGCTTCGGCTAACGCTGACCAACGGAGGGAGTTGAATATCTCGTTGAGAAACAACGGAGATGGAAGGGATCGGAACTGTGTACAGCGCCAAAAACCCGAGAACCCGCCCGACGCAAGTTCTCGGAAAAAACCTATTGGGGTTTGCGGTAGCTGTTAATGATTGCCGAGAAGTCCTTGCTGCCTTCCCCACGCTGGCTCATCGCCTGATACAACTGCTGGGCCACCGCACCGAGAATTACCGGCTGGTGCGCCTGACGCGCTGCCTCAGTGGCCAGCCCAAGATCCTTGAGCATCAGTTCCGCACCAAAACCACCGGTATAACCACGAGACGACGGTGCCGTCTCGATAATGCCCGGCCATGGGTTGTACGTGTCGGAACTCCAACAACGCCCGGTTGAACTGTTGATAATCCCGGCCAGTACTTTTGTGTCGATACCCAATGCATCGCCCAGGGCCATGGCCTCGCTGACGCCGACCATGGTGATGCCCAGCAGCAGGTTGTTGCAGATCTTGGCGATTTGCCCGGTGCCGACTTCACCGCAATGCACGATGTTGCGGCCCATCTGCGCCAGCACCGGTTGCAGGGTGGCGAACAGTTCCGGGGTGGCGCCGACCATAAAGGTCAGCGTCCCCGCCTGCGCCCCGCCCGTGCCGCCGGAGACCGGCGCATCGGCCATCGCCACGCCGTGCTTGGCTGCCGCAGCCGCCACATCGCGGGCGGTCTGAGGGTCAATGGTGCTGCAATCCACGGCCGGCACGCCTTTGCCGATACCGGCGAGCACGCCGTCTTCATTCAGCCAGACGCTGCGCACATGGGCGGCAGCGGGCAGCATGGTCAACACCAGTTCGGCGCCTTCTGCTGCTGCGCGCGGTGAGGCACTGATGGTGCCGCCCAATTCGGCCAGTTCCTTGAGCACGGTCTGGTTCAGGTCAAACAGGTTCAGCGCGTGGCCAGCCTTGATCAGGTTGCGGGCCATGGGTGCGCCCATGTTGCCCAGGCCGATAAATGCAATCTTCATGGTCGTCTCCTTGATCAACGCAGGTTGATGGTGGTGTTGACACCATCATTGACGCTGTCGTCGTCGAACCAGCGGCTGGTGACGGTTTTGGTCTGGGTGTAGAACTGCACCACTTGCTTGCCGTACGGGCCCAGGTCGCCGAGTTTCGAACCACGGGAACCGGTGAAGCTGAAGATCGGCACTGGCACTGGGATCGGGATGTTGATGCCGACCTGGCCGACGTCGATTTCGCTCTGGAACTTGCGCGCCGCCGCACCGCTCTGGGTGAACAGGCCGGTGCCGTTGCCGAACGGGTTGGCGTTGACCAGGGCGATGGCTTCGTCGAGGGTATCGACTTCCAGCACCACCAGCACCGGGCCGAAGATTTCCTGGGTGTAGATCTGCATATCGGTGGTCACGCCCGAGAACAGGGTCGGGCCGACGAAGTTGCCTTGCTCGAAGCCCGGCACCTGGATGTCGCGGCCGTCCAGTTCCAGCTTGGCGCCTTCTTTCACACCGCTTTCGATCAGGTCGAGGATACGCGCCTTGGCGCGCTTGGAAATCACTGGGCCCACGTCGGTCCCGGCTTCGCTGCCAGCGTTGACTTTAAGCTTCAGCGCCAGGGCCTTGAGGTCCGGCAGCCACTGCTTGGCCGCGCCCACCAGCACCACCACCGAGGTGGCCATGCAGCGCTGACCGGCCGCACCGAAACCGGCGCCGACCAGTGCGTTGAGCGTCTGTTCACGGTTGGCATCGGGCAGCACCACCGCATGGTTCTTCGCGCCCATCATCGACTGCACGCGCTTGCCGTGCTTGCCCGCCAGGTCGTAGACGTGGGTGCCGACGGCGGTCGAGCCGACAAAGGACACGGCCTTGATATCTTTGTGGGTGCACAGGGCATCCACCACATCCTTGCCACCGTGGACCACGTTCAACACACCGGCCGGCACCCCGGCTTCCAGCGCCAGTTCCACCAGCATCAGGGTCGACAGCGGATCCTGTTCCGAAGGCTTGAGCACGAAGGTGTTGCCGCAGGCGATGGCCATCGGGAACATCCACAGCGGGATCATCGCCGGGAAGTTGAACGGGGTGATGCCGGCGCAGACGCCGATGGGTTGGCGCAGGGTGTAGGTGTCGACGCCACCGGCGACGTTCTCGGCGAACTCGCCCATTTGCAGGGTGCCGATGGAGCACGCGTGCTCGACCACTTCCAGGCCACGGAAAATATCACCCTCGGCATCGGCAATGGTCTTGCCCTGCTCGGCACTGAGGACTACGGCAATGCGTTTGGAGTGTTCACGAATCAGCGCCTGCAGCTTGAGCATGATGCGCATGCGCGCGCCGATCGGCGTCAGCTTCCAGGTCTGGAAGGCGCGATGGGCAGCGTCGATGGCCGCGTTGACTTCATCGGCCGTGGCAAAGGGCACACGGGCCAGGACTTGTTGGGTCGCCGGGTTGACGATGTCTTGCCATTCGGTGGTCTTGGACTCGACCCATTCACCGTTGATCAACAGTTTGGCCTGTTTGACGGTGGTATCGGCAGACGTAAGCGATGCGTTCATTGTGGTCTCCAGATCTTGTAGTTATGCAGAGAGCCAAGGCGTGAAGCGCCTTGAGGATGAGGCGTTCGGACGATTTTTGGAGTATAGATGTGCAAACTTCCAATAAGAACCCACATAAAAGCCGGTCCAACATGCAAAAAAACATCACGTCTTTAGGCTCGCTGAACTGGGATGACCTGAAGTTTTTCCTCGAAGTGGCGCGTACCCGCAAGGCCAGCGTCGCTGCCAAGCGCCTGGCGGTGGACTACACCACCGTGTCGCGGCGCATCAGCTCGCTGGAAGGCTCGCTGGGCACCCTGCTGTTCGAGAAATCCCGGACCAGCGGGTTTGTGCTGACCAATGAAGGCCAGCGTTTACTGGGTTACGCCGAGTCCATCGAAAGCACCCTGCACATGGCCTGCGAACAAGTATCGGGCTCCGGCGTGGCGCTGTCGGGGCATGTGCGCATGGGCTGTACCGAAGGGTTCGGTAGTTTTTTCGTCACCCCGCAACTGAGCCACTTCGTCGATACCTACCCGGCGATCTCGGTCGACATCCTGCCCCTGCCCCACTTCATCAGCCTGTCCAAGCGCGAAGCCGACATCGTCATCGCCCTGGAACGCCCGGAACACGGGCCCTACGTGTGCTGCAAACTGTGCGACTACAAGTTGCAGCTGTACGCGACCCAGGAATACCTCGACCAGCACCCGCCCATCCGCCGCCCGGCCGATTTGGCCGACCATCCGTTTATCAGCTACGTGGATGACCTGGCGTTCAGCTCAGAGCTGCTGTACCTGGCCAATGTCGTCCCGGGCGCCAGCGCCAGCCTGCGCAGCACCAGCGTGATTGCGCAGTACGTGGCGGCGCAGCAGGGGCGCTCGCTGGCGATCTTGCCGTGCTTCCTGGCCGCGCAGGACTCGCGGTTGCTGCCGGTGTTGGGAGAGGAGATCAATATTACGCGGCAGTTCTGGATGTATTGCCGCGAAGACCTGCGCAAGCTCAAGCGGATTACCCTGTTGTGGGATTACATCCGGGAGGTGACGGAGCAGAACCAGGGGTTGTTGATGGGGGAGACGCGGGAGATGGTGTTTGCAGACTGAATGGCTGCTGCGGGCGCAGAACGTTGGGTCGGCACTGATAAGTGTGGGAGCGGGCTTGCCCGCTCCCAAAGTTGAGCGTGTTTGAAATTCAGACCGGCCTGTCGGCTCAGTCGGCGATCACTACAATCGACACCCGGCGATTCTCGGTACGGCCCGCAGAAGTGCTGTTGGAGGCCACCGGCTCGCTGCTGCCCAGGCCGCGCAGTTGCACGTTTTCTTCCTTCATACCCACGTCCACCAAGACCTTGCCCACGCTTTTCGCCCGGCGCAGGGACAGTTGCTGGTTGTAGGCTTCCTTGCCCGAGGCATCGGTGTGGCCGTCTACGCGCACGCGTTCGATGCCCACGCCGGTGAGGGCCTTGCCGATGCGTTCGACGATCTCGGTGCTGGGCGTGTTGAGTTTTTCGACGTCGCTGCCAAACAGCACTTTGCCCGACAGGCCAAACGCCCAACCTTCGTCGGTCAGTTCGAAGCCTTGTTGTTTGAGCACCGCCACTTGCACCGGGGTCAGGCCTTTGGGGGGGGGAGTCTGGCAGCCACTCAGGGCCAGTAGCGCAATAAACAAGGTGATAAACAGAACGCGTGTGTTAGCAAACAAGGGATCAACTCCTGTGTTGAACATTGGCAGCGGGGTGCTCCGACTCCGCCGTGTGCTGGCCGCCCTGGGAAAGGCGTTTGGCCTGGTACATCGCCACATCGGCGGCATTGAGCAAGGCGCCGGGAGTGGCACCATGATCGGGATATACCGCGATACCGATACTGAGTGAGGTCAACACTTCGGTGTTGCCCGGCAGCGGGATGGGCTGGTCCATGCTGGCGATGATTTTGTCGGCGATGCGCTGGGCATCTTCGAGCTTGTGCAGGGGCGAGAGCAGGATGGCGAACTCGTCACCGCCCAGGCGGGCCACCAGGTCGCTCTCGCGCAGTTGCGCCCGCACGCGCGCGGCGACCGCAACCAGGACGGCGTCACCGGCGGCATGCCCGAAATTGTCGTTGATGTCTTTGAAGCGGTCACTGTCGAGGAACAGCACCGCCACTCGCTCGTTGAGCTTGGCCGCGCTGCGCAAGGCGCGAATCAGGCGGCCCTCAAAGAAGGCGCGGTTGGGCAGCCCGGTCAGGCTGTCATGGCTGGCCTGGTGGGCAAGGGTTTCGTTTTCGCTTTGCAGGTGGGTTTGCCAGGCTTCCAGCTCGTCAAGCAGGGCATTGAAGTCGTTGCCCAGGCTGTCGAGCTCGGCGATCTGCGCCGGCGGCACACGGCGGTCGAAGGCCCGCTCGCTGCGCGCAGCGTGGGCGACGTCGGCCAGGCTGTGCAGGGGGCCGATAATGCCGCGCAACATGCGCCGTGCCAGGTAAATCGCGACCCAGCCACTGATAGCGGTACAGATGATGATCCCCGCCAGGCCACTGAGCAAAAAGCGCAACAGGCTACCGCCGTGGCCACTCAACTCGACGGTGCCAATTTTCTGGCCTTGATGCAGGATCGGCTGGCTGATGGGCTCTTCCAGCAGCGTGTGGGCCAACTCCAGCTCGATCCTGGACAGCACCCCCGTTTCCGGACGCACCCAATGGGCCAGGGTGTTGCCGTTGAGGTCCAGCACCCGGGCTTCAGCGACTTCTTCAGTGGAGGCAATCAGCGCCAGGGCTTCGGTGGCCGCCACGCGGTCCTTGAACACCACTGCGGCTCCTACGGTGTAGTTGATCGAGCGGGCGATCAGGTGCAGGTTGTGGTCGGCATATACCCGTAGGGCCAGCACCCCCAGCAGGGTCAGGGAGACGCTGGCCATGGCTACGGCCACCAGCGCCACACTCAGGTGCCCGCGACCAAGGACCGAACGTAATGTAGGGCGGGTTTTGGCGTTACGCAGCTTCATGGCTCCGGCGCCCGACGACGGGATAACTGCAGGACGCTGGGATGGATGCGCACACCGCTGCGGGCGACGGAGTCGAGGTTGACCTCGAACGAGACTTGCTCATCAGTGACCCGCAGGCAAAACAGGCTACCCACAGTGCATTGATCGCCGCCTTCGCTGATGCTCAGCACCGGATGGCCAGTCAACGCGGTGAACAGGCGGCCACGCTCGTCAGGAGTGAGCTTGCCGATGTACAGCGCGTCGCACGCATTGACGATATTGGGGTTGTCCGCCAGCAAGCGCTGGACCACCACCGGCCGGCCGGTGGCCTGGGTGGTACCCTTGACCAGGTCGTCGGTGTATTGGGTCGGGCCAACGATGCACAACCGCAGTTGTGCGGGCTCCACCGGCCAACGGGCGTAGCTGAGAATCCCCAGTACCACCTGGGTGACGGCCTGGGCCCGCTGGTCGGCTGCACTGGCTGTGGGCGCCTGGGCAAAAGCCAGAGGCGTGACGAGACACAAAACGGCCGATAGCAGCAATCGTCTCCAGCTCCAACTACGCTCTGCGGGCGAGACAGCCACGTTCATGCAGCGATTCTCTATGATCTTCTCGGGATAATGCCGCAACGATAGCATATTGGCGGAAACCCCATCGAGACGGGCTCTAGGTAGATTCTGCCATTCATCACGAAAAACCCGACATATCGGTCAGGTTTTTCCCACATTCTCACGCACCCAACTCCAACATCAGCCCGCTCAACCGTTTTACCTTGCGCCGCACCGCCTCTTCGAAAACCCCGCCACGGGTCTCGATCAAGCTGAAGCGATCCTTGGCGCGGGTGATGCCGGTGTAGATCAGCTCCTTGGTCAGTACCGGGTTCAGTGCATCCGGCAAGATCAAGGCCGTGTGGGCAAACTCCGAGCCCTGGGACTTGTGCACGGTCATGGCGTAGACGGTTTCCACATCATTGAGGCGGCTGGGCAGCACAAAGCGCACTCCGCCCTGGCCATCGTTGCGCGGGAAGGCCACGCGCAGCACCTGCGGCCCACCGTCGCTTTCGGGCAGCTTCAAGGCGATACCAATGTCACCGTTCATCAAGCCCAGGCCATAGTCGTTGCGGGTCATCAGCACCGGGCGGCCTTCGTACCATTGCTGGTCGCTGTCGATCAGCCGGGCCTTGAGCAGCGCCGCGGTGATGCGCTGGTTGAGGCCTTCCACGCCCCAAGGGCCCTTGCGCACCGCGCACAGCAACTGGAAGGCATCGAAGGCTTGCAACAACTGGCGCGCCCAGTCGGTCCAGCGCGAGTCGTCGCGGGGTGTCTCGGCTGCCGGGCGCGTGGTGCGCAACAGGTTCAGGTAGTAGCGATAGCCCTGGGCATCGCTGCCCTGCCCGTCCAGCACCAGGCGCTCCAGGGCGCGGTCATGCTCGCCCTTGAGGTGCAGGCAAAACAGGTCGTGGCTGCCGGCGTCCAGCAGTTGGCGAGCCTGCTCGGGGTTTTGCTGGTTGACCCAGCGCGCCAGTTGGCCGATGCCGCTGCCTTCGCCGAAACGCCGGGAATAACGCAGCATGACCACTTGTTGCGCCAGCGGATGACTGGCCTCGAGATCCTCCAGCAGGCCGCTGCCCGCCAGGGTCTCGCCACTGACGTTTTCCAGCCATTGGCGGGTGTCGGGGCTGTACCAACCCGCTTCGGCATCGCGGCACAAATCGCCGAGCACCGCGCCGGCTTCCACCGAGGCCAATTGGTCCTTGTCCCCCAACAGTACCAGGCGCGCATGGGGCGGCAAGGCATCCAGCAGGTTGGCCATCATTTCCAGGTCGATCATCGAGGCTTCATCCACCACCAGCACATCCAGCGGCAACAGGTTGCCCGCGTGATGGCGGAAATGCCGGGTGCCGGGGCGGCTACCCAACAGGCGGTGCACGGTGGTGACCTCGGTGGGGATTTTTTCGCGCACAGCGTCGGGCACTTGCAGCGAGCGTACTTGCTGGCTGATGGATTCGGTCAAGCGTGCCGCCGCCTTGCCGGTAGGCGCCGCCAGGCGGATGCGCAAGGCCGTGCCCTGCTCCACTGCGGGTGCCTGCAGCAAGGCCAACAGGCGCACCACCGTGGTGGTCTTGCCGGTGCCGGGGCCGCCGGTGACGATGCTGAACGCACCGCGCGTGGCCAGGGCACAGGCGAGTTTCTGCCAATCGACCACGCCGTCCGGGGGCGGTTGGTCGAACAGGCCATTCAAGCGCTGGGGCAGGTCGGCCGAGACCGCTTCCTGCACGGCAAGACGCTGACGCAAGGCGCTGTCGATGCGTCGCTCATAGGTCCAGTAACGCCGCAGATACAGGCGCTTGCCCGACAATACCAATGGCCGGCTTTGCGCCGCCGCACTGCCATCGACGGCCAGCGCCACCAGCGGGCTTGCGGCCAGGGCATGGCACCAATGGGCGCCGTCCAGGCCCTCGAGCAATTGCGAGGGCAGCAGCATCACGCCACTTGAAAGATCCCCTTCTGGGGGCAGCGACAGAGCGAAATCCGGGGCCTTCAGGGTTTCGAACAGGTCCAGGCACACATGGCCGTGGCCCAGTTGGTGACTGGTCAGGGCGGCGGCCAGCAGCACCAGGGGATCGGCCTGTGGATCCAGTTCGTGGAGAAAGCCGACGAACGCCTTGTCCAGCGCCCGCAGCCAGCCGCGCTCGACCCAGCGCTCCAGCAGGTGCATTAGGTCGTCAGCGCGATCCAGCGGTGCCAGTGCCTCCAGCGGCATTGTCGAGAGGCTCATAGCAGGACTCCTTGTTCCCAGGCCGGTTCGACCTTGGGCGGTTGCGGCTTGCCCTGGAACAGCAGGTCCAGGCGTTCGATCAGCTCCCGTGGCGGCCGGGTGAAATACGCGCCCTGGCTCACGGCTTGGCTACCGCGCAGGAACAGATAGAGCGCGCCGCCCACATGCTGGTCGTAATCGTAATCCGGCAGGCGCGCCTTGAGTTGGCGATGCAGGGCCAGCAGGTAGAGGACATATTGCAGGTCGTAGCGATGGTCGAGAATCGACTGTTCCATGGCCTCACGGGTGTAGGCCGCGTCGTCGGCGCCGAGCCAGTTGGATTTGTAGTCAGCCACGTAGTAGCGGCCGTCATGTTCGAAGGTCAGGTCGATAAAGCCCTTGAACATGCCATTGAGCAACACCGGCTCGGCGGCGACCCGCGACACGCCGTCATGGGTGTATTGGCAGACCAGTTGGTCGAGGGCGAGCACATCGACTTTGTGGCTCGCGAACCAGAACTCCATTTCAATCTGATACTGCTGCAGGTCGCTCAGGGTCACGGAGGCCTGCCCATGGCCCAGGCCCAACGGCACTTGCAACAGGTGCCCGAGCCAGCCGCTGAGGGTGCCAATCCAGCCTTCCCAACCACGTCGGTTGCAGCGCCGGGCGACGGCATCTTCGATGGCTTCGGCCGTTACGTTGAAGCCTTCGTTACCGGCCCACTCCAGCAGGCCGTGGAGAAAGGTCCCGGGGTTGGGGCCCCGTGGGAAACGGTGAATATCCCCGCCAGACGCGGCGACTTCGCGCGGTGCATCCGGGTCCAGGCGTTCGTCGTCGAACAGCTTCTGTGCCTGGGGGCTTTCCGGGGCTTCCAGGCTGGCGGCGCTCATGCTTTCGCCGATGCGCAGGGCGCTGTAGGACGCGATCCACCAGTTTTCCGCGGCCTTGCGCTTGGGCAGCAGCGGCGCAAGCAAGGTCGCGTCATTGCGCGGTGGTTGGTAGGTACTGGTGTCAGCTTCCGGCATTTGCCCGTAGGCAATCGCCGCGCAGCCGTCCTGCAAATCCATCAGCCAGCGGGCCAGGGCTGCGGACTCACCCAGGGCCGCGCCGCCGCCCAGCAGATAGCCCAGGGCTGACAGGTGCAACACCGAACTGTTGTTATTGCCGCGTTTGAGGTCGGCCACGCCCAGCCAACAGGCATGCTTGGCCCGAGTCAGCGCCACATAGAACAGACGCAGGTCTTCGGCCAGGCGCTCGTCATCAGCCTGGGCGATCAGTTCGACGGTGGGTTTCAGGCTGACCTGGGACTTGCCGTTGGCATCGTGGTAATGCAGCGGCAGGCGGCTGCCGTCGACCGGCTTGGCCGAGCAGATAAACGGCAGGAAGACCAGGTCGTATTCCAGGCCCTTGGACTTGTGGATAGTCACCACTTTGACCAGTTGCTCATCGCTTTCCAGGCGCAGGATCTGCTCTTCGCCGGCCTGGCCCGAGAGCGCTAGGTGCTCCGCAAGATGGCGGATCAGCGCTTGTTCGCCGTCCAGCTCTGCGGCGGCCTGTTGCAGCAACTCGCACAGGTGCAGCAGGTTCGTCAGCACCCGTTCGCCATCGCTGCGGGCAATCAGGGTTTGCGGCAACTTGAAGTCATGCAGCAGACGCCGCAGCATCGGCAGCACGCCCTGGGTGCGCCAGATCACGCGGTAATCGCGGAACTGCATGACTCGCTGCTCCCAGACCAGTTCGTCCTGGTTCAGTTGTTCCAGCTCGGGCAGCGACAGGTTGAGGGTGACGCAGGCCAGGGCCGCGCGCAGCGGGCGCTCGACATCCGGTTCGGCACAGGCTTTGAGCCAGGCGAGCAGGTCATGGGCTTCCTGGGAGGCGAATACCGAGTCCTTATCGGACAGGTACACGCTGCGCACACCCCGCGCGGCCAGCTCACCGCGTACGGCCTGGGCTTCCTTGCCGTCACGCACAAGGATGGCGATGTTCGACGGTTGCACGGGAGTGAAGTCTGCCCCCTTGATAAACCCTGCCGTGCCCTGCTGACCGCCATTGAGCAACGCGACAATCTGGCTGGCGCACGCGCCTGCCAATTGCTGGCGATACCGCACATTGGAGATCGGCTGGTCGGTGGGCAGGTGCCAGATATTCAGGGCTGGCAGTGTGTGGCCATCGACCTGCAACTGCTCCTTGCGACCCTGGGACGACACTGGCTGGAAAGGCACCGGGTTGTCGCCGTCGGGCGTACGAAACAGAAACGCCCCACGCCCGGACTCCGCACGCTCGAACACGTGGTTGACCGCCTCGACCATCGCATGACTGGAGCGAAAGTTGGTGCCCAGGGTATGCAAGCGCCCGGCGGTGGCCTGGCGGGCGCGCAGGTAGGTGTAGATATCGGCGCCGCGAAACGCATAAATCGCCTGCTTGGGGTCGCCGATCAGGAACAGGCCGCTGCGCGGGCTGTTGTCTTCGATGCGGTAGATGCTTTCGAAGATCCGGTACTGCACCGGGTCGGTGTCCTGGAATTCGTCGATCAGGGCCACCGGGAACTGCTCGCGGATTACGCTTGCCAGACGTTCGCCACCCTCGGTTTGCAGGGCGGCGTCGAGGCGGATGAGCATGTCGTCAAAACCCATCTCGGCACGCCGGCGTTTCTCTTCTTCAAAGCGTTTGCCGACCCAGGCCGCCGCGTGTTGCAACACTGCAGCATCGGGCGTGGGCAAGGCGTCGAGGCTGGCTTTGAGGCCCGCCATGGCATCCAGGCCGGGGTGATGGGGGGCGTCGCCCTTCCAGGCTTCGGCCATACCCTCGGGGGTCAGGCGGGTGAAGCCGGTGCCGATGTCCAGTTGTTCCAGGGTTTCGTCAGCGGCCCAGGCGCTGATTTTCTCGAACCAGGGCTCGAAATAACGGGCCTGCATCTTGCGACCATCCACAGCCTTGGCGGCGACAGCTTGCAGGCAGATCTCGCGCAACTCGGCGGCCCATTGCTGCCAGGGGGCCTTGAGCGCCACCAGGGCCTCGCGGCGCTCGTGCAAGCAGGCCTCGATCAACTCGGCGGGCTCACGGGGTTCATCACCGGGGCGCTCGCTACCGAACAACGCGCGCACTCGGGGCATCAGCGCCGCAGGGCCACCCCAGTTGCTGCGGACCCAGTTCAGGGCATCGCCGTGCATCGGGTAGCAGAACAGCCGCCAGTAGTCGCGCAACACTTCGCCAAGCAAGTCGCTGTGGTCGGTTTCCAGGGTCTGGGTAAACAGGCTGCCACTGTCGAAAGCGTGCTCGCGCAGCATGCGCTGGCACCAACTGTGGATGGTCGAGACGGCGGCCTCGTCCATCCATTGCGCGGCGATGTCGAGGCGGTTGGCGCAACCCTGCCACTGCTCGGCGCTGTACTGATCACGCAGCTCGGCGATCAGGGCATCGGGCTGTTCGATTTCGTCACGAAAGAAACGCGCCGCTTGTGCCAGGCGGGTGCGGATGCGTTCACGCAGCTCTTTGGTGGCGGCATCGGTGAAGGTCACCACGAGGATTTGCGGCGGCAGCAATTCGCGGCCAAAACCCGCCTCATCGCCACCGTGGCCCAGAACCAGGCGCAGGTATAACGCGGAGATGGTGAAGGTCTTGCCGGTACCGGCGCTGGCTTCGATCAGTTGGCTGCCACGCAGGGGGAAGGCCAGGGCCAGGGGTTTGGTGCTCATGAGCGGGCCTCCTCGCTGGTCAGTGATCGCCAGGGGGCGGTGATGAGTGGGCGGTACAGGGTTTCGCACCAGCCTTCGAAATCTTCACTGGCGACCAGGGCCGCGTAGTCGGGGAATTGCCGGGTGAGGGCCGGGCTTTCGCGGCGCTCGCCATCGCTGGTGATGCCATCGCCTTCGTAGGCTTTAAGGGCGGCGGCCTGGGCTTTGTCCGGGTCAGTCTGGCCGAGCCAGGCGAAGGCGGTCTTCACCGCGATCGGTAGTGGTTCGCTCATGCCGGCCCGCCAGGCCAGGAGCAGGTTGCCAAGCACATCCTGGGCAAGGTTTTGCTCCAGTGGCGCCAGTAGGAGCGTGTCATCACTCGCCACCAGGCCGGTGCTCAAGGGCAGGCCACAGGCGCAGGCCACCAGGTGGTTGACCCATGGGCGGATCAGGCGATGCCACTTGCGGGTCTTGATCGAGCCGATGCTGTTGGGGATGGTGGTCACGCTGAGCAAGCCGCCATCTCTGCGCCGGTGCAAGCCGCTGACCCAGCCGTCGAGTTGAATACCCTGGTGCGCGAAGCTGACGGGCTCCGCCGTATTGTGTGGCGTGGGCCAGAGTGCCAGGAGTTGCTGGTAGCGTTGCAGCAAGTCAGGCAAGGGTTCGATCAGCTCGTTGCGCAGGCATTCGCCGAAACCGACCATGGGCAGCAGGCCACTGCCTTGAAGACGTTGCGCTTGGGCCTGCAGGGCTTGTTCGAGATGATCCGGGTCGGTCAGCGCGGCGGCGAGCAGGCTGTCGCTCAAGGTGTAGCGCTGCAAGGCGTCGAGGACGAAGGGTTCTTCATCGGCCAGGGGCACTTCAGCGGCTTCGAAAAATACTTTGAGGCGCTGGCTGAAGAAATGCCTGACAGGGTTACGCAAAAAGTCCTGCAACTGACCCAGGCTCAGGGGTTCTTCCTGGATGTGGGGTGCCAGACCGGTCGTTTCGAGGGGCTGGTCTTGAACTTCGTGTAACAGTTGCCATTCGCGGGCGTAGCTGAACAGTGGATCGCCCTCGTGGAAGTAACGCGCACTGAAGGGTTGCAATGGGTGCTCCTGGGTCATCGCCTCCAGCAACGGTTGCTCCTGGGCATGCTGCCAGCCGCTGGCGAGGTGATCGCGCAGTTGGCCGATCAGCACGGACGCCGGGCGCTCGCTGTTATCGCGGATGCTGCGGCCGACCCAACTGATGTAGAGCTGGTCGCGCGCCGAGAGCAGGGCTTCGAGCAGCAGGTATCGGTCGTCTTCACGCCGGGAGCGGTCGCCGGGGCGGTAGTCGCTGCCCATCAGGTCGAAATCCAGCGGCGGTTGCGCGCGGGGATAGTCGCCGTCGTTCATGCCCAGCAGGCACACCAGCTTGAAGGGGATGGCCCGCATCGGCATCAGGGTGCAGAAGTTCACGGCACCGGCGAGAAAGCGCTGGGACAAGCGGCCCTGATCGAGACCGGCGAGCCAGGCCTCACGCACGACAGTCAGCGGTAATTCGTCGTACAGGCCGACGGACTCGCAGGTCTCCAGCCAGTCTTCCCGCAGTTGCTCCAACTGACCCAGCAGATAGTCATCGTGTTCATTGCTGGGCAGGAAGAAGCGCTGCATCAAGTCTTGCAGGCGTGTGCCCCAGGCTTGCGGGGTCGCGGGCTGTGACAGGGCTTGGTGGGCATCGTGCAATGCGTCAAGCAGGGCGACCAAGGGCCCGATCAGCGCCGCGTCGAGGCCGCCGATTTCGTCATAGGGCTCAATGCCGGCGCAGGCTGCGCCACTGCCGACGGCGTAGCCCAGCAGCATGCGGCGCAGGCCGAATCTCCAGCTGTTCTGCTCCAGCGCACTGGGCAGGCCCAGGCCTGCGCGCTGTTCAGCATCGAGCCCCCAACGGATGCCTGCGCCTTCTATCCAACGGTGCAGCGTGGGCAGGTCGCGCTCCTGGATGGCGAAGCGTTCGCGCAAGGCGGGAACGTCCAGCAAGTCGAGGATTTCGCTGACCGGGAAACGGCTGTCCGGGAGTTTCAGCAGGTGTTCGACGGCGATCAACAGCGGGTCGCGGCCCCGTTGGCCCTGGTCCGTCAGGGTGAAGGGGATGAAACGTGGGTCTTTCTTGTCCAACTGGCCGAACACCGCACGGATATGCGGTGCATAGCTGTCAACGTCCGGGACCATGACGATAACGTCGCGGGGGCGCAACGTCGGGTCCGCGCTGAAGCGTTGGAGCAGTTGGTCGTGAAGGATTTCCACTTCGCGCTGGGCGCTGTGGGCGATGTGGAAGCGGATCGAGGTGTCGTGCTGCAGATCGACGGCCGGCCAGCGCTCGCGGGTTTCCGGGAGCGGGCGCAGTTCGAGGATATCGTCCTGTAGCTGGTTGAGAATGGTGGTCGGCTCGCTGTCGCTGAACAGGTCGATGCGCCCGTCACGGAAGGCCGACCGGTAGCTGTTGGGATCGTCGTAGCTGTCCAGCAGGTTGATGTAGTCGCGACCTTGCTTGCCCCAGGCGGCCAGCAAGGGGTGGGCGTGCTGGTGCAAAGTTTGCGGGTCGATGGTGACAGGCATCCCGGTCTTGCGCGCCTGGCGTTTGTATTCGTTTCGCAGGAGGTCTTTGTCGGCGACGATGTCGGACCAATGGTGACGGCAAGGGTTGTGCACGCAGAGCAACACCTGGCTGAAACGGGCCAGGCCGGCCAGGGCTTCAAGGGCCTGGGCGGGCAAGGAAGAAATGCCAAACACGATGACGCGGGACGGCAGGCCTTGGGGGGCGGTGTCCAGGTTATTAATGCGTTCGATAAAACGCTGGTGAACCCCGGCACGGCTTTGCGCCATGCCTTCCTCACCCACGTCCAGCAGCAACGCGCGCCATAACTCGGCCTGCCAGCAGTTGGCCGGGCTCAAGGGCTTGGCTTCGCCTCGGCCATTGCGCAACTGGTGGCGGCCAGCGGCCCAGTCTTCCAGCCAGTCGGCACGGTACACCTGATATTGATCGAACAGGTCGGCCAGGCGCTCCGCCAGTTGGTAGCGTTTACGCAGGTCAGTGTCATGGGTGAGGAAGCGTTGCAGGGGCTCGAAGTGCGGCTGGTCGATCAGCTCGGGCAACAGGCGCATCAGGCGCCACGTCAGTGGGGCTTTATCCAGCAAGGATTTGGCCGGGATTTCATCGCGGCCCAGGACCATGCGATAGAGCTGCCACATAAAGCTGCCGGGCAGTTGCACGTCGATTGCCGCGGCTATGCCGCACCCTCCCAGATCGTCCTCTTCCGGGTCTTCAGCAAGGGCCAGCTTGAGCCATTGGGCGATGCCGTTGCTTTGCACCAGAGCGATTTCGTTTTCCAGGGGAGCCAATGGATAACGACGCATCCAACTGACGACCAGGCTGCGCAGTTCATCCAGGCGATTGCCGTGGACGACCATAAATCCAGCACTGAGGGACGTTGCATCCGGCATAACGGCTTCCTTGGGAAAAGCAAAATCGAGGGAGCGACTTTAGCATTGAAGGGCGTTACAGGCGGAGTTGGACTGCGCGCCAAATCGCCTCAGCGCTTTTCGCCCGCCCAAAACAAAACCCCAACTGCTTTCGCAATTGGGGTTTCGGAATTTAATCTTGACGATGACCTACTCTCACATGGGGAAACCCCACACTACCATCGGCGATGCATCGTTTCACTACTGAGTTCGGGATGGGATCAGGTGGTTCCAATGCTCTATGGTCGTCAAGAAATTCGGGTACTGAGTCGTGACCAAATGGCCTCGCTTCAGCAAATTGGGTATGTGACAGCTTTCGGTGTTTTGTGAGATTCGAACTTTCGGTTCATTTCGTCTTCACACACCGCAATCTGATGCTTTTGCTTGTTTCCAAGTCAAGAGTAGTCAAATTGCTTGGGTGTTATATGGTCAAGCCTCACGGGCAATTAGTATTGGTTAGCTCAACGCCTCACAGCGCTTACACACCCAACCTATCAACGTCGTAGTCTTCGACGGCCCTTTAGGGAACTCAAGGTTCCAGTGAGATCTCATCTTGAGGCTAGTTTCCCGCTTAGATGCTTTCAGCGGTTATCTATTCCGAACATAGCTACCCGGCAATGCCACTGGCGTGACAACCGGAACACCAGAGGTTCGTCCACTCCGGTCCTCTCGTACTAGGAGCAGCCCCTCTCAAATCTCAAACGTCCACGGCAGATAGGGACCGAACTGTCTCACGACGTTCTAAACCCAGCTCGCGTACCACTTTAAATGGCGAACAGCCATACCCTTGGGACCGGCTTCAGCCCCAGGATGTGATGAGCCGACATCGAGGTGCCAAACACCGCCGTCGATATGAACTCTTGGGCGGTATCAGCCTGTTATCCCCGGAGTACCTTTTATCCGTTGAGCGATGGCCCTTCCATACAGAACCACCGGATCACTAAGACCTACTTTCGTACCTGCTCGACGTGTCTGTCTCGCAGTCAAGCGCGCTTTTGCCTTTATACTCTACGACCGATTTCCGACCGGTCTGAGCGCACCTTCGTACTCCTCCGTTACTCTTTAGGAGGAGACCGCCCCAGTCAAACTACCCACCATACACTGTCCTCGATCCGGATAACGGACCTGAGTTAGAACCTCAAAGTTGCCAGGGTGGTATTTCAAGGTTGGCTCCACGCGAACTGGCGTCCACGCTTCAAAGCCTCCCACCTATCCTACACAAGCAAATTCAAAGTCCAGTGCAAAGCTATAGTAAAGGTTCACGGGGTCTTTCCGTCTAGCCGCGGATACACTGCATCTTCACAGCGATTTCAATTTCACTGAGTCTCGGGTGGAGACAGCGCCGCCATCGTTACGCCATTCGTGCAGGTCGGAACTTACCCGACAAGGAATTTCGCTACCTTAGGACCGTTATAGTTACGGCCGCCGTTTACCGGGGCTTCGATCAAGAGCTTCGCGTTAGCTAACCCCATCAATTAACCTTCCGGCACCGGGCAGGCGTCACACCCTATACGTCCACTTTCGTGTTTGCAGAGTGCTGTGTTTTTAATAAACAGTCGCAGCGGCCTGGTATCTTCGACCGGCATGAGCTTACGGAGCAAGTCCTTCACCCTCACCGGCGCACCTTCTCCCGAAGTTACGGTGCCATTTTGCCTAGTTCCTTCACCCGAGTTCTCTCAAGCGCCTTGGTATTCTCTACCCAACCACCTGTGTCGGTTTGGGGTACGGTTCCTGGTTACCTGAAGCTTAGAAGCTTTTCTTGGAAGCATGGCATCAACCACTTCGTCATCTAAAAGATGACTCGTCATCAGCTCTCGGCCTTAGAATCCCGGATTTACCTAAGATTCCAGCCTACCACCTTAAACTTGGACAACCAACGCCAAGCTGGCCTAGCCTTCTCCGTCCCTCCATCGCAATAACCAGAAGTACAGGAATATTAACCTGTTTTCCATCGACTACGCTTTTCAGCCTCGCCTTAGGGACCGACTAACCCTGCGTCGATTAACGTTGCGCAGGAAACCTTGGTCTTTCGGCGTGGGTGTTTTTCACACCCATTGTCGTTACTCATGTCAGCATTCGCACTTCTGATACCTCCAGCAAGCTTCTCAACTCACCTTCACAGGCTTACAGAACGCTCCTCTACCGCATCACCCGAAGGTGATACCCGTAGCTTCGGTGTATGGTTTGAGCCCCGTTACATCTTCCGCGCAGGCCGACTCGACTAGTGAGCTATTACGCTTTCTTTAAAGGGTGGCTGCTTCTAAGCCAACCTCCTAGCTGTCTAAGCCTTCCCACATCGTTTCCCACTTAACCATAACTTTGGGACCTTAGCTGACGGTCTGGGTTGTTTCCCTTTTCACGACGGACGTTAGCACCCGCCGTGTGTCTCCCATGCTCGGCACTTGTAGGTATTCGGAGTTTGCATCGGTTTGGTAAGTCGGGATGACCCCCTAGCCGAAACAGTGCTCTACCCCCTACAGTGATACATGAGGCGCTACCTAAATAGCTTTCGAGGAGAACCAGCTATCTCCGAGCTTGATTAGCCTTTCACTCCGATCCACAGGTCATCCGCTAACTTTTCAACGGTAGTCGGTTCGGTCCTCCAGTTAGTGTTACCCAACCTTCAACCTGCCCATGGATAGATCGCCCGGTTTCGGGTCTATTCCCAGCGACTAGACGCCCTATTAAGACTCGCTTTCGCTACGCCTCCCCTATTCGGTTAAGCTCGCCACTGAAAATAAGTCGCTGACCCATTATACAAAAGGTACGCAGTCACCCAACAAAGTGGGCTCCCACTGCTTGTACGCATACGGTTTCAGGATCTATTTCACTCCCCTCTCCGGGGTTCTTTTCGCCTTTCCCTCACGGTACTAGTTCACTATCGGTCAGTCAGTAGTATTTAGCCTTGGAGGATGGTCCCCCCATATTCAGACAAAGTTTCTCGTGCTCCGTCCTACTCGATTTCATGACTAAGAGATTTTCGCGTACAGGGCTATCACCCACTATGGCCGCACTTTCCAGAGCGTTCCGCTAATCTCAAAGCCACTTAAGGGCTAGTCCCCGTTCGCTCGCCACTACTAAGGGAATCTCGGTTGATTTCTTTTCCTCAGGGTACTTAGATGTTTCAGTTCCCCTGGTTCGCCTCTTAAGCCTATGTATTCAGCTTAAGATAACCATCTTATGATGGCTGGGTTCCCCCATTCAGACATCTCCGGATCAAAGTCTGTTTGCCGACTCCCCGAAGCTTTTCGCAGGCTACCACGTCTTTCATCGCCTCTGACTGCCAAGGCATCCACCGTATGCGCTTCTTCACTTGACCATATAACCCCAAGCAATCTGGTTATACTGTGAAGACGACATTCGCCGAAAATTCGATAATACTCAATTTGAGTAACTCACAAATTTTACCTTAGCCTGATCCGTTACCAGTGAAAGTAACGTTCAGTCTATCTTTCTATCACATACCCAAATTTTTAAAGAACGAACTAGTCAAAGACTAGAAATCAACATTCACCATCGCATGGATGGAATGCTCATTTCTAAGCTTTATACAAACAGAAGCAGTAGTGGTGGAGCCAAGCGGGATCGAACCGCTGACCTCCTGCGTGCAAGGCAGGCGCTCTCCCAGCTGAGCTATGGCCCCGTATTTCTACAGGCGTTTCCCACACAAAATTGGTGGGTCTGGGCAGATTCGAACTGCCGACCTCACCCTTATCAGGGGTGCGCTCTAACCAACTGAGCTACAGACCCAATTTCGGGCTGCTTCTTTCGTCTTCTTCAATGAATCAAGCAATTCGTGTGGGAACTTATGGAGCAGCTGATGTCGTCGATTAAGGAGGTGATCCAGCCGCAGGTTCCCCTACGGCTACCTTGTTACGACTTCACCCCAGTCATGAATCACACCGTGGTAACCGTCCTCCCGAAGGTTAGACTAGCTACTTCTGGTGCAACCCACTCCCATGGTGTGACGGGCGGTGTGTACAAGGCCCGGGAACGTATTCACCGCGACATTCTGATTCGCGATTACTAGCGATTCCGACTTCACGCAGTCGAGTTGCAGACTGCGATCCGGACTACGATCGGTTTTGTGGGATTAGCTCCACCTCGCGGCTTGGCAACCCTCTGTACCGACCATTGTAGCACGTGTGTAGCCCAGGCCGTAAGGGCCATGATGACTTGACGTCATCCCCACCTTCCTCCGGTTTGTCACCGGCAGTCTCCTTAGAGTGCCCACCATTACGTGCTGGTAACTAAGGACAAGGGTTGCGCTCGTTACGGGACTTAACCCAACATCTCACGACACGAGCTGACGACAGCCATGCAGCACCTGTCTCAATGTTCCCGAAGGCACCAATCTATCTCTAGAAAGTTCATTGGATGTCAAGGCCTGGTAAGGTTCTTCGCGTTGCTTCGAATTAAACCACATGCTCCACCGCTTGTGCGGGCCCCCGTCAATTCATTTGAGTTTTAACCTTGCGGCCGTACTCCCCAGGCGGTCAACTTAATGCGTTAGCTGCGCCACTAAGAGCTCAAGGCTCCCAACGGCTAGTTGACATCGTTTACGGCGTGGACTACCAGGGTATCTAATCCTGTTTGCTCCCCACGCTTTCGCACCTCAGTGTCAGTATCAGTCCAGGTGGTCGCCTTCGCCACTGGTGTTCCTTCCTATATCTACGCATTTCACCGCTACACAGGAAATTCCACCACCCTCTACCATACTCTAGTCAGTCAGTTTTGAATGCAGTTCCCAGGTTGAGCCCGGGGATTTCACATCCAACTTAACTAACCACCTACGCGCGCTTTACGCCCAGTAATTCCGATTAACGCTTGCACCCTCTGTATTACCGCGGCTGCTGGCACAGAGTTAGCCGGTGCTTATTCTGTCGGTAACGTCAAAATTGCAGAGTATTAATCTACAACCCTTCCTCCCAACTTAAAGTGCTTTACAATCCGAAGACCTTCTTCACACACGCGGCATGGCTGGATCAGGCTTTCGCCCATTGTCCAATATTCCCCACTGCTGCCTCCCGTAGGAGTCTGGACCGTGTCTCAGTTCCAGTGTGACTGATCATCCTCTCAGACCAGTTACGGATCGTCGCCTTGGTGAGCCATTACCCCACCAACTAGCTAATCCGACCTAGGCTCATCTGATAGCGCAAGGCCCGAAGGTCCCCTGCTTTCTCCCGTAGGACGTATGCGGTATTAGCGTCCGTTTCCGAACGTTATCCCCCACTACCAGGCAGATTCCTAGGCATTACTCACCCGTCCGCCGCTCTCAAGAGAAGCAAGCTTCTCTCTACCGCTCGACTTGCATGTGTTAGGCCTGCCGCCAGCGTTCAATCTGAGCCATGATCAAACTCTTCAGTTCAAACATCTTTGGGTTTTTAAGAAACCCTAAACTTGGCTCAGCAATCGTTGGTTACATCTTTGATTTCTCGCGGAGTAACTTGTGATGCTGATAATCTTGTTGACTATCAGTCTGACTCCACAAGCACCCACACGAATTGCTTGATTCAGTTGTTAAAGAGCGGTTGGTTAAGATCTTTCGTCTCAACCGAGGCGCGCATTCTACAGCAGCCTCATTTGCTGTCAAGTGATTATTTTCAGAAGCTTTCAAGGATTTCCTCAACAACTTCAACCACTTGCGCTTCCGATCTCTCGTTAGCGGGAGGCGAATTCTACAGCGTTACACGCTGCTGTCAACACCTCTTTTTCTCCGCTTTCGACCGAGAGGATCGAAACGTTAATAGAGCCAAACAACACTGCTCTACCAACTCCTTCTGGGCTTCGATGAACTGAAGCAACTCGCTGTCGAATTCTGCGTAACTCTTTGTTTACCAAGGAGTTTTCCGTTTCGACTGCGCCGGAAGTGGGGCGAATTATAGACTTCCAGAATCTGCCGTCAACCCCTATTTTTCATATCGGTCAAAAAAGCCCCGAAAACGCGAAAGCCGGCCCCCAAGGGCCGGCTTTCTATTAATGCAACCTTACAAACTAGGGAACGCGAACTGCGACGCTTCATGGCTAGCACGCTGCGGCCAACGCTGAGTGATCGCCTTGCGACGGGTATAGAACCGCACCCCATCCGGCCCGTAAGCGTGCAAGTCGCCAAACAGCGAACGCTTCCAGCCACCAAAGCTGTGATACGCCACCGGCACCGGCAATGGAACGTTGACCCCCACCATGCCCACTTCAATCTCGTCACAGAACAACCGCGCCGCTTCACCGTCACGGGTAAAGATGCAGGTGCCGTTGCCATATTCATGGTCATTGATCAGTTGCATCGCCGCTTCCAGGCTGTTCACCCGGACGATGCACAGCACTGGGCCAAAGATCTCTTCTTTATAGATGCGCATTTCAGGTGTCACGCGATCAAACAGGCAGCCACCGAGGAAGAAACCGTCCTCATGGCCACTGACGCTCAGGCCACGCCCATCGACCACCAGCTCAGCACCCGACGACACACCGTCTTCTATATAGCCACTGACCTTGTCCCGCGCCTGCGCAGAAACCAGCGGCCCCATGTCCAGGCCACAGGAAGTACCCGCACCAATTTTCAGCGCCTTGACCTGCGGCACCAGCTTGGCGATCAGAGCATCCGCCACCTGATCACCTACACACACGGCCACCGAGATCGCCATGCAACGCTCGCCGCAGGAACCGTAGGCTGCGCCCATCAAGGCACTGACCGCGTTATCCAGATCCGCATCCGGCATCAGCACCGCGTGGTTCTTCGCCCCGCCCAGCGCCTGTACACGCTTGCCGCGCTTAGTCGCTTCGGAATAGATGTACTCGGCAATCGGCGTCGAACCGACAAAACTCAAGGCCTTGACCTCAGGCGCCTCGATCAGCGCATCCACCGCCCCCTTGTCACCATGCACCACGCTCAGCACGCCTTTGGGCAAACCGGCTTCCTGCAACAACTGGGCAATCAGCAGCGTCGAGCTTGGGTCGCGCTCTGATGGCTTGAGGATGAAGCAGTTACCGCAGACGATGGCCAGCGGATACATCCACAGCGGCACCATGGCCGGGAAGTTGAACGGCGTAATACCTGCCACTACGCCCAACGGCTGGAAATCGGACCAGGCATCAATGTTCGGGCCGACGTTGCGGCTGTATTCGCCCTTGAGGATTTCCGGTGCCGAGCACGCGTACTCGACGTTCTCAATCCCGCGCTTCAGCTCGCCGGCAGCGTCTTCCAGGGTCTTGCCATGCTCTTCGCTGATCAACTGGGAGATGCGTGCTTCGTTCTGCTCCAGCAATTGCTTGAAACGAAACATCACCTGGGCACGCTTGGCCGGTGGTGTGTTGCGCCAGGCCGGGAACGCCGCCTTGGCCGAGTCGATGGCTTGTTGAATGGTTTCACGGCTGGCCAATGGCACCTGGTGAATCACCTGGCCGGTGGACGGGTTGTACACATCGGCACTACGACCGCTGTCGTTGACCAATTCGCCGTTGATCAAATGCTGGATAAGGCTCATGCAAGGCTCCTGAAAAGTTGTCCACAGGCGCGACACGTGTCGCGCCCGACAGTTGTTCTATATAGAAGAAGAAATCAGTCGATCTTGTTCAGCACTTCGCCGACCGCATCGAACAAGCGATCCAGGTCCTGCGGCTTGCTGTTGAAGGTTGGGCCGAACTGCAGGGTGTCGCCGCCAAAGCGCACATAGAACCCAGCCTTCCACAACGCCATGCCCGCCTCGAATGGACGCACGATGGCATCCCCATCACGCGGTGCAATCTGGATCGCACCGGCCAGGCCGTAGTTACGGATGTCGATCACGTTCTTGCTGCCCTTGAGGCCATGCAGCGCATTCTCAAAGTGCGGCGCGACTTCAGCCACGCTCTGCACCAGGTTTTCCTTCTGCAACAGATCCAATGCCGCCAGCCCCGCCGCGCACGCTACCGGGTGCGCCGAGTAGGTATAGCCGTGTGGGAATTCCACCGCATACTCAGGCGTCGCCTGGTTCATGAAGGTCTGATAAATCTCGCTGCTGGCAATCACTGCCCCCATCGGGATCGCACCGTTGGTGACTTGCTTGGCGATGCACATCAGGTCTGGGGTCACGCCGAAGCTGTCTGCGCCGAACATCGAGCCGGTACGACCAAAGCCGGTAATCACTTCGTCGAACACCAGCAGGATATTGTGCTGATCACAAATTTCACGCAGGCGCTTGAGATAACCCTGCGGCGGCACGAGCACGCCAGCGGAGCCCGCCATCGGCTCAACGAACACCGCAGCGATATTCGACGCATCATGCAACTCGATCAGCTTGAGCAACTCGTCAGCCAAGGCAATACCGCCCTGCTCCGGCATACCGCGGGAGAAGGCATTGCTCGCCAGCAGGGTGTGCGGCAGGTGATCGACATCCATCATCGCCTGGCCAAAAATCTTGCGGTTACCGTTGACGCCGCCCAGGCTGGTGCCGGCGATGTTTACCCCGTGATACCCACGGGCACGACCAATCATCTTGGTCTTGGTCGCCTGGCCCTTTAGGCGCCAGTACGCACGCACCATCTTCACCGCCGTATCGGCGCACTCGGAGCCGGAGTCGGTGAAGAACACGTGATTCAGGTTACCTGGGGTCAGGTCGGTAATCTTTTCTGCCAACTGGAAGGACAAAGGATGACCGTATTGGAAGCCCGGCGAGTAGTCCAGGGTGCCCAATTGCTTGGCGACCGCTTCCTGGATTTCCTTGCGCGTGTGCCCTGCGCCGCAGGTCCACAGGCCCGACAACGAGTCATAGACCCGGCGCCCCTTGTCATCGATCAACCAACTGCCTTCGGCCCCCACGATCAGGCGCGGGTCGCGCTGGAAGTTACGGTTGGCGGTGTAAGGCATCCAGTGGGCATCCAGTTTCAATTGGCTGGCCAGGGTGGATGGGGCGTTTTCGGGCATGTTCATCAGCAAAACCTCGCAGGGCAAAAGGCAGCGTCGGGATTGAAAAGCGTTGTTGCAGCTAAATTGCCACGGAGATAAAGTCTAAGAAATGCAACTCTTCTAACCTTCAGTCAGGCCTTTACTAAACTATGAGCAGCCGCCGACCCGATCCACTGGCCCAAGTCAGCGACTTCGATATCCGTTTGCTGCGCATCTTCCGCAGCGTGGTGGAGTGCGGCGGCTTCTCGGCGGCAGAAACCGTGCTGGGCATCGGCCGTTCCGCCATCAGCCAGCAAATGAGCGACCTGGAACAACGCCTGGGCCTGCGCCTGTGCCAACGCGGGCGCGCCGGCTTCTCACTGACGGAAGAAGGCCGCGAGGTCTACCAATCGGCACTGCAACTACTAAGCGCGCTGGAAAGTTTCCGCACCGAGGTCAACGGCCTGCACCAACACCTGCGCGGCGAATTGACCATCGGCCTGACCGATAACCTGGTGACCCTGCCCCATATGCGCATCACCCATGCATTGGCGCAGTTGAAAGAGCGCGGTCCCGACGTGCAGATCCAGATCCGCATGATCGCCCCCAACGAAGTGGAACAAGGTGTGCTCGACGGGCGCCTGCATGTCGGCGTGGTGCCCCAGGCCAGCGCGCTGTCGGGCCTGGAATACCAACCGCTGTATAGCGAGCGCTCGCTGCTCTACTGCGCGGTGGGTCATCCGCTGTTCTACGCCGAAAACAAACAACTGGACGACCTGCGCATCAATAGCCAGGACGCCATCGCGCCGACCTTCCGCCTGCCCGCCGAGATCCAGGCCCACTATCAAGCGCTCAACTGCACCGCCAGCGCTTCCGACCGCGAAGGCATGGCCTTCCTGATCCTCACCGGGCGCTTCATCGGCTACCTGCCCGACCACTACGCCAGCCTATGGGTGCAACAAGGCCGACTACGCGCGCTGAAACCGGCTACACGCTTTTACGATTTAAGCCTGGCTTCGGTCACGCGCAAAGGCCGTCGCCCTCATTTGGTGCTGGAAAGCTTCCTCGAAAGCCTGGCAGCGACCCGCTGATACGGGCCCCATACAAAACCTGAGCAAGTGGACAGCTTTTTGCAAGGCACAGGGACCATGAACCGTCAGCCCTGAGTCCACATGCCATGCCACCAGAATCCTCCAGCGCCAGCGACCTGATCTACGGCCTCAACGACCGCCCCAAACCATTGCCCGCCCTGCTCGCCGCCCTGCAACATGTACTCGCCAGCTTCGTCGGCATTATCACCCCGCCGCTGATCATCGGTTCGACCCTGGGCCTGGCCGCCCACTTGCCCTACTTGATCAGCATGGCGCTGATGGTTTCCGGTGTCGGTACCTTCATCCAGGCCCGTAGGCCATTTGGGATTGGCGCCGGGATGATCTGCCTGCAAGGCACCAGCTTTGCCTTTCTCGGCGCGGTGTTGTCGGCGGGCTTCCTGGTCAAGCAGCGTGGCGGCAGCCCGGAAGACATTCTGGCAATGATCTTCGGCGTGTGTTTTTTCGGCGCGTTGGTGCAGGTCGTGTTGAGCCGGTTTATCGGCCAGTTACGCCGGGTCATCACGCCGCTGGTAACCGGGATTGTCATTACCCTGATTGGCATCAGCCTGATCAAGGTAGGTATCACCGACCTGGGCGGCGGCTTCAATGCGCCGGACTTTGGCGCGCCGACCAACCTGGCCCTGGGCCTGTTCGTGGTGCTGACGATTATCCTGCTCAACCGCTCGAACACGCCGTGGGTACGCCTGAGCGCGATCATCATCGGCCTGCTGCTGGGCAGCGTCGCCGCCTGGTTCAGCGGCAAGCTGGTGCCCCAGCCCCTGCCCGACCTGCCCTTGATCAGCCTGCCGACGCCATTCCATTTTGGTTTCAGTTTCGATTGGAGCGCCTTCCTACCGGTAGCGCTGATTTATCTGATAAGCAGTATCGAAACCGTAGGCGACCTCACTGCCAACTGCATGATCGCCCGCCAGCCCATCAGCGGCCCTTCCTATATAAGCCGGCTCAAGGGCGGCGTGCTCGGAGATGGCGTCAGTTGCATGATCGCTGCCACCTTCAGTGCCTTCCCCAACACCACCTTTGCCCAGAACAACGGGGTGATCCAGTTGACCGGCGTCGCCAGCCGCTATGTGGGCCTGTACATCGGCGTGGTGCTGTTCTGTCTCGGGTTGTTTCCACTAATTGGTGCAGTCTTGCAGCAAATCCCCAAACCCGTGCTGGGCGGCGCGACCCTGGTAATGTTCGGCAGTGTTGCCGCCGCCGGCGTGCGCATCCTGGCCCAGGCCCCGCTGGATCGGCGCAGCATGCTGATCATCGCCACCTCGTTCGGGGTCGGCCTGGGCATCGCGGCGCAACCGAACCTGTTGCACCTGATGCCAACCCTGGTGCAGAACCTGTTCGATTCGGCCATCACCAGCGGCGGGCTGACGGCAATCGTGTTGTGCCTGCTCTTGCCGGAGTCCAAGGCCGCAACACCTGCCGCAAATCCAGCTCTGGAAAGCGATACGCTGGAACCGCTTTGACGCTTTTATCGTATCGGGACTTGTCTGAGGCTTGAGGGTGGGTTATCTGTGCAGCAATCGCATTCATCGATCTGCACGGAAACCTCCATGAGCCTCGAAGTTCCTGCCCACAACAGCCACGCCGGAAAACCCGCCAGCCGCATTCGGCAAAAGAACGAACAAGCGATCATCCAGGCCGCCGAAGACGAATTCGCCCGGCATGGCTACAAAGGCACCAGCATGAACACCATCGCCGCGAGCGCCGGGCTGCCGAAGGCCAACCTGCATTACTACTTCACCAATAAGCTGGGGCTGTATATCGCGGTACTGAGCAATATCCTCGAGCTGTGGGACAGCACCTTCAACACCCTGACCGCCGAGGATGATCCCGCCGAAGCACTGACCCGCTACATCCGCACCAAGATGGAATACTCGCGACGCCAGCCACAGGCCTCGCGGATCTTCGCCATGGAGATCATCAGCGGCGGCGAATGCCTTACCGAATATTTCAGCCAGGACTACCGCACCTGGTTCAGCGGCCGCGCCGCCGTGTTCCAGGCCTGGATAGATGCCGGCAAGATGGACCCTGTCGATCCGGTACACTTGATCTTCCTGCTGTGGGGCAGCACTCAGCATTACGCTGACTTTGCCACCCAGATCTGCCGCGTGACCGGCCGTACCAAGCTGACCAAGCAGGATATGGAAGACGCGGGTAACAACCTTATCCACATTATTCTCAAAGGCTGTGGCATCAAGCCGGCCCTCTGAACGAAGCGACTCAATGCCTTTCACCCTTACGGGCTTTTGCGAATTTCGCGAAGAAATCCGCAAAAGCCGCTTCATCACCTATGCCGCGCCGATTAGCAGCCCGCAAGACGCCCAGGGGTTTATCGAGCAGCACAGCGACCTCAACGCCACACATAACTGCTGGGCCTGGAAACTCGGTGGGCAATACCGCAGCAACGACGACGGCGAACCCGGCGGCACTGCTGGGCGACCGATCCTGGCTGCCATCGAGGCCCAGGGGTTCGATCAGGTCGTGGTGCTGGTGGTCCGCTGGTACGGCGGCATCCAACTGGGTACCGGCGGCCTGGCCCGGGCGTATGGCGGTGGCGCGAATAAATGCCTGCAAAACGCCGAGCGTATCGAGCTGATCAGCCGTGTGCCGTTGAGCTGCGCCTGCGGCTTTGCTGAACTGCCCCTGGTCAAGCTGCGTGTCGCCGAACTGGGCGGCCTGGTGGTAGAAGAAACCTTCACCGCCAATGGCGTGGAGCTACAACTGGCCCTCGGCGAAGCCCATATCGACACCTTGCAAACCCAGTTGGCCGACCTGAGCCGCGGACGAATCCTGCTGCAACGCTGAACCTGATAAGGTTGTTCACTGAACCTCGATGCCATAGGAAGCCTTCATGTCTACGCCAAAAACCGCATTGATCATCGGCGCCTCGCGCGGGCTGGGCCTTGGCCTGGTCAAGCAATTGCTGGCTGACGGCTGGCAAGTCACCGCCACCGTGCGCAACCCGCAAAAAGCCGACGCCCTCAAAGCCCTCGGCCCGGTACAGATCGAGCAACTGGACATGGACGACCAACAGGCCGTCATCGCCTTGAACCAGCGCCTGAAAGCCCAGACCTTCGACCTGCTGTTCGTCAACGCCGGCGTCAAGGGCCCGGCCAACCAGACCCCGGGCCATGCCACCCAGGCCGAAGTCGGCCAACTGTTTTTCACCAATGCTGTGGCACCGATCAACCTGGCCCAGCGCTTTGCCCCGCAGATTCGCCAGGGCAGCGGCGTGCTGGCGTTCATGAGTTCGGTACTGGGCAGCGTGACCATGCCCGACGCGCCGGACCTTGCGCTGTACAAGGCCAGCAAGGCCGCGCTGAACTCCATGACCAACAGCTTCGTGACGCAACTGGGCGAGCAGAAGCTGACCGTATTGTCGCTGCATCCGGGCTGGGTCAAGACCGATATGGGCGGCGAAGGGGCCGACCTGGACGTGGAAACCAGCGTGCGCGGCCTGATCGCCCAAGTGAACGCCTACACCGGCAAGGGCGGCCATCACTTCGTCAACTACAAGGGCCAGACCATTCCCTGGTAAGCCAGCAGATAAGCGGTGGATAGACCCCACCGCTCACTCCACGTAAACTTCCCACCTCGCCCTTACCGGCGACCCTGGATCAGCAGACAGGGCAACACTGAGCTGGCAAACCTGAACCCATCATTCAGAGGAGCCGGCCAATGCCTGCGACCCGTATCTGGTTAAAAAACCCTCTCGCGATTTTCACTGCCAACACCCTGGACGCCCGTGGCGGCCTGGTGCTGCAAGACGGTGTGATCGTCGAAGTGCTCGCCCTCGGCCAGCAACCGAGCATCGCCTGCGAACAAACCTTCGACGCCCGCGAGCACGTGGTGCTTCCCGGCCTGATCAACACCCACCATCACTTCTACCAAACCCTGACCCGCGCCTGGGCGCCGGTGGTCAACCAGCCGTTGTTCCCCTGGCTGAAAACCCTGTACCCGGTGTGGGCGCGCCTGACCCCGGAAAAACTCGCGCTGGCCAGCAAAGTCGCCCTCGCCGAGCTGCTGCTCTCCGGCTGCACCACCGCGGCCGATCACCACTACCTGTTTCCCGATGGCCTGGAACAGGCGATCGACGTGCAAGTCGAGAGCGTGCGCGAACTGGGCATGCGCGCCATGCTCACCCGCGGTTCCATGAGCCTGGGCGAAGCCGACGGCGGGCTGCCACCGCAGCAGACCGTGCAGCAGGGCGAAGTAATCCTTGAAGACAGCCAACGCCTGATCCAGCGCTACCACGAGCGCGGCGACGGTGCGCAGATCCAGATTGCCCTGGCGCCTTGCTCGCCATTTTCGGTCACCCCCGAAATCATGAGCGCCAGCGCCGAACTGGCCAACCAACTCGATGTGCGCCTGCACACCCACCTGGCCGAAACCCTCGACGAAGAAGACTTCTGCCTGCAGCGCTTCGGCCTGCGCACCGTGGACTACCTCGACAGCGTCGGCTGGCTCGGCCCCCGCACCTGGCTGGCCCATGGCATTCACTTCAACCCGGATGAAATCGCCCGCCTGGGCGCGGCCGGCACCGGTATCTGCCATTGCCCAAGCTCCAATATGCGCCTGGCCTCCGGCATCTGTCCGACCCTGGACCTGATCGCCGCCGGCGCGCCGATTGGCCTGGGCGTGGACGGTTCGGCCTCCAACGATGCGTCCAACATGATTCTCGAAGCGCGCCAGGCTTTGTACATCCAACGCCTGCGTTATGGCGCGGAAAAAATCACCCCTGAAGGCGTACTCGGCTGGGCCACCAAAGGCTCCGCCAAACTGCTGGGCCGCAGCGACATTGGCGAACTGGCGGTGGGCAAACAGGCCGACCTGGCCCTGTTCAAGCTCGATGAGCTGCGCTTCTCCGGCAGCCACGACCCACTGTCGGCCCTGCTGCTATGCGGCGCGGACCGGGCGGACCGGGTGATGGTGGGCGGCAAGTGGCGGGTGATCGACGGGCAAATCGAGGGCATGGACCTCAAGGCCTTGATCGCCGATCACAGCCAGGCGGCGCGGCAGTTGATCAACGCGTCCTAAGACGGGCCCGAGCTCGAATGCCAAAGCAGCGGCCTGGGTCGCTGCTTTGGCACTTGCACAAAACGCAGGGAAAACAGCGCTCTGGTTACAGGTCTTTATGTTTAAGTTTGTCCGGCAACATAAACATCAGGATCAGGCACGCCAACAAGCTGGTGGCGCTGATCACATACAACGCGGGCGTCGCACTCCCCGTAAACTCGATGATCTGACTGACCATCAATGGGCTGACGATTCCACCGAACTGCCCCAACGTGTTGATCAATGCGATACCTCCCGCCGCGGCCGCTCCCGATAGAATCATCGGCGGCAATGCCCAGAATGCGGGGATGGAGGCAATCACGCCACCGCCCAATACGCCCAGGGCAATCACCAGCAACGTCGTATCGTCATCGAAAAAGCCCGCTAACAGAAATCCGATAGACGCCAGCAACAACAGGCCTGCCACGAATTTTCGGCGCTCGCCTGAACGGTCTGACAGGCGTCCAACGGTAATCATCGCAATTGCCCCACAGACGTAAGGCACCGCAGTCAAAAGCCCCAATGTGCCTGACGACTCCACCCCAGTGGAACGAATCAAATGCGGCGCCCAGAAATTAAGGCCATGGGACCCAAGCTGAATGAGAAAATAGAGAAACCCCAACAACAGAAGAATCGGCGATTTCAATGCGCTTCGAAAGGAGTGCTCTACAGAGGACGATTGGTTCTTTTCCGATATTTTTTGCGCCAACCATGATTTTTCGGCCCGCGTCAGCCATTTAGCGTCCTCCACACGATCACAGAGTACATTCAAGACAACGATCCCCAGTACAACGCAGGGAACACCTCCGAATAGAAACAGCCAATGCCACCCGGGAAGACCAAACACGTTATCCATATGTTCTAACAGGAGCCCCGCCAAGGGTGCGCCTATCAGTCCTGAAAATGCCGAAGCGAGGAACAAGTGCGACGTCGCTCGACCTCGAAATGCAGAAGGAAACCAAAGCGTCAGGTAAAATACGACCCCCGGCCCAAAACCCGCTTCCATTGCGCCGATCAGGAAGCGCAGCACATAAAACTGCCATTCGGTCTGGACAAAGACCATGGCACAAGTAGCAATCCCCCAGGACATCATGATCCTGGCAATCCACCTGCGCGCCCCCACCTTGTAGAGCATCAAGTTACTGGGCACTTCGAAAATCACATACCCGACAACAAATAAACTGGCCCCCAGCCCATACACCGAATTACCGAACCCTAACTCGCTTTCCAGCTGAAACTTTACAAAACTGATATTGATCCGATCAAAAAATGCAAAAAAAAAGCAAATTATAATTAATGGCATCAAGCGCCAGGTTATTTTTCTTATCAGTGCCTGGCCCTGAACATCATCCGAGACACTGTCTTGCGCCAACTCTGCCTTTGCAGCCTGCATACTTCCCCCCATTGAGAGATGTAAACCCTCTCAAATTATTATTTTTATTATTCAACGTTTCAAGCAAGACTAACCAACCACTCATCAATCATTCCGGCCACTTGATTGCTGTTAGCATCCATCATCAACATATGACTGTTACCCGACACTCCGACCGTCGGCAACTCCAAGACCCGGGAATCTACCGATTTATTTTGCAGTTGCTCAAAGTACGCCTCACATCTGTGAAGGTAGCTCTCCCACATGACACTTTTATCGCGAATGAAATCCCCCCAAATGGCTAGATGCGGAGGAAGCGTCAGTACACTTTTGGATAGTTCGGGAACTGCCGATGGCTCGATAGCAACCACCCCTTTCACCGTTCCTGCAAACTCCTGCGCCAGTTGCAGGGCGTAGTAAGCGCCCTGGCTATGCCCGATCAATACACAAGGTCCAATTTTTTCCAGCAAGGCTCTATAGCCGGCAAGTGCCCGGTGATCGGTACCTGCCCAGCGAGGCACGAACTGTTGGCCAAAAACATCCAGGTGCTCCACCGGGAACTGCTGCCCGGGGTAAGCCTGCTCTTCACGGGCCTCAGCGCAGTAACTGGACGCCGGACCGAAGCGGAAATGATGCCATACCGCATCCAGCGTCCGGTGTTCAGGCTTGCCTGCGAGGATCTCGGGATAGGCAGGCCAGGATGCACGTCCACGCTCAAACGCATCGCACAAGCAGGCGTCGTATCGGGCCTTCAGAAAAAACGTCAACCACCCCGGCCGGCCATCCGGTGTGTTTTCCCAACAGGCGCCGGTCAGGCCGCCGCCATGCAGGAAAACCAGTGGATAGGGGGAGCGCGGGTTGCTTTGTGTATACCGCTGGCAATACATCTGGCCAACCATGTGATGCCCATTCATCGACACCCGGATAGGCGCGGCGCCGGGAACCTTGGTCATCAGTTGTTCCGGAAAGCCGTCCATATACACGCGCTCTCCGCCAACATGAAAACCCTCGATAGACTTCAATGCAATGTCCTGGATCGTCATTGTGATTACCTCTGCTTTTTTTTAATACACAGCTTGTTTAATCACTTGAGATTGATCCTACTCAGGCTATATTGGAAATACCGTTTTTTGATTGACCCATATATAAGATATATACCCCATGACAGGCTAACCCATGAAAAATGCCCGAAAGCTCGATATAGGCAGGCTCATTGCATTTGTGACTGTATGCGAAGAAGGCAGTGTGACGGCCGCATCGCGCAAACTGGGCATTGCACAACCTGCTCTTACTGTAACGTTGACCAAACTCGAACAAGCTATTGGTGTGCAATTGTTAACGAGAGATGCCAGAGGGGCTTCGCCGACTGCATTGGGCCAACGTTTTTTAAGCAGCGCTTATGAACTACTGGGCATGGCCGAAATGGCCTACAAAAAAATACATGAAGATTCTGATTTTCCCGAAGGAGAAGTCGTCATAGGCGTGCCCTACTCTTGCGCCAATGTATTGGTCGTCCCACTCCTGACCCGACTGGCAGCCGCCTACCCGGGAATCCGCTTGCGCGTCGTAGAGTCCCCGTCCGCTTATCTTTGGGATTGGCTGAGCGACGGGAAACTGGACATCGCGCTGCTGTTCGACCGCAAATCCTCCACCGAGGTGGTCTGCGAAGACTTCGCCCAGGAAGATCTCTACTTGGTGGGCAGTCACAGCCTGCTCAATCTGCAGGAGATCAACGTCAAAAGACTCTCGGAGTTTCCGCTGGTCATGGCCTCGCGCCTCAACCGTATTCGCACCCTGTTGGACAATCATTTGGCGGGCCACGACCTCACCCTCAATGTGAGCATTGAAATAGATTCCGGCGAATTCCAGGTGCGCTTGATAGAAACCGGCAACTGGTTCGGTATCCAGGCCGCCAGTTCCGTTGCGGAAAAACTACGCACCCGGCAATTGCAGGCCGCGCTGATAGTCCCTCGGGTTACTCGCACCATCTGCATCGCCCGCCACCGGGGAAAGTTGACGGACCCTTGCGTCGCACGTGTGATTACCGAGTTGAAACAGGAAAGCGAGAGGATGTTTGAAAACGGGCTCTGGCCCGCGCGCAAAATCACCTAGCCAGGCCTATACCCCCAGCAGCGACAGCATGATAAAGGTCGCAAACAATACAAAATGGGTCATCCCTTCGATGGCGTTGGTTTCGCCATCGTTGAGGTTGATCGCACTGACAATCAGCGTGATAAACACCATCACCGTTTGCACCGGGGTCATCGCCATCTGAAACGGCTGGCCGGTGTACAGCGCCATGGCTTCCATCACCGGCACCGTCAGAATCACCGTCGACAACGAAGCCCCCAGCGCGATGTTGACCACCGACTGCATGCGGTTGGCCAAGGCTGCGCGCAAGGCGGTCAGAATCTCCGGGGCGGCGGAAATCGCCGCCACCAGGATCGCCGTGATCACCGGCGGCGCCCCCGTGCCCTCCAGGCCAAGGTCCAGGGTCTTGGACATCACCTCGGCCAATGCGCCAATCACCACCACACCAAACACCAGGGTCGCGATGGAGAACGTCAGGTTGACCGGCGAGGCGTGCTCTTGCGGCGATGGCTTGCGACGTTTTTCCGGATAGCTGTAGCTGAAGAAGTAACTGTGTGGCCCCACCTGCATACGCAGGAACAAGGCATACAACACCACCATCGCACCGATGGTGAAGGCCGAGTAGATTTTCCAGTCGGCCTCGGGGATAAATTCCGGCACCACCATGGACACGCCCATGGCAGTCAAGATCATCACGCTGTAGGTCCGCGCCGAATCATCGTTGTAGGACTGCTCCCCATGCTTGATGCCGCCCATCAACGCAGCCAGGCCAAGGATGCCGTTGATATCCAGCATTACGGCTGAGTAGATCGTGTCACGCACCAGGGTCGGCGATGCCTCGTTGCTCATCATGATCGCCAGGATCACCACTTCCACCAGCACCGCCGCCAGGGTCAGGATCATGGTGCCGTAGGGGTCGCCGACCTTTTCGGCGAGCAGCTCGGCATGGTGGGCCACGCGCATCGAGGCCATGACGATAAAACCGATCAGCACCAGGCCGCCGAGCAGGGCCGTCATCTGTCCACTGTGCAACAGCCAGTGCTCCAGAGGGTAGGCTGCGAGGGCGGCGATCAGCGCCAGCCACATGAACTTTTCTTGCTTGAGGGATGTGAGCATTACAGGCCTTTTCGAGCGGCAAATCAGTCATTGATGGGGTACAGACTGCGGCGTATCGCTAACGTTTCGTTACACCTTAGTTCATTCGCCCATTGCCGCAGGCACGAACAATGCTTACCGCTCGGTCAGGTTTTACCGATTATTTGCGCCCTGGCCTGTAGAATGCCGCCATTGCACCTGATGAGAATGCCCCCATGTACGACTGGCTCAATGCCCTGCCCAAGGCCGAACTGCACCTGCACCTGGAGGGTTCGCTGGAGCCCGAGTTGCTGTTCGCCCTGGCCGAACGCAACAAAATCGCGCTGCCGTGGAACGACGTCGAAACCCTGCGCAAGGCCTACGCCTTCAATAACCTGCAGGAGTTTCTCGACCTCTACTACAAGGGCGCCGATGTATTGCGCACCTCCCAGGATTTCTACGACCTGACCTGGGCCTACCTGCTGCGTTGCAAGGCGCAGAACGTGATCCATACCGAACCGTTCTTCGACCCGCAGACCCACACCGACCGGGGGATCCCGTTTGAAGTGGTGCTCAACGGCATCGCCAGCGCGCTCAAAGATGGCGAGCAGCAACTGGGCATCACCAGCGGCCTGATCCTCAGCTTCCTGCGCCACCTGAGCGAAGAGCAAGCGCAAAAAACCCTCGACCAGGCGCTGCCGTTCCGGGACGCGTTTGTCGCCGTAGGCCTGGACAGCTCGGAAATGGGCCACCCGCCAAGCAAGTTCCAGCGCGTATTCGATCGCGCCCGTGGCGAAGGTTTCCTGACCGTCGCCCATGCCGGTGAGGAAGGCCCGCCGGAGTACATCTGGGAAGCCCTCGACCTGCTGAAGATCCAGCGTATCGACCATGGTGTGCGCGCCATTGAAGACGAACGCCTGATGCAGCGGATCATCGACGAGCAGATCCCGCTGACCGTGTGCCCGCTGTCCAACACCAAGCTGTGCGTGTTCGACGACATGGCCCAGCACAACATCCTCGACATGCTTGAGCGTGGGGTGAAGGTCACGGTGAACTCGGATGACCCGGCGTACTTCGGCGGTTATGTCACCGAGAACTTCCACGCGCTGCACACCTCGCTGGGCATGACCCAGGACCAGGCCCGCCGCCTGGCGCAAAACAGCCTGGATGCACGCCTGGTCAAGCCCTGACCAAACCTTGTAGGGGCCGGTTTTCCGGCTCCTACAAGGCCGCCATCCGGGCAATTTCCAGGCGCCCGGTCTCGGTGACCTGCAGTACGCTCGACTCATTGATCACCGTCAGCCAGCGTGACTGCATGAACAACTGCAACAATCCCGCCCCCAATGCCCCGCCCAGGTGCGGTTGCTGCTCGCTCCAGTCAAAACAATCACAAGCCATCGTCGAGTAACTGTGTTGCGCCAGGGCCTGGGTGTAAATGCCACGCTCGGCCAATTGGCGTGCGCCCAACGGCGTCACGTGAAGCCGCTGTTCGAAGCGTTCAACCCACTTCGCCAGCACCATGCGTTGATAGAGTGCTGCCGCCATTTCACCCCCCAGATGGTCATGACAAAGCCGCGCCTGACGCAACGACGACGGTGCCAGCAAGGCCGCCACCGGCAGGCCGACTGCACTGCGCGCCACACTGGCCATGGTGGTACTGGCCAGCGCATCGACTGCCGCGCTCACATCGGCCGCCGCCATGCGAAAGAAGCGTTTGCGCCCCCGGGCTTCAATGCGCAGCAATCCACCCGCCGCCAATCGCGCCAGATGCGCATTGGCCGATGACGCGGATAACCCCGCCAGCATCGCCAGTTCTTCGGACGGCTTGGCCGAGCCGTCCATCAACGCCCAGATCATCGCGGCGCGTTTGGGGTCGGCCAGCAAGGTGGCGATCTGGCTGATGCAAGGTGCCTGTTCCATGTATTCACTCCCTGTAGATTCGTTGGTCTGCTCCATTTCGCGGAAAAGTATAAGTGTGTAAGCAGCAGATTCCGTGGCGTCTTACAGCCAAATCAGCGACAGCATTTGCCTGAAGTTTCCTGAATTCCCTGGGGTTATTACGTAGTCCCTTGCTGTTCAGGCAACTGCGCGCTCAACTTCCCACAACGTGCCACGAGCATTTCACGCAGGAGGTTGATCGGCTTACTCAACTGCGCGCGATGGGCGCACAGCAGATTGAGCGGTGTGCGCTCACCCTGCAGCTCCGGCAAGAGCAACCGCAGGCGGCCTGCCAGTACGTCGGCGCTGACATCCAGCCAGGACTTATAGGCAATCCCCACCCCGGCCACGGCCCAGCGCCGCACCACGTCGGCATCGTCACTGAAGCGGTCACCGGTAACCGTCAGACTGATTTCCCGTTTGCCATCCTGAAAGCTCCAATGGTCATGCACGCGGCTACCGAGCATGTACAGCAGGCAGTTGTGCTGGGCCAGTTCCTCCAGGTGGCGCGGCTCGCCATGCCGGGCCAGGTAGCTGGGCGCGGCGCACAGCACCCGGCGATTGTCCGGCGCGACCGGCAAGGCCACCAGGCTCGAATCCTCGGGTTCGCCATAGCGCAAGGCGATATCCACCGGCTGGCGGAACAGGTCGGCAATCCGGTCGCCCAGTAGCAGGCGCACACTTAATTGCGGGTGCTCGCGCTGAAATTCGTCCAGCCACGGCAACAGCAGGTTGCGGCCGAAGTCCGAAGGCGCCGACAGTTGCAAAACACCACTGACATGGTCCTGGCTGCTGGCCAGCAGGCGCCGGCCTTCATCCAGTTGGCTCAAGGCACCGCGGGCGTATTGCAAGAAACCCTCGCCCTCGGCAGTCAGGCGCAGGCTGCGAGTAGAACGTGCCAGCAAGCGCGCGCCCAATTGTTGCTCAATGCGTTTCAACGCTGCGCTGGCCACCGCCGCCGACATATCCATGACCCGTGCGGCGGCCGACAAACTCCCCAAATCCGCCGCACGTACGAACAACTGCAAATCATCAAAACGCAGCATGACCACCGCCCCGAGGGATTATCAAAAAACCATTGAAAGAGACTGCTCTTTTAGCGGGTTTTATCTGCAAGAGAAATAGCTAATGATCTAACCATCCCATTCCGCCCTTCCTGGAACTTGCCATGAAAGCCATCGCCTACTACGCCGCATTGCCAATCAACGACCCAAAGTCCCTGCAGGATATCCAGTTGCCTGAGCCGGTGGCCGGTCCGCGCGACCTGCTGGTAGAAGTCAAAGCCATCTCGGTCAACCCGGTGGATACCAAGATCCGCCAGAACGTCACCCCGGAAAACGGCGCGGCCAAAGTGCTGGGCTGGGACGTGGCCGGTGTGGTCAAGGCCGTGGGCAGTGAAGTGACGCTGTTCAAGGCCGGCGACAAAGTGTTTTATGCGGGCTCCCTGACCCGCCCGGGTGGCAACAGCGAACTGCACACCGTCGATGAGCGCATCGTCGGCCATATGCCCAAGAGCCTGGGGTTTGCCGAAGCCGCAGCCCTGCCGCTGACTGCCATCACCGCCTGGGAACTGCTGTTCGAGCGCTTGCAAGTGCCTGAAGGCAAGACCGATCAAGGCCAGAGCCTGCTGATTGTCGGCGCTGCCGGTGGCGTAGGTTCGATCCTCACCCAATTGGCGGCGCAACTCACCGCACTCAAGGTGATCGGCAGCGCCTCGCGCCCGCAAACCCAGGCCTGGGCCAAGGACCTGGGCGCTGACCTGGTAGTCGACCACAGCCAGCCACTGAGCGAAGAGCTCAAGCGCGTAGGCCACCCACAGGTGACCCACGTCGCCAGCCTGACCCAGACCGACCAGCACCTGGACCAGTTGGTCGAAGCGCTCGCGCCCCAAGGCAAACTGGCACTGATTGATGACCCCAAGTCGCTGGATGTGCTCAAGCTCAAGCGCAAGAGCCTGTCGCTGCACTGGGAATTCATGTACACCCGCTCGATGTTCGAGACTGCCGACATGATCGAGCAACACAACCTGCTCAATCGAGTGGCCGAGCTGATCGATGCCGGCACGCTGAAAACCACGGTGGGCGAGCACTTCGGCGTGATCAACGCAGAGAACCTGCGCCGCGCCCATGCTTTGCTGGAAAGCGGCAAGGCAAAGGGCAAGATTGTGCTGGAAGGCTTCTAAGACGCGGGCTCTGTCAGTGTCGTCCGTTCCACCTGTGGGCAACGGACGGCACCGCTAGTCAGACACTTGATCCTTGTCATATTTTTGAGCGTCTTCGGGTTTATATTGGCCGCCTTTGCCACGCAATCTTTTACGTGAGGAAGTCAGCAATGAAGATCCTGATAAAAGCGTTAGCAAAATCCCAAGGCAACAAATGGCAGGTCCGCCTGGACCAGGACGCCTTTACCTTCCGCAGTGAAGCCGAGGCCCGCGCCTTCGCCAACACCCTGCAAAACCGGATCCAGGCGCCCCACCGGTTTCCCGAAAACCAGCAGCGCGCTACGGGCTGAAAAGACTGTCAGACCTGCGCTTGCAAGGCTCGCTGCCGCTGCAGGCGCTGGGTCCACATGGCCACCACTACCGCCAACACCCCGCACAGGCTGATGACGATCGACATCGGCATGGCCGTGCCGTCGTGCAATGCGCCGACCAACGATGCCGCACCCGCCGCCACACCAAACTGGATACAGCCCAGCAGTGCCGAGGCGCTGCCGGCCCGCGCGCCCTGGCCGTTCATGGCGCACGCCGAGGTATTGGGCATGATGCAGCCCAGGCTGGCGATACACAGGAACAGCGGCACCAGCAGCGGCCACAGTGCTTCGGTATGCAAGGCACTGACGGCCAGCAATGCCAGCGCTGCCGCGAGGTAAACCCATACCGTACGGGTCAGGAGAAAGGCCGGCCCGCGCTTGGACAGCAGCCGCGCATTGACCTGCGCCACCAGGATAAAGCCCGCGGCGTTGGTGCCGAACAGCCAGCCATAATGCTCAGCCGGCACGCCGTACAGCTTGATAAAGACGAAAGGCGAACCGGCAATGTAGGCAAACATCCCGCCAATCGCGATGCCGCCGGTCACGGCATACCCCAGGTATACGCGGTCGGCCAGCAGGCGTCCGTACTGGCGCAACGCTCCGGACAGCGGCTGCCGAGGTTGATGGGCCGGAAAACTCTCCGGCAGACCGACAGCCACTGCCACACCCGCACCGACGCTGAACAGGGTCAACGCCAGGAAGATCGACTGCCAGCCCCACAGGCTGACCATCACCCCACCGAGCATCGGCGCCAGGATCGGCGCCAGCCCGACCACCAGCATCAACTGCGAAAAGACCTTGGCCGAACCCACCGCGTCGCACTTGTCGCTGACCACCGCCCGGGAAATCACCATGCCCGCACACCCGCCCAGGGCCTGGACGAAGCGCGCACCGATCAGCCACTCCAGGGACGGCGCATAGGCGCACGCCAGGGAGGCCAAGGTGAACAGGGTGACACCACTCAATAGCGGGATGCGCCGGCCAAAACGATCCGCCAGCGGCCCATAGATCAATTGACCGACCGCAAGCCCGGTGAAGTACACCGCCAGGGTCAACTGGATATGTTTTTCGTCGGTGCCGAACGCCACCGCCATGGCCGGGAAGCCCGGCAGATAAAAGTCGATGGCCAGCGGCGCAAATGCGCTCAAGGCCCCCAGAATGAGGAGTATGCGAAGGTTCATCAGGCACCCAAAAGAGTCGGCAGCCCGACAGTCTAGCCGCGCTTGGGTGCCTTGAACATTACGATAGCTCGCTAACTATTAAATAATCAGGCGAGCTTGGCGCTGTAGCCTTCTTCGGTAATCACGTGGATCACTTCTTCCGGCAACAAACGACTTTCCACCCCGACTTCCTTGGCCCCCAGATCGACCTTCACACTGGCTGCCGGGTCCAGGGCCTGAACGGCTTGGGTGACGGCACGAACGCAGTGGCCGCAGGTCATTCCTTCAACGCTGAATATTTGCATGACATGACTCCTTAAGTGAGGTTGCACCCAGTTTCATCCTTGCCACGATGGCAAGGTCAAGCGCCGAAAACAACAGCCGGGCTGGTATTCCCTGGCGGCGTCGGCCAAGCTGCAACCATCCACGATTTGAAACCCGGAGAATTCACCATGCGCTGGTCGCTTTTTGGCCTTGTGAGCCTGTTGAGCCTGTTCGCCGCCGCCCCCCAGGCCAGCGCGGCCGAGGATTATGCGGTGCTGATCATTTCCAGGGAGCGCCTGGAAGTCCCCACCAATTGCGAGATTGGCCTGTACGTCAATGACCAGTTGGCCGGGCGGCTGTTCCAGGAGCAATCCACCTCGTTCAACTTCCCCGCAGGCCCGGTCTCGCTGCGCCTCAAGCTACTGCCAGGCCAAGCCCCAGGCTGCCTGCCAGGATTGCTGGCGCCCAAGGCACAACACATCGAGTTGAAGGCAGGCGATGTGCGCAAACTGCGCATTGCCCAGGGTGCGGACGGCATGTACCTCAAGGCGGCAAAGCTGGGCTATTAATCTACGGCAGCCAAACAATGGAGCTTGACCTTCCCCTAAGGTCAAGGTTGATCCTACAGCTAACATTTCCCGGAAGACTGCCGCAAAGCGCAACCGCCGGCCGCGAGATCTGCGCAAAATTGGGCAGCATCCATTCGGGGCTGTTGTGTCCAACTGGTTCGGCCTGCTCGACCTGCTACGGACCCTGTCCAGCGCGGACATGGTGAGCAATGCGCTGCTGTTGAAACCTGGAAACCCAAGGATCTGGAGGATCACCGCCCATGAACATCGGTCTGGCAGCCCGGCAAAGCGGCTTGAGCGCCAAGATGATTCGCTATTACGAATCCATCAACCTGCTTAAACCGGCCAATCGCAGCGACAGCGGCTATCGCCTATATGGCCACGACGACCTGCACACCCTGGCATTCATCAAGCGTTCGAGGGATCTGGGGTTTTCCCTGGAGGAGGTCGGCAAGTTGCTGGAACTGTGGCAGGACCGGCAACGGGCCAGTGCCGACGTCAAGGCGTTGGCTCGCCAGCATATCGAAGAGTTGAACCACAAGATCCGCGAGTTGGGGCAGCTGCGCGATACATTGCAGGACCTGATGGAGCACTGCCAGGGCGATCACCGGCCGGACTGCCCGATTCTCAAGGAGTTGGCAGCGGGCGGTTGTTGCAAGTGACGGGGTATCACTGACCGCCCACAAAACCCAATGTGGGAGCCAGCTCCCACATTTACATTGCCAGTGACCTGAAGATCACTGCATCCAAGGCGGTGGCGGTTCTTCCGCCGGTTTGCCCGGTGGCGCATCATCCGCCGCACGGATCGCCTGGCGCCGCTCTTCGTCGAGCCGTGCCGCTTCGATCTCGCGCATCACGCCGCCCACATCCGCCAACTCTTCCGGCTCGTCGAACTCGCCGGTCAGCACGCTGGCCGGGTGCAAGGTGCCGGCTTCGTACAGCGCCCACATTTCCTTGGCGTACTTGGTGGTCTTCAATTCCGGGGCAAAGCGCCCGAAATACGAAGCCATGTTGCCCACGTCCCGCTCCAGCATGGTGAATGCGTGGTTGTTACCCGCCGCATCCACCGCTTGCGGCAGGTCGATAATGACGGGGCCGGTCGGCGTCAACAGCACGTTGAACTCCGAAAGGTCACCGTGCACCAGGCCGGTACACAGCATCAGCACGATCTGCGAGATCAGGAAGGCGTGATATTCACGGGCCTGATCCGGTTCCAGGACCACGTCGTTCAGACGTGGCGCCGCGTCACCGTATTCATCGGCCACCAGCTCCATCAGCAACACGCCTTCGAGGAAGTCGTAGGGCTGGGGCACACGAACGCCCGCACCGGCCAGGCGAAACAGCGCCGCTACTTCGGCGTTCTGCCACGCGTCTTCGGTTTCTTTCTTGCCGAACTTGGAGCCCTTGGCCATGGCCCGGGCCTGTCGGCTGTTGCGGACCTTGCGGCCTTCCTGGTATTCGGCCGCCTGACGAAAACTTCGTTTATTCGCCTCCTTGTAAACCTTGGCGCAACGTAACTCGTTGCCGCAGCGCACCACATAAACAGCTGCTTCTTTACCACTCATAAGTGGGCGCAGCACTTCGTCGACCAGACCGTCCTCGATCAGGGGTTCAATGCGTTTAGGAGTCTTCATCAGCTTTTATTGTGGGTCCTTTATTACCAAACACGCGTATGGCACTCGTTATACGGCAATCCTCGCACAGCGGGGAGAGGGTAACGAGCTTTGATCTGCTAAAGAATGCATCCAATATGCCAGATTAATCCGACAAAGCCGTTATTGCCCAAGGCGTTCGGATGATAGCCGAGATCAGCGCTCAATGATCGCTGTCACACCCTGCCCGCCCGCCGCGCAGATCGAGATCAGCCCGCGCCCCTTGCCCGCCGCATCCAGCAGCTTGGCCAAGTTGGCGACGATACGCCCACCGGTGGCGGCAAACGGGTGCCCGGCCGCCAGGGAGCTGCCCTTGACGTTAAGGCGGCTGCGGTCGATGGCGCCCAACGGCGCGTCCAGGCCCAGGAGGGTCTTGCAGTAATCGGCATCTTCCCAGGCCTTGAGTGTGCACAACACCTGGGCGGCGAAGGCCTCGTGAATTTCGTAGTAATCAAAATCCTGCAGTGTCAGGCCATTTCTCGCCAGCAGGCGTGGCACGGCATACACCGGCGCCATCAACAGCCCTTCGGCGCCGTTGACGAAATCCACCGCCGCCGCCTCGCCATCGCGCAGGTAGGCGAGGATCGGTAGGCCACGCTCCTTGGCCCAGGCTTCGCTGCCCAACAACACCAGGGACGCGCCATCGGTCAGGGGGGTGGAGTTGCCGGCGGTGAGGGTACCCTTTTCGCTGCGTTCAAAAGCCGGTTTGAGGCTGGCGAGTTTTTCCAGGGTCAGGTCCGGGCGCAGGTTATTGTCGCGGGTCAGGCCGAGAAACGGTGTGAGCAAATCGTTGTGCCAGCCCTCGGCGTAGGACGCGGCCATCTTCTGGTGGCTTTCCAGGGCCAGTTGGTCCTGTTCGGCGCGGGGAATCTGCCAGGTCTGCGCCATCAACTCGCAGTGCTGGCCCATGGACAGGCCGGTACGCGGCTCGCCATTGCGCGGCAGTTCCGGCTTGAGGTGTTGCGGACGAAGTTGTAACAGGACTTTTAATTTATCCGCCATGGATTTGCTGCGGTTGGCTTGCAGCAGGATCTTGCGCAACCCCTCATTGACGCCAATGGGCGCGTCGGAGGTGGTGTCGACGCCGCCGGCAATCCCGCATTCGATCTGCCCCAGGGCAATCTTGTTGGCCACCAGCAGCGCCGCTTCCAGCCCGGTGCCACAGGCCTGTTGAATGTCATAGGCCGGGGTTTGTGGCGACAGGCGCGAGCCCAGCACGCATTCGCGGGTCAGGTTGAAATCCCGCGAGTGCTTGAGCACTGCACCTGCGGCTACCTCGCCCATGCGCAGGCCGTGCAGGTTGTAGCGCTCGATCAAACCTTCCAGGGCGGCGGTCAACATGGCCTGGTTGCTCGCTGTGGCGTAGGGGCCATTGGAACGAGCGAAGGGGATACGATTACCGCCAATGATCGCGACGCGGCGCAACTGAGTCATGTAAAGCTCCCTGAAGGTGGTAGGTGCAATCCTGAGCCTAGACTAGGAACGACTGTCACCGATTGATGGTCCACCCTTTGAACCCCAGCAGCCGGAGAGCGTTCCATGTCTGACCGTTATATCGACTTCGCCAACTCAAGCCTCGGCCACCGCCTGGTCTCGGCCATTGGCCTGCCGTCCCCGGTACGCCTGGAGCGCTGGCAAGCCGGGCGCCTGCGCCCGGTGGACGGCGCCCTGCTGTTGGGCGGCGGCCCGCTCGCGGCCCAGGTACACGGGTTTGCCAATAAACTCACCGAGGCCATCTACAGCTACGGCCCCGAACCGCTGCAGGCCACGCCGTGGATTCCCGGGCATGGTCCCAAGCTCAAGGCGGTGCTGTTCGACGCCAGCCACTTGCAGCACACCGACCAACTCAAGCAACTGCGCGAATTCTTTCAGCCGCTGCTGAAAAATCTCGACCACAGCGCACACCTGGTGATTCTCGGCCGCGCCCCGGAAAGCCTCGACGAGCCGTTTGCCGCCAGCGCCCAGCGCGCCCTCGAAGGCTTCAGCCGGTCCCTGGCCAAGGAGCTGCGCAACGGCGGCACCCTGCAACTGCTGTATGTCGCAGAAGGCGCCGAGGATCAGTTGGAAGGTGCGCTGCGGTTTTTCCTCTCGCCGAAAAGTGCCTATATCAGCGGCCAAGTGCTACGCCTCAGCGCCTGCCCGACCCAGGTGCACGACTGGACGCGCCCGCTGGCCGGGCGCAAGGCCCTGGTGACCGGAGCTGCCCGTGGCATCGGCGCGTCGATTGCCGAAACCCTGGCGCGCGACGGTGCCGAAATTGTGTTGCTGGATGTGCCGCAAGCCAAGGCCGATCTCGACGCCCTCGCCGCACGGTTGGGCGGGCGTGGCATTGCCCTGGATATCTGCGCCGATGACGCGGCCACGCAATTGATCGAGCAATTGCCGGACGGCATCGACATTGTGGTGCACAACGCTGGCATCACCCGCGACAAGACCCTAGCCAATATGACCCCGGAATACTGGGACGCGGTGCTGGCGGTCAATCTCAACGCCCCGCAAGTGTTGACCAAGGCCCTGCTCGACAGCGGCACCCTGCACGACAATGGCCGCGTGGTATTGCTCGCGTCCATCAGCGGCATCGCTGGCAATCGCGGGCAAACCAACTACGCCGCGAGCAAGGCCGGGCTGATCGGCCTGGCCCAAGCCTGGGCGCCGTTGCTGGCGCAACGCGGCATCAGCATCAACGCGGTGGCACCGGGCTTTATCGAGACCCAGATGACTGCGCATATTCCCTTCGCCTTGCGTGAAGCCGGGCGACGCATGAGCTCCCTGGGCCAGGGCGGCCTGCCGCAGGACGTTGCAGAAGCAGTGGCCTGGCTAGGCCAGCCAGGCTCGGGGGCGGTCAGTGGTCAGGCGTTGCGGGTGTGCGGGCAAAGCCTGCTGGGAGCATAACGATGCTGTGGCACACATTACCCAGCAGCCCGGCGCTGCCACCGTTGTACTGGCGCGCCGCACTCAAGCGCAAAATCACCGGCACCACCCTGCCCGACTTTGGGCTGCACTGCCGGGTGCAGGTCAATCCCGAGGCAGTGGCGGCCTATCGCAAGGTCTGCGGGTTTGCCGACAGCCCAATGCTGCCGGCGACCTATCCGCACATCCTGGCGTTCGGCCTGCAGTTGCAGTTGCTGACAGCCCGGGAATTTCCTTTCCCACTGTTGGGGCTGGTGCATCTGAGCAACCGTATCCGCGTATTCCGCCCCATGGGCGGGGTCAGCGAGGTGCGGGTCAGTGTGCATACGCGCAACCTGCAACCCCATGCCAAGGGTGCGACCTTTGACTTGATCACCACCGTCGAGGATTCCCTGGGATTGCTGTGGGAAGGCGAAAGTCGAATGCTCTGTCGTGGGGTGAAACTCGAGGGGGAGACGCCGGAGCAATCCCTGCCAACACCCAATACCGTCAGCGAACTGACCCGCTGGCAGGCGCCGTCCGACATCGGTCGGCGGTACGCCCGGGTATCCGGCGACTACAACCCGATCCACTTGAGCGCCCTCACTGCCAAGCTGTTCGGCTTCCCCCAGGCGATCGCCCACGGGCTGTGGAACAAGGCACGCACCGTCGCCGCCCTGCATGAACATCTGCCGGCGGCGAATATCGAGATCTACGTTGAGTTCAAGAAACCTGTGCGGCTGCCTGGACAGGTCATCTTGTTAAGCAGTGCCTCTGGCTCCAGCGGCGAGTTGCAACTCAAGGGCAATGGCGACATCGAACATATGCTCGGGAAGTGGCAGCCGATTGCCTGAAAGCGGGGTAATTTGCTGATTAATTGTATATATACACCCTAAGTTATAGCGGGCCATTGGTAGCCCGCTAACTTATTTAACTTATTGATCTAGAACACATAACCACAAATAAAAAACCGCCTTATATACCTTTGGCATTAATCATCAGGACGAGTAAGTCTGCCTGTATATAAATCGTTAATACCAAGTTGAGCATTGCGATAAAGAGTACCGGGGACTGTTATAGCCACAACGGACGCATGTATTGCTCGCTGAAGAACGGGCGAACTAGCGAAACCAACAAAGGCTGTACCAGGTGCTAAGGAACTCATCATGAAAACTCAAGTCGTGTTGTGGAAGGCAAGTACTGCATTGGCCCTTATTCTGGCGATGAGCCTGGGAGGCTGCAGCAGTGGTGGTGGCGGCCATAAGAGCAGCGTCGCATCCTCCTCCCCGGATGCCGGTACCGACGGTGGTACAGGTGGTGGTGACGGTGGCGGCACTGGTGGCGGTACCGGCGGCGGCACTGGTGGCGGTACCGGCGGCGGCACTGGTGGCGGTACCGGCGGTGGCACTGGTGGCGGTACCGGCGGCGGCACTGGTGGCGGTACCGGCGGTGGCACTGGCGGCGGCACTGGCGGCGGTACCGGCGGTGGCACTGGCGGCGGCACAGGCTCGACCACCAGCCCCTTGGTCACTGGGCAGATTGCAGCCAACCTGGGCGACACGCTCGGCAATGTCGGCACAGCCATTGGTGGCATCGGCACAACCGTTGGCGGTGTTCCAGTAGTCGGCACTACGGCAGGTGGCCTGGTGACCAGCGTGGGCACCGCGGTCGGCAGCATCGGCACTGGCGTCGGCGATGGCCTGGGTTCCCTGGGCACTAACAGCAACTCCCTGGGCGTTACCGTGGCCGGCGTGGCCAACGGCGTCGCCGACCTGGGCACCGGGGTTTCGAACACCGGTAAAACCCTGTCGACCACCTTGGGCGGTATCCCAGTAGTCGGCGGCCTTACTGGCGGCGTCGGTGGGGCCGCCGGTGGCCTGGTGGATAAAGTCGGCCAGGCGGTCACCATGCTCGGCGATACCTTGAGCACTGCCAGCACCACCGGTCCCCTGGGATCGGTCACCAACACCCTGGGCGGCAAAGTGCTGGTGCCTGTGGTCTCGCTGGTGGAAAACACCACGGGCAATCTGGGCAAAGCCACTGGCCTGGGCAACCCGGTCAACGGCCTGCTGGATAAAGTCGGCTCTACCGCCACCGGCCTCGGCACCCAGGTGGCAGGCGCAGGTGGCACAGGCAACCCGGTGACCGGTGCCCTGGGCACGGTACTCGGCGGTGTCGGTGCGGTAGCAGGCACTGCAGGTGGTTATGTCGCACCGTCTGCCGGAACCGGCAGTGGCAGCGCCCCAGCCTCCGGTCTGCCTGAACTGGTGGGCGGCCTGGTGGCCAACGTCGGTAACGGCCTGAATGCGGGCAACACCAACGGTACCGTCAGTGCGGGCGGTGTGGCAGGTGGCGCATTGGGCAACACGGTGGCTTCGCTCGGCACAGTGATCGGTGGCAACGGCGTCGCCAACACGGCGGCAACCGCACCGGTCGCAGGTCTTGCGAACAATGTGGGCGCGGCGCTGAACCCTGTGACTTCGGGGGTCAGCAGCCTGACCCAAAACATCGGCACCTCTACCGGCATCGGTGCACCGGTTAATGGCCTGGTGACTCAAGTGGGCGGCGCAACCAGCGGCCTCGGTGGCAACATCACCGCAGCCAATGCCAACCCGATCACCAACACCGTGGGCCAGACCGTCAACGCAGTCGGTGGAGCGGTCTCCTCAGTGGGTGGTCTGGTCACCGGCGGCACCAGCGGCAGTGGCGGTGGCCTGCTCGGCGGCCTGAACATCAACGCCAACGCCACGGCGTCTGGATCGGCCACTGCAAACACCGGCGTAGGCGGCCTGCTCAAGGGCCTGACCGGTCAATAGAAAAATTGCACCTGGCCCATTAGACGGCCTCCCCTACAGCGCCTACGCTTGGTTGAGACGAGAGATTCCAATGGGTCTCTCGTCTTTTTTATTGGACTCCCAACCGCGTCCAAGAGCCCGGTGGGAACCTGCGAAATGCCGCTGCAGTTTTGACCATGGAGTGTCCTATGCGCGCCTTGACCCCGTTGTTATTGCTCACCCTCAGCGCCTACGTCCACGCCGAGACCCTACCCAGCTTCCTCAACAGCAACGACACCATTCGCAATCTCCCGGTCCCCAACCTGCCGGCCGACGCCTACCGCCCGGTGACGCCGCAGACCCAGCTACCCGAGACCCCGGCCGCACAAGCGCAACCGCTGCTGATGGACACCAAAGTCACCATCCGCAAGCTGCAGATCGAAGGCGGCACGGTGTACCCGCTCAAGGACGTTGCACAGGTGTTCGAGCCGTTGATTGGCCGTGAAACCAACCTCGCGCAACTGATCGAAGCGACCCGCAGCATCACTCGCCGCTACCAGCAGGATGGCTACTTGTTGTCCTACGCCTTCCTGCCCGACCAGCGTTTCGAACAGGGCCTGGTGCGCGTGGTGCTGGTCGAGGGCTATATCAAGGACTACCAGGTACAAGGCGACATTGGTTCGGTCTCGGCCTACGTCGACAAACTGGCGCAAAAACTCCAGGCCGAACGCCCGCTGACCCGCAAGACCTTTGAGCGCTATACCACCTTGATGGGGCGCATTCCGGGCGTCACGCTGCAAGCGCAAGTACCGCCACCGGGCACCACCGATGGTGCCGCGCACATGAACATCCAGGCCAGCCGCAAACCCTTTACCAGCAGCATGAACATGACCGACGACAGCCGTGGCGGCCTACAAGCCTTGATCGCCGGCACCAGCAATTCCCACACGGCAATGGGCGAACAAGTGAGCCTCAGCGGCCTGTTCCCGCCGGGTGAAGACAAAGAGCATTACTACCGGCTCGACTACAGCCAATTCATCAACGCCGAAGGCACACAACTGAGCTTGTATGGCGCGCGCTATCGCAGCGATCCGAGCACCCATATCCGCCTGAACGGCGGCTTCTCGCTCAAGCCACACCGCGAGAACGACCGCTTCTCCATCGGCCTGAGCCACCCATTGATCGCCTCGCCCAGCGAGTCCCTGACCCTCGGCACCCGCTTCTACGGGGTGAACGACAGGACTCGCTATCAACTGGTGGGTTACCCGCAACGCTTTGACGTAGAAACCGACTTGCGTGCGCTGGCCTTTGAAGGGGATTGGCGCAAGGCCGACAATCGCCAACTGCGCATCCTAAGCGCCGGCCTGTACCAGGGCATCGACGGACTGGGAGCCCACACGCGCAGTGACCTTGAGGGGATAAAGTCGGACCTGGACTTCTTCCGCCTGCGCCTGTCCGGGGTGCAGAGCGACAAGTTCTTCGACAACTGGCAAGGCGTGCTCTCGGCAGCGCTGTACTGGAGCGACGACACCTTGCCCGACAGCGAACGTGCGGTGTTCGGTGGGCAAAATTTCGGCCGAGGCTACCCGGATGACCAGGGCTCGGGCGACAAGGGTTGGGGGGTGGCCTACGAGGTGAACTACAGCTACAACCGCGCCGGCGACTGGGTAAGAATCGTGCAGCCCTACGTCGTGCTCGACCGCGCCAAGGCCTGGTTCAACAACCTGCCGGTCAAGGACAGCGACATGTCATCCGCCGCCGTTGGCGTGCGCTTTGGCGATGCCAAGTACTACAACATCGCGCTGGAGGCGGCCAAGCCGATGTCCGATATGGCAATGGATAGCTTTAACCGGCGGCCGCGCTATACATTGAGTTTTAGCTATCAGCTATAGGAACCGGCTTGCCGGCGATGCGGCGACCCGACAAGCCAGCTCCCACAGGGAACACAGCTTCGCGCTCTGACTCTGCGGTTGCCGTAGCTCTGCTTTTGATCTGGCTGTTGCTGTGGCTCTGCTTTTGATCTGGCTTTTGATCTTGATCTCAGGCGCCCCGTTAAACCACGATGGCCGCAGGCAGGTATTGCGCAGTGGGCACCCCGGCATGGATGCCGGGGTAGCCGCGACACGGCCAGGGATGGCCGATCGCGGCGGGCCCACGGAGCAATGCCTGACTGCGGGCATGCCGAGCCTAGGCGAGGCACCGAGTGGTGGGGCAAGAGCGTTTTGCTTACTTTGGCGCTTCTCCAAAGTGAGCCGCCGTAAGGGCGGAACCCTAAGTGGCCGTGACCGCAGCAACGGATATGTACACAAACCCAGTGTAGATACCTATGGCCATCGCACTCAGGTCAACGCATCCCCCACCTTGCCAAAAAACGCCTCAATCTGCGGCCCCAGCAACCTCCCAGCCGCCAACACCACCAACGCAATCACCACAATCAAAATCACATACTCGATAGCCGTCGCACCGTCCCGCCGGCGCCAGAACAGCATCGACCACGCATACATCCTCAGCAGCAGGGCAAGCAACATAGGGCATCTCCTCAGCTGGGCGCTACGGACAGGCCAACTGTTCCCTACGCCCGGGGAAACAGATTGTTCAGAGTGTCGATCAACCGAACCAGATAGATCGGTTTGCGAAACAGGTCCAGGACCTGCAACCGCAACATGTCACTGACATCATCCATTTCGGCATGACCGGACATAACAATCACGGGCAAGTGCTGGCGTGAGGTGTGCTCACGCAAGCGCTTGATCAGGGAAATGCCGCTTTCTTCAGGCATGCGCAGGTCGGTAATGACCAGCGCAATATCAGGATGCAGTGTCAGTTCCTGCAATGCGTCCGTGACGGAGTTGGCGCAGAAACAAACGAAGCCCTCGTCTCCCAGCGATTCCGCCAGTTCAACGAGGGCATCTTCTTCGTCATCCACCAACAGGATCTGCTGGCGGTTCGCATCAACAGCGTTCATGAGCAATACCTTCCAAGACAATCACTGATGGGCTTGCTCAAGGCTCTATTGCCAATCAGGTCAAGGCATCCCCGATTCTTTCGAACATGTCCGCGATCTGAGGCCCAAGCAGTTGCCCGGCCGCCAGCACGACCAGCGCAATAACCGCGACAAGAATCACGTACTCAATCGCCGTCGCCCCCTCTTTGCGATGAAAGAACAGTTGGAGTTGAACGTAGAGTTTCATCATGAAGGTAAGGAACATATGACTTCTCCTTTGCGCTTGCTTGCGCTGATATCGCAGTGCTGCACGGTGATTGCCGCGTGCCACTAGAGCATTGTCAACAAAACCCACCTCAACAACTGTAAGAACGGATTAATCACAAAGTATTAGCCGCCATTCTGGCGCCATAACCCTGTGCGTTTAAGGCAATGCGCGAGGGTTCCAAAATAAATCGTGGTGGCTAATGGCATTTTGTCTTAGCTCGGCTACCGTCAAATAGCGAAATCGTTAGATGTTCATAGCTGCCTGGTTGCGAAATCAACTCGTTAGGAAAAACGGGCCCATAGTGCAACAGGATAGGGAGAGCCTTCATGAACAGTCGTGTCAGCATGATCCTGGCCGGGTTGTTATTAATCGGTGCGCTGTTTGCAGGCTATTGGGGGCTGGTACTTAGCCGTCCGCCTGAGCCAACTGCAGAGCCATCGCCCTCTGGCGTTTCCATAGAAAAAACCGTCGCCGCCGTTGAAGACCAGACCCGCCAATCGGTGGTGGTGCTGGCCCATGATGTGCCGCCCTATGTGGCGCTCACCGCCACCGACCTGACCCTGGAAAAGCTGCGCACCGCACCGGCCGGCAGCTTGACCAGCCTCGACCAGGCCATCGGCCGCACGCCCTTGAGAGCCCTGAGCGCTGGCACTTGGCTGGACGATTCCAGCTTCAATGCCGGTGGCCCACTGGCCCGCATGATCCGCCCTGACGAACGCGCCCTGGCGGTGGCCGTCGATGAAGTCATCGGTGCCGCAGGCCAGTTGAGCCCTGGGGATTATGTGGATGTGCTGCTGTTCCTGCGCCCGGAAGGCACTAATCCGGAGCCCACCTCGCAGATCATCGTGCCGGCCCTGCGCCTGCTCAGTGTGGGCGATAACCTGGGCCCCACCAACGATGGCAAGCCCGCCGTTGCGCCGCCCACCACCGATGAAGAAAAAGCCCGCCAGGCACAACGTCAGGCAAGTCCACCGCGGACGGTGGTGCTGGCGGTGCCGCAACAGTTGATGAGCCGCTTGATGCTGGCCACCAGCGTCGGCGCCTTGCGCCTGGCGGTGCGCAGTGCCGATGAACAATTGCTGAGCCAGTACTGGGCCGGGGACAACGAGGCCTTCGCCAAACTGCAAAGCGCCAATCGCGAGCTGTACCAGTTCACTCAACTGGCCATGCTCGGCGCGCCGAAAAGACTCGCCCAGGCCGGGGGTGCCAGCGAATTCCGGCGCTCCGGCATTGAGGTCATACGCGGTAACCAAGCGACCCAACACAATCCCTGATTGAACAAGGATGCCTTGCATGCGCCAACATCTCGCACCTGCGCTCACACAAATGGCCTGGGCCCTGATGCTGTCCAGCCTGCCTGTGGGCCTGGCGTTCGCCGCCGCTGACAGCTGCAGCAACCTGGGCGCCTTGCCGGCCGTGGTCGAGGTCGGTGAAGGCCTGCAACAAACCCTGCAATCGCCCATGCCTATTACCCGCCTGGCCATCGGCGACCCGAAAATCGCCGACGTACACCTCAACGGCGATCGTGCGTTCCTGCTCACCGGCGTGGCCTCTGGCGCCACCAGCCTGATGGTCTGGACCCGTTGCTCCAACGCGCCGCGCCAGAGCATGGTGTTCGTCAAGGGCAAGGCCACCTCGACCCTGACCAGCCTGGCCCTGTCGCCCTCCGACGACCCGTTCCTGCCGAGCCAGGTGCAGACCGATATCCGCTTTGTCGAAGTCAGCCGCACCAAGCTCAAGGAGGCCAGTACGTCGATCTTTGGCGGCACCCGCAACTTCCTGTTCGGCAGCCCGCGCACAGCCGGGGGGGGCCTGCCGCTGGACAACGAGAGCTTTAACATCGGCATCGGCGGCGGGCGCTTTTCGGCGATGATCAACGCCCTGGAGCGCAGCGGTTTTGCCTATACCCTGGCACGCCCGAGCCTGGTTGCCATGAGCGGGCACAGCGCGACCTTTCTTGCCGGCGGTGAAGTGCCGATCCCGGTGCCAAGTGCCGGCAGCGACACGATCTCTATCGAGTACAAAGAGTTCGGTATCCGCCTGACCCTGACCCCCACCGTGATCGACCGCACGCGGATTTCCCTCAAGGTCGCACCGGAAGTCAGCGAGCTGGATTACGCCAACGCCTTGGAGTTAGAAGGCATCCAGGTGCCGGCCCTGACCGTGCGCCGCACCGACACCACGGTCTCCCTGGCCGATGGCGAAAGTTTTGTGATCAGCGGCTTGATCAGCAATAACAACCGCTCCACCGTCAGCAAGTTTCCTGGCCTGGGCGATATCCCGATCCTTGGCGCGTTTTTCCGTGACAGCAACGTCAGCCGCGAGGAAAAAGAACTGCTGATGATCGTCACCCCGCACCTGGTCCAACCCCTGGCCGCCAACGCCCGCCTGCCGTCCCTGCCCGGTGAAAAGCTGCGCAACTACGACCCCAACTGGTATCGCCTGTACTTCCTGGAAAATGGCAACTTCGACCGACGCACAGGACTTTCCCAATGAGCGATAGCCTGAGCCAGACGTTCCTCGCAATTACCCGCAACACCACCGACCTGGAATGGCTGCAAGGGGCCCTGGCGCCCCTGGGCCAAGTGGTCAGTGCCGGTGGCGGCAGCCTCGACGAGCTGCTGGCCCTGGTGGACGTAACCTTCGCCAACCTGGTATTCGTCGGCCTGGACCGCGAGCATGTGGTCGCCCAGAGCGCCTTGATCGAGGGTGCCCTGGAAGCCAAGCCGATGCTGGCCATCGTCGCCCTCGGCGACGGCATGGACAATCAACTGGTGCTCAACGCGATGCGCGCCGGGGCGCGGGATTTTGTCGCCTACGGCTCACGTTCCAGTGAGGTCGCCGGCCTGGTGCGGCGCTTGAATAAACGCTTGCCGCCAGTCGCCCACAATGCGCACCTGGGTGGCCTGACGGTACTGTATGGCACCCAGGGCAATGCCGACGGTGCGCTGCTGGCCAGCCACCTGGCGATGGTGGTGCAGAAGAGCGGGCAAGAGACCCTGCTGCTGGACCTGGGCCTGCCCCGTGGCGACAGCCTGGCACTGCTGGGCCTGGAAAGTTCGTTCAACTTTGGCGATGCCCTGCGCCATTTGCGCCGCCTGGACACCACCTTGATCAACAGCGCCGTCACCGCCACCGAAGGCGGCCTGCGCATCCTCGCCTACACCGAAAACGACGAACCGCTGGAAATGACCAGCGCCGCCGAGCTGTACATGCTGCTCAGTGCCTTGCGCCAACACTTCCAGCACATCGTGGTGAACCTCACTGGCCAGCGCGACAGCGAAGCCCTGCGCACCTTCGTCAGCCACTGCGACAAGCTTTTGTGGTGTACCGACCAGAACGTCCTCGACTGCCGGCGCAACCTGGCGGTGCTGAATCAGTGGCGGGAAAAAGGCATGAAACTGGAGCATGCACGGCTGCTGATCGACCGCTATCTCAAGGGCGCCGCCCCCGACACCGAAACCCTGGAAAAGAGCTTCGGCCTGGACGTCATTGCCGTGCTGCCATTGAGCCCCGAGGTGCGCCTGAACGCCAAGAACCAGGGGCAGACCCTGTTCAGCCTGGCCCCCCGGGAGCCCCTGACGCAGAACCTGAAAGCGCTTGGCGAACGCCTGGCCAAACGCACCGAGGGCATGGAGAAACCCTCCACCCGTTGGTTTGAACGGCTGCTGGGGACAACCAAATGAGCAGCGAAAATCTCTTCGGCACCCCCGCTCGCGGGCTTAACAGCGCGGTGGATCACGACGGCCTGAAACTGGTGCTGCACCGCTACATCATCGACGCCATCGAAGAGTCGGGGAAAAACCTGCTGGAAGGTTCGCGCCAATCCCTGGCGCAATTTGTCATCGACAAGGTGTCCGAATACATCACCCGCATGCACCTGGCGATTTCCCGTTATGAGATGGAGCGCCTGGCCGAAGAAATCGTCGATGAGCTGACCGGTTTCGGCCCGCTGGAAGTGCTGTTGCGTGACCCGTCGGTGACCGAGATTCTGGTCAACGGCCCGCACCGGGTGTTTATCGAGCGGGACGGCCTGCTGCACCAGAGCGATCTGCGTTTTATCGACGCCCACCATGTGGAGCGGGTCATGCAACGCATCCTCGCCCCCCTGGGCCGGCGCCTGGATGAGTCATCGCCGATGGTCGATGCCCGGCTGCCCGACGGCAGCCGGGTCAACGCGATCATCCCGCCGATTGCCCTGGACGGGCCGTGCCTGTCGATTCGAAAGTTTCGCAAAGACATGCTCAAGAGCAGCGACCTGGTGGCGATGCAGACCATCGACCAGTCGATCTTCGAGTTCTTCCAGGAAGCGGTGGGCAAGCGCTGCAATATCCTGATCAGCGGCGGTACCGGCACCGGCAAGACCACCTTGCTCAATATTCTCAGCCAGTTGATCAACCCCCACGAACGCCTGGTGACCATCGAAGACGTCGCCGAACTGCAACTGGGCCACCCTCACGTGGTGCGCCTGGAAACCCGCCCGCCGAATGCCGAAGGGCACGGCGAGGTGAAGGCCAGCGACCTGATCCGCAACGCCCTGCGGATGCGCCCGGACCGCATCATCCTCGGCGAGATCCGTGGCGTGGAGGTGCTGGATGTGATGACCGCAATGAACACCGGCCACGACGGTTCCATGAGCACCGTGCACGCCAACAATGCCCAGGACGCCCTGTTGCGCCTGGAAACCCTGGTGGGCCTGACCGGTCGCGTGGTTGCCGAAAAAACCCTGCGCCAGATGATCTGCGCGGCCCTGGATGTGGTGATCCAACTGACCCGCCTGCCCGATGGCCGGCGTTGCGTCAGCGAAGTGGTGGAAGTGGTGGGTGTGCGCGATGACGTGTATGTCACCAACACCCTGTTCCGCCATGACCGGCGCACCGGCTTTGGCTTCCTGCGCGAGGCCCTCAACCCGGCGGGTGACAAGCTGCGCCGCGAATCCGCCCTGCCGCTATAGGAGCGTCACCATGACCGGCGCCATCCTGATGTTCAGTTGCGTGATTCTGATTGGCGTGTCGCTGCACCTGTTCCTCAGTGGCCTGCGCCAGGCGGAAACCGACCGCGTGCTGGAACGGCTCGCCGCAGGCCAGCCACTGCTGGCCGAAGAACGCGGGCGCTGGGTCGGCCTGGAGCGCATGTTCCAGCGTGCGGGCCTGGGCAAACCCACCGACAGCCTGGGCCTGTGGCTGACCTGTTGGGTGCTGGGCGCAGTCCTCGGGTTTCTGGTATGGAGCTGGGTCGGCCTGCTCGCCATGCTTCTGCTGCCGCCGCTGATACTGCGGCTGTACATCGCCTGGCGCTATCGGCGGCGGGTGAAGCGGATGATCGAACAACTGCCCCAGGTGCTCGACCATACCGTGCGCAGCCTGAAGTCCGGGCGCACCCTGGCCGATGCCTTGCTGGGGGCCATCGACAGTACCGAGGAACCCTTGAAGCCCGCCATGGGGCGCATTCAGCGCAACGTGCAACTGGGGGTCAGCCTGCCCGAGGCCGCCAGTGATTTCGCCGAATTCTACGAACAGGACGAGTTCCGCATGCTCGCCCTGGGACTCAAGGTCAACCATCGCTATGGCGGCAACGCCAGCGACTTGCTGGAGAACCTGATCAAGGTCATTCGCGAGCGAGAACAAGGCGCCCGGCAATTGCGCGCCATGACCGGCGAAACACGCGTCACCGCGTTCGTGCTGGCCGGCATGCCGATTGCGATGGTGGGCTATTTCATGCTGATCAACCCCGGCTACCTGATGACCATGTGGAATGACGACAGCGGCCGCTACATGCTGCTGGCCGCGCTGAGCATGCAGGTGCTGGGCTGCCTGACGATGTGGCGCATGTTGCGGAGTATTTGAGATGGTCCTGCTGATCAGTGCCTTATTATTTCTGGCTGCGCTCGTGCTGATCGCCGGCCAGTTGCTGAACCAGCGCCGCCGCGAACGCCTGGTCAACCAACGCCTGCAAGGCCAACTGGTGCGCGGTGACCGTCTCGGCACCCTGCTCAGCCAGTTTGGCAGCAGCCAGTTGGCCCAACGCTCAGTGAGCATGGATAACGAAACCCAGCTCCTGCTCAACCGCGTGGGCTGGCGCAAAGCCAATCAGCGCTCGATCTTCGCTGCCTGCCAGATTGGCGTGCCGCTGGTGCTGGCCGGGGTGATGCTGGTGGCACAAAGCCTGATCTTTCCCAATGCCGACTCCCCGTGGATCGCCCCCATGCTCGGCCTGGGCGTGGGCTACCTGATCCCCAAGCGCATCCTCGCCAGTGCCGCCAAGGCCCGGCAGCAGCAAATCTCCCGCGAGGTGTCGACCTTTATCCCGCTGCTGCGCATTCTGTTCGAGTCGGGCATGGCGGTTGAGCAGTCGCTGCGTGTGTTGAGCGTTGAAGCGCAGCGCCTGCTGCCCGCCCTGACCCAGGAATTGCGCTTGATCCTGGCGCGGGTCGACTCGGGCCTGGAACTGGGCGAGGAACTGGGCAAGACCGCCAGGCTCTTGGCCGTGGATGAGTTCACCGACACCTGCATCATTCTGCAGCAACTGATCCAGCAGGGTGGCGGTGCCATGAAGTCGCTGCTGGCCCTCAAGCAACTGCTCGATGACCGCCGCTTGACCCGTTTGCAGGAATTCATCTCGAAGATGTCGGCCAAGATGTCAGTGGTGATGATGGTCTTCCTGTTTCCCGCTTTATTGATTGTGCTGGGGGGGCCGGCGTTTATTGCGATCTCCCGGGCCCTGAGCAGCTTTTGAGGAGCGCTCGATGAAAGCACTGATTGCAGGCCTGAGCCTGCTGATGCTCGGCGGTTGTGCCAGTAACGGCCAGACGCCGTGGTCGGCGTTGATGACCCCGGGCAGTTGCACCACGCCCAGCGCCGAACAGGAGCTGTCGCTGAACCTGGCTGACGACATGGCCAACGAAGGGAAGATGCACGCCAGCCTGGCCAACCTGCAAAGCCTGCCGGAGTCGTTGCCGCAAGTGCGCCAGCGCAAGGCCAAGGTTTATCGCCTGCTCGGGCGCAGCGAAGCGCAACCGCTGTACCGCAGCCTGCTGGGCACCTGCATGGCCGCCGAAGGGGAACACGGCCTGGGGCAATTGGCGGCGACCCAGGGCGACAACGCCCAAGCCCTGGCCCATATGCAGCGGGCGGCGCAACTGGCGCCCACCAACGAGAAAATCCGCAATGACCTGGGCGTGGTCTACCTCAATCAACGGCGCCTGGAAGAGGCGCGTTTTGAGTTCATGACGGCCATGGAGCTCAAGCAAAGCGACCAATTGGCGGCGGTCAACCTGGTGACGCTGTTGATCTACCAGGACCACTGGGGGCAGGCCGCGCAACTGGCCAGCCAGGTGGGCTTGAGCCCCGAGCAGGTCAGCGAGGCCCAGGCCCGCGCCGAGAAACTCAAGGCTGCCGGCACACCTGCGGCCAAGGACCAGGTCGCGGCGGCCAGCGATGCACCGCCTGTACTAATCAAGTAAGCGCTTGAAGGAGCCGATGATGAAATTCCATTACCTCGCCAGCCTGACGCTGCTGGCCCTGCCCCTGACGGCAATGGCCATCGAACCGGGGCCCTCGTCCAAGGCCCAGGAGGAAACGGAAAACTGGCTGGGGCTGCAAGTCAACGGGCAAGCCGCCTCGCCCACGGTGCAGAGAGCAACGCCCGCCGAACGCGAACTGGCGATGCAGCGTTTGCTGGAAAGCAAAAGATACGCGATCCCCGAAAAGTTCGGCGAAGGCAGCGAAGGCGGGAGCTCGGGTGGCAGCAAATAAACCACAGCCACTGGAGAAATGTGGGAGCGGGCTTGCCCGCGATGGCGGGTGTCAGCCGATAAATGCCCTGGCTGATCCGACGCTATCGCGGGCAAACCCGCTCCTACATGGCTGTACGCAAAGCGTCAGTGCGCCGTCACCCGCTGGCGCAATGCCGAGTTGCTCGGCGACAGTGCCAACGCCAGTTGGGTGCGGTTGTGCATATGGGTCAAGCGCAACACCTGGGACACGTACAGCTTGACCGTGTTCTCGGTAATACCCAGCTCGCAGGCAATCTGGTAGTTGGTCTGGCCCTTGCCCACCAGCCGGGCAACATCCAGTTGCCGGGGTGACAGCTGATTGAAGATCGCCGGCACCTCCAGGACCTCCTCGCTTACCGCCTCACCCTCGGATTGCGGCGCCGGGGCGCGACGGACCTTGTCCAGGTCCTGGTACAAATCGTCGATGGACTCGGAAAGATACTGCAGCTTCTGGTTCAGCTTCCCCAGGTGCAGATTCTTGTGGCGTTCTTCCAGCGCGGCTTCCTGGCGCTGCAACCCCTCCAGCAACTCATTGAGGTTGATGGGCTTCTGGTAGTAATCGGAGATGCCCACGCGCAAGGCCTTGATCACATCCTGCTTGTCGGCCCGACCGGTCAACATAATGGCTTCGAAGGCACGCTGCTTGCCGGCGATTTTCTGCAGGGCCTGCACCAGCTCGATACCGTCCATGTCCGGCATATGCAGATCACACAGCACCAGGCCGATCTGCGGATCGTCACTGAAGCGTTGCACGGCCTGCTGGCTGGACTCACAAGGGACACAGCGATAACCGCTGCTTTCAAGAAATTCGCAAAGCTCCTCCACAATCAGCGGCTGATCGTCGACCACGAGCACTTTTACTGCAGATGTAACTTTGTCCACGCGCTACTCCATGCCTGGCAAGCCAAAGATTGACCTATCGGTTGCGAAGAACCTTCCTACTAGCTTGTATAAATAAACGTAGACGTACTTTCCAACTATGTACATAGCGATACAGAGCGCCCACGACTAATGGAGCCACGCCCAGGCCAGGCTAAAACCCACTAAAAGAAACGGCGCGAAAGGCAGTTTTTTTGACGGGTCCACCACCAGGTAACCCAGGCGCGCTCTAACACCTTGGCTGGCAAGGGGCAGCAGCCGCGGCCCATAGACCAGCCAGGCGACATTGGCTACGCCAGCGCCGATCAGCGACCACAACAGGTAGGTCGAATTCGACGCCAGCGCCAACGCCGCCAGCATCTTCACATCGCCCGCGCCCAGGCGCCCGAGGGCGTAGCCGGGCAAGGTCAACAGCAGGGCCAGGCAGAACGCCCACAGCCCTTGCGCCCTGGAAGTGCCCAGCCACGTGCTGCCGCTCCACAGCAGATAGACCAGTGCCAGCAGCAGCGCACCCAGGGTCAGGCGATTGGCAATCTGCCGCTGGCGAATATCCTGCTGCGCACACACCACCAACCAGACAAATACCACGAGGCCTTGGATCACGTAAAAACCGTCCCTTTTTGCTGATTGATTCTATGCTGATAGCAGGTAGTAGCAGTCAGGGTAGTCGCAGTGATGAAAACCAGCCTCCCTAGAAAGCAAAAAGGCGCCGTCGCTATCGAATTTGCCGCGGTGTTCGTGATTTTTTTTGCCGTGTTCTATGCCATGGTCAGCTACAGCCTGCCACTGTTGCTGCTGCAGTCGTTCAACCAGGCCACCGCCGAGGCCGTGCGCCGCAGCGTGGCACTGGACCCCAGCACCCCCAACTACAATGCAGCGCTCATCCTGCGGGCGACCCAGACCGTGCAAAGCCAATTGCAGTGGATTCCAGCGACCTTCCAGTTCCAGACGGCCCATATCAATCCGACCTACACCGCAGGCGTGCTGACCGTCGAGATCAACTACCCCTCGGCCAACCTGAAGAACGTCCTGCCGTTTATTGTGCTGCCGGGCATTGGCACGGTGCCTCGGCTGCCGACCACGTTGCACGCCCAGTCGAGCCTGCAATTTTGAACTCCGGTGACAAAATCTTCGGCAGGCTGCTCGGCCGCAACAGCGCCCAGGCCCTGGAGACGCCCGCCAGCCCACCCGCACAAGGCTTGCACCTGCGCCTGGATCAGCATGGTCATGTGCTGGATATCAGCCGCGCGTTGCACCCACAGTTAGCCCGTCACCTCAGTGCCCAGGCCCACCCGCTGTTGCGCGACCTGCTGTGCCTGCCTGGCGCCCTGAGCATCGAAGGCACCCCCGCCGACTGGCAGCGGCACAGCCTGGACCTGGATTTCCAGGGCGCCGCCGAGACCATCCTGCATACCCGTGGCTGGATCGAACCGGATGGCGACGGCTGGATCCTGCGCCTGCTGGATATCAGCGACCTGCTGAGGGGCCGGCAGTTGGCCCAGCAGCGCGAGCAGAACCATCTGCTCGCCAGCCAGATGAGCGAACAACTGCGCGTGTGCAGCCTGTCGCGGCTGCCGCAAGTGTTCAGCGAGCACCTGCGCAGCCTGACCCAGCGCTGGCGTATCCCTTGCGCGGCGATGGTGCTGCTCGACCAGCAGGATCAGGACTGGCTGGTCTACAGCAGCTACAGCGCCCATGACGCGCCGCAACTGTGGACGCCTGGGCAGCGCCTGGGCACCTGCCTGGACAGCCTCAACGGCAACACCCCGCTAAGCCTGAAAACCCTTCAGGGCCGCAGCGAGCACCCGCGCCTGCACAGCGTGTTTGGCAATGCCGAGGGCCTGCTGGTGCCGTACCGCGATAGTCAGGGGGTCGCCGCGTGGTTGCTGTGCGGGTTCTACAGCGGCCACGCCGACGTCAGCGAGCGTGACTGGCTGAACCTCACCGCCGCCCTCGCCGCGCCCTTGCTCAGCCGCCTGCGCGAGCAGCGCCATCACCAACAACTGGAGCGGGTGGAAGCCCTGCAAGGCCTGCTCGGCACCGGCTGGTGGGAACTGCTGGCCAACGGTGAAGAGATCCTGCTGGCCCCCCAACTGATGCGCAGCCTGAGCCCGGAAGATGCACCGACCAAACAGGTGCTGGCCAACTGGCTGGAACTGATCCACCCCGCCGACCGCCAGGAACTCAACAGCCGCCTGCAAGACCTGCAAAGCCTGGGCAAACCTTTGCTCGCCAGCGTGCGCCTGCTGCGCAGCGACGCCAAACAGAACCCCATCTGGTACCGCGTCCAGGGCCAGGTGCTGGGCGCCGGCGAGCAGCGGCGCTGGATCGGCTTCATGCTCGACATCAGCGACATCAAGAACCAGCAACTGCAGGCCGCCGCCGCCCATGCCCGCCTGGACAACCTGATCGCCAGCTCACCGGCGGTGATCTACGTGCAGCGCTATGTCAACGGCGCGCTGCACCCGGCATTTTTCAGCGACAGTCTGCTGCCGCTGCTGGGCTGGACCCTGGCCGAATGCACCCACGACACCTCCGTGGAATGGGTGCACCCCGAAGACCGCGACCTGTACTTCGAACGCACCCGGCAATTGCTACGCGAAGGCAACGTGCGCAGCCGCTACCGCGTACGCGATCGCCAGGGCAACTACCACTGGCTGCTGGACGAAGCCAAGCTGCTGCGCGACGACCTGGGCTTGCCGGTGGAAGCCGTCGGCCTGTGGCTGGACGTCACCGAAGCCACCCTGGCGGCGCAACAGATCAAGGACAGCGAAGAGCGCTACCGCCTCCTCGTCGAAGACTCGCCGGCGATGATCTGTCGCTACCGCCCGGACCTGACCCTGACCTTCGGCAACACGCCCCTGGCCAACTACCTGGAATGCACGCCCGCCCAATTGCCGGGGATCAACCTGGGCCACTGGTTATCGGACGAACAGCGCAACGCCTTTGTAAAACGCATCGGCCAACTGAGCCCGGAATTCCCGGTCAGCACCGCCGAAATCAGCCTGCAACTGCCGGGACGCGAACATGCGTGGTGGGTCTGGTCTGACCGTGGTGTGTTCGACGAGCACGGCCAGTTGCAGGAAATCCAGGCCGTGGGCCGCGACAACACCGAAGTGCGCCGCTCCCAGCAACAACTGACCCAAAGCGCGAAAATGGCCACCCTCGGCGAGATGGCCACCGGCCTGGCCCATGAGATCAACCAGCCGCTGAACGTCATGCGTATGGCCATCGCCAACGTGCTCAAGCGCCTGGGCAACGGCGACGTGCAACTCGACTACCTGACGGAAAAACTCCAGCGCATCGATGCACAGGTCCAGCGTGCGGCCAGGGTGGTGGACCACATGCGCGTGTTCGGCCGCCGCTCGGAGGTCGAGCAACAGCCCTTCGACCCGGCCCAGGCGGTGGAAGGTACGCAATCACTGCTGGGCGAAGGCCTGCGCGGTAAAGGTGTGGATCTGCGCATCACGCCCATGGACTTCAAGGTGCAGGTCAACGGCCATGTCGACCAACTGGAGCAAGTACTGATCAACCTGATGGTCAACGCCCGCGATGCGCTGATGGCGCGACACGAAAAAAACCACGATTTTCGCCCATGGATCGCCCTGTATAGCGAACACGACAGCCGCCATGTGCGCATCTGGGTCGAAGACAATGGCGGCGGCATTGATGCACGGCTGCTGGAGCGGATTTTCGAGCCCTTTTTCACCACCAAACCGATTGGCGTCGGCACCGGGCTGGGGTTATCGGTGAGCTACGGCATTGTGGAAAACATGGGCGGACGCCTGAGCGTCGCCAACAGTGAACATGGGGCGCGGTTTTGCGTGGAGTTGCCGGTGGTGGGTGGGGGGTTAGATGACTAGGTAGGCGCGGCCTGATTGACAACTCAGGTTGGCACCTACATCCACTTTGTTCAGGTCGACGCCCAAGGCTAGTAATAGGGTGTTGATCAGCGAGTCCAGCAACGGTGTCAGTGTGGTTTTGATGGTATTGATCAACAGGGAAGTTACGCTGTTAAACACGGTTCCAAGACCACCAATGATATTACCTAGTAAGTTTTCATTTCCGGGCTGTGGGCCGTACATATTTAGAACAAGACCCGCTGCCGTCCCCTTGGCCGGGTCCGTGAGCCCGCTGACGATATTGCTAGTGGTGTAAGCGTAATAAAACGGTGGCTGCGAAATTTCCGGCAAATCGGGGGACAGGTATGTATGGGCAAGGTTTTTACTCCCACCCACATCAATGTTGGCAGATAACCCAATACCACCCCCTACGGAGGGAACACGGGCGTTGCAGTCGTTGAATATCAAAAAGCGGCGGCATGACTCGGTACCGATATCCACGACCTTCAATGGTTTCACAACCATCTGGGGCGGAGTTTGACTGCTGCCGAAAATGCTGGACAAGCCATCAACCTGACCCAGTTTCAAATTGACCAGCGAGGTATTGGTGCTGGTTGTCAGGCTTTTATTGGTAGGACTTGCGCAACTGTAGGCTGTCACCCAACTACTGGCACTGGCGGCTTCCACCGCAATATCCACACGGACAGGCGGAGGCAGAATCTGCAGGCTGGGCGAAGTACACAGTGCTCCCAAGCCACACGTCAGCGCATTGATCACGCCCACAACATCCAGCTGTAGCAGTGCACCCACCGTATTTGCCAGCGGTCCTGCCAATCCAGTCACCCCGTTCACCAGATCCAGGACTGTGTTCATTACGGGCAAGTTGACCGAGAGCAGAACCCGCAATTGAGACGTGCGCACATAGATGCGATTCGGACCGGTTTCAGGATTATGCCCCGCTGCTACAGCTTTGGCTGGATTGCCGACCGCAGATAATTGAGGCGGCTGTAAAACCTGAACGGTCGCAGTGATTTGCGCCACTCCAGGCACGTTGATCGGAACACTCGCCAGCAGGCCATTTTTCTTGTTGGCCAGTTGCACAAAACCTTCGATCAGATCAAACACCCGCATGTTCACTGCCAGAGACGCCACATCCGTGCCACTTGCAATCTGCAGAATATCGCCCAACACCACTTGAGTGGCACCGGCCGCCGTCTTGAGCGCGTTCAAGCCGACAATCGTCACATCTGTGGCCAATGTGTTGGTGGGGTCCAATACATTGATTGCACTTTGAATGAGCTGACCAACACCGACGGTATTGCCAAGAACTTCGGTATAGCCGACCGCTGTCAGGCCCAGGTCGAGCTTTAGCCGGTCCAGGTAACTCAGTAGAGAGATATTGGTATTAACTAAACCATTCCACCCGGCCACCGACAGGTTCAGGCCACCGCCCAACAACCCTCCGAACAGAGCATTGAGAGTGGAAGCCTTGTTGGCTGTATCGACAACGACTGCCGTGCTGCGGATTGTGAGTGCCGCCACCGGAGTCGCCAGCGCCGCAACGGCCGTCGCGCTCAATGTCGTATTAGCGTTATACGTACCGCTGAACAACCTCCAGACCCCGTTGGCGATACCGGTGGTCACCGTGCGGGTAGCAACGACGCGGATGGCTTCATTCTTGCTGGCATCTGCAGTAAAGACACGGATATTGGCCGCATTGGTCAGCAACGTCCCACACGTCACCGCCAATGCGCGGCTGCTGTCGTTGGCGACAACGGTGAAGCCGTTCCGGGTGGCATTCTGCTTGGCGTAATCGACGGCGGTGGTGCTGCCTGAACACTGCCCGCCACGATTGGCGGCTTCCAGGGCGGCAGTGTCGGCGACGGCCTGCAGCTTGCGCTTTTCCAGGTACAGGCGGCCGCTATCGACCACCAGCAACAGAAACACCAGGGCCAAGGCCAGGGTGCCGGCGAACACCAGACCGATTGCGCCACGCTGGCCAGAACGAAGTCGGGGAGACATCGAGCACTCCTTTGCCGGCGAACTGCCGAGCGCTTACTCTCCTGTAGTCAACAGCAGTGTAGACAAGGCTTGGCAGGTGCGCTGGCAAGTCGCCACTTTGGCGACTGACGGAAATAAACAGCGCCTGATGCTGGCTTGTCGGGCCGCCGTATTGTTGCGATGCGGGCACCTCAGTGGATCGGGTGTAAGGAGGCGATCCCATCGCAGCCTCGCCGGGGCTCGACAGCTCCCACAGGGGAGCCGCGGCACCTGCAAATCTATCTTGGAAACACAGATCGAATGTGGGAGCTGTCGAGCCCCGGCGAGGCTGCGAAGGGATCGCCTCGGTGTACCTGTTAAACCGCAGCGCCCGCATCGCAGTGATGCAGCGGCCCTACACGGACCGAGTACAACTTAGCGTGGCGGATAGTTGGACAGCACCTTGGTCACTGTCGCCCGGATCGCCGCACTGCGGTCCTGGGGGCTGGGCGAGTTGCTCATCATCTGTTCGTCGCTGCCGCGCCACACCAGCTTGCCGTCCTTGCCGTCGAGCAAGTCGATCTGGAGGGTCGCGACCTTGTAGGTGACGTTGCGGGTTTCGTTGTACATCGGTGCGCCCCAGTAGCCATTCCACGGGCCGCCCCAGGCGCCGCCGTAGTTGGTGGTGACTTGCTGCTGACGGTCTTCGACGATCAGGTAGGCCTGCACGTTCAGGTCTGCCTTGGCCCCGGGGGCTGCCGAGCGCAAGCCGCGCTGATCGAGCTGATCGGCCACCGCCTGGCGGATGCGCTGCTCGGTCAGGTCGCTCTTGATCCGCGGATCGTCAGGGCGGTACTGCAACGCCGGGTCTTTCCAGGCCCAACTGCGGTAGGCGGCAAAGTCGCGGCTGGCGTCAAAATCGTGATTGACCTGATGAGTCTGGCAACCGCCCAGCAGCACGGCAAAAGCGAGCAACGCGATACGACGCAACATGGTAGTTCTCCAAAGGGCAAACCGAGCCTGAAATGAGAATAGCTGTTAACTGGGAGGATACGCCGTCATGGCCTTCTGCACAGCCTGGCGCAAGGCATCGCCGCGCTCACTCAGGCTGCCCTGGCTGCCCGTCTCGGCGCTGGCGCTCCATACCGCCTGGCCCGTGCGGGCGTCGAACAGGTTGACGCGCACCACCACGACTTGCACTTCATAGGTGCGCACGATCGGCACCGAGTTGTACATGCCGTAGCCGTTGCCATAGCGGTTGTAGCCACCGTAGCCGTAGCCATAATCGTCCTGCACCTGGCGCAGGCGTTTTTCCAGATGCACATCGGCGCTGACCAGCAAGTCCGGCGCGCGCTGGTCATGCACCGGCCGCAGGCCACGCTGGTCAAGGGCACCGCTGACGGCTTCGGCGATCTGCGCAGGATCTGCCCAGGCCGAGCCGGCCGGCAACTGGCCGTTGCGCCAGGCCCAATTGCGATAGGCACCGTAGTCACGCACCGGCGCCGGGTAGGCGCTGGCATCAAAGGTGTTGGCCGCCTGGGCAGGCGCCGGCGGCATGGGCTTGGAGGCCGCCACATACGGGTTGTTGCTGGAGCAGGCCCCCAGCCCCAGGCACAGCAGGATCAATGCACAGCGCTTCATTTCGATCTCCGCAGACTGGGCCGCTTAAACCGGACGGCAGATCCAGTGCAAATAACGCCCAAGTCCGGCAAAGCTTGGGTGACGACGGTGAGCGAGTTCCATCTCCAACAAGTCCTGCAAATCGGCGCGGGCCTGGAATTCCACCGGCATATAGTCGTGGAAGACCCGCACCCCGCTCTGGCTTTCGACCTGCCACAGGCCTTCAAGTTGCGCCGCCAGTTCCCGTGGGTCCAGGGGCTGTTGCGGGGTCAGGCTCTGTTTTTCGCCGGCCATGTCATTTTTGCGCATCTTGCGAAAGTGGCCCTTGAGCAAGTTGCGGTAAATCAGCGCATCACGGTTATAGAACGCCAGGGACAACCAGCCACCCGGCGCCGTCAACTGGTGCAGCACCGGCAGGATCGCATGGGGTTCGGCCAGCCATTCCAGCACGGCGTGGCACAGCACCAGGTCGTAGGGCTCGGTGAGCTGACCCAACAGGTCCTGCCAGGGCGCCTGGATGAACGTTGCACTCTGCCCCGCTGCGGCGAACCGCTGGCGGGCGCCTTCGAGCATCGGCTCGGCGGGCTCGGCCAAGGTCACATGATGCCCGCGCTCGGCCAGCCACAACGACATATGGCCCAGGCCGGCGCCGATATCCAGCACGCGCAACGGCCGCTCCGGCAGGGCCTCGGTCAAGTCGGCCTGCAACACCGCCAGGCGAATCGCGCCCTTGGCACCGCCGTAGATCTTCTCGGCAAAACGCGTGGCCAACTGGTCGAAATGGCGATCACTCATGGGTAAACCGCCGCTCGTTGTCGGCCAGCTTGGCGCTGACCACTTGATCCATATCCAGGCCCAGCTCACCGCAGAGCAGCAGCAGATAGAGCACGATGTCCCCCACTTCCTGGCCGGCATGGGCGAGTTTGTCGGCGGGCAACTGGCGCGACTGGTCTTCGCTCAGCCACTGGAAAATCTCCACCAGCTCGGCCATCTCTACGCTGGCGGCCATGGCCAGGTTTTTCGGGCTGTGGAATTGTTTCCAGTCGTTGTTATCGCGGATGCGATGCATGCGTTCGGTAAGGTGTTCGAGATTCATGGGGCGCTCCTGAAGGGGTATAGCTTCAGGCTCAAAGACGGGGATGGCAAATAAATTTGCGCTGCTTGTCAGGGCACTATCGCAGGCAAGCCAGCGCCCACATTGGACGGTGTCAACAAATCAAACTGTGGGAGCCGGCTTGCCTGCGATGGCGATCTAATCAACCACGCTGAACTCAACCCTGGCCGTCTGCCCCGCCTCATCGAGCACACTCAGTTGATAGCGCCCCAACTGCTCCAGGCTGGCATTGATGCTGTCCTGGTTGGCACTGTCGCCCAGCGGCGCACCATTGAGGAACCACCAGCGCCGCCCACTGCCGCCCAGGGCCGAGAGCTTCAGGCGCAGTTGCTGCTGGCTGCCCGCCGGCAAGCGCAGTTGATCGCCCTCACGCACACCCACCACCGACAACGGCGACGACGCCGCCAGCGCCGGTGGCGGGCAATCCGGGTCTGGCGCAGGGATGCGTGCGTCACGCCGCTCGATCCTCGGCAACCACGGTTCCAGCGGTGCCGGCCACAGGGCAATGTCCCGCGATACCGCGCCCGGGCAACTGGCCGCCACGCGCAGGCCCTTGGCATTGACCCACACGGTTTCCATCAAGCCGACACCCAAAGGTTGGTCCAGGGCCTGCAAGGTCGGCGGCGTGGTGTTGTCCAGCGTCCAGGCAAACCGCTGGCGCCGGCAATTGGCGTCGCTGCGGCTCATGGGCTGGCCCAGGGGCCAACAGATCGCCGCCACGCCGACATTCATCGGCACGGGTTTAACCGGCGCGATAATGCCGCGCTGGCTGTCGCGGTTGGTCAACACATCGTGCACTTGCAGCATCAACGGCGCCGCCGAGGCCAGGCCAAACTGGCCGGGCACCGGGGTGCCGTCCGGGCGGCCGATCCACACACCAATCAAATAGCGCGGCCCGACGCCAATGGCCCAGGCATCGCGAAAGCCGTAGCTGGTGCCCGTCTTCCACGCCAACACCGGGCGCTGCACCAGCTCGGCCCGGGGATCACGGTCCGGCCGTGCCTGGCCACTGAGGATGCGCCGCACAATCCACGCCGAACCCGGCGATAACAACGGCCACTCCTTGAGCACATCATCGGGCTGCAAACGGATGGCAGCGCTCTTGCCGTCGCGGGCCAACGCGCTGTAGCCACCGACCAGGTCTTCCAGGCGGCTGCCGGCGCCGCCCAGGATCAACGCCAGGTTCGGCTCGGCCAGCGCCGGCAGCGCCAGGGGCATGCCGCCGATGCGCATTTCGCCGGCAAAACGCTTGGGCCCATAGGCTTCCAATAGTTGCACCGCCGGCAGGTTCAGCGAGCTGGACAGCGCCGTACTGGCCGGCACCGCGCCGGTAAAGCCCATGGAGAAGTTGCCCGGCCGGTAATCGCCATAGCGCCGAGGCACATCCTGCAACAGCGATTCAGAGTGAATCAGCCCCGCGTCCAAAGCCATGCCATACAGGAAGGGTTTGAGGGTCGAGCCCGGCGAGCGCAGAGCGCTGATCATATCCACATGGCCAAAGCGCCGCGCATCGTTGATATCCACCGAGCCCAGGTAGGCGCGCACGGCCATGCTTTCTTCTTCGACCACCAGGATCGCGGCCGAGGTGTGCTCCGGCAGCCGCGCGCGCCAACCCAGCAGCAGGTCTTCGAGACGGCGTTGCAGGGTCGCGTCGAGAGTGGTGCGAATCAGCGGCGGGCTGTCGGGACGGTTCAAGCGGCGCGCCAGCAGCGGCGCCAGGCTGGGTTCCAGGCGCGGCGCCAGCAACAGGGGTTCTTCCAGGGCTTCGTCGACCGCCGATTGCGGCCACACCTGGAACTCGGCCAGGCGCCGCAGCACTTTGTCCCGGGCCTCCTGGGCGCGCTGCGGGTGACGGTCCGGGCGCAGACGGCTCGGTGCCTGGGGCAGTACCGCGAGCAACGCTGCTTCGGCGTGGGTCAGCTGTTGCGGCGACTTGCCCAGATAGGCCCAACTGGCTGCCGCCACGCCCTGCAAGGTGCCGCCAAAGGGCGCGCGATTGAGGTACAGGTTGAGTATCTGGTCTTTGGACAGGTGCCACTCCAGTTGCGCGGTGCGCCACAGCTGGCGCAACTTGCCCGGCAGGGTGCGCGAATGGGGATCGAGCAGGCGCGCCACCTGCATCGACAAGGTGCTGCCGCCAGACACTACCCGCGCGCCGGTCAGGTTCTGCCAGGTCGCCCGCACCAGGGCCAGCGGGTTGACGCCGGGGTGCTGGTAGAACCAACGGTCTTCGTAGGTCAGCAGCGCATCGAGGTAATACGGCGAGACTTCATCGGTCGCCACCGGGTAACGCCATACGCCGTTGGCATCGGCAAAGCGCCACAACGGCGTGCCGTCCTCCGCCAGTACCACACGGGCCAGATCGTCCTTGGGCAACGGCAGGGGCCAGAGGCGGTCGGCCAGCCACAGCAGAGCTATCACCACCAGCAGGCTACCCAGGGTAGCGCGTGCAACTATTCGCAAATTCAAACGGGCAAACCTCTATGCTTCTAGGGAACTCGCCCAAGGGATTGGCGACCAAAGGCTCAGGTCCGGCAGATACGCCCACCCTTTCATCAGGAAACTCATATGCAGGTAGAAAGCTTTTTCGAATGGCTGGGCCAGGCGCTCGGTTCGGTCATCCGCTTTATCGTCGATGGGCTCAGCGGCTTGTTCGGCGCCCTGACCAATGCCGGCGGCAACTTTATCGACGGCCTGTCGCGCACCCTGGGCATGGACACCTCGATCATCAGCATCATCACCCTGATCATTGGCCTGATGCTGCTGTACTCGGCAGTCCGGGCGTTTATGCGGGCCTCGATCATCATGGGGATTATCTGGTTGATGCTGGGGTTGTGGCTGCTCAGTTGGGTTGTGCATTAAATACAGGCCCTGTGGGAGCGAGCTTGCTCGCGATAGCGGTGTGTCAGTCGCCGAATACATCGGCTGAAAAACCGCTATCGCGGGCAAGCTGCCACATTAAAGGCAGCACCAGTTCCTACAGGAGGCGCTTAACGCCCCTTGATCACCATATCCACTGGGGTATCCCCCACTGCCTGCCAGTTCGGCCGGTACATCGACTCCACTTGCGGCGGCGGTACGCGATAAGTCCCAGGCGTGACAGCGCGGGCCAGGTACAGCAGGTGCGTGGTGCCGTAGCCGTCCAGGTTCAGCGCGGCCACATAGCGATCATCGCGGTATTCCTGATGCTTGATCGACGCATTCTGCATCGACTCGCGCCATTCCTTGACCTGACTGCTGGCGTTTTCCAGGCTGGCGGCGCTTTGGCCCAGGTTCTGGTTCTCCAGCTCCAGGCCAGCTGGTAGCAGGTCGACCACCAGTGCATCCGGCACCCGTTGCTTGTTGGCGCTGACCGCAATGTGCACCAGCACCAGGTCGCCGCTGCGCAGGTTTTGCAGGTTCAGCGGCTGGCCATTCATCCCCAGGTACTCACGACGAATACTCAGGTTTTCGCCACCCGCTACCGGCGCGTGCTGTGGATAACCGGAGATGCTCAGTTGCTGGTAAATCGGCTCGCTGCCCGGGTTGCGCAGGGTCAGCGGTGAAGCCAGCAACGGGCCTTCCAGCTTCAGGCCGGACTGGCCGTTGTTCAGCTCGCGGGTTTCGCCGCCGCTGCTCAACTGCGCCGTCCAGTTGGTTTCCGGTTTGCCCAGCAGGCCACGGCCGGCGAGGAACAGCGAGTTGCGCTCCTGGGTCGACAGCCATGGGCTGGCCGCCATCTGGTCCGACAGCTCGAACAGGCGTTCTTCACGCTTGCCTTTGGCCAGGTCGTTTTCTTCCAGCAAGGCCAGGATCATCGCCTGATCACGCAGGGGGCTGCCGTAGTCGGCCAGCCATTCATTGGCTTTGCGCTTGACCGCCAAACCGGCGAGCAATGCCTGGTCGGCGCGCGGCTGGTCGCCCATCTTCTGCAAGGCAATCGCCAACTGCACCAGGGGCAGGCCGGAACGCGCATCGCTGCGGCGCTCGAACAAGCTGCGCAATGCGCCCAGCGGCGCCTGCTGACTGCGCGCCAGCACCAGCCCGGCGTAGGCCTGCACGGCGAAGCGCGTGTGGTCGGCGTTGTCGCTGTAGTCGACTTCAATCAGGTTGCGTTCCTGCACATAACGCAGCAGGCGTTCGCTGGCCTTCTTCAGCGCTTCAGGCGGTACGGCAAAACCCTGGTCGCGGGCGCGCAGCAGGAAGTCGGTGACGTACGCCGTCAGCCAGTATTCTTCCTCGCCATCGGCACCCCACAAACCGAAGCTGCCGTTGTAGCGCTGCATGCCCAGCAGGCGCTCGATGCCCAGTTCGATCTTGCGTTTGCGCTCGGCATCCGGCTCGCCGGTCAACCCCAGGCGTGTCAGCACGGCGGCGTCGGCGTACAGCGACGGGTACAGGCCGCTGGCGGTTTGCTCCAGGCAGCCATACGGGTAGGCCTTGAGCGCACGAATCTGCTCGCCCAGGTTCAACGGCGGGCGGCTCGACAGGCTCAACAGCGCCTCACGCCCGGCCGGTTCAAACAGGGCCAGTTCGCTGTCCGGCAGGCTCCAGGCTTCGTCCTTGAGCACTGCGCGGTATTGCTTGAGCAGCGCCGGATAAGCCGGACGCACGCCCAATGTCCATTCGCGGGTAAACGCCGGCAGGTTCTCGCCCGGCAGGTCCAGGCCGTTGACCGTAACCTTGATCTTGCCCTGGCCAAAACCGCCCAGCGCACGCACTGGAATCTGCAAGGTGGTGCGCTGGCCCTGGGTCAGTTGCACGCTTTGCGATGGCTCGCCCAGCAGGGTCAGTTGACCTTCGGCGGTCAGTTGCACATCGAGCTTCTGCGCCTTGCCCGACAGGTTGGACAGGTCCAGCGCCAGGCGCGTCTGGTCGCCGCCAGCGAGGAAGCGTGGGGCCGACAGCTCGGCAATCAAGGGCGCGGCGATCACGGTCTTGGCTTCGGCCATGCCGTAGCGGTCATCGCTCCAGGCCTGGGCCATCAGGCGCAACTCGCCGTTGAAGTCGGGGATATTGACGCTGACTTCGCCCTCGCCTTTCTCATTCAGGGTCACCGGCGCGCTTTGCAGGGCGACGATGGTGACGCTGGTGTCCGGGCGCTTGCCGCCCTTGGCCAGCGCCGCGTCACCACCAAAGGCCAGGCTGGCCAGGCGGCCCTGGCCGGCTTCGATCAACTGCCCATAGATATCGAACTGATCCACGCCATACGCCTTGCGGCCGAACAGGCTGGAGTATGGATCCGGGGTCGGGTACTCGGTGATATTGAGGATGCCCACGTCCACCGCCGCCACCAGCACATGCACCTGTTTCGGCACGCTGCCATCGGCATTTTTTGCCGCAACCTTGACCGTCAGTGGCTGCTTGGGGCGCATTTTTTCCGGTGCAGTCAGGGTCAGGCCCAGTTTGCGCTGGGTACGATCCAACGGCAGGTGCAGCAAACCCACGGCGCGTTTGGGGGTGATGTTGGCTTTGCGCTCGCCGGGACGGATCACCAGCGCGCTGACATACAGATCATGACGCGACCATTTCGGATCGAGCTTCACTGCAAAGCTCTTGCCTTCGGCCGGCACCTCGATTTCCTGCCACCACAACGGGCCTTCACTGGATTCGACCAACAGGTAGCCCTTGCCGGCTGCCGGCGGGGTGACGGTGACGTTGGCCGTATCGCCATCGCCATATGCCGGTTTGTCCAGCGCCAGCTTGACCTGGTCCGGGCGCACGGCGCCGCCTTCGGTGTTGTCCTGAGCCTGGTAGCCAGCCCAGAAGCGCTTGCTGCTGATCAACCCGGTCTGTGGGTCTTCGACTTCGACGCGGTAAGGGCCCCACTCCACCTGGAAGCTGACCTTGGCCGTATCGCCGGCCTTGATGTTGACGGTCTGCTCATCGAGGTTGAGGAATTTCTCGTTGTAGTGATAGCTCCAGCCGTCGTTGTCCGAGTAGTTCCAGTAGTAGTCGCGGCGCTCGCGGATCAGGCGGACCTTGAGGTTGTCCGCCGCCAGCTTGTCACCTTGCTGGTTGGCCAGCAGTACTTCGAATTCCGCCGGGCCATCGCCATCGGTCTCCTTGCCATCGAACAAGCCGCGCAGGCCGGGCAGTTGCTCGGCCGGCCATACCGGCTGTACCAGGCGGCGGGTGATCGGGCGCCCGCCGGATTCTTGCAGGCTGGCCTGCACGATCAGTTGCAGCGGCGACTTGGCCTCGCTCCATTTGCTTTCCAGGGTCAGCTTTTCCTGGCCCTGGGCATCGAGCACGCTTTCGTCCAGTTCAAAATCCTGGCTCAGCTCTTCTTCCGTTACCGAGCCAAACTCGTAGCCCGGCAGGGCTTTGACCGCCTCGCGCAGAGGGCGCACATACACTTGCCCGCTCAGGCGATTGCCCGCCGCCGGGGCGCCGTAGAGGTAGCGGCCGTTGACCTGGATAACGGCGTTGTCCGCCGGGCTCAACGGCGTGTCGCTGCCCTTGAGTTCCAGGGCCAGGCGCTCGGGCAGGAAGTCCTCGACGAGGAATTCATACAGCTGCGGCTTACCGTCACCCAGGTCAAACACCAGCTGCCAGCGCCCGGTCGGCGCTTCGCCGGCCAACTGCAACTGGTACTGATAGAGGCCAGAGGCATCGGCGTCCCATACGAATTTGCGGCTGACCTGCTCATCCGGGCGGCGCACTTCGACACTCACGGGCTGCGGCTTGACGGCATTGCCGTCCTTGTCGCGCAGCAGGGCGTTGAGCAGCACGGTTTCGCCAGGGCGGTACAGATCACGCGGGCCGAACACAAAGAATTGCAGCGGGTGCGCGGGCTGGCCGCCGATATCGAACTCGGCCAGGTCCAGCGCTGCGCTGTCGAGGCGCAACAGGCTGGTTTGCTCGCCCTGCTTGGCCAGCAGTACCTGGGCCTTTTTCGGCAATGGCAGTTCGGCGTGGCCGCCCTTCTCGGTCTTGCCCTGGCCCAACACGCGGCCTTCGGCATCGAGGATTTCCAGCTCGACGCCATCGAGTGCCTTGCCGCCTTCCAGCGCCTGGGTAAACACATCCAGGCGGTTGGCGTAACGGTGCACCGACAGGCCGATATCACTGAGGGTGAACAGCGTGGCCGGTTGCGAATAGTTGTAAGTGCCCGAGGCGCGCATCACCGCCAGGTACACGCCCGGCTGTTGCAGTTGCTTGAGGCCGGCGATGGGCAGCAGCAGGGTTTCACGGGTGTTGCGCGCAGGATTCAGGTCGAAACGGCCGCCGTACACCAGGTCGGCCATGGGCAGCAGTTCACGGGACTCATAGCTTTGCAGGCTGGTATTGCGGCCCCACTGGGCGAGAAACGCCGGTAGCGATTCGGGCTTGATGCGGAAGAATTCGACGTCGATCTTGTCGACATTCAGCGCGATCACCGGCAAACCTTCGGCCAGACGGGTGGGCAACAGGGTGCCACGGCTGGCGAAGCCGACGGTGGCTTGCAGGTCGCGGGTTTCCAGGCGGCTGACGTACTCGGCGGCGAGCTTGGCGTCATTCACCCCACGCAGGCCGGCGTCCACGGTCAGCACCAGTTTGCGCTGGGGCTCCAGGTGACGCAGGCGCAGTTCCATCAGGTTGTCGGAAAGCTCCCAGGCACCGTCGACCTTGCCGGATTTGCTGTCCACCAGGTGCAGCTTGTCGGCGAACTTCTGGTCCGGGTCCAGCGGAATCGAAAAACTCACCGACAAGGTGCTGGCGCCATCCAGTTGCACCTCAGACACGTCCACCACGCTTAACTCACGGCCGGCATAACGCTGCTTGAGCGTCGCCACGTCTACCGCGGCCTTGGCCGGCGCCGTCACCGCTGCCGCAGGGGCCGCTGGCGCTGCTGGTTTGTCGGAAGAATCGCAGGCGCTCAGCAGGGCCAGCGCGCAGGCCAGGAACAATCCTTTGTTAAGCATGGGGCACTCGTTGTGAGGGTGTCTGAGGGGTGAACTATATATCAGCGCCAGTGAAGCGGGTGATGGTGGCGATCACATTGACCGACGGAGGGCGATTTGGTTCTGTGTACAGACCAAGTCAGGTCAAACCCTACCTCTGAAATGCTCCAGCGCCCGCTATTTGCGGATGCCTCGCCCCAACCTCCCGCAGAAACTCACCCGCGCTGAGCTTGAGCCACTCAATCAACCGGGCGATGGCCGGCTCGGACTGTCGACCCTTGCGGCAAATAATGTAGTACGCCGCCGGCGACATCATCACCGGGCTGCTCAAGGCAACCAATCCCCCCTCTTCCAACTGGTCATATACCAACGCCGTCCTGCCCAGTGCGATCCCAGCCCCCTTGAGCGCAAGGCTTATAGCCAGGCTCGAATCCGGAAACCGAGGCCCAGGGTGATACGGGGGGGCCGCAACCCCTGGAACGCAAACCAACTCTCCCACCCCGGACAGATCTGATCATCCGCCCGGTGAATCAATGGGTACCGGGCGATATCCTTCGGCGCAATATCGCCATGCTCGCGATAAAACGCCGGCGAACATACGGGAAACACCGCATCGCGCATCAGCAACTCGACATGATGCTCCGGATAGTCCCCGCCCCCTATGACTACTGCGACATCAAATTGATGAGCACCCAGGCTGGCAGGGCTCATATCTGCGCTGGTCAGCACCAGGTCGAGATTGAACGAGGCGTCAGTATGCGAGCCATGCACTCTGGGAATCAGCCAGGTCGAACAGAGTGAAGAGGTGCACGAGAGGTACAACGGTTGGGCTTCGCGCGGATTGAGAACCTGCAACGCCGCCTCCAGCCCTTTGAAAAACCCATCAGTGACCGGCAACAAGGCGTGCCCTGCCGACGTCAGCTTGACGCCACGTGAGTGCCGCTCAAACAACTGCACGCCCCACCACTCCTCCAGGCCCGCAATTTGATGGCTGATGGCACTGGCGGTGAGGTTAAGCTCAGATGCCGCACGCGCGAAACTGCCCGTTTGCGCGGCGCTGACAAAAGCCTGAAGCATCGCAGTGGGTGGAGGACGCTGAGCCATCAAGTGCTCACTTTGATCAGGATGATCCCGCAAACAATGACGCACGCCGAGAGCATCCGTCGCCAGCCGAACCGTTCATGAAAGAACAGCGCGGCAATAATGGCGCCGATAATAACACTGGTTTCCCGCAGCGCTGAGACCTTGGCCACCGCGTCCAGCGACAGCGCGAACAACACCAGGCCGTAGGATGCCAGGTAAAAAACACCCCCCAAGACACCCACTCGCCAATGACTGCCAATGGTTTGGACAAGTGCCGCACGCTCCTTGCAAAACGCCAGCAGCGGGATAGGAATGCTCTGGAACACCGTCAGGTAAATAATGTATTGCAGCACCGTTTCACTGGCTCTCACGCCCTTGGCGTCCACCACTGTGTAGGACGCAATAAACACTCCAGCGCCCACCGCCATCAGGATTGGTTTGAGCATGTGCGCGGTCATCCTGCGCACAAATGTCAGGCTGATGATCCCCAGGCAAATCAACAACACCCCGGCCATCGCCTGGAACGACAGTTGCTCATGTAGCAGAAAGTAGGAAAACAACGCCACCAGCACCGGCGGCACACCGCGCATCACCGGGTAGACCTGACCGAAGTCGCCCGTCTCATAGGCCTTGATCAGAAACAGGCGATAGACCGTATTCAATATCACCGAGAGCAGTACGTAACCCCAGACTTGCAGGCTCGGCACATTGACCAGCGGCAGCGCCGCCAGGCAGATCACCAGCGCCGTGCCATCGACGATGGCCAGGGTCATGAAGCGGCTGCTGCCGGCTCGGACAACAGCGTTCCAGGTGGCGTGCATGAAGGCGGAGATCAGGACCAGGGTGATCGCGATATCGGAGTTATCCATGGGGTTTGGCTGTTCTGAGGAGAAGGCGGGTATTTAACTCAGCCTCGCGTGCTGGCCAGAAGCGAAAGCTCATCAGCGCAGCCATGAGCCTTCATCATGCCGACATTGCCACCCAAAACGCTGGGACCTGCTGTGGGAGCTGGCTTGCCTGCTCCCACATTGGGTCTGCGGTGCTGCCCAGGCAGCGTTACAATGCCGCTCCCCCAAGGAGCCCGCATGTCCACCTTACTCACCGACTGGCGTCATCGCCCCACTCACCGCCGTGTCTGGGCCCTGGCCGCGCCGATGATTCTGTCGAATATTTCGGTACCGCTGGTGGCGCTGGTGGACAGCATGGTCATCGGCCATCTGCCCCACGCCCACCAATTGGGCGCCGTGGCCGTAGGGGCCAGCCTGTATACCTTCCTGGCCTGGGCCATGGGCTTTCTGCGCATGGGCACCACCGGGTTTGCCGCCCAGGCCGCCGGGCGCAATGATGGCGCGGCGCTGCGGCAAATCCTGCTGCAAGGTCTGCTGCTGGCACTGGGGTTGGCAATGGTGCTCGGCACGGTGGGCATTCCCCTGAGCCACCTGGCGCTGGAGTGGATGCAGCCCTCCGCCGAGTTGAATCAACTGACCCGCGAGTTCTTCCACACCCGCCTGTTCGGCCTGCCCGCCGCCCTGGCTACCTATGCCTTGGTGGGCTGGTTCCTGGGCACGCAAAACGCCCGGGCGCCGCTGGCGATTCTGTTGACCACTAACCTGGTGAATATCGCCCTGAACCTGTGGTTTGTGCTGGGCCTGGACTGGGGCGTAGTCGGTTCGGCGCGGGCCTCGGTGATTGCCGAATGGACCGGCGCCCTGCTCGGCCTGGCCCTCACGCAAAAAGCCCTGCGCGCCTACCCTGGGCATATCGCCTGGGCGGCGCTCAAGGTCTGGCAAAGCTGGCGCGCGCTGCTGGCGGTCAACCGCGACATCTTTATCCGCAGCCTGGCGCTGCAGTCGGTGTTTTTCATGATCACGGTGCAAGGCGCACGGTTGGGCGATGCCACCGTCGCGGCCAATGCCCTGCTGCTCAACGGGCTGTTGCTGACCGCCCATGCCCTGGACGGTTTGGCCCACGCGGTAGAAGCGCTGTGCGGCCACGCCATCGGCGCCCATGACCGCCAGGCCCTGCGCCGCTCACTGGTGGTCGCTTGCGGTTGGTCGCTGATCGCCAGTCTCGGCTTCGCCCTGCTGTTTACCTTCGGCGGGCACCTGTTTATCGCCATGCAGACCGATATCCCCAGCGTGCGCGCAACCGCCGATCTCTACCTGCCGTACCTTGCGGTACTGCCGTTGATTGCGGTGTGGAGTTACTTGTTGGACGGTTTGTTTATCGGCGCGACCCGTGCGCGGGAGATGCGCAATGGCATGCTGCTGACGGTGCTGATTATGCTGCCGCTTGCCTGGGCGCTGCAGGGGTTGGGTAACCACGGGCTGTGGATAACGTTCCTGCTGTTTATGGCGGTGCGCAGTCTGACGTTGTGGGCGATTGCGTGGCGACTGAACAAACAGGACCGCTGGCTCGGCCAACCCTGAGAACGCGGGCTATCTGTTGATTGTTACAAAACAGCTTGGCTGTTTTTCGGGGAGCAGACCACAGAGCATTTACACCTTCGAGGTCAAACATCACCTCTCATCCAAGGTAGGTCTGTGAATGAATATACTCCCGACACCAGCAACCGCAGCCCCCCTTTCACCACGCGTCACTCCACCGGCGGAACCGGTCGGCACCCCACATATCAGCGTTTTAGCGGATGATGGAAACACCAAGATCCAGCAGATTTCAACCTATAAAACAGACCCTCAAGGCAAGCGTGTACCCGGTGTCAGCAGAGTACTGATTTCCACCTCCGACCGGGCTGACAACGTCAGTATTACCGTAGGCGCAAACCACCAGCTCAACGCGCGTATCAATGGCAAAGACTACAAACTCCCACTGACAGCAAACAACAACGCGCACTCACTGAGGATCAACACTGCTGGAGGCAATGACCGCATTACCGTCGACAAGTACGTCAACATCGAAATGCACATAAACAGCGGCGACGGTGATGACGATATTGTTTCAAATGGGCGAGTGGGGACCGTGATCGGTGGAAAAGGAAACGATCACATACGCCTGGGCACCGGCGATATGGCGGTAACTGGCGGTGATGGCGACGACACAATTACTGCCGGCACGGGCAACGCTGCGATATCGGGAGGAAAAGGAAACGATCACCTGTATGCAGGCTTTGGTCCTGCCAACAGAGTGTTATTCCTCAACGGCGACAGGGGAGATGACCATCTTTATGCTGGGCCTGGCAAGGTTGTACTAAACGGGGGAAGGGGCAATGACACACTGAGTGGTTATTACCGGACTACTTTTTATAGCGGCGAGGGCGCCGACACCATTAACTCTTATGATAAAAACGATAAGATCTATGCCAAGTCTACCGACACAATTAACAACCAAGGCAACTCTAAAATCATCCCTGTTACATATTCCGAGAGCGGTAGAAAAGGCTTGGTAATAAAAGGTACAGAACAATTCATAGAACAGACGGAAGATGTTATAGACCGACTAAGAGCCTCACCAGCGGGTCAAAAAGCACTCGAAGCCATGGATCAATTTGTTGAAGACGGGCATAGGCCTATCGTCCTTACCGAATCGCACACCCCAGGCTTTAGCGCCTACGGATTCAGGAATGAGTACACCTCAAACGCTGAGCTCAGGAAAGACCCTTTCCGCCCTGAGTTTGGTTATATAAAAGACAACAAACCGGGTTCAGTTTCGACCCAGCCCGAAATCGTTTTCGAACCCGCTGACTTTGACCAGACCTTTTCCATCTCCCCGGAGATTACGCTCCATCATGAACTCGCTCACGCGTTCAATGGAGCCACAGGGACGGGCATACCTGGCAAACAAATCCTGAAGGACGCTAATGGAGCCCCCCTCCTCAGAGGCGGAGTGCCGAGAACCGTAAACAACGAGGAATACCAAGTGGTTGGAATTCCCACGGATGCCACGCCTTTCGACTTTGACAATAACCCCAACACTCCAGCGACCAACGTCAACCCTTATCCCTTCACGGAAAACGCCCTCCGTGAGGAAATGGGCGTTCCGCTGCGCGACCGTTATGACGTGGATGAGGCGCCGCGCATCTGATAAGTCAGGAAGACAGGTACGAGGAGCGGGTCAGGCCCAGGCGCAAAGCATCCAGGAACTGCGTACGCTCCGCCGCCGTGATCTTCGCGCTGGCGCACTTGTCACGGTAGTGGGTCATCAACTCCTCCGGCGACAAGTGCACGTAGCGCAGCATGTCTTCGATGGTGTCGTGGGTCTCGATCCCGGCGCTGTAGACGGTGCCGTCGTCGCGCTGGTAGATGTTCACCGAGTCGGTGTCACCGAACAGGTTGTGCATGTCCCCGAGGATTTCCTGGTAGGCGCCCACCAGGAAGATGCCCAGCAGGTAATCTTCGCCTTCGTTCAAACCGTGCACCGGCAAGCTGGTCTCGATGCTCTGCTCGTCGACGTATTGCTTGATCTTGCCGTCGGAGTCACAGGTCAGGTCTTGCAGCACCGCACGGCGCAGCGGCTCTTCGTCGAGGCGATGCAGCGGCAGAATCGGCAGTACCTGGCCGATGGCCCAGGTGTCCGGCAGGCTCTGGAATACCGAGAAGTTGCAGATGTACTTGTCGGCCAGCTTGTCATTGAGTTCGTCCAGCACCTGGCGGTGCGAGCGCTGGCGGGCCTTGAGCGAGTTGTGCAGGCGGCGGCACACGGCGAAGTAGCACTGTTCGGCCAGGGCTTTTTCCGCGAGGGTCAGTTTGCCGTCGGCGTACTGGGCGGCCACGTCGCTCATGTAGTGGGTGGCGCGCCAGTAGGTTTCGGTGACCATTTCAATGTCGGTCGGGCCCAGCAGGTCAACCAGCCATTGCACGGTTTCCGGCAGGCTTTCCTTGTTCTCGATCACCGGCACGTCGTCGTTGTGTTTCTCGACGTCGGTGACTTGCACCACCAGCATGGCGTGGTGGGCGGTCAGGGAGCGGCCGCTCTCGGAGAAGATATTGGGGTGCGGCAGGTTCTGCGCGTCGCAGAACTCCTTGAGCATGCCCACCACCACGCCGGCGTAGTCGTCCATGTCGTAGTTGATCGAACTGGCGTTGCGCGAGTGGGTACCGTCGTAGTCCACGCCCAGGCCGCCGCCGACGTCGATGTGGTCCACCGGCAGGCCAAGGTTGCGCAGTTCACCGTAGTAACGGATGGCTTCCTTGAACCCGTGCTGGTAGTCCGCCAGGTTGGCGATCTGCGAGCCCATATGGAAGTGCAACAGGCGGATGCCCTGGTCCAGGCCGGCGGCGCGGAAGCGCTCGACCACCGACAGCAACTGCGCCGCCGACAGGCCGAACTTGGACTTCTCGCCACCGGTGTCTGCCCACTTGCTCGACGCCAGGGACGACAGGCGCACCCGCAGGCCGACCTGTGGCTTGACCTTGAGGTTGGCGGCTTCTTCGATCACCAGGCCCACTTCGGACTCTTTCTCGATCACGATAAACACGTTGTGGCCCAGCTTCTGGCCCATCAGCGCCAGGCGGATGAACTCACGGTCCTTGTAACCGTTGCAGACGATGGTGCCGCCTTTCGGTGCCAGGGCCAGCACCGCCAGAAGCTCAGGCTTGGAGCCGGCTTCCAGGCCGATGGACACGTCCTGGGTGGCGATGATGTTCTCGATCACCGCTTCCTGCTGGTTGACCTTGATCGGGTACAGCGCGGTGTATTTGCTCTGGTATTCCAGGCGCTCGATATTCGCGTCGAAGGCGCCGGTCAGCTGGCGCACGCGGTCTTGCAGGATATCCGGGAAGCGCACCAGCAACGGCAGGGACAGGCCGCTTTTGCGCAGCTCGTCCACTTGCTCGTACAAGTCGATGGGCGAGCTGTTCGGGCCGTTCGGACGGACTTCAACGCGACCGGCATCATTGATCGCGAAATATCCGGCCCCCCAATGGCGAATCCCGTAAACACTGCGGCTGTCCGCAACTGTCCATTGGCTGCCATCGTCTTTGCGTGTGCGTCGTACGGACATCGAAGTCCCCTATATAAAGTCGAAGAGCGCCACCCAAGTCAGAGGCTGGCGCAGTCTAAAGAGTGAAAATGACGATTTGCCTGTGAGAGAGGTAGACCCCGCTCGCAGGACAGAGTTTAGACACCGGTCAGGAACAGGCTCTGTGAAACCATGGAGACGACGAGCGCGCTCGTCGGTGCGGGTTTCACAGAGGCTGCTAGCCGCCGGATTTCTTCGCCTTGTAACCGAGCTTGATCAACTCGGCCAACAGCAACTCGACGTGATCGCCCTGGATTTCGATGATCCCGTCTTTCAGGGCGCCACCGGTGCCACAGCGCTTTTTCAGCACGGTGGCCAACTCCTTGAGTGGCTCGGCCGCCAGAGGCACGCCGGTGATGGTGGTCACCGTCTTGCCGCCACGGCCCTTGCTCTCGCGGCGTACGCGGGCAATACCGTCACCTTCGGGAATCAGGGTCTGTTTGCAGGTACAGGCGTCCACGGGCTGGCGACAGTCCGGGCAATGCCGACCTGCGTCGGTGGAAAACACCAGGCCACCAAGGGCGGCGAAGGATGCGGCTTTTTTGGCCACCGGCAATCCTCTTGGGAGGATGAAGACTGATCAGTGCCCGTCAACCGGCCACCAACCGCGAAGCCCCACTCAGGCAGGGGCAGCGCTACCGAACCGCCAAGGCAGTTCGGCTTGAAAAGTCGCGCAGTGTAACGGCAAAAAGCCTACTTGCTAAGAGCCAAATGGCGCCAATTTATGCAACTTTAGCGACGCGCCGCCAGATAGCGTTTTAAGGCGGCCAGGGAGTCGGGGCAATAGGACTTTTGCTCGATATCGGCCAGGACTGCCTCAATGGACATAAAACGCGCTTCCAGCACCTCTTCGGGCTGCAGCTGCAGCGGCCCATCCCAGACCGCAGAAAACGCCGAGCACCAGAGCCGGTTACCCGTATCCTCGAAAAAGAAGTGGTCGTGGGCGGTCAGTTCTACACCGCTGACGCCCAATTCTTCTGCCAGCTCACGGGCGGCCGACTGCTCGTAGGTCTCGCCAGCCCCGACCATGCCGCCCGCCGCCACGTCCCAATAACCGGGATAGATGGCTTTGCTCAGGGTGCGCCGGTGCACGCACAGTTCACCCTTTGAGTTAAACAGCATGATGTAGGTGCCGCGCCCGATCAGCCCGCGCTCGCGCAGGTCAGCACGCACCAGGGCGCCGAGCAGGTTGTCCTGCTCGTCGACCCAGGCGATGTGTTCGGCATCCGAGGCCGCGCGGTGCGCGACCTCCTTGGCGCTATCGACCATGACTCAACCCTGGTTCAGCAGTTGACGCAAGTCGATCACCGCCGCGTTGGCGCGGGAGATGTAGTTGGCCATCACCAGCGAGTGGTTGGCCAATACGCCATAGCCGCTGCCATTGAGGATCATCGGGCTCCACAGGGTTTCCTGGGACGCCTCCAGCTCACGAATGATCTGGCGCACGCTGACGGTGGCGTTTTTCTTGGCCAGCACGTCGGCAAAGTCGACTTCGATGGCGCGCAACAGGTGGGACAGGGCCCAGGCCTGGCCGCGGGCCTCGTAGAACACGTTGTCGATCTGCATCCATGGGGTTTCCACCACTTCTTCATCGAGCTGCGGCACTTCGCCCGGCGCCAGCGTTTCGGTTTTCAGCGCGGTATTGAGCTTGACCCGGCCGACACTGGCCGACAGGCGCTGCGACAACGAACCGAGGCGGGTAGCAACATCGCCCAGCCAGTTGTTCAGGTTGTCGGCACGCGCGTAGAACAACGCGCCTTTCTGGTTGGGGTCGGAGAGACGCGCCTGATAGCGGTTCAGGGAGTTGATGCCTTCCTGGTACTCCGATTCGCTGGAGGGCAGCACCCAGCTCTTGTTGTCGAAGTTAAAGCGCGGCTCGGCCTTGGCCAGGTCGGCGTCTTCGGCCGATTGCGATTGCGAGCGGGCGAAGTCCTTGCGCAGGGCACGGGTCAGGTCACGCACCTGCACCAGCACGCCATATTCCCAGCTGGGCATATTGTCCATCCACAACCCAGGCGGGAAGCGGTCATTGGAAATATAACCGCCAGGCTTGTTCAGCAGGGTACCCACCACGGTCTTGACGGTTTCGACAGTGGTAAAGCCGAGCACCATTTGTTTGCCGTCTTTTTCGGCGGCAATTTGCGCATTTTGCTGGACCGGGAACAACGCCGGCTCCTGGCTCCAATACCAGCCCAGGCCACCGGTGACCAACAGGTAAATCACCACCAGGGTCATCAGGGCACGGCTCATCAACAGATTACGAAAATAGCTGCGGGAGGCCGACTTGGGCGCAGGGCTTGGGCCTGGGGCGCTGCCTGCACGGTTTTTCCAGTCCAGCATGGCGGATATCCTTTCAGTCACTTGAGTTCAATAGCTACGACCACAACCCTACCCCATCGTGCCCGTCGGTGCGGGGCTTTTAATCAAGGTGGCGTAAAGCTGGCACTCAACTATAAAGGATGGGCGCCGATGCGCCTACGCGACCCAAGGGTCAGCAAATGAATCCACAGGACGCTGCAGTTAATTGACGTATGACACTCGTGCGAATGAAAAGAGGTGCTAGCATAGAGCCACCAGTCGACCTCAGCATGCACCCTTACCTAGTAGTCAGGATATGACCGAGCCAGAAGACCCCAGTCGTGAGCGTCTCAAGCACCACTTTGCCCAGCGGGTAATTCATCAGGCGCGTCAAATTCTTGAGATCTGGCAGCGTTTACAGCGCAGCGAATGGTCGAACGCCGAATTGAATGAACTCAGCGAGGCCAATCTGCGCCTGCTGCGTTTTGCCGAACGCTTCGAACAACCCGAGCATGGCCAACTGGCCCGGCACATCATCGAGTCGCTTAAAGCCGTGGACGAAAACCGCGGCCGCCTGAGCAGTCACCTGATCACCGACCTCAACCGTTTGATGCAGCGCCTGTCGCGGACCGGTCTGCGTCAGGGCGACCAGCTGGACCAGACCTTCCTGCCGCCGATGCGCAAGCCGATCTACGTGATGCTCGCCGATCACGACCGCGCCGAGCGCCTGGCCAAGCAGCTGGAATTCTTTGGCTTGAGTGCGCAGTCCCTGGACAGCGTGGCCGCCTTCCGTTCGTCCATGGCCGAACGCCTGCCGGCGGCGATTGTGATGGACGTGGACTTCTGTGGCGCCGGCCTGGGCCTGAAATTGGCCGCCGAAGCCCAGGAAGGCCTGGAGCAGAAACTGCCGCTGCTGTTCTTCAGCCTGCACGAAACCGACACCCCCACCCGCCTGGCCGCCGTGCGCGCCGGTGGCCAGGAGTTCCTTACCGGGACCCTGGAGGCGTCGAGCCTGCTGGAAAAAATCGAGGTGCTGACCTGCGTCGCCCAGTACGAACCCTATAAAGTGTTGATCATCGACGACTCCCGCGCCCAGGCGATGCACACCGAGCGCCTGCTCAACAGCGCCGGGATCGTCACCCGCACCCTGATCGAGCCGATCCAGGCCATGGCCGAGCTGGCGGACTTCCAGCCCGACCTGATCATCCTCGACATGTATATGCCAGCCTGTACCGGCACCGAGTTGGCCAAGGTGATCCGCCACAATGACCGCTATGTCAGCGTGCCGATCATTTATCTGTCGGCCGAAGATGACCTGGATAAACAGCTGGACGCCATGAGCGAAGGCGGCGACGACTTTCTCACCAAGCCGATCAAGCCGCGCCACCTGATCACCACCGTGCGCAACCGCGCCGCCCGCGCCCGCCACCTCAAGGCGCGGATGGTGCGCGACAGCCTGACCGGCCTGTACAACCACACCCATATCCTGCAACTGCTGGAAGACTGCAGCTTCCGCTCGCGCCGCGAGAACAAGCCGTTGAGCTTTGCCATGCTCGACATTGACCACTTCAAGCGGGTCAACGACAGCCACGGCCACCCCATGGGCGACCGCGTGATCAAGAGCCTGGCGCTGTTTCTCAAGCAGCGCCTGCGCAAGACCGACTACATCGGCCGTTACGGCGGCGAAGAATTCGCCATCGTGATGCCCGACACCGACCTGGACGCCGCTTGCAAAGTGCTCGATGAAATCCGGGGGCGCTTTGCCGAAATCCACTACCCGGCCCAGCCCCAGGACTTGTGGTGCACCTTCAGCGCCGGAGTGGTCGAGCTGTGCGACGGCTCCGACAGCCTGATGATGGCCGCCCAGGCCGACGAAGCGCTGTACCGCGCCAAGGACGCCGGGCGCAATCGCGTGCACGCTGCAGGCACATCAAGGCAAAGTGCCACCTTTTCATCGGACTCCACTCAGTCCGTCATAACGCTGTAACGAAAACGCAATAACTTCAGGCACTTATTCTTCCGCCGTTGGTTGAAACCACGCATGCGCCTGAAGCTGCTGACAAATCTCAATACCCTTCTGCTGGTCGCCGTTTGCCTGGCCCTGGGCGCTACGCTCTGGTGGTCGCAACGGGCGCTTGAACGCCCTTATGTGCTGATGGAGCGCTATCTGGGCCTGTCCCAAGCCTTCCAGAACCAGACCGCGCGCAATATCGACGACTATTTGGCCAGCGGCGATGCCTTGCGCCTGAGCGCTGCCGGCCAGAGCCTGGAAAGCCTGGCGCTGAACCTGGACGAACTGCCGCCTGAGCTGAGCGAAAAATTGCGCCCCGGCTTGCTGGACCTTGAGGGTTTCAGCAAGACCGACCTGCTGGCCGCCGGCAAGCTGGCCGGCGACCCACAAGCCTTGCTGCTGCAAGCCGAGCGGGAGCTGGGGGCCAGTCTGGAGCAACTGAGCCAGTACGCCATCGGCGTCAGCTCACCGGACGCGGCGCGTTATCTACCACCGTTGCTCGCCGCCGCGCAGCATCTGGGCCGGCTATCCCTGGCGCGAGACAAACTGGTGAGCAGTGGGCGCAGCGAACTGGCGGCCGATGTGGAGCGTGAACTGGCCAACATCCGCAGCCAGGCGGACTTGATTGAGCAGCTACCGCTGTTGGGCGTGACCGCCAGCAGCGCCTCCAACAGCGATGATTTTTCGGCGCTGATGGGCCTGGAAAGCAGCGAAACAACGGTCGCCGAAGACACCGGCGTGGGCCTCAAGCGCGAGCTCAACAGCCTGCTCATGCGCTACCCTTCCGAACTGGCGCGGACCCGCGAGCAAATCCAGAAACGTACCGAACTGGCCGCCGCCACCCACCTGAAAATCAACACCGTGCAGCACGCCATTGCTGCGCTGGAGCCCGAAGTGCGCGCCCAGCACGCTCGAATCCAGGGCGAAGTGCGGGTGATCCAGGGCGTAATGATTGGCCTGATCCTGCTGATCGCCCTGCTCATCGACACCCTGCAACGGCGCCTGGCGCGGGTGCTGACCAGCCTGGCGCCGGCCCTGTCGACCTGGGCCGAGGGCGACTTCAGCCAGGAGATCGCCCTGGGTGCAACCAACCGTGAACTGCATGATATTGAAGCCTCGCTCAATCGCCTGCGGATTTACCTGGTGAACCTGGTGGGCACTATTCGCGCAAATGCCGAGCAAGTGGCCGGCAGCAGCCGCGCCCTGGCCGAACTGAGCGGCGGCCTGCATGACGGCGCCGAACGCCAGGCCGGGGACACTGCGCAAATCCGTGATTCATTGGGCGAGTTGGAGGCCACTATCCAGCAGGTCGCGGGTGACGCCAGCCAGGCCGCCGGGGCCAGCCGCAGCGCCGGCGAGGCCGTGGAGCATGGGCAACGGGTGATCGGCTTGAGCCTGACCGGCCTGCACGCGCTGGTGGGCGAAGTGCAGGGCAATGCGCAAATGATCGAGAAACTCGCCGAAGAGTCCGCGACCATTGGCAACGTGCTCACGGTGATCCGCTCGATTGCCGAGCAGACCAACCTGCTGGCGCTCAACGCCGCCATCGAAGCCGCCCGCGCCGGCGAGGCCGGGCGTGGGTTTGCCGTGGTCGCCGACGAAGTACGCTCCCTGGCCCAGCGCACGGCGGGCGCCACCGCCGAGATCCAGACATTGATCGCCGGCCTGCAAACCGCAGCACGGCAATCGGTGGAAGGCATGCGCGCCCAGGTCGAACACGCCGAAGCCACCGCCCAGCAAGCCGAAGCGGCCGACGGCGCACTGGACGAAATCGTCGGCGCGATTCAGACCATTTCCGACACAGCCATCCGGATTGCCGATGTAACGGCCCAGCAGAGCGGCGCGGTCAGTGAGATCCGCGATAATAGCGAGCGCATCCACCAGTTGGGTGAGGACAACCTGCTGCGCATTGGCCAAGGCCGCCGCCAGGGCGAGCATCTGTTGGTGCTCGGCGGGCAGCTCAACACGGCCGTGCAGGCATTTCGCGTCTGATTCCATCCTCCAAATCAGACGGACATCAAAAATGTGGGAGCGGGCTTGCTCGCGAATGCGGTGTATCAGTCAACCTATCCATCACTGACCCACCGCATTCGCGAGCAAGCCCGCTCCCACATTTGATCTCCTGTGTACTCTCAACCGTGTTACCAATGACCGGATCCAAGGCCCTAGTCACAAATTTTGCGCAATCCTCGCTAATCGTGCTGGCTATTGCAGAGAACTGGACAGTCACAAAGGCTTTGCGGCATAGTCGCCGGGTTCTGACGTACCCACATCAATAACAAGGAACAGCCGATGGCGACCTTACTGGTTCTGCACGGACCCAACCTGAACCTGCTCGGCACCCGCGAACCGGGTGTGTACGGTGCAGTCACCCTCGAACAGATCAACCTCGATCTGGAGCGACGGGCCCGTGAAGCCGGCCACCATCTGCTCTACCTGCAAAGCAATGCCGAGTATGAATTGATTGATCGCATTCACGCCGCGCGCAGCGAAGGCGTGGACTTTATCCTGATCAATCCCGCCGCTTTTACGCACACAAGTGTTGCTTTACGTGACGCGCTGCTGGCGGTGAGCATCCCATTCATCGAAGTGCATTTATCGAACGTGCATAAACGCGAAGCTTTCCGCCATCACTCTTACTTCTCCGACGTAGCGGTAGGAGTGATCTGCGGCCTTGGCGCCAGCGGTTACCGACTGGCCCTGGAGGCCGCCCTGGAACACATTGAAGAACAGGCTAAACGCCCCTGACCGACCCTTGGGAGTTGATGATTCATGGATATCCGTAAAGTTAAGAAACTGATCGAACTGCTGGAAGAATCCGGTATCGACGAGCTGGAAATCAAGGAAGGCGAAGAATCCGTACGGATCAGCCGTCACAGCAAGACCCCGGCCCAACAGTTCTACGCACCCCAGATGCAAGCGCCGACGCCTGCCGCTGCTGCTCCAGCCGCCGCACCTGCTGCTAGCGCTGCACCTGCCGCACCTGCTGCCCCTGCGCTGAACGGTTTCGTGGTCAAGTCGCCAATGGTCGGTACTTTCTACCGCACCCCGGCACCGACCTCGCCAGCCTTCGTTGAAGTGGGCAAGACCGTGAAAGTGGGCGACACCATCTGCATCGTGGAAGCGATGAAGATGATGAACCACATCACGGCCGAAAAAGCCGGCGTCATCGAATCCATCCTGGTAGAAAACGGTCAGCCGGTTGAGTACGACCAGCCGCTGTTCACCATCGTTTGAACCGCGGAGCGCCTTCGATGTTGAAACCTGCGAAGAAACTGCAAAAAGTCCTGATCGCCAACCGCGGCGAGATCGCGCTGCGGATCCTGCGCGCCTGTAAGGAAGAGGGCATCAAGACCGTCGCTGTTTACTCGACGGCCGATACCGAATTGATGCACGTGAAACTGGCGGACGAAAGCATCTGCATTGGCCCGCCACTGGCCACGAACTCGTACCTGAAGGTCTCGAACATCATCGCCGCGGCTGAAGTGACCGGCGCTGACGGCATCCACCCTGGCTACGGCTTCCTCGCGGAAAACGCCGATTTCGCCGAACAGGTGGAAAAATCCGGCTTCGCCTTCATCGGCCCGAAAGCCGAGACCATTCGCCTGATGGGCGACAAGGTGTCGGCCAAGGACGCGATGATCGCAGCCGGCGTGCCAACCGTTCCAGGCTCCGACGGCCCACTGCCGGAAGACGAGGAAACCGCCCTGCGCATTGGTCGCGAAGTCGGTTACCCGGTGATCATCAAGGCCGCCGGCGGCGGTGGTGGTCGCGGCATGCGCGTGGTGCACAAGGAAGAAGACCTGATCGAAGCGGCCAAGCAGACTCGCTCCGAAGCGGGTGCCTGGTTCGGCAACCCGATGGTCTACCTGGAAAAGTACCTGACCAACCCACGTCACGTGGAAGTCCAGGTACTGTCCGACGGCCAGGGCCACGCCATCCACCTGGGCGACCGCGATTGCTCGCTGCAACGCCGTCACCAGAAAGTCCTGGAAGAAGCTCCGGCACCGGGCCTGGATGAAAAAGCACGTCAGGAAGTCCTGGCACGCTGCGTCAAGGCTTGCATCGATATCAACTACCGTGGCGCCGGGACTTTCGAGTTCCTCTACGAGAACGGCCGCTTCTACTTCATCGAGATGAACACTCGTGTGCAGGTAGAGCACCCGGTTTCGGAGATGGTCACCGGTATCGACATCGTCAAGGAGATGCTGAGCATCGCCGCTGGCAACGTGCTGTCCTTTACCCAGGACGACGTGAAGATGCACGGTCACTCCCTGGAGTGCCGGATCAACGCCGAAGACCCGAAAACCTTTATCCCGAGTCCAGGCCTGGTCAAGCATTTCCATGCACCAGGCGGCAACGGCGTTCGCGTCGATTCGCACCTGTACAGCGGCTACAAGGTTCCGTCCAACTACGACTCGCTGATCGGCAAGCTGATCACCTGGGGCGCCACTCGCGACGAGGCCATGGCCCGTATGCGCAATGCCCTGGACGAAATCGTGGTCGACGGCATCAAGACCAACATCCCCCTGCATCGGGATCTGGTTCGTGATGAAGGCTTCTGCGAAGGTGGTGTGAACATTCACTACCTGGAACACAAGCTGGCCAACCAGTAAGTTTGTGCTCCACCCACAAAACCGCCTTCGGGCGGTTTTGTCGTTTATGCGCACACAAGAACACCACAAAACCCTGTAGGAGCTGGCTTGCCTGCGATAGCGGCAGGCCAGGCACTGATGAGCAAGCTGACACCCCGCCATCGCAGGCAAGCCAGCCCCCACATTTGGCTCCCGTGCTGTCAGTGGTGTCGTCTTCTGGCCTGCTCTCGCGTAAACTTGCGCCCTTTCGCAGCCCCACCCCGCTGCACACTCATTTTTTCAAAGGTGCCCGCCATGCCTTGGCTGCAAGTCCGTCTCGCCATCAGCCCAGAACAAGCCGAAACCTATGAAGACGCGTTCCTCGAAGTCGGCGCCGTGTCGGTGACCTTCATGGACGCCGAAGACCAGCCGATTTTCGAGCCTGAGCTGAACACCACGCCGCTGTGGTCCCACACCCACTTGCTGGCCCTGTTCGAAGACGGCACCGACGCCAGCAGCGTGTTTGCCCATATGGAACTGCTGACCGGCGGCCCGCTGCCCGAGCACCATAGCGAAGTGATCGAAGACCAGGACTGGGAGCGCAGCTGGATGGATAACTTCCAGCCCATGCGTTTCGGCCAGCGCCTGTGGATCGTACCAAGCTGGCACGCGGCCCCGGAGCCTGAGGCGGTCAACCTGCTGCTGGACCCGGGCCTGGCGTTCGGCACCGGCACCCATCCGACCACCGCCCTGTGCCTGGAATGGCTCGACGGCCAGGACCTGCAAGGCTGCAACGTGCTGGACTTCGGTTGCGGCTCGGGCATCCTGGCCATCGCCGCGCTGTTGCTGGGCGCCAAGGAAGCCGTCGGTACCGATATTGACGTGCAGGCCCTGGAGGCCTCCCGCGATAACGCCGGGCGCAACAACATTCCTGAAGGCAAATTCCCACTGTACCTGCCGGAGCAATTGCCCCAGGTGCAGGCCGATGTATTGGTCGCCAATATCCTCGCCGGGCCGCTGGTTTCGCTGGCTCCGCAACTGTCGAGCCTGGTCAGGCCCGGTGGGCGCCTGGCGCTGTCGGGGATCCTCGCCGAGCAGGGCGAAGAAGTCGCCGCCGCCTACGCCCAGGACTTCGACCTGGACCCCATCGCCAACCGCGATGGCTGGGTACGCATCAGCGGTCGTCGGCGCTAGAATGAGCGCCTGCATGAATCGGATGGCCGCATGACCGACAGTTTCGTCACCCAGTGCCCGCATTGCCAAACCCGCTTCCGCGCCAGCCATGCTCAATTGAGCGTGGCCCGTGGTGTGGTTCGTTGCGGCTCGTGCCTGCAAGTGTTCAATGCCGCCCGGCAACTGCTGGAGCAACGCGCCCACGCGCCTGAAGCGCCGGCTGCCGAAGCCCCGCCACGCGCCATCAGCCAGAAGCAATGGACCGCCGAAGAGCTGGACCTGGACCACCTGAACCTCGACGAAGAATTGGCCAAGCTTGAGCGCCGGGAGATCCAACACACCCAGCCCCAGGGCAGCGACCGCCGCCAGGCCGGCGCGGACCGTCGGCAAAAAGACGAGTCGATGATCGCCAGCCGCGATACGGTCAAGGCTGAAGAAGAACAGTGGGCCGCCAGCCTGTTCAGCGACCCGCCGGACGAACGGGCTGCGACAATCGCCCACACCGAGGAAACCGTCGAACCAGCCCCGGCCCCCACGGGCAAGCCCCAGCGTACCGAGCCCTCGATGTCCTTCGACATTCACGAGGTGGACGATGAGCCCGTGCTGCGTGCCGACGACGCTCTCGACCCGCCCGAGCCAACGCTCAGCAGCGAGCCGGACGAGCCCGAGCCTGAACCACGCCGCAAGCGCACACGCGCCACGGGCAACGTCCATGACGAGATGCTGCAGGACCTGGAAGACGACCCGCTGCACCTCTACGCCGGCAAGCGCCCCGCCGGCTGGGGCCGCCGCCTGCTCTGGCTGACCCTGGTGCTGCTGGCCGCCGCCGCCCTCGCCGGCCAGTACATTGCCTACCAGTTCGACGAACTGGCCCGCCAGGACAAGTACCGCCCATGGTTCCAGGAACTGTGCCCGAAACTGGGCTGTACCGTGCCGTCGCGGGTGGATATTGCCCATATCAAGAGCAGCAACCTGGTGGTGCGCAGCCATCCGGAGTTTGCCGGCGCGCTGGTGGTGGATGCCATCATCTATAACCGTGCGACGTTCTCCCAGCCGTTCCCGCTGCTGGAGCTGCGCTTTGCCGACCTAAATGGCCGGATGATCGCCAGCCGGCGCTTCAAACCCGCCGAATACCTCAGCGGCGAGTTGGCCGGCCAGACCGAGATGCCGTCCCAGACCCCGATCCATATCGCCCTGGACATTCTCGACCCAGGCAACAAGGCCGTGAACTACAGTTTGAGTTTCCACTCCCCCGAGTGATTGGTTGCGCGCGTCAAGGTTCGGACGGCAGGTTATTGACTTGCTCGTCCACGACCAAACCGCTGGCGATAAGAAAATAACTGCTCAGATTTTATCCAATTCAGCCTTTAACCAGTCATCGAGAGCGGGTATCATGCCAACCCTTTTTCGAACTCTAATGATCCGGCCCCACAACAGGGAAGTCCTATGTCGGCGGTACGCATCGGCCCATATACATTGCCAAACGCTTTGATTCTCGCCCCGATGGCGGGCGTCACTGACCAGCCCTTTCGTCAGCTGTGCAAACGTTTGGGGGCAGGGCTTGTAGTCTCGGAAATGGTCACCAGCGACATGAGCTTGTGGAACACCCGCAAATCGCGGATGCGCATGATCCACGAAGGTGATCCCGAGCCCCGCTCGGTGCAGATCGCCGGCGGTGATGCGCAAATGCTGGCGGATGCGGCCCGAGCCAACGTAGAGCTGGGTGCACAGATTATTGATATCAACATGGGTTGCCCGGCAAAAAAGGTCTGCAACAAGGCCGCCGGCTCCGCCCTGTTGAAGGATGAGCAGTTGGTGGCCGAGATCCTGCACGCCGTGGTGGGTGCAGTGGATGTGCCGGTCACCCTGAAGATTCGCACCGGCTGGGACCGGGACAACAAGAACGGCCTGACGGTGGCGAAGATCGCCGAACAGGCAGGCATTGCAGCATTGGCGGTGCATGGCCGCACCCGCGCTGACCTTTATACCGGCGAGGCCGAATACGACACCATTGCCGCGATCAAGCAGGCAGTGTCGATTCCGGTCTTTGCCAACGGCGACATCGACTCGGCCGAGAAAGCCCGGCGCGTATTGCACGCAACCGGTGCCGATGGCCTGTTGATCGGCCGGGCCGCCCAGGGGCGGCCATGGATTTTTCGTGAGATCGAGCATTTCCTGCGTACCGGCGAAATCATGCCGGCACCGGGGCTGATCGAGGTGGAACGTATTCTGCTAGAGCATCTGGCCGCCCTGCACATCTTCTATGGGGACGTGATGGGCGCGCGCATTGCTCGCAAGCATGTGGGTTGGTACCTCGCAACCCTGCCCGGCGCCAAAGAGTTTCGCACCGGGTTCAATCGTTTGGATGAAACGCAAGCACAGGTCACCGCCGTTCGTGAGTTCTTTGCCGAACGAGACAAGAGCCTGAGAGCAGGGGACGGAGAAGGGGTGGCCGCATGACGATGATGACCGAGACTTTAGTGAGTGGAACAACACCCGTGAGCGACAACGTCAATTTGAAACAGCACCTCAACACGCCGAGCGAAGAAGGCCAGACCCTTCGCGGGAGCGTCGAGAAAGCGCTGCACAATTATTTCGCCCACCTTGAGGGCGCGGCCGTCACGGATGTGTACAACCTGGTGCTCTCCGAAGTCGAGGCGCCCTTGCTCGAAAGCGTGATGAACTACGTCAAGGGCAACCAGACCAAAGCCAGTGAGCTGCTGGGCCTGAACCGTGGGACCCTGCGCAAGAAGCTCAAACAGTACGATTTGCTGTAAGCATTCAATCAAACCAGAAAGGCGCCCGCGTAAAACCGGTCGCCTTTTTTGCTGACTCCTTTGCTTTTGATGGAAATTGAGATGACCGACCAGACTACCCGCCTGCCGATCCGCCGCGCCTTGATCAGTGTTTCCGACAAGACCGGGATCCTCGAATTTGCCCGGGAGCTGGAAGCCCTGGGTGTGGAAATCCTCTCCACGGGCGGGACCTTCAAACTGCTGCAGGACAACGGCGTGGCCGCAGTAGAAGTCGCGGACTACACCGGTTTCGCAGAAATGATGGACGGTCGGGTCAAGACCCTGCACCCGAAAATCCACGGCGGCATCCTCGGCCGTCGCGGTATCGACGATGCCATCATGAACGAGCACGGCATCAAGCCGATCGACCTGGTGGCCGTCAACCTCTACCCGTTTGAAGCCACCATCAACAAGCCAGGCTGCGACCTGCCGACCGCTATCGAGAACATTGATATCGGCGGCCCGACCATGGTGCGCTCGGCAGCCAAGAACCACAAAGACGTGGCCATTGTGGTCAACGCCAGCGACTACGCCCAAGTATTGGAAAGCCTGAAAGCTGGCGGCCTGACCTACGCCCAACGTTTCGACCTGATGCTCAAGGCCTTCGAACACACGGCGGCCTATGACGGCATGATCGCCAACTACATGGGCACCGTGAACCAGGCCGCCGAGACCCTCAGCACTGAAGGCCGCAGCCAGTTCCCGCGTACCTTCAACAGCCAGTTCATCAAGGCCCAGGAAATGCGCTACGGCGAGAACCCGCACCAGAGCGCGGCGTTCTACGTGGAAGCCAAGCCTGCCGAAGTGGGGATCGCCACCGCGACCCAACTGCAGGGCAAAGAGCTGTCCTACAACAACGTGGCTGATACCGACGCCGCGCTGGAATGTGTGAAGAGCTTCGTCAAGCCAGCCTGCGTGATCGTCAAGCACGCCAACCCGTGCGGCGTGGCCGTGAGCCCGGACGCTGAAGGCGGGATCCGCCAGGCCTACGAACTGGCCTACGCCACCGACACCGAATCGGCATTCGGCGGCATCATCGCCTTCAACCGCGAACTGGACGCCGAGACCGCCAAAGCCATCGTCGAACGTCAGTTCGTCGAAGTGATCATTGCCCCATCCGTCAGCGAAGAGGCCCGCGCCATCGTCGCCGCCAAGGCCAATGTGCGCCTGCTGGCCTGTGGCGAGTGGTCGGCTGAGCGTGCCGCTGCCTGGGACTACAAGCGCGTCAATGGCGGCTTGCTGGTGCAGAGCCGCGACATCGGCATGATCGGCAGCCAAGACCTGAAAGTGGTGACCAAGCGCGCACCGACCGAGCAAGAGATCAACGACCTGATCTTCGCCTGGAAAGTAGCCAAGTACGTTAAGTCCAACGCCATCGTCTACGCCAAGAACCGCCAGACCATCGGTGTCGGCGCTGGCCAGATGAGCCGCGTGAACTCGGCGCGTATTGCAGCGATCAAGGCCGAACACGCCGGCTTGCAGGTGGTCGGTTCGGTGATGGCCTCGGACGCGTTCTTTCCGTTCCGTGATGGCCTGGACAACGCTGCAAAAGCGGGCGTGACTGCGGTGATCCAACCGGGTGGCTCGATGCGTGATGCTGAAGTGATTGCCGCCGCTGATGAAGCCGGCATTGCCATGGTCTTCACCGGCATGCGCCACTTCCGTCACTGATTGATCGCGCCCACGCTCCGCGTGGGTGCGCAGCCCGGGACGCTCCGCGTCCCTCGGACGCAGGGCGTCCGTAGAGGCATTCCCACGCAGAGCGTGGGAACGATCAACTAACAGAATTTGAGGTTTTTGAAATGAATGTTTTGATCATTGGCAGCGGTGGCCGTGAACACGCCCTGGCCTGGAAAGTCGCCCAGGACCCTCGCGTCCAGAAAGTCTTCGTCGCGCCCGGCAACGCCGGTACCGCCATTGAAGCCAAGTGCGAAAACGTCGCCATCGACGTCTTGGCCCTGGAGCAACTGGCCGACTTCGCCGAAAAGAACGTGTCCCTGACCATCGTCGGCCCTGAAGTACCGCTGGTGGCCGGCGTCGTGGACCTGTTCCGCAGCCGTGGCCTGGACTGCTTCGGCCCTACCGCTGGCGCCGCCCAGTTGGAAGGTTCGAAAGCCTTCACCAAGGATTTCCTGGCTCGCCACAAGATCCCGACTGCCGACTACCAGAACTTCACCGAGATCGAGCCCGCCCTGGCTTACCTGCGTGAGAAAGGCGCCCCTATCGTGATCAAGGCCGATGGCCTGGCCGCCGGTAAAGGCGTGATCGTGGCGATGACCCTGCAGGAAGCCGAAGACGCGGTGCGCGACATGCTCGCCGGCAATGCCTTCGGTGACGCCGGTTCGCGGGTGGTGATCGAAGAATTCCTCGATGGCGAAGAAGCCAGCTTCATCGTGATGGTCGACGGCAAGAACGTCTTGCCGATGGCCACCAGCCAGGACCACAAGCGCGTCGGCGACGGCGACACCGGCCCGAACACCGGCGGCATGGGTGCCTACTCCCCTGCCCCGGTGGTCACCGCCGACGTGCACCAGCGCGTCATGGACCTGGTGATCTGGCCGACCGTGCGCGGCATGGCCGATGAAGGCAATGTCTACACCGGCTTCCTGTACGCCGGGTTGATGATCGACAAGGCCGGCAACCCGAAAGTCATCGAGTTCAACTGCCGCTTCGGCGACCCGGAAACCCAACCGGTGATGCTGCGTCTGCAGTCGAGCCTGGTACTGCTGGTGGAAGCCGCCCTGGCGCAAGCGCTGGACAAGGTTGAAGCCCAGTGGGATCCACGCCCAAGCGTCGGCATCGTGCTGGCCGCCGGCGGCTACCCTGCCGACTACGCCAAGGGTGACCTGATCCAGGGCCTGGACGCCGCGGCTACGCTGGAAGGCAAGGTGTTCCATGCTGGGACCGCGCTCAAGGATGGCCAGGTGGTTACCGCCGGTGGCCGCGTGCTGTGCGCCACCGCCATGGGTGCCAGTGTCGATGCCGCCCAGCAGCAAGCCTACAAGCTGGCTGCAAAAATCGACTGGCAGGGCTGTTTCTACCGCAAGGACATCGGCTATCGCGCCATTGCCCGTGAGCGGGGCGAGAGTCAGTAAACAGCTATCCGTTCGGCTAGGCAGGGGCCTTTGGCCCTTGCCGTCCCATTACGGTCCCGCGCATAGTTAACCCCGTGCATTAACCTACGAAGGGATTTCGCCGTGCGCTGGCTCAGGATCGCCATAATCTTCACGGTCAGTCTGCTGACCCTGCTCTGTCTGTTGCCGGCCCAGGCCGTTGCGCAAGGCAGTGGCTGGGCCGTATTGCTTGATGAACAGGCCGACCTGCAATTGAGCGATATTCGCTCGCCACGCTACATCAACCAATTCAGCCCTATTGAACTGGAACGGATCACCGCCGCCGAACCCAACGGTGCGCTATGGGTACGTTTCAAGCTGCAGCCCGGCAAGCACGAGCAAGTGCTGCGGGTCTTCGCGCCGGACCTGGCGCATCTCAATCTGTATGTGCTGGACGGCGACACGCTGATCGAGCAGATCAACACCGGCACCCGCCAACCCCAGGCCGAACGCCCACTGCCCAGCAGCGAATTCATGCTGCCCATGCCCCAGAGCCAGAAGCCCCTGGATGTGTATGTGCGCCTGGTCTCGGAGCATGAGCTGCGGCCCTACCTGACCCTGGAACCGGCCGTGCAGGCCGCCGCCAACCAGACCCAGACCCTGGTCTACGGCCTGTTGTTCGGCTGCCTGCTGATGCTGATCCTGCACAACCTCACCCGCTACGCCTACCATCGCTCGCGCAGCAGCCTGTGGCTGGCGGCCTGCGAAGTGCTGCTGATGCTCAGCCTGTTGCTGTTGCTCAACCTGCTGGGCCCGTGGCTGCCGAACTGGCAGGCGGTGCAAACCCCGGGCGCCTACATGGCGTTGCTGCTGACCGCGCCATGCGGCCTGATGTTCGCCTACCGTTTCTTCGCGCCATTGGGCCCGCACCCGCTGAACAAGTTGCTGATGGCGGACATCCTGTTGATCGTGCTGTGCGGCCTGTTGCTGCTGTTCGTCAACACCCTGCCGCTGAATATCATCACCTACGCCCTGGTGGCGCTGGCCGGCCTGAGCATGCTGTTTGTCTCGGCCTACCACTGGCAAAAAGGCTACCGGCCGGCACGTCTGTTCCTGCTCGCCATGGTGGTGTTCAACACCGGCACGCTGATTATCCTCCCGGCCCTGCTGGGCCTGACCCTGGTGGCGCCGCAAGGCCTGATCATCACCTTGCTGGCGGTGATCTGCGTCAGCGGCCTGTTGATGAGCCAGGCCCTGGGCGAGCGCCAGCGCAGCATCGTCGAGGATCGCTTCAGCCTCAGCCGCGACCTGGCTGCCAGCAATGCCGAAATTGCGGCCAAGGCCGAGTTCCTGGCGAAGATCAGCCACGAAATCCGCACCCCCATGAACGGCGTGCTGGGCATGACCGAGTTGCTGCTGGGCACGCCGCTGTCGGTCAAGCAGCGCGACTACGTGCAGACCATCCACAGCGCCGGCAATGAACTGCTGACCCTGATCAACGAGATTCTCGACATCTCCAAGCTCGAGTCCGGGCAGATCGAACTGGACGATGTGCAGTTCGACCTCAATGCCCTGATCGAAGACTGCCTGAGTATTTTCCGCGCCAAGGCCGAGCAGCAGAACGTCGAACTGATCAGCTTTATCCAGCCCCAGGTGCCACGGGTCATCAGTGGCGACCCGACGCGCCTGCGCCAGGCCCTGTTGAGCCTGCTGGAAAACGCCCTGCAAAAGACCGACGAAGGCGAAGTGCTGATCGTGGTCGCCCTGGATGAGCGCAGCAGCAAACCGCGCCTGCGCATCGCCGTGCAAGACAGCGGCGTGCCGATGGAGGCCGCCGAGCGCGATGCCCTGCTGCACAGCGAACTGCACAGCAAGAACTTTCTCTCGGCCACGCGCCTGAGCGGCCACCTCGGCCTGGTGATCGCCCGCCAGCTGATCCTGTTGATGAATGGCGAGTTCGGCATCAAGGCGGGCAGCCAGCAAGGCAGCACCCTATGGCTGACCTTGCCCCTGGACCCGGAGCGCCTGGAACACCCGACCTCCGACCTCGACGGCCCGCTGCAAGGCGCACGGGTGTTGGTGGTGGACGACAATGACACCTGCCGCAAGGTGCTGGTGCAGCAATGCACCGCCTGGGGCCTGAATGTCAGCGCCGTACCGTCGGGCAAGGAGGCCCTGGCCCTGCTGCGTACCAAGGCGCACCTGCGCGACTATTTCGATGTGGTGCTGCTGGACCAGAACATGCCCGGCATGACCGGCATGCAACTGGCGGCGAAGATCAAGGAAGACCCGAGCCTGAACCACGACATCCTGCTGATCATGCTCACCGGCATCAGCAATGCGCCGAGCAAGATCATCGCGCGCAACTGCGGGATCAAGCGCATCCTGGCCAAACCAGTGGCGGGCTACACCCTCAAGACCACCCTGGCCGACGAGTTGACCCAGCGCAGCAAGGGTGTGGTCCAGCCGCGCCATGCCGCGCCGAACGTCCCCGTGACCATCACCGTGCCCAGCGATTTCCGCATCCTGGTGGCCGAAGACAACAGCATCTCCACCAAAGTGATTCGCGGCATGCTCGGCAAGCTCAACCTGCAACCCGACACGGCCAGCAATGGCGAGGAAGCCTTGCAGGCGATGAAGGCCCAGCGCTATGACCTGGTGTTGATGGACTGCGAAATGCCGGTGCTCGATGGCTTCTCCGCGACCCAGCAGTTGCGGGTCTGGGAAGTCAGCAACCAGCGCACCCGCACGCCGGTGGTGGCGCTGACCGCGCACATCCTCTCGGAACACAAGGAACGCGCACGCCAGGCCGGGATGGATGGGCATATGGCCAAGCCGGTAGAACTGTCGCAACTGCGCGAGCTGGTGGAGTACTGGGTGACACAGCGCGAGCAGCCGCAGGAGCAGGTGCACACGTCCTGAATCACCACACATCCCTGTGGGGGCCAGAGCTGGTTTGGGGGAACTGGCTTGTGTGGGAGCTGGCTTGCCTGCGATAGCATCACCTCGGTGCAACTGAAAAACCAGGGTGCCTGCATCGCAGGCAAGCCAGCTCCCACACAAGCCCACTCCCACATTGGTTCGCAGTCGCGCCTTCTGGCCCACAAGCCTGATAAACTCCCCCTCGCCCTTCCTTCGCTGTGAGCTCCCACCATGCTCCACGTGTTGTTCAGCGTTTATTTGAAGATGCTGGTGCTGTATAGCCCCTTCTTCGTCCTGTCCTGCTTTATCAGCCTGACCCGGGGCTATTCCAGCAAGGAGCGGCGACGCCTGGCCTGGAAGGTCGCCCTGGCGACGCTGGTGTCGAGCGTGTTGCTCTACCTGTTTGGCCGGGTGATTTTCAGTGTATTTGGCATCACCGTGGACGCCTTCCGCATCGGCGCCGGCAGTGTGCTGTTTATCTCCGCCCTGGGCATGGCCCAGGGCAAGTCGGCAGTGCAGACCGACAATGTGCAGCAGGACGTGACTATCGTCCCCCTGACCATCCCCTTGACCGTCGGCCCCGGCACCATCGGCGCACTGCTGGTAATGGGCGTCAGCCAGCCCCATTGGGATGACAAGCTCATGGCCATTCTCAGCATCGCCCTGGCCAGCCTGACAGTGGGCGTGGTGCTGTATCTGTCCAACCGCATCGAACGCATCCTCGGCGACCAAGGGCTGCAGATTGTCAGCCGCCTGATGGGCTTGTTCGTCTGTGCGCTGGCGGCGCAGATCATCTTTACCGGCGTACGCGGTTACCTGGTGCCCTGAGGCCCCGGTCAGATCCGGTATTGGGCGATGGCCAGCAAGACCTTGTCGCCCGCACTCTCACGCAACTGCTGGAGGGTTGCGTCGTTGACCACGGCAGGGTTGAGCATCAGGCAGGTCTGGCCGCTGTAGGCTTCGACCGTGGAGCTGTCCCATTCAAAAAACGGCACCCCCACTTTCTTGCTGACGCCCTGGGCGCTGTAGGTCACCAGCACCATCAGCACCTCACCGTCAACCTCGGAACAGGACGCCAGGCCAAAGTCGCCGCCCTCATGGTTGACGATGTTGCGCTTGAACAGATCAAAGGGTGCCGACAGCTGTTTCAAGGCGTCGAAAGCATCCGCCGCCAACTTGGGCAGCACCATCGCCAGGGAGCCTGACAGAAACGTCGAGGCCACCGTGGAGGTGATGATATTCAGCGCCGCCACCTGCACGCTCAGGCCCTTCACGGAGGTGGTGACGCGCTCGAAACTGCTGCGTATCGGCAGCCACCCCAGGTTGCCCATGACCTTGATGAACTCGTCGTACCAGGCCTGCGTGCCGCGCCCCACTTTCAGCACATCACTCACGTAGCTGCTGGCCAACAGGTAACTCTTGCGGGTGTATTCCTTGTTGAGGCGGCTCATGCCCGCGACAAACGAAAACACACTGTTATTGATCACCGCGCCATTCAGGTCGCCGTCAGCCTGCACCGGCGCCGGCGAACCCGCCGGCCGGCTGCTCAGCGGCAGTCGGTACGCCGCGATCAGCTTGTTCTTTTTAGCCAGATTGATTCGTTTATGTTTGCGCTCCATAACTGTTTCTCCACAAAAACCCACATGGGCTTACAAGAAACACTAGTCGCGTGATTGAACTTTTTTCAGGGGGTACGGAGAGCGTCATTTCACCGTAGGAAAAATCAGAGTTTGTTGCACCCCGCGTAAATACTGGGGATGGGGTGACGCCTGATAATCGCAGGCTTACTTTCTGCAACTGAAAGAGAGGAACCGTTAATGGCATTGCGAAATGACGCGGCAGAACACAGAGGTTTCTGTCATCAATGATTAGCCTTTTCTGACAGATCAGCGGCCCCATTGCGGGGCCGCTGCCGTTTCAGGAGGCCGGTTTCTCGCCATACCAGCGTGGCGTGTACACCCACTCACCACCGCCCACCCGAGGGAACGCGCAGGTGGTGGACGAACCGATCAGCACCATGGTGCGCATGTCCACCTGGTCCGGGGTCAGTTGGCCCAGGGTGGTGGTGCGCAGCGTTTGCCCGGGGCGACCGATATCGCGCCCCAGCACTACCGGCGTGGCGGCGAGGCGGTGCTGGGCGACGATTTCCAGGGCACGCCCCAATTGCCATGGGCGCGAACGGGAGATGGGGTTGTAGAACGCCAAAGCCAGGTCGGCCTGGCAGGCCAGGTCCAGGCGTTTCTCGATGATGGACCAAGGCTTGAGGTTGTCCGACAGCGACATCACGCAGAAGTCATGGCCCAACGGCGCACCCGCCTGGGCCGCGGTGGCGAGGGACGCCGAGACCCCCGGCAAAATCTCCAGCTCGACCCGCTGCCAGGCCGGGTCGCTGGATTCGTGCAGCGCCTCCAGCACCGCCGCAGCCATGGCGAACACCCCTGGGTCGCCGGAAGACACCACCACCACCGAACGCCCCTGGGCCGCCAGCTCGAAAGCATGCCGTGCCCGTTGCATCTCTTCGCGGTTATCGGTGCAGTGCTGCACCTGGTCGGCGCGAAACGGCCCGGCCATGCGCACATAGGTTTCGTAACCCAGCACATCGGTGCAGCGCGCCAGTTCTGCCTTGACAGCCGGCACCATCAACTCGGCTGCGCCGGGGCCCAGGCCGATCACGGCGAGACGGCCACGGGGGCGGCCCAGTTGCGCCAGGTCCACGGGCCCGGCGGCCGAGTGGATGATGATATCGGGGCCTGCCGCCAGCGCCGTAAAGCGCAGCGGCACGCCCAGTTCCAGCGCCGCCTCATGCAGTTCGCCACTGGCCATGTCGGCGTCATCGGCCAGCAGGCACGCCAGGGACTGCACGGCGATGCCGTCCTGCTGCAACGCCTGGCGCACCCGCGCGGCCAATCCGACGCCGGGGCGGCAGGTGACCCAAGTGTTTTTCGGATAGATCAGCAGCTCATTGGCCGCCGGCACGCGCTCGGCACTGCCGACATGAATGCTCAGGCGCGCCTGCTGGTCCTGCGGCAGGTTGGCCTGCTCCAGCCATGGTGCGGCGCCTTCAATGCGCACCTGTTCGCCAGCCAGCAAGTCCGAGACAAAACGCTTGCCCAGCTCAAGGTCCGCCAACTGATAACCCTGGGGCGGGTTGAGCAGGCAGGTGCCAAAGCGCAGTTCACCACTGGTGGTAATCGCAGCCGCCACCCCCAGGGCCGCCGCGATTTCCCGCGCCATGATATTCACCCCGCCCAGGCCGCCGAGCAACGGCACCACCGCACTGCCGTCTTCAGCGACGGCCAGCACCGCCGGCTCTTCGCCTTTCTCCAGCAACAGCGCCGCCAAGGTGCGAATCACAATCCCGGCCGCGCACAGGGCAATGATCGGCGTGCCCTGTTGATACAACTGGCGCACGGTCGCGCCAAATTCGCTGTAGGCCTGGTCGGCGCCTTCCACCCGGCCGGCCAGGCCGTGGATCAAGGCGCCGGGGTACACCTGCTGGATGCTGCGCGCGGTGGCGAGGCTGCCCTGGCCGAGAATGACGATCGCCGGCGTCATCACCCTTGCCACCTTTCGCCCGGCACGATAATCAACGAGAAATATGGCGAAGACATGGGTTCGACCTGATCCAGCGCGACGATTTTCTGGTTGGCCATGGTGGCGCGTTCCACATACAGCGCACGCCCGGCCAGCCCCAGTTCCTCCAGCACCTGGCGCACCTTGGTGAAGTTGCGTCCCAGCTTCATGATCACCGCCGCATCGGCATCCGCCAGGCGGCGTTTGAGTTCGTCGTGGGGCAGCACCCCGGACAATACCGACAGGCTCTGGTTGCGATACACCAACGGCGCACCCAGCACCGAGGCACCGCCGAGCATCGAGCACACGCCGGGGATGACTTGGGCGTCATAGCGCTCGGCGAGGCGGTCATGCAGGTACATGTAGGAGCCGTAGAAGAACGGGTCGCCTTCGCAGATCACCGCCACATCGCGCCCGGCATCCAGATGCGCGGCCACATCAACACTGGCCGCGTCGTAGAAATCGCTGATCACCTGTTCATAGGACAGCGGCGCCGGCAAGGCTTCGGTGGTCACCGGGTACACCAGCGGCATCAGCGTCTGCTGGGGCACCAGGTGTTCTTCGATAATGCCGAACGCATTGCCCTTTTTGCCCTTGGCGACGAAGTACGCCACCACCGGCGATTCGCGCAGCAGGCGCAGGGCCTTGAGGGTAATCAGTTCCGGGTCGCCGGGGCCGACGCCCAGGCCGATCAATCGTCCACGTGCCTGCATCATTCGACCTCCGTGGCCAGGGCGTTGACCGCTGCGGCGGCCATCGCACTGCCGCCCAGGCGGCCTTGCATGATCACAAACGGCACGCCACGGCTGTCTGCGGCGAGCATCGCCTTGGACTCGGCGGCGCCGACAAAGCCCACCGGGAAACCGAGGATCAGCGCCGGTTTGGGGGCGCCGGCGTCGAGCATTTCCAACAGATAGAACAAAGCAGTCGGCGCGTTGCCGATCACCACCACACTGCCTGCCAGGTGCGGGCGCCACAGTTCCAGGGCGGCAGCGGAACGGGTGTTACCCAGCTCCCGCGCCAGCTCCGGCACGCTATCGTCACGCAAGGTGCAGATCACTGGGTTATTGGCAGGCAGGCGCGCACGGGTCACGCCTTCGGAGACCATCCGCGCATCGCACAGGATCGGCGCACCGGCGGCCAGGGCCTCACGGCCGGCTTTGCCCGCGCCTTCAGAAAACTGCAAACCGTCGATAGCCTCGACCATGCCGCAGGCGTGAATCACCCGCACGGCGAGTTTTTCCAGGTCGGCCGGGATGCGATCCAGCTTGGCCTCTGCGCGAATGATCGCAAAGGAGTTGCGATAGATCTCCTGACCGTCGCGGATGTAATCAATCATCGGTGTTGCTCCGTGGACAGGCACGCAACACGGCGCCCGCCGCTTCAATAGAAAGGTTGTGCGCGTGCAGGCGGCCGAAACCCGGCTGGCCTGCATCGCGAAAATAGAGGTCGTAGTGCCCGGTGCCCACTGCCAGCAGGGTAATCGGGGCAATGTGTGCCGCAGCGCAGGTGCGTGGGCAGCCAGACAGGTGCACATCAAGGCCATGGTCCTGGAGCAGCGTGGCCAGGTGCAGGGCGTCGGCCTTGGTGTCGGCCAGGGCCTTGGCGCAGCCGCTGGAACCGGTGCAGGCAATCAGCCGCGCCAGGGCCTGGTCGGCGGAACAGAGGAAGCCCAATTGCGCCAGGCCCGTCGTCACGCGCACGGCGGCGTCCGGCGCCAGGTTGGGCAGCAGCAGGCCTTGCCACGGGGTGAAGCGCAATGTGCCGTCACCCTGTTCGAGGGCCAGTTGCGCGGCACCACGCAGCATGCTCGAGTCCAGGCGTCCTAATGGCGTGACCGCCGCCACATAGACCTGCTGCGGTTGGCGCTGTGGATAAGTGCCAAGGCGCAAACTGCTCGGGTTGGCGCGGCGACGATAGCCATCGGCGGGCAGTACCGGCAGGCGCAAGCGCCTAACGAAGTTATCCACAGACGTGTGTGTCAGCAGGTCGCGCATGCGGTTCTGGTCGGGTCGGGCCAGCTCAAGAAACAGTTCCAACACCGCCACGACCAACTCATGGCCTTGCTCCAGGGGTACGGCGCCCAGCGGCCTGTCATGCCCCGGGCAACCGGCCAGGCCGAATGCCAACAAGGTCTGGCCCTGCGTGGGGTAAGCCGATAACCACAGGTCATGATGATGTTCGAGCATCGCCAGGGCTTCGCCGCCATCCAGTTGCACGGCGAACTTGGCCGACAACTCATGGAACCGTGGATGGGTTTGCAGGGTGGCGAGGATCTGCTCCGCCAGGGGCCGGGTGTCCAGCAGCATGTCGCGGTCGATGCCCGCGCCGGGGCTGAGCATCACATTGCGCACATCATCGCCCGCAGCGGTGGTCGGGCCCAGGCCTGCGGCCAGCAGGTGCGCGATCAAACCCTCGTGCCCCAGGCCAATGCCGCGGATCTGCAGGTTGGCGCGGTTGGTCGCCTCGATCACTCCGCCGGCGTAGGTCTGCGCGGCGTGTGCCACGGCCAGCGCCTGCGCGGCGGTGATGACCCCACCGGCCAGTTTGATCCGGCAAATCCCGCCATCCAATGCCTGGACAATACGCAGCAACCCCGGACAACCCGAGGGACGTTTGCTGGCGGACAGAGGAAGTGGCTTCACGGGGGCTACCGGTTCACGGGTAAAGGCGCGGTATTATGCCTGCTTTGTCCGGCAGCATGAAAAGCCTGCCCGTCGGATGTCGTTCAAGGAATCAATATGTCGCCCTGGCTGACAGTAGTAGGCATTGGTGAAGATGGCTTCAAGGGCCTGGGCAGGAATGCCCGGCATGCTCTGTTGCGCGCCTCTCGTATCATCGGCGGCCAGCGCCAGCTGGATTTGCTGCCGGTGTGCATCCGCGGCGAACGCGAGCTGTGGCCCAGCCCGTTTTCCCTGGAGCCGCTGCTGGCACGGCGCTTTGAACCGGTGTGTGTACTGGCCAGTGGCGACCCGATGTTCTACGGCGTCGGCGCCAGCCTGGCGAGGCAGGTGGCGGCGGATGAGCTGTTGATCCTGCCGGCGCCTTCGTCGGTGTCACTGGCGGCGGCGCGCCTGGGCTGGCCGTTGCAGGACGTGGTGACACTGTCGGTGGTCGCCCGCCCGGTGGTCGCGCTCAATGCTCATCTGGCCAGCGGCGTGCGCTTGCTGGTGTTGAGCAACGACGGCCAGAGCCCGACGGCCATCGCCGCGTTGCTGCGCGCCAGCGGGTTTGGCCCGAGCCGCCTGAGTGTGTTTGAACACCTCGGTGGCGCGGCCGAACGGCGTATCGATGGCCACGCCGAAAGCTGGCAAGACCCAGCCATTGCCGCGCTGAACCTGGCCGCCATCGACTGCCTCGCCGACGCCAATACCCCACGCCTGTCGCGCCTGGCCGGCCTGCCGGACTCAGCGTTCAAGCATGACGGCCAACTGACCAAGCGCGATGTGCGAGCCATGACCCTCGCGCGCCTCGCCCCCACCCCGGGCGAATTGCTGTGGGACGTCGGCGCCGGCAGCGGCTCCATCGGCATCGAGTGGATGCGCGCCCATCCCAGCTGCCGCGCCCTGGCGATTGAAGCCGACGCTGGCCGCCAGCAACTGATCGAACATAACCGCGACGCCCTCGGCGTGCCTGGCCTGCAATTGATTCGCGGCAGCGCGCCCCAGGCCCTGGCAGGGCTGGAAGCGCCTGATGCGATTTTCATCGGCGGCGGCGTGACCCGCGACGGCGTGCTCGACACCTGCTGGCAACACCTGCGCCCTGGTGGGCGGCTGGTGGCCAATGCCGTGACCCTGCAAAGCGAAATGACCCTGATGGCCTGGCGCGCGCAACACGGCGGCGAGTTGACCCGCATCCACGTGGCCCAGGCCCAGCCCCTGGGCGACTTCGATACCTGGCGCCAGGCGCTGCCCATCACCTTGCTTGAAGTGCTCAAGCCGCTATGAAGCGCATCCTGCTGCTGGGCGGCGTGACGGAAGCCCTGGCCATCGCCCGCACCCTGGGGCCCCAGCATATCTACAGCCTGGCCGGGATTGGCCGGGTGCCCACTGACCTGAGGTGCCAGGTGCGCGTCGGTGGTTACGGCGGCGCCGCAGGGCTGGCGCAGTTTATTCGCGAACAGGGCATCGACCTGCTGCTGGACGCCAGCCATCCCTACGCCGCACAAATCAGCGCCAACGCCGCCCAGGCCGCGCGCTTGTGCACGATCCCCTGCTGGGCCCTGCGCCGTCCCGCCTGGCAGCCACAACCGGGTGATGACTGGCGTGAAGTCAGTGACTGGGCCGGGCTGATCGAGGCGTTGAAACCCTTCCAGCGCCCACTGTTCACCCTCGGCCGCGAACCGCTGCAACACCTCGATGAAATCCCCGCCGGGCAGTTCTGGACCTTGCGCGCCCTGGACGTCTACCCCGGCAACGAACGCTGCGAAGTAATCGGCGCCCGTGGGCCGTTTTTGATCGAGGATGAACGGGCGTTGTTCGAACGACGGCGGATTGATGTGCTGATCAGCAAGAACAGCGGCAGCAGCGCCACCGAACCCAAGCTGGAAGTGGCCCGCGAGCGCGGCATACCGGTGGTGGTTTTGCAGCGGCCGGTGTTGGCGGGGGTGGATCGGGAGTTTTTGACGCCCCAAGAAACACTCACAGCGTTGGCAAGTTTCACTCAATAAGTCAGGATCGCCCGCTTGCTTGACAAGTAACCTATTTGTTACCTTCGAGGCGGGCGATGATTGAGATCGAAGAATATAAACGCAGCGGCCAAACCAGCCCATTCAAACAATGGTTTCTATCCCTGAGTGTCCAGGCACGCCTTAAAGTATCAACATCATTGCTTCGGCTGGAAATGGGCAACACCAGCAATATCAAGTGGTTCGATGGAATGGGCGAGTATCGGATCGACTGGGGCCCGGGGTATCGAATTTATTTGGTACGGGAGGGCCTGCGACTCATCATCCTGTTCGGCGGCGGTGACAAATCCAGTCAGAAAAAAGATATCAAAACTGCAAAGTCGCTGATCCGCGATTATCAACGCGACAAAAAACTGGAACAAAAGAGGTAGCCAGCATGGCACTTACCCGTAGTTATAAACTTACGATTGCCGAAGCCGCCCAGCGCGACCCAGAGTTTGCCCAGGCACTTCTCGACGAGGCTGCTACGCTATTTCTCAACGGCGAACCAGAATTGTCCCGCATCATTCTGCGCGACCTGGTCAACGCCACTGTCGGTTTTGAGAGTTTGGCGAAGGAGACGGCCAAACCGAGCAAAAGCTTGCATCGTATGCTTTCGGCTCATGGCAACCCAAGCATGGATAACCTGGCTGCAATCTTTGCGGTACTCCGAAAGGGACTTGGGGTCGATATGCAGGTTCATGGCGTTCCCGTCGCATAACCTGACATCACTGCGACACCAAACCACACCAGCAACTTTTACTTATGCCCCCCGATCAGGCTAAATACCCACCTGATCGCTTAACCCTACGGATTGTCCGCCATGGCCCGTCAACGCTTTGCATTTGCCTGGATCGCCTGCCTTGCAGTGCTGTTCAATGCGTTTGCCATGCCATTGGCCGGGGCAATGCAACAGGGTAAAAGCCCTTCCGAGCAATTGCTGTGGGGCAGTTTCTGTTCGTCCAATGGCAGCAAGCTGGTGGCGATGTCCCTGGGCACGCTGGATATACCGGCGCCGCAGCAGGACGAACATTCCAGCATGCAGCATTGCTGGTGCTGTTCGGGCTCGGCGCCGTTGGTGGCGCTGCCGGGACATGTGCCGCAGTTGTATCTCACACGAATCGACCCGGCGCCTGGCCTGCCATCGCCTGCCCTGCAAGCCCCGACTCCGCGCCAGCAATGGCCGAGCCTCAGCCCCCGCGCCTCTCCTACCGTTTGATCACTTCGCAATTGAACTGCGTTTGAATCGTTCTGGAGAACTGCCATGCTCAAATCTTCCCTGCTTCTGGCGGCCTTGCTGCTGCCTGCGTTCAGTGCCGCCAATGCCGATGACTACAAGGCCGGCGACCTGCTGGTGAGCGACCCCTGGTCACAGGAATTGCCGCCCAATGCGCCGACGGTAGCCGCCTACTTTGTGATCCATAACCAGGGTGAAGCCCCGGACCGCTTGCTCAGTGTCGACACGCCAGTGGCGGCCAAGGCCGAGCTGCATGAGCATGTGATGCACGGTGACCTGATGAAGATGCAGCAGGTGCCCAGCGTGGCCGTGCCGTCCAAGGGCGAGCTGACCTTTGCGCCGATGGCCTATCACGTGATGCTCCTGGATCTTAAAGATCGCAGCCAGTTGCGCGACGGCCAGCACTTCCCGCTGACCTTGAACTTCGAAAAGGCCGGGCCGGTAAAAGTGCAAGTCTCGGTGCAAAAAGTACCGCCGATGGCCGAGCACGGACACAAGCACGCCCATTAACCAGCCCAGGCCGCTCCCCATGGGTGCTCGCGCCAACAGGTCGACCACGCGCCGCCGCCAGCCTTTGAGGTTGGCGGGCGGCAGTTGGATCAGCCTGTTCGCCATGCTGATGATCTTTATCGGACCGCTGATTTCCCAAGCGATGCCGATGGATCATCACGCCGGCATGTCCATGCAGATGTCCATGGACGACACCTGCCATGCCGCGCCCCAGCACCCGGCCGAGCACACCAAGGCCCCCGCCGCCGACCACGTGATGTGGGAGAAATGCGGCTATTGCAGCCTGTTGTTCAGTTGCCCGGCCCTGCCTGGCAGCGTGTCATTCGTGGCCCTCGGCAGCCCGCCGCCGGCCACTGGCCTGATCCCCGCACCGCGCCTGGGCCATGCCCGGCAGAGCATTTTCCCCGGCGCCCGCAGCCGCGCCCCGCCCAGCCAGTCGTAGACCGCCAATAACACACAACTTCGCACGGCCGCCTTCACACAGACAGCCGCAGGCTGCTGGCCGTGTTGTTTACGACTGATTGATGGAATTTTTATGTCCAGGTTTCCTGCTGACACCCGTATGGGACGTACCCCTGTGCTCGCCGTTTTGTGCGGCGCACTGTTGGCGCCACAGGCGTATGCCGACGAACACGCCGAGCACCACAATGAGCTGAGCCCGACAGTGATTACCGGCGTCGCCCCCAGCTCCCCCCTGACCATCGTCACCAACCCCAAGGACCCGCGCCAGCCAGTGCCGGCCAGTGATGGCGGTGACTACCTCAAGACCATCCCCGGCTTTGCCCTGGTGCGCAATGGCGGCACCAATGGCGACCCGGTGCTGCGCGGCATGTTCGGCTCGCGCCTGAATATCCTCACCAACGGCAGCATGATGCTCGGCGCCTGCCCTGGCCGCATGGACGCACCCACCTCCTATATCTCGCCGGAAACCTACGACAAGCTGACCGTGATCAAAGGCCCGCAAACCGTGCTCTGGGGCCCGGGCGCCTCGGCCGGTACGGTGCTGTTCGACCGTGAGCCGGAGCAGTTCGGCGAGTTGGGCACCCGAGTCAATGCGAGCATCCTCGCCGGCTCCAACGGTCGCTTCGACAAAGTCGTGGATGCCGCCGCCGGCGGTTCACTGGGCTACATCCGCGTGATCGGCAACCAGGCTCACTCCGACGATTACAAGGACGGCAACAACGACACCGTCGCCTCGCGCTACGACAAATGGAACGGCGACGTCGCCCTCGGCTGGACCCCGGACGCCGACACCCTGCTGGAGCTCACCGCCGGCCGTGGCGATGGCGAAGCGCGTTACGCCGGGCGCGGCATGGACGGCTCGCAGTTCCTGCGCGAAAGCCTCGGCCTGCGTTTCGAGAAATCCAACATCGGCGAGGTGCTGGACAAGGTCGAAGCGCAGGTCTACTACAACTACGCCGACCACGTGATGGACAACTACAGCCTGCGCACGCCGTCGGGCACCGGGATGATGGCCGGACCCATGGCTTCCAACGTCGACCGCCGTACCCTCGGCGCGCGGATCAAGGCCACCTGGCGCTGGGCCGATGTGCAACTGATCAGCGGTATCGACGCACAGACCAACGAACATCGCCAGCGCAGCAGCGCCGGGGTCGACACCTACAAGAACCTGCCGCGCAACAAGGACGCCGACTTCCATAACTACGGGGTGTTTGGCGAGTTGACCTGGTACGCCGCCGACAATGACCGGCTGATCACTGGCGCCCGCCTGGATCGCGCCTCGGCCAAGGATTACCGCCAGCGCACCGGCAGCGGCATGATGAGCCGCGCCAACCCGACCGCCGGCGATACCCGCGCCGACACTCTGCCGTCCGGTTTCGTACGTTATGAACATGACTTGGCCGACAGCCCGACGACCCTCTACGCCGGCCTCGGCCACGCCGAACGCTTCCCGGACTACTGGGAGCTGTTCTCCCCCGGCAAAGGCCCAGCGGGTTCGCTGAATGCCTTTGATGCAGTCAAACCAGAGAAAACCACCCAACTGGACTTCGGCCTGCAATACAAAACCGCTGACTTGGAAGCCTGGGCCTCCGGGTATGTCGGCCAGGTGCGCGACTACATCCTGTTCAACTACACCCCGGGGATGATGGGCATGACCTCCCAGGCGCAGAACATCGACGCGCGGATCATGGGCGGTGAATTGGGCGCAGCCTACAAGCTGACGGCCAATTGGAAAGCCGATGCCACCCTGGCCTACGCCTGGGGCAAAAACAGCAGTGACGGCAAGGCCCTGCCACAAATGCCGCCATTGGACGCGCGCTTCGGCCTGACCTACAGCGAAGACGACTGGAGCGCCGGCGCCTTGTGGCGCGTGGTGGCGGCACAAAACCGCATCGACCAGAACAAGGGCAACGTGGTCGGCAAGGACTTCGCCAAGAGCGGTGGCTTTGGCGTGTTCTCCCTCAATGCGGCGTACCGCATCAACAAGAACTTCAAGGTCAGCACCGGCGTCGACAACCTGTTTGGCAAGGCCTATGCCGAACACTTGAACCTGGCCGGCAACGCTGGCTTCGGCTACCCGGCCAACGACCCGCAAGCCATCAATGAACCAGGGCGCACGCTCTGGACCAAGGTGGATATGAGCTTCTAACAGGTGGCTTTGTGTAGGAGCGAGCTTGCTCGCTCCTACACAGGCCCGTACCTCCAGACCTACCTATAAATAAAAAACCTTGCGGAGCACCCTGATGAACCCGCCAAAGATTTCCTTCTACAACCTGGCCTGGCGCTGGCATTTCTACGCCGGGCTGTTTGTCGCGCCCTTCATGGTGTTGCTGGCAGTGACCGGCATCATCTACCTGTTCAAACCCCAGCTGGACCCGTTGATGTATGGCGACCTGCTCAAGGTCGAGCCCGCCGCGCATGTCCTCAGCGCCGACGAGCAATTGCAGCGCGCCAAGGCCGCCTACCCCCAAGCCGCCCTCAGCAAATACCTGCCACCTGTGGACGCCAGCAGCAGCGCGCAATTTGTCCTGCACAACGCCGGCCACGAACTGACAGTGTTCGTCGACCCCTATCGCGGCAACGTGCTCGGGGAGCAGGACGCGACCTACAACCTGCAAGCCATCGTGCGTGCCCTGCATGGCGAGTTGATGATCGGCACCACTGGCGACCGCCTGATCGAACTCGCGGCGGGCTGGGGTGTGATGCTGGTGGTGTCCGGCCTGTACCTGTGGTGGCCGCGCGGCCGATCGGCCGCCGGGATCCTGTGGCCACGCCTGGGCAGTCGCGGGCGCCTGTTCTGGCGCGACCTGCACGCGGTCACCGGGTTTTGGGGCGCGGCGTTCCTGCTGCTGATGATCCTCAGCGGCCTGACCTGGACCGGCTTCTGGGGCAAGCAATACGCCGACCTTTGGAACCGCTTCCCGGCCGCCATGTGGAACGACGTGCCGCAATCCGACCAGCAAGCCCGCAGCCTCAATACCGCCACGCAACAGACCGTGCCCTGGGCCATGGAAAACACCCCCATGCCGATGTCCGGCGAGCATGCCGAGCACATGCAGCACGGCGGCATGCACCACGGTCCTGCCGCCCCGACAATCAGCCTGCAGCAGCTGGTGGACCTGGCCACCGCACGCCAGGTCGAGCCGGGCTACAGCATCACGTTCCCGACCACAGCCACGGGCGTGTTCACCCTCGCGGTGTTCGCCAACGACCCGCGCAATGATGCGACCCTGCATGTCGACCAATACACCGGCAAGGTCCTGGCCGATGTGCGCTGGGAGCACTACAACACCGTAGCGCGGGTCACCGAGTCCGGGGTGATGCTGCACGAGGGCAAGATGTTCGGCGTGGTCAACCAGATCATTGTGCTGCTGGTGTGCCTGATGATTCTGCTGAGTTCGGTCAGCGGCCTGGTGATCTGGTGGAAGCGCCGGCCACAGGGTGGCCTGGGGGTTCCGCCGTTGCGCCATGACCTGCCGAAGTGGAAAACCGCGATGGTGATCATGCTCGCCCTGGCGATTGTTTTCCCGCTGGTCGGCGCCTCGCTGATCGTGGTCTGGGTATTGGATCGGCTGGTCTTGTCACGCCTGTTCAAGCAACGTGAATCGGCCTCATCTTCTGCATGAGGTAGGCGAGATGCCCTACATAGAGGCGTTATGTAGTCTTACGCGGGCTTTCATCCTCCACGTAAGAAGTGTTAACTTATAACACTTATTGCACTGTCCCCACTCGCCGCGCCCAGCGGCGAGTACCGTCTCGAAGAAGCGATCTGCCGCCCGATGAACAAGTACCTTGCCAGCGGCCTGTGCCTGCTTGCCTTGCACAACAGTGCCCAGGCACTGACCCTGCCCGTCAGCCCCGTGACCGCCCCGGCGGTGGACAGCGCACCGGTCGACCTCAACACCCCGACCACCGCCGGTTCGCGCCTGGGCCTCAGTGCCCTGCAAACCCCCGGCAGTGTCGAAAGCCAGACCGGCGAGCAGATCCGTGAACGCGCTGATGCCAGTGTGCAGGACGCCATCTCCCGCGCCACCGGCATCAGCCGCACCGGCACCCCGGGCGACGGCGGTACCTCGCTGCAGGCTCGGGGTTTTGCCGGCCAGGGCTCAGTGATGCAACTGTATGACGGCAACCGCCTCTACAACGGCATGGGCACCTCGACCTTTCCGGTCGACACCTGGGCCGTCGAGCGCGTGGACGTGCTGCGCGGCCCGGCATCGGTGCTGTATGGCGAAGGTGCCACCGGCGCGGTGGTCAATACCGTCGCGAAAAAGCCCTTTGAGGGCGAGATCGAAAACCACATCCGTCTCGGCTACGGTTCCTATGATCGCCAGCAACAGGCCCTGGACAGTGGCGGCTCGCTGACCGACACCCTGAGCTATCGCCTGAACCTCAATCGCCTGCGCAGCCATGGTTTTATCGACCGTGGCGACTCGGCCAGCGATTTTGCCAGCGGCGCCCTGCGCTGGCAGGCTGCCGACAACCTGAGCTTCACCCTGGCCCACGACTACGGCGACCAGCGCCCGCAGAACTACTTCGGCACACCACTGCTCAACGGCCACTTGCACAAGGGCCTGCGTGACAAGAACTACAACGTCAGCAACGACACCCAGCATTACAACGACCAGTGGACCCGCCTGAGCAGCGAGTGGCAGATCAACGACAGCGTCAGCGCGCGCAACGAGCTGTACTACCTCAAGGCCCAGCGCCGCTGGCAGAACGCCGAGAACTACAATTTCAGTGCCGGGCAACTGACCCGCAGCGGCTTCTACGGCATCAAGCACAACCAGGAACAGGTCGGCGACCGCCAGACCTTTACCTTCAAACACACCCTGTTTGGCCTCGACAGCCAGACCGTGACCGGCGTGGAATACAACCGCATCCGCTTCCGCCTGGCCAGCAATTCACCGTTTACCGACGTAGTGACCGGCGGTCAGCCCATTGACCTGAAACACCCGGCCCAGGCACCGTTTGAAAGTGCCACCCCGTTCCTGCCGCTGTTCGCCACCACCACCAAGCAGTTCGCGGGCTTTGCGGAAAACCGCCTGCAACTGACTGACCGGCTCTCGCTGATCACCGGCATCCGTCGCGACTACGTGCACCTGGACCGCGATGAACTGCGCAGCGGTGAACGCAACGACAAGACCCTCACCGGCAACAACTGGAAGGCCGGCCTGGTGTTTACCCTCACCCCGGACACCTCGGTCTACGGCCAGTACGCCACCAGCACCGATGGGGTCGGCGGCCTGATCTCCCTGAGTTCAAGCCAACAGGCGTTCGACCTGTCCACCGCCAAACAGACGGAAATCGGCATCAAGCAAGCCTTCTGGGACCAGCGCGGCGAGTGGACCCTGGCGGCCTACCATATCGTCAAAAAGAAACTGCTGACCGATGTACCGGGCAACCCGCAGTTCAAACAGCAGGTGGGCCAGCAATCCTCCGACGGCCTGGAGGCCAGCCTCGACCTGCAACTGCCCCACGCCTGGCAACTGCAGGCCAATGCGGCCATCGTGCGGGCGCAGTACGACGACTTCCAGCAGGACGTCGGCGGCGTGCAGGTTTCGCGCGACGGCAATCGCCCGGTGGACGTGCCGCGCCGCACCGCCAACCTGTGGCTCAGCAAGGCCGTGACCGACGACATCCGTGCCGGGGCCGGCGTGCGTTATGTGGATGCGCGTTACGCCGACATGGCCAACCGCAATGAGCTGCCCAGCTACACCGTGGTCGACGCCACTGTTTCGTGGAAAGCCCTGCGCAACACGACATTGGGCCTGCAATTGAATAACCTGTTCGACCGCACCTATGCCGTAAGCCAATACAATGACGGCCAGCAATGGATTCTGGGGGAGCCGCGCTCGTTCTTCGTGACGGCGGACTACACCTTCTGACCCCCACCCCGGATCGCTGTTTGACTTGAGATATTTGATGCCCACACTCAACCTTCACCACCTCGCCTGGTCCCCCCTGGGGCATGGCCACTGCCATCACCAGTTCCATCTGCGTGATGCCAGCCTGCAGGTGGGTGCCGGGGAGTTTGTCGGGTTGATCGGGCCCAATGGCAGCGGCAAGACCAGCCTGTTGCGCTGCGCCTACCGCTTCAGCAAACCCGAGCAGGGCGAAGTGCACCTCGATCACCAGAACGTGTGGAAGCAATCCTCGCGCTGGTGCGCCCAGCGCATCGCCGTGGTGCTGCAGGAATTCCCCGATGCCTTCGGCCTGCGGGTCGATGAAGTGGTCGCCATGGGCCGCACTCCGCACAAAGGGCTGTTCGACAGCGATACCCTGCACGACCGCCAATTGATTCAACAGGCCCTCGAGTCCGTCGGCCTGCTGGGCTTTGAAGACCATGCCTTCGCCACCCTGTCCGGCGGTGAAAAGCAGCGCGTGATCCTCGCCCGCGCCCTGGCCCAGCAACCGCAACTGCTGATCCTCGACGAGCCGACCAACCACCTCGACCCGCGCTACCAACTGGAGCTGCTCAAGCTGGTCAAGCGCCTGCAGATCGGCACCCTGGCCAGCATCCACGACCTGAACCTGGCCGCGGCCTTCTGTGATCGCCTGTACGTGATCAACCATGGCCGCATCGTCGCCAGCGGCACGCCCCACCAAGTACTGACCGTCGAGCTGCTGCGTGAGGTGTTCGGGGTTGATGCCTTGATCGACACCCACCCTTTGTCCGGCTACCCACGAATCACCTGGATAACCCAACCATGATCCTGCGTTCCCTGCTGTGCCTTACCCTGCTGTGCGGTGCAACCCAGGCCTTTGCCGAAGCCACCCGCTACCCGTTGAAGATCCAGAGCTGCAACCGCGAGGTAACCTTCAATCAAGCCCCTGAACACGCGGTCAGCCACGACATCAACATGACCCAGATGATGCTCGCCCTGGGCCTCAAGTCGCGCATGGTCGGCTACAGCGGCGTGACCGGCTGGAAGGCGGTGACCCCGCAAATGGCCACCCTTCTCGACGGCCTGCCGGAACTGGCGGCCAAGTATCCGTCGGTGGAAACCCTGCTCAATGCCAACGTGGATTTCTTCTTCGCCGGCTGGGACTACGGCATGCGCGTCGGTGGCGACCTCACCCCGCAAACCCTGCAACCGTTGGGCATCAACGTGCTGGAATTGACCGAGTCGTGCGCATTCGTGATGAAGCGCCCGGCTGCGACCCTGGACGACACCTATAACGACCTGCGCAACCTGGGCCGGATCTTCGACGTGCAGGACCGCGCCAATGCCCTGATCGCCCGGATGCAGGCCCAGGTCGGCGCCGTGCAGAAAACCCTGCCCGCCGAACAGCCACGGGTATTTCTCTACGACAGCGGCGAAGACCGCGCCATGACCTCCGGCCGCCTGGGCATGCCCCAGGCGCTGATCGCGGCCGCCGGCGGGCGCAATATCCTCGACGATGTGGATGCCAGCTGGACCCGGGTCAACTGGGAGACCGTCGTCGAGCGTAACCCCCAGGTGATCGTGATCGTCGACTACAGCGAAATCACTGCCGAGCAGAAAATCCAGTTCCTGTTGGATAACCGGGCCCTGCAATCGGTGGATGCGATCAAGCAGCGGCGCTTTATCGTGATCCCCTACGTGCAGGCCACGCCGGGCATCGACAATGTGCTGGCGGTGGAAACCCTGGCCAAGGGGTTCCACGGCCAATGATCGAGCGCCGCTATGCCCTGCTGCTCGCCGCCCTGGGTGCGGTGCTGCTGGTGTCCTGTGTGGTCTCGCTGGGCTTCGGCTCGGCGCGGGTGCCGGTGGACGTGGTGTGGCGGATTCTGTTGCACAAGGCCCTGGGAATCGGCGAAGTGGATTGGTCGGTGGGCCAGGAGCATATCGTCTGGCTGATCCGCGTGCCGCGCATGGTGCTCGGGGCACTGGTGGGCGCCGGCCTGGCGCTGATCGGCGCGGTCTTGCAGGCAGTCACCCGCAACCCGCTGGCCGACCCGCACCTGCTGGGCGTGACCTCGGGCGCCACCCTGGGCGCGGTGATTGTGGTGCTGCATGTCGGCCAGATCATCGGCCTGCTGACCCTGCCCATCGCCGCCTTTATCGGCGCCTTGCTGAGCATGCTGGTGGTGCTGGCGGTAGCCAGTCGCAACGGCCGGCTGGAGAGTGATCGCCTGTTGCTGTGCGGCGTGGCGGTGTCGTTTGTGATGATGGCGGCAGCCAATCTGCTGCTGTTCATGGGCGACCATCGTGCCGCGTCGGCGGTGATGTTCTGGATGCTCGGCGGCCTCGGCCTGGCACGCTGGGAACTGCTGGCGATTCCCAGCGCCACCGTGCTGTTGGGCCTGCTGTTGCTGCTGGGCATGGCCCGCCCACTGAACGCGCTGATGGCCGGCGAGCAGACCGCCGTGACCCTGGGCCTGAATGCCCGCACGGTACGGCTGCGGGTGTTTTTGATTGCCTCGCTGATGACCGGCGTGCTGGTGTCGATCAGCGGCTCTATTGGCTTTGTCGGGCTGATGGTGCCGCATATCGCCCGGCGCCTGGTGGGCGCCGAGCACCGGCGCTTATTGCCGGTTTGTGTGCTGGTGGGCAGCCTGTTCCTGGTCTGGGTGGACGTCGCCGCGCGCACCCTGATCGCCCCCGAAGACCTGCCGATAGGCGTAGCCACGGCGGCGATTGGCGGGCTGTTTTTTATTGGCCTGATGCGCAGGCGCTAGGCCTCCTCAACACTCATCGACCGGCGGCGTATCGGCAGGTGACCCTCGCCCTTACAACTCATCGCGGTCGCGTATCCTCAACGCTTCATCCATCTGGATTTCTTCGGTTTGCGTGTCGTCGCGGGTATCGACCTGAGCGTCTGACAGGCGTCCCTCGTACCGCCATAACGCATCCCGCTCCAGTACAAAAAGCTCACCGCTACTGGTCACGCGTTTCAAAAAGACACTGGGCTGAAGACCGGTGCCCAACACCATGACCTCCTCTTCCATCCTGGAAAAACTCGGGATGTATTTGAGGAGCGCCCCTTCGCGAACCGACAGATAAACGCTGGCTGGCCGTTGCGCATGGGCACGTACCACGCGCAGATAGAATCCGAGGAGGGTCGGGCCGACAAAGTTATTGATCAGCCTCTGTTCCTTGGGATCACTGCTTTGAGTAGACGGCATGCTTTTATAGACAAGCTGGGCAGCGACCACTTCATAGCGCGACGGGAACACGGGTAACGGCACCGGGCGGCCCACCGGCTGTACCAGAGGCTGTACCGGCCCGTCGGGCCCCGTGTAGAAAAGTGCCAGTTGCTGCGCCGTATCGAGCCCGGCCGCCAATGGTTGCGTTCCGACAAACGAGGTGCGCGTGGGGTTGCCCAATACGGCGGCCAGGTACTCCCGCCCCCGATACGGCGCGAGCCTGCGATGGATGGCGCGCGCTGCATCGTCGGCAAGGGAAAAGAGCGGGCCACAAGCCTGCCAGGTTGCAAAAAAGCCTTCCCCCGTACCGGGTCGCCAATCGGCGGCGACCCGCACAGTGCCGGACCAGACACGGCCCTCGATCAATATATCCAGATTGCCTCGGGCAATCAGGCTGCGCACGTAGTCGAGCATGCGGGCGCCCCCCTGCAGTAGCTGCAAACGCAGGGTCTGTAGCGTGCTCAGGGTGTCCAGTTGCTCATCAGTGCCAAGGTACTGATACCTGAGCAGCGCGCCGTCCAGGCACGACAGGTAAAACGTTAGTTTTTTGTCCTTGAGCCCGTGAATGGAGAAGCGTATCCCCGTATCAATATCCGAGGGCAGAAAGAACGCCTGATGCAACGGGTCATCCTCCGCTGTCAGAACCTCCCGGGTAGCACAGAGGTAGAAACCTTCGAGCGTATAGCCCTGGGGAAACAGGCCCTGGGGGAAAACCTGGTTGTAGTCGCGATAGCTCTGGCGCACCAGCGGCAGACTGACCATGTAATGCCCCGATCTGTGCGACTTGAAGATGTAGCCGAACTGCAGGCTTTCGCCGTGCCTGCAGTGCTCATGGGCATAGCGCACGGCATCCTGTTCCTGAGTGAAGACCGGGCTGAACGGCGGATCGGCCAGCGAGTTCCTGATCAATAACGGCTCAGGTCGGTCGAGGTTGGCAATGAACGGGGTGCTGATCCTGCGGGGCAGACCCCACACCTGGCTCCCCTCCACGACCCGCAATACACCGGCCTGGCCCAACCGGGAAACAAACTCGACCGGGGTCAGCGTGCCATCGCGCATCTGGCGCTCGACAAGGTTATCCAACAGTTCCGCCCGTTCGAGCTTCAACGGCAGCAAGGCCTTTTTCAGCTCATCCTCCAGGACTGTATGGCTTCGGGTGTAACTGAGCACACAGCCGTCACTGCCCAATAGATACTCACGGGTCAGGCGCGTGTCCGGGGACTGCAACGATGAACTGATCACCCGGGTGGAGAGCATGTTGCGATAGACGTTTTTTTGCGTGACCTCCAGAGCAAACGGCAACTCCCGCACCGGGCTGGTGCGGTAGCGCGCGACAATCGTGTGTCCCGCCGGAAAGCCCCCGGAGGCGACCACTTCATCCGGCAGGATCCACTTGGGATCGAAATCTTCCCGAGGCACCCTCAACGGTTCGGTCGCCACGAACAGGCCGTCAGGGCGTTTGAGGATCACCCCCCCCATCCCTCCGTTATCGTGATTGCTCAGCTGCGAGCGCACATGCCGCACCGCATCATCCTGCTCCTGGAAAGCCGGCCCCAGGCGACGACGGATAAAGTTCCTATAGGGCCGCCATAACACAGCGTTTTCGCTCACCGGGCCCCGTCGGTCCCAGCACTGGCTGCTGTACAACACCCGCAAGTCTCCGGCCTTGGCAATCAGCGAAATATAGCGGCGGGTATCCAGGGAGCCATTGCGCAGGCTCATGCCCTGGATCGTCACACCGTCCCCGCCACTACTCTGCTTGAGCAATGACGAAGCCTGGGGCTGATACCGCAGCAAGGCCCCGTCCAACGTCGAAAAATACACCGGCAGCACGGGAGTGGTGGAAGACCGCGGTAAATTCCGGGCATCCTCTTCAGCACGCAACAACACCTCGGGCGTGACAAAAAAACTCGTCAGCCAGGCCTCTGTCGTGGATAGCCCCACGGGCAGCCATTGCTGTGAATACAGCAGGCCCACCAGGACAAACCCCTTGGCGAAATCGCCACCGGCCAGATACCCGGCGCCTCGGGTGGAATCACTCAACCAACGCCCGTCCGGCTTGACCGGCAACAGTTCACTGACCACGAATTCATCGCGTTGTGGGTGTTTGAGGATGTAGGCCGCCCCTCCCTGGGCATCCAGGTTCCTGCCGTACCAGCGAACGTGGGCGTTGAGTGCCGCCGCGTCCTGGCTGTTGAAAATCGCACCAAACGCCGGGGCTTGCAGAGCCACTTCGGCGTACTCGAAGTTGGGCGTCCAGTCGTTGTAGACCTTGCCACGCGGCCCCCACAACTGGCTGCGAATCAGCACCTGCAGATTGCCCGCCTCCGCCAGGCGGCTGACAATGTCCACGGGCTTGAGCTTGCCGCTTTCCAACCGTTCGAAATACCCATGCTGGCCCGGCTCGCGGGTGGTGTTGTTGAGCACCAGCAATTCATTGGCCGAGCCACTGGGGGTGTAGCCGATCAGGTTGTTCGGCGACCCGCTCAGATAGGCCGGCTGCCGGGACTCGATCACCGAGCGGATCTCCCTGTCCGAGAACATCGTGATATTCACCTCCAGGTCGGCAAGGGTCCAGCCAAGACGCCGCTGGCGCCCCAGGTCACTCAAGGACAAAGCCGCATGGGACGCGTAGCGGGCATGAATTTCATAACCCGCCGGGGGCACCAGCAAGCCACTGCCCTGTGTCGGCAGCAGCAGGTCGGAGGCAAAGCCGTCACCGTGGATGCTCACCGGATCAGTGAACACAAACCGCCCGTCGGTCTTCTTGAGGAGGTAGCCACCCAGAGCGGTCCCACGGCGAAAGCCGATCTTCTCGTGGGCATGGCGTGCGGCGTCATCGGCCGTCAGGAACGAGGCACTGAGCACCATGGCGCCCGAGCCCAACGGCAGTTGCTCAAGGTCATGCATCGGCCCCAGGACGTTCCATAACCCGCCCTGCTGAAGCACCACCAACTCCCCAGCGCGGATGACCCGGCGCACGAACTCGCGCGGGGTCAGCGAGCCATCGAGCAAGGCGACCTGGTTGCCGTTGTCGGTGACTGCCTGGCCCGCCACGCTGAACAGTTCGTTGGCGGTCTGCGCACTCGGCACCTGCCAATGCAGCAGCGCGTTGTCGGCGGTCTGCAGATACAGCTTGAACCCCAGTCCGGCGATTTGCAGGCCGAAGGTGGCGATGGCCTGAGTCATGGCGTCCACCCACAGCGCCGGGCTGGCAAAGCGCTTGTACAACCAGGCTTCGCTGGCCGGCAATTGCCCGGGCTCGAAGCGCGGTGCGTTCCGGTAGACGCCGACCACCCGATAGTTAGAGAGCAGTTTCGGCTGACCGTCGGCGCGGGTCGGGAACAGGCTTGCCAGGGTCGAGCCCGCCGCCACCGGTAACGTCGCGACATACGACGAGCGGGTCTGATGCTTGAGGACAAACCCCTGGTATGCAGCAGGCGGCAGCGAGTCGAGATTATTCAGGGCGATCAGCGCCGCCACATGCCCCATGCCGGCGACCGGCGTAAAGAACGGCTGTTCCTGCACACTGCCGGCGGGGGCGACCGGGTTGCCGAGACGCCAGCCTCTGGATATCCGACCGCGAGCACCGCCCCAGACACGATTGGGCAAAACCACCCGCAGGTCTCCAACATCCGCAAAGCCCCAGATGGCCCCTTCAAAGTCAGTGAATGGCTCGATCTCCAGCTCGCCGGTCAGTTGCTTGAGCAGCTTCTGCTCCGCTGCCGAGCCGCTGCTCATGTACTTGAGCAAAGAGCCCTCCGGCCCCGAGAGATAGTGGGCCGGGGCGAACTCGCGGTTACCGATGATAAACGCCTGGTCGGCCGACGAGAAAAAGCTGATAAACACCCTGACCTGGTCGGCGGAAAACTGTTCGTGCAGCTGTTGTTCCCCAGCGGAGCCTGCCGGATGCGAATGGTAGAAGGCGTGGCAGTCATAGGGCGACGGTGCAATGAAGTAGTCATGCTCGTCGGTGGCCATCATGGTGCGGAAATCAAACTGAATGGACGCACCGGCCACCGGCTCAGTGGCGAAATAACGCCCGCCCTGTTTCAGTACCGCGCCGCCATACTCCTTGTCACGCCGCTCGCCGATCCGATTGTGGGCCCAGCGGGCAGCATCGTCGGCCGTGGCAAAAGGCGGGCTCAAGACGGGCTTGGGAATCAACGAACAAGCACGCCAGTGCCCATCGACCGGGCCAACCTTGTCCCAGATCTTCCCTGCCCGGATCACCGCCAAATGCCCGGCCGCTGCCACGCGCAGTACAAAATCCCGCGGCCGCAACGTGCCGGCAAGCAGCGCCGAATCAATCTGGTTATCCACCACCCGACCGCTGGGCGCGACGCGAAAAAGCTCCGTCTCAGCCGCCGAAAACCCACAGGTGTATCGCAACAACGCGCCATCGTTGAGGTTGCGATAGAACCACAGCTGGCGCCCCGGCCCCAGTAAATCCGTGGCCTGGTGCCCCTGATAAAGCTGGGTCGCCAGCTCAAGCGGAGTAAAGAAGTTACGGTACAGCCAGGGTTCCAGGGCGGCGAGCCGCACTGGCGTCGGGGTTTTTCCCAGATAGACCCCGACCCAATGAAAATGGTCGTGCACCACGCGCTTGCCATCCGGGGTGCGCGGGAAGAGCTGTTGAACCGACAGCGCCGGTGCGCCATCGGCCTGGGGTTCGCTCAGCACATAGTCTTCTTTGTCGACGTGCTTGAGGATAAACACCGGCCGTGTCCGCTGGGGGCTGCGCGCCTGCAGCACCGCCAACGCAGCCGTCAGTCCCGCCTGGACAGGCCCGCAGGCAGGCAGGTCGTAGGTGTGTGAAGCAAAGGGTGAATACGGCTGCCACTGCTTGGGAACGGTGCCCACCGAACCGCCCCACAAGGGACTGGACACCACAAAGGACAGTTGGCTGACACTGAGCACCTTCTTGATAAGGCTTTCCGGTTTGTTGTCGGGGATCCCGTCCTCATGATTGAAGTGCAGCTTTTGATCAAGCCAGACCCCGAAACGGCGCTCCTCTTCCGAGCCGCTGGTGACATGCTTGAGCAGCGCGCCGTCGGGAGCGGACAGATAGGACGCAGAGAAAAAACCGCGCTCCAGAATATTGATGGCCAGATCAATGTCCGAAAAAAAGCCGTTCAGCGCCCGGACCTGACGATCGGAAAACTGCGGATTATTGGCTTCGAACTCATCGAACAGATCGGGGTGAGAGTGGTAGTCGGCCACACACCGATAGCCTTCCGGGGCCAGGTACTGCCCATTGCTGTCGACCTTCAGTACCTTCCAGTGATCGAAACTATTGCGCTCCCCGGCGATGGGCTCGGTGGAATGAAAGTAACCATCCGCCAGGCTCTCCAGAATCACTCCGCCGTACTCCACATCCCGCCGCCGACCAATCTGCTGATGAGCATAACGAGCCGCATCATCCATGCTGGCAAAGGCCGGCCCCACTGGCGGCAGCACCGCATCTGACTGCAAACCGCCCCCGAACCAGCCGCGTTTAGGTCGCTCCATGACATCCCCTCCAATTGGATAATCGCTGTGGCCAGACGCTGGCCACACAGCCAGCCAAATAATCACCGCTGCGGCCTGGCAGGGGGCGCTAGATAGTTATCTGCCGTCGCGCCCTGCCCTATTCGGGCGCGCCTCACGCACCAGCATGCAAAACAGGCCCTCACTTGGTGCAGCGTGCCTTGCCCACCCAGTCGATAGCCCCTGCAACCGCGCGGTGCAGGCACTAGGCACAGCCTTTGCAAACGCTCCAGCAATGCCCCTATCTGCCCTCATGAAAATAATCAGTTCTGGAGATCGCACCATGAAGCGTCGCAGCTTGATCAAGGCTTTCACTCTGTCGGCATCCATTGCCGCCATGGGCCTGACCTGGACCGTCCAGGCCGCCGAGACCATCAAGGTCGGCATCCTGCATTCGCTGTCCGGGACCATGGCCATTTCCGAAACGTCCCTCAAGGACATGGCGCTGATGACCATCGACGAGATCAACGCCAAGGGCGGAGTGAACGGCAAGATGCTCGAAGCGGTGGTGGTCGACCCGGCCTCCAACTGGCCGCTGTTCGCCGAAAAGGGCCGACAGTTGCTGACCCAGGACAAGGTCGCGGTGGTGTTCGGCTGCTGGACCTCGGTGTCGCGTAAATCGGTGCTGCCGGTGTTCGAAGAACTCAACGGCCTGCTGTTCTACCCGGTGCAATACGAAGGCGAAGAAATGTCGCCCAACGTGTTCTACACCGGCGCCGCGCCGAACCAGCAGGCGATCCCGGCAGTGGAATACCTGATGAGCGAAGAAGGCGGCAGCGCCAAGCGTTTCTTCCTGCTGGGCACCGACTACGTGTACCCGCGCACCACCAACAAGATCCTGCGTGCGTTCCTGCATTCCAAAGGCGTGGCCGACAAGGACATCGAAGAGGTCTACACCCCGTTCGGCCATAGCGATTACCAGACCATCGTGGCCAACATCAAAAAGTTCTCGGCGGGCGGCAAGACCGCCGTGGTCTCCACGGTCAATGGCGACTCCAACGTGCCGTTCTACAAGGAACTGGCCAACCAGGGCCTGAAGGCGACCGAGGTACCGGTGGTGGCGTTCTCGGTGGGCGAAGAAGAACTGCGCGGCATCGACACCAAGCCGCTGGTGGGCAACCTGGCGGCGTGGAACTACTTCCAGTCGGTAGAAAACCCGGTCAACGCCAAGTTCGTCGCCGACTGGAAAGCCTACGCCAAGAAACACAACCTGCCGGGCGCCGATAAAGCGGTGACCAACGACCCGATGGAAGCCACCTACGTCGGCATCCATATGTGGGCGCAGGCCGCTGAGAAAGCCAAGTCCACCGACGTCGACAAGGTGCGCGAAGCCCTGGCCGGCCAGACTTTTGCGGCACCGTCGGGCTACACCCTGACCATGGACAAGACCAACCACCACCTGCACAAGCCGGTGATGATTGGCGAGATCCAGTCCGACGGCCAGTTCTCGGTGGTGTGGCAGACCGAAGGGCCGATCCGTGCCCAGCCGTGGAGCCCGTACATCCCTGGCAATGACAAGAAGCCGGATCACGCGGTGAAGAGCAACTAAACCGCACCACAGATCAAATGTGGGAGCAGGTCGAATCGCCGCTCCCACATAAACCTAGTCCGCGCATGACCAGGACATTTGTTTATGCCCACTGCCCTCCACCGCTTCCTCCTGGCCTGCCTGCTGTTGCTGCCCCTGGCCGCACACGCCGGTGATGCCGAAGACTTCCTCGCCGCCAACCCGAGCCAACAAGCCAAGCTGTTGCAGGACTGGGCCGCCCAGCCTGACCCGGCGCGCATCGAGTTGGTCAACGCCCTGCAACAAGGCCAACTCACGGTCAACGGCGAACCCAAGACCGTGCGCCTGAACAACCGCCTGCGCGGCCTGATCGATAATGTGCAGGCCAGCCAACAACTGCTCGCCGCCGATCCCACGGTGCGCCTGGCCGCTGCGCGGACCCTGCAAAAAAGCGCGCAGCCTGCGCAACTGAAATTCCTCGACCAGCAACTCGCCAGCGAAGCCGACGACGACGTCCACAGTGCCCTGAGCCTGGCCCTGGCCAACCTGCAACTGGTCGACCCCGATCCGGCCGTGCGCCTGGCTGCCGTGCGCCTGCTTGGCAGCACCGGCGACCCGCTGGCCCGCACGCGCCTGGAAGCCTTGCTGGCGCCCGGCGTGGAAACCGATGCCGGGGTGCACACCGCCGCCGAAACCAGCCTGGCCCAGGTCAAGCGCAAGTTGCTGGTGGGCGAGATCCTCGGGCAAGCCTTCAGCGGCATGTCCCTGGGTTCGATCCTGCTGCTGGCGGCCCTGGGCCTGGCGATCACCTTCGGCTTGCTCGGGGTGATCAACATGGCCCACGGCGAGATGTTGATGCTCGGTGCCTACTCCACCTACGTGGTGCAGTTGCTGATGCAGCGCTACATGCCCCAGGCAATCGAGTTCTACCCGCTGATCGCGCTGCCGGTGGCGTTTTTTGTCACCGCCGGCATCGGCATGGCCCTGGAACGCACGGTGATCCGTCACCTCTACGGCCGCCCCCTGGAAACCTTGCTCGCCACCTGGGGCATCAGCCTGATGCTGATCCAACTGGTGCGCCTGCTGTTCGGTGCACAGAACGTCGAAGTGGCCAACCCGGCCTGGCTGTCGGGCGGGATCCAGGTGCTGCCCAACCTGGTGCTGCCGTACAACCGCATCGTGATCATCGGCTTTGCGTTGTGCGTGGTGGTGCTGACCTGGCTGCTGCTGAACAAGACCCGCCTGGGCCTCAACGTGCGTGCCGTGACCCAGAACCGCAACATGGCCGCCTGCTGCGGCGTGCCCACCGGGCGTGTGGACATGCTCGCCTTTGGCCTCGGCTCGGGTATCGCCGGCTTAGGTGGCGTGGCCCTGAGCCAGATCGGCAACGTCGGCCCGGACCTGGGCCAGAGCTACATCATCGACTCGTTCCTGGTGGTGGTGCTCGGCGGGGTCGGCCAGTTGGCCGGCAGCGTCATGGCCGCCTTTGGCCTGGGGATCGCCAACAAGATTCTCGAACCGCAGATCGGTGCCGTACTCGGCAAGATCCTGATCCTCGCGCTGATCATTCTGTTTATCCAGAAACGCCCGCAAGGACTCTTCGCACTGAAAGGACGGGTGATCGACTGATGAACCAGCCATTGATGCTTACAGCCGCGCAAAAGGCCGGCCCCAAGGTAACGATCGCGGTGGGTGTGGTGATCCTCGCCGTGCTGCTGGCGTTGCCGCTGCTGTCGCTGCTGCCTGCCGATAACGCATTGCATGTCTCGGCCTACACCCTGACGCTGGTGGGCAAGATCCTCTGCTACGCCATCGTCGCCCTGGCCCTGGACCTGGTGTGGGGCTACGCCGGTATGTTGTCCCTGGGGCACGGCCTGTTTTTTGCCCTAGGCGGTTATGCCATGGGCATGTACCTGATGCGCCAGGCCGCCGGCAGCGAGTTGCCGGCGTTCATGACCTTCCTGTCGTGGACCGAACTGCCGTGGTATTGGCTCGGCACCCAGCACTTCCTCTGGGCCCTGTGCCTGGTGGTGTTGGCCCCGGGTTTGCTGGCGCTGGTGTTCGGCTTTTTTGCCTTTCGCTCGCGGATCAAGGGCGTGTATTTCTCGATCATGACCCAGGCCCTGACCTTTGCCGGGATGCTGTTGTTTTTCCGCAACGAGACCGGCTTTGGCGGCAATAACGGCTTTACCAACTTCCGCAGCATCCTGGGCTTCGGTATCACCGAGCCCGGTACCCGCGCGGTGCTGTTCCTGGCCACGGTGCTGCTGTTGGTGGGCAGCCTGTTTATCGGCTGGCGCCTGGCCCGGAGCAAGTTCGGGCGGGTGCTGACGGCCCTGCGCGACGCGGAAAACCGTCTGATGTTCTGCGGCTATGACCCGCGTGGCTTCAAGCTGTTTGTGTGGGTGTTGAGCGCGGTGCTGTGCGGCCTCGCCGGGGCGCTGTACGTGCCGCAAGTGGGCATCATCAACCCCAGCGAAATGTCGCCGACCAACTCCATCGAAGCCGCCGTATGGGTGGCCCTGGGCGGGCGCGGCACACTGATCGGCCCACTGCTGGGTGCCGGCGTGGTCAACGGTATGAAGAGCTGGTTCACCGTGGCCTTCCCGGAGTACTGGCTGTTCTTCCTGGGGGCACTGTTCATTATCGTCACCCTGTACCTGCCCAAGGGCATCATCGGCCTGCTGAAGAAAAGGGGCGAACAATGAGAGTCACGGCAACCGACCAGTTCATGCTCGAACCGATCATCGAACCGAACCGCGACCAGGGCACCAGCCGCGACGCCATCGGCCTCGGCCAGGCCGCCGGCAAGGGCCTCAATACCCGCCATGGCACGATCCTGACCCTGGAAGATATCAGCGTCAGCTTCGATGGTTTCAAGGCCCTCAACGACTTGAACCTGTACATCGGCGTCGGCGAATTGCGCTGCATCATCGGCCCCAACGGCGCGGGCAAGACCACGCTGATGGACGTCATCACCGGCAAGACCCGCCCCAGCCACGGCAAGGCGTGGTTCGGTGAAACCCTGGACCTGACGCGCATGAGCGAAGTGCAGATCGCCCAGGCCGGTATCGGCCGCAAGTTCCAGAAGCCCACGGTGTTCGAGGCCCTGAGCGTGTTCGAGAACCTGGAGCTGGCACAGAAGACCGACAAATCGGTGTGGGCCAGCCTGCGCGCGCGTCTGAGCGGTGAACAGAAAGACCGCATTGAGGAGGTGCTCGACACTATTCGCCTGACCACGTCGGTACAGCGCCCGGCCGGCTTGCTGTCCCACGGCCAGAAGCAGTTCCTGGAGATCGGCATGCTGCTGATGCAAGACCCGCAACTGTTGCTGCTCGACGAGCCCGTGGCCGGCATGACCGACGCCGAGACCGAGTTCACCGCCGAACTGTTCAAGCGCCTGGCGGGCAAGCATTCGCTGATGGTGGTGGAGCACGACATGGGCTTTGTCGGCTCGATTGCCGACCATGTGACGGTGCTGCACCAGGGCAGCGTGCTGGCCGAAGGGTCGCTGGAGCAGGTGCAGGAAAACGAGCGGGTGATCGAGGTGTACCTCGGTCGTTGAGCCAGACACAGACCGCTTACTGTGGGAACCAAATCAAATGTGGGAGCTGCCTTGTCGGATCGCCGCATCGCTGCGATCCAGACAACTCGGTATGTCTGATGGACCGAGGTGATGCCATCGCAGGCAAGCCAGCTCCCACAGTTGATCCGGTTCCTACCAGGGATTTGAGGAGAGTTTGAACATGTTGCAAGTCGACAAGCTGCACCAGTACTACGGCGGCAGCCACATCCTGCGCGGCCTTTCGTTCGACGTGAAAGTCGGTGAAGTCACCTGCCTGCTCGGCCGTAACGGCGTGGGCAAGACCACCCTGCTCAAATGCCTGATGGGCCTGCTGCCCGCCAAGGAAGGTGCGGTGAACTGGGAAGGCAAGGCCATCACCGGCTTCAAGCCGCACCAGCGGGTACACGCCGGCATCGCCTACGTGCCCCAGGGCCGCGAGATTTTCGGCCGGCTGACGGTGGAAGAAAACCTGCTGATGGGCCTGTCGCGTTTTCCCGGCAGCGAAGCCAGGGAAGTCCCGGCGTTTATCTACGAGCTGTTCCCAGTGCTGCTGCAAATGAAGCACCGGCGCGGTGGCGACCTGTCCGGTGGGCAACAGCAACAACTGGCCATCGGGCGCGCCCTGGCCAGCCGTCCGCGCCTGTTGATCCTCGATGAGCCCACCGAAGGTATCCAGCCGTCGGTGATCAAGGAGATCGGCGCGGTGATCAAGAAGCTCGCCGAGCGCGGCGACATGGCGATTTTGCTGGTGGAGCAGTTCTACGATTTTGCCGCCGAACTGGCCGATCAATACCTGGTGATGTCCCGGGGTGAGATCGTCCAGCAGGGCCGTGGTGAAAATATGGAGGCCGACGGTGTACGCGGCCTGGTTACCATCTAATCTGTAGCGTCCCGTTGATTAAGCCCTGACCATGACCGTTCCTGCCCCCACCGCCCTGTTCACCCCCAGCTGGCACGCCGCGCTGGAGTTGGGCTATGCACGCTTCGGCGCCAGCACACGCCCGGTGATGCGCCGCCACCTGGGCCCGCTGCGGGTGCAAAAGCACCTGTACGCCGAAGGCCCCGAGGTGTGCCAGCACATCATCGTGCACCCGCCGGGCGGGATTGCCGGAGGGGATCGCCTGGAGATCACCGCCCACCTGGCTGAGGGCGCGTGGGCGCAATTGACCAGCCCCGGCGCCGCCAAGTGGTACCGCGCCAGCGGGCCGGCCTATCAGCAGGTGGCTTTGACGGTCGAGGCCGGCGCCACCCTGGAGTGGCTGCCCCAGGAAACCATCGTGTTCAGTGCGGCCCAGGCCGAACTCAGCACCCGCATCGACCTGCACGGCGACGCCCGGCTGTTGTACTGGGATGTGGTGGCGCTGGGGCGCCCGGCCAGTGGCGAGCGTTTCGAGCGCGGGCACTTCCAGTCGCACCTGGACATCCGCCGCGACGGCCAGTTGCTCTGGCATGAGCGCCAGCGCATCGTCGGCGACGACGGCCTACTCGACTCGCCGATCGGCCTGGATGGCCAGCCGGTGTTTGCCACCTTGCTGGTGACCGGTGAAATCGACAGTGAACTGCTGGAACAGTGTCGCGCCCTGTCCCATGCAGTACGCGGCGACCTGACCCAGTTGCCGGGCTTGCTGGTGGCGCGCTGCCTGGCCAGCGAGACCCTGCTGGCGCGGGCGTGGTTGATTGATTTATGGCGACTGTTGCGCCCGGCACTGCTGGGGCGTGAGGCTGTACCCCCAAGAATTTGGAACACATGAAGGTGGAACCGGGCTTGTGTGGGAGCGGGTTCCCACAATGAATCTTCGGTGTTTTTTAGAATGCTTTTTATGACGGACTGCTGACCATGGACCTGACCCCAAGGGAAAAAGACAAACTGCTGATCTTCACCGCAGGCCTGGTGGCCGAGCGCCGCCTGGCGCGCGGGGTGAAGCTCAATTACCCGGAAACCATCGCCTATATCTCCGCCGCCCTGCTTGAAGGCGCGCGCGACGGGCGCACCGTGGCCGACCTGATGCACTTTGGCACCACCCTGCTCAGTCGCGAGCAAGTGATGGAAGGCATCCCGGAGATGATCCCGGATATCCAGGTTGAAGCCACTTTCCCGGACGGCACCAAACTGGTGACCGTCCACCAACCCATCGCCTGAGGCCCGGCCATGTCCTTGCTGATTCGTGACGCGGTACACGGCGACCTGCCGGCCATCTGCGATATCTACAACGATGCCGTGCTCAACAGCACCGCCATCTGGAACGACCAACCCGTGGACCTGGGCAATCGCCAGGCCTGGTTCAGTGCGCGCCAGGCGCAGTGCTATCCGATCCTGGTGGCGGTGGAAGCCGAGGAGGTGGTCGGCTATGCCTCGTTCGGCGATTGGCGGCCCTTCGACGGTTTTCGCCACACCGTCGAACATTCGGTGTACGTGCGCAACGACCAACGCGGCAAAGGCCTTGGCCCCTTGCTGATGCAGGCACTGATCGAACGCGCCAGGGCCTGCGACAAACACGTGATGGTCGCCGCCATCGAAAGCGGCAACCAGGCCTCGATCCGCCTGCATGAGCGCCTGGGCTTCAGTGTCACCGGGCAGATGGCCCAGGTAGGCACCAAGTTTGGCCGCTGGCTGGACCTGACCTTTATGCAACTGCTGCTCAACCCTGGCGCCCAGCCGCCGGCGGTTCACAAGGAGTAATAGCGATGAACGCTGCCCAACTGCGTCGAGTGAATGCCGAAAGTTTTGCCCATTACCGCCAGGGCTTGATTGAGTTGTTGCTGGACGCCGTGCAGCACGGCGCATCGGTAGGCTTCATGGCCGACCTCGACGCGGCCCAGGCGCGCAGCTACTTCGATGGCGTACAAGCCGGCGTCGAGGACGCCAGCGTGTTGCTGTGGGTGGTGGTGCGTAATGAGCAAGTCCTGGCCAGTGTGCAACTGGCGCTGTGCCAGAAAGCCAATGGCCTCAACCGTGCCGAGGTGCAGAAACTGTTGGTGCGCAATGACGCCCGGCGCCACGGCCTCGGCCAGCAATTGATGAGCGCCCTGGAGCTGTGCGCGCGCCAGCACAAGCGCGGCCTGCTGTACCTGGACACCGAAGCCGGCTCCCCCGCCGAAGCCTTCTACCAGGCCCTGCGCTACACCAAAATCGGCGAGCTGCCGGATTACTGCCAAAGCCCGGACGGGCGCTACAGCCCGACCGCCATCTACTACAAGACCCTGGGGCAACCTGCATGATTCCTGGCCAATTCCAGATCCAGCCTGGCGACATCGAATTGAATGTGGGCCGGCGCACATTGAGCCTGAGCGTGGCCAACAGTGGCGACCGGCCGATCCAGGTCGGCTCCCATTACCATTTTTTCGAGACCAACGACGCGCTGACCTTTGACCGCGCCCTCAGCCGCGGCATGCGCCTGAACATCCCGGCGGGCACGGCGGTGCGCTTTGAACCGGGGCAGAGTCGCGAGGTGGAGTTGGTGGAGCTGGCAGGGTTGCGCCGGGTGTTTGGCTTTGCCGGACGGATCATGGGCGACCTCGACTGACTGATCGTTCCCACGCTCCGCGTGGGAACGCCGCCTGGGACGCTCCGCGTCCCGCTCTTAACGTCGTGACGCAGAGCGTCAGCGGATGCATCCCCACGCAGAGCGTGGGAACGATCAACACAAATTTTTCAGGACACCCCAATGAAAATCAGCCGCCAAGCCTACGCCGACATGTTCGGCCCCACCGTCGGCGACAAGGTCCGCCTGGCCGATACCGAGCTGTGGATCGAAGTCGAACAGGACTTCACCACCTACGGCGAAGAAGTGAAGTTCGGCGGCGGCAAGGTCATCCGGGACGGCCAGGGCCAGAGCCAACTGCTGGCCGCCGAGGTGGTCGACACAGTGATCACCAACGCGCTGATCATCGACCACTGGGGCATCGTCAAGGCCGATGTCGGCCTGAAAAATGGCCGCATCGCCGGGATCGGCAAGGCCGGCAACCCGGACATCCAGCCCGGCGTGACCCTGGCCATCGGCGCCAGCACGGAAGTGATTGCCGGCGAAGGCATGATCCTCACCGCCGGCGGCATCGACACCCATGTGCACTTCATTTGCCCGCAGCAGATCGAAGAGGCGCTGACCAGTGGCGTCACCACCATGATCGGCGGCGGCACGGGCCCGGCAACCGGCACCAACGCCACCACCTGCACCTCCGGCCCGTGGCACCTGGCGCGCATGCTGCAATCAGCCGACGCGTTTGCGATGAACTTGGGCTTTACCGGCAAGGGCAACGCCAGCCTGCCCGAGCCTTTGATCGAGCAGGTCAAGGCTGGGGCGATTGGCTTGAAGCTGCATGAAGACTGGGGCACCACCCCGGCCAGCATCGACAACTGCCTGAGCGTGGCCGACGAGTACGACGTGCAGGTGGCAATCCACAGCGACACGCTCAACGAGTCGGGCTTTGTCGAAACCACCCTCGCCGCCCTCAAGGGCCGCACCATCCACACCTATCACACCGAGGGTGCCGGCGGCGGGCATGCGCCGGATATCATCAAGGCCTGCGGCTTTCCTAACGTGCTGCCCAGCTCCACCAACCCGACCCGGCCGTTCACCCGCAATACCATCGACGAACACCTGGACATGCTGATGGTCTGCCATCACCTCGACCCAAGCATTGCCGAGGACGTGGCCTTCGCCGAAAGCCGCATCCGCCGCGAGACCATCGCTGCCGAAGACATCCTGCATGACCTCGGCGCCTTTTCGATGATCAGCTCCGACAGCCAAGCCATGGGCCGCGTAGGCGAAGTGATCATGCGCACCTGGCAAACCGCCGACAAGATGAAGAAACAGCGCGGGCCGCTGCCCGGCGACGGCGAGGGCAATGACAACTTCCGCGCCAAGCGCTATATCGCCAAGTACACCATCAACCCGGCGATCACCCACGGTATCAGCCATGAAGTGGGCTCCATCGAAGTCGGCAAATGGGCCGACCTGGTGTTGTGGCGCCCGGCGTTCTTCGGCATCAAGCCCACGTTGATCCTCAAGGGCGGGGCAATTGCGTCCAGCCTGATGGGCGATATCAACGGCTCGATCCCCACCCCGCAGCCGGTGCACTACCGCCCGATGTTCGCCAGCTTCGGCAGCTCGCTGCACGCCACCAGCCTGACGTTTATCAGCCAGGCGGCGCTGGCCGAGGGCCTGCCGCAGGCGTTGGGCCTGAAGAAGCAGATCGCCGTGGTCAAGGGGTGCCGCCAGGTGCAGAAGACCGACCTGATCCACAACGACTACCTGCCAGACATCGACGTAGACCCGCAGACCTACCAGGTCAAGGCCGATGGCGAACTGTTGTGGTGCGAGCCGGCGGACGTGCTGCCGATGGCCCAGCGTTACTTCCTGTTCTGACCGTTCATCGGCAGATACCCGCCGTGCCAGTGAAGCGAAGAGGTGTAAGGCGCTACGATGCGCCACGCTTCTTCACTGTCTTGCACTTGGGAACCTGGCTATGCGCCTATCCGAATTCATCGTGTTACATGCCGACCGGATCGTCGATGAATGGGAACAGTTTGCCGAAACCTTGACCCCGGCCGCCGAAACCCTGAACCGCACGCAACTGCGCGACCACGCGCACTCCATCCTGCTGGCCGCTGCGCGGGACATGAACACCCGCCAGAGCGCCAGCGAACAGGCGGCCAAGGCCAAGGGCGAAGGCCTGGAAAAAACCCCGAGCCTGGACGAAGCCGCCGCCAGCCATGGCGAGCTGCGCCATACCGTTGGCTTTGACCTGGTACAGATGACCTCCGAGTTCCGCCACCTGCGCGCTTGCGTGATCCGCCTGTGGGTCAATCACCTGGAATCGCCAGAGCTGACCTATTTCCAGGACATGATCCGCTTCAACGAAGCCATCGACGAAGCCCTGGCCGAATCCACGGCGGCCTACGCCGAGCAGGTCAATCGCTCGCGGGATATCTTCCTCGCCATCCTCGGCCACGACCTGCGCGCACCGTTGCAGGCGGTGAAGATGTCCACCGAGATGTTGTTGCGCAAAGCCCCGCTGGACAGCAAAGGCCTGAGCCTGGTGGGCAATATCCAGAATGGCGCCCGGCATATGGGAGCGATGGTCAGCGATCTCTTGGAGTTTGTGCGCAGCCGGCTGGGCAGCAGCCTGCCGATCGAGCCCAAACCGATGAACCTGGCCGATGCAGCCAGGGAGGCCATCGCCGAAGCGTGCGCAGGCCGCCCGGATTGCCAGGTTCACTTGCATACCGACGGGGACACCCAAGGGCAGTGGGATCGCGGGCGCATTGATCAACTGCTGCAGAATCTGATCGGCAATGCGTTACAGCACGGGCTCAACGGCCAGGCGCCGACCCTGAGCCTCGACGGCACCGCCGACAGCGTGGAACTGCGCATGCACAACTTTGGCCCGCCGATTCCCCAGGCGGCGCTGGGTACCGTATTCGACCCGCTGGTGCGCAGCGCCACTGAAGAACTGGGCAGCAACTCGACCAGCCTTGGGCTGGGGTTGTTTATCGTCAAGGAAGTGGTGCAGGCCCACCGAGGCACGATTGAAGTGGCGTCCAGCGAGGCGGGGGGCACCACGTTTACCGTGGTACTGCCACGCCGATAGGCCACGCAAATCCTTTGTGTGTCGAGCTTTAGCGAGGCTGCGATAGCGGTGGGTCAGCCAACATCAATACTGGCAATGCCGCCGCCATCGCAGCCTCGCTGGGGCTCGACAGCTCCCACAGTAAACTTGCGTTCCTGACACAGATTGAGAGGCGCCGCCAATCCCTGTGGGAGCTGTCGAGCTTTAGCGAGGCTGCGATAGCGGTGGGTCAGCCAACATCCACGCTGGCAATGCCGCCGCCATCGCAGCCTCGCCGGGGCTCGACAGCTCCCACATTGGACTGGTGTTCCTGACACAGATTGAGAGGCGCCGCCAATCCCTGTGGGAGCTGTCGAGCTTTAGCGAGGCTGCGATAGCGGCGGGTCAGCCAACATCAATACTGGCAATGCCGCCGCCATCGCAGCCTCGCCGGGGCTCGACAGCTCCCACAGTAAACTCGCGTTCCTGACACAGATTGAGAGGCGCCGCCGATCCCTGTGGGAGCTGTCGAGCTTTAGCGAGGCTGCGATAGCGGCGGGTCAGCCAACATCAACGCTGGCAATGCCGCCGCCATCGCAGCCTCGCCCGGGCTCGACAGCTCCCACATTGGACTGGTGTTCCTGACACAGATTGAGAGGCGCCGCCAATCCCTGTGGGAGCTGTCAGCGGTTCCAGGTTTCCCGTGGATCAAAGTTGGCCTTTTTCGCCAATTCCTGCCACAGCGCCTTGACCTCTTCGTCGCTGCTTTTCGGCATCACTGCCTTGAGCTGCACAAACAGATACCCGCGCTGCCCGGCCTTGTTCAGCAAGCCATGGCCCTTGGCCCGCATGCGCTGGCCATTCTGGCTGCCGGCCGGGACTTTGAGGTTGATCTTGCCGGTCAGGGTCGGCACCGCGACTTCTGCACCCAGGGCCAATTCCCACGGTGCCAGCGGCAAATTAATCACCAGGTTTTCGCCTTCCACCTCAAACTTCGGATGCGGCGCAAAGCGGATGATCAGGTACAGGTCGCCATTCGCGCCACCACCAATCCCCGGTGCGCCCTGGCCCTTGAGGCGGATGCGCTCGCCATCGGCCACGCCGGCCGGGATCTTCACGTTCAGGCTCTTGGTGGTGTTGCTGACGTGCTGGCCCGCCGCATTGTATTGCGGCACCTGGAAGCTGATCGCCTTGGACTCGGTAGACAGCGTCTCTTCCAGGAACACCGGCAGCTCCATCTCCACATCCTGGCCGCGACGGCCGGGGCTGCGCCCTTGAGCGCCGCCGAAGCCGTTGCCACGCGAACCAAAGATCGAGCTGAAGAAGTCCGAAAACTCGCCCGTGTCCTGGCCACCGCCGAACCCGCCACGGCTCTGCCAGCCTGGCGGCCCCTGGAAAGGTTGACCGTGCTGGCCATAGCGGCGCAATTCGTCATATTCGGCGCGCTTGTCGGCACTTTTCAGCGCTTCATAGGCTTCCGAGGCGTCCTTGAACTTCTCTTCCGCGTCCTTTTCCTTGCTGACGTCGGGATGATACTTACGGGCCAGCTTGCGATAAGCGGCCTTGATCTGCTTGTCATCGGCCGTCGGCTCGACACCAAGAATCTTGTAATAGTCTTTGAAATCCATGGGGGCATCACCATCCGTTATCGAGATCGCACAGTCGGGCCCTGCCTGCCGGGGCATTGCGGGGCGATTCGAGGTGCGTCAGAAAAATATCGGCGGCTTGCAGGACAAACTTGATCCTTTCGACAGCCACCAACCGTATGCACAGGAGTTGGGGGCAAGGAGCCGACCTTTCAAGGTAACAAGTCTGCTGTATTTAGCGGATAGTCGGCCTACGCATCTGCACGCGAGTGACATACACTGCGCGGCCGTTTTTTAACCGGAACCTGTTAGACATGAACAACACCTCCCCAGCCCGTGCCTGCGGCATCGACTTCGGCACGTCCAACTCCACTGTCGGCTGGATCCGTCCCGGCATGGAAACGCTTATTGCGCTGGAGGACGACAAGATCACCCTGCCGTCAGTGGTGTTCTTCAACTTCGAAGAACGCCGCCCGGTGTACGGCCGTCTGGCGCTGCACGAGTACCTGGAAGGCTACGAAGGCCGCCTGATGCGCTCGCTCAAAAGCCTGCTGGGCTCCAAGCTGATCAAGCACGACACCAGCGTGCTGGGCACGGCCATGCCGTTCAAGGACCTGTTGGGCCTGTTTATCGGCCAACTCAAGAATCGCGCCGAAGCCACCGCCGGCCGTGAGTTTGAAGAAGTGGTGCTGGGCCGCCCGGTATTTTTCGTCGACGACGACCCAATGGCCGACAAAGAGGCCGAAGACACCCTGGTGGACGTGGCCCGCAAGCTCGGTTTCAAGGAGGTCTCGTTCCAGTACGAGCCGATTGCCGCGGCCTTCGACTACGAGTCCACCATTGAAAAAGAAGAGTTGGTACTGATTGTCGACATCGGCGGCGGTACCTCCGACTTCTCCCTGGTGCGCCTGTCGCCCGAGCGACGCAAGCATGACAACCGCCACGACGACATCCTCGCCACCGGCGGCGTGCATATCGGCGGTACCGACTTCGACAAACAGCTCTCGCTGGCCGGCATGATGCCGCTGTTCGGCTATGGCAGCCGCATGAAAAGCGGCGCCTACATGCCCACCAGCCACCATATGAACCTGGCCACCTGGCACACCATCAACTCGGTGTACTCGCAAAAATCCCAGCTGGCCCTGGGCAGCATGCGCTACGACATCGAAGACACCGGCGGCATCGACCGCCTGTTCAAGCTGATCGAACAGCGCGCCGGCCACTGGCTGGCCATGGAAGTCGAAGAGACCAAGATCCACCTCACCCACGAGGACAGCCGCCATGTGCCGCTGGACCGGGTAGAACCGGGCCTGAGCGTGGAACTGAGCCGCGCCCTGTTCGAGTCCTCCATCGACAACCTGCTGGAACGGGTGCGCAACAGCGTGACCCAACTGCTCGACGACGCCTCGGTGGATGTGGCCCAGGTCGACACGGTGTTCTTCACCGGCGGCTCCAGCGGCATCCCGGCCCTGCGCCAGAGCATCTCGGCGATGCTACCCAATGCCCGGCACGTGGAAGGCAACATCTTCGGCAGTATCGGCAGCGGGCTGGCGATTGAGGCCAGTAAGCGTTACGGCTACTGAGTGAAGAAATCGCCTCGTGATGGCACGGGGCGATTCATCACAACTTGCCTGTGGCCAACTGATCGACCCATGCCTTGAAGGTATCGGCATAGTCATAAAAACCGACGACCGTACGGACTAATTTTCCGTCCCGGAAAAACAGCGTGGTTGGCGCGGACTGCACGTCATAAGCAGGCGTTTTCTCGATCGGGCCATTGACCTCCAGCGTCTTGTCGAGGAACTCAATAGCCGTGCCCTGATCCCGGGCTGCAGCCTCCAGTGTCGCGACCATTCTGTTTGAAGATTGCTTGCTGGCATTACTGAACAGCACAATCACTGGGGTCGTGGCCTTGAGCACACGACTTTCAAAGCTGCTGGCATCTACCGTAGGCAAAGACATGATTTAGCTCCTGTCGAAACGAAAAATGATATTCCGCACTCAGGAGCAGACCAGCAAACCCGTGGTGGGTCTACTGTCAGAAATAACAGGTGTGAACCAAAGGCAGCCTCTTACCGCAGCTCTCTACACCATCCCGCCCAGCTTCAACTCACTCTTCAAATACGCATAGTAGATCGGCCCCGCCACCACTCCCGGCAGGCCAAAGGCGGCCTCGAACACCAGCATGGCCAACAGCAACTCCCACGACTTGGCGCTGATCTGCCCGCCGACGATGCGCGCATTGAGGAAGTACTCGACCTTGTGGATCACGATCAGGTAGCCCAGCGCCGCCACCGCCACCCACATCGACACCGACAACGCGACGATGGTGATCAGGGTGTTGGACATCAGGTTGCCGATCACCGGCAGCAGGCCCAGCAGGAAGGTGAGGACGATCAGGGTCTTGGTCAGCGGCAGGTGGATCCCTGCCAGTGGCAGCACCACCGCGAGGAATATCCCGGTGAAGATGGTGTTGAGGGCGGCAATTTTGATTTGCGCGAAGACAATGTTGCGAAAGGCCTGGACCAGCAGGTGCAGGCGATCGAACAGCGCGGCGGCCAGGGGTTTGCGCTTGGTCAGGTCGGGCACCCGCTGGAGGGCGATGATCGCCCCCAGGACCATACCGATCAGCAAGGTCACGAACATATGGGCGGCGTCTTTGCCCACCAGTTGCAGTTCGCTCAGGTGCTTGCTCAGCCATTCGCCGATGGCCACGCGAAACTCGGCGGCGCTGGCTGGCAGGTAGGCGTCGAGGAACGGCGGCAACTGGCCGCGCGCGCGGTCGACCACGCCCATGAATTTATCGAGGGAGGCCCCGGGGTTTTCCGCTTCGTGCAGCAGGAAACTGATGGCGCCAGCGAAGATCAGGGTCAGCGCGCTGACAATCACAGTGCCAAGCAACGCCACCGCCAGCCAGCGCGCACGCCGGCCTTCGATCAGGCGTTGCAGCTGTGGAGTGAGCATGTTGACCAGTTCGAAAACCAACAGGCCGGCCAACAGGCTGGGCAGCAGCTTTAACGGTAGGACCAGCAACAAGCCGCCGAAAATGATGATGTAGCTGGCCAGCAACAACACATGACGCTGAGAAAACGTTGGCATACAGCCTCTAAACGAACGGCGTTAAAGGATGGGCAGTCTGCCAGCCTTGGGACAATCAAGCGAGAAGTCTGATGGCTGTAAACGCCATCGACTGTGGGAGCGGGCTTGCCCGCGATGGCGCTGGCTCAGTCGATATCTCGCCGGCTGACACACCGCAATCGCGGGTAAGCCCACTCCCACAGGGGTATTTAAGCGGGTCAGCCTTTGAGGCAGGTGCTCATAAAGGTTTTACGCGCATCGCCGGTCAGCGCCTTGGTTTTTGCCGACGCGTTGCAGTCCTTCATTTTTTGCTGCTGCGGGGTCAGGGTCTTGGCGTCGTTGGCGGCCGGGGCCGAGAGGCAGGTTTTCATGAAGGCCTTGCGCTCGTCGCCCTTCAAGGTCTTGGTCGAGGCTTCGGCATTGCAGGTGGTCATTTTGTTTTGCTGGGCAGTGGCCGCAAACCCTTGGGAACAGAGCAGCAGACCGATCATCAACAACGGAATACGCAACATCTTCATGGAGTTTTCTCCCTGTTACCACGCCGAGGGGCGCGGCCTCCCCTGCAGTGTAGACAAAGCCTGTTACACCTTCACCTGCTACGTAAGTTCGTTCGTCGATACTGCTCCGGCGTACAACCGGCCTGGCGCTGGAACATCGCAATAAATGCCGAGGCGGTGCTGTAGCCCAGGTCAAACGCCACTTCCTGCACGCTGCGCGTGCTTTCCAGGGCCTCGATGGCCGCCAGAAAGCGCAGGCGCTGACGCCACTCGCCAAAGCTCATGCCCAGTTCGCGCACAAACTGCCGGGCCAGGGTGCGCTCGCTGACATGCACCTGCTGCGCCCACAGCGCCAGCACGCGGTTGTCCCCAGGATCGGCCTGCATGCCTTCAAGCACGCTGAGCAGGCCGGGGCTGCTGGCATACGGCAGGAAACAGTCATGCACCGGCGCCTGCTGGAGTTGGTCCACTAGCACCTGGGCCAGGCGCACGTCGGCCTCGTTGGCCGGGATGTTCACGTCGCGCTCGGCGAAATCACTGAGGATCGCCTTGAGGATGTTGCTGATGGTCAGGGTGCAGGGCTGCTTGGGCAACAGCTCGCACAACGACGGCGCCAGGTACACCGAGCGGTAGACAATCGCCTGGGCGTTGTAGGAACTGTGCTGGGTGTTGGGCGGGATCCACACCGCGTATTGCGGCGGCGACATAAACCGGTTGCCGCCCACTTCAAAGCGCATCACGCCACGGGCCGAGTAGTCCAGGGAGCCCCAGGCATGCTGATGGCGGGAGGCGCGGCTGTCGGCGGCAAATTCCGAGTAGCGGAAGTACACCGGGGCCGGTAGCACGTCGAAATCGGGCAGGTTGATGTAGGTCTTGGACATATTGTCTGGATACAAAGGCGGCTTGTCTGGATCGAAGTATAAGCTTCGATCCAGACAAAGGATAATCAACCCTCACTAACGTTCCTGGTTCCTTGCAATGCAATACGCTTATCCGCTGCTGGCCATCTTTATCTGGGCTGGCAATACCGTGGTCAACAAACTCGCCGTGGGCTCGATTTTTCCGGCCGAGATCGGTTTTTATCGCTGGCTGCTGGCGGCCATCCTGTTCACCCCGTTCATGCTCAAGCCGGTCATTGCCAACTGGGCATTGATCCGCCCCAACCTGGGCAAGATCGCTGTGCTTGGCGTGCTCGGCATGGCGGTTTACCAGAGCCTGGCGTACTACGCCGCGAGCCTGACCAGCGCCACCAATATGGGGATCATCCTCTCGCTGATGCCATTGATGGCCCTGACTGCGGCGATTATCAGCCTCGGCCAGCGCCTGACCTTCGGCGCCCTGACCGGGGCGGTACTGTCGTTTGCCGGGGTGGCGGTGGTGGTGTCGGCCGGCAGCCTCGGCGCGCTGCTGCAACACGGGGTGAACCTGGGCGACGCGATGATGTTGGTGGCCACCCTGGCCTACGCGATCTACAGCACCCTGTTGAAAAAATGGCAGCTGCGCCTGCCGCCCCTGGTGCTCCTGTATTTGCAGGTGCTGGTGGCTGTAGTGGTGCTGTTTCCGCTGTTCCTGGCCTCGGACAAGGTCGGCCTCGGCCCGTCGAATATTGGCCTGGTGGTGTACGCCTGCCTGCTGGCCTCGATGATTGCGCCGCTGGCGTGGATGCATTCGGTCAAGCAGTTGGGGCCGAGCCGGACCACGCTGTTTTTTAACCTGCTGCCGTTGATCACCGCGCTGATTGCCGCAGTGGTGCTCAAGGAACAGCTGGCGCTGTATCACCTGGTCGGCGGCGTACTGACGCTGGGCGGGGTGATTTTGTCGGAGCGCTGGACGACGCCCGTAAGACGTTAAAGCCCGGCCGCCTTCAACCGCTGTGCATGCTCGACAAACAGGCGGATCGGCTCGGCCCCCTTGCCCACCAGGCCCAGCGACTGGTTGACGATATCGAAATGGTCCAGCGCATAGTCGTCACCGATCACCGTGCCCAAGTGTGAACTGTAGCGCCCGACCATGCCGTCGCACTGGCCTTTCTCCTTGACGAAGGTCCGCGCAAACAGCCGGCAACTGCGGTTGGTGCCGTCCAGCAGGTTGCGCCCGCGATCGGTCTTGCCCGGCTGCAGGGTGCCGGACCAGGAGTAATAGCGCACACCGCCCACTTCCTCGGCGCCCTGCCCGCCCCAGGTGTCTGGCAGGCCCTGAGGGTACTGGCGATTGAACAGCGCCACTCCCGCGCTGGTCAGCGACTGATGGGAGGCGTGGATATCCGCCGCAAAACGCGGGCCGCGATAGCCGGTTTCCAGAAGCCCCATCACCACGCCCACCAGGCGCAACAGCGCACTCATGATCCGGCCCTTGGCGCTGTCGGCCGGGTAGTGGGTGTGCAGGTAGTCTGCCAACTCCGAGCCGTGATTAGGTCCCGCCACCGACGTCACCGAAGCCACCCATTCCGGGCGTTTGGCCGCTGCGTAACGGGCGGTGAGCGAGCCCTGGCTATGGCCGATCAGGTTGACCTTGTCGGCGCCGGTCTGGCGGCGTATCTGCTCGATCTGCACCAGTAACTGCTCGCCACGCACCTCGCTGGAGTTGAGCGGCGCCACTTGCACCGCAAACACCTGCGCCCCGCCGGCACGCAAGGCCGGAACGATGCCGTACCAGTACGGGTACAGCACCAGCCGTACAAACCCGAGCATGCCCGGCACCAAAACCAGGGGATAACGTGTAGCCAATGTCTGCGTCATAGGGGCAAACGTCCTTGAAAGAGGCGATTAGGCTGATCCTAGACCAGCCCTGCCGCCACCGATATGACACCCGGCAACATCCGATAAAACTTTTTGCGCCGCACAGCACTCACAACTTGGAGCGATCACACCCCGAGAGTGTGGCGCAAAACCGGATTAGCCTCAGGAGATTGAAATGACTGACATGCATTTGTCTGACGTAAGCACCCTTCGCGAACGGGCACGCAAGAATGTGGAAAACGGCGCGGTGACCGAAGGCTACAGCGCCGACCGCGAAGAGATCCTGCGTCTGCTCAATGAGTCGCTGGCCACCGAACTGGTCTGCGTGTTGCGCTACAAGCGCCACTACTTCATGGCCAGCGGCCTGAAAGCCAGCGTCGCCGCCGATGAGTTCCTGGAGCACGCCAACCAGGAACTGGAACATGCCGACAAACTGGCCGAGCGCATCGTGCAACTGGGCGGCGAACCCGAGTTCAACCCGGACCTGCTGTCCAAGAACTCCCACGCGCAGTACGTAGCCGGCACGACCTTGAAGGAAATGGTCTACGAAGACCTGGTGGCCGAGCGCATCGCGGTGGACAGCTATCGCGAGATCATCCAGTACATCGGCGAGAAAGACCCGACCACCCGCCGCATCTTTGAAGACATCCTGGCCCAGGAAGAAGAGCACGCTGACGATATGGCGGACATTCTCAAAGACCTGTAAGGCTGCCAGCACAGCTAACAACGGTGGGAGCGGGCTTGCTCGCGAGAGCGGTGTATCAGTCAGCATTTTTAGCGACTGAGCCACCGCTATCGCGGGCAAGCCCGCTCCCACATTGAGCTATCGGTTTCTTCGGTTAGCCTTTCACCGTTTTCGGTGCCTTGCCTTCCCGCATCTGCTGCAACAGCGGCACGCACTGGTTCGGCTCATCCCCACTCGGCGCCACCAGCGCCAGCAAGCCCGCCGCAGGGGCGACGATCACACCCAGCGCCACCATGCCTGCGCCACGCAACAACAGTGGCACCGTCTTGACCCCGGCATTGGGCTTGATAAACGGCCCGTTGACGTACAACGGCGAGCGCAGCGAGAACAGGCGAAAGCCCTTGGACTCTGGGCTGATCGTCAGGTCCAGCTGTTCGCTGGCCATGTTCGCGGTGCCGTCGATGTAGATGATCGCGTTCTCGGTATCGAATACAAACAGGCGGGTGGTAGCCAGGCCGGTCTTGATGCCGAAATCTGCCGCCGCGCAGTTGATCTTCACTTCCTTGTCGCCAAACAGTTTGCCAATCACATAGTTGCCCACGTTCAGCCCGGCGATTTCCATCAAGCCACGGCTGATGGCTCCGTCGTTGATGAGCATTTTCAGATCGCCATTGGCACTGCCCAGCAACGCTGCCACCGAGTTGCCGCGCCCGGCGATATCGGCATCGCCATTGAGCTCGCCGAAGCTGGTCTTCATCGGTTCAAAGGTGGGGAACAGTTGCTTGAGCTTGAAGTTGCGCGCCGTCAGTTTCGCCCGGCCTTCCAGCGGGGTGATGCGGCCATTGAGGCGAATCTGCGCATCGAGCTTGCCGCCCGCCACACCGAAACGCAGGGGTTCGAGGCTCAGTTGGCCGTCGTTGAGCACCAGGTGCGTGTAGAGGTCGGTAAAGGGCAATTCGGCACTGTGGACGATGCGTTTGCCGGTGAACTCGACATCCGCGTCCATATCGCGCCAGCGCTCGGTGCGGAACTCCTCCACCGGCAACACCTTGGTCGCCGGTTGCTTGCTTTCACCGCCACGAGCTTTTTGCTTGGCATTGGAGTCGGCACCGATCAGCGGCGCGAGGTCGGCCAGCAGCAGTTGATTGGACACCAACGCGCCGCTGAGCTTGGGCCGTGGCTGACTGGCGACATAGGCCAGGTCGCCGTGGATGTCGCTGTTGCCGATCTTGCCGTTGAAGTTCTCATAGCGGAACGACGCACCGCCGGCCTCCTGCAACTTGGCGATCAGGCGCCCATCGGTGGAATAGGCCGGCGAGTCCGGCAGGGTCACGCCAGTCAGTGGGTAAAGGTTGCCCAGGCTGGTACCGGACAGTTTCAGGCGCAGGTCCAGGGCGCCGAGGTTCAGTGGGTCGGTCAGGGTGCCGGCCAAGGCAATACTGGTATCACCGATTTTCGCCTGGGCTTGCAGGGGGAATGGCTTGGCAGCGTCCTGCAGGGCCAGCAGCCCGCCGATCTTGCCGCTGCCCGCGAGTTTCTGGCCGTGGTACTGGCCGCTGACCTTGAGGCCGAAGGCATAGTCCTGGGGTGTCGCGCCCTGCTCCAGGGCCTTTTTGGCATCGCGCTCGCCGACGATTTCGCTGAATGCGATGGGTTTGCCCAGGAGGTCGATCAGCACATCGAGACGGGTCTTGAGGGTCTGGTCGTCGAGGGTCACGTGGCCCTTGTCGAAACCGATGGCACCGATATCCACCACCCAGTTGGACGGTTCGGCATTCGGATCCTTGGGATCAAAGGTGAAGGTCCAGTTGGCGCGGCCATCGGCCAGGCGCTGCAGCTCGGCGCTCGGTTCGGTCAGGTCGATGCGCGGGATCACCACGCGCTGGGCCAGCAAGGCCAAGGGCGAGATGCGCAGTTCAACGCGCTTGAGGGTGACCATTTGCGGTTTTTTCGACCACTCGGGGTTGCCCAGGCTCAGGTCTTCGGCCACCACATGGGGCCACGGCACCCAGGCGCGCCAACCGCCCTCGTCCGGCTCGCGCTGCCAGACCACCGCCAGGTTGCCATTGATGGCAAAGGCGCGATGCAGCTCTTCGGAGACTTTGGCATTGAGTTGCGGCTTGATCCGGTTCCAATCGAAGAACACCAGGATCAGTACCACTGCGGCGATCAGCAGGACGAAGCAAGCACTGCTCCAGGCGAGAATTTTACGAGTGCGCGTCATTGCACAGGGCTCCTGATTACGACTGCGCGTGCCACGGGCCACGCGCGCAAGGGCTAAAGCTTATATGGCTACGACTGGCAAATGGCCTGGGGGTTTAACCGCAGAGGGCAATTAGCAGTGAAAAGCGTTTTTTCTGACTAATCCGACAGCTTCTTTCATCAATGACGCACCATTGTTACCCACGCCCGTGTCGAAAATACCCACCTCGGTGCAAAAGCGCGTGCTTGAGAGCCGCGATTTAGAGCCTCGGCGCAGAACAATCAATTCTGTTGATTATTACCATTGCGTTTATGAACTTTTATATCGAGATATCGAGAGTAGCATTGGCTCCGTACCCACTTTATCGCCCTCCCAAGGAGCCACTCTCATGAAACGCCAATTACTGCTCAGTGTTGCACTCTCCGTCCTGGCCACCAGCGCTTTTGCCCTGCCAGCCGCAGAACAAGCCATCCCACAAGCCAAGGCTGACGCCGCGCACATCAGCCAGACCGTTGCCGAAGGTGGCCGCGATCGCCTGGAACAGAAAGGCCTGGTTGAAGGCGGTTCTGAGCGTCTGCAGAAACGTGAATTCGTAGCCGAAGGCGGCCGTGATCGCCTGGAACAGAAAGGTCTGGTTGAAGGTGGCTCGGACCGCCTGCAACAGCGCGAATTCGTTGCCGAGGGCGGCTCCGACCGTCTGGATGACATGCATAAAGCTACGAGCTAAGCCCGTGCCGGCCCTGAAAAAAGCCCGATCCCCAGTGATCGGGCTTTGACTTTGTGGGACCTGCCCCCCTTTTGCCCTGTTTCAAGTTCGACGCCGGTAAAGTTGTTTTGCTAGAGTGCGTCGCTGTCCTTGTCTACAAAGCCCAGCTGCCAATGCTCCCCCGCGCCGAACAGAAGCAACAGACCCGCCTTGCCTTGATGGACGCAGCCCGCCATCTGATGGAGGGTGGCCGTGGGTTTGGTAGCCTGAGCCTGCGTGAAGTGGCAAAGAGCGCCGGCATCGTGCCCACCGGTTTTTACCGTCACTTTGCCGATATGGACCAACTGGGCCTGGTGCTCGTCAGTGAGGTCGGCCAGACCTTCCGCGCCACCATCCGCCTGGTACGCCACAACGAATTCGTCATGGGCGGCATCATTGATGCCTCGGTGCGGATCTTTCTCGATGTGGTGGCGGCCAACCGTTCGCAATTCCTGTTCCTGGCCCGCGAGCAATACGGCGGTTGCCTGGCCGTGCGCCAAGCCATCGGCGCGCTGCGCGAGGACATCACCTCGGACCTGGCAGCCGACCTGACGCTGATGCCCAAGCTCCAGCACCTGGATGCCGACGGTTTGCATGTGATGGCCGACCTGATCGTCAAGAGCGTGTTCGCCACCCTGCCCGACATCATCGACCCGCCCGCCGCCGCCCTGCCTCCGCATCTCACGCCCCAGGCCAAGATCACCCAGCAACTGCGCTTTATCTTTATCGGCCTCAAGCACTGGCAAGGCCTGGGCAGCACCGAGTAGCGCGGTCAACGCACCGTGTGAAAACGCTTGGCGGTGGTGTAGTTCTTCTTCCAGTAGTTGTTGGCCAGGGAGTCGATGCGGATGCTCTTGCCCTTGCGCGGCGAATGAATGAACTTGCCCTCACCCACATAAAGGCCGACATGGCCGACCTGGCTGCTGCCATTGGCCTTGAAAAACACCGCATCGCCGGGCTGCAGCGCATCACGCTTGATCGTCGCCGCCGTTGACCGGTGCATCGCCGCCGTGGTGCGCGGGATGACAATATTGGCCTCGGTCTTGAACAGATAGACCAGCAACCCGCTGCAATCGAACCCCTGCTCCTGGGAGCTGCCGCCCCACTTGTACGCGGTGCCCAGCAACTCATGGGCGCGGTCGACCACACTCTCGATGGTGGGTTGCGGCACGGCCTGCAACGATGAACTGAAAGGGGCCAGGGAAGTGGTGCGCTTATTGAAGTTGGCCGAAGCCGATGAGGTGATGCCAAACAGACCGACCATGACTACACATAAAAATGACTTAAACATGAGGAACGTCGCAATGGATTAAACACGGGGGCGAAATCCTAGTGAAACGACGCGTAGAAATATGAGCGAGGAATCCCCTATGCGCGTAGGAGCAATCCCAAATCAACCCTGGGACAAGTAGCTGAAGGAAACGCCCTGCAAAACAGCTGGCGGGGCCCGCCAAAACCGCCCAATTCGGGTGCTTGCGCAGCCCATGACGCACCACAATGAATCACTCCCTCACCACCCCCTCGCCCCGTTTAGTGGCGCAACGCCCCAGACCTACGGCGTTTTCCTACGTCCAGCAGGGTTGGCAAGCCCCTTGCTCTAGCCTGTTTATCGCTCATAGCTGGAAGCTTCCTGATGCTGGTGATCCACCGCCGAATCGCCCCCCAACCCACCTGGGCCGCAGAGTTGCTGCTGAACTTCGAAGCCCGCAGCAAAAGCCGCCTGCGCTGTTTCAGTGCCGAGGGAGAAGACGTCGGCCTGTTTCTGGAGCGCGGTCAGCCGCCGCTGCACGATGGGGAATTCCTACAGGCTGAAGACGGACGTGTCGTACGTGTCTGCGCGCGCCCTGAACAACTGCTGCACGTAACCTGCAGCAGCGCCTTCGAGCTGACCCGCGCGGCCTATCACTTGGGCAACCGCCATGTGGCCCTGCAAGTGGGTGACGGCTGGCTGCGCCTGCTTGATGACTACGTGCTCAAGGCCATGCTCGAGCAATTGGGGGCCCATGCCGAAACCCTCGAAGCACCGTTCCAGCCCGAGCACGGCGCCTACGGTGGCGGTCATCATCACTCACGCCACGGTGACGAAGACTTCAACTACCCGCCCAAACTGCATCAGTTCGGCGTGCGCCTGTGAACCCGGCCTGGGCGCTGTTGCGTCTGGCCAGTCCGCAATTGCCGATTGGCGGCTACAGCTATTCCCAGGGCCTGGAAATGGCCGTGGACAATGCCCGTGTCAGCGATGCCGACAGCGCCCGACGCTGGATCAGCGACCAACTGCTACTCAACCTCGCACGCTTCGAAGCGCCGCTGTTGCTTGCCCAGTGCCAGGCCGCCGCCGACCAGGACTGGGCGCGCCTGCGCCAGCTCTGCGAAGAGCATCGTGCCAGCCGCGAAACCCGCGAGCTGTTCCAGGAGAGCCGGCAAATGGGCTACTCCCTGCAACAACTGCTCAACGGTCTGCCGGAACTGGATGACGCAGCGCGCCGCTTTCTCGACGCCACCCCCGAACCCCACCTGGCCCTGGGCTGGGCACTTGCCGCGCGCGCCTGGGCGATCAGCCCCGAGGATGCCCTGGCCGCCTGGCTGTGGAGCTGGCTGGAAAACCAGTTGGCGGTGCTGATGAAGACCCTGCCCCTGGGCCAGCAGGCCGCCCAACGCCTGACCAGCGAGCTGCTGCCGTTGCTGCAACAAGCCCAGCAGGACGCCCGCCAGTGCGATCCCCATCACGTTGGCAGCGCCGCGTTCGGCCTGTCCCTGGCATGCATGGCCCACGAGCGCCAGTACAGCCGCCTGTTCCGTTCCTAGGAGAAACCCATGAACACACAACCTCTGCGCGTCGGTATCGGCGGCCCCGTTGGCTCCGGCAAGACCGCCCTGACCCTGGCGCTGTGCCTGGCCCTGCGTGATCGCTACAACCTGGCGGTGGTCACCAACGACATCTATACCCGCGAAGACGCCGACTTCCTGGTGCGCAACCAGGCCCTGGCACCCGAGCGCATCATCGGCGTAGAAACCGGCGGCTGCCCGCACACGGCGATTCGCGAAGACGCGTCGATCAACCTCGAAGCCGTGGATCAACTGAACCGGCGCTTCCCAGGCCTGGACCTGATCCTGGTGGAGTCGGGCGGCGACAACCTGTCGGCCACCTTCAGCCCCGAGCTGTCGGACCTGACCATCTATGTGATCGATGTGTCGGCCGGCGACAAGCTGCCACGCAAGGGCGGGCCGGGGATCTGCAAGTCGGACCTGTTGGTGATCAACAAGATCGACCTGGCGCCGCTGGTCGGCGCCTCGCTGGAACTGATGAACAGCGACACCCAGCGCATGCGCGGCGGCAAGCCGTTTGTGTTCAGCAACCAGAAAACCGGCGTCGGCCTGGAAGAAATCGTCGCCTTTATCGAACGCCAGGGCCTGCTGACCGCAGCCTGATCCCTTACCAAGGAGCTGTTTATGAGCCTCAACAAACTGTTTGCCGCCGCCACCCTGCTACTGGTCCCAGCCCTGGCCTTTGCCCATCCGGGCCACGGCGACAATGGCCTGGTGGCCGGCATCAGCCATCCCCTCGGCGGGCTGGACCATTTGCTGGCGATGCTGGCCGTCGGCCTATGGGCAGCGCAGCAACAAGGGGCGGCGCGTTGGGCGCTACCGTGTACGTTTGTCGGCACCATGCTGCTCGGCGGCGTGCTGGGGTTTGAAGGGTTGGCCTTGCCGGCCCTGGAAAGCGGGATTGCCGCGTCGGTACTGGCCCTGGGCCTGGCGGTGGCCTTGGCGATTCGCCCGCCGGTGGCGCTGGCCGTGGCCGCAACAGCGGTGTTTGCCCTGTTCCATGGCGTGGCCCATGGCCTGGAGCTGCCGGACATGACCAGCCCTTGGGCGTATGCAGCCGGGTTTGTCGGGGCGACGGCGGTGCTGCACGCGGCCGGGTATGCGCTGGTGCGCTTCTTGCCGGCTGCGGCGGCGCCGCTGGTGCGGCTGGCGGGCGCGGCTTCGGCGGCGACCGGGGTCTGGTTGCTGGCGGGCTGAGCCTTGCGGTGCCTGTAAGGGATCCATCGCAGGCAAGCCAGCTTGTATGGTTAGACTTGTAGGGGTGGTGGGACTAAAAGCCAGCATCTGACTCTAGCCAGTACAGACCGTGGGAGACTTCGTCCCACCCCTTCACCAAAGCGCCGATAAGGAATGCATCGGCCATGACCGACGATAGAAGCAAGCCAGCGCAACGGTGAAGCCCCGACAAGCCCGTAAACCCTAACCCGGAGCTTTTCTCATGGCAATGACTGTCTCGCAATCAATCATTGGAGTGGATGTCGCTAAAGCCGAAGTAGTTGTTTATCAAAGTGAAACTGCTGAAACAAAGATCGTATCGAACAAGAAAAGCGAGCTGAAGGCATGGCTGAAGTCTTTGCCTGCGGGCAGCGCCATCGCAATTGAAGCCACCAATATCTATCACGTGGATACCGTCAACTTGGCTCATTCGATGGGCCATATCGTTTACGTGATTGATGGATATCGCCTTAGCCATTACCGCAAAGGCACAGGTGGTCGCGCTAAAACAGACTTCAGTGATGCGCAGTTGCTGGCTCGCTACTTGAAGAATGAACAGGCTGATTTACGCGCCTGGAATCCGCCGCCGAAGATTTATACCAAGCTTCAAAGCTTGCTGCGTCGACGCGCAGCGCTGGTGAAAATGCGTGTTGCACTGAATCAGAGCTGGGCGGGCGAGCCATCACTCAAGGCCTCGTCCAAGAGCATTTCAGCGTGTCTTGATAGGCATGAGGGGCTCATTGAGAAAAGGATATTAGATGCTGTTACTGAGGCGGGGCTTTTGCATCAGGTCAAGCGCTGCCAAGCCGTCGAGGGCATTGGGTTTCTGACAGCAGTTGCCCTGGTAATGGCGTTTCAGCGAGGAGAATTTGAAAGTGCTGACGCTTACATCGCGTTCTTGGGAATGGACTTGAGAGTATCCGATTCTGGGCAAATGAGCGGACGCCGCTCATTGAGCAAGAAGGGAGATTCAGAGATACGCAGATTGCTGCATAACGCGGCGTCAGCAGGTATCAGGTCAGAAGCCTGGAAACCTTTATACGAGGGTTATCTGGCCAGGGGCCTGAAAACGACTCAAGCCCTGGTCATCATTGGCCGCAAGCTGGCGCGCATCGCCTTTTCGCTCATGAAAAACCTGAGCGAATACCAGTCAAAAGCGGTTTGGGGGGCTTCCCCAAAACCATAGAATCTCCCACATTTGAAGGGGTTCACAACTCAAAAATGGGGAGCGGGCTTGCCCGCGATAACGCTCGCACAGACACCACTGTTCTCAAGCCTGCTACCATGCGCGGCAAACACCCCTGCCGTGACGACGCCAGCCGATGCCCATCGCTCCAAGCTCCGCCCACAAGCCTCAATTGAACGCCGTGCTCACGCACTTCAACGACCTGATCGTGCCGCTCTGGCAGGGTCCGGGCTGGAATGCCGAGCTGGCGTTGCCCTATGAGGCGCTGGACGCCGACCATCGCCCCTTGCCCCCGCAACGCTACCGCGCCATGGCCTGTGCCCGGCAGTTGTATGTGTTTGCCAGCCTGATCGGCGAGCCAGGCAAAGCGTTTGCGCAAGAGCGCGCTGCGGCGTTGTTTCGCTCGCTGCAACGGCACTTCCATGACGCCGAGCACGGCGGCTGGTTCTACAGCATCGACCCCCACGGCAATCCGCTGGACCAGCGCAAAGACCTCTACACCCACGCGTTTATCATCTTCGCCTGCGCCCATTACTGGGCCAAGGTCCGCGAGCCGTTGGTGGAGTCGGTGCTCAATGCCGCCCTGGAAGTAGTCGCCGAGCGCTTTGCCACGGGCGACGGCCTGTATGAGGCGGTCCTGGAGCGTAACTGGTCGTCCCTCAAGTCCGGCCCGCTACAGAACCCGCTGATGCACCTGGCTGAAGGCTTCCTCGCCACCCTCGCGGTGCGTGAAGACGCGGCGGTGCAACAGGCCCTGCTGGCACTGGCGACGGCCATGCAGCAGCGCTTTATCGAGCGCCAGCATGGCGTGATGATGGAAAAACCCCTGGGCGCTGTGGATAACTGGTTCGAGCCGGGGCATCAGTTTGAATGGTTCTTCCTGCTGGAGTCCTCGCCCCTGCTGCGCGGCACTGCGCTGCATGCCTCGTTGAGCCGGGCATTTGCCTATGCCGAGCAAACCGGTGTGGATAACCTCACTGGCGCCGTCAGCGGCATGTTGGCGCTGGACGGCAGCGTGCGTGACGCCACCCAGCGCATCTGGGCCCAGGCCGAGTACCTGCGGGCACTGACCTTGCGCCCGGGCAGCGCGGCGGTGCTGGAGCGCCAGTTGCTGGCGTTGCAGCAGCATTTCCTGCATGCCAGGGGCTGGAATGAGTGCCTGGATGCCAAGGGTGAGGTGAGCCGGCGGGATATGCCGTCGACTACGCCTTACCATTTGGCTACCTGCTATCAGGGGTTGAGCGAGTTTCTCGGCTGATTTTCCCGGCCCCATCGCAGGCAAGCCAGCTCCCACACTTGAACGGTTTCCATCGTTGGAACGCAGTCGAATGTGGGAGCTGGCTTGCCTGCCAGAGCCTCACCTCGGTCTAACGGCCGATCACGCAATCCACTTGCGATCCCCAGTAAAACTGATCGTCAGCCACCGCGCCTTGTCCGGCGCGCCCAGCCCTGTGGATATCTCTTCACGTAGCCCGTCGAGCGTCGCAACCTTATCCACCGGGTAATCGGCCGGCAACACCACATGGATCTCGATAAACCGCGCCCGCCCGTGTTTCTGCACGTAGGACACGTAATCCTCGAAACCATGCCGGGCCTGAGCCGCATCCATCACTTCCCGCACCTTGTCGTCCAACTGGTCCGGGGCAATCCCCAGCACGTCGCGCAAGGCCGGGCGCAGGATCTTCAAGGCCGGCGCCAGCATGCTCAGGGCCAGCAGGATCAGGATCAAGGGGTCGACATACACCGCCCACTCGCCGTAGCCCTGGGACTTGAGCAACAACGCGGCCAGGAAGCTCACCAGCAGGCCCACGGAGAGCATCGCGTCCACCAGCCAACTGATATTGTCGAACTGGATCAGCGACGACTGCAGCTTGCGGTTGCGGTGGCGCACATAGAAGAAGTAGGCGAACTCGACCACGGTAAACACCGCGGCGTAGATGATCACCAGCCCCAACTCGATCTCGCGCCCGCCATTGATAATGCCGAACACCCCGTTGAGAAACGCGTAGATGGCGATCAACAGCAGGAAACTGCCCTCGATCAGCAGCACCATGGGTTCCAGGTGCCAGTAGCCGAACTGGAAGCGGTCATTGCTTTTCTTGGCGATCAGCTTGGCCGTGATCAGCATCAGCACCTTGATAAAGGTCGCGATCAGCGAGAAAAAGCCATCGAATAAAATGGATTGGGCGCCTGATATCACACCCGTGACAATCCCGGCGATCGCCACGGCGAACATCAGGATGGTCGATTGTTTGAGCAGTGCCTGCTCACCTCGGTTACTCACATATCCTCCTGTCAAAACCTTTAAACCGCTGGTTGCGGTGGGGTTTTCAGGAGTGGAGTGTACCTTATGTCGCCTTTTGGCCGATTTGCCGCCTTCGCCGGCAACCCCGGCTCCCCCATTTGATTGCATTTCAGAAGAGGGAGCCGCGCTGCGACGATTCGACTTGCCCGCGCTGCAGGCGGCGCGGTGCTAAGCCTTATTTAGCCCCACGCTCAATCGCAAACCCAGCCCAGGTCTGGCTGACCGGCATCAGCTCCAGGCGGTTGATGTTCACATGCGCCGGGGTGTTCATCACCCAGAAGATGGTGTCGGCAATATCTTGCGGCTGGATCGGCTCGGCGCCCGCATAGGTGGCGTCGTAACGCGCCTGGTCACCGCCGAAGCGCACCAGGGAGAACTCGCTCTCGCACAGGCCCGGCTCGATGTTGGTCACGCGTACGCCGGTGCCTTGCAGGTCGCAGCGCAGGTTCAGGGAGAACTGTTTGACGAACGCCTTGGAGCCGCCATACACGTGGCTGCCCGGGTACGGGTAGTTACCGGCGATGGAGCCCAGGTTGATGATCCCGGCGCCACGACCATGGGCGATCAGGCGCGGCAGCAGCAGGCTGGTAGTGGTCAGCAGGCCCTTGATGTTGGTGTCGACCATGGTTTCCCAATCGTCGAGGCTGCACTTGGGCGCCGGGTCGGTGCCCACGGCCAGGCCGGCATTGTTGATCAGCCCACGCAGTTTGCTGAACGATGGCGGCAGGTTGGCAATTGCCTCCTCCATGCCCTTGCGATCACGCACGTCCACCACCAGGCCATGCACCTCGGTCTGCTTGGAAAGCTCTTCGACCAGGGCATTCAAGCGCTCGGCGCGCCGACCGGTGAGCACCAGTTTCCAGCCAGCCTCGGCAAAGCGACGGGCACAGGCTTCGCCGAAACCTGAAGTTGCGCCAGTAATAAACAGCGTGTTGGACATGGTGTTCTCCTTGCGGGCATCGGGAAAAAATCAGCCAGCAGAATGCCCTTACGCCGCCGTTGCGGCAACCGCTATGCACATAACTTCATGCACACCTGATCACTTTTTAACCACCCCAGGTAAAGCCTTGTAAACCGTGGCCTGCAGCCATATGCGCGCAGGTTATCCACAGCTGCGCCCACAGTCTTTGGGGGCAAGTACAAAACCCTCCAGGCCCCTATGTACAAGGCTTTCAGGGCGATTCAAAAAGTTTTTTGCTTGACCTTGGGCGGGCCATATGTAGGCCCCTGCGGGAGGATGAGTCGGGATGCATGGCTCCAGGCCAGTAAATCCGGCCTCTACACCAGTCTTTCCAGAGTTTAACCACAGACTTATCCACAGGCTTGAAGGTCATGTTTCGGTCATATACCTGTGTCTATGAACAGGTTGACAAAACCTGCGACACTCCACAAAAAAGCCCCTGATCAAAAAACAACCATAGCGCTACAGGCCGCGTAGATAAAGGCTTGTAGCCAGCTACTCCCATGTTACCCACAGCCGGTTCCACAGTGGATGGGGACAAGTCATTTGTGTGACAAAACAGGGATTTGCGGCGGCTATATGTCGCGCTTGAGGAGGTGTGTGGATTTGTTTTCCACAATTTGCCGGAGGGCCTGTGGACGAACGAAAAATGCAGGCACCCGCTGATCGTTCCCACACTTCGCGTGGGAATGCCGCCAAGGACGCTCTGCGTCCCAAAGCGTGACGCGGAGCGTCACAGGATGCGCTCCCACGCGGAGCGTGGGAGCGATCAGGCCGGGTTAGTGCCCGCCGAGGTAGGCGTTGCGCACTTCCTCGTTCACCAGCAACTCCTTGCCGGTGCCGGTCAAACGGATTTCGCCGTTGACCATCACATACGCCCGGTCAGACAGGCGCAACGCATGGTTGGCGTTCTGCTCCACCAGGAAGATGGTCATCCCCGTGGCGGCCAGCTCGCGCAAGGTGGCGAAGATCTGCTTCACCACAATCGGCGCCAGCCCCAGGCTCGGCTCATCGAGCAGCAACAGCTTCGGCCGGCTCATCAATGCCCGGGCAATGGCGAGCATTTGCTGTTCGCCACCGGACATGGTCATCGCCCGCTGGTTACGCCGCTCCTTGAGCCGTGGAAACAGCTCGAACATGCGCTGCATATCTTCGCTGGCGTGCTTGTCGCCAATGGGGATGGTGCCCATCAGCAGGTTTTCCTCGACGGTCATGTCCGGGAACACACGCCGCCCTTCCGGGGACTGGGCGATGCCGTTGGAGGCGATGTAGTGGGACGACTTGTGGGTGATGTCCACGCCCTGGTAGAGGATCTGCCCGGACTCGGCGCGCGGCTGGCCGAAGATCGACATCAGCAGCGTGGACTTGCCCGCGCCGTTGGAGCCGATCAGGCTCACCGTTTCACCTTCGTCGATGTGCAGCGAGACTTTTTTCAGGGCCTGGATCGGGCCGTAAAACACGTCCAGGTCCTTCATTTCGAGGATAGGCGTACTCATACCAACTCCTCTTCATCGGCGCCCAGGTAGGCCGCAATCACTTTCGGGTCGTTACGGATCGCTTCCGGCCCGCCCTCGGCGATGACGTTGCCGTGGTCCAGCACCACGATGTGGTCGGAAATACTCATCACCATGCCCATGTCGTGTTCAATCAGCACCACTGTGAGGTCGTGTTCGTCGCGCAGCAGGCGAATCATCGCGCTGAGGGCTTCGGTTTCCTGGGGGTTGAGGCCCGCTGCCGGTTCGTCCAGGCAGATGATCTGCGGCCGGGTGCACATGGCACGGGCGATTTCCAGGCGGCGCTGCTGGCCGTAGGAAAGCTCGCCGGCCAGGCGGTTGGCACAGTCCACCAGGTCCACCACTTCCAGCCAGTAGAAGGCGTGGTCCAGTGCATCGCTTTCTGCCTTGCGGTAGCCCTTGGTGTTGAGAATGCCCGCCAGCATGTTGCGGTTGACCCACATGTGCTGGGCCACCAGCAGGTTTTCCACCACCGACATTTCCTTGAACAGGCGAATGTTCTGGAACGTACGCGCCAGGCCGGCACGGTTCACCAGGTGGGTGCCGCCGAACATCTTGTAGTACACCCGGCTGAAAAAACTCTTGGGCGACACGAAGTCGGTGGGCTTGAAGCGTTCGCCGAGCAACTGGATCACGTTGGTCTGCTTGCCACGGATATTGAGTTCGATCTTGCCGCCGCTGGCCGTATAGAAGCCGGTCAGGCAGTTGAACACCGTGGTCTTGCCAGCGCCGTTGGGGCCGATCAGGGAGAAGATCGAGTTGCGTTCGACCTTGAGGCTCACATCGCTCAAGGCCTTGATGCCACCGAAGTGCATCATCAGGTGTTCCACGTTGAGGACCACTTCCTTGCTCATGGCGCTACCCCCTTGCGTGGTGTCACGCCGCTACGGCTGATCCGGATCAGGCCACGCGGTCGCCAGATCATCATCACCACCATCAACACGCCAAACAGCAGCACACGGTACTCGGAGAAGCTACGCAGCAGTTCAGGCGCCACGGTCAGCACGAACGCGGCAATCACCACGCCCACCGTCGAGCCCATGCCGCCCAGTACCACGATGGCGAGGATCAATGCCGACTCGAAGAAGGTGAACGAAGACGGGTTGACGAAGCCCTGGTAGCTGGCAAAGAACACCCCGGCCAGACCGGCCGTGGAGGCGCCGATGGTGAAGGCCGAGAGTTTGACCAGCACATGGTTCAGGCCCATGGAGCGGCAAGCGATCTCATCTTCACGCAGGGCTTCCCAGGCGCGACCCACTGGCATGCGGGTCAGGCGGTGCTTGATGTACAGCACGGCCAGCACCACCAGGAACAGCACGATGTAAATGAACAGAAATTTCACGTTGGGGTTGTAGGCGATGCCAAAGAACTCATGGAACGGCACCCCGCCTTCCTTGGCGCGCCGGCCGAACTCCAGGCCGAGGAAGGTCGGCGATGGCACCGGCATACCGTTCGGCCCGCCGGTAAACGACAGCCAGTTGTTGAGCACCAGGCGGATGATTTCACCGAAGCCCAGGGTCACGATGGCCAGGTAGTCACCGTGCATTCGTAACACCGGGAAGCCGAGTATGCACCCCGCCAACGCGGCCGCAATGGCCGCCAGCGGCAACACCGTCCAAAACCCCAGCCCGAGGTATTGGTACCCCAGGGCCAGGCCATAGGCGCCGATGGCGTAGAACGCCACGTAACCCAGGTCGAGCAACCCGGCCAGGCCCACCACGATGTTCAGGCCCAGGCCCAGCAACACGTAGATCAGCCCGAGGATCACCACGGTCAGCAGGTATTTGTTGGCAAAAAACGGAAAGACAATGGCGATCACGATCAGCGCCGGGATGATCCAGCGCAGCCGCGATTTGTAGTCCGGCGCCAGCACATGCACCCCGGAGCCCGAGCTTTCAAAACCCTGGAGGATCTTCAAGCCCTTGGGCGTTTGCAGGAACAGGCTCATGACCAGCCGCCCGGCCATGACGATGGCGACCAGCAAGCCCACGCGGGCTGGCTCCAGGTTGAAGCTGTAGCCGTCCAGGACCACGCCGACGATAGGGCCGAACACGATCAGGGAAATCAGCCCGGCGAGGACCGCATCAACCACACTTTTCTTGATATCAATAGATTTGGCAGCAGACATGTTTACACCTTCGCCACGAGAGGGCGACCAAGCAGGCCCTGGGGACGGAAAATCAGAATCACCACCAGCAGGGAGAAACTGAACACGTCTTTGTAGTCAGAGTTGATCAACCCCGAGAACAGCGACTCGGAAATCCCCAGGATGATCCCGCCCAGCATCGCCCCAGGCAGGGAGCCGATGCCGCCGAGTACCGCTGCGGTAAATGCCTTGATGCCGATGATAAAGCCGGCATAGAAGTCGAACGTGCCGTAGTTCAGGGTAATCAGCACACCGGCCAGGGCCGCCATGGCGGCACCGATGACAAACACGTAGGAAATCACGCGGTCAGTGTTGATCCCCAGGATCGAGGCCATCTTGCGGTCTTGCTGGGTCGCACGGCACATGCGGCCGAGCTTGGTGTACTTGATGATGTAGGTCAGCAGCGCCATACCGGCAAAGGCTGCGACCAGGATAAACACCTTGGTGTAGGTCAACTGGACGAACCCGGTGCCGATATCGACGCGCCAGGCGCCGGCCAGCAGGGTGGGAATGCCTTGTTGCTTGGCGCCCTGGGCGATCTGCGCGTAGTTCTGCAGGATCAGCGAAATCCCGATGGCGCTGATCAGCGGGGCCAGGCGCGTGGAGTTACGCAACGGTTTGTAGGCGACACGCTCGATGACCCAACCGTAGACGCCCGTGACGACAACGGTGAACACCAGGGTGCCAAGAATGAGCAGCGGGAAGGATTCGAGGCCGAAGTAAGCCAGCAGTGCCAGACTGATCGCCGCGAGGTAAGCGGAAATCATATAAACCTCGCCGTGGGCGAAGTTGATCATGCCAATGATGCCATAGACCATTGTGTAGCCGATGGCGATCAGGCCATAGACCGACCCGAGGGTCAGACCGTTGACCAGTTGCTGCAGGAAAATACCATCCATAACGCAATCTCACGCGGTGAGAACCTGCACACCGTGGGGTGTGCGGTCCTTCTGGAGGAAAAGACAGATCTGGTGCCGGACGCAATGGCCCGGGCAACCGCGATCCAGTGTGGGAGCTGGCTTGCCGGCGATAGCGGTCTCACATTCAACACAGGTGCTGGCTGTCAGTCCGTCATCGCGGGCAAGCCCGATTCCCACAAGGGGTCGGTGGTGGCTGGTTGATTACTTCTGCTTTTCCAACTGGTGGTATTTGCCGTCCTTATCCCACTGGTACACCACGTAGTCGGAGACTTTCAGGTCACCCTTGGTATCCCATTCTTTCTTGCCCATCACGGTTTGCACCGGGTTGGCCTTGAGCCACTTGGCTGCATCTTCGCCCTTGTTGGACTTGGCGCCGTTGAAGCCGGCGGCCAGGGCCTGGATCGAGGCGTAGGCGTACAGGGTGTAGCCTTCAGGCTCGGTGCCATTTTTGCGGAACTCTTCCACCACGGCCTTGCTGTCTGGCAGCAGGCGCGGGTCGGCGCCGAAGGTCATGTAGACGCCATTGACGTACTGCGCACCACCGGCGGTCGCCACCAGTTCGTCGGTCACGACACCGTCGTCGGACATGAACTTGACGTCGTTGAGGCCGGCTTCACGGATCTGGCGTACCAGTGGACCGGCTTCCGGGTGCAGGCCGCCGAAGTACACAACGTCGGCACCCAGCGAGCGGATCTTGGTGACCAGGGCGCTGAAGTCTTTTTCGCCACGGGTCAGGCCTTCTTCCAGCACCGGCTTGACGCCGCGCTTGGTCAACTGGGCGGCGGTGGCATCGGCCAGGCCTTTGCCGTAGGTGTCCTTGTCGTTGATGACCGCGACTTTCTTGCCCTTGAGCACGTCGACGATGTAGTCGCCGGCCACGATGCCTTGCTGGTCGTCACGCCCGCACATACGGAACATGGCCGCCAGGCCACGCTCGGTCACTTGTGGGTTGGTGGAGCCTGGAGTGATAGCGATGATGCCCGCTTCGTCGTACACCTCGGAGGCTGGAATGGTGTTGGACGAGCAGAAGTGGCCGACCACGCCGATCACTTTGTCCTGGTCGGCCAGGCGGTTGGCCACGGCCACGGCCTGCTTGGGTTCGCACGCATCGTCACCGGCCACCAGCTTGATCTGTTCGCCGTTGATCCCGCCCGCCTTGTTGATCACATCGGCTGCCGCCTGGGCACCTTTCATGTACTGCTCACCGAAGGCTGCGTTGGCGCCCGTCATCGGCCCCGCCACGCCAATCTTCACATCAGCTTGAACAAACGTAGAAACACCCAGCGCGGCAGCTACCGCGAGGGCCAGGAAACCTTTCTTGTAAAACGTCTGGGACATGAGTGGTGCTCCGAGTTTTTTGTTGAATGGGCACTGCAATTTCACTTCAAACTTTCACTTGAAACCTTCACCGGAAAGCTGAGAGCAAGCGGCGTGCCATTGCGTTTTTATATTTCAAAAAGACACGGTGTCATTGTTATTACAGGCGTTTCGGTGCCTTTTTGCCGGGACGTGCAACCCTCTGGAACGCAGAGGTGCAACCAAAGGCCCGAAAGAGTGAAACCCGCCGATTGGACTGATGTCAGCCAGCCATCAAGCGCCCCTTCGGACATCTGTAACCACGCGCGTAACGGAAGTGCACATTTACAGTGCGTCACTGCTACGACTCGCACCAATACAGATTAGTAGCCGGCTAAGAAAACGCCGGCTTTTGGGCGGTATTTCGCTGATCAGATGACAATTCGCAGGCATTGGCCGGCGTGATACAACGAAAACCCGGCTTCATACAGGCAACTGCGCAGGCCCACCCCGGCCAGAGGCTGCATCGGTGCAAACGGAATCGGCAGAGCCTGGGGATCCTGGTGACACAGGTAGTCGGCAAATGCCTTACCCACCACCGTCCCGGTGGTCACGCCACGCCCGTTGTAGCCAGTGACGGCCACCAACCCGGGCGCGGGCTCGAACAGCCGCATCAGATGGTCCGGGGTAAAGGCGATACAGCCGGTCCAGGTGTATTCCCAGTCCACCGCCTTGAGGTACGGGAAATAGTGCTGCTGCACACGGTCGGCCCAGGCCTTGAGGAACCAGGCGGGCTTCTGGTTACCGTTGCCCAGGCTGCCCAGCAACAGACGCCCGTCGGCATCACGCCGGATACTGCTCAGCACCTGACGGGTATCCCAGGAACCCTGGCCGCCCGGCAGGATTTGTTGCGCGGCGGCATCGGTCAACGGCGCGGAGGCTACCTGATAGTAATAACCGGGGAAAAAGTTGCGCCGCAGCTCGGTCCATTCACCTTCGGTGTAGGCGTTGGAGGCGATCACCACTTGTGCAGCCTGCACCGCGCCCTGGGCAGTTTGCACAGACCAGTGCTGCCCCTGGCGCTCCAGTTGGGTCACCGAGGAATGATCGAACAATTGCCCACCCAGGCCCACGGCTGTATGGGCCAGGCCGCTGGTGTAGGCCATCGGGTTCAAGGTACCGGCACGCCGGTCGAGCAAGGCGGCGGCGATCTTTCGGGTGCCGGTGGCCTCCTCGCACGCGGCCCCCGTCAACAGTTCGACCGGTGCACCACGGCGCTTCCACTGCTCCTCGCGGCTACGCAGGTCCGCTTCGCCACGGGCGTTGTGCGCCATGTGCAACGTGCCCTCGCGGCGCAGCTGGCAATCAATGTTGTATTTGTCGATCAGGCTGAACACCAGGGACGGTGCCGCACCGAGCATGCGGTTGAGCTGGCTGCCCACCGCCGTGCCGAAACCGGCCTCGATCTCGTCCGGAGGAATCCACATCCCGGCGTTGACCAGCCCCACGTTGCGCCCCGAACCGCCATGGCCGGTGCGATGGGCCTCCAGCACGCAGACACTTTTGCCTTGCTCCAGCAGGTGAATGGCCGCCGACAAACCGGTGATACCGGCGCCGATCACGCACACATCCACCTTGACCTCACCCTTGAGGGCGGCGCGATCCGGCCGGCCAGGGGTCAGTTGTTCCCACAAACACGCTTCGCGTAATGGCATTGCCAGACTCCGGGATCTAACCAACAACGCTTATTCTGAATTGCGAACCCAATCGGCTGTGGGAGCTGGCTTGCCGGCGATGACGATGGTGAATCCAATACCGCTATCGCCGGCAAACCAGCTCCCACATTGACCGCACCTGATTCAGTCGAAGGTAATGCCCTGGGCCAACGGCAGTTCCAGCGAATAGTTCACGGTGTTGGTCTGCCGGCGCATATACCCGCGCCACGCGTCCGAACCCGACTCACGCCCGCCACCGGTCTCTTTCTCGCCGCCAAACGCGCCGCCGATCTCCGCGCCACTCGGGCCGATATTGACGTTGGCGATCCCACAATCACTGCCCACTGCCGACATGAACTGCTCGGCCTCGCGCACATCGGTGGTGAAGATGCACGACGACAAGCCCTGCGGCACCGCGTTATTCAGGCGCAATGCCTCGCTGAAGTCCTTGTAGCCGACCACATACAGAATCGGCGCGAAGGTTTCACTGCACACCACATCGCTCTGCTCGGGCATTTCGACGATGGCCGGCGACACGTAGTAAGCGTTGGGGAACTGGTCCTGCAACTGACGCTTGCCGCCAAACACCTTGCCGCCTTCGCTCAAGGCCTGCTCCAGGGCGTCCTGCATGTTTTCAAAGCTGTGTTTGTCGATCAGCGGGCCGACCAGGTTGCCTTGCAGCGGGTGACCGATGCGCACCTTGGAATAGGCGGCCTTGAGGCGCGTGACGATTTCGTCCTTCACCGACTCGTGGGCGATCAGCCGGCGCAGGCTGGTGCAGCGCTGGCCTGCGGTACCGACCGCACTGAACAGGATGGCACGCACGGCCATGTCCAGGTCGGCGCTGGGACCGAGGATCATCGCGTTGTTGCCGCCCAGTTCCAGAATGCTGCGAGCAAACCGTGCGGCGACTTTCGGCGCCACTTCGCGGCCCATGCGCGTGCTGCCGGTGGCGCTGATCAGCGCCACACGCGGGTCGTCCACCAGGGCGGCGCCGGCATCGCGCCCGCCGATGACCACCTGGCAGAGATACGGCGGCGCGTCGCTGAAGTTTTTCGCGACACGTTCAAACAGTGCCTGACAGGCCAGGGCGGTGAGTGGGGTCTTTTCCGAGGGTTTCCAGATCACCGCGTTGCCGCACACCAGCGCCAGCGCCGTGTTCCACGCCCACACCGCCACCGGGAAGTTGAAGGCGCTGATCACACCCACCACGCCCAACGGGTGCCAGGTTTCACGCATATGGTGGCCAGGGCGCTCGGAGGCGATGGTCAAGCCGTACAGCTGACGCGACAGGCCCACGGCGAAGTCGCAGATGTCGATCATTTCCTGCACTTCACCCAGGCCTTCCTGGGTGATCTTGCCGGCTTCCCAGGACACCAGTTCGCCCAGGTCGGCCTTGTACTCACGCAGCAGGTCGCCGAACTGGCGCACCAGCTCACCGCGACGAGGCGCCGGCACCTTGCGCCAGGCGTCGAATGCATGCTCGGCGCGACTGACCTGCTGCTCGACCTCGGCCGCCCCTTCCCAGTGCACACTGGCGATGCGGCTGCCATCTATAGGTGAATGCACAGGCTGCTTCCCCGCCTGGTACAACGCCGGGTCTACACCGAGACGATCAAGCAATGCGGCAACCATGGGTCACTCCTTCAATCCACCAACAGAAAAATTGCGCCGTGGCCCGCACGACGATCCAGGCCTTATTTGTAGCTGGCCCAGGACTTGCCAACAAACGACGATTAGGCGAGATATCATTCCGTTTATTCATGCAAAACAAAAAAAGAGGCGTGCCGTGCTCAATAAAAGACATTTGCCCTCGATCACCGCCCTGCAGTGCTTCGAGGCCGTGACCCGCCACCTGAGCTTCACCCGCGCCGCCGAGGAACTGAACCTCACCCAGAGCGCCGTCAGCAAGCAGGTCGCACAATTGGAGGAGTTGCTGCAGCACCTGTTGTTTCGCCGGGTCCGCCGACGCTTGCAGATGACGCCGGCGGGCGACCTGTACCTGGTGGAAGTGCGCAAGATCTTGAGCCAGGTGGAGATGTCGACCCACTACCTGCGCTCCTACGGCGGCGAAACCGAAGTGCTGCGCGTATCGACGCCCTATACCTTTGGCGCGCGCTGGCTGGTGCCACGGCTCAAGGGCTGGCGCCTGCGCCACCCGCAGATCCACCTGGACCTGTGCAACGAGCAGACGCCGGACGAGTTGCTGCAAGGCAAGGCCGACCTGGCCTTCTACTTCGGCACAGGCGCAAGGCCTGGCACCGAAAGCCTCAAGCTGTTCAGCGAGGAACTGGTGCCGGTGTGCGCCCCCGACAGCCTGCCGGCCCAGCCCTTCAGCGACCCCACGCAACTGAGCGAGTTGGTGCTGCTGCAAAATGCCTCGCGCCCCCAGGGCTGGCATGACTGGTTCGCCAGCCTCGGCTACCAGACCGAGCACAGCTACCACGGGCCGCGCTTTGACACCTTCTATATGTGCATCCGCGCCGCGCAGGTAGGTTGTGGCGTGGCGCTTCTACCGCGTTTTTTGGTGGAAGAAGAGTTGGCAGACGGCAAGTTGGTGATCCCCTGGCAGCACGCAATGCCCAGCCAGGATGCGTACTACCTGGCGTATCCGGAGCATTCGGCAGAGGTGCCCAAGGTGCGGGATTTTGTGAAGTGGATGATGGAGCAGGTTGTTTAGCCCCTGGAATACCGCCATCGCAGGCAAGCCAGCGCCCACATTTGGAATGCATTCTCCTGTGGGAGCTGGCTTGCCTGCGATGACGCCAGAGGCCACGACAAAAAAACCTCTGGCAAAACAACACAGGTCTATGCGCCACTAGCGCCATTCTTGTCTGGAGATTCCCGTTATGAGCGAGAGTGTGTTTGCCGATCGCATCGTGCAGAACCTGCTCGACACCGACTTCTACAAGCTGACCATGATGCAGGCGGTGCTGCACAACTACCCCAACGTGGAAGTTGAATGGGAATTCCGTTGCCGTAACAGCGAGGACCTGCGCCCCTATCTGGCAGAAATCCGCTACCAGATCGAGCGCCTCGCCGAGTTGAGCCTGAGCCCGGACCAGTTGGGTTTCCTGGAACGCATCAGCTTTATGAAGCCGGACTTCCTGCGCTTCCTGGGTTTGTTCCGCTTCAACCTGCGCTATGTGCAGACCGGCATCGAGAATGGCGAGCTGTTTATCCGCCTGCGCGGCCCCTGGCTGCATGTGATCCTGTTTGAAGTGCCGCTACTGGCGATTGTCAGCGAAGTGCGCAACCGCTATCGCTACCCGACCATCATCCTGGAGCAGGCCCGCGAGCAGCTGTATCGCAAGTTCGACTGGTTGACCGCCAATGCCAGCAGCGACGAGCTGGCCGAGTTGCAGGTCGCGGACTTCGGTACCCGCCGGCGCTTCTCCTACCGCGTGCAGGAGGAAGTGGTGAATGTGCTCAAGCACGACTTCCCCGGCCGTTTCGTCGGCACCAGTAACGTGCACCTGGCCCGCGAACTGGACATGAAGCCCCTGGGCACCATGGCCCACGAATGGATCATGGCCCACCAGCAACTGGGCCCGCGCCTGATCGACAGCCAGATCGCCGCCCTCGATTGCTGGGTCCGCGAGTACCGTGGCCTGCTGGGGATCGCCCTGACCGATTGCATCACCACCGATGCCTTCCTCAGCGATTTCGATCTGTACTTCGCCAAGCTGTTCGACGGCCTGCGCCATGACTCCGGCGACCCGGTGCAGTGGGCCGAAAAAGCCATCGCCCATTACCACAAGCTGGGCATCGAGCCGATGAGCAAGACCCTGGTGTTCTCCGACAGCCTGACGCTGCCCAAGGCCCTGGAGATTTTCCGCGCGCTGCGCGGTCGGATCAATGTCAGCTTTGGCATCGGTACCAACCTGACCTGTGACATTCCAGGTGTGGAACCGATGAGCATCGTGCTTAAAATGACCGCCTGCAATGGCCAGCCCGTGGCGAAGATCTCCGATGAAGCGGGCAAGACCCACTGCACGGATCCGAACTTCGTCGCCTACTTGCGCCACGTTTTCAAAGTACCTGCCATCTCTAGCGAGGAGTGAATCATGCAAGCCGTACAGCGTGAGATTGCTGAACAGCTCAAGGTCCAACCACCGTTCCAGGACCACGCCGCCCTCGAAGCGGAAGTGGCCCGGCGGATTACCTTTATCCAGGACTGCCTGCTCAATTCGGGGCTCAAGACCCTGGTGCTGGGCATCAGCGGCGGCGTCGACTCCCTGACCGCCGGCCTGCTGGCCCAGCGGGCGATGAAAGAGCTGCGCGCGCTCAAAGGCGATGACGCTTACCGCTTTATCGCGGTGCGTCTGCCTTACGAGACCCAGTTCGACGAACACGATGCCCAGGCCAGCGTTGACTTCATCAACCCCGACGAACGCCACACGGTCAACATCGGCCCGGCGGTCAAGGCCCTGGCCAATGAAGTGGCGGCCTTCGAGGGCAAGGCGGCGGTGTCCCGCGATTTTGTACTGGGCAATACCAAGGCGCGGATGCGCATGGTCGCGCAATACACTATCGCCGGCGCGGCAAGTGGCCTGGTGATCGGCACCGACCATGCGGCGGAAGCGGTGATGGGTTTTTTTACCAAGTTTGGTGATGGCGCCTGCGACCTGGCGCCGTTGAGCGGGCTGGTGAAAAACCAGGTACGGGCGATTGCCCGGTACTTTGGTGCGCCCGAGTCGCTGGTGGAGAAGATCCCGACAGCCGACCTGGAAGACCTCTCACCGGGCAAGCCGGATGAAGCGTCCCATGGCGTGACCTATACCGAAATCGATGCGTTCCTGCACGGCCAGCCGGTGCGTGAGGAAGCGTTCAGGATTATCTGCGAGACCTATCGCAAGACTGAGCACAAGCGGGTGATGCCGTTTGCGCCTTGAGGTGAGGCGGGTGGTTGTGTATTGATTGTCAGGCCGCTATCGCGGGCAAGCCCGCCCCCACAGTTGAATGTATTCATACATCAAAATGTGGGGGCGGGCTTGCCGGTGAGGAACGATAACGCGGTCTGTGGCCTTACTTCAGGGTCACAGTGCCTTTCATCATCGCGACGTGGCCAGGGAACGAGCAGAAGAACATGTACTTGCCGTCAGCCTTGAGCTTGGACACATCGAAGGTCACCGAGTCGGTCTCGCCAGCGCCGATGATCTTGGTGTGGGCGATGATGCGGGTGTCGTCTTTTTTCAGGTAGTTGTTGTCGATACCGGCGGCCATGCCCTCGGTTGCAACCGGCTGCATATCAGCCTCAGTGGTCAGCACCCAGTTATGGCCCATGACGTTCTTCGGCAGGTTGCCCGAGTGCTTCAGCTCAACGGTGAACGTCTTGCAGCTCTTGTCGATTTCAATGGCCTTGGTATCGAAGGACATTTGGTCGGTGGAGTCGACAGTGACCTTGCACTCTGCAGCGAGCAACTGACCGCTGGCCAGAGTCAGCAGGGAAACAGCAACGATTTTGGCGAACATGTGAATCTCCAAGGCAGGGTTTAAAAAACGCATATGCGACAAGGGTGCCTGAGGCAGGCAGATGTTCCAATGATCTGAATCAACAGATTGTATACAACTTTAGGCTATCAGACTGATCGACAGAATCAACCAGCCAAAGTGCCGCACGCTGCCTATGATCGGCTCATCTTTCCTTCCTGGAGTCCGAGCCATGCACCTCAATAGCCTGTTATGCAGCCTGCTTGCCGCTTACGCCTGTGGCGCCAGCGGTACTTACGAAACGGTTAATGTCGACTAACGTTTAGTCAGCAGAGACGATTCTGAAACCCGATTACCCCTTGGAGCCCGTTTAAAGGCAGAATACCCGCCGCTCAACCTCACCTTCGACCCCAGAGGATCGCCCATGGCAAAACCTAATTACTCCTTCGCCAAACGTCAGAGAGACTTGGCCAAGGAACAGAAGAAAGAGGAAAAGCTGCAACGTAAGAAAGCTGCGGCCGACGAAGAAGCAGGCGCACTGAACCCGGATGCTGAAGGGGAAGTGATTGCTGACGAAACTGAAACCCCGAAAGACCCGGCACCCGAGGCCTGAACCCCCGCCTCAATGAATGCCTGACCTGTGGCGAGCAGGCTTTATGTGGCGAGCGGGCTTGCCCGCGTTGGGGCGCGAAGTGGTCCCAGAACTGGGACGGCTACGCAGTCCAGCGGGAGCAAGCGCCCTCGCCACAGCACACGCTCGCCACAGCGGCCTGCTCTCCACGGGAGCATTGGCCACACCGCATCGGTTATTCCAGCGGCATCACCGTCACCCGTACTTCCGGGTCATGGCTGCCCCCTCCCAGAATCACCCCGCGCAACGGCGAGACATCGGAAAAATCCCGGCCCCAGGCCAGGGTGATGTGCTCCAGTGCCGGCTGCACATTGTTCGTCGGATCAAAATCCACCCAGCCCGACAACGGGCAAAACACCGACACCCACGCGTGCGACGCATCAGCGCCGATCAGCCGTGGCTGGCCGGGCGGGGGCTGGGTCAGCAGGTAGCCACTGATGTAACGCGCCGCCAGGCCCCGTGAGCGCAGGCAGGCAAGCATCAGGTGGGCAAAGTCCTGGCACACCCCCCGTCGACGCTCCAGCACCTCCACCAGCGGCGTGGCGACCTGGGTGGCTTCGGCATCGAAGGTAAACTCGCTGAAAATCTTCTCCATCAACGCCTGCACGCCCAGCAACAGCGGCCGGCCAGCCGGAAAGCAGCTCTCGGAAAAATCGACGAAGTTTTTCTTCAAATGCACGTAGGGCGATTCGAAACGATAGCGGCACGCCTCGATCGCCTCTGCCGACAACGGCTGGCCACTGTAGGTCAGGCGGTTGCGGGTCTGGTCCCAGGGCGGTGACTGGTTGAAATCCAGCACAGGCCGGGCCAAAACCTCCACGGTCAGGCCGGCGTTGACCAGCAATTCGTCATGGGGCCGCTCGAACGCCAGCCGGGTGATCGGATTGCCAAACACATCCAGCTCATCACGGCGCGCCGTCGGCTCGGGGCTGATCTCCAGTTGCCGCGAAGTGCAGCGCTGCCACGCACACGGGCGCGGCCATAAGTGCGCCAGTTGCTGGGCCAGGGACACCGGGCTGTCGTAGTGATAATGGGTATCGTGGAAAATCTGATAGCGCGCGCTCATTACACAGACACCGTTTGCTGGCTGACATCATCCACATGGGCAAAATGGCGCAGGGCCAGGCGATCAGAGACTTGCCCGCTTTCATCGGCGACCGCCTGCAACAGGTCCGCCAGGCCGTCGAGGGCCGCGCGCACGCTGGCGTCACCAAACAACGGGTTCTCCAGGCAACCCAGGTCAAAGCGCGACAGGCGCTCCACCAGCGGCGCCAGCCCAGTCTCCCGAGGCACGCCGAAGTCATCGTTGAGGCGACGCAGGGTGCGACTCACCAGCTTGAGCTGGAACACCACCGCGTGGGGGTTCTGTTCATCCAGCAGCAACAGGTCCAGCACCGGAATCAATTGCGGCACTGCCAGGTAACGCGAGCGGTAGGTGATGCTGCTGTTGCCCAACTCCAGCAACCACTCCAGCCCGGCCTGGTCGAACACCGCCACGCCACGCAGGAAGGCCGCGAGGCTGCTGCTGAGAAACTGCAGGCGCTCGATGCGCCGGCCCATCATCAAAAAGCGCCAGCCTTCGTCGCGGGTCATGTCGTCGAGGGCAAAGCCGGACAAGGCCGCCAGCGACATCACCAGGCGATTGAGAAAATCCAGCAGCTCGCCAAAATCCGGCGTCTCGCGCTCCAGCTCCAGGGCTTCGCGCTGCAACTCCACCAGAGCCTGCCAGTTCTCCCGGGACAGCTTGCCGCGCACCTGGGATGCCGCCCACTGCAAGCGCTGCAAGTTGGCGCGCAGGCTCGACGGCCAGTCATCACCGAGCAGGGCCTGCAGCAGGCGCTCGGGCAACTCGCCCTCCTCCGGCAGCAGGCGCAGGCTCTCACCGAGTTCTACGGCGGCCTGCAGGGCCAGCGGGTCGTCACCATCGACATAGCGCGCGAGCACCACACGCAGCCAGCGCGCACTGTTATCGCAGCGCTCGCAGTAACGGCCGAACCAGAACAGGTTTTCCACCACCCGCGAAGGCAGGTAGGGGTCGCGACGCACCAGGTCATGGGTGCCGATCACCCGCTGCGCACGCCATTGCTCGCCACCGGGGGCCCGCTCGCCCAGCACCCAGGTGTCCTTGCTCGCCCCGCCACGTTGCATAGACACCACTTCGGCGTCCGCGTGGGCTGCCACGCGGGTCAGGCCGCCCGGCAGCACCCGGTAACCATCCTCACCGGCCACCGCGTACACGCGCATGCCAATGGCGCGATGTTGCAGATGATCATCCACGGTGTGCCAGACCGGCGCCTGGGACAGCTGCGCCAGCTCCTGGGCCACGTAGGCGTATGGGCGCGCCTGCATGCGTTCGGCCAGGGCCTGGCGTTGTTCGTTGTTCAAGTCGCGGCCAAACACCGGGGCAAAACTTTGCGAAGGAAACGCCGGCTTGATCAGCAACTCCGGCAGTTTTTCCAGGGCTTCGGCCAGTACCGGGGCCTCGCCGCACCACCAGGTGGCGATGGACGGCAGGATCAGTTCTTCGCCAAACAGAAATTGATTGATCTTCGGCAGGAAACCCAACAGTCCAGGGGACTCCAGCACGCCGGCGCCCAGGGCATTGGCCACCAGCACATTGCCCTGGCGTACCGCATCCAGCAGGCCGGGCACGCCCAGGGCCGAGTCGGTGCGCAGTTCCAGGGGGTCGCAGAAATCATCGTCCAGGCGGCGCATGATCGCGTGCACGCGGCGCAGGCCGCTGAGGGTCTTGAGGTACACCGTGCTGTCGCGCACGGTCAGGTCGCCGCCTTCTACCAAGGGGTAGCCAAGCTGGCGGGCCAGGTACAGGTGTTCGAAATAGCTTTCATTGAAGCGCCCCGGGGTCAGCAGCACGATCAGCGGCGGCTGGTCATCACCGGGCGCCTGGCGGGCCAGGGTTTCCTGCAGGGTGCGGAAGAACCCGGTGAGGTGCTGCACCTGCAAGTCGCGATACAAATCCGGGAAGGCACGGGAGACGATGGTGCGGTTTTCCAGGGCATAACCGGCGCCGGAGGGCGCCTGGGTGCGGTCTGCCGTGACCCACCAGCGGCCATCCGGGGTGCGCGCCAGGTCCACCGCGTACAGGTGCAGGAACACTCCATCGGGCGGCTGGATGCCCTGGCACGGCCAGAGGAAGTTGTTATGCCCAAACACCAGTTCTGCCGGCAGCAAGCCTTCGGCAATCAGGCGTTGCGGGCCATACAGGTCGGCCAGCACCGCATTGAGCAAGCGCGCACGCTGGGCAATGCCTGCCGACAAGTGCGCCCACTCATCCGCCGCCAATACGTGGGGCAGCAGGTCCAGCTCCCATGGGCGGTCGGCGCCCTTGGGGTCGGCATAGACGTTGTAGGTCACGCCGTTTTCCTGGATCTGCCGCGTCAGCAACGCCTGGCGCTGGGCCAGTTGCGCCGGGGTGCTGCGCTGCAGGTGGTCGAGCAGGCGCTGCCAATGGGCGCGCACCGCGCCGCTGCCATCCAGCAGTTCGTGATAGGTGCCCGCAGTCAGCGGGTAACGGTCGAGCAAGTCGGACATGGAACGCTCGGCAGGGGCAAGGGAAGCCAGATTAACCTAACAAACACTGCAAATCCTCTGTGGAAACTGGCCGTGCGGGGAAGCGGGCTTGCTCGCGATAGCAGTGCGTCAGCCAATGCATGTCCTGGCTGATACTCGGTCATCGCGGGCAAGCCCGCTCCCACATAAGCCCGCGCCTACAGGTGGGGTTGTGTTTAGTCATTTTTATTGGGGAACCGCCGCAGATCCAGGGTCATGGGCAGTTCATCGTTGATCACCATCGCCGGCACCGGCAATTTGCCCGGGCTGTGACCCAGGCGGAAAAACCGCGCCATGCGCCGGCTTTCCGCTTCGTTGGCATTCACCGGCAAGCTGTCGTAATTGCGCCCACCCGGATGGGCCACGTGGTATTGGCAGCCGCCCAGGGAGCGTTGCATCCAGGTATCCAGCAAATCGAACACCAGCGGTGCATGCACTGCGATGGTCGGCTGCAGGCAATTGGCCGGTTGCCAGGCGCGATAACGCACGCCCGCGACGAACTCCCCCACCCGGCCGGTGGCGTGCAGTGGCACCGCCACCCCGTTGCAGGTCAGCACATAGCGCTGCGGCGCCAGGCCGCTGAGTTTTACCTGCAAGCGCTCCAGGGATGAATCCACGTAGCGCACCGTACCGCCCGCCGCGCCCTCTTCGCCCAGCACATGCCAGGGCTCCAGGGCCTGGCGCAGTTCCAACTCGATACCGCTGACGGCATAGTCGCCGACTTTGGGAAAACGGAATTCCAGGTGTGCCGCGAACCACTCGGCGCGCAGTGGATAACCGGCGGCGTTGAGCTCGACGATCACGTCGGCAAAGTCCTGCTCGATAAAGTGCGGCAGCAGGAAGCGGTCGTGTAGCTCCGTGCCCCAGCGCGCCAGCTTCGGCGGCGCGTAGGGCTCACGCCAGAAGCGCGCCACCAGGGCGCGCAGCAGCAGCTGTTGGGTCAGGCTCATGCGTGCATGGGGCGGCATCTCAAAGGCGCGCAGCTCCAGCAGGCCCAGGCGCCCGGTAGCACCGTCCGGCGAGTAGAGCTTGTCGATGCAGAATTCGGCGCGGTGGGTATTGCCGGTGACGTCGATCAGCAAGTTGCGCAGCAAGCGGTCCACCCGCCACGGCGGGCATTCCTCGCCTGGCGCGGGCATCTGCGCAAAGGCGATTTCCAATTCGTACAACGCGTCATTGCGCGCCTCATCCACCCGTGGCGCCTGGGAGGTCGGGCCGATAAACAGCCCGGAAAACAGGTACGACAACGACGGATGGTTATGCCAGTAACTGATCAGGCTGCGCAGCAGGTCCGGGCGGCGCAGGAACGGCGAATCCTTGGGCGTGGCCCCACCCAGCACAAAGTGGTTGCCTCCGCCGGTGCCGGTGTGGCGCCCGTCGATCATGAACTTTTCGGTGGTCAGGCGGGTTTGCCGGGCCTCTTCATAGAGGAACTCGGTGCGCTCCACCAGTTCGTCCCAGGTGGCGGACGGCTGCACGTTGACCTCGATCACGCCAGGGTCTGGCGTCACGCGGAAGTTGCTCAGACGCGGGTCGCTCGGCGGCTCGTAGCCTTCCAGCAATACCGGGCAATGCAGTTCCTGGGCGGTGGCCTCGATGGCGGTCACCAACTCCAGGTAATCCTCGACCCGCTCCAGGGGCGGCATAAACAGGTAGAGCCGCCCTCCCCGCGCTTCGGCGCACAAGGCGGTGCGGGTCAGCCAGTCGGCAGACTCGTCGACCTTGGGTACACGCTCGTCGCTGGGGGCCGGCTCGCCCGGGGCTGACGCGCTGATGGCCAGCGCCGGCAGATCTTGATTGGGATCGGTGGGGTGCACAAAGGGGTAATCTGCCGCCGTCACCCAGGGCTGCGAGGCCAGGGGCAAGCGATAGCCCAGCGGCGAATCCCCCGGCACTAGCCGGCAATGGGTGTCGCGCAGGTACCAGCGGCCGCTCTGCCAGCGATCATTGGCTGCGGTGCGCGCCAGGGGCAGCACATGACCGATGACTTTATCCAGGCCCTGGCTGAACACCTTGCGCAGGCGTTCGCGCTCCAGCTCATCCTCCAGGCGTGAATCCTGAGCGCTGACGTTCTGTGGCAAGGCACCTTCGCGCCACAGGTAGTAAAAATTGTCCTCGAAGGCCGGGAATACAAAGCGCGCAGGGAGCTTCAGGCGCTCGGCAATGCTCGCCAGGAAGCGCCCGGCCATGACCTCATCCGCGCCGTAGTCTTGCTGCTCGTCGGCGATCAGCGCGTCGTTGTGCCAGACCGGCACGCCGTCCCGACGCCAATGACAATTGAGCGACCAACGCGGCAGTTGCTCGCCGGGGTACCACTTGCCCTGGCCGAAGTGCACCAGACCCTTGGGCGCGTAGTGCTTGCGCATGCGCTGGAACAGCTCGGCGGACAGTCGGCGCTTGTCCGGGCCCAGGGCAGCGGTGTTCCACTCGGCACCGTCGGGGTCGTCGATGGACACAAAGGTCGGTTCGCCGCCCATGGTCAGGCGCACATCGTCCTTGAGCAGGTCGCTATCAATCTGCCGGCCCAGGGCCTGGATCGCCAGCCATTGTTCTTCGGTGTAGGGCTTGGTCACCCGAGGGGCTTCCCAAATGCGCTCCACCGACATTTCGTGGGTGAACTCACACTCGCACGGCTCCACCAGCCCACTGATCGGGGCGGCAGACGATGGATCGGGACTACAGGCCAATGGGATATGCCCTTCACCGGCGAATAGACCGGAGGTAGCATCCAGGCCGATCCAGCCGGCGCCGGGCAAATACACCTCGCACCAGGCGTGCAAGTCGGTGAAGTCCACCTCGGTGCCGGAGGGCCCGTCGAGGGCTTTGACGTCGGCGGTCAACTGGATCAGGTAACCGGAGACAAACCGCGCCGCCAAACCCAGGTTGCGCAGCAGCTGCACCAGCAGCCAGGCCGAGTCGCGGCACGAGCCGGAGGCGTTTTCCAGGGTGAATTCCGGGGTTTGCACGCCCGGTTCCATGCGGATCAGGTAGCCGATATCCGCCGCCAGGCGCTGGTTGAGGCCGACCAGGAAATCCACGGCCGGCAGCGGCGTGCGGTCAATACCGGCCAGGTACGCAGCAAACTTCGGCGTCAGCGGCAGAGTTTCCAGATACGGCGCCAGCTCTCGCTGCTCGTCGGCGGCGTAGCTGAAGGGAATTTTTTCGGCGTAGGGCTCAAGGAAAAAGTCGAACGGATTGAACACCGCCATCTCGGCGACCAAGTCGACCTCGATACGCAGCTCATCGGTCTTTTCCGGGAACACCAGGCGCGCCAGGTAATTGCCCTGGGGGTCTTGCTGCCAATTGATGAAATGCTGCTCGGGCAGCACCTTCAGCGCGTAGGACAGGATCCGCGTACGGCTATGGGCCGCCGGTCGCAGACGCACAATCTGCGGGCCAAGCTCCACAGCGCGGTCGTAACGGTAATGCGTAACATGGTGCAACGCGACATGAATCGACACGGCGGCCTCCTGCGAGCCAGAGCATGAACACAAAGCGCGCAAGACTTATGCCAGAGCGGCGGTCATTGCGCTTTATCGAGGGAGCCGGTGCAGTACAGCACCAAAACGGCGCGAGAGCGGCCGTCGTGGTGCGAGGGTTGCACATATTTGTGGCGCAAGTGCGGGGCGCAGTGGTGAATCTACCCAATCAGCGCTTTTTGCGCGTTGCGTTGAAACCGGTTATCGAAGGCAACGCCTTCACATGCGACTACTCGATCTAGCGGTTGATTTGACAGACTGCCGAATGCGACGGATTCCAACGAGTTTTGTACGCATCTCTCGTTGAACCTTGCTGTTAAGTGTCAACAATCCAAGGAATGGGAATAACAGCGCCAACCCATAGAGAACTTTATGAGGCTGGTACTGAACCATTGGAACTACAAACACTAGACAGGCGAGGTAGATACCGACCATCACCCACACCCAGGAGGGTCGGCCCCGCAAAATCATAAAGTTGCTATGGACCGTCAACAGAATGAGCAGCGCCCCGACCAACATGATCTTGAGCCCCACTTGAGCCAGCGGCACATCACGAAAATAAGTGACGAACGCCAGCGCAACAGCCAATGCCAACGAAAAATACGCAGCGAATACACCACCCAGAAACGTCAGAAAGTATTGCCTGAAAAAGTCGCGTAGCGTCATTAACTCGTTCATTCGCTTACCCCATCAACGCTTTTTGCGCGTTGCGATTACGGCTTGGCGCAGGTGGCGTATTTCGAGCAGCCGCTGGCGCATTTCGCGATGGCGCTGACTATTGAGCAACAGCAAGCCCAGCAGTGGGAACAATAAGCTCAAGCTATAGATCAACGGATGCTGCTGATCACGGATGGCGGGCAACACACCTAGGAAGCACAACCCCAGGAGCACCGCCAGCGGCCGCACCCATTGCGGACGCCCGCGAGCAATCATGAAATTGCAGTGCACCACCACCAAAGTGAGCGCGATGCCACCCAGGAACGAATACTTTGCATTGTCCTCCATGGGAAGGTCCTGAAAATAGCTGTCGAAAAACAACGGAACTGCAAATACCAACGTAAAAATGGACGCGAATATCCCCCCCATAAAGACCGGAAAATACTGCGACAGAAAACTACGAATGCTGGGAATCTCATTCATTGCTCAATCTCTTCGTACAGGCCTACAGCAACAGTCCGAACATTCCCCGAAATCGCACTGCCGGTAAAACCGACCGCAGCACCCAAGGCATCCTTAATTTGCGTGACTGTTGCATGCTTGACTTCGGTAGGCGCGAAACGCTTGGGGAGTTCACGGCTAGTGAATCTGCACAATCACCGTTTTTTGTACTTTGCGGTCGCAGCCTGGCGCAGATGGCGCAGCTCGACGAGTTTCTGTCGCATTTCCCGATGACGCTGACTATTGAGCAACAGCAACCCCGCCAACGGAAACAGCAGCCCCATTACATACGCTGCCATATGTGGCCGATAGCTATAGGTTGGCAACACGACCAGCAAACATACAACGTAGAAGGCTGCGATAGCCCAAGCCCCCCATTCTCGCCCTCTGATCATGACGAAATGGCTGAACGCCAAGAGCAAGCCCAAGAAAACTGCCGCCAGAAAAGAGTAACGCGCCCGCTCTGGGTCACTGCGAAAAAATGTACTTGATGCCAATGAAATAGCGGCAGAGAGAGAGAAGCAGGCAAGGAAGAACGCGCATATAAACGCTGGAAAATATTGCGCCAAAAAAGCTCTTAATGAACCAGGACGATCCATCACTCAACCTCCTCATAGAGGCCAACTGCAATCGTTCGAATGTTGCCTGATATAGCGCTCCCGGTAAGACCAACGGCAGCCCCGAGGGAGTCTCTGATCTGCGTCACAGTAGCGTGATTGATCTCGCTAGCTGAATAGCGCTTGGCCAGCAGACCGGAGCGCTGGCGCAGTTTCAAGAGTTTATTGCTCAGTCTTGGATCTTTCAGGCTCAGCAACTCTTTGGTGAGCGCCTTGCGTTGCTGGCGGGTCAACCCCTTGGACAACTCGTACCAACTTCTGCCAGTGGTCACCTTTCGAGCCTGCAGCAGCCGAAGAGTGGTCAGAGTAGAGGCGCCGGCACCCAGCAGTGAAGCGGCGTCCAATACCGGCATTGCATAGCGATACCAGTCCTCGCTATCCATATCGTCGTTGGCTGCCGGGTCATTGAGTTCGTTGATAGTTCTCACCCCCCCGACGACACATTGCGCAGTACTGGCCGCTGCAGCCGTCGCACCGATGCCCGCCACCACCAGGCTCGCGCCACCCGTGAAAGGCACGGCGACTGTACCGCTGAACACAACAATCCAACCGAGGATTGCGCCCGCACAAGACAGGGTCGTATTGACTGCTTCGCCCACCAACCGGGACTCACGCGGGTTGTTAGCCACCTGATTGGCAAACTGCGCCGGCGAAATGTACCTCTGCGCCTCACGCAAAATGATGCGCTTGGGCTTGATGCTGCAGATCGGCTTGAACTCGCGCAGGGTAATGACATTGAAGTCAGCGTCGATATACACCACCCCTGCGCCGACGATGCCGGGGTCGGCGTCGATGGCCGCGAACAGCCGTGGCAGGTTGATCTGGCTTTCGATGCGCTGGCGCGCCATGAACTGGGAGCGGTTGGAGTCCATGCCGATGTTGAGCAAGGGGTTGCTCATGGGGTGTTCTTCCTTGAAATAGGTGGTGTCTGAACTGGCGCCTTCGCGAGCAAGCCCGCTCCCACAGTTGACCGAGTTCCAGCATGAGAATGCGGTCGAATGTGGGAGCGGGCTTGCTCGCGAAGGCGATTCAATGGGCGCCACCTTAACAAACAGGTTTCCCACCCGCTAGAAAGCAAAACGCCAGCACGAGGCTGGCGTTTTGCATTTCAGGCTGCGATCAACGCGGTACGACCGGCTTACGCGCAGGCTTCTTGCCTTTGCCCTTGGCCGCGTCGGTGCGCTCTTTAGCCGCCTGCTTGTTGCGGGCCATGGCCGCGGCCTTGGCTTGTTCGCGCTTGTCCCACGGGTTGCTGCCGTCGCTGCCACGAGGCGGCAGGCCGGTGTGCTGGGTGAGGATCCTGGTGGTGGTTTCCTTGGCGACCTTATGGCTGCCCACCGGCGTCGAGTTCTTGCGACGGGCGCTCTGGTAGCTGTCGGTGGACGGCTGATGCAGCGGAATCAACTGATCCTTGCCCGGCCCGATCAGGTCGGCGCGGCCCATGCGGGTCAGCGCTTCACGCAGCATCGGCCAGCCTTTGGGGTCGTGGTAGCGCAGGAACGCCTTGTGCAGACGGCGCTGTTCTTCGCTCTTGACGATGGTCACCGCGTCGCTCTTATAGGTGACCTTGCGCAGCGGGTTCTTGCCCGAGTGGTACATCGCGGTGGCGGTGGCCATTGGCGACGGGTAGAACGCCTGCACCTGGTCGGCGCGGAAGCCATTGCCCTTGAGCCACAGGGCCAGGTTCATCATGTCTTCATCGGTGGTGCCGGGGTGGGCGGCGATGAAGTACGGGATCAGGTACTGCTCCTTGCCCGCTTCCTTGGTGTACTTCTCGAACATGCGCTTGAACTTGTCATAGCTGCCAATGCCCGGTTTCATCATCTGGTTGAGCGGACCTTCCTCGGTGTGTTCCGGGGCGATCTTCAGGTAGCCACCGACGTGGTGGGTCACCAGCTCTTTGACATATTCCGGCGACTCCACGGCCAGGTCGTAACGCAGGCCGGAAGCGATCAAAATCTTCTTCACACCCGGCAAGGCACGGGCGCTGCGGTACAGCTGGATCAGCGACGAGTGGTCGGTGTTCAGGTTCGGGCAGATGCCCGGGAACACGCAGGACGGCTTGCGGCACGCGGATTCGATTTCCGGGCTCTTGCAGGCGATGCGGTACATGTTCGCGGTCGGCCCGCCAAGGTCGGAAATCACCCCGGTGAAGCCTGGGACCTTGTCGCGGATCTCTTCGATCTCGCGGATGATCGACTCTTCGGAACGGTTCTGGATGATCCGGCCTTCGTGCTCGGTGATCGAGCAGAAGGTGCAGCCGCCGAAGCAGCCACGCATGATGTTCACCGAGAAGCGGATCATGTCGTAGGCCGGGATTTTTTCCTTGCCGTACACAGGATGCGGGACACGGGCGTAAGGCATGCCAAACACGTAGTCCATTTCTTCGGTGGTCATGGGAATGGGCGGTGGGTTGAACCACACGTCCACTTCGCCGTGCTTCTGCACCAGGGCGCGGGCGTTGCCTGGGTTGGTTTCCAGGTGCAACACGCGGTTGGCGTGGGCATACAGCACTGCGTCGCCACGGACCTTTTCCACCGATGGCAGGCGGATCACGGTCTTGTCGCGGGTCATGCGCGGGCTGGCGAGGATCTGTACGACCTTGGCTTCTTCCGGGTCTTCAACCGGGCCCTTTTCCTGCTCGATGGCGCAGGCCTGGGTGTCCTGGGTATTCACGTACGGGTTGATGATCTTGTCGACCTTGCCCGGGCGGTCGATACGGGTGGAGTCCACTTCGTACCAGCCCGCTGGCGTGTCACGGCGAATGAACGCGGTGCCACGCACGTCGGTGATGTCTTCGATCTTGTGGCCCCACGACAGGCGCTGGGCAACTTCGACAATCGCCCGCTCGGCGTTGCCGTACAACAGGATGTCGGCGGTGGCGTCGATCAGGATCGAGTTGCGCACCCGGTCCTGCCAGTAGTCGTAGTGGGCGATGCGGCGCAGGGAAGCTTCGATGCCACCGAGCACGATCGGCACGTTCTTGTAGGCTTCCTTGCAACGCTGGCTGTACACCAGGCTCGCACGGTCCGGACGTTTACCGGCCATGCCGCCAGGGGTGTAGGCGTCGTCGGAGCGGATTTTCTTGTCGGCGGTGTAGCGGTTGATCATCGAGTCCATGTTGCCGGCCGCGACGCCGAAGAACAGGTTCGGCTCGCCGAGCTTCATGAAGTCGTCTTTGGACTGCCAGTTGGGCTGGGCAATGATCCCGACGCGGAAGCCCTGGGACTCCAGCAGCCGGCCAATGATCGCCATGCCGAACGAAGGATGGTCCACGTAGGCATCACCGGTGACGATGATGATGTCGCATGAATCCCAGCCAAGCTGATCCATCTCCTCCCTGCTCATGGGCAGGAATGGCGCTGGACCGAAACATTCGGCCCAGTACTTGGGATAGTCAAATAACGGCTTGGCTGTTTGCATGACGGTGACCGGTGTTGAGATGAAAAATCGCGGGCGCGGAATATAGCACAAAATTTGACCAATTCCGACGGTAATGGTCGGAATTGTGCTGACTCCATCGCGGGCTAGCCCGCCCCCACACTTGAATGGTGAATGCTTTCAAATGTGCGGGCGGGCTTGCCTGCGACAGGGCCCTTATAGACGCTGGAAACTATTCGTCGTCGTCGAAGTTATAACTGCCCGGCGCCAGGTTCTCGAAGCGCGTGTACTTACCGATGAACGCCAGGCGGATAAAGCCGATCGGCCCGTTCCGCTGCTTTCCGATGATGATTTCGGCAATGCCCTTGTGCTCGGTTTCCGGGTGATACACCTCGTCGCGGTACACGAACATGATCACGTCGGCGTCCTGCTCGATCGCTCCGGATTCACGCAAGTCGGAGTTCACCGGGCGCTTGTTGGGACGCTGCTCCAGGGAACGGTTGAGCTGGGACAGCGCCACCACCGGGCAGTTGAATTCCTTGGCCAGGGCTTTGAGGGACCGGGAAATTTCGGAAATCTCGTTGGTCCGGTTGTCGCCGCTGGAGCCGGGGATCTGCATCAACTGCAGGTAGTCGATCATGATCAGGGCGATATCGCCGTGCTCACGCACCAGGCGCCGGGTACGCGCACGCATCTCGGACGGGCTGATACCGGCGGTGTCGTCGATAAACAGCTTGCGGTCGTTGAGCAGGTTGACCGCCGAGGTCAGGCGCGGCCAGTCGTCGTCTTCCAGGCGACCGGCACGCACTTTGGTCTGGTCGATCCGGCCCAGGGACGAGAGCATACGCATGATCAGCGATTCGCCTGGCATCTCCAGGGAGTACACCAGCACGGCCTTGTCGCTGCGCAGCACGGCGTTTTCCACCAGGTTCATCGCAAAGGTCGTCTTACCCATGGATGGACGGCCGGCGACGATGATCAGGTCGGACGGCTGCAGGCCGCTGGTCTTCTCGTCGAGGTCGGTGTAGCCGGTGGAAATACCAGTGATGGCGTTGTCAGTGTTGAACAAGGTGTCGATACGGTCGATGGCCTTGGTCAACAGGTCGTTGACGCTGACCGGGCCGCCGGTTTTCGGGCGGGCCTCGGCGATCTGGAAGATCTGCCGTTCGGCTTCGTCGAGGATCTCGGCGGCGGTGCGGCCTTCAGGGTTAAAGGCACTGTCGGCGATTTCGGTGCTGATGCCGATCAACTGGCGCAGGGTCGCCCGCTCGCGCACGATCTGGGCATAGGCCTTGATGTTGGCGACGGACGGGGTGTTTTTTGCCAGCTCACCGAGGTAGCCGAGGCCACCGACTTGCGAGGTCTGGCCTTCCTTGTCCAGTTGCTCGGCCAGGGTCACCACGTCAATCGGTGAGTTCTGGTCGGCCAGCTTGGCAATGGCGCGGAAGATCAGGCGGTGGTCATGCCGATAGAAATCACCGTCCGAGACTTGATCGAGCACACGTTCCCAGGCGTTGTTATCCAGCATCAAGCCACCGAGCACGGCCTGTTCGGCCTCGATGGAATGCGGCGGCACCTTCAGGGCAGCGGTTTGCAGATCGTATTGCTCAGGAGCTGAAATATCGTTCATGGCCACTTGGAATTAGGGGGTGTGAAAAAAACAAAAGGCACGACCTGTAAACAGGATCGTGCCCGATGTTAACCGCCTGGCACGCGAGGTGCCAGTCAGTTAGGTGCTACTTAAGCTGCTACCACGACAACGCGTACGGTGGCTTCAACTTCAGCGTGCAGGTGCACGGCTACGTCGAATTCGCCTACGTTGCGGATGGTGCCGTTCGGCAGACGAACTTCGCTCTTCTGCACTTCAACGCCGGAGGCGGTCAGTGCATCAGCGATGTCGTGGGTGCCGATCGAACCGAACAGCTTGCCTTCGTCACCGGCGGTGGCAGTGATAGTCACTTCCAGCTCGGCCAGTTGGGCAGCACGGGTTTCAGCCGAAGCTTTCTTGTCTGCTGCGGCTTTTTCCAGCTCAGCGCGACGCTCTTCAAACGCGGCCAGGTTGGCAGCGGTTGCAGCGGTGGCTTTGCCGTATGGCAGCAGGTAGTTACGACCGTAGCCGGCCTTAACGTTTACTTTGTCGCCCAGGTTGCCCAGGTTGGCGACTTTTTCCAGAAGGATCAGTTGCATGTGAAAATCCTCTAACTTTTAACCTTCACCGTTCGCGTTATCGGCGTCTTTCGGCGCCAGACGACCGCGAAAATCAATCAGGCCGTCGACAATGGCCAAGACCACGAGTAACGGATAGATCAGTTGCATAAACAGCAACAGCGTCACGTACAACCCCACCAGCCAGAACTTGGCCAGGCGCTTTTGCGCCACCAGCCCGTGCATCAGGGCCAGCCCGGCAATCACCAGCGGTACGCTGCACAACGGCGTCAACATGGCCATTTGCGGACCAAAGTTCGGCCCTACAAGCATGCACGCCAGCAGCAACATCGCTGGTCCTGCGGGGATTCTGATACTGCGAAACTCGCGACCAAAACCACCCGGGTTATACAACAACGCCTGCCAGTAGCGCCCAAGAATCAGGCTCAGCACACTGACGATCTGCAACAGTGCCGCTATCAGGCCGGTAAGGACCGGAGCAATCAGTGTGGCCATGCGCGCTCGCTCATCTACCGACAATTGCTGGTAGAGATCCCCGAGGGCCAGTGGCAGGATTTTTACCAACTCCTGCGACAGCGCCTCGATTTGCGGGCGGAAAGCCGCGCCAAGCACCACTGAATACACCACTCCCAATGCCACGCTGACCAGCAGCGTACGGACCCAGGACTCACTTGCGCGTAAAACCAACGCAAGGCTCGAAGACCCCAGCAGTACCAGAAGTACCCGTGGGTCGTCGAATTGCAGCCACCAGATCAAGGCCGGCAGCAACCCCAGGGCAAGAACGCCCAGGGCGTCCTTCAAACCGCGCCGCAGCAGCACAAGGCTTCCTGCGGCAGCACCCAACCAATACAACAACGGCAATGCAGCACATCCAGCCACTACCAGAGTGGCCTGCACACGACCGCGCATGATGAACTCAGCTAAGGCGCGCATGCATTCAATCCCCTACTACTTGTCGACTGCCCGGTCTCAGCGGCCGTGGCTGTCGGTGTAGGCCAGCAGGGCCAGGAAGCGGGCGCGCTTGATAGCGGTGGCCAGCTGACGCTGATAACGAGCTTTGGTACCGGTGATACGGCTTGGAACAATTTTGCCGGTCTCGGATACGTAGGCTTTCAGAGTGTTGAGATCTTTGTAGTCGATCTCCTTCACTTCTTCAGCGGTGAAGCGGCAAAACTTACGACGACGGAAGAAACGTGCCATTTGATAGGCTCCTTAATAAGGTCCGTGGATTACTCGTCAGCGTTATCGCTGTTGTCGCTGTCATCACTATCAGCGCTTTCAGCGCCTTCGTGCTCAGGACGGTCGCGACGCTCACGGCGCTCACTGCGGTTTTCTTCAGCCTTGAGCATCTCGGATTGGCCGGTAACGGCTTCTTCGCGACGGATGACCAGGTTACGGATCACTGCATCGTTGTAGCGGAAGTTGTCTTCCAGCTCGGCCAGGGCCTTGCCAGTGCACTCAACGTTCAGCATCACGTAGTGAGCCTTGTGAACATTGTTGATTGCGTAGGCCAGTTGACGACGGCCCCAATCTTCCAGACGGTGGATTTTGCCGCCGTCTTCTTCGATCAGCTTGGTGTAACGCTCTACCATGCCGCCGACTTGCTCGCTTTGATCCGGGTGGACCAAAAAGATGATTTCGTAATGACGCATGAATGCTCCTTACGGGTTGTAGCCTGCCGCTCAAAAACGGTCAGACAAGGAGTGAATGACACTTAGGAATCTTGCCACTGGGAGGCACATGCGTGCCCGCCGGGAAGGCAAGGGGCGCAATTGTAGAGAAGGGGGAGAAAGGGCGCAAGGCAATTGGTGATTATTTGTACAACCTTCCAAACCCTGCAAACCAGTGTGGGAGCGGGCTTGCTCGCGAATACGTTAGGCCAGCCAACATCTATGGCGACTGACACTGCGCATTCGCGAGCAAGCCCGCTCCCACATTTGGACCTGCGCCAGACCTGATTACTTCTTGGACTTGGCCTTGGCGCCACGCTGACGCTGGGCTTCGAACAGGCAGACGCCCGTCGCGACTGAAACGTTGAGGCTGCTGACGCTACCGGCCATCGGCAAGTGCACCAGGTAGTCGCAATGCTCTCGGGTCAGGCGCCGCATGCCCTTGCCTTCAGCACCCATGATCAGGATGGTCGGGCCGGTGAGGTCCTGGTCATAGATGCTGACCTCGGCCTCACCCGCCGTACCCACGACCCACAAGCCGCGCTGCTGGAGTTTTTCCAGGGTGCGCGCCAGGTTGGTCACGGCCACCAACGGAATCACTTCCGCTGCGCCGCAGGCGACTTTACGCACGACCGGGGTCAAGGTAGCCGACTTGTCTTTCGGCACGATCACCGCCAGCGCGCCGGCAGCGTCCGCCGAACGCAGGCAGGCGCCGAGGTTGTGCGGGTCGGTCACGCCGTCCAGCACCAGCAACAGCGGCGCACCTTCGGTGCGGTCGAGCAGCTCGTCGAGCATGGCCTCGCCCCAGACCTGGCTCGGACTCACGTCCGCCACCACGCCCTGGTGTACGCCTTCGACCCAGACGTCCATTTCGCGCCGCTCGGCCTGACCGATGGCAACTTTATTCTGGTTGGCCAGCTCGACCAACGCTTGAACGCGCGGCTCGCTACGACCCTCGGCCAACCACACTTGCTTGACGCGCTTGGGGTGGTGACGCAGCAACGCTTCTACGGCGTGTACGCCGTAGATTTTTTCCAGACTCATGACTTGGCCTTAGGTTTGCGCGACCCGCCGCTCTTGGCAGGGGCCGAACCCGCTTTTGGCGGGCCTTTACGGTGTTTACTCGGTTTGCTCGACGGCTTGTCGGCGGCCTGGGACTTTCCCCCAGACGCCGCTTTACCACCGCTTTTGGCTTCGTTGAGCAACTGCTGCTTCAACTCGCGACTCTTGCGCAACTCGGCGTTTTTCGCCGCCGCATCACTGGGGCGGTACGCGTCGCTGACCTTTTCCTTGGCCGAGGAGCGGCGCGCAGGCTTGGCCGGCGCAGGCTCGGCAGCCGCTGCAGCTTTCGCAGGAGCGCCTTTTTTCGCCGGCGCTGTGGTTTCGGCACCCCGCTTTTTTCGGCCAATCGGCGCTTCGAGGGTTTTTTCAGCCATCTCGAAGTCGATCTTGCGTTCGTCGAGATCGACGCGCATGACCCGTACTTCTACGGTATCGCCCAAACGGAAGCTGCGACCGGTGCGCTCGCCCGCCAGGCGGTGATGCACAGGATCGAAGTGATAGTAGTCACCCGGCAAGGCGGTGACGTGCACCAGGCCTTCGACGTAGATGTCGGTCAGCTCGACGAACAGACCAAAACCGGTCACGGCGGTGATCACGCCTGGGAACGACTCACCTACGCGATCCTTCATGAACTCGCACTTGAGCCAGTTCACTACGTCACGGGTGGCTTCGTCGGCACGGCGCTCGCTCATGGAGCACTGCTCGCCCAACTGTTCCAGGGCCGCTTCGTCGTACGGATAGATCCGTGCCTTCGGAATAGTCATGGCACCGGCGCGCTTGACGTGCGGGGTGTTCTGCTTGGAATGGATCACGCTGCGGATGGCGCGGTGCGTGAGCAAGTCCGGGTAACGGCGGATCGGCGAGGTGAAGTGGGTATACGCCTCGTAATTCAGGCCGAAGTGGCCCTGGTTGTCGGCGCTGTACACCGCCTGGCTGAGGGAGCGCAGCATCACGGTCTGGATCAGGTGGAAGTCCGGACGGTCCTTGATGCTGGCCAACAGAGCCTGGTAATCCTTCGGCGACGGGCCATCCTTGCCTTTGTGCAGGGACAGGCCAAGCTCGCCCAGGAAGGCGCGCAGTTTTTCCAGGCGCTCCGGTGGCGGACCATCGTGCACCCGGTACAGCGCAGGAATCTCGTGCTTCTTCAGGAATTCGGCGGTGGCCACGTTGGCCGCCAGCATGCATTCCTCGATCAGCTTGTGCGCGTCATTGCGGGTGGTCGGCGTGATTTCCGCGATTTTGCGCTCGGAACCGAAGATGATCCGGGTTTCCTGGGTTTCAAAATCTATCGCGCCACGGACATGACGTGCGCCCAGCAACACCTTGTACAGCGAGTAGAGCTGCTTGAGGTGTGGAACTACGTCAGAGTACTGGCTGCGCAAAGCCTTGGCTTCGCTGGTTTTCGGCGTTTCCAGGATGGTGCTGACCTTGTTGTAGGTCAGGCGGGCCTGGGAGTGGATCACCGCTTCGTAGAACTGGTAGTCGGTCATTTCGCCGGTTTTCGAGATGGTCATCTCGCACACCATGGCCAAACGGTCGACTTTCGGGTTCAGGGAGCACAGGCCGTTGGACAGCTGCTCAGGCAGCATCGGGATCACGCGCTCAGGGAAGTACACGGAGTTGCCGCGCACCTGGGCTTCGTTATCCAGGGCCGAACCGATCTTCACGTAGCTGGATACGTCGGCAATCGCGACGAACAACTTCCAGCCGCCGGAGAACAGGCGCAGCTTGCCGGGCTTGGCTTCGCAGTAGACCGCATCGTCGAAGTCGCGGGCATCTTCGCCGTCAATGGTGACGAACGGCAGATGACGCAGATCTATGCGTTTCTCTTTGTCTTTTTCTTCGACTTCCGGCTTGAGCTTGGCGGCTTCTTTGAGCACAGCCTCAGGCCAGACGTGAGGAATATCGTAGGTGCGCAGCGCAACATCGATTTCCATGCCCGGCGCCATGTAGTTGCCGACCACTTCGACGATATCGCCCTGTGGCTGGAAGCGCGGGGTTGGCCAGTGGGTGATTTTCACCTCGACGAACTGACCGACCTTGGCGGCGCCATTGCGGCCCGGGGTCACCAGCACTTCCTGCTGGACCTTCGGGTTGTCCGGAATCACGAAGCCGATGCCGCCTTCCTCGAAGTAGCGACCGACGATGGATTCGTGGGCACGGGACACCACTTCGACGATCACGCCTTCGCGTCGACCGCGACGGTCCAGGCCGGACACGCGCGCCAGGGCGCGGTCGCCATCGAACACCAGGCGCATTTGCGCCGGGCTCATGAACAGGTCGTCACTGCCGTCATCAGGGATCAGGAAGCCGAAGCCATCACGGTGACCGGCAATGCGGCCAAGGATCAGGTCGAGCTTGTCCACCGGCGCGTAAGTGCCGCGACGGGTGTAGATCAACTGTGCATCGCGCTCCATGGCGCGCAGGCGGCGGCGCAGTGCTTCGAGTTGGTCTTCGGTGGTCAGACCGAATTCTTCAACCAGCTGCTCGCGGCTAGCAGGCGAACCCCGATCGGCGAGATGCGCCAGGATCAGTTCGCGGCTAGGAATAGGGTTTTCATATTTTTCCGCTTCACGAGCGGCCTCGGGATCGAGGGACTGCCAATCGGCCATTAGAGAGTTTTCACCTTGTCTATATGTGGGTTAGTTTGGCATACGCGTATTGAAACGGGAAATTTCAAGCAATAACTAGCCCGCAAATGCGTTTTATAGCCGCGCAAAACCACCTTGCGTGACCGCCTGCGAAATTTTCCAGGCTTTTTTGATGACGGGGGTTTACAGCTCAAAAGCCACTCCGTATAGTGCGCGCCATCGACGACGGCAACGTTGAAGATACTGCCCAGATGGTGAAATTGGTAGACACGCCAGCTTCAGGTGCTGGTGACCGCAAGGTCGTGGAAGTTCGAGTCTTCTTCTGGGCACCAATTCAAAACTTGAGGTTTGCGCCTTGAGTCTCACAAAAACCCGCGAAAGCGGGTTTTTGCGTTATAGCCCTTTGATTTTTAACCCAAAAGTTGATTTATAAAATCAAATCAGGGGTTTACAGATCAAAAAGCCCGCCGTATAGTTCGCCCCATCAACAGCGGCAACGTTGCTTGATAATGCCCAGGTGGTGAAATTGGTAGACACGCCAGCTTCAGGTGCTGGTGATCGCAAGGTCGTGGAAGTTCGAGTCTTCTCCTGGGCACCAAATTCAGATCAAACCCGCGAAAGCGGGTTTTTTCGTTTCCGGGGTTTAAAAACTCCACCCGCAATTCCCGCTGCGCCCGCACTTGAGAAGTTTTATCGTTTATCCTTGCAATGATTTGTTGCACTCAAGTGAGGAACACCCCGGATGATGATCCGCGATATCCGTCTCAAGACATCCCTTCTGCGTGGCCTGACCATCACTCTGCTCGGCCTGACCCTGCTCTCTCCCACCGCCTACTCGGCCGACAAGGTTGAACTGACCCTGTACAACGGCCAGCACAAGGAAGTCGGCGATGAACTCGCCAAGGCCTTCGAAGCCAAGACCGGCATTCATGTGAATGTACGCAAGGGCAGCAGCAACCAACTGGCCAGCCAGGTCGTCGAAGAGGGTGAGCGCTCCCCCGCCGACGTGATCTACACCGAAGAATCCCCACCACTGAACAAACTTGGCGAACAAGGCCTGCTGGCCACTATCGACGCCAGTACCCTGGATGTCCTGCCCAAGGAATACGTGGCCGCCAATGGCGCCTGGATGGGCGTCACCGCACGTACCCGGGTAGTGGCCTTCAATCCGAAATTGATCAAGGAAGAAGAGCTACCCAAGTCGGTACTGGATTTCGCCAACCCCGAGTGGCAGGGCAAAGTGGGCTTCGTCCCCACCAGCGGCGCCTTCCAGGAACAGGCCGTGGCCATCATCAAACTGCATGGTCGCGATGCCGCCGAAGAATGGCTGACCGGGCTGCGCGCGTTCGGCAAGGTCTACAGCAATAACATGGTCGCCCTCAAAGCCGTGGAAAACGGCGAAGTAGCGACGGTGCTGGTGAATAACTACTACTGGTTTGCCCTGAAAAAGGAAAAAACCAACCTGGATTCGCAACTGCACTACTTCACCGATGGCGATGCTGGCGGCCTGATCACCGTATCGGCAGCAGCGGCATTGAAATCCAGCAAGCACCCCAAGCAAGCCCAGCAACTGCTGGCGTTCATGGCCAGCGAAGAAGGCCAGCGGGTTATCACCAACACCTCCGCCGAGTACCCGCTGCGCAAGGGCATGCAGTCCAACCGCGGCCTCAAGCCATTCAGCGAACTGCAACCGCCCAAAGTCACTCCCGCCGACCTGGGCAACGCCGAAGAAGCCCTGGAGCTGGAACGTGACGTTGGCTTGAACTGATGACCCCATCGCAATCTGCCCCCGCCTTGCGCGGCGGCTTTAGCCCCCGGCGCAAACGCCCGTCAATCTGGCTGCTGCTGCCGGTCTTTTTACTGGTGGGCTTGAGCCTGCTGCCGTTGGTGTATGTGGGCCTCAAGGCCTGGCAAGCCGGCTGGGCCGAGGCTGTGCATCTGCTGTGGCGCCCGTATGTGTTCGGGCTACTGCGCAACACCTTGGCATTAATGGTCGGCGTGACCGTCGCCTGCGCGGTGATCGGCCTGTCCCTGGCCTGGCTGCTGGAGCGCAGCAACCTGCCGGGCCGGCGGATCTGGGGCGTAATCCTGTGCCTGCCGTTTGCCGTGCCGGCGTTTGTCAGCAGCTTTACCTGGGTATCCCTGAGCGCCCAGTTCGAAGGCCTGGGCGGCGCCATCCTGGTCATGACCCTGTCCAAATACCCCCTGGTGTTCCTGCCGGTGGCGGCCACCCTGCGCAACCTGGACCCGTCCCTGGAAGAGTCGGCCCGCACCCTGGGGCTCAATCGCTGGAGCGTGTTTTTTCGCATCACCCTGCCGTTGCTGTGGCCGTCGCTGCTGGCCGGCGCCCTGTTGATCGCCTTGCATATGCTGGTGGAGTTCGGCGCCCTGTCGATCATCGGCCTGCAGACCTTCACCACGGCGATCTACCAACAGTTCGAATTGGAGTTCAGCAACGCCAATGCGGCGATGCTGTCTGCGGTGCTGCTGGTCATGTGCCTGACCCTGCTGTGGCTGGAACTGCGCGTGCGCGGCAAGGGCCGGCATGTGCGCACCGGACAAGGCGCGGCGCGGCATGCCGAACAGGTTCGACTGGGCAGATGGGCGCCATTGGGCCAGCTGTACTGCCTGATGCTGGCGATCATTGGCAGTGGCATTCCGTTGGGGATGCTCGGCTACTGGCTGGCCGTGGGTTCTTCAGCAGCCTTCCCGATAGCCGAGATCAGCGAGGCGCTGCTGTCCTCCCTGGCGCTGTCCCTGGGCGGCGCGGCACTCTGCCTGGCGCTGGCCTTACCGGTGGGTCTTCTGGTGGTGCGCTACAAAGGCCAACTGGCGCTGTGGGCCGAACGCCTGCCCTACTTGCTGCACGCCCTGCCCGGCCTGGTGATTGCCCTGACCCTGGTGTATTTCGCCCTGCATTACGTGCCGGCGCTGTATCAGACCTCGGCGTTGCTGCTGATCGCCTACGCGCTGCTGTTCCTGCCACTGGCCCAGGCGCCGATCCGTACCGCCCTGAACAAGGCTGCACCGCAACTGGAAGAGGCCGCCCGCACCCTCGGCGCATCGTCGTTCAGCGCGTTTTGTCGGGTGACCCTGCCGATTATCTTTCCGGCATTGGGCGCGGCGTTTGCGCTGGTGTTCCTCGATGCGATGAAGGAGTTGACCGCGACTTTGCTGCTCAGTCCAACCGGGTTGAATACCCTGGCCACGGCGGTGTGGGCGCACACCTCGAATGTGGAGTTTGCGGCGGCGGCGCCTTATGCGGCGCTGTTGATTCTGGTGTCGGGGCTGCCCGTCTACCTGCTCACGACACGGATGTATCTGAGCCGCTGAGAGCGCTATCGCAGGCAAGCCAGCTCCTACATTGGAGTGGGTTTGCCCGCGATAAGGCCCGAGCCGCCAACCTCAGGCCCGGAACTGCCCCAGGCTGGCCTTCAACTGCGCCGCCAAGCCATCCAGCACCTTGCCGCTGGCCGTGGTTTCCACCACCGCCTGCGCTGCGCGCTCGGCCTGAGCATGGATCACCTCGACCCGCCCCCGCACCGCATGCGCGCCCTGGGCCTGATGTTCGGCAGCCCGGGTCGCCAGGCCAATCGCCGCATGCACCTGCTCCACTGAGTCTTGCACCGTTTGCTGCAAGCGCACACTTTCGCGCAGCACCAGCAGACCCTCGCTGGCCTGGCGCCCGGCCTTGCCGATGGTCTCCACCGCCTCGCGCGCGCCTTGCTGCAACGCCACGATATGCGCCTGGATATCACCGGTAGAGCTTTGGGTTTTACTGGCCAACGCCCGCACTTCGTCTGCCACCACCGCAAAACCCCGCCCGGTTTCACCGGCACGCGCCGCCTCAATGGCGGCATTCAGGGCCAGCAGGTTGGTTTGCTCGGCAATGCCGTGGATCACCGTCAACACCACTTCAATCTGCTCGCTTTGCTGGGCCAGGCGCTCGATCACCTTGGAACCGGCCTGCACCTGCCCGGCCAAGGCCTCGATCAAACTGCCGACCTCGGCCGAAGTACGGGAGTTTTCATCCGTGGCCTGACGGATATCCACCACCTGCTGCAACGCGGCCTGCATGGCATGGCTTTCAGCCTGGGCCTCGTCAGCCATTTGCGACAGCGCCCGCAGGCTCTCGGCCACTTCATCACGCTGCAAACCTGCTGCGGCATCGGCGCCGGCATTGCGCAGGGTCATCGCGCCGATTTCCACGCCGGTACGCTGGGCCACATCGCCCGCCTCACGCACGATGGGCTGCAACTTATCCACAAACCGATTGACCGCCGAAGCCATGGCGCCGATTTCATCCTTGCTGTTGATCTGCACACGCTTGGTCAGGTCACCGTCACCGGCCGCCAAATCATCCATGGCCGCGATCAGCAGCTTGAGGCGATTGACCACCCGCCGCCCCAGCACCACGGCAATCAGCAACAGCACACCCAGGCCCACCACCGCCAGACCCAGACCGATACGCCAGCGCAGGGCCTGCGCGGCCTCTTGTACGGCGCTGGAGGTATTGGCGGTCATTTGCGTGGCCGTGGCCTGCGCCGACTGCAGACGGGCACCCATGGCCGCCGCACTGTCCGCCGCCGCGCCTTTGAGGCTGTCGCCCACCAATTGACCGCCATTGGCGATCAGCGCGGCAAAACGCTGGTCCAGCGCCGCCAGGTCCGCCTCGACCGCAGCGGTGGAAACCCCCATCAGCACCTTGCCGATCTCTACACCATTGGGGCTGATGGACGCTTCGACGTAGTACACCGAAGGGTCGCTTTTCGCAGCACTCAACACTTTGTCCAACGCACGGTCGCCCTGGCCTTTTTCCAGGAGCGCCTTGTTGATCGGGTTTGCCCGGTTCAAATAACGAGTCAGGTGCTGGCCTGTGGCGTCGTCATACACCACAAACAGTACATTGGGATTGCGCTGGGCACGCCGAGCGAACTCCGACAACGCAGGAACATCGCTGTCCCACATTGCACGGGGCGCAACCGAGGCCAGCAACTGCGCCATATCATTGGCAGAGTCCCTCAGGTCCTTTTCCAGGGTCGTACGCAGTTGCTGCTGCTCTTGCTTCAATCGCGCAGAAAGCCCGGCCGTGAGGCGGTCGCTGGTGCTGGACGACAAGCTATCCAGGCTGGACGTCACTTCCTTGCCGGCCTGGGTCAATTCGCCCGACAGTTTCTGGCTGTCCACACCCAGGCGTTTGCCCAAATCGGCTTCCAGGGCCGTGACTGTGCTCCGGGTCAGGGCGACCGCCACCAGCACTTGCACCAAAAGAGCGATACCAAGGGTAACGAACACCGGCCGCAACAGCCGGCTTTGTAACAATGAGAGAACGGCAGACATCGGGAATCCCTCCACCACGGGTGCCATTAAATTGATAGCACCGCGAAAGAGAGAAACATAGCAAGGGTCGTGCCGTGCGCACCGCAGAAACGACAAAGGGCCCCCGAAGGGACCCTTTGCTTTTTACATCAACAGCTTATTAAGCGAACGGATGACGCAAAACGATGGTCTCGTTGCGGTCCGGGCCCGTCGAAATAATGTCGATCGGCGCGCCAATCAGCTCTTCAACGCGCTTGATGTAGGCGCGGGCGTTAGCTGGCAGTTCTTCCAGGGTCTTGGCACCCACGGTCGATTCGCTCCAGCCCGGCACTTCTTCGTACACAGGCTGCAGGCCCACGTAGCTGTCAGCGTCGGTCGGGGCAACATCATTACCTTCGGCGTCTTTGTAACCAACGCAGATGTTGATGGTTTCCAGGCCGTCGAGTACGTCCAGCTTGGTCAGGCAGATACCCGAGATGCTGTTCACGTCGATAGCGCGACGCAGGATGACAGCATCGAACCAGCCACAACGACGGGCACGACCGGTCGTCGCGCCGAACTCGTGGCCTTGTTTGGCCAGGTGCGCACCGACGTCGTCGAACAGCTCAGTCGGGAACGGACCCGAACCTACGCGCGTGGTGTAGGCCTTGGTGATGCCCAGGATGTAGTCCAGGAACATCGGACCAACGCCCGAACCCGTCGCAACGCCGCCAGCGGTGGTGTTGGAGCTGGTCACGTACGGGTAGGTACCGTGGTCGATGTCCAGCAACGAGCCCTGGGCACCTTCGAACATGATGTCTTTGCCGGCGCGACGCAGGTCGTGCAGTTCGGCAGTCACGTCCAGCATCAGCGGCTTGAGCAGCTCGGCGTATTCCTTGCACTCGGCCAGGGTCTTGTCGAACTCAATGGCTGGCTCTTTGTAGTAACCGACCAGCATGAAGTTGTGGTAATCCACCAGTTCACGCAGCTTGTCTTCAAAGCGCGGCATGTTGAGCAGGTCGCCCACACGCAGGCCACGACGTGCAACCTTGTCTTCGTAGGCCGGGCCGATACCGCGACCGGTGGTGCCGATCTTCAGCTCGCCACGGGCCTTTTCACGGGCCTGGTCCAGCGCAACGTGGAAGGACAGGATCAGCGGGCAGGACGGGCTGATACGCAGGCGCTCGCGCACCGGTACGCCTTTCTCTTCCAGCTTGGTGATCTCGCGCAGCAGGGCGTCAGGTGCAACCACCACGCCGTTGCCGATCAGGCACTGCACGCCTTCGCGCAGTACGCCCGACGGGATCAGGTGCAAGACGGTTTTTTCGCCATCGATGACCAGGGTGTGGCCAGCGTTGTGGCCACCTTGGTAGCGCACTACGGCGGCAGCATGTTCGGTCAGCAGATCAACGATCTTGCCTTTGCCCTCATCACCCCATTGGGTGCCCAGGACTACGACATTCTTACCCATAACACTTGTCCTCATTCGCGCAAACTTGGTGCCGGCGTTGGCCGGCAGGAAAACTCAAGAAGCCAGTGGCGATACTTGCCAAAGCCCGTTCTGCTGAATCAATTGCCGGTCGCAGTCCGCTTCACGGGCGGCGGCCAATGGCTGCCCAGGCAAGGCCTGGACGACACGCTGACCCTCACTGCGCAACTGGCAGACCTGCTGCCAGAGTGCCGCGTCCGTACTGTCTGGCATCCAGATACCGCCAGACGGTAGCTCGACTTCAGCACGCCCCAGGGTCACCAGGGTTTTCAAATCGGTGGAAAAGCCAGTCGCCGGACGGGCACGACCGAAGTCGGCGCCGATATCGTCATAACGACCGCCCTGGGCGATGGCTTGGCCAACGCCCGGAACAAACACCGCGAACACCACACCGGTGTGGTAGTGGTAGCCGCGCAACTCACCCAGGTCAAAATACAACGGCAGTTGCGGGAAGCGCGCCGACAACTGCTCGGCAATCGCCAGCACGTCGTCCAGGGCCGCCAGCACCGGGGCCGGCGCGTTGGCCAGGCGATCACGGGCAGCGGTCAGCACTTCGCGACCACCACACAGGTCCACCAGCGCACGCAGCATGCCAGCCAGGTCGGCAGGCACGCCTTCGGTCAGGGCGATCACTTCGTCGATGGCCTTGCGCTGCAGGGCATCGAACAACTGCTGCTCCACTTCGCCGGACAAACCGGCCGCACGGGCCAGGCCACGGTAGATACCGACATGCCCCAGGTCCATGTGGACATCCGGCACATCGGCCAGTTGCAGCATCGCCAGCATCAGGCTGATGACTTCAACGTCGCTGCTCGGGCTCGCATCGCCATACAACTCGGCGCCCAACTGGATCGGGCTACGGGACGATGACAAGGCGCGCGGTTGCGCATGCAGCACGCTGCCGGCGTAGCACAGGCGGCTCGGCCCTTCACGACGCAAGGTATGCGCATCAATGCGCGCCACTTGCGGCGTGATGTCGGCGCGAAAGCCCATTTGCCGGCCCGATTGCGGGTCGATGACCTTGAAGGTGCGCAGATCCAGGTCCTGGCCCGCGCCGGTCAGCAGGGATTCCAGGTACTCGATATGGGGAGTCACGACAAACTCGTAACCCCAGCTCTGGAACAGATCCAACACCTGGCGACGCGCGATTTCAATACGCGCAGCCTCTGGTGGCAGTACTTCTTCGATGCCATCTGGCAGCAGCCAGCGGTCTACCGTTGCCATTACGCCATTCCCCTATGACCCGGCCTGCCCTTGGGCGAGCCTTGAGTGAAGCAGAAAATACCCGGCCCCTGCATAAACCACGCGCAAGAGCGACGTGACGAATGGCCTGTAGACGGCCTCGTCGGGCACTTTCCTCGAAAAACCTGTCACGCCTGCAACGCACAACAACAATCAAACATGCAGACGCAAAAAAGCCGGGAATTTCCCGGCTGCCGCATCATACACCCGTTTTCCGAAAGGATCACCCCGCCGAGCGTTTTAGCCGCCCGACGGAGTGGAACCAGCCAGTCAGCGGGTTACTTGGACTTTTCCAGGTAGCGGAAGAAATCGCTACTTGGGTCCAGCACCATGACATCGGTTTTGTTCGCAAAGCTTTCACGGTAGGCACGCAGGCTACGGTAGAACGCGTAGAACTCCTGGTCCTGGCCATAAGCCTTGGCGTAGATCGACGCGGCTTGGGCATCACCATCACCACGAGCCTCTTCGGACTCACGATAGGCCTCTGCCAACAGTACGCGACGCTGACGGTCGGCATCCGCACGGATACCTTCAGCCAGTTCGTTACCCTTGGCACGGTGCTCACGCGCCTCACGCTCACGCTCGGTGCTCATACGCTCGAACACGCTGCGGTTCACTTCCTTGGGCAGGTCAATGGCCTTGACCCGAACATCGACCACTTCGATACCCAGCTCTTTTTCCGCCATGGTGTTCAGCGAACGGGTGATGTCAGCCATCAGCGCATCACGCTCACCGGATACCACCTCGTGCAGGGTGCGCTTACCAAACTGGTCGCGCAGGCCCGATTCCAGACGACGGGACAAACGCTCGTCGGCAATCTGCTTGAGGCCGGAAGTCGCGGTGTAGAAGCGCTCGGCATCCTTGACGCGCCACTTGGCGTAGGCGTCAACCATCACGGCTTTCTTTTCCAGGGTCAGGAAACGCTGTGTCGGTGCATCCAGGGTCATCAGGCGGGCGTCAAACTTGCGCACCTGGTTGACGTAGGGGACTTTCACATGCAGGCCCGGCTGGACATCCGCCTGAACCACACGCCCGAATTGCAGCAACACCGCACGCTCGGTCTGAGCCACGATGTAGAAGCAGTTCCAGGCAGCGATGACCACGACGACGCCCACAATCAGGGCGGTCAGCGATTTATTGCTCATCAACGACTCTCCCGGGAACGTGTTTGCTGTTGCTGCAAGTCAGCGGCCGCACGGGCGCTCGCTTCGTTGGCAGCGGCAGTCGAACTGGCGGAAGACGAAGTACTGCCGGCACTACGACCACCTTCGATCATCTTGTCCAGCGGCAGGTACAGCAGGTTGTTCTGCCCACCCTTGTTGCCGGTCACGAGAACCTTGCTGGTGTTGGTGAAGACTTCCTGCATGGTGTCCAGGTACAGACGCTCGCGGGTGACTTCCGGTGCCTTGCGGTACTCGGCCACCAGCTTGGTGAAGCGGTCAGCCTCACCCTTGGCGCGGGACACGACTTCGTCGCGGTAACCGTTGGCATCTTCAATGATGCGCTGGGCCTGACCACGGGCTTCCGGCACCACGCCGTTGGCGTAGGTTTCAGCCTGGTTGCGCGAACGCTGCTCGTCTTCACGGGCACGGATCACGTCATCGAAGGCTTCCTGCACTTCACGCGGTGCCGCTGCGCTCTGTACGTTGACCTGGGTAACGGTGATACCGGTGCGATAGGTATCGAGGAACCGTTGCAGGCGCTCCTTGATCTCGCTGGCCATCAGTTCACGGCCTTCGGTCAGCACCTGGTCCATCGCAGTGGAACCCACTACGTGGCGCAGGGCGCTTTCGGTCGCGTGCTGCAAGCTGATTTCCGGCTGGTCGACGTTAAGCACGAAGTCCTGCAGATTGCTGATCTTGTACTGCACGGTCAGCGGCACTTCGACGATGTTCTCGTCTTCGGTCAGCATCTGGCCCTGCTTGGTGTAGGCACGCTCACGCGTGACGTTCTCCATGTACTTCTTGTCGATCGGCGGGAAGTAGATATTCAGGCCGGGGCCGACAGTCTCGTAGTACTTGCCGAAGCGCAGCACCACGGCTTGCTCCTGCTCGTCCACCACATAGACCGCGCTGTACAGCCAGACAGCCGCCAGCGCCACGAGGCCCAGGCCAAGCAGGCCGTAGCCGCCGCCCTTGCCTGTGCGACCGCCGTCGTCACCACCACGTTTTTTTCCACCACCGAACAACCCATTCAGGCTTTCCTGCAGCTTTCGGAAGGCCTCGTCGAGATCTGGTGGCCCCTTGCGGTCGCCATTATTGCGGCGTTTACCACCCCAAGGATCCTGATTATTCGAGTTGCCACCCGGCTCATTCCAAGCCATAGCGCTCTCCATCTGATAAAGCAAAGACGCACCCACGGCGCGCCGACCAATGCTACAGAATGCCTGCCACAGCGGCACAACCGCTTTCTCAGGCTTTTATTGCAAAGTGTGTTGTTCGAGGAACTCCGTCGGTACAACGCCCTCACGACTCACCAGCCGATTGAGCTCCGAACGAGGCAAACGAACAGCCAGCAGGCTGACACCCTCTTCGTCGTGTTCTTCTTTCTGTACGGCACCCAGTTCAAAGAACTGAGCACGCAGTCGAGCAAAACGCTGAGGCAAGCGCAAGGTGCCGACGAACAAATCGCCACCGAGCAACTCGGCAATCGCCTGCTCAAGCAATTCCAGACCACTACCGTCCCGCGCCGACAGCCAGACCCGCTGGGGCCTGCCGTTTTCGTCGCGCTGGATTTGCGGCTCCACACCTTCAAGCAAATCGAGTTTGTTATAGACCTCGAGGATCGGCAAGTCCTGGGCGCCAATCTCACCCAGTACTACCATGACCTGCTCGATCTGCAACATCCGGTCAGGCTCGGCCGCATCAATGACGTGCAGCAGCAGGTCGGAGTTGCTCGACTCTTCGAGCGTAGACCGGAATGCCTCGACCAGCTTGTGCGGCAAGTGGCGGATGAAGCCCACAGTGTCGGCCAGCACAATCGGCCCCAGGTCGTCGAGTTCCAGACGGCGCAAGGTCGGGTCAAGGGTGGCGAACAATTGGTCTGCCGCGTACACGTCCGATTTGGTCACGTTGTTGAACAGCGTGGATTTACCGGCGTTGGTGTAGCCCACCAGGGACACGGTAGGGATATCCGCACGGGTACGGCCGCGTCGCGATTGCTCGCGCTGACTGCGCACCTTCTCCAGCCGGCCCTTGATCTGGCGCAGGCGCACCCGCAGCAGACGCCGGTCGGTTTCGAGTTGGGTTTCACCCGGCCCACGCATGCCGATACCGCCACCCTGACGCTCAAGGTGCGTCCAGCCGCGAACCAGGCGGGTGCTCATGTGGTCAAGCTGGGCCAGTTCGACCTGGAGCTTGCCTTCATGGGTACGGGCGCGTTGGGCGAAGATATCGAGAATCAGGCCGGTACGGTCAATCACGCGACACTCGAAAACACGTTCGAGGTTACGTTCCTGACTGGGCGTGAGGATGTGATTGAAGATAACCAGATCGGCTTCTTCGGCATGGACCAGGTCGCGCAGTTCCTCGACCTTGCCGCTGCCAATCAGAAATTTGGCGGTTGGCCGATGACGCGGCACGTTAAAAAACGCGACGGTCTCGGCGCCGGCCGAATTTGCCAGCTCCTGAAACTCCTGCGGATCTTCGCGCGCCTCAGGGTCCTGTCCATCCAAGTGAACGAGGATTACTCGCTCACCACCACCGTGGCGCTCAAAGAACAAAGGAGACTCCTATCAGGCGTTACCTGGCTCAGCGTCACCCTGTTCGGATTCGGTTGCGCTAGGCAGACGAATTGGACGAACCGGCACTACTGTCGAGATAGCGTGTTTGTAGACCATCTGGCTGACGGTGTTTTTCAGCAGGATCACGAACTGGTCGAAAGACTCGATCGTACCTTGCAGCTTGATGCCGTTGACCAGATAGATGGAAACCCCAACTTTCTCTTTACGTAAAGTATTCAAGTAAGGGTCTTGTAGCGAATGCCCTTTTGACATGTGCCGCACTCCTTTAAGGATCAATAATAAAAAATCGGAAAAATAGATAGCTTGTGACCGTCACACCCCCAAGGATAGACGGCAATTGCAAGGACTCAGCTCAATATGGAGACCGTTCCCAAGTATTTCAAGGCGCGTGACAGATTGTCGCAATCCAGACTGTCCAGCCAATGCAGGTCAGTCCAACTGCGCAGCCAAGTGAACTGGCGTTTTGCCAATTGGCGCGTGGCAATAATGCCGCGCTCCTGCATTTCGGCTGACGTCAGCTTGCCATCCAGATGATCCCAGACTTGGCGGTAGCCTACAGCACGTATCGAAGGCAATCCCGGATGCAGATCACCTCTTGAACGCAGTGCTACGACCTCCTCCACGAACCCCTGTTCCAACATAATTGTGAATCTTTGTGCAATTCGTTCATGCAGCACCTGCCGATTCGCCGGAGCGATAGCCAGATTGGCGACAGTATAGGGCAATTGTCCCGGTCCAGAGGTGCCTGCGTCAGTACTTTGCGCAGATTGTCTGAGGCGATGGGCCGTCATTGTCTGGCCACTCACGCGCCAGACTTCCAGAGCCCGGCTCAGGCGCTGGGGGTCGTTGGGGTGAATGCGCGCGGCAGATACCGGGTCAATCGCCGCCAATTGCTCGTGCAGGGCCTGCCAACCAAGGCGTGCAGCCTCTTCTTCGATTTCGGCGCGCACCTGCGGATCGGCGGGCGGCATGTCGGCCAAGCCTTCCTGCAGCGCCTTGTAATAGAGCATCGTGCCGCCCACCAGCAGCGGGATATTGCCCCGCGCGGTGATTTCAGCCATGGCCGCCAGGGCATCGGTACGAAAATCCGCCGCCGAGTAGCTTTGCGATGGATCAATAATGTCGATCAGTCGATGGGGATGGGCGGCCAACAGCTCCTTGGACGGCTTGGCGGTACCAATGTCCATGTCCCGGTAAACCAGGGCTGAATCGACACTGATCAGCTCACAGGGCAAAACCTTGGTCAGCTCGATCGCAAGGTCTGTCTTGCCGGCGGCCGTCGGGCCCATCAGGAAGATGGCAGGAGGTAGAGAGCTCATCAGCGGCCGCGCAGGAATAGTTTGTCCAGATCATCCAGGCCCATTTGGGTCCAGGTCGGTCGGCCATGGTTGCACTGGCCACTGCGCTCGGTGTTTTCCATGTCCCGCAGCAAGCCGTTCATTTCCGGCAGGGCAAGGCGCCGGTTGGCGCGGATCGCGCCGTGGCAGGCCATGGTGCCGAGCAGTTCGTTGATATGCGCCTGGATCCGGTCACTGGTGCCGTATTCCATCAGGTCCGCCAGCACGTCGGCCACCAGCCGATTGGCCTCGGCCTGCTTGAGCAGGGCGGGAATCTGCCGGATGGCCAGGGTTTCCGGGCCCAGGCGCTGCAACTCAAAACCCAGTTTCTGGAACACCGCGTGGTGCTCCTCGGCGCAATCGGCTTCCCGCTGGCTCACCGCCAGGGACTCCGGCACCAGCAATGGCTGGCCGCTCAGGCCTTCACTGGCCATGGCGATCTTCAGGCGCTCGTACATGATCCGTTCGTGGGCCGCGTGCATGTCCACCAGCACCAGGCCGTGGGCGTTTTCCGCGAGGATATAGATACCCTTGAGCTGGGCCAGGGCATAACCCAGGGGCGGGATATCACCGCCGCCTTCCGGCAGGGCCACTGCGCCCGACTCGGCATCGGGCAGCGGCGCGAAGAATTCGCGATAGGCCGCCTGGGCCTCGGCCACCGGCACCGCCGATTGCGGACGCGGGGTGTATTGATACTGATAGCCCGCCCCCGCGCCGGAACCCGGCGCCGGGTAACTTGGCTGGGCTTGCGGCGATTGCAGCAGGTTGGCCGCCAGGCTCATTTCGCCCTGGGGCCCGAATTCACCGGCCTCCGGCCCTGTCGGGCGGACGACGGCGGTGACAATCGGCGCCGCCAGTTGATCGTCCGGGCGCACATCGCCCAAGGCACGGTGCAAGGTGCCATAGAGGAAGTCATGGACCATGCGCCCGTCACGGAAGCGCACCTCGTGCTTGGTCGGGTGCACGTTGACGTCGACCACCGCGGGGTCCACTTCAAAAAACAGCACAAAGGTTGGGTGCCGGCCATTGAACAGCACGTCGCGATAGGCCTGGCGCACCGCATGGGCCACCAGCTTGTCGCGTACGGCACGGCCATTCACAAAGAAATACTGCAAGTCTGCCTGGCTGCGGGAGAACGTCGGCAGGCCGACCCAACCCCACAAATGCAGGCCGTTACGCTCGATCTCAATCGGCAGCGCCTGTTCCAGGAAGCCTGCGCCGCAGATTGCCGACACGCGTCGGGCGCGGGCGGCATCGTCATTGGCCTCATGCAGGCTGAGGATGGTCTTGCCGTTGTGGCGCAGGTGGAAGGCCACATCAAAGCGCGCCAGGGCCAGGCGCTTGATGACTTCTTGCAGGTGATCGAATTCGGTTTTTTCGGCCTTGAGGAATTTGCGCCGCGCCGGGGTATTGAAGAACAGGTCGCGCACTTCCACCGAGGTGCCCACTGGATGGGCTGCCGGCTGGACCCGAGGGGCCATGTCACGGCCTTCGGTTTCCACCTGCCAGGCCTGTTCGGCGCCACGGGTGCGGGAGGTCAAGGTCAGGCGCGCCACGGAGCTGATTGATGCCAGCGCCTCACCACGAAAGCCCAGGCTCATCACCCGCTCAAGGTCTTCCAGGTCACGGATTTTGCTGGTGGCATGGCGTGCCAGTGCCAGCGGCAGGTCGTCCGAGGAAATCCCGCTACCGTCGTCGCGCACCCGCAGCAGCTTGACGCCGCCCTGCTCGACATCCACGTCGATGCGCTTGGCGCCGGAGTCGAGGCTGTTTTCCAGCAGCTCCTTGATCACCGACGCCGGGCGCTCAACCACCTCGCCCGCAGCGATCTGGTTAGCCAGCCGCGGGCTGAGCAGTTCGATGCGCGAAGCGCTGTTCAATACCGATTCGCTCATTACTGTGCTGCCAACTTAGTGCTGGGGATGGTCAACACCTGGCCGACTTTCAGCTCATCGGTTTTCAGGTTATTGGCGCTGCGCAAGGTGGCGGCCGAAACCTGGAAACGCACGGCCAGCATGGCCAAGGTGTCGCCGGGCTGCACCCGGTGATCACGCGGGCCCTGGGCGATTTTCCCGGAGTCCCGTAGCCAGGCGATATAGGTGCCCGGCGGCGGGTTCTGCTGGAAGAACTGACGCACGCCGGAACTGATGGAGCGCGCCAGCGCCTGCTGGTGGCTGGCGCTGGCCAGCTTGTTGGCTTCGTTGGCGTTGGAGATAAAGCCGGTTTCGACCAGGATCGACGGGATATCCGGCGACTTGAGCACCATAAACCCGGCCTGCTCCACCCGCTGCTTGTGCAACGGGGTCACCCGGCCCATGTTGGTCAGGACTTTCTGCCCGACGTTCAGGCTGGAGGTCAGCGAGGCAGTCATCGACAGATCCAGCAATACACCCGCGAGCATGCGGTCCTTGTCATCCAGGGACACGTTGCCGGCACCGCCGATCAAGTCGGAACGGTTTTCGCTGTCGGCCAGCCAGCGTGCGGTCTCGGATGTGGCGCCACGATCCGACAGGGCAAACACCGAGGCGCCAAAGGCGGCCTTCGACGGGGCGGCGTCGGCGTGGATCGACACGAACAGGTCGGCGCCCTTCTTGCGGGCGATTTCGGTACGCCCGCGCAGCGGGATGAAGTAGTCGCCGGTACGGGTCAATTCGGCGCGGTAGCCTTTCATCCCGTTGATCTGGCGCTGCAATTCGCGGGCGATGGCCAGGACCACGTCTTTTTCGTGCTGGCCACGGGAGCCCGAGGCGCCCGGGTCTTCACCGCCGTGGCCGGCGTCGATCACCACGATGACGTCACGTTTGCCGGCCGGGGCTGGCGGCAGCGGTGGCAACTTGACCTGGGGCTGCGCGGGGCTGACCGGCACGGCTGGCGTGGTGGCGACAGAAGGCGCAGGTGCAGGGGCTGGTGCCGCATCGGCAGGGTTATCGAACAGATCGACCACCAGGCGGTTGCCATACTGGGCGTTCGGCGCGAGGGAAAAACTCTTCGGCGTCACGACCTTTTTCAGGTCGATGACCACCCGCAGGTCGGTCGGCGTGCGCTGGGCCGAGCGCATCGCGGTAATCGGCGTGTTCGCAGTGGAGACCTTCAGGGGCGCGGCCAGGGTCGCACCGTTGATGTCAATCACCAGGCGATCAGGCGCCGTCAGGGTAAAGACACTGTGCTGGACCGGGCCAGACAGGTCGAACACCAGTCGCGTGTTATCCGGAGCTCGCCACAGGCGCACACTTTTCACCTGTGAAGCAGCCAGAGCATTGACAGTCATTGCCGCAAGCAACACCCCCACGACAGCAACCAACGCGCGAAAGCGCATACCTAACCCACCCATTATTAGAATTTCAAAGCCAAAGCGGCACACCAGGACTCACTGCGCGCGCTCTGGGACAACAATTTCAACTGACGCCCATGGTTATGCGCAGTAATGGTAATGGTCAGGTCGGGCTTTGGCAAAAAGCCTGTGCCCTTGTCCGGCCACTCGATCAGACACAAGGCGTCGCCATCGAAGTAATCGCGGATGCCCATGTACTCCAATTCCTCGGGATCCACCAGGCGATACAGGTCGAAATGGAACGCCCGCACCTCACCGATCTCGTAAGGTTCTACCAGGGTGAACGTCGGACTTTTCACTGCACCACTATGCCCAAGCCCGCGAATGATGCCGCGCGACAGCGTGGTTTTGCCGGCGCCCAGATCACCTTGCAGAAAAATCAGGCCCACACCCCCGGTGATCTCGGCAATGCTTTTGCCGAGAGCCACCATGGCCTCTTCATCCGCTATAAACAGCGTTACTTCAGACACGGTGACTGCTCCTCCAACAACTGACGAATGGCGGGAATCAGGTCACTGGCCACCAGGCCGCGACCCAAGGTGCCCTGACGATCGCCCGCCGTGGCGTGCAACCACACTGCCAGGCTGGCGGCCTCGAACGCTGGCATGCCTTGGGCCAGCAGCGCGCCGGTCAAGCCGGCGAGCACATCCCCCAGGCCCGCCGATGCCATGGCCGGATGCCCCTGGTCACAGCGCGCCACCCGCCCATCCGGGCTGGCGATCAGGCTGCCCGCGCCCTTGAGCACCGTGACTGCATTGAATTTCTGGCTCAGCGCGCGCGCCACCTTAAGCCGGTCGGCCTGAACCTCGGCTGTCGAGATCCCCATCAGCCGCGCCGCCTCCCCTGGGTGCGGAGTGATCACGCAATCGGCCGGCAAGGTTACATGGCCTGCGGCCAGCAGGTTCAGCGCATCGGCATCCCAGACCTGGGGTTGCCGGGCATTGGCGGCCACCGACAGCAGGCTTTTGCCCCACGCCATGTCGCCCAGGCCAGGGCCGACAACCATCACCGAGACTTTTTCCAGCAAGCCCATCAACTGATTGGCCGAATGCACCCCGCGCACCATGACTTCCGGCAAGCGGGTCAAAGCGGCGGGGACATGTTCACTGCGGGTCGCCAGGGACACCAGGCCAGCGCCGCTGCGCAAAGCGCTTTCGGCACTCAGTAGCGCCGCGCCGCCAAAACCATGGTCGCCACCAATCACCAGGACGTGGCCAAACTGCCCCTTGTGGGCCTCTGGGGAACGCGCAGCCAGTTGCGGCAATTGGCCGGGCAACAGGGGCTGCACGTCGGTTATTTCGTGTTTTGTCTGCGGCATGCGTCTTCAAGCTCCGATGTCTGGCAGAATTATACGCATCTAACCTGCGGTTTCTCTCGTCTCATGCCTGCTATTACCACCGATCTGCCCGCCCTCGCCCAATCGATCAAAGACTGGGGTCGCGAGCTGGGCTTTCAACAAGTCGGCATCAGCGGCCTGGACCTGGCTGAGCATGAACAGCACCTGCAGCGCTGGCTCGACGCGGGCTACCACGGCGAGATGGACTACATGGGCGCCCATGGCAGCAAACGCTCGCACCCGGACGAGTTGGTACCCGGCACCTTGCGCGTGGTGTCCCTGCGCATGGATTACCTGCCCGGCGATACGCAAATGGCGCAGCTGCTGGCCCAACCCGAAAAAGCCTATATCTCCCGCTACGCCCTGGGCCGCGACTACCACAAGCTGATCCGCAAGCGCGTGCAGCAACTGGCCGACCGCATCCAGGCACAGATCGGACCGTTTGGTTTTCGCGCCTTCGTCGACAGCGCCCCAGTGCTGGAAAAAGCCATCGCCGAACAAGCCGGCCTGGGCTGGATCGGCAAAAACACCCTGGTCCTCAACCGCAAGGCCGGTAGCTACTTCTTCCTCAGCGAACTGTTCGTCGACCTGCCACTGCCCGTCGACCCGCCCCACAGCACCGAACACTGCGGCCGCTGCACCGCCTGCCTGGACATCTGCCCCACCAATGCCTTCGTCGGGCCCTATGTGCTGGACGCCCGGCGCTGCATTTCCTACTTGACCATCGAACTCAAGAGCGCAATCCCCGAGGATCTGCGGCCACTGATTGGCAACCGCGTGTTCGGCTGCGATGACTGTCAGATCGTTTGCCCGTGGAATCGTTTCGCCCGACCTTCAGGAGAAAGCGATTTCAAGCCGCGCCACAACCTGGATAACGCCGAACTGGCCGAGTTATTTATGTGGGATGAGGATAAATTCCTCAGCAGTACCGAAGGCTCGCCGCTACGCCGCGCCGGTTATGAGCGTTGGCTGCGTAACCTGGCCGTGGGCCTGGGCAACGCGCCTTCCAGCATTCCGGTGCTGGAAGCCTTGAAGGCGCGCCGGGACTACCCCTCCGAACTGGTCCGCGAACATGTCGAATGGGCGCTGAACCAGCACGCGACGCGTCAATGTTCGTCGTTGTAGACGAACTTGGGCATTTCCCAGTGAAAGCGGATGGCCAGCAGTCGCAGTAGAAAACCGCTGAACAGGGTGAGCAGAATCGCTTGCTCGCTGGGCAGTTCGAGGTAGATGCACAGCATGTAGCACCAGGCGGCGAGGAACGACACGCTGGCATACAACTCGCGGCGGAAGATCAACGGAATATCGTTACAGAAAATATCCCGCAGGATCCCGCCGAAGACTCCGGTGATCACCCCGCTGACCGAGGCCACCAGCATGCCGTGCCCCATTTCCAGGGCCGTCATGCAGCCGATCAGGGTGAAAGCCACCAGCCCTACGGCGTCCAGCGCCAAAAACAGTGAGCGCAAGTGGCGCATCAGCGGGGCGATAAAGATCGTCACCAATGCCGCTACCGAGGTCAGCACCAGGTATTCCGGGTGTTTGACCCAGGTCAGCGGGTAATGGCCGAGCAACACATCGCGCACCGAACCGCCACCCAGCGCCGTCACGCAGGCGATCAACACCACGCCAAACCAGTCCATGCCACGACGGCCGGCGGACAAGGCGCCGGTCATGGCTTCGGCGGTGATGGCGATGAGGTAGAGCATCAGCAGCATGATGGCGATCCTTGCAAAGAGGCGCGCAGTCTAATCATTTGGCGAGGGCACCAAAAGGGGGCGCTCGGCGAAAGACCGAGCATGCCCACACGTGGAATGCGATCAAATGTGTGGCTTGCCTGCGATAGCGGTAGGTCAGTCGATACATCCTTACTTGTCCCACCGCCATCGCGGGCAAGCCCGCTCCCACAGGGGATCTGGGCAGGGCACAGAACTTTGCACACACCACACAGCAACTGTGGGAGCGGGCTTGCCCGCGATGGCGCCAGCCCTGGCGCCACGAACTCAAGCCTTGATGAAATGCTTGCGGTAATGCTGCAACTCGGCAATCGACTCGCGGATATCATCCAGGGCCAGGTGGGTGCTGCCCTTATGGAAGCTGTCCTTGACCTCTGGCGCCCAACGCGCGGCCAGTTCTTTCAAGGTCGACACATCGAGGTTGCGGTAGTGGAAGTAGCTTTCCAGCCCCTTCATATGGGTATAAAGGAAGCGGCGGTCCTGGCAGATGCTGTTGCCACAGATCGGCGACTTGCCCTTGGGCACCCACTTTTCCAGGAAGGCAATCGTCTGGGCCTCAGCCTCGGCCATGCTGATGCGGCTGTCGCGCACGCGCTGGGTCAGGCCCGAGTTGCCGTGGGTGCGGGTGTTCCACTCGTCCATGGTGGCCAGCACTGCGTCGCTGTGGTGGATGGCGATCACCGGACCTTCGGCCAAGGTGTTGAGGTTGCTGTCGGTGACAATGGTCGCCATCTCGATGATGACGTCGGTGTCAGGGTTCAGACCGGTCATTTCCAGATCGATCCAAATCAGGTTCTGTGGGTTTTGCATGTCGTGGTTCCTTGGCACCTTGGCGTAGCTGCGCAGTTTAGCAGGCGGGGCGTGCTAGACTCGCGACCGTTTTATCCAACCTTTGCATTATCGACACGGAACACCAATGGCCAAACGCCAGCTCAACCGTCGCCAAAACTGGCGCATCGAAAAAATCCAGGGTGAACGCGCTGCCCGCGCCGCCAAACGTGAATCTTCCGCCGTGGAAGCGCTGGAGGGTGGCGACCTGGGCCCCGAACAAACGGGCCTGGTGATTGCGCACTTTGGGGTGCAGGTCGAAGTCGAGGCCCTGGAGGGCGAGCTGGCCGGCGAAGTGTTCCGCTGCCACCTGCGCGCCAACCTGCCGGCCCTGGTAACCGGCGACAAAGTGGTGTGGCGTGCCGGCAACCAAGGCATCGGGGTGATCGTCGCGCAACTGCCGCGCAGCACCGAACTGCGCCGCCCGGACAGCCGTGGCCAACTCAAGCCGGTGGCGGCCAACGTCGACATGATTGTCATCGTCTTCGCCCCGCTGCCCGAGCCACACGCCAACCTGATCGACCGCTACCTGGTGGCGGCCGAGCACGCTGGCATCCGCCCGCTGTTGCTGCTGAACAAATTCGACCTGATCGACGACCAGAACGCCCCGGCGCTGAATGCGTTGCTTGCGGTGTATCGGCAGTTGGGCTACCCGGTGCTGGAAGTCTCGGCACACCATGGCAACGGCATGGAACAGCTGCAACAGCAGTTGGACGGGCGCATCAGCGTGTTCGTCGGCCAGTCGGGCGTGGGTAAGTCGTCGCTGGTCAACAGCCTGCTACCGGAAGTCGAGACCCGCGTCGGCCCGCTGTCGGAGCTGTCCGGCCAGGGTACGCACACCACCACCACCGCACGCCTGTTCCACTTCCCGGGCGGCGGCGAGCTGATCGACTCCCCCGGCATCCGTGAATTCGGCCTGGGCCACGTCAGCCGCGCAGATGTAGAAGCGGGTTTCATCGAGTTCAACGACTTGATCGGCACGTGCCGCTTCCGCGACTGCAAGCACGACCGCGAGCCGGGTTGTGCGTTGCTCAAGGCCCTGGAAGACGGGCGCGTGCAGCAACAACGCATGAACAGCTATCGCTCGATCATCGCGAGTTTGCCGGAAAGCAGTTACTGAGTGGCCATGCCTCGATACACTTTAAGTGCAGCCTGCAACCCCCTACTCCATTGATTTAATAGGGGCCGGCATCAAGAATTCAGGACAACTGGGTGGCTCGTTGACACAAGCCAGCTTGAATTCGGAATTCCTGATGCCCATAATCACTCCGTTACCGGCGAAAGTCGGCAGGAGTCTGGATCCTTCCCGGAGTTGATCCAGCGGCGCAGAAGGGGCGAAGCAAGCTCCACTGCGTGTCGAATGAAGCCGCCTTCGGGCGGCTTTGCTTTTGCGGGACATTCGATTGACTCTCTACTATCACCCCAAACAAGGCGATGTTCTTCTCTGCGATTTCACACGAGGCTGTGTCGCCCCTGAAATGCTGAAGATCCGTAAAGTCGTGGTGATATCCCCTACCTCCAGCCACAATCGCAGGCTGTGCACTGTAGTCCCGATCGCCTCTACTGCCCCCGAAGTCCAGCATGCCTGGCACCACCTGTTACACATCAACCCCCTTCAGTCCGATGGCTACAAAGAGCTGTGGGTGAAGTGCGACATGATCTATACCGTGAGTTTCGAGCGCCTCGACAAGCTGCATAGAAAGACCCGCTCCAAAGGTCGGGAGTACTTCGTACCGCGGCTGAATACCGATGATATGCAAGGCGTGATCAGTGGCGTCAAAGCCTACCTCCCACTTTGAGCACAAGTAAAAACGCCCCGACTGATCGGGGCGCTTTCATTTAGACGGTACGCCTACGAGCCTGGCGCAGGCACCGTAGGAGCCTTTACCCCGCCCTCATCAAACAGATTCAGCTTCTGCCGCAACTCATGGGCCGGCAACGGCTGCTGCTCGGGTGGCAGGGCATTCGGGTCTAACGGCACTTCACCCGGTGCGCCCTCGCCCTGGGTCGGTACCGGCGCAGGGGCACCCTGCTCGCCTTCGATGGCACGCTGGGCCTTTTTGGTCAGCACCACAATATCAATGCGCCGGTTGATCGGGTTGAACGGGTCCTGGACATCAAACAGCTGGGATGAAGCAAAGCCCACGACGCGCGCCACCTGGGTATCCGGATAGCTGCCGGCCACCAGGACACGGCGGGCGGCGTTGGCACGGTTGGCCGACAACTCCCAATTACCGAAATCGCCCAGGCCCGAATACGGCTTGGCATCGGTGTGGCCGCTGACGCTGATCTTGTTCGGCACCGCCTTGATGGTGTCGGCCATGGCCAGCAGGATGTCTTCGAAGTAAGACTTCAAGCGCGCACTGCCAGAGTCGAACATCGGTCGATTGGCCGCATCCATGATCTGGATACGCAGGCCGTCCTGGGTGATATCGAAGTGGATCTGATCCTTGAATTTTTGCAGTTGCGGGTTTTCATCGACCTTGTTCTGCAACTCTTGCAGTAACAGCTCCAGGCGTTCCTGCTCGACCTGTTCGGCCATGCTCTCGACGGTCTGGCGCTCGATCGGGATATTTTCCTGGGGCGCTTCGGTCTGCACCTCCGGGTTGATGGTGCGTTCAGGGGCCAATTCGGGCGAGCCGCCCAAGTCGATCACAAACGGCGTGCCGCTCTCGGAAAACCCAATGGGGTCCTTGAAGTAACCGGCGATGGCGATCTTCTGTTCCGGCGTCGCGGTGGACATCAGCCACAACACCAAAAAGAACGCCATCATCGCCGTCGCAAAGTCAGCGAAGGCAATTTTCCAGGCACCACCGTGGTGCCCAGCAGCGAAGCGCTTGACGCGCTTGATGATAATCGGCTGGTTGTTTTCCATGGCTTAGCGACCGCGAACTGCTTGTTCCAGCTCGGCAAAGCTTGGACGGTGCTTCGGATACAGCACCTTGCGCCCGAACTCCACCGCCAGGGATGGCGGCATACCGGAAGCCGAAGCCACCAGGGACGCCTTGATCGCTTCGTAGATATTCAGCTCTTCCTTGGCGTCGTGGGCCAGGGAGGTGGCCAGCGGGCCAAAGAAACCATAGGCTGCGAGAATACCGAAGAAGGTCCCCACCAGCGCCGCGCCGACGTGCATACCGATGGCCGCCTGGTCGCCTTCGCCCAGGGACGCCATGGTCACCACGATCCCCAGTACTGCCGCGACAATACCGAAACCGGGCATGCCGTCGGCGATACCGGTCACGGCGTGGGATGGGTGCTCGAGTTCTTCCTTGAGGCTGAACAGCTCCATGTCGAACAGGCCTTCCAGCTCGTGGGGGGCCATGTTGCCGGAGGACATGATGCGCAGGTAGTCGCAGACATAGGCGGTCATGCGGTCATCCTTGAGCACGGCCGGGTACTTGGCGAAGATCGGGCTCGCTGCGGCGTCCTCGATATCCGCCTCGATGGCCATCATGCCTTCGCGGCGGCTCTTGTTCAGGATCTCGTAGACCAGGCCCAGCACTTCCAGATAGAACGTGTGGGAAAAGCGCGAGCTGAACATGCCCAGCGACTTTTTGATCACGTGCATGGTCATGTAGCTAGGGTTGGCCTGCAGGAAAGCGCCAAACGCCGCACCGCCGATGATCAGCACTTCGAAGGGCTGGATCAGCGCAGCAATTTTACCGTGGGACAGAACGTATCCGCCGAGCACGCTTGCGATGACGACGATGATGCCGATAATTTTAGCCATAGGGGATGAGTACTTGCGCCGTCGGGTTCATGGACATATTCGGAAGATCTAAAAACTCTTCTTCTACTTATCGGCAAAACTGCGCCAGACTATAGCCCGTTAAGGCGAAAAGCCAGTTCGGCCCACTCCGGGCGTGTTGACCGCAAGTGATGATCGCGCCCCAATCATGGCAAACGAAACGACAGTCCCAACTACAAAACCCAACTCTCTGGCTGGCTGGATCAAGCGTCTGGACGAGGTTCTCCTGCCCGTCCCGCAGGCGAGCCACATTGCCGTGTGCAAGGCCATCGGCGACAGTCGCCGTTCGTTGCGAGATATTGCAGAGCTGATGCAAGACAGCCCGGCACTGGTCCTGAGCGTCATGCGTGAAGCCAACAACCAGGCCCACGGCAGCCTGGCAGAGCCCGCAGAAAACCTTGAAGTGGCGATCAACCGCCTCGGCCTCAAGCGCACCGAAGAACTGCTCGCGCGCCTGCCGTCGGTGCCGCTCAATGAAATCCCCGTGGCCCTGCGCCAATTGCAGCTGATCAGCCAGCATGCCTCGCAGCAAGCCAGCGGCCTGTTTGCCAGCCGCCTGGCGCGCCTGTGGCAGGATATTCATTGGGGCAGCCTGCTGTTTCTTTCACCGCTGTGGCCGATGGCCGTTGCCTACCCCAAGCTCCTGGAGGAATGGGAGCTGCGGGTGATCCACAAGGGTCAATCGGCACGCAAGGTCGAACAGGAATTGTTTGGCGTGCCCCTGCTGGCACTGTGCCTGGAGCTGACCGAGGCCTGGCGCTTGCCGATCTGGGTATCCCAGGGCTACCAACTGCTGCTCAAGGAACAACGCTTACTGGTCAAGGCCCTGCACATCGCCCGCGATGAAGTGCCGTTGAGCCAGCAGCAAAAACTCGATGCCGACCCGGCGCTGCGGCGCTGGCTGAACCAACCGGCCAATACCGTGCTACTGGCCAATGGCATGGCACTGGCGGCCCAGGAATCCTGGGCCTGCCCCCATACCCAGCGCTGGCAGTACCTCACCGCGTTGTACCTGCAACAACCACTGGCCGACGTGCAGCAACAGGTGCACCAACAGGCGGTCATCAGCGCGCGCCATACCCTGACCGCCGGTCTCTGGCATCCGGCACTGGCGTTGATCTGGCCCTGGCATGTGCAACGAGTGCATCGCGGCCTGCTGCCCGCACCGCCGCCGACCGCCGAAGCCCTGGCGGTGTGGCGCAAGCGTTGTACTGAGCTGCTGGTGGAGCCCAGCCGCTTCGCCAATGCGATGCACTTGACCACCTGCGCCAAGGAGGCCCTGGTTGCCAGTGGCATGCAGCGCGTGATGTTGCTGATGGCCGACAAGGCCTTGGCCACTTTGCGCGTGCATCAGGTCGACGGCCTGCCCAAGGACGCTGCCAACCTGAGCCTTGAGTCCGCACAAAGCACGCTGCTGCAACGCTTGCTGGAGAAGCCTGCGCAAGTGCGCCTCAACCCGGAAAATCACGCACAATTCGCGGTGCTGCTGCCTGCTTCATTGCGGCGCCTGTTCGTCGGCGAGCATTTGCTGCTGCGCTCCCTGAGCTGTAACGGCCGGGTGGTGATGCTGATGATTGCCGACCAGGGGGGCGGGCCGTTCTCCGAAACCACCGTGCAGGCCTTCGGCAAAACCGCCCAATGCATCGAGAAAGCCCTGCACTGCTTTACCAACCGCACCGCTTGATGCTTGCGTTACAATCGCCCTCTTTTATCACCCAACCTAGCGCCCGGGAGACCTCACATGCCTGACTTTTCTGGCTTGCCGCTGGTGATCGAACCCAGCGACCTGCTTAGTCGCCTCGCCGCCGAGCCGTTGATTCTGGTGGACCTCACGAGCGCCGCCCGTTATGCCCAGGGGCATATCCCCGGCGCGCACTTTGTCGATCCCAAGCGCACCCAGTTGGGCCAGCCACCGGCCCCAGGGCTGCTGCCGGCCAAGGCCGACCTGGAGAAACTGTTCGGCGAACTGGGCCACACCCCGGATGCCACCTACGTGGTGTATGACGACGAAGGCGGCGGCTGGGCCGGGCGGTTTATCTGGTTGCTCGACGTGATCGGCCACAAGAAATATCACTACCTTGATGGCGGCCTGCTGGCATGGCTGGATGAACAGCACCCCGTGTCCACCGAGGCCACCGTTGCCGTCGGCGGCCCGGTCAGCCTGACCCTGCACGACGAGCCCACGGCCACCCGCGAATACCTGCAAAGCCGCCTCGGTGCTGCCGACCTGGGCATCTGGGATGCCCGTGGCCCGCTGGAATACAGCGGCGAAAAAGTCCTCGCGGCCAAGGGCGGGCATATTCCCGGCGCAGTCAACTTCGAATGGACGGCGGGCATGGACAAGGCACGCAACCTGCGGATCCGCCGCGACATGCCGCAGATCCTCGAAGGCCTGGGCCTGACCAAAGACAAAGAAATCATCACCCACTGCCAGACTCACCACCGTTCTGGCTTCACCTACCTGGTGGCCAAGGCGCTCGGTTATCCGCGAGTCAAAGGTTATGCCGGTTCCTGGGGCGAATGGGGCAACCACCCCGACACCCCCGTCGAGATTTAAGGTTTAAGGACAGTTCATGAAAAAGCGTTTGTTTATCCTCAGCCAGTACCTGCTGCCCCACCACCTGCTGTCGCGCCTGGCCGGCTGCATTGCCGAATGCCGTGTGCGCTGGTTCAAAAATGCCTTCACCACCTGGTTCGCCAAGCGCTACCAGGTGGATATGTCCCAGGCCCAGGTAGAAGACGTGACCGCTTACGAGCACTTCAACGCCTTCTTCACCCGCGCCCTGAAAGACGGCGCCCGCCCCCTGGACTCAACCCCGGGCGCGGTGCTGAGCCCGGCAGACGGCGCAGTCAGCCAGCTCGGCCCGATCGAGCACGGCCGCGTGTTCCAGGCCAAGGGCCACAGTTTCAGCGTGCTGGAACTGCTCGGTGGCGACGCCGCCGTTGCCGCACCGTTCATGGGCGGCGACTTTGCCACCATTTACCTGTCGCCGAAGGACTACCACCGCGTGCACATGCCACTGGCCGGCACCCTGCGGGAAATGGTCTACGTGCCTGGGCGGATTTTCTCGGTCAACCAGACCACGGCCGAAAACGTGCCGGAGTTGTTTGCGCGTAACGAGCGTGTGGTTTGCCTGTTCGACACCGAACGCGGCCCGATGGCCGTGGTATTGGTGGGCGCGATGATTGTCGCGTCGATTGAAACCGTATGGGCCGGCCTGGTAACGCCGCCCAAGCGCGAGCTGAAAACCGTGCGCTACGACGAAGCCGCCCGTGCGCCGATCCACCTGGAAAAAGGTGCGGAACTGGGGCGTTTCAAGCTGGGTTCGACCGCTATCGTGCTGTTTGGGCCGGATCAGGTGAAGTGGGCTGAAGAACTGGTGGCGGGAACGCCGGTGCAGATGGGCCAGGGTATCGCGCTGCCAAAAGCCTGATCCGAATACAGCGAAAATCAAATGTGGGAGCGGGCTTGCTCGCGAAAGCGGTGTGACACCTTAGTTGACTGACACACCGCCTTCGCGAGCAAGCCCGCTCACACATTTTTGACCGCGTTCCTGTCGTTATTGACCGTCGCGGTCACGCAGCCCCAACAGATACAACACACCATCCAACCCCAAGGTCGAAATCGCCTGCTTGGCCGATTGCTTGACCAGCGGCTTGGCCCGGAACGCCACGCCCAACCCCGCAATAGCCAGCATCGGCAGGTCGTTGGCGCCGTCGCCGACCGCAATGGTCTGCTCCAGACGCAAACCTTCCTTGTGTGCCAGCTCCTTGAGCAAGTCAGCCTTGCGTTGCGCATCGACAATCGGTTCGACCGCCACGCCCGTCACCTTGCCATCCACCACTTCCAGCTCGTTGGCGAACACGTAGTCGATGCCCAGCTTGGCCTGCAATTGCTTGGCGAAGTAGGTAAAGCCACCCGAGAGGATCGCGGTCTTGTAGCCCAGGCGCTTGAGTTCGGCGAACAGGGTTTCGGCACCTTCGGTCAAGCGCAGGGAGGCGCCGATGGAATCGAGGACGCTGACGTCCAGGCCCTTGAGCAATGCCAGACGCTCCTTGAAGCTGGCGCGAAAATCCAGCTCGCCGGCCATGGCGCGCTCGGTGATCGCCGAGACTTGCTCGCCCACACCTGCGGCCTTGGCCAACTCGTCGATAACTTCGGCTTCGATCAGAGTCGAGTCCATGTCGAACACCGCCAGGCGCCGGTTACGACGGAACAGCGAATCTTCCTGGAAGGCGATATCCACGTTCAGTTCCTGGGCCACGCTGAGGAACTCGGCGCGCAAGGCTTGCGGGTCAGCCGGCTCACCGCGTACGGAGAACTCGATGCAGCCCTTGCCCTGGTCCGCCGGGGTGTCCAGGGGCATGCGACCCGACAGACGGTCGATATGGTCGATATTCAAGCCATATTGCGCAGTGATCGAGCTGACCCGCTGCAATTGTTCAGCGGTGACCTTGCGCGTCAGCAGGGTGACGATGTGGCGTTTCTTGCCTTGGCCGGCCACCCAGTGCTGGTAATCCGCTTCGGATACCGGGGTGAAACGCACCTGCTGGTCCAGCTTATAGGCGGTAAACAGGATGTCCTTGAGCACAGACGACGCCTGTTCGGTATCTGGAATCTCCACCAGGATGCCGAACGACAGGGTGTCGTGGATCACGGCCTGGCCGATGTCGAGAATGGTCACGCCACCCTGGGCCAGAACACCGGTAATGGCTGCGGTAAGACCCGGACGGTCAACACCGGTGATGTTAATCAGGACAATTTCGCGCAAAGCGCACCCCCGAGCTGGAAAAAAACCGCATTCTACCCACTTTCAGTGACCATCGGGCACAGCCAGCGCTTTGCCGGTCTTGGGCCTGTCGCTATACTGCGCGTCAACTTCACGGACCAAGAGCCGAGCGCAAGTGAACCGGCCCACGCCAGTAAAAACCGATAACTTCTTCCTGCTGATCTTCCGGGCACTGCGCCACCGCCGTGTACCGATCGCATTACGCATCGCCAGCCATAACGTGATCCTGGTCGCCCTGGCCCTGGTGATCTACGCCTGCGTGATGGGTTTGCAGTTCAAACAGGCCATGCACGAGCAAGCCGACGCCCTGGGCGAGAGCTTGACGACCCAGACCGCCACCTCGGCGACCGAGCTGTTGGTGTCCAACGACATCCTCAGCCTCAACGTGCTGCTCAACAACCTGACCAAGAACCCGCTGGTGGCCCACGCGGCCATCTACAGCGTGGACAACCGGATCATGGCCGAAGCCGGGCAACGCCCGAAAAACGGCCTGCTGGGTGAGGCCGAAGGCCTGTACCAGAGCAATATCACGTTTCAGGATGTGAAAGCCGGCCAATTGCGCATCAGCCTGGACATGCAACAGTTCCAGCAGCCGATGACCATCAGCCTGCAAAGCATGGGCATCCTCAGCGCGATCCTGCTGGCCTTGGCCCTGGCCTTGAGCCTGCGCCTGGGCCGGCATATCTCCACGCCGCTGATGCAATTGCGCATCTGGCTGCGCGACATCGACGAACACACCCCGGCCACCGACCGCCAGGATGAGATCGGCGACCTTGCCCGCCAGTTGCACACCAGCTTTGCCCCGGAGCCGGTCATACCTGAAGCCAAGCCCGAGCCGGAGTTCGACGACACCGACTATGACGACGAACCCGAGTTCGAAGTGCGCAACCTGCGCGATCCGAGCTTCGACGAGTCGACGCCGATGGCTGGCCTCAAGCCGGCACCGCGTACGGCCATCAAGGCCGAAGAAGACCGCCTGGACGATGACGATCCGTTTGCCGACCTGCGTGACGAGTCGGCGCCAAGCCCGGTGGTCGCGCCTCGGCCTGCGAGCAGCCAGCCCCAGCACAGCGCGGTATTGGCCGTGCAACTGGGCGCCCAGGAGCAATTGCGCCGCCTGCCACGGGCACGCCTGACCGAGTTGCTGGAACGCTACCGCGATTGCCTGGACCAGGCAGCCTCGCTGTACCAGAGCGAACTGCACACCTTGAACGACGGCAGCACGTTGATGCTGTTCCACAGCGAAGACAGCGGCGAAGACTACCTGACCAATGCCATCTGCTGCGGTGAACTGCTGCGCGCCCTGGGCCATGCCTTGCAGATCGAAGTCGCCGACAGCGGCATCACCCTGCAACTGCAACTGGGCCTGACATTGGGCGATGATCTGTATGGCATGAGCCAGATTGATCTGCTGCTGACCGAAAACGCCCAGGACGCCCTGGCCTTGTCGCAACACAGCCGCAACCTGCTGCTGGTGGAGCGCAAGATCAGCGACGACGCCTTGATCCGCCAACGCGCACGTATCCGGCCGATTGCCAGCCCTGAAGGCGCGTGCTGTGTAGAGCGCTTGATGGAGCCTTACCCGTCGATGCTGGAACGTCAGCTGGCACGGATGCATGAGACCCGCAACAAGCCAGCAATGTGACACAGGCTTGTGTGGGAGCGGGCTTGCCCGCGATAGCGCTGGATCAGTCATCAAGTGTCGACTGACACTGCGCTATCGCGGGCAAGCCCGCTCCCACATTTGATCTGCGCCAAACAAAAAGGCCCGCTTACTCAGCGGGCCTTTTATTTGGCTGCGATTCAGGTCAGAACCTGAACACTTCCATATCCGTACGAATCGGCGATGCCATCGGGATCTTCGGCTTTTCCGGGGCTGCCGGCTTGGCCGGCGCCGGGGCCTGCTTGCGCGGGGCCTCGGCAATCGGTGGCTGGTTGGCCAATGGCTTGAGGGCAACCGACAACTGCTCAGCCAAACGCTGCAACAACACGCCCTGGGCCTGGACCTGGGAAGCGGTGCTGCCGGCATGCTGCTCCTGCAGATGCACAATGCGGTTGTCCCGCACCTGGCCACGGCGGTCGATCAGGCGCCATTGCGCGTCAAGGATGGCCGGCTGCGAAGCCCCGGAGTCCAGGCGCGTGATAGTCAGCAACACCTGCACATCCGGCGTGAAGCTGGTGGGCGCCGGCGACAGCACCACACGCTGGCTGTCCAGATGGCCGGCCACCTGGCGCAGCATCAACTGGTTGATATCCGAAGACAGGCTACCGGCCCAACGGCCGTCGATGGAGCCTTGCAGGCTGCCATCGTCCTGGCGTTGCAGCAGGGTTTCACGTTGCAGGTAATCGGCAACCACGACCGGCCCGAGCAAGACCGCCATGCCAGCACTTTGCGCAGGTTGCGCCGGATTTCCGCTATCCAGCTGGTACAGCGACACCGGTTGGTGCGTAGTGCAACCCGCCAACCCCAAAAGGCCAGCGAGCATCAAAAATAAAGGAAGGCGTGGAGCAGTCATCATCCCATCCAGGTGGCTGCCACAAGGCAAACCACAATGTAATACTAAAAATAACCTATACGCGCTCAGCCACGCCGGCGCTGGAAAGGCCATATCATCCGTGAATATGCGCCATGACTCCAGCGCGAAAGCGCCGATCTACGCGTTAAATCGTAGATCGGGTGCTCTATATCGCTTTAAGCAGGTGTTTCTACCAGCAAAGCATCCACCCGCTGGAAGCCACGGGGCAATTTGTTCCCGCGGCGTCCACGTTCACCCTTGTAATGCTCAAGGTCATCAGGGCGCAGGGACAGCGTACGTTTACCGGCCTGCAGCACCAGGGTAGAGCCTTCCGGGATCACCGCGATGTCGGTCACGTACTCTTCGCGACTGGCCACCCGCTCCCCTGGGATACCAATGATCTTGTTGCCCTTGCCCTTGCCCAACTGCGGCAGGTCGCTGATCTTGAACACCAGCAAACGCCCCTCGGTGGTCACCGAGGCCAGCCAATTGCCTTCACGGTCCTCGACCGGACGCGGCAGGATCACCTTGGCGTTGTTCGGCAGGCTCAACAGCGCCTTGCCCGCCTTGTTCTTGGCCTGCAAATCCTCGCCCTTGACCACGAAACCGTAGCCGGCGTCAGAGGCGATGACGTACAGCGAGTCATCATCGGGCAGCAATACACATTCAAAACTTGCCCCTGGCGGCGGCGCCAGGCGGCCGGTCAACGGCTCGCCCTGGCCCCGTGCAGATGGCAGGGTATGGGCCGGCACCGAATAACTGCGCCCGGTGGAGTCGATAAACACCGCGAACTGGTTGGAACGCCCGGCTGCGGCGGTCTTGAACCCATCGCCGGCTTTGTACGACAAACCGGTGGCATCAATATCATGCCCCTTGGCGGAACGAACCCAACCCTTTTCCGACAGAACGACGGTAATTTTCTCGTTGGGCAACAGCTCGGTTTCGGTCAGGGCCTTGGCTTCGGCACGCTCGACAATCGGCGAGCGGCGGTCGTCGCCATAGGTTTCGGCATCTTTGATCAATTCGCTGCGCACCAGCTTCTTGAGCTTGGCTTCGCTGCCCAGCAGGGCTTGCAGCTTGGCTTGTTCCTTGAGCAGCGCGTCCTGTTCGTCGCGCAGCTTCATCTCTTCCAGGCGCGCCAACTGACGCAGGCGGGTGTCGAGGATGTAGTCGGCCTGGATCTCGCTCAGCTCGAAACGCGCGATCAGCTCGGCTTTCGGGTGCTCGGCGGTGCGGATAATGTGGATCACTTCATCCAGGTTGAGATAGGCGATCAGCAAGCCGTCCAACAGGTGCAGGCGACGCTCGACCTTGTCCAGGCGGAACTGCAGGCGGCGGCGCACGGTATTGACCCGGAACTCCAGCCACTCCACCAGCAGGTTGCGCAGGTTTTTCAGCTGCGGCTTGCCGTCCAGGCCAATGATGTTGACGTTGACCCGGTAGCTGGATTCCAGCTCGGTGCTGGCAAACAGATGCTGCATCAGCACTTCGTGATCGACCCGGCTATTGGTCGGGATGATCACGATGCGGCAAGGGTTCTCGTGGTCGGACTCGTCACGCAGGTCCGCCACTTGCGGCAGCTTCGACGGCTTGGCCTGCATCAGCGCGGCAATCTGTTCCAGCACCTTGGCGCCGGAGACCTGGTGCGGCAAGGCGGTGACGATGATGTCGCCATCTTCGATGTGGTACACCGCACGCATGCGCACCGAGCCCTTGCCGGTCTCGTACATTTTCAGCAGGTCGGCACGCGGCGTGATGATTTCCGCTTCGGTCGGGTAATCCGGGCCCTGGATATGCTCACACAGTTGCTCAACCGTGGCCTTGGGCTCATCGAGCAGGCGCACGCAGGCCGTGGCGACTTCACGCAGGTTGTGCGGTGGCACATCAGTGGCCATGCCCACGGCGATGCCGGTGGTGCCGTTGAGCAGGATATTGGGCAGGCGCGCCGGCAATACCAATGGCTCGTCGAGGGTGCCGTCGAAGTTCGGGCCCCAGTCTGCCGTGCCTTGGCCCAGCTCGCTGAGCAGCACTTCGGAGTAGCGCGACAGGCGCGCCTCGGTATAACGCATGGCAGCGAACGACTTGGGATCATCCGGCGCCCCCCAGTTGCCCTGGCCATCGACCAGGGTGTAGCGGTAGCTGAACGGCTGGGCCATCAGCACCATGGCTTCGTAGCACGCCGAGTCGCCGTGGGGGTGGAACTTGCCGAGCACGTCACCGACGGTACGCGCCGACTTCTTGTGCTTGGAGTCCGCGTCCAGGCCCAACTCACTCATGGCGTAGATAATGCGCCGCTGTACCGGTTTCAGGCCGTCGCCGATGTGCGGCAAGGCACGGTCCATGATCACGTACATGGAGTAGTTGAGGTAGGCATTTTCGGTGAAGTCAGCCAGCGACCGGCGTTCTACGCCGTCTAAGCTGTCTGCAAGGATGTCACTCATGCGGGCCTCATCATTGTCTGGTCTGGCGTAGCAGCAAGGTGCCGCCACGCTGGGTAAATTCAAGTTGTTTCAATGCGCTCATGCCCAACAGCACTTGCTCGCCACCCAGCCCCGGCGCCACCAGGGCGCGCACGTCCTGCAGGACGATATCGCCCAACTGCAGGCGGTCGAGGTGGGTGCGATAGCCCTGGCTGCGGCCGTTGGCGGTGCTCAAGGTCACCGGCAAACCGCGCTTGAGCCCCAGGCGTTCGGCCAACTCGGCCGGCACCGCCACATCGGTGGCGCCGGTATCGAGCATGAAATCCACCGGCTGGCCGTTGATCTGGCCAGTGGCGACGAAATGCCCTTGGCCGTTACCGACCAGTTTCACTTCGATATAACCCTCGTGTTGCTGTGAGGTGACCACGGCATTGGGGTTTTCCTGCCGCGCCTCCCATTGCCCGAAAAACCGCGTGGCCAGAAACAGTCCGGCACCCCAGGCCACGAACATCAACACCCGCCCGGCACGCTTGCCCGGTGGTTGCGCACTCAAGGCTGGGCGCTCCAGCCACCGGCCGGGGCGGCAAAACGATAGACCATCGGGCGTTTTTCAGCATCGGCCCGAGCGCCGAAATTATTGTCGATGCCAATCCAGGCGCCGTCGGCGTCAATCAACAGGGCTTCCGCCAGGCCGTAGTTCTGGGGGTAACGTCGATTTGGCACCAGGGCCTCATCGGCATACGACCAGCACAACTCGACCTTGGCCGTCACGCTGTCGCGCCGGCAGATCTGGAACGCGTTGCGCTCCAGGGTAAACAGCTTGCCGTTGAACAACGCCAGGTCAGCAAAGTCCTTGGACACCGCCCTGGCCCCCGGAAACTGCGCCGGTTGCATTTCCTGGCCGGCTTCGCTCAACAGTACGCACGGGCCATCACAATCCCAAACGCTTTGCCCGCGCTTGATCGAGATCAGCCCGCGCCGCTCACGCTCGGCTGCCAGCCAGATCTGGTTGCCCTCGGGGTTGACCGCCAAGCCCTCAAACAGGGCATTGAAGTGCAACAACAGGCCACTGGCCCGCGCCTCGCGGACCATGCCAGGGGCAATCTTCAGCCACTCGGGATCACCGCTTGCCGGCACCTGCAGCACGGCCGCATGGGCTTCGCTGACGATATAGCGATTACCCGCGGCGTCACAGCTGATGCCTTCAAAATCCAGGTCGCCGCCGCGAATTACCGACGCCGCCGTGGTGCGTGCGCGCAAGCCCCAGGGCAGGCCAGACTCGGGCACCGGCGGCACGTTGATCGTTACCGTCTCGGCCTGCCAGGTGTCGGCGCGGGTATCGAGGCGGTAGATCTGGTCGTCGTCGCGGTCAGAGACCGTCCACAAGTCCTTGCCACACAAGGCCAGGCCCGACAGGTTGCCGCCGCGCATGCCGTCTACAGGGTGTTCGGACAACAACTTGAGCTCGGCCGCAGGCTGGGCAACCACTGGGGTAGCAGCCAACCCGCTCAACAACAGTATCGCCAGGGCGAAACCGCTGCGCATCAGCCCAATACCTCGGCCAGGTTGCCTTTGGACTCCAGCCAGGCCTTGCGGTCGCCGGCGCGCTTCTTGGCCAGCAACATGTCCATCATTTCCGAAGTGGCGGCATAGTCTTCGAGGGTCAACTGCACCAGGCGCCGGGTGTTCGGGTCCATGGTGGTTTCGCGCAGTTGCGGCGGGTTCATTTCACCCAGGCCCTTGAATCGGGTGACTTGTGGCTTGCCGCGCTTCTTCTCGGCCACCAGGCGGTCGAGGATGCCGTCGCGTTCGGCCTCGTCCAGGGCGTAGAAGATTTCTTTGCCCAGGTCGATGCGGTACAGCGGCGGCATGGCCACGTAGACGTGACCGGCATCCACCAGCGGGCGGAAATGCTGGACGAACAGTGCGCAGAGCAACGTGGCAATGTGCAGACCATCGGAGTCGGCGTCGGCCAGGATGCAGATCTTGCCGTAGCGCAACTGGCTCATGTCCTCGGCGCCTGGATCGACGCCAATGGCCACGGCGATGTTGTGCACTTCCTGGCTGGCCAGGACTTCGCTGCCATCGACTTCCCAGGTGTTGAGGATCTTGCCGCGCAGCGGCAGGATCGCCTGGAATTCCTTGTCCCGCGCCTGTTTGGCCGAACCACCGGCGGAATCACCTTCGACCAGGAACAGTTCGGAGCGCATCGGGTCCTGGCCGGCGCAGTCCGCCAGCTTGCCGGGCAACGCCGGGCCCTGGGTAATGCGCTTGCGCTCGACCTTTTTGCTGGCCTTGAGGCGACGGCCGGCGTTGTTGATCGCCAGCTCCGCCAGGGCCAGGCCCAGTTCCGGGTGCTCGTTGAGCCACAGGCTGAACGCATCCTTGACCACGCCCGAGACAAACGCCGCGGCCTCGCGGGACGACAGGCGTTCCTTGGTCTGGCCGGAGAATTGCGGCTCCTGCATTTTCATCGACAGCACAAAGGCGATGCGTTCCCAGACGTCTTCCGGCGCCAGCTTCACGCCGCGCGGCAACAGGCTGCGGTATTCGCAGAATTCGCGCATGGCATCCAGCAAGCCCTGGCGCAGACCGTTGACGTGGGTACCGCCCTGGGCGGTGGGGATCAGGTTGACGTAGCTTTCCTGGACGCTGTCGCCCCCTTCGGGCAGCCACAGCAAGGCCCAGTCCACGGCCTCCTTGTTACCTGCCAGGCTGCCGCAGAACGGCTCGTTGGGCAGGCGTTCGAACTCGCTGACCGAGTCTTCGAGGTAGGAGCGCAAGCCGTCTTCGTAGTGCCACTCGACCTTTTCGCCGGTGCCTTTGTCTTCAAAACTGACCAGCAAGCCCGGGCACAGCACGGCCTTGGCCTTGAGTACGTGCTTGAGGCGGCTGATGGAGAATTTCGGGGAATCGAAGTACTTCGGGTCCGGCGCGAAGTACACGCTGGTCCCGGTATTGCGCTTGCCGACCGTGCCGACCACTTCCAGCTCGGTGGCCTTGTAGCCATCGGCGAAGGTCATCTGGTATTCGTTGCCGTCGCGCTTGACCTTGACCCGCACCTGCGTGGACAAGGCGTTGACCACGGAAATACCCACACCGTGCAAGCCGCCGGAAAACTGGTAGTTCTTGTTGGAGAACTTGCCGCCCGCGTGCAGCTTGGTGAGGATCAGCTCGACACCCGACACGCCCTCTTCCGGGTGGATGTCCACCGGCATGCCGCGCCCGTCGTCGGACACTTCCAGGGAATGGTCGGCGTGCAGGATGACCTGGACCGACTTGGCATGCCCGGCCAAGGCTTCGTCGACGCTGTTGTCGATGACTTCCTGGGCAAGGTGGTTCGGCCGACTGGTGTCGGTGTACATGCCGGGGCGTTTGCGCACCGGGTCGAGGCCCGAGAGGACTTCGATGGCGTCGGCGTTATAAGAGCTAGCGCTGGGAGTGGCCATGGGGTCTCGTCGTGAGTCGTTCGATTAAAAAGTAACCTGCGGTTTCACAATGCGGTGAAATCGAAGGATTGGTACTGATCTGCGCCAATGCCGGCAAAACTCAACAACGCCGGCAACTGTCGGCCAAAGCCCTGGTAACCGTGGTCGCCGCCAGCCTGGATACGCAAGGCACAGGCCCGGTAATACTGCTCGGCGAGGCGATAATCCAGTGTTTCGTCCCCGGTCTGCAACCACACCTGATAGCGCTGGGCATCCTGGGGCGCTGCAACCTCAAGCTCAGCCAGGGCCGCGACGTGATCGTGGGTCAGTTCCCAGGTTTCATCGGTGTAGAGGTTCTTCTGGGTGCCCAGGTAACCGTCGAACATGCGATGGGGGCTGACCGCCGGGTTGACCAACAGCGCCTTGAGGCCATGGCGTTCGGCAAGATGGGTTGCATAGTAGCCGCCGAGTGAGCTGCCGACCAGCAGCGGCCGCCCCAGCTCGCCGATCGCCTGCTCCAGCTGGGCCATCGCCTGGCGTGGGTGGTGATGCAAGGCCGGCACCCGCAGTTGGTCGGCCAGACCGAGACTGTCCATCACGCCCATCAGCAAGCTGGCCTTGGTCGAGGCCGGCGCACTGTTGAAACCGTGGATATACAAGATCGAAGCGGACATGCCGGGCTCTCCGTGCGTTTACAGCCAAAGGGGCGCAGTTTACAGGGAACGCGGGGGTTGTGGGTGCAGCCCATCGCCGCTGGCGGTACTATCGCTGACGCCGCGTTGATGAGCCGCCAGGCAGGAAAACCGCATGCAACTAGAATGGCTTGAGGATTTTATCGAACTGGCCCGCACCCGCAGCCTGTCGCGGGCCGCCGAAAATCGCTGTGTCACGCACCCGGCGTTCGGCCGACGTATCCGCGCCCTGGAAGAATGGGTCGGTACACCCTTGATCGAGCGCAAACAGCCCCTGTCACTGACGCCTTGCGGCGTGCTGTTCCTGGACGCCGCGACACAATCATTGCAACTGCTGACCACTGTCAGGGCGCAATTCAAAGGCACCACCCTGAGCCGCGACGAACCCGTGCGCATCGCCACCGGCCGGACCCTGGCCAGCGATTTTTTCCCGGACTGGTACGAGTCATTGCACCAGCGCCTGGGCAATTTTGCGGTGTCATTGGTCACCAGCGGGGCGCAAGAAGCGATCAGCAAGTTATCCGCCGGTGAGGTCGACCTGCTGTTGAGCTTTTCCAGCCCATTGACCCAGACACTGCTGGGCGCGGAGCGTTGCGACTCCCGGGTACTGGCCAATGAGGAACTGTTGCCGGTCAGTGCGCCGGACGCCAATGGCCTGCCGCGCCAGCAGATCTGCACCGCGCCCTGCGCCATGAGCATCCCCTGGCTGGCCTTTTCTCCGTCCCTGGCACTGCGCGGCGTGCTGGCCCAGCACCTTGAGCGGCTGCCACAGCACCTGGCGCTGCGCATGGTCTACCAGGCGGACTCTTATGACGCCATCCTGGAAATGGCCAAGCGTGGCAGAGGCCTGGCATGGCTGCCGCGCATGGTGGTCAAGGATGCGCTGGCCTCGGGCGAGTTGCTGATTGCAGGCGGCCCCGAGTTTCACGTCGCCTTCGACGTCTCGCTGCATCGCCTGCACGCCAACCAGAGCGAAATGGTCATGAAGATCTGGGAAGGTCTGTGAACCTGTCGTTGCGCCAACAGCGTTTGCGCTCATAGCTTCTGGCATTGCATCAACTCCAAGATGCGTAAAACCCAATGCCTGTCGGCCCCGTGCCAAAACAGCTCAAACCTGTGCCGAAACGGCAATTGCTGTTCGTGCGCACTTGATTCAATTTCACCCGGGCTTTCACCCATAACAATTAATGCCTTCGATCTCGTCAGGCCGCGCTGCGGTTCGGCGAATCCGAATGCCAACTGTGAAACAGACCCGGTGCACACCCATGACAGTCCCATCATCCGTCTTATCATCGGCACAGGCTCCAACCCAGCGAGGTCCATGGAAGGAGATCGTCGCTGCCAGTGTCGGTAACGCCTTGGAGTTTTATGATTTGCTGATCTACGGCTATTTCGCGGTAGTGATCAGCAAACAGTTTTTCCCATCCGATAACGAAACCACCTCACTGCTGCTGGCCGTAGGCTCGTTTGGCATTTCCTTCCTGATGCGCCCCCTGGGCGCCATCGTGCTCGGTTCCTACACCGACAGGGCCGGGCGAAAGGCATCGTTAACGATGTCGATCATGATCATGCTGATCGGCACCGCAATGATTACCTTCGCCCCGACCTATGAGCAGATCGGCTTGGCAGCGCCGCTGTTGATCATCGTTGCGCGCATGCTCCAGGGCTTTTCTACGGGCGGTGAGTTTGGTGCGGCGACCGCATTCATGGTCGAGCACGCCGATGCCAAACGCCGTGGCTTCTTTGCCAGTTGGCAATTGTCGACCCAGGGCCTGGCGACCATACTGGCCGCGGGGGTCAGTGCAATCCTCAGCTATGTGCTGTCGGATGTGCAGTTGAACGACTGGGGTTGGCGTGTGGCCTTCGGCTTCGGCCTGCTGATCGGGCCGGTGGGTTTCTATATTCGCACGCAAATCGATGAAACCCCGGACTTCAAGAAAACCGCCGCCAGCACAAAGTTGAAGACGCCGCTGCGCGATGTGTTGGTCAAAGGGCACGTCAGCCTGTTGCTGGCTATCGGCGTGGTGGCCGGGGCCACAGCATTCAACTATGTGCACAAGCTGTACATGCCCATTTATGCCCTTAAACAACTGAACATCACCGCCACCTCTTCGTATCTCGGGGCGCTGATGACTGGCGTGACCCTGATGTTGATGGCCCCGGTATTTGGCGGCTTATCCGATCGCTACGGACGCTTTCGGGTACTGACAATCGCCTTGCTGCTTACCGGGTTTTCGTCCTATCCGATGTTCGCCCTGCTCAACGCCTTCCCCAGCTTTTCTACGCTGCTGACCGTGCAGGCGATTGTCGGGTTGTTGATCGCTGCCTGCCTGGGGCCCATCCCGGCGATGCTTGCCGATATTTTCCCAACCAGCATTCGCGGGACCGGCCTGGCGCTGAGCTACAACTTTTCCGTCACCCTGTTTGGTGGTTTTGCGCCCTTGATCGTGACGTGGATGATCGACGCCAGCGGCAGCAAGCTGGCCCCCAGCTTTTATGTCATGGCGACCATTCTGATCAGCGTACTGGCGATTATCTGCCTGGGCCGACGCATGCGCGGCACCCACCCCGCTGCCCATTAAACAAACCCTTCTTGCTTGTCGCGCGCCAAGCCCGCGCGGCAAGTGCACACCTCGGTCAGTCGGAGACTGAAATGAAAACCCTTGAGCAGGTTCGTGCAGCACTCAAACCCTACCCCGTGGAGGTCCAGTTCCCTGATCTGAGCCAATGGAAAACCGGTAACTGCGGGATCGACTACATACACAGCTTCGACAGCGGCACGCCAGGGCCCCATGTGCTGATCATGGCACTGACCCATGGCAATGAAGTCAGCGGCGCAATCGCGGTGGACGCCCTGTTGCGTAGCGGGGTGCGCCCGCGCCAGGGGCGATTGTCACTGGGCTTTGCCAACATACAGGCCTATCAACGCTTCGACCCACAGGACATTGATGCGACCCGCTTTATTGACGAGGACATGAACCGCGTCTGGCTGCCATCAACCCTCGACGGCCCGCGCGACTCCGCCGAATTGCGCCGCGCCCGGGAGCTGCGCCCGCTGATCGACAGTGTGGATTTGCTGCTCGATATCCACTCAATGCACGAAGAATCACCGCCGCTGATGATGTGCGGTGCATGCGCCAAAGGCCTGGCGTTCGCCCAATCATTAGGCGTACCGGCAACCATCGTCGCAGACGCCGGCCACGCCAACGGCCGGCGCATGCGTGACTACGGCGGATTCGGCGATGCCGCCAGCCCCAAGAATGCGCTGCTGATCGAGACCGGCCAGCACTTTTCGAAAACCAGTGAACGGGTCGCCCTCGACGTCGCGGCCCGCTTCCTGATTGCGACTCAGGCAGTCGTCGAGGCGGATGTATCGACGTTTCTCAGCCAGGAAAAACCTGCAGCCCAGCAATGTTTGCAAGTCACCGACCCAGTGATCGCCCACAGCATGGACTTCAGTTTCACCGATGACTTTCGTGGCCTGGAGCGGATCAGCCACGCTGGCACGGTGATCGCCCGGGATGCCCAGCGCGAAATCGTCACGCCGTATGACAACTGCGTGTTGATCCAGCCTTCACTGCGGCATCTGGGGCAAGGCGTTACGGTGGTGCGGTTAGCGCGGGACTACCGTCAATAGATCAGTAGCCATTGCTACCGTAATCGACGGTGAAGGCAAACCCCTGGACCCGCTCTACGCCTGTTTCCAAGCGTCCATCGGCATGCAAACGCAGCCAGCGATAGCCAGGGGCCTGTTCGCTGACGTTGAAATCCTCACTGCCCGGGGCGAACTGGATACAGGTCGACGGCGACGCCAGCAGGCGCACGCCATGGCGTTCGCGGTCGATTTCCTGGTGCACATGCCCCCACAGCACCGCCCGTACCTGGGGAAACCGGTCGAGGACGGCGAACAGCGCCTCAGGGTTACGCAGGCCAATCGGCTCCATCCAGGCACAGCCGATAGGCACGGGGTGATGATGGAAGCACACCAGGTGATGGCGGCCCGGTGCTTCGCTCAACGCCTGGGCCAAGAGCTGCAGTTGCACATCCGCCAGATAACCCGGCACAGAGCCCGGCACGGCGGAGTCCAGCATAATGACCCGCCAGTTGCCCACATCCACCACCGGCTCCAGCAACGCACTGCCCATGGTGGCCTCGGCCATGACCTGCGGCTCATCGTGGTTGCCCGGGATCCAGCGCGCCGGGGCGCCGACCTGCTGGCTCAGTTCACGAAACAGCTGGTAGGACGCAAGCGTGCCGTCCTGGGACAGGTCGCCGGTGGCCAGCAGCAAATCAATCTGCGGCTGCTGGGCGCGGACCAGGTCAATCACCCGCTGCAGGCTGTCACGGGTGTTCATGCCCAGCAGCGTGCCGTCGGCCTCGGCAAACAGGTGGCTGTCAGACAGTTGCACCAGCAACGCCGGCGCATCAGGGTTCACGATGGATACGCTCGGCAAGGCGTTCTCCCAGGGCGATCACGAAAAATGGACAATGGGCGCAATTATGCTGGGGCAGGATACAAAGAGGAAACCCGTGAAGCAGACGCAGTTCACATCTACCGCACGACTTCAAACTCATGGCCCAACGCCAGGCAATGGCTCAACCACTCGCCGAGGAACACATTGAGCTGGGCTTTCTCATCGGGCTGGTGCATGAACACATTGGGGTAAGGATAGATGCTGCGAAAGCGCCGTGCATGTTCGGCGCTGACTACTTCGGCCATCTGTGCATCGTGATACACCTGCACTTCCAACTGCGGCACCGGCAGCCACGGCAGGCTGTGCTCCTGGCGCACCCGCAGGGTGCTGGTGTAGGGGCAGGTGAGGATCACTTCCAGGTTCAACACGCCGAGCATCTGGTCGCCGTGGGTCACGGCGATCCGGCGCGCTTCGGGCGCGTGGCGCATGTCCGGCAACAGGCGCATCAGCCGCGCGTAGTTAGCCTCGCAAGCGGCTTGCAAGCCGATCAGATCAACCCGGTAGCGTTCCCGTACCTTTACTGCCATAGCCCCCTCACTTCCGCGCGATTAAGCGCAAGCCATTGCAGGGCGATAATGCTGGCTGCGTTGGAAATTTTACCGTCGCGTACCGCTTGCAGGGCATCTTCAAAAGCCCAGACGGTGACACGGATATCTTCTGCCTCCTCGGCCAGGCCATGGATACCGCCGGCACCGGCACTGTCGCAACGCCCCAAAAACAGGTGGACGAATTCGGTGCTGCCACCCGGCGAGGGGAAATATTTGGTGATCGGCCACAGCGCGGAGAAGGTCAGCCCAGCTTCCTCTTCGGCTTCGCGGTGTGCAACCTCCTCCGGTTGCTCGTCCTTGTCGATCAGGCCGGCCACCATTTCCACCAGCCAGGGGTTGTCGGTGCGACCCATGGCGCCCACACGAAATTGCTCGATCAACACCACTTCATCGCGCTGCGGGTCGTAGGGCAGTACACACACGGCATCGTGGCGTACAAAAATCTCACGGTTGATAACCGGGCTCATGCCGCCATCGAACAACTCGTGACGCAGTTGCACGCGATCGAGCTTGTAGAAGCCGCTGTAGGCATTGTCGCGCTGAACCTCTTCGAATCTGGTCGGCGTCGATTTCGCACTGTCGGTCATATCAACCCTCGTTTAATCCGGTGTGTGTCTTAGCATCGCGCCATCCTACAGCGCTCGCGCGCCTCGGTGCAGCCCCTTTGCGGTTGCCGGGACGGGCGGCGGCGGTCACACTCACTGTAATCAGCTTAGTGGCGAACTGACTGGGATGCCGATAGTCGAAGCCCCATATCTTTCGCTCTTCTCCGCTTTATGAAGGACGCCCATGTCGCTGTTAAAAGTCGCCTCCGTGGCCTGTATTGCCCTGACGCTCGGTGCTTGCCAGAGCCTGTTCCAACCCAGCTACCGTGCGCCGCTGGAAGCCACTCGCGATGCCTCCGAGGTGGTGCAACCCGGCTGCACCACTGCCGATTGCCCGCTGGTGAACATCGATACGGTGCATTTCGCCAGCGAGCCCAAGCTCGATGCGTTGATCGAGCAACGCCTGCTGGAAATGACCCGCACCACCCCCGGCGCCCCGGTGCCGGCGACCTTGAATGCCTATCGGGAAAAATTCCTGCGTGAGTCCGGCCCGCGCAACAGCATGTATTTGCAGGCCAAGGTACGGGAGCAGCATGACGGCTTGGTGATCATCGAGCTGTCCAGCTACCTGGACACCGGCGGTGCCCACGGCGAACCCGGCCGTGGCTTCATCAACTACTCGCGCCAACAGCAAAAAAACCTGACCCTGGCGGACATGCTGCGCCCGGGCAAGGAAGACGCGTTCTGGAAAGCCGCCCAAGTGGCCCACAACAGCTGGCTGATCAGCACTCGCCTGAGCCTGGAGCCGGAGTACGTGAAAAGCTGGCCCTTCCAGAAAACCCCGAACGTGGCGCTGACCTACGGTGCCGTGGTGCTCAAGTACCCTACGACCACCATTGCGCCTTACGCCATGGGCCACGTCGAGTTGCAGATTCCTTACGCTCGCCTCGACGGCATCATCAAGCCTGAGCTGGTGCCCGTGCGCCGCTGAAAGCGCGCCCAAGGATAAATTGCAACAGCCCTGCCAGCGTCAGTGCCGGCAGGGTCGCGCCAATATCCGGGTACAGATTGGCCAGCAGATGATAGGTACTGACTCCTCCCAGCCAGGCCAGCAATGCCGGCCAGCGCAGGCTTGTAGCCAGGGCCTGGCCACGCCGGCGCAGAATGAAGTGGTCCACCAGCACCACGCCAAACAGCGGCGCGAATACCGAGCCGATCAACAGCAGGAAGTTCTGATACTGGGCCAAGGGCGCAAAGCAGGCGATCAGCGTGCACACAAGCCCAATCGCCAGCGCCAGGTGCTCGACTTTCAGGCGCAATAGCATGCCGCTGGACACCGCCGCCGAGTGAATATCAGCGAAGGCGTTTTCTGATTCATCCAACAGAATCAGCAACAGCGGAATCCCCAGGCCAGCCCCGGCCAACGCCAGCAACAGCGCATTGACTTCGCCACTGGGCGCAAACGCCAGGGTGTAGGCCACGCCCAGGCTCATCAGCCAGAAACTACCGATAAAAAAGCCCAGGGCGGTGCCGCCGAACACACGGGTGGCGCGCTGGCCGAAGCGTGAGTAATCGGCAATCAGCGGCAGCCAGGACAACGGCATGGCAATGGCGATGTCAAACCCGACGGCAAACGGCAGCGAACCATCGCCGGCCTGGGCCCACAGCGCGGCCAGGTCGGCCTTGGCGAACAGGTTCCAGGTCAGCCACAGGCACGCCGCCAGCAACAGCCAGATCCCCCACTTGCGCAGGATCTGCCGCACGAAGGTCAACGGGCCGCTGACCGCGAGCAACGTGGCGAGGCCGCCGAAGAACACGGTCCAGAGCAACGGGCTGGCCCACAGGCTGCCGGCGCTGAAAGCCCGGGTACCCAGCAGGCTGGCGGCATCGCGCATGACAATAATCTCGAACGAGCCCCAGCCGATCAGTTGCAACAGGTTCAACAGCGCCGGCAGGCTCGCCCCCTTGGCGCCGAGGCTGAGCTTGAGGGCGGCCATGGACGACAGGCCGGTGTCACTGCCGATCACCCCGACGGCAGCCAGCAACAGCACGCCCACCAGGGTACCGAGCAAGATCGCCAGCAACGACCCCGACAGGCCCAGCCCCGGCGCCAACAGTGCACCGGTTTGCAGGACCATCAGGCCGATGCCGAGGGAGAACCATAGGGAAAACAGATCGCGGGCGCCGAAGACTCTTTTATCGGCAGGCACCGCGATGTCAGGGGAATAGGTGCTGGGTTGAATGCTCAAGGGGGTTATCTCAGAGGGACATGATCGTTCCCACGCTCTGCGTGGGAATGCCGCTTTGGACGCTCCGCGTCCGCTTTGTGACGCGCAGCGTCACGGGATGCATTCCCACGCGGAGCGTGGGAACGATCATTGGGGTCAGACCTTTTTGTAGAGCTGACTGCCTTCCTGCTTGAACCGCTCCGCCTGCTCGGCCAAGCCCTTGGCCACATCCACGTCCACCGCCTCGATGCGCTGGTTGGCCGCGTACTCGCGCACTTCCTGGGTGATTTTCATCGAGCAGAATTTCGGCCCGCACATCGAGCAGAAATGCGCGACCTTGGCCGAGTCCTTGGGCAGGGTTTCATCGTGATAGGAACGTGCGGTGTCCGGGTCCAGGCCGAGGTTGAACTGATCTTCCCAGCGGAACTCGAACCGCGCCTTGCTCAAGGCGTTGTCGCGGATCTGCGCGCCCGGATGACCTTTTGCCAAGTCGGCCGCGTGGGCCGCAATCTTGTAGGTGATGATCCCGGTCTTCACGTCATCCTTGTTCGGCAGGCCCAGGTGTTCCTTGGGCGTGACGTAGCAGAGCATGGCGCAACCGAACCAGCCGATCATCGCCGCGCCGATGCCCGAGGTGATGTGGTCGTAGCCCGGTGCAATATCGGTGGTCAGCGGGCCCAAGGTGTAGAACGGCGCTTCGTCACAGCACTCCAGCTGCTTGTCCATGTTCTCCTTGATCAACTGCATCGGCACATGGCCAGGGCCTTCGATCATGGTTTGCACATCGTGTTTCCAGGCGATCTTCGTCAACTCGCCGAGGGTTTCCAGCTCACCGAACTGCGCCGCATCGTTGGCGTCGGCAATCGAGCCTGGGCGCAGGCCATCGCCGAGGGAGAAACTGACATCGTAGGCCTTCATGATTTCGCAGATTTCGTCGAAATGCGTGTAGGTGAAGTTCTCTTTATGGTGCGCCAGGCACCACTTGGCCATGATCGAGCCGCCCCGGGACACAATGCCGGTGACGCGCTTGGCGGTCAGCGGTACATAGCGCAGCAACACGCCGGCGTGGATGGTGAAGTAGTCGACGCCCTGCTCGGCCTGTTCGATCAAGGTGTCGCGGAACAGCTCCCAGGTCAGGTCTTCGGCGGCGCCGCCGACTTTTTCCAGGGCCTGGTAGATCGGCACGGTACCGATCGGCACCGGCGAGTTGCGGATGATCCACTCGCGGGTTTCGTGGATGTGCTTGCCGGTGGACAGGTCCATCACCGTGTCCGAGCCCCAGCGAATACCCCAGGTGAGTTTCGCCACTTCTTCTTCGATGGACGAACCCAGGGCGCTGTTGCCGATATTGCCGTTGACCTTCACCAGGAAGTTACGGCCGATGATCATCGGCTCCAGTTCGGTGTGGTTGATGTTGGCCGGAATGATGGCGCGGCCACGGGCGATTTCTTCGCGCACAAACTCCGGGGTGATGATTTTCGGCACGCTGGCCCCGAAGCTGTGCCCGGCGTGTTGCTGGTCGAGCAGGCCAGTGGCGCGAGCCTCTTCGAGCTTCATGTTTTCGCGGATGGCGACGTATTCCATCTCGGCGGTGATGATGCCTTTGCGCGCGTAATGCATCTGGGTCACGTTGGCCCCGGCCTTGGCGCGGCGCGGGTTTTTCACGTGGGCAAAACGCAGGGCGGTCAGCTCGGCGTCGCTCAGGCGCTGCTGGCCGAAGTGCGAACTGAGGCCCGCCAGGCGCTCGGTGTCGCCACGGGATTCGATCCACGGCGAGCGCACATCGCCCAGGCCTTTGCGCACGTCGATGATGATATTCGGGTCGGTATACGGCCCGGAGGTGTCGTAGACCACCACTGGCGCATTGATTTCGCCGCCGAAGTCGGTGGGGGTCACGTCCAGGCTGACTTCACGCATCGGCACGCGGATATCCGGGCGAGTGCCCTGCACATAGACTTTTTGCGAGCGGGTAAACGGCTGCACGGATCCGGAATCGACCTTGGCCGACTCACTCAAATGCACGGTGTTTTTTAGTTTTGTACTCATCACGGGCTCTCCAGACACATCCAGGCAGTGGATTTTTGTCGGAGTGAACCTGTGGCGGACGGACGCACTGGAACCAGTGCTGTGCTTGGCGCACGAGGGCTGTTCGATTGTCGAACAACATCCCGGACGAAGCACAAGAGGACTCGCCGGGTGACGAGAAATCTTGTTCCCTACGCAGGCGCTAACCTGATCAGGTTCAACGGGATCCGGTATTTACCGATCTCAGCCTCATAGCAAGGCACCCCGACAAGAACGAGGCCAGTCTAGACCATGGAGCAGGCAAATTGCCAATAGCGGTGCATTCAGCGTGATGAATGGCGCAATTACAGGATTGTTGTGCCGGGGTACGGCCACTACACTCGGCTCCTGCCTCAGCGGCTTGACGCTATGGATTGCTCGTCGTAGCCTTGAACGCTAAATTATTGTCGTAATATTTATCTAGGGATCGCCTCATGCTGCGCAAACTTTCACTGGCTCTTGCCGTGTCTTGTGCGACCAATGGAATGGTCTGGGCAGCAGAAGCGCCCTTGTCGACCAAAACCGATCTGGTCAGCGTCTACCAGGAAGCGGTGGACAACAACGCCGACCTGGCCGCCGCCCGCGCCCAATATGGCGCGCAAAAAGAAGTGGTGCCCCAGGCCCGTGCCGGCTTGCTGCCCAACCTTTCGGCCGGCGCCGACGTGAACAACGTACGCACCCAGATCGACACCCCGTCAGCCACCGCCAATCGCGATGCCCACACCTGGCGTGCGACCCTGAGCCAGCCACTGTTCCGTGCCGACCGCTGGTTCCAGTTGCAGGCGGCCGAAGCGGTCAATGAACAGGCCGCACTGCAGCTGTCGGCCACCGAGCAGGAACTGATCCTGCAAAGCGCGGAAAACTACTTTGCGGTGCTGCGCGCCCAGGACAACCTGGCCTCGACCAAGGCCGAAGAAGCCGCTTTCAAGCGCCAGCTGGACCAGTCCAACGAGCGTTTCGACGTGGGCCTGTCGGACAAGACCGACGTGCTGCAATCCCAGGCCAGCTACGACACCGCGCGGGCCAACCGGATCCTCGCCCAGCGCCAGGTGGATGACGCGTTTGAAGCGCTGATCACTCTGACCAACCGCCAGTACAACGCGATCCAGGGCATTGTCCACACCCTGCCCGTTTTGCCGCCAGCGCCGAATGACGCCAAGGCCTGGGTCGACACCGCCGGACGGCAGAACCTGAACCTGCTGGCCAGCAACTATGCGGTCACCGCTGCCGAAGAAACCCTCAAGCAACGCAAGGCCGGCCACGCGCCGACCCTGGACGCGGTGGCGCAATACGAAAAAGGCGACAACGACGCCCTCGGTTTCAGCAACCCCAACGCGTTCGGCCAGCCCTATCGTGGTGATGTCGAGCAACGCACCATCGGCCTGCGCCTGAATATCCCGCTGTACAGCGGCGGCCTCACCAGCTCCCAGGTACGTGAATCCTATTCGCGCCTGGGCCAGACCGAACAGCAACGCGAAGGCCTGCGCCGCCAGGTGGTGGAAAACACCCGCAACCTGCACCGCGCGGTGAACACCGATGTGGAACAGGTACAGGCACGCCGCCAGTCGATCATCTCCAACCAGAGCGCAGTGGAAGCCACGGAAATCGGTTACCAGGTGGGCACACGCAATATCGTCGACGTGCTCGACGCCCAGCGCCAGCTGTACACCTCGGTGCGCAACTACAACAACAGCCGTTATGACTACATCCTCGACAACCTGCGCTTGAAGCAGGCGGCAGGGACGTTGAACCCAGGGGATCTGCAGGATCTGGCGCGGTACCTGAAGGCTGACTACAACCCGGACAAGGATTTCCTGCCGCCGGATCTGGCCAAGGCCGCGTCCGAACAACTGAAGGCCCGCCCCAACAATTGAGCCACACCACAACAGCCGTGTGAGAGTTGGCTGGTGTGGGAGCCGGGCTTGCCCGCGATACAGGCACCTCGGTTTATCTACACGTCTCTTTAGTGATTCTTAGGTTTGTGTACATATCCGTTGCTGCGGTCATGGCCACTTAGGGTTCCGCCCTTACGGCGGCTCACTTTGGGGCTTTCCAAAGTGAGCCGCCGTAAGGGCGGAACCAATAGCCGCCGTAACCGCAGCAACGGAAATGTACACAACCCCAATAAGCACTAGATAAAAGAGTTATGTAGATACCTATGGCTATCGCAAGCAAGCCAGCTCCCACATTTTTGACCGAGCGGGGGTCAGGGTTTGATTAGTCTGTCCAAGCCATCGAGCAAACGCTTCAACGCGCCCTGATTAGCCTGCATCACCTTAAGCCCCGCCAGCGCCCGCTTGCGCGCATCCTGCGGTAGCTCGAACAGCTGCCGCACCACCTCGGCCAACCCCTCGGCCTCATCCACTTCCTGCAACGCTCCGGCCTCGCGCATCATCGCGGCGATTTCGAGGAAGTTGAACAGGTGCGGGCCACTGATCACCGGTTTGGCCAGCGCCGCCGGCTCCAGCAGGTTGTGCCCGCCATTGGGCACCAGGCTGCCGCCGACAAAGGCGCTATCGGCCAAGGCGTAGAGAAACAGCAGCTCGCCCATGGTGTCGCCGAGCAATACCGAGGTGTCGGCACCGACCGGCGCGCCGCTGGAGCGCTGCACCGTAGCAAAACCCTGCTGTTGGCAAAGCTCCAGCACTGCGTTGAACCGCTCCGGGTGACGGGGCACCAGGATCAGCAGCGCGTTGGGGTAACTGGCCAGTAGTTGTCGATGGGCAGCCAGCACCACTTCATCTTCGCCCTCGTGGGTACTGGCGGCGATCCATACCGGGCGCTCGCTGGCCTGCCATTGCTCGCGCAACGCAGCGGCGCGCGCCAGCAGTTCGGGGTTGATGGTCAGGTCAAACTTGATCGAGCCGGTGACTTCGACTGTTTCCGGGCGCGCGCCCAGGCTGCGGAAGCGCTCGGCCTCGGTGGCGGTCTGCACGGCAAACAGGCTCATTTCTGCCAGCATTGGCGCAGTCAGCTTGGCGAAACGCCCGTAACCCTTGGCCGAACGTGCCGACAGCCGCGCATTGGCCAAGGCCACGGGGATCCCGCGCTTGGCACATTGATGAATATGGTTGGGCCACAATTCGGTTTCCATGATGACCGCAAGCCTGGGCTGCACCCGGTCCAGAAAACGCTTGGCGGCACACGGTAAATCGTAAGGCAGGTAGCAATGCTGGATGCGCGGTTCATCGGCGAACAGCGCCTGGATCCGCTCCGAACCGGTGGGCGTCATGCAGGTAACGGTGATCGGCAACTGTGGATGCCGCTCCAGCAAACCGCGGATCATCGGCGCGGCGGCGATGCTCTCGCCCACCGACACCGCGTGCACCCAGATCCCGCCGGGCTTGAGTACCGGCAAGCCGTAGGAAAAGCGCTCGCTGACGCGCTTGGCGTAGGCCGGCGCCTTGCGGGCCCGCAGCCATAGACGTAAGGCCACCAACGGCAGCGCCAGGTAAAACAGACAGCTATAGAGAGTTCTATTCATGGCGGCGGAGTTTATCGGCTTTTTCAGCCGATCGCCTGCAAACACGCGGTAAAACGTTCGGCCAGAAAGCGCGCCGCCGGGCCCAGGGGCTCATCGCGCCGCCACACCAATTCCACCACCAGGGCCGGCGGCGTCCACTCGCTGTCCAACTCGACCATCTGCCCCTGATACGTCGGGTACTGCACCACATGCCGGGGCAACCAGGCCCAGCCCAGGCCGCGCACCAACCATTCGGCCAGCACGTAGAAACTGTCGGCGCGCCATACCTGGGGGCTGGCCGCCTCGCTGCCGGGGTAAACGCTGGTCTGGGTCGACATCAGCAATTGGCGAAACTGCGCCAGACGCTGGCAATCGACAAACCCACCCCTGGCCAGCGGGTGCCCGACGCCACACACCGTGACCATTTCCACACTGCCGACCACCCGCCGTTCAAGGGCCTCAGGGATCTGATCGTGGTAGAACAGCAACCCCAGGTCGGCCTTGCGCTCCACCAACTTGCGAGCGACATCGCCCTGGGCCGTGCTGGACAACTGCACCTCCAGGCTGGGAAATTTCCCGGCCAGCGCCTCAAGACTGTCGAGTACCGGCTGATACAGCATGGCTTCGTCCTGGGCCAGACGCAGCCGCGCTTCTTCGCCGCGCATCAGGGACAGGGCGCGGCCGTTGAGGCGCTCACACTGGCGCAGCACTTCCCGGGCTTCCTCCAGCAATACCGTGCCGGCCTCGGTCAGGCGTGGCTGACGACCGCTGCTGCGATCAAACAGGCTCACGCCCAGGTCGGCCTCGAGCAGAGCAATGCCATTGCTCACCGCCGATTGCGCCTTGCGCTGGTCCCGTGCCACCGCCGAGAACGAACGCTGCTCGGCGACGCTGACAAACAGGCGCATCTGCTCCAGATTCCACTGCACGCTCATCGGCTCAACCCATCTTGAATTCGGATAGGTAATGACTTTACCCCATCTGCGGATTCTCTAGAATGCCGGCCTTATTACACGCCCCAATTCCGAGGAACACCCCATGAACGCCGCCTACTACTACCTGGCCATTGCCATCTGCTCGGAAGTGATCGCCACCGTTTCCATGAAAGCGATCAAGGGCTGGAGCACGCCAATCCCCCTGCTGCTGGTGATCGTCGGCTATGGCGTCGCATTCTGGATGCTGACCCTGGTGGTGCGCACCGTGCCCGTGGGCGTGGCCTACGCAGTGTGGGCGGGGCTGGGGATCGTCATGGTCAGCATCGCGGCGCTGTTTATCTACGGGCAAAAACTCGATCTGCCGGCGATGCTGGGGATGGGCATGATTGTGCTGGGGGTGGTGGTGATTCAGTTGTTTTCGAAAACCGCGGGCCACTGACCTTCTACAGTTGTTGATCCTGGGCAAAGATCCCGCTGTCGAGTCTGTATACTTGGCCTCTTGTTCCGAACACTGAGGTCGCCCCATGCCATCCGTTATTTCCACCGACGTCCTGATTGTCGGCGCCGGGGTTGCCGGCCTCTGGCTCAATGCGCGCCTGCGCAGCCAGGGGTTCTCCACGATTGTGGTGGAGAACGCGACCTTGGGTGGCGGGCAGAGCGTGAAGTCCCAGGGGATCATTCACGGCGGTGCGAAGTACGCCCTGCATGGCGCCCTGACCGGCGCCTCCGAAGCCATTGCCGATATGCCGCGACGCTGGCGGGAAGCGCTGGCGGGCAGTGGCGAGCTGGACCTGACGGGCGTGCGCCTGTTGTCCCAGGCTCATTACCTGTGGTCGCCGGGCACCCTGGCCGGCAACCTCACCAGCTTCTTCGCCAGCAAGGCGGTGCGTGGCCGCGTCGATCAGGTCAAGGGTGACGATTTGCCGCCGGCCCTGCAAGACCGCCGCTTCAAGGGCAAGGTCTATCGCCTGGCCGAACTGGTGGTGGACGTGCCGAGCCTGATCGAGCGCCTGGCACAACTGGCCGGCGACGGCCTGCTCGCCGGGCAACAGATCGAACCGCTGCTGGAAGATGACATCCTCGTCGGCCTGAAAGTCGACGGCCGGGCGATCCGCGCCCAGCGCATCGTGCTGAGTGCCGGCGGCGGCACCGCCGAGCTGCTGACGGCCCTGGGCCTGAGCCAGCCGGCCATGCAAAAACGCCCGCTGCATATGATCATCGCCAAGGGCCCCGGCCTCAAACCTCTGTACGCGCACTGCCTGGGTGGCGGCACCAAGCCTCGGATCACCATCACCACGCACCCGGCCGCCGATGGCCGTTGGGTGTGGTACATGGGCGGTGATATTGCCGAGACCGAAGGCGTGCACCGCACGCCCGCCGAGCAGATCGCCACGGCGCAAAAGGAACTGGCGCACCTGCTGCCATGGATCGACATGAGCCAGACCCAATGGGCGACCCTGCGAGTAGACCGCGCCGAACCCCTGCAAACGGGCCTGACCCGGCCGGACAACGCGTTCCTCGCCGAACAGGGCCGCTTGCTGGTGGGTTGGCCGACCAAGCTGGCCCTGGCGCCGGACTTCGCCGACCGGGTGCTCAGCGCCCTACAACGTGACGGCATCCAGCCAACGCCAAGCACACCGCTGCCCGAACTGCCGCGCCCGGCCATCGCCCAACCTGCCTGGGAGCAATTGTTGCCATGAGCCTACCGACCCTGCATGACCTCCATCGCCCCCTGGGCAGCACCGGCCTGCTGGTGTCGCCACTGGGCCTGGGCACCGTGAAGCTGGGGCGCGACCAGGGGGTGAAGTACCCCAATGGTTTCCAGATCCCCAATGATGAAGAAGCGCGCATGTTGCTGCGCCAGGCCCGCGAGCTGGGGATCAACCTGATCGACACCGCCCCCGCCTACGGCCATAGCGAAGAGCGCCTGGGGCCGTTGCTGCGAGGCCAGCGCCAGGACTGGGTGATCGTCAGCAAGGTCGGCGAAGAGTTTGCCGACGGTGTGTCCCATCACGATTTCAGTGCCGCCCACACCCGGTTGTCCGTGGAGCGCAGCTTGAAACGCCTGGAAACGGATTTTATCGACCTGGTGCTGGTGCATTCCGACGGTAATGACTTGCATATCCTCAACAACTGCGAGGTGTACCAGACTCTGGCGGAGCTTAAGCGCGAGGGCAAGATTCGCGGTTTCGGCTTCTCCGGCAAAACCGTCGAAGGCGGGGTGAAGGCTCTGGAACAAGGCGATTGCGCCATGGTCACCTACAATCTGAGCGAGCAAAACGAAAAAGCCGTGATTGATTACGCTGCCGCCCATGGCAAAGGCATCCTGGTGAAAAAGGCCCTGGCCAGTGGCCATGCCTGCCTTGAACCGGGAGTGGATCCAATTCACGCCAGTTTCACCTTGTTGTTTGCGCAAACGGGCGTGGCCAGTGCTATTGTCGGGACCATCAACCCGCTGCACCTTGCCCATAATGTGGCAACCGCTGCCAAGATCATTCGCCAATCCTGATGCCGCCGACGCGGCCGACCCCGACGCAAGAAGGAGCCGACATGCCGCGAACGCTCATAAGAAAAAACCCCAGTAATTTCAAAACACTGCCGCTGTACGTCGAAGCCACCCCCGAAGGCCTGAGCTACCAGAGCGTGGGCATGCCGCTCAACTTTGCCCAGACCCTGCAGCGGCGCAAGCCAGTGGACGTAGCAGACGCCGAACGCTTTGCCCTGGAACTGGCCAACCTCGGGGTGTCGGTGCGCCTGACGCTGCACTGGCAAAACCGCGATTACTGGGTGTTGGTGCGCCAGCGCCGGCAGGACCGTGGCGATGTGGTGCTCAAGCTGATTTCCGGCTACGTGCCAGCCCATGAACTGAACCTGCCGCTGCACACCGCTATTCAGGAAATCGCCGAGGAATGCCTGCTGGAAACCCCGGAGGGCTGGCTCGGCGGACGTTTCAATGACACTTGGCTGCCGGCGCCCTACTCCAGCGCCCTGCACTACCGCGAGGCCTTGCCGTTTCGCCTGTCGCCGCTGTCCGGCGCTGCCCGCCCGGTGCGCTGCGCCAGCATGCAGTTGATCGAACGCCCGCGGGCCTATGTGCACCTGCCCACGGCCTCACTGCAATTGATCTATGACCTGCGCCTGGAAGTGCCCAAGGAAGCCAAGTCCCTGAGCCTGTTCCATGTGGACGAACGCCTGGAGGGCGACCAACTGGTGGCCCGCCTGGACCGCCAGCGCCCGGATTTGTACCTGATGCCCCTGAAGGACGGCCAGCCGTGCGCCGAGCTGTATACCCTGAAGAAGGATCAACTGATCCCGGCGAGCACCCGTGGGTTGTACCTGGCGGAGAGTTTTGCCCAGCAGGAGGGCTGGTTGGTGCGTGATGAGCGGATCCGCTGGAAGGACTGGCTCAGGCAACAGGGCCTGAGCGCGCCGGAGAAGGAATCGAAGTTGAAGCAATTGACCGGGCGGGCCAGGCAGATCTTGCGCAAGATGGTGCCGAAGAAGGCGGGTCGCTGAAGCAGCCCCGCCTGTGGCGAGCGGTACCTACTGGTTGAGTAGTCGCTCCAGACCAACCTTCAGCGGCGTCGGCTCAGGCAATGTGAAGCTTGCCGCCAAGCGCTGGTTGTTGGCTCTGGAGTGCCGGATATCCCCCGAGCGCGGCGCTGTGTAGCTGACAGCCGGCAACGAGCCGATGATTTCCGACAGCGCCTGCAGCAACTGCTTGAGGGTGGTGGTGTGGTTCCAGCCGACATTGATCGCGCCCAGGGGGGCATCCGCCATTTCCACGGCTTGCACCAGTACCGCTACCAGATCCCCTACGTACATGAAGTCACGGGTTTGCTCACCGTCGCCGAATACGGCAATCGGCAGGCCTTTTTGCGCGCGCTCGCTGAAGATGCTGATCACCCCGGAATACGGCGATGACGGATCCTGGCGCGGGCCAAAAATATTGAAAAAGCGGAAAATCACCGGCTCCAGGCCATGCTGGCGGCGATAGAAGTCAAAGTAGTGCTCGCTGGCCAGCTTGTCCGAGGCATATGGCGTCAACGGCGCCTTGGCGGTTTGCTCGTCGATCGAGTCGCCCTCGCCGTTATTGCCATACACCGCCGCACTGGAGGCAAACACCACGCGCTTGACCCCAGCCTGGCGCATGGCCTCGCAGACATTCAGGCTGCCCACGAAGTTGCTCTGGTGCGTACTGACCGGGTCATCCACCGACGCCTGCACCGAAGCAACCGCCGCCAGATGCACCACCGCCGTCGCCCCCACCGCTGCGCGGGCGACCAGTGCGGCATCGGCCACATCGCCTTCGAGCAGTTGCAGGCGCGGGTTATCCAATGGCAGGTTACTGCGCTTGCCGGTGGACAGGTTATCCAGCACGCGCACCGCATAGCCCTTGGCTAGCAGTGCATCGACCAGATTGGAGCCGATGAAACCAGCGCCGCCGGTAATCAGTACGAGAGCATCAGACATAGCGGTAAACCTATTGGGCGGCATCGTTGGTTTGACGAATTTTATCGACAATCGCGGTGGTCGAGCTGTTCTCCACCAACCCCAGGACTTTGACCTTGCCGCCATAGGCATTGACGATATCGGCGCCGACCACCTGGTCGACCGAGTAATCCCCGCCCTTGACCAATACATCTGGCTTGACCTGGGCCAGCAGGTTTTCCGGGGTGCCCTCGGAGAAGCTGATCACCCAGTCCACCGCGCCTAACCCAGCCAGCACCGCCATGCGCCGATCCACGCTGTTGATCGGCCGGCCAGGGCCTTTGAGGCGGCTGACCGAAGCATCGTCGTTGATCGCCACGATCAGGCGATCACCCTGGGCACGAGCCTGCTCCAGGTAAGTCACATGGCCGGCATGCAGGATGTCGAAACAACCATTGGTGAAGACAATGCTTTCGTTATGGGCGCGGGCATCGTCAATCGCCAGCAGCAACTGCTCAAGGCTCAACACGCCACGCTCCGAACCTTCCTCACGCTGGATCGCGCGACGCAGTTCCGGGGCGCTGATGGACGCCGTACCCAGCTTGCCGACCACGATGCTCGCCGCCAGGTTGGCCAGGGCCACCGCGTGGGGCAACTCCTCGCCGGCGGCGATCGCCGCCGCCAGGGTGGAAATAACGGTGTCGCCGGCGCCGGTGACGTCGAACACTTCCCGCGCTCGCGCAGGCAGGTGCATGGCCGGGTGACCGGGGCGCAACAGGGTCATGCCGTGTTCGCCACGGGTCACCAGCAACGCGCCGAGGTCGAGATCGGCCATCAGGCTTGCGCCTTTGCTCACCAAATCGTGCTCATCGACGCAGCCGCCGACGATGGTTTCAAATTCGCTGAGATTCGGCGTGATCAGGCTGGCGCCCCGGTAGACCGAGAAGTCCTTGCCCTTGGGGTCGGCCAGCACCGGGATACCCCGGGCCTTGGCGGCCTGGATCAGCACCTGGTGGTTTTTCAGTGCGCCTTTGCCGTAGTCCGACAGCACCAGCACCTTGATGCCTTCGAGCAACGCGTCGACCTGGTCACTGAGGGCCAGGGCGTCGGTGGCAAAGGGTTCTTCAAAGTCGATACGCAGCAATTGCTGGTGACGGCTCATGACCCGCAACTTGACGATGGTCGGCTGGTGGGCAATGCGCTGGAACAGCGCACGCACGCCAGCGCCGCGCAGGCTGTTGGTCAGGCTGTCGGCGGCTTCGTCGTCGCCGGTCACGCCGACCAGGGAGGCCGGGGCGCCGAGCGCGGCGATGTTAAGGGCAACGTTGGCAGCGCCCCCTGGACGGTCTTCGATTTGCTCGACCTTGACTACCGGTACCGGTGCCTCAGGGGAAATCCGTGAGGTACCGCCATGCCAGTAACGGTCGAGCATGACATCGCCGACCACCAAGACAGGGGCTTGATCGAATCGCGGCATGGACAACTTCATGGAGCAACCCACATACAAAATGAACAGGGGCGCGATATTAGCACAGGGAAAAGCATCGACCGATTCAATCCTGGCGGTCAATGCCAGCCTGGCTGCAATGGCGCCTCAATAGGCATCTGTCACGTGGGAGGGCGCCACCGGGTCACCTTCTTCGAACTCCTTGGCGTGCAACCGCGCGTAGTAGCCATTCTTCGCCAGCAACTCGACGTGGGTGCCGCGCTCGACAATCTGGCCGTCATCCATCACCAGGATCAGGTCGGCTTTCTCGATGGTGCTCAGGCGGTGGGCAATCACCAGGGTCGTGCGGTTCTTCACCACATGGTCCAGGGCAGCCTGGATATGGCGCTCGGACTCGGTATCCAGGGCCGAGGTGGCCTCGTCGAGAATCAACAGCGGCGCATCCTTGAGCAGGGCCCGGGCAATCGCGATGCGTTGGCGCTGGCCACCGGACAGCAACACGCCGTTCTCGCCCACCAGGGTTTCATAGCCCTGGGGCATCTTCACGATGAACTCATCGGCATAGGCTTCGCGAGCGGCATGATGCACCGCGTCGGTGGGCGCGCCGGCCAGGTCGCCATAGGCGATGTTGTTGGTCACGGTGTCGTTGAACAAGGTGACCTGCTGGGTCACCAGGGCGATTTGCCGGCGCAGGTTACGCAGGGTGAAATCCTGCACGCGTACGCCATCGAGCAGAATCTGCCCCTGTTCGTGCTGATAGAAGCGTGGGATCAAGCCGGCCAGGGTGGATTTGCCGCTGCCCGAACGCCCTACCAGTGCGACCATTTGCCCAGGCTCGACGATAAAGCTGATGTCGTTGAGCACCTTCTTGTCGCTATCCGGGTATTGGAAGCTGAGGTTGCGCACTTCAATGCGCCCCGCCAGACGCTCATGTTCAATCACGCCCTGGTCAACTTCTACCGGCTCATCCAACTGCTCGAAAATACTTTCGGCGCCCGCCACACCCTTCTGGATGGTCGAGCTGACTTCGGAAAGCTGGCGAATCGGCTTGGGCAACAGGCCAGCCATGGTGATGTAGGCCACCAGATCACCCGGCGAGGCATCGCCACGCAAATACAGGACCAGGAACATGACCACGGCCATCGCACTGTAGGTCACCAACTGCAGCATCGGCGTGTACACCGCGCCGGTCTTGGTCATCGCCAGCTGCTTCTCGGTGTTGCTCAGGCTCGCCTGCTTGAAGCGCACCTTTTCATACTGCTCACCGCCAAAGCTGCGGACCACGCGGTAGCCGTGGATCGTCTCGGATGCCACATGGGTCACGTCGCCCATGGACACCTGGATTTTCTTGCTTTGCTTGCGGAATTTACGACTGGTGCTGTTCACCATCATGCCGATCACCGGCAGGATCGCCAGCATCACCAGGGTCAGTTTCCAGTTCATCCACACCAGGGTGCAGAACAGGAAAATCACGGTCATGCCTTCACGGATAACCACCTTGATCGCATCGGTGGCAGCACCGGTGACCATGGTCACGTTAAAGGTAATGCGCGAGATCAGATGGCCGGAGTTGTTCTTGTCAAAGAAGCGGTTGGGCAACTCCAACAGCTTGTTGAACAGCACTACACGCAGGTCGTGGACCAACCCCAGGGAAACCCGGGCCAGGAAGAAGTTGCCGAGGAACGAACCTACGCCCTGCCAGGCCGCGATCAGCACGATCATCAGCGGCACGGTTTCCAGCAACTGCAACTTGCCCAGATAGGGGTTGCCGGGGAACAGACTGGCCTCGGGGTTCGCCAAGCCATCGACAAAATACTTGAGGATATAAGCGAGCATCGGCTGGGTCGATGCGAAGATCAGGAACCCGACGATACTCAGGATGAACAGACCCACATAAGGCCGTACGTAAGTCAGGAGGCGAAAGTAAATCGCCAGCGTCGACTGGGTTTTCGGTTCAGGACTGCTCATGGGAATCCGCGCAAATCAGTAAGGCGCGGATCATATCACAGGCCTCTTCAGCCCAAAAAACATGAGCAGGGGCCAGCCTTGCACCAAGTCGGTTAAGATAACCGGCTATTGATGGGAGTCAGGCATGCAAGTAATCGATCACAACACCTATGAGGCACTGCGCGCCGGCGCGCAGGTGCTGGAAGCCGATGGTTCTGGCGACAAGGTGCTCCGGTTGACCGATGGTTGCATGCTCAAACTGTTCCGGCGCAAGCGCCTGCTCAGTTCGGCGCTGTTCTACCCGTATGCACAACGTTTCGCCAATAACACCCGCGCCCTGCAGCAACGGGATATCCCCTGCCCGCGCATCATTGCGGTGTATCGCATCCCCAGCATTGCGCGGGATGCGGTGTACTACAGCCCGCTGGCCGGGGAAACCATCCGCCAGTTACAGCTTGCCACAGCCGAGGCCGACGCCCTGCGTGTGCGTCTTGGCAGCTTCATTGCGCAATTGCATGAGAAGGGCGTGTACTTTCGCTCGCTGCACTTTGGCAACGTGGTCCTGACACCGGAAAACACCCTGGGGCTGATCGACATTGCCGACCTGAGTTGCCAGACCGCCCCCCTGAGCCAGAGCAAGCGCCTGCGTAACTTCAGCCACCTGCGACGCTACCCTGAGGACCGCCAGTGGCTGCTGGGCGATGATGCCGGGCAAGCCTTTTTCGATGGCTATCGCCAGGGCTTGCCGGCAGGCAGTCAACAGGCGCCGTTGATTGAGCGCCTGCGGCAACTACTGGACTGATCTTACTGGGTGATGACCAGTACCGTGGCGCCTCGACGATTGGCGAAGCGCTCGACGATGCGCAGGTTGCGCTCGGCCAGCCAACTGGTGAGCCAGGGCTCGTTGCCGCGGGCTTCGATCAGGAAGTAGCGGAATTTACCTGCGTGCGCCGGAGACATCGCAGCTTCACGGGTCAGTTTCTTGAGCAGATAACCCCGTCCAGCGTAATAGCCGATACGGCCATCATCGAAGTAAGCAGGCACATCCGGCTCGACATTCGCCGCCATCCAGCGCCCCGCCTCGACGTACTGGACCTTGCCCGGCCCGGTGGACACCACATTGGACAGCATCACCAATAGGCATATCGCCACCAGCGCCTTGCCCAGGCGCGGGAACTGCTGGGCAAACATCTGCAGCGCCATCGCCAACGCTGGCACCAACAGCAGGTTCAAGAAGCTCATGTAGCGCATGTTCATGAACTGCTGCTGGATAAAGAACAACAACAATACCAGCAGGTACAACACCGCCGCCCAGGCAAAAGGCCGGTATTCATGCCAGTAGCGCTTGATCGCCTGCCAATTGCGGCCCCGTAAAAACGGCACGGCAAACGGACCGCAAATATTCACAAAGCTGATGGCCATGGTCGCCAGGATGCCAAAGAAGATGATGCGCCCTGCTTCATCCCGGGAGTACTTGTTGATCAGCGAGTTGGCGAACTGCTCGCGCAGCAAATCGAATGACGCCAGGACACTGCTCGGGTTGATCATGTCCATATAGTAGGCAACGCGCGCCGACGAAAAACCACCCGTTGCCGTGACCAACACCATCCCCGCAACCACGCCGAGCAGCGGTAGCGCAATAAACTGCAGGAGTGCCAGGCGCCACTCACGCACCCACAGGCCAGGCAACTGCCATAAGCCCAGCGCAGGCAACAGCAACAACGCTTCCAGCCGGAAGGCTGCCGCCGCGACAATTGCCAGGTGGATGGTTGCCGCACGCAGCCACCCCCCTCGGGCCTGCCAACGCATGGCCAGCCAAAGCGTCAGGGTGCAGAAAAACCAGAAGCCGAACTCACGCAGGATCTCACCGCGAAACTCGTTGAACGCCGGCATCGCCAGCACCACCAGGCAGGCCCAGGGCGCAACCTGCACCGAGCGCTGGCGAACGCAGTCAACCAGCAGGGCACAGGTCCCGGCGGCAAACAGCGAACACCATAAGTGGGCACTCAGTTCTATGGGCAGGGCTGTAACCGAATGGGTGCCGGCCAGGAGCAGCGAGAACCAGGGCCAGTTGAACAGGGCAAAGGCGGCTTTCGGGCCGTGGACGTAAGCGGTCTGGGCAATGGTCAGGTAGAAAGCCGCATCACGCCCGACCGTCGCTGCGCCCAATATGGCGATCAGGGATAGCAGCAGACTCCCGAAAAATGCCACTCGAACGGGATGTTCGACGACAACACTCAACACCCGGGCCCAAAATTTACTGCCTATTCCAACCACACCCCCCCCTTAAAACCTGGCGTCACATCGTGCGCACAAGATTTGGAAACATATATTCCAGAAAAACCACCACGCCACAAAAAACCAACGCCCGGTCATTGCAATCAACTCAGGCGCTTCATAGGTCATTCCAGGCGTAGCGTAACAGGCTACAAAACGCTTACTTGAACATCAGCTGAAGCGCCTTGCGTGTGTACGACCAACGCGTCAGGGCGCGCCAGTCTGTACGCACCGCCTGGCAGTAAAACTGCCTGGCAAGCGTGTACTCCCCAGCACTGAAGCAATTGCGAAACAAAGACAGGCAGCGCTGCGCGAGAAACGCACGGCGCAAGCCTTGCAACTCTGCCGGCATACGCACTGGCGAAAACACCTCGTCAACCAGACTCACGCCTGCCGCCACACTGTGCTTGATGTCATGCCGCAAGCTGTCCGCATGTTTGTAGACCAACGCCAGCGGCTGGTCGATAACCGTGCAGGGCACGCGCGCCAGGGCCTGGGCAAACACCGGGATATCCTCGGCGTTGCGCATGCGCTCCGGGTAGTTGCCTACCGCAAAAATCTCCCGGTGCATGGCGCAGGCGCCATTGGAGATGGCGATGGTCTTGTCCAGCAAATACCCGCGCACCCGCAGATAAGGCGTCGCAGGCAACGGCTTGACGGCATGCAGGCGGCGCTTGCCATCTTCAAATACCGACCAGTGGCCACCGATGATCAGGCGGCTATCCGGGTGAGCAGCAATATGCTGCGCAACCAGGGCCAGGGCGCCCGGGGCCATTTCATCATCGGCGTCCAGGAACATCAGGTACTGGCCCGCAGACTCCTCAATGCCACGATTGCGCACTGAGGCCAGGCCGCCATTGGGCTTGCGCAGCACCTGGAAGCGTCCGGGGTGCTTGGCCAGCAGAGCGTCCAGCACCTGCGGCGTGTCGTCGGTAGAGCCGTCATCAATCACCAACAACTGCGCATCGGCTTCGTCGAGTTGCGCCAGCACCGACTCAACCGCGCGCCCCAGGGTGCGCGCGTAGTTGTAGGCAGGGATGACGACGCCAATCAGTGCTTCAGTCAACGGCTTGCCCTTCCACACCATCTTTGACGACCAGGATGTCTTCCATGATCAGGTACTGCAGGTCGGAGCCGAAGAACATGTTCAATGCGTCGGTCGGCGAGCAGATCATTGCTTCGCCACGGCGGTTGAGCGAGGTGTTCAGGGACACACCGTTGCCGGTCAGCACTTCCAGCTCTTTCATCATGTCGTAGTAGCGCGGGTTGTACTCGCGCTTGAGCACCTGGGCGCGGGAGGTGCCATCTTCATGGACCACTTCCGGCACGCGGGTTTTCCACTCTTCGGCGACTTCAAAGGTGAAGGTCATGAACGGGGCCGGGTGATCGACCTTGATCATCTGCGGGGCCACGGTGTCGAGCATCGACGGGCAGAAGGGCCTCCAGCGCTCGCGGAACTTGATCTGGTGGTTGATCCGGTCAGCCACGCCCACGGCGCTCGGGCAACCGATGATCGAACGACCGCCCAAGGCGCGCGGACCGAACTCCATGCGTCCCTGGAACCAGGCTACCGGGTTGCCGTCGACCATGATCTGGGCGATGCGCTTGGGCATATCGTCGATCTGGCGCCACTTCGGCTTGCTCGGGTGCTTGGCACACGCGGCAATCACTTCTTCGTTGCTGTAGGACGGGCCGAGATAGACGTGCTCCATCTTCTCTACCGGTACCCCACGGGCATGGGACACATAGGCCGCCGCGCCCACGGCGGTGCCGGCATCGCCGGACGCCGGCTGCACGAACAGCTCCTTGACGTCATCGCGGGCAATGATCTTCTGGTTCAACTTGACGTTCAACGCGCAGCCGCCGGCGAAGGCCAGCTTGCCGGTTTCCTTGAGGATATCGCCCAGGTAATGGTCGATCATCTGCAACGACAGCTTCTCGAACAGAGCCTGCATGCTGGCCGCGTAGTGGATGTACGGCTCGTCGGCGATATCGCCTTCGCGCTTGGGGCCCAGCCACTCGATCAGTTTTGGCGAGAAGTAGAAGCCCTTGCCCTTCTCTTTATAGCGGCGCAGGCCGATGACGTTGGCATAGTCGGTGTTGATCACCAACTCGCCATTTTCAAAAGAGGCCAGGCGCGAGAAATCGTACTTGCTGGCATCGCCATAGGGTGCCATGCCCATGACCTTGAACTCGCCGTCGAGCATCTCGAAACCGAGGAACTCGGTGATCGCGCCGTACAGGCCGCCCAGGGAGTCCGGGTCGTAGAATTCTTTGATCTTGTGGATCTTGCCGTTCTCGCCATAACCGAAGAAGGTCGTGGCGTACTCGCCTTTACCGTCGATCCCGAGGATCGCGGTCTTCTCCTGGAAGCCCGAGCAGTGATAGGCGCTGGAGGCGTGGGCCAGGTGGTGTTCAACCGGTTCGATCTTGATCTTCTTCGGATCGAAGCCCAGTTGCTCCAGGCACCAGACAATCTTGTTGCGATAGCGCTTGTAGCGCCGGTTGCCCATCAGGATCGCGTCAAGGGCGCGGTCCGGGGCGTACCAGTAACGCTTGGCATAGTGCCAGCGAGCCTCGCCGAACAAGCTGATCGGGGCAAACGGGATCGCCACCACATCAACGTCGGAGGGTTTGATGCCAGCCTGTTCCAGGCAGAACTTCGCCGATTCGTAGGGCATGCGGTTCTTTGCATGTTTATCACGTACGAAGCGCTCTTCTTCGGCCGCCGCGATCAGCTTGCCGTCGATATACAGGGCTGCGGAAGGATCATGGCTAAGGGCGCCGGACAGGCCAAGAATCGTCAATGCCACTGGGGTCTAGCCTCTTTTAGTCTGCATGCAGGCGCTGGCGCCTGAAAAATATGTGCCCCTCGCCTCGGCGAGAAAAGCTAAAGGGCGGGATTATAGCTTAAAAGCGGCAAAACGCCTCTAGCCGCAAATGGCAGGGAGAAACAAGAGGCATCATCGGAAAATCTCGATACTGCCATCGCGGTTCTGTCGGTAGACGGTGTAGGGCAGTACCAAAGTATCGAGGACACCCGACAGGGCAAAATCAATGGCAATCCAGGGTACCGAGGCAATCTGCTGGTCTTCCAGGCTTTTCTTGCCGTTGGGTTCGCCATTCAGGGAGCAGAAGTCATACACCACCCCGCTGTAGATACGGGGCACGCTCTCGCAGTGGCTGCGCAGGTCCTTGAGTTTCTGGCTGGCTACTGCGTCTTCGCGAAACACCGTGTCGAGGGTGCCGCAGGCGGTGGTCGAAAGGACAATGGCGGCAAGCAGCAGAATATTTGTAGGATTCACGGGCAACCCTCTTTGGCATGGGGCGGACAGCCTAACCCAAGATGGCGTAAGACGAATATGCCGGCATTTTGCGGGAATATTCGTCGGAAACGCCACGCAGAATCGTTAAACTCGCGCCCTTTTTTCCGCGCCCGCGCTGCGCGTCATAGAAGTTGGTTCGCTCATGAAAGTTGTTGCTCCCACCTGTTTTGCGATGTTGCTCCCCAGCCTGCTGGGCCTGCAGCAAACGGCCCTGGCCGAAGAGGCCCCACTGATTCTCGACCCCAGTGTGGTGACGGGCTCGCGTAGTGCCAGCCGCAGTTTCGACCTGCCCTACTCGGTGGACAGCATCAGCCGTGAGCAGATCAGCGACGGCCAGCTGGGCATCAATGCCTCGGAAGCCCTGTCCCGCGTGCCGGGGCTAGTGGTGCAGAACCGCCAGAACTATGCCCAGGACCTGCAGATTTCCTCCCGTGGCTTTGGCGCGCGCTCGGCGTTTGGCGTACGCGGGATCAAACTGATTGCCGATGGCATCCCCGCCAGCACCCCGGACGGCCAGGGCCAGGCCGCCACCTTCAACCTCGACACCGCCGACCGCATCGAAGTCCTGCGCGGCCCGGCCGCCACCCTGTATGGCAGCAACGCCGGCGGGGTGATCCAGATGTTCTCGCGCAACGGCGAAGGCCCACCCCGTATCGGCGCCGAAACCCTGGTCGGCAGCGATGGCCTGAACAAGCATCACCTCAGCGCCGAGGGCGCGGTGCAGGGCGCCGGTTTTGTCCTCGATGCCTCACGCATGGACACCGACGGCTACCGCGACCACAGCAGCGCCCGCCGCGACCAGACCTTCGCCAAGCTCAACCTCGAGCCCGATGACGACAGCAAGCTGGCCCTGATCTACAGCAGCCTGGAGCAGAACGGCACCAAGGACCCGCTGGGGCAGACCTGGGCAGGCTACAAGGCCGACCCGCGCTCGGTGAGCAGCAATGCCCTGGCGTACAACACACGCAAGAGCATTGATCACCAACAGGTAGGGATGAATTACGAGCGGTACATTGGCGATGCGACATTGCAGGTGAATGCCTACACCGGGCGCAGGAGTGTGATTCAGTATTTGTCGATTCCCAAGGGTGTTCCGAGCAACGAACGCGGCGGCGGCGTCGTGCAATTCGACCGCAAGTTCTACGGCGGCGGCGTGCGCTGGATGCAGCCCATCGACAGCGTGCCGGGCGAATTGATGATCATCACCGGCCTGGACTTCGACCAGAGCGAAGATAGCCGTCACGGCTACCAGAACTACAGCGGCAACACCCTCGGCGTGAAAGGCGAATTGCGCCGCAATGAAATCGACACCGCCCGCAGCCTCGACCCGTACATCCAGGCCAACTGGGCCATCGACCGCTGGACCCTGCAAGCCGGGCTGCGCCACAGCACCATGGAAATGGACGTCGATGACCAGTTCCTGAGCAATGGCGATGCCAGTGGCAACAAGACCTACCAGAAGAACACGCCGTCGATGAGCGTGATGTACGCGTTTACCCCTGAGCTGCACGGCTATGTCAGCGCTGGCAAGGGCTTCGAAACGCCGACCCAGGCCGAAATGGCCTACGCCCCGGGCGCCATCGAAGGTTTCAACTTTGGCCTGAAGCCGTCAGAAAGCACTCAATATGAAGTGGGTTTGAAGGCGCAGGTGAACAACAGCACGCGGGTCAATGCCGCTGTGTTCCAGATCACCACCGAGGATGAGCTGGTAGTCGCACAGTCCAATGGCGGACGCACCAGCTACCAAAACGCCGGCCGCACCCTGCGCCGTGGCTTTGAGCTGGGTATCGAAAGCCAACTGAGCGAACAGTGGAGCGCCAACCTCGCCTACACCCGCCTGCAAGCCACCTACGACAGCAACTTCAGCAACAGCGGCAAAACCGTGGAGAAGGGCAACTACCTACCCGGCGTCCCACAGACCACGCTCTTTGCCGAACTGAACTGGAAACCACGGGACTGGGTCAGCACCGCCGTCGAAGGCATGTACCGCAGCAAGATCTATGTCGAAGACACCAACCAGAAGCATGCTGCTCCGGCTTACAGCGTTTTCAACTGGCGTGCACGCTTTGAACAGAAAGTCGAACACTGGACCTTTCACCAGACCCTGCGCCTGGACAACCTGCTGGATCGCCAGTACATCGGTTCGGTGATTGTCGGCGATGGCAACGATCGTTATTACGAAGCCGCGCCCGGCAGGTCGTGGTATGCGGGCGCAGGAGCCCAGTACAGCTTTTGAGTGATAAAAACCAATGGGCAAATAACATTGCCCATTTGGCTCCCACATTAATAACAGAAACTTCCTATAACCCGCCCCCTACACTTTGAAAAGTACCCACCAAAATTACAAAGAACCACAAACAAAAATACCCACTCAACTTTTAAGCAATCATCCATCAGCTTTTAATTGCCACTCCCCATTGGTTCCGTAAACCAGCTCATGATCTATGGGCTCTCGATAGGGATCACCGAAGTTCACATAACCGCCATCACCTTTGCCATTAGAGGCGGTTGGCTGCCATTCCTGGGTATCGGCGTTAAAAAATTCGGCATCATCACCAGCGGTTGTGTCCTTTGGATTGCGCACACCCGACTGCACTTTATCTATTGGGCTTGTTGGATTCACCGGATCTATCGGCTTATTTTTACCGGCCAGATCACTGTAAAAAGAAAACGGATGAAAGCCTGTTATCGAAGTCATTTGCACACCCCCGGAATTAACATTTCGACCACTCAATAAACATCTATGTAAGATATTCCTATCAAGCGTCGATACAACCTATTAACCCCAACAAACAATGTCCAGAGCACTACTTAATCAAAATATTAAGTAATGCCCCTTGCCTTCGAAAACACTGTGATTTCCCAGACCTGAAGAAATCGCTACGACTTATGACGGCCTAACGCGGATCACCCAACTAACTCGCTCACCTTGGGCAAGCGCTGATCAATCACACGATACAAAGCACTATCAGCCGGCCAGTTGCGCATAAACCGCGCACGGTCCTTGGCAAACGCCGGTGCGAAGCTGCTCAGCGAGCCATGCTGACACATCGAATCCAGATCAATCAGCACCCAACGCCCTCCTTGCCAGAACAGGTTGCGCCCCTTGAAGTCACCATGGCTGATCCGCTCGCGAATCAGCTCGCCAAACAGGCGATCCAGGGCCAGCAGCTCAGGCTCGGGCACCTCGCCGCTGTCCACGTAAGGGGCCAGGTGCTCGATCAGGTCGGGCCCGGAAAGGTGCTCGGTGACCAGATAAGCCCGGCTGCGCAGCCAGAAAAAGCGTCGCTCCAGAAGCGCCAGGGGCTTGGGCGTGGCAATCCCCAGGAATGTCAGGCGGTTGCCTTCGCTCCAGGCGTGCCAGGCGCGGCTGGGCCTCCAGAAGCGCCTGAGCCAGTGTGTAAAACCCTTGATGTTGTAACGCTTGATCACCAGCGGCCGCCCCGCAGCATCAACCCCGGCCACCGTGGCCGAGGCGCCGGCCTTGTACATTTGGCCCTGGTCGACAAGCCTATCGACGTTTGCCAGTACCGGCAGCAGGGTAGCTTCTTCTTCACGCCGGATGGCGCGCAGCCCAAAGGCCCCGCGCACTACGCTGAACAAGGTGCACTCACGGCCGATCTTGCCCATGAAGTCTTTCAGGCGCCAGGCGCGCACTTTGCGCACCTGTTTTTGCAAGGCTTCCAGGGGCAACGCGTGCTCGCCGTTGCTTAACAGGTAGTGCACCAGTAATTCTTCGGTAAACGGTTCGAGGTCGCTCGGTAACTGGGCAAAAAACACCCCGAGGTTTTCCAGCACCCGGTTACGTGACAGAGGTTTACCCGCCTGTTCGACGCAGATGCCCCCCCCGTCGATCAAATACAGCTTGTCCGCCTGACGCATCAGGTTATCCAGGTGCAGATCTTCCTGCCACAAACCCTTGGCGTGCATCTGGGCAATCGCACCCAGCGCTTCGGCCAGTACCGCCTGTTGCTCATCGGCCAAGGGCGGCAAGGCTTCGACTGCCGCCCAGGCGTCGGCCAGGCTTTGGGCCCCTTCCAGAAACTCGAACAGCAGCCAGCCGCCCTCACCGTCTTGCAGGCCGTCGGCGAGCAACAGTGGGGTAGTGAGGCCTTGCTCGGCGAGCAGGCGCACGCCCTGGAGTTCGCGCTGGAAATGTCGGGCGGCGTTGCTACCCACCAGCAACTTGGCCAGCACCGGCCGGCCACGCCAGATGGCCGCGCCCACATAACGCTGGCCGGGCAACACCCGCAACAGGCTCAGCAGTTGCAACTGCCCAGGGCCCGCTGCATCCGCCAACTCAATACTCAAGGGCAACGTGGGCGTACGCCCGGCGTTTTTGAGCTCAGACAACCGCATCAGCGGGCCTCCTTGTGACTGCGCCGCCCCGCCAGGTACTGCGCCCAGGTATCCACCAGCGAACTGTCCTCCGGCTGGTCGAGGTAGGCCGCCAGGAATTGCCGCACCTGCGCAGATGTCCATGCGCCGGCACGGCGCAGCAATGGCTCAAGGTCTTTGACCCGATCACGCCGGCCCAGCAACAGCGGCCGGGTTTTTTCCAGGTCGATCAACTGCGCCGCGTAACCGTCGCCGGTGGCCTGCAGGAAGATATGTTTAGGGTAAAAACAGCCATGCACCTGGCCGACGCCATGGAGCTTGCGCGCCAATTGGCCGCAAGCCACGAGGATCGCGTGGTGCTGGGCGGCACTCAGGGCCGGCCACTGCTCAAGCAATGAGTCCAGGTCATTCCAGCCATCCAACGCGCGGGTCAGCAGCAAGGCGCGGTATTCGCCGGCAACCTTGCGCTCGCCATAAAAGGCGGCCTGCAAGGCCGGGATCGCCTTCTGCCGATAGCGGCTGATATTGCGAAACTCACGGGCAAAGGTCGGCTCGCCAAAGGGCCGATGCAGGGTGCGCGTCAGGTAGTTGCTCTGGCGCTTGAGGTAAAAGCCACGGCCTTCCAGTTCCAGGCGGAACACACTGCTCCAGCCGCCGCGACTGGTGTTGGGCTCATCCACTGCGTCCAGTTGCCTGGCCCACAGGGCGTCGAAGTCAGCCAGGCCATTGCGCTCCAGCAAGGCCCGGTCTTCAGTTGCCAGGAAGTCATTCATTCGCGTCCCTCGAAAAACTTCAGCACATGGCGAATCCGCTGTTTATCCGACGTATTCAGGTGCTTGCGCCGACAATATTGCATGTAGAAGCGTAGGCGCTGGGTGGCCGACAAGTGGTATTTGGCAACCTTGTCCAGGCACGCCAGGTCCTTGGTGATCCGGTACTTGAGCCAGAACCCGCGCCAGAAGTCGCCGTTGGGGCAGTCGATCAGGTACAGGGTCTGCTGGTCGTCGATCAACAGGTTGCGCCACTTCAAATCGTTGTGGGTAAACCGGTGGTCGTGCATGGTCCGGGTGTATTCGGCGAGCTGGCGGCTGACCTTGTCGACCCATACCGGGTCGGACAATTGCGGATCCTTGCGTTCGGCCAGGGCCGCCAGGTCTTCGGTGCGGGGCAACTCGCGGGTGATCATCGCCCCACGATCATAGGCCAGGCCCTTGCGCTCCAGGCCCCAGGCCACGACTTCGGCCGTGGGAATGCCCCACTTGGCGAAGCGCTTGAGGTTCTGCCATTCGGACTTGACCCGTGGCTTGCCCAGGTAACGCCGCAACCCCTTGCCGGCGCCGGTGTAGCGCTTGACGTAATAGTTGACCCCGCCGCGCTGCACACGAATGACTTCGGACAGCGGATCACGGGTCAGCCGCTCGCCTTGCAGGGCAAACACCGCATCGAGGCTACCAAAATCGTCCACAAGCTCCGAGTAAGCAGGTTCCAGGTTCCAACCCGCCATCAGAGCGCACCTCCGTACCGGACTTTACGGTCATAGAGCTTGCTGGCCTTGCGCTCCAGCCACTGCAGCAGCGCGCCTTCCTCGGCCAGGATCTGGCGCAGGGGTTGCTGGAAGTAGCCTTTGAGGAAACGCAACTTGTCGCGGCGGGTCAGGCCGATATCCAGGATCGAGAAATACAGGGCCGCCAAATCCTTGTTGCGCCAGCGCTGACTGATGCGCGGGCGCACTTGGGCACGGTGCAGGTCGATCACCGACAGTTTGAAGTCATCGGCCGTCAGCGGTTTGTCGGTGTGCAGCAGGAAGTGGCAGATGTAGCAGTCACGATGGTTGACGCCAGCGCGATGCATCATCCCGGTCATGCGGGCCACCTCGGCAATCAGCGCGCGCTTGAGACGCGGCTCGGGTGGCTGCTTGAGCCAGTCCATGCTCAAGTCTTCCAGGCTGATGGTCGGTGCCAGCTCTTGGGTGACAATAAAGGAATGCTGGTCGGCCGGGTTGGCGCCGCGCTCGCCGTAGGCCACGGCGGTCATGGTCGGTACGCCCACTTCGTGCAGGCGCTGAATTGCCTGCCACTCCTGCCCGGCACCCAGCACCGGCAGTTTGGCGGTGAACAGGTTCTTGAAAATTTCACCCCAGCCGATGCCACGGTGGATTTTCACAAAGTAGCCGCGTCCATCCACCTCGGTGCGCAAGGTGCGACGGGCTTCCAGTTCACGGTAAACCTCACCCTCCAACAGCTCGACTTCGGCGAACGCATCGCGCCCGGCCCAAAGGCTCTTGAACGGTTCGGCAAGAATCAACTTCATCAGTGTTGCTCCGCCAGAATTACATCCGCAGCGTGCTGCGGCATGCTATAGAGGTCGGCCGTCTCGGCGAAGGCCAGACCATTGCGGCTCCAGGCCGCACGTTGCTGCTGATCACTGAGCATCCCGGCCAGGTACTGGTTGAGCTGGGCCTGTTCGAAAGGCTCGTCCAGCACACGCCCGCAATCAGCTTCGCTGATGTAATGGGCATAACCACACACCGCTGTGACCAGTACCGGCAACCCGGCCACCAGGGCTTCGAGCAGCACAGTCCCGGTGTTTTCGTTGTACGCCGGGTGAATCAACAGGTCGGCGCCCAGCAGGAAACGCGGGATATCACTGCGCCCCTTGAGGAACTGCACATTGTCGCCCAGGCCCAGGGTAGCACTCTGCAATTGGAATACTTTGGGGTCGTCCTGGCCAATTACAAACAGGCGGGTGCGCTTCTTCAGGTCTGGCGGCAGTGCGGCCAGCGCCTTGAGGCTGCGGTCCACGCCCTTGGTCTTGAAGCCCGAACCGATCTGCACCAGCAGCAGATCGTCGTCCGCGAGGTTGAATTCGGCACGGAAGCCGGCGCGGATCTCGGCCGCATTCGGCGGCGCCCGACGGTCCTGGGCGATGCCCGGTGGCAGCAGGTGGAAGCGCGCCAGCGGTGTGTCGTAGTGTTTGATAAACAGCGGCTGCTGGACCTCGGAGATCATCAGCACTTGGGTCTTGGCCTCCTTGGCAAACACCGCGCGCTCGTACTCGGCAAAGTGCCGGTAGCGGCCAAAGCTGCGATACAGCGAATGCCGCAGGTTCTGCGCCTTGTCCTCAAAACAGCCGTCTGCCGCGTAGTACACATCCAGGCCGGGCATTTTGTTGAAGCCGATCAAGCGGTCCACCGGGCGCTTGGCCAGGTCGGCCTGCATCCAGGCGGTCAACTTCTCGTTGCGCCGATGGTTGAAGAACGCCTTGACCGGCGCCACCAGCACTTCAAAACCGGGTGGCACGTCGCCTTCCCAGATCAAGGTGTACACACGAATCTGGTGACCGCGCTGCTGACACTCCAGGGCGATGCGCATGAAGTCGCGCTGCAAGCCACCAAAGGGGAAATATTTGTACAGTACAAATGCCAGTTGCATCAGTGCAGCTCCTCAGCCAATAACAACGTGCTCAGTCGGCTGGCCACACGCTCAGGGTTCAGGCGAGTAAAGCACAGTGGCCACTCGCGCTTGAGATCAAACCGGCGCTGGTCTTCAGCGCTCGGTTGGTAGGTGCATTTCTTTTGCAGGCAGGGCGCGCAGGGGAAATCGCTGCCCAGATGAATCTGCGCCTTGCCATAGGCACCGGTCAGGCCCGGGTTGGTCGGGCCGAACAGGGAGATCGTCGGCACATCCAGCGCAGCGGCCAGGTGCCCGAGGCCGGTATCCACCGCCACACAGGCCCTGGCGCCGGCCAATACCCGCGCCACACCGGCCAGGTTCAGCTTGGGCAAGACTTCGGCATTGGCCAGGCCCTGGGCCAGGCGTTCGGCGCGGGCTTTTTCCGCGGCATTGCCCCACGGCAGTTTCACATCCACTCCCAGGCTGCCCATGCGCTCGGCCAACTCGCGCCAGTAGGCTTCGGGCCAGTGCTTGGTGTCCCAGGTGGTGCCGTGCAGCAGCAGCACAAAAGGCTTCTTCGGCGGCAGGCCGAGCAGTTTCTCAGTGCTCAGGCCGTAATCCCCAAGGCCTTTGGGCAGGTCATAGCCCAGGGCCACGGCGAACAGCTGGCGCAGGCGCTCCACCGCATGCTGGCCACGAGCAACCGCCAGGCGCCGGGAATAGAAGCGCGCAGCAATGGGTTCGCGAGCTGAATCTCTGTCAAAGCCCGCCACCGGCGCCCGCACATAGCGGGTCAGCCAGGCGCTTTTAAGCAGGCCCTGGGCGTCGATTACCAGGTCGTATTTAGTCGACTGGATCTGCTTCTTGAAGCGGCGCCACTCGCCACTCTTGAAGGTCTGCCAGAGGTTCTTGCGCCAGCGGCGAATCGCCACGGGGATCACCTTGTCCACCGCCGGGTGCCAGGTGGGGATTTCGGCGAAGCCTTCTTCCACCACCCAGTCAAAGCGAATCCCCGGGATCGCCCGGGCCGCGTCGGTCAATGCCGGCAAGGCGTGGATCACATCGCCCAGGGATGAGGTCTTGATTACCAGTACCCGCAACTCAATGAACCTCGACCACGTTGCCCTGCAAACGCTGCAAGGCTTCGGCTACCGCATCGGGCAGCAACTGGCGCAGGCAATTGTAGTGGCCGAAACGGCAGGTGCGGTCAAAGCACGGGCTGCAATCGAGGCCCAGGCGCACCACTTCGACCTTGTCGGCCAATGGCGGGGTAAAGCCCGGCGAGGTGGAGCCGTACACCGCCACCAGCGGGCGGTTCAGCGCGGCGGCCACGTGCATCAGGCCGGAGTCGTTGGACACCACCGAGTCGGCGCAGGACAGCAGGTCGATGGCCTCGGCCAATGACGTATCGCCACTGAGATTGACCGCTTCTTCGCGCAGGCCGGGGATCAGGCGCTGGCGGATATCCTCGCCCACCGAGTGATCGTTTTTCGAGCCAAACAGCCAGACTTGCCAACCTTCGCGGATTTTCAGCTCGGCGACCTTGGCGTAATGCTCCGACGGCCAGCGCTTGGACTCGCCAAACTCGGCGCCTGGGCACAGCGCCAGCACCGGCCGATCGAGGCTCAGGCCGAACTTGGCCAGGGCCGCGTCGCGGGTGACCGGGTCGATGAGCAGGCTCGGCCGTGGATACGGCGTCGGCAACTCGGCATTGGGCGCATAGGCCAGGGCCATGAAGCGCTCGATCATCAGCGGGTAGCGGGCCTTGTCGAGCTTGCGCACGTCATTGAGCAAGCCATAGCGGAACTCACCGCGCCAGCCGGTACGCTTGGGGATGCCGGCGAAGAACGGCACCAGGGCCGACTTCATCGAGTTGGGCAGCAGGATCGCCTGGTCGTACTGGCCGGCCAGAGACTTGCCGATCCGCCGCCGGGTCGCCAGCTCCAGCGCGCCATGGCCGAGCGGGAAGCTCAAGGCCTGCCGTACCTCGGGCATGCGCTCCAGGATCGGCCGGCTCCACTCGGGGGCGAGCACGTCGATTTGGCAGTCGGGATGACGCTGTTTCAGGCACTGGAACAGTGTCTGCGCCATTACCATGTCACCGACCCAACTGGGCCCAACGATCAGAATATTCATGTAGTTTCCACAAACGATTCGGGGAGGCTCATGCCTCCCCGCCTCGATAATTACTGTAGGTCACGGCTTGTGTGGGAGCGGGCTGGCCCGCGATAGCATCACCGCGTGCTGTCAGCCAGACCGCAGCGCCTGCATCGCGGGCCCGCCCGCTTCCACCTAAAGCCGGTCTCCACATTCAATTGGGGTCGCCGTAGTGTTTTAGCTTAACCCCAGTTCTTGCCAGATCCGTTTCACCTGCCGCCGTTCGTCGGCAAACTGATCCCCGGCCACCACACCCGCCTCGTTCTGCAAGGCCTGGCGATGGGCTGCCGAGCGGTAGGCCTTATACACCTCGCGCAACAGGTGGGCATCGGCGGCGGGCATCAGCCCGACCTGCTCCAAGCCTTCCAGGATGCGGATATTGTCGGTATAGCGCAGCAGCAATGGATGTTGCGCAGACCACGCCAAAGCGGCGTATTGCACCATAAATTCAATATCGACGATACCTCCTGCGTCCTGCTTGAGATCGAACAGCGCCGTGGGCTCGAAGGCATTCGCCGCGGTGCCGGCTGCGGTCGACTTGGTGCCCAGGTTGTCACGCATCTTGGCGCGCATCTCGCTGACCTCCTGGCGCAGCTTCGCCAGGTCCTGCGTGCGCCCCAGTACTCGCGCCCGTACGGCCTCAAACGCCCGGCCCACGTCCTGGCTGCCGACCAGCACCCGCGCGCGCACCAGGGCTTGATGCTCCCAGGTCCAGGCCTCGTTTTCCTGATAACGGGCAAATGCCCCCAGGGAGCTGACCAGCAGGCCGGATGCGCCAGAAGGTCGCAGGCGCATATCCACTTCGTACAATTGCCCAGAGTTGGTCTGGGTGGTCAGCAGGTGAATGATCCGCTGGCCCAGTCGGGTAAAGAACTGCGCGCCATCAATCGGCTTGGCGCCGTCGGTTTCGGCCTGGGGGTCACCGTCGTGGATAAACACCAGGTCCAGGTCCGAGCCATGCCCCAGTTCGATACCGCCGACCTTGCCATAACCGACGATGATAAATCCGGGGTCGCACAAGGTACCGTCCAGGCGTTGCGGCGTACCATGGCGGGCCACGGTCTGGCGCCAGGCCAGGGCCAGCACCTGCTCCAGAATCGCCTCGGCGAGCCAGGTCAGGTAGTCGCTGACCTTCATCAGCGGCAGGCTGCCAGCGATTTCCGAGGCCGCGACCCGCAACCGGTGCGCCAGCTTGAAGTGGCGCAGGGCTTCCATTTGCTGCTCAAGGTCATCCTCAGGGATGCGTGTGAGGCGCTCGCGCAGTTCGGCGGCCAGTTCCGGCGCCAAGGGCGGTTTGAACAGGCGGCCTTCGTTAAGCAATTCGTCCAGCAGCAGCGGGAAGCGGGTGATCTGCTCGGCAATCCACGGGCTGGCGGCGCACAGGGTCAACAACCGACGCAAGGCGTCAGGGTTTTCCGTCAACAGCACCAGATAAGCAGAACGCCGCGCGACGGCCTCTACCAACGGCAGCACACGCTCCAGCACCAGGTCCGGGTTGGCATGTTCGACAGCCTGGGCCAGCAGGCGCGGGATAAACGCATCCAGACGCTCACGCCCCAGGCGCTGCATCGCGCGCAATTGCGGGCTGCCGCGCAGGCTGGCCAAGGCTTTCAGGGCCTTGGGCGCGTCGGCAAAGCCGCCTTCGGCCAATTGGCGACAGGCGGCCTCCTCATTTTGGGATTCTTCCCACAAGGGCAGCCACTCGCCACCCACCACCAATTCGCTTTCCACCCCCTCCTCTTCGTCCGGATCGGCAATCACCTGGCGGAAATGCCAGTCCACCCGGCCACGCCAATACATCAACTGTTCATGGAACGCCGTCCAGTTGGCAAAACCCAACATAAAGGCAATGCGCGCCTGGTCCTCGTCCGTGTTGGGCAGCATTTGCGTCTGGCGATCGGCAATGGCCTGGATCGCATGCTCGGTGTAGCGCAGGAACTCATAGCCGGCACGCAACTCGGCAATCACCGCCGGCGGCAGGTAGCCCTGGCCTTCCAGGGTGCCCAGCACCTTCAGCAGCGGCCGTTGTTGCAGGCTGAGGTCGCGGCCACCGTGAATCAGCTGGAACGCCTGGGCGATAAACTCCACCTCGCGGATGCCGCCCGCCCCCAGCTTGATGTTGTCAGCCATGCCCTTGCGCCGCACTTCCTGCTGGATCAACTGCTTCATGGTGCGCAGCGCTTCGATCGCAGAAAAGTCCAGGTAACGCCGATAGACAAACGGGCGCAGCAGGTCGAGCAGTTGCGCGCCGGCCACCTGGTCGCCGGCCACCACCCGCGCCTTGATCATCGCGTAGCGTTCCCAGTCGCGGCCCTGGTCCTGGTAGTACTGCTCCAATGCGTTGAAGCTCAACACCAGCGCCCCGGCGGAGCCGTAGGGCCGCAGGCGCATGTCGACCCGGAACACAAAGCCGTCGACGGTCATCGGGTCCAGGGCCTTGATCAGTTTCTGGCCCAGGCGGATAAAGAACTCCTGGTTGTCGAGGGCCCGCTTGGCGCCCACGGTCTCGCCGCCTTCGGGGTAGGCGAAGATCAGGTCGATGTCCGACGACAGGTTCAGTTCCACCGCACCCAGCTTGCCCATGCCGAGGATGACCATCTGCTGCGGCTCGCCGCTGCGCCCGCCGATGGGGGTGCCGAATTGCGCGCAGTGGCGCTGGTACAGCCACTGGTAAGCCTGGTCGATGCTGGCGTCGGCCATGTCCGACAGGTCGCGGCAGGTCTGTACCAGGTCCGCCTGTCGGGTCAGGTCGCGCCAGATGATCCGCACTTGCTGGCGGGTGCGCTGGCGACGCAGCACACGCCCCAGCTCATCTTCTGTTTCAGCCTGTTGCACGGCTGCGGCAATCTGCCCACACAGCTCATCAGGCGCAAAGCCGCGGTCCAGCTCGCCCCAGGCCACCAGCTCAAGCAACATCAAAGGGTCACGAACACTCTGTTCAATCACAAAATCGCTGGCGGCACACACCCGGGCGAAGTCGGCCCAACGTTGCGGCGTCCACGCAGACAGGCCATGATCGGCATCCAGCATGGCCGCCGCGTCACGAAATGACTGCTCGGCCCGGTTGGCAAATGGCAACAGAACGGCTGGGAGTTCAACCAGCGTTGGAAGGCTCATGGTCTATCCTTGATCGGCGCGTGAATGGCGAGTGGCTGTGAACGCAAGAACCACGCTCGATGAAGGACTGTCGAACAAAAGTTAGAAATAGCTGAAAAATCATTAATTTTGGCAGGCAACATTAAACTTCTACCTTTTCTTGTTCGCAAAAGATCAACAATAACGATTATGCTCACCAGCCAGACCGAGCAACCACCTCGGTCTTGTGTAGTTTTACTACTCGTATATACATTCGAAAGGCTGAAATGGCCGACGATTTGTAGTAAAACTACAGGACGCCGAAGCAACCTTCGGCCATCCAAGAATTTATGTCGTCTGCCCACAAGGCCAGTCGCAAACTTCAGGCAACCGATTCTGGTAGCCTTTCCGCCCTGGAGCAAGCCATGCAAGACCTCGATCCCGTCGAAACCCAGGAATGGCTGGACGCCCTGGAATCGGTTCTCGACAAAGAAGGCGAAGACCGTGCTCACTACCTGATGACCCGTATGGGCGAACTCGCGACCCGCAGCGGCTCGCAACTGCCCTACGCCATCACCACGCCATACCGCAACACCATCCCCGTTACCCACGAAGCACGCATGCCTGGCGACCTGTTCATGGAACGCCGCATTCGCTCGCTGGTACGCTGGAACGCGATGGCGATGGTTATGCGCACGAACTTGAAAGATTCTGACCTGGGCGGTCACATCTCCAGCTTCGCTTCCAGCGCAACCCTGTATGACATTGGCTTCAACTACTTCTTCCAGGCCCCGACCGAAGAACACGGCGGCGACCTGATCTACTTCCAGGGTCACACCTCGCCAGGCGTCTACGCCCGTGCGTTCATGGAAGGTCGCATCACCGAAGACCAGATGAACAACTTCCGCCAGGAAGTCGACGGTGGCGGCCTGTCGTCGTACCCGCACCCTTGGCTGATGCCTGACTTCTGGCAGTTCCCGACCGTATCCATGGGTCTGGGCCCGATCCAGGCGATCTACCAGGCACGTTTCATGAAGTACCTGGAAGCCCGTGGCTTCATCCCCGAAGGCAAGCAGAAGGTCTGGTGTTTCCTGGGCGACGGCGAGTGCGACGAGCCGGAATCCCTGGGCGCCATCTCCCTGGCCGGCCGCGAGAAGCTGGACAACCTGATCTTCGTCATCAACTGCAACCTGCAGCGCCTCGACGGCCCGGTTCGCGGCAACGGCAAGATCATTCAGGAACTCGAAGGCGTGTTCCGCGGTGCCCAGTGGAACGTAACCAAAGTCATCTGGGGCCGTTTCTGGGACCCACTGCTGGCCAAGGACGTCGACGGTATCCTGCAACGCCGCATGGACGAAGTCATCGACGGCGAGTACCAGAACTACAAAGCCAAAGACGGCGCGTTCGTACGTGAACACTTCTTCAACACGCCTGAACTCAAGGCGATGGTTGCCGACCTGTCCGACGACGAGATCTGGAAACTCAACCGTGGCGGCCACGACCCGTACAAGGTCTACGCGGCGTACCACGAAGCGGTCAACCACAAAGAACAACCGACCGTCATCCTGGCCAAGACCATCAAGGGTTATGGCACCGGTGCCGGCGAAGCGAAGAACACCGCCCACAACACCAAGAAAGTCGATGTCGACAGCCTGAAGTTGTTCCGCGACCGCTTCGACATTCCGGTCAAGGACGAAGAGCTGGAGAACCTGCCGTTCTTCAAGCCCGAGCCAAACAGCGCCGAAGCCCGCTACCTCAGCGAGCGTCGCACTGCACTGGGCGGTTTCGTGCCACAGCGCCGCGCACAGAGCTTCAGCGTACCGACGCCGGACCTCAGCACCCTCAAGGCAATCCTTGACGGTTCGGGCGACCGTGAAATCTCCACCACCATGGCCTTCGTGCGGATCCTCGCGCAACTGGTCAAGGACAAGGAAATCGGCCCGCGCATCGTCCCTATCATCCCGGACGAAGCCCGTACCTTCGGTATGGAAGGCATGTTCCGCCAGTTGGGCATCTACTCCTCCGTCGGCCAGCTCTACGAGCCAGTCGATAAAGACCAGGTGATGTTCTACAAGGAAGACAAGAAGGGCCAGATCCTCGAAGAAGGCATCAACGAAGCGGGCGCCATGAGCTCCTTCATCGCTGCCGGTACTTCGTACTCCAGTCACAACCAGCCGATGCTGCCGTTCTACATCTTCTACTCGATGTTCGGCTTCCAGCGCATTGGCGACCTGGCTTGGGCAGCAGGCGACAGCCGTACCCGTGGTTTCCTGATCGGCGGTACCGCCGGGCGCACCACGCTGAACGGCGAAGGCCTGCAACACGAAGACGGTCACAGCCACATCCTGGCTGCCACCATCCCGAACTGCCGCACCTTTGATCCAACCTACGGCTACGAGCTGGCGGTGATCATCCAGGACGGCATGAAGAAGATGACCGAAGAGCAGCAGGACGTTTTCTACTACATCACCGTGATGAACGAGTCCTACCAGCAACCTGCCATGCCGGCCGGTGTTGAAGAAGGCATCATCAAGGGCATGTACCTGCTCGAAGAAGACACCAAGGAAGCGGCACACCACGTGCAACTGATGGGCTCCGGCACCATCCTGCGCGAAGTGCGTGAAGCGGCGAAGATCCTGCGTGAAGAGTTCAACGTCGGCGCTGATGTGTGGAGCGTTACCAGCTTCAATGAACTGCGTCGCGACGGCCTGGCCGTAGAGCGCAGCAACCGCCTGCACCCAGGCCAGAAGCCTGCGCTGAGCTACGTCGAAGAGTGCCTGGCTGGCCGTAAGGGGCCGGTTATCGCCTCTACCGACTACATGAAACTGTTTGCTGAACAAATTCGCCAGTGGGTCCCGTCCAAGGAATTCAAAGTCCTGGGCACCGATGGTTTCGGCCGCAGTGACAGCCGCAAGAAGCTGCGTCACTTCTTCGAAGTCGACCGTCACTTTGTGGTGTTGGCAGCCCTGGAAGCCTTGGCTGACCGTGGTGAGATCGAACCCAAGGTGGTGGCTGACGCCATCGTCAAGTTCGGGATCAACCCGGAAAAACGCAACCCACTGGACTGCTGAGGAGACTTTTTGTGAGCGAACTCATTCGCGTACCTGACATCGGCAGCGGTGAAGGTGAAGTAATCGAGCTGTTTGTAAAGGTCGGCGACACCGTCGAAGCCGACCAGAGCATCCTGACCCTGGAGTCGGACAAGGCGAGCATGGAAATCCCTGCTCCCAAGGCCGGCGTGGTCAAGAGCCTGAAAGTGAAGCTGGGCGACCGCCTGAAAGAAGGCGACGAACTGCTGGAGCTTGAAATCGAAGGTGCCGCTGATGCGGCCCCGGCGGCGGCGCCTGCTGCCGCTGCTGCACCGGCACCAGCCGCCGAAAAACCTGCTGCTGCCGAGGCGCCTGCTGCCCCGGCCGCAGCTCCGGCCGCTGCCACTGTCCAGGACATTCACGTCCCGGACATCGGCTCGTCGGGCAAGGCCAAGATCATCGAGCTGCTGGTCAAAGTCGGCGACACCGTCGAAGCCGACCAGTCGCTGATCACCCTGGAGTCCGACAAGGCCTCCATGGAAATCCCATCGCCGGCTGCCGGCGTAGTGGAAAGCATCGCGGTCAAGCTCGAAGACGAAGTCGGCACTGGTGACTTCATCCTCAAGCTGAAAGTACAAGGCGCTGCGCCTGCTGCTGCTCCGGCGCCTGCCGCTGCCGCTGCTGCTCCGGCCGCCAAGACTGAAGCTGCACCGGCTGCCGCCGCCCCGGCTCCTGCGGCAAAAGCCGAGGCCGCACCGGCCCCGGCGGCTGCCCCTGCGCCAAGTGGTGCCAAGGCTCACGCCGGCCCTGCCGTGCGTCAACTGGCCCGTGAATTCGGCGTCGAGCTGAGCGCTGTCAGCCCTACCGGCCCACATGGTCGCGTGCTCAAGGAAGACGTGCAGGTCTACGTCAAGTCCATGATGCAAAAAGCCAAGGAAGCTCCGGCTGCCGGCACTGCTACCGGTGGCTCGGGCATTCCGCCGATCCGCACCGTAGACTTCAGCCGCTTCGGCGAAATCGAAGAAGTGCCGATGACGCGCCTGATGCAAATCGGCGCAGCCGGTCTGCACGCCAGCTGGCTGAACATTCCGCACGTGACTCAGTTCGACCAGGCCGATATCACCGACCTGGAAGCTTTCCGCGTTGCGCAGAAAGCCGTGGCCGAGAAGGCTGGCGTCAAGCTGACCGTGCTGCCACTGCTGCTCAAGGCCTGCGCGCACCTGCTCAAGGAGCTGCCGGACTTCAACAGTTCGCTGGCACCAAGCGGCAAGGCGATCATTCGCAAGAAATACGTGCACATCGGCTTCGCCGTCGACACCCCGGATGGCCTGCTGGTACCGGTCATCAAGAACGTCGACCAGAAGAGCCTGCTGCAACTGGCTGCCGAAGCGGCTGCACTGGCTGCCAAGGCCCGCGACAAGAAGCTGACTCCGGACGACATGCAAGGTGCCTGCTTCACCATCTCCAGCCTCGGGCACATTGGCGGCACTGGCTTCACGCCAATCGTCAACGCGCCGGAAGTGGCGATCCTCGGTGTTTCCAAGGCCACTATCCAGCCTGTGTGGGACGGCAAGGCCTTCCAGCCGAAGCTGATGCTGCCACTGTCGCTGTCCTACGATCACCGCGTGATCAATGGCGCGGCCGCTGCACGCTTCACCCAGCGCCTGAGCCAGTTGCTGAACGACATCCGCACCATCCTGCTGTAAACGGCAGCGGCCTCCCCTTCACCGGGGAGGCCTGGCTGCAACGATTTCCGAGCGCCACGCTCGTACCTCAACCCCGCCAATTTGGCGGGGCTTTTTTTGCCCGCCTCAATTGCCCAGGCGCCTACAAAGGCCACGCAGGATAACCGTCCATCATTGCGACTGTAGAAATCCGCTGCACGGCCGATAACCCACTTATAGCACTTAGCCTTCATCCTCTCTTGTCAGTCCGTGCTGCATGATGCAACCTTGCCGCAGACAGCAATAAAGAGGGCGATAGCCCAGCGCGATGCGCATTTTTCCAAGCGAGCTCCCCCATGAAAAGCCAACCCGATGTCGCCCGAACGGCGGCCGAGGTCGTGACGCAATTACCGGTGCCTTCGCGCCTCGGTATGCTGCGTTTCGAGCGGCTGAATGAGGCCAGCTGGGCGCTGCTGTACCTTGACCCCAATTGTGAACGCCAATTCGGCTTGCCCGCCGTAGAGCTGTGCTCGCTGATCGGCTCGCCCTACGCCAGCCTGATGGAGCCCCAGGCACGCTACCAGTTGCATGACGCGATCCAGCAGCAACTAACCGCCAGCCCCCACTACCTGGTGCGCTACACCTTGCACACCAACGACGGCCAGTTGAGCCTGCTGGAGGTCGGCGAGGCCTACAAGCAGCACAATCGCCACCTGCTACGCGGCTACCTGATGGTGGTAGACGGCTTGTTCAGCAACCTGGCGCCGATGCCCACCGCCGACCTGGAGGACCAGAACAGCCGCCTGCAGATCGCCCTGGAGCTCAACCAGCGTGCACAACAGGAACAGTTACAGCACCTGGAGCGGGTGCGCGCCCAGCAGGAGCTGATCCTGCTGCTGGCCCGCCAGCGCTACAGCACCAACAATTCCCTGCAAGAAGCCGCCGAACTGATCACCCGCAGTGCTTGCGATATCTACCAGATCGACTGTGCCAGTATCTGGAACCTCGAAGGCCAGCAACTGGTGCCGATTTCTGCTTTTCACCGCGCCGACCAGCAGCACCATCTGCCCTTGCCGATTGATGCCAGCGGCTTCCCGGACTACCTGGAAGCCCTGCAAAGCAGCCGCGCCATCGACGCCGGCAATGCCCTGCGCGATCCGCGCACCCGGGACATGGCCGAAAGCCTGCGCCCCCTGGAAGTCCACGCCATGCTCGACGCCAGTATCCGCGTGGATGGCCAGGTGGTGGGCGTGCTGTGCCTGGAACAAAGCACTTGCACCCGAGATTGGCTGTCCGATGAAATTGCCTTTGCCGGTGAATTGGCCGACCAGTTCGCCCAGGTCATCAACAACCACAACCGTCGCACCGCCACCAGCGCCCTGCACCTGTTCCAGCGCGCCGTGGAGCAAAGTGCCAACGCCTTCCTGCTGGTCAATTGCGACGGCGTAGTGGAGTACGTCAACCCCAGCTTTACCGCAATCACCCAGTACAGCACCGAAGAAGTCCACGGCCATCGCCTGGCCCAATTGCCGGCCCTGGAAAACCTCAGCGAACTGCTGTTCGACGCGCCCTCCAGCCTGGCCCAAAGCAACAGCTGGCAGGGCGAGTTCAAGAGCCGGCGCAAAAACCTCGAACCGTACTGGGGCCAGTTGTCGATTTCCAAGGTGTATGGCGACAATCGCGAACTGACCCACTACATCGGCATCTACGAAGACATCACCCAGGCCAAGCTGGCCCAGCAGCGTATCGAGCGCCTGGCCTACACCGACAACCTGACCAACCTGGGCAACCGCCCGGCGTTTATCCGCAACCTCGACGAACGCTTCGCCCGCGACAGCGACGCGCCCATCAGCCTGTTGCTGGTGGATATCGACAACTTCAAGCGGATCAACGACAGCCTCGGCCACCAGACCGGCGACAAGTTGCTGATCAGCCTTGCCCGGCGCCTGCGCAACAGCCTCAATGCCGGCGGCAGCCTGGCGCGTTTTGCCAGTAACGAATTTGCGGTGCTGCTCGACAACGCCGACCTTGAAGTCGGCCAGCAAATGGCCTGCCAGTTGTTGATGACCCTCGACAAACCGATGTTCGTCGACAACCAGTTGATCAGCGTCACCGGCTCCGTGGGCCTGGCCTGCGCCCCGCTGCATGGCCGCGACCCACAGACCCTGATGCGCAACGCCGGCCTGGCGCTGCACAAGGCCAAGGCCAACGGCAAGCACCAGGTGCAGGTGTTTACCGAAACCCTGAATGCCGAGGCCAGTTACAAACTGTTCGTGGAAAACAATCTGCGCCGCGCCCTGACCCAGAACGAGCTGGACGTGTTCTACCAGCCCAAGCTGTGCCTGCGCAGCGGGCGCCTGCTCGGCATGGAGGCGCTGTTGCGCTGGAACCACCCGGAAAAGGGCATGATCCGTCCGGACCAGTTCATCAGCGTCGCCGAAGAGACCGGCCTGATCATCCCCATCGGCAAATGGATCGCGCGCCAGGCCTGCCGCATGAGCAAGCAGTTGAGCGCCGCGGGCATGGGCAACTTGCAGGTGGCGATCAACCTGTCGCCCAAGCAGTTTTCCGACCCGGACCTGGTGGCATCCATCGCCAGCATCCTCAAGGAAGAACAGCTACCGGCCAACCTGCTGGAGCTGGAGCTGACCGAGGGCCTGCTGCTGGAAGCCACCGAGGACACGCGCCTGCAACTGGATCAGTTGAAGAGTTTCGGCCTGACCCTGGCCATGGATGATTTCGGCACCGGCTACTCGTCCCTGAGTTACCTGAAGAAATTCCCCATCGACATCATCAAGATCGACCGCAGCTTTATCCATGAAATCCCGGACAACCAGGACGACATGGAAATCACCTCGGCGGTGATCGCCATGGCGCACAACCTCAAGCTCAAGGTGGTCGCCGAAGGCATCGAGACTGCCGAGCAACTGGCGTTCCTGCGCCGCCATCGCTGCGACGTCGGCCAGGGCTACCTGTTCGACCGGCCAATCCCCGGCTCCGAGTTGCTGGACAGGCTCAAACGCTATCCACGCGGGCCAATCGCCTGACAGCGCTGTAACACTCGGGCACACTGGTGGTCTGAACTGTTAACTCAACCTGACGAGAGGACTGATCATGGTCTTGCGCTCGGAAATCCTGGTGAATAAAAACGTGCTGCCTACTGCCGAACAAGCCCTGCCTGGTCGTGAAACCCCGATGAATCTGCCCGAGACGCACTTCGTCAACGGCAACCCGCTGCTGGGCCCGTTTATGGACGATGTGGGGTTTGCGATTTTTGGCCTCGGCTGTTTCTGGGGCGCAGAACGCAAATTCTGGCAGCGCGACGGCGTGGTCAGCACCGTGGTCGGCTACGCCGGCGGCTTCACACCAAACCCGACCTACGAAGAAGTCTGCTCGGGCCTGACCGGCCATAGCGAAGTGGTGCTGGTGGTGTATGACCAGGCCAAACTCAAGTACGAAGACCTGTTGAAAATGTTCTGGGAACTGCACAACCCAACCCAGGGCATGCGCCAGGGCAATGACATTGGCAGCCAGTATCGCTCGGTGATCTACGCGACCACGCCTGAGCAACTGGAGGCTGCGAAGGCCAGTGCACAGGCCTATCAGGAAGAACTGACCAAGGCCGGCCTGGGCGAGATCACCACGGAAATCGACGAGGCGCCCACGGTGTACTTCGCCGAGGCCTATCACCAGCAGTACCTGGCGAAGAATCCCCAGGGTTATTGCGGGATCGGCGGTACTGGCGTGACCTGCCCGATCTGACGTCAAAAGCATCGCGGGCAAGCCCGCTCCCACATGGGATCACATCACCATGTGGGAGCGGGCTTGCCCGCGATAGCACTCTAAAGAGCGATGCCGTTACTCGGCGATCAGCCAATCCATCTGCCACCCACCCTGGGTCTGCCCCAGTTTTTTCGACAGCCACGGCAGCAGCTCACGCAACTCCTCCTCCAGCCCCCACGGCGGGTTGGCAATCGCCAGGCCCGAACCGGTCAGGGTGTTGGGGGTATCCAGCGGATGCACCAGCAACTCCACGCGCAGCAGCTTTGGCGCGCCGGTGCCGGCCAGGTCCTGGTAGAAACGGCGCAACATGCGCTGGTCCTTGACCGGGTACCAGATCGCGGCGACCGTCTGGCGCATGCGGCCCACGGCTTCCTTGAGGGAGGCGGCGCAACGCTGCATCTCGTCGAGTTGCTCGAACGGCGGGTCGATCAGCATCAGCGCGCGCTTTTCCGGCACCGGCAGCAAGGCCCGTGGCACATGCCAGCCTTCGCCCAGATGGACCTTCACACGGCGGTCGCCCTTCATGTTGTCCTTGAGCAACACGCCGTCTTCCGGGTGTTTTTCGTTGAGCAGCACGCGGTCCTGGGGGCGGGTCAGGCGTCGCGCCAGTTCTGGCGAACCAGGGTAATAGCGCAATTGGCCATCCGGGTTCATCTCGTGCAGCACCCGCATGTAGTCAGCGGTCAGCGCCGGCAGGTCCGCCTCGCCCCACAGGCGGGCAATACCTTCCAGGTATTCACCGGTGCGGTTGGCCTGGTCGCCTTGCAGGTCATACAGACCAATCCCGGCGTGGGTGTCGAGATAGGCAAACGGCTGTTCCTTGCGCGACATCAGGGCGATGAGGCGGGTCAAGGTCAGGTGTTTGAAGACATCGGCGTGGTTGCCGGCGTGAAAGGCGTGACGATAATTCATGGTTGCTCCTGCGCAGGGGGCGAAGTTTACCTTTTACGCGGGCAAAGGTGCAGGGCTGCATGCCGGGCGGTGCTTATGTCGCAAATGTAGGAACAGCAGCGAAAACGTTCTAGCGAGTTATGTGCGAGCGGGCTTGCCCGCGATGCAGGCGACGCGGTATTACCCGTACTCTGCGCTGATGCCATCGCAGGCAAGCCAGCTCCTACCTTATCCGGGGCTGCCCCATACAATCCAGGGAGGTCAGTATCCACCATGAAAGACGCCACAATCGCATTGCACCACGGCTTCAAATCGGACCCGACCACCAAGGCGGTCGCCGTGCCGATCTACCAGAACGTCGCCTTCGAGTTCGATAACGCCCAGCATGGCGCCGATCTGTTCAACCTCGACGTACCCGGCAATATCTACACGCGGATCATGAACCCCACCAACGACGTGCTGGAACAGCGCATGGCCGCACTGGAAGGCGGGATCGCGGCCCTGGCCGTGTCGGCGGGCAGCGCGGCCATTCACTATGCCATCCAGGCCCTGACCCGCGCCGGCGACAATATCGTGTCCACCCCACAGCTGTACGGCGGCACCTACACCCTGTTCGCCCACCTGCTGCCGAGCTTCGGCGTTGATGTGCGCTTCGCCCGCAACGACTCGGCCGAGGCCATCGCCGAGCTGATCGACGACAACACCAAGCTGGTGTACTGCGAAAGCATCGGCAACCCGGCGGGCAATATCGTCGACCTGCAGGCCCTGGCCGACGTCGCCCATGCCCGCGGCGTACCGCTGATGGTGGATAACACCGTCGCCACGCCGATCCTGTGCAAGCCGATCCAGTTTGGCGCGGATATCGTCGTGCATTCCCTGACCAAGTATGTCGGCGGCCACGGCAACTCCCTGGGCGGGGTGATTGTCGACAGCGGCACCTTCCCCTGGACCGACTACCCGCAGAAATTCCCCGGACTCAACCAACCCGAGCCGGCCTACCATGGCGTGGTGTACAGCGAGAAATTCGGCCCCGCAGCCTTTATTGCCCGTGCCCGTACCGTGCCGCTGCGCAACACCGGTGCCGCCCTGGCCCCGATGAACGCCTTCCTGCTGCTGCAAGGCCTGGAAACCCTGGCCTTGCGCATGGAGCGCCACACCGAGAACGCGTTGAAAGTCGCACAGTTCCTGCAGGCCCACGAGCAGGTGGAATGGGTCAGCTACGCCGGCCTGCCGGATCACCCGCACCATCATCTGGCGCAAAAGTACATGCAGGGCAAACCCTCGGCGATCCTGTCCTTCGGCCTGAAGGGCGGCTATGCCGCCGGGGTGCGCTTCTACGATGCGCTGCAGATCTTCAAGCGCCTGGTGAATATCGGCGACGCCAAGTCCCTGGCCTGCCACCCAGCGTCCACCACCCACCGGCAGATGAACGAGCAGGAGCAGGCCAAGGCCGGCGTACGTCCGGAGATGATCCGCCTGTCGGTGGGCATCGAGGCGATCGAGGACCTGCTCGATGACTTGCAGCAGTCACTGAACGCCTGACTCAACCCCGCTCGCCGGCCAGGTAGGCAATCAATGCCTGCTGCCCGGCGTAAGGTGGGCGCACAAAGTACGCGACCTTGTGCTGCAAGGTCGCTGGCGCGAAGGCGTCGTGCACGTCGGGATGCTCCTGGGCCAGCCATTGCAGCAGGTTATCCACCAGGGTCACGCTGGACTGTTCGCCAAGCTGCTTGAGTAGCGTGGGGGGCACCTCCCACCAGGGACTTTTCCTCGCCGCCCCCACTCCCGTGGCCGGCACTTCCTGGAGCTGGCCGTTGATCCAGTAGCGTCGAAATACCGCAAGCACCTCCCCCGCACCAGGCCCCAGCCCTTGCAGGATCGGCAGCAGATAGCCACCATCCCAGAAGCGGAAAAACACTTCCTGCCCCTCGGGCAAACGCACCTTGGTCAGGCTGGCGAGATGTTCGACCACCGTGGGCAGCGGGCTGGAGGAAATGGCCAACCAACCCCAATCGGTAGCCGCGCATTCGGCCACCCAGTCGAGAAACCCACTGCTCTCGCTGACCAATGCCACATAGGGCATCACCTCAGCCCAGGCGGCGTACTCGCTGCCGGCCCACACCGGGCTCAATGGCCCGCCATCTGCCTGGCGCCAGGCCGCCACCGGCTGACACTCACTGGTACTGGCCAGGATGACAAACAGCTGCTCGCCGTCCTGCAGCGGCTCCTGGGCCAGCCACTCACGGGGGGTCATCAGCGCAAGCCCCCCACTCGATGCTGCGGAGTGTCGCAGACGCCATTGTTGCAGCGCTCACACTCCTCACAGAACGGCGCACTGCGCCTGAAGCTGAACACCTGTGCGGCACTCAACGGTGCGGCCAACACCGCCAGCAGGGTTTCCTGAACCCCTGGACGCAGGGGTGATGGCGCCGTGGCAGCCGACGGCGCACCGCCCAACTGGATCGGTGTGCTGCTGAAAATCCCCCCGGCCGACAATGTGATCCATTGCCCACCGGCCTGCAGCGTCAGGCTGGCGCCGCCATCGACCACCATTTGCTGGCCTGCGCCGAGGCTGATCTGCTCGCCCGCCTGCAACGAATAACGCGCCACTTGCACCTGTTGCTGCCCCGCGATCACCAGGTGATCGTCCTGCTTGAGTTCCGTCAGCCGGTTGCCGTGGGTAATCCGCTGCTCTTCGCCGTGCAACTCGTGGTGCGACTCGCCGCTTACCTGCACATGCCGCTGGTGATCCACCTGCAGGCGCAGATCGTGGAGCACGTGCTGGGTCCAGTCGCGTTGGGCCCGCAGGTAGATCTGCTCGGCGCCCTTGCGGTCTTCGATGCGCAGCTCGTTATAGCCACCACCCCCTGGGCTGCTCTGGCTGCGGAAGATGCTGCGGGTCTTGTCCGCGGGCAGGTCGAGGGGCACTGGCGTCGCGCCATTGGCCAGGCAGCCGACCACCAGCGGCATATCGACATCGCCGTTGACGAACCCCACCAGCACTTCCATGCCCACCCGCGGGATCACCACGCTGCCGTAGTGTTCGTGGGCCCAGGCGCTGGCAACCCGCAGCCAGCAGCTGGAATGTTCGCTGTATTGGCCGTGGCGATCCCAGGCCAGTTGCACCTTGACCCGGCCAAACTCATCGCAATGGATTTCGCTGTCGACCGGCCCGGTGACCACAGCGTTCTGAAAGCCTGCAACCGGCGCCCTCGCCGCAGGCAGCGGCGGGCGAAACGGCACGTCCCAGGGCGTGGCGAAGAACTCGTTGCGATACCCCTGCTCATCCATCGCGCCGACAGACTCCTCCAGCACTTGCGGTTGCCGGCCCTGGTGGATCACCCGCGTCACCAGCCACAGGCCATTCCATGCCTGGCGCGGATGGTCGGCCAGTGTGAGGAACTGTCCGCTGACCAGCGCCGTCTGGTCGCCCTCGCCGTAGGCTTGCCGCTGGTCGCTGCGATGACGCTCCAGCGCCCGCTGCGCCAGGTGCTTGCCATGGGTACGGTCGGTGAAGTGCCCAGGGTAGCCCTGGGCCTCCAGCGGCGGTAGCTGCTCGCCGAGGGCGGCGCTTTCCAGCACCAGACGCGGCTTGCGAAAATCATAGTCGCGCAGGTTGACCCCGGTAGTCCGCGCCTCCAGGCGCACCGTGAAACGCTTGATCACCGGCGCCGCCGCCACCATGCCCGAACCCGGCGCATAGCCCGTCGGCTGGGCTGCCTGGGCAAACACCGTCTGATCATCGCCGAACACCAGCAGATGCCCGTCCGGCCGGTGTTGAAAGTGATAGTGAATCCCCAGTTCGGCGCACAGCCGCTGGATAAATGCCAGGTCGGTTTCATCGAACTGCACGCAGTACTCGCGCTCGGGATAGGTCGCGCCCAGTCGCCACTCAAAGGCATCGCGCTGGATGCCCTGCCCCTCCAGCACCAGGCTGACAATCTGCGGCACCGTCTTGTGCTGGAAAATGCGTTGCCGGGCACTGTGTTGCAGATAGGCCAACTGCGGCACCAGGCTCAATTGATAATGGGTCAGGCGCCGGCCCGAGTCACCTTGCGCGACCCGCTGGATTTGCCCATGGATGCCATGGCCCTGGGCATCAAAGGCGAGAAAGGCCTGGCGGTGCAGGAGGTTTTCCAGATCCAGGTCCGGCTGTTCGCTGACCAACTCAAGATCGAAACGATAGGGCTGGCTGATAGCCTCCTCGCCCTTGAACGCCAGGACCTTGAGGTCACTGGGCTGGCCATCGACAGTCAGGCTAAACGCACTTTGATTGGCAGGAGCGAACATCCGGTGTTTCTCTGCAAGTGGAGGGCCTGGAATTCTGCACCAGCCATTTGCCGAGCTGCGTACGCTGCAGGCAATTCAGTTAATCCCTACAACGCAGGCTCCATCGTCGCACCCAAAAAAAACGGCCCGACATCCAGGGATGCGGGCCGCTTTCAGTTCAGCAGGCCATCAAGGCCTGCATGAACGCCTCACTTGTTGAGGTTGTAGTCTTTCTCGGCAGCTGTGAAGCGCTCAACCATACCGGCAGTCGGGGCGCCCATCTTGCTCACGAAGTAGATCGCCAGGCTGGCGAACAGGAAGCCTGGGATGATTTCGTACAGACCCAGCAGCTCGAAGTGTTTCCACACGATCACGGTGATCGCGCCGACCAGGATACCGGCCAGTGCGCCGTTGCGGGTCATGCCTTTCCACAGGACCGAGATCAGGACCACAGGACCGAACGCGGCGCCGAAGCCGGCCCAGGCGTAGCTCACCAGGCCCAGTACGCGGTTTTCTGGGTTAGCAGCCATCGCGATGGCGATCAACGCAACCACCAGCACCATGATCCGGCCGACCCATACCAGCTCAAGCTGGGAAGCGCCCTTGCGCAGGAACGCCTTGTAGAAGTCTTCGGTCAGGGCGCTGGAGCACACCAGCAACTGGCAGCTCAGGGTGCTCATCACGGCAGCCAGGATGGCCGACAGCAGCACGCCAGCAACCCAAGGGTTGAACAGCAGCTTGGCCAGCTCGATGAACACACGCTCTGGGTTTTCGGTCACGGGACCGGCCACTTCCGGGTGTGCCGAGAAGTAGGCAATACCGAAGAAACCTACGGCCACGGTGCCGGCCAGGCACAGGATCATCCAGGCCATGGAGATGCGACGCGCCTTGGCAATCGACTTGACCGAATCCGCCGCCATGAAACGCGCGAGGATGTGCGGCTGGCCGAAGTAGCCCAGGCCCCAGCCCATCAGCGAGATGATGCCGATGAAGGTAGTGTTTTTCAGCATGTCGAAGCTGGTTGGATCCTTCGCTTCAATAGCCAGGAAGGTGGTATCGACACCGCCGGTGGCCAGCAGCACGATGATGGGCGTCAGGATCAACGCGAAGATCATCAGGGTGGCTTGTACGGTATCTGTCCAGCTTACTGCCAGGAAACCACCGATAAAGGTGTAGGCAATCGTCGCCGCAGCACCGGCCCACAGCGCCGTCTCGTAGGACATGCCGAAGGTGCTTTCGAACAGACGGGCACCGGCCACGATGCCAGAAGCGCAGTAGATGGTGAAGAACACCAGGATCACTACCGCCGAGATAATCCGCAGCAGGCCGCTCTTGTCTTCAAAACGGCTGGAGAAGTAGTCCGGCAGGGTCAGGGCGTCGCCGTTGTGTTCGGTCTGCACGCGCAGGCGACCTGCCACAAACAGCCAGTTCAGGTAAGCACCGACGATCAGGCCGATGGCGATCCAGCTTTCCGACAGGCCCGACATGTAGATGGCACCTGGCAGGCCCATCAACAACCAGCCGCTCATATCCGAAGCGCCAGCCGAGAGTGCGGTGACGACGCTGCCGAGGCTGCGACCACCGAGGATGTAATCGGAAAGGTTATTGGTGGAGCGATAGGCCATGAGACCAATCAGCACCATTGCCGCGATGTAGATCACAAATGTGATCAAGGTTGGATTACTTACGCTCATTGAGTTACGCCCTGGCTTTGTTTTTATGTAGCGGCGGTCTGTCAGGCCATCTACAACCGAGTAGTGTGTAGACGAAGCTGCGTGCCGCGCATTTATGACTGACGTTTCCCCAGGAAAGCCATCAGCCGATGAACCGAACCCTAGGGTTGGTTGCACCTTGGGCGTGAATGCTATTCAACAAAGCAAATAAGGTGCAACCAGTTTCGTGAGAATTAGTTGCACCCTGGCGCGTTTTTCGGCAAACGGCGGTTTTTTGCTCCTTTTCGGAGCAAGAACAGCCAAATCCAGAAGCAAATGCACCAATATTCAGCCGATTTGGTCGAGTGAAAATGATTTCTGACGAGCAGCGTGAATTTCATGAAGAAAATGGGTTGCACCCGGTTGCACCTCGTACGGCGCAAAGCTAATCTTGCCGCCAGCTGATGCCACACAGTAGTGGCACCCATGAGGATAAAAATATGGCTACGACCACCCTTGGGGTCAAACTCGATGACCCAACCCGCGAACGCCTCAAGGCCGCCGCGACCTCCATTGATCGCACGCCGCACTGGCTGATCAAGCAGGCAATTTTCAATTACCTGGAGAAACTCGAGGGTGGTGCAACCCTGACCGAGCTCAATGGTTCGGGCGTCAAGGACGCAGACGACGCGGGCGAGGTGCAGAACGACCACGCTCACCAGTGCTTCCTCGAGTTTGCCGAAAGCATCCTGCCGCAATCGGTGCTGCGCGCCTCGATCACCGCCGCTTACCGCCGCCCCGAGCCGGAAGTGGTGCCGATGCTGATCGAGCAGGCTCGCCTGCCGGCCCAGATGGCCGAAGCCACCAACAAGCTGGCGGCCTCGATTGCCGAAAAACTGCGTAACCAGAAGAGCGCCGGCGGCCGTGCCGGTATCGTCCAGGGCCTGCTGCAGGAATTTTCCCTGTCGTCCCAGGAAGGCGTGGCCCTGATGTGCCTGGCCGAAGCGCTGCTGCGGATCCCCGACAAGGGCACCCGTGACGCGCTGATCCGCGACAAGATCAGCACCGGCAACTGGCACCCGCACCTGGGCAACAGCCCATCGTTGTTCGTCAACGCCGCCACCTGGGGCCTGCTGCTGACCGGCAAACTGGTCGCCACCCACAATGAGGCCGGCCTGACCTCCTCCCTGAGCCGCATTATCGGCAAGAGCGGCGAGCCGATGATCCGCAAGGGCGTCGACATGGCCATGCGCCTGATGGGCGAGCAGTTCGTCACCGGCGAAACCATCGCCGAAGCCCTGGCCAATGCGAGCAAGTTCGAAGCCAAGGGCTTCCGCTACTCCTACGACATGCTCGGTGAAGCTGCACTGACCGAACACGACGCACAGAAGTACCTGGCCTCGTACGAACAAGCCATTCACTCCATCGGCAAAGCCTCTCACGGCCGTGGGATTTATGAAGGCCCGGGCATCTCCATCAAGCTGTCGGCCCTGCACCCGCGCTACAGCCGCGCCCAGTACGAGCGCGTGATGGACGAGCTGTACCCGCGCCTGCTGTCCCTGACGCTGCTGGCCAAGCAATACGACATCGGCCTGAACATCGACGCCGAAGAAGCCGACCGCCTGGAGCTGTCCCTGGACCTGCTCGAGCGCCTGTGCTTCGAGCCGCAACTGACCGGCTGGAACGGTATCGGTTTCGTGATCCAGGCTTACCAGAAGCGCTGCCCGTACGTGATCGACTACGTGATCGACCTGGCACGCCGCAGCCGTCACCGCCTGATGATCCGCCTGGTAAAAGGCGCGTACTGGGACAGCGAAATCAAGCGCGCCCAGGTCGAAGGCCTGGAAGGCTACCCGGTCTACACCCGCAAGGTGTACACCGACGTTTCCTACATCGCCTGCGCACGCAAGCTGCTGTCGGTACCGGAAGTCATCTACCCGCAGTTCGCCACGCACAACGCCCACACCCTGTCGGCCATCTACCACATCGCCGGCCAGAACTATTACCCCGGCCAGTACGAGTTCCAGTGCCTGCACGGCATGGGTGAACCGCTGTACGAACAAGTCGTAGGCAAGGTTTCCGAAGGCAAGCTGAACCGTCCATGCCGCGTGTACGCGCCGGTCGGCACCCACGAAACCCTGCTGGCCTACCTGGTGCGTCGCCTGCTGGAAAACGGCGCCAACACCTCGTTCGTCAACCGTATCGCCGACCAATCCATCTCGATCCAGGAGCTGGTGGCCGATCCAGTGGCCAGCATCGAGCAGATGGCGACGCTGGAAGGCGGCTTCGGCCTGCCGCACCCGCGTATTCCACTGCCACGCGACCTGTATGGCAGCGAGCGCGCCAACTCGGCCGGTATCGACCTGGCCAACGAACACCGCCTGGCGTCGCTGTCCTGCGCCTTGCTGGCCACCGCGCACAACAACTGGAAGGCCGCGCCGATGCTCGGTTGCGCGTCCAGCAATGAAGCCGCTGCGCCGGTGCTGAATCCGTCCGACCTGCGTGATGTGGTTGGCCACGTCCAGGAAGCCACGGTCGAAGACGTCGACAACGCTATCCAGTGCGCCCTGAATGCCGCACCGATCTGGCAGGCCACCCCGCCGGCCGAACGCGCCGCGATCCTCGAACGTGCCGCCGACTTGATGGAAGGCGAGATCCAGCCACTGATGGGCCTGCTGGCCCGTGAAGCCGGCAAGACCTTCGCCAACGCCATCGCCGAAGTGCGTGAAGCCGTGGACTTCCTGCGTTACTACGCCGTGCAGGCGCGTAACGATTTCACCAACGACGCCCACCGCCCACTGGGCCCGGTGGTGTGCATCAGCCCGTGGAACTTCCCGCTGGCGATCTTCAGTGGCCAAGTCGCCGCCGCACTGGCCGCCGGTAACCCGGTATTGGCCAAGCCGGCCGAACAGACCCCGCTGGTCGCCGCGCAAGCCGTGCGCCTGCTGCTCGAAGCCGGCATTCCGGAAGGCGTGCTGCAACTGCTGCCGGGCCAGGGCGAAAGCGTTGGTGCCCGCCTGGTGGGTGATGATCGCGTCAAAGGCGTGATGTTCACCGGCTCCACCGAAGTGGCGCGCCTGCTGCAACGCAATGTCGCCGGACGCCTGGATGCCCAGGGCCGCCCAATCCCGCTGATCGCCGAAACCGGTGGCCAGAACGCGATGATCGTCGACTCCTCGGCTCTGACCGAACAGGTGGTGATCGACGTCGTCTCCTCGGCCTTCGACAGTGCCGGCCAGCGTTGCTCGGCCCTGCGTGTACTGTGCCTGCAGGAAGATTCGGCAGACCGCGTTATCGAAATGCTCAAGGGTGCCATGGCCGAATGCCGTCTCGGCAACCCGGAGCGCCTGTCTGTGGATATCGGCCCGGTAATCGACGCCGAAGCCAAGGCGGGCATCGAGAAGCACATCCAGGCCATGCGCGACAAAGGCCGTACCGTGTACCAGGTGGCAATTGCCGACAGTGAAGAAATCAAGCGCGGCACCTTCGTGATGCCAACCCTGATCGAGCTGGAAAGCTTCGACGAGCTGCAACGGGAGATCTTCGGCCCGGTCCTGCACGTGGTGCGCTACAAGCGTAAGGAAATCGACCAGTTGATCGGTCAGATCAATGCTTCTGGCTACGGTCTGACCCTGGGCGTGCACACCCGTATCGACGAGACCATCGCCAAGGTGATCGACAACGTCCATGCCGGTAACGTCTACGTTAACCGCAACATCGTCGGTGCCGTCGTCGGCGTGCAGCCATTCGGTGGCGAAGGCCTGTCGGGTACCGGCCCGAAAGCCGGTGGTCCGCTGTACCTGTACCGCCTGCTGTCGACCCGCCCTACCGATGCGATCGAGCAATCCTTCGTACGGGGCGATGCACTGGCCGCACCGGATGTGCGCCTGCGTGACGCCATGAGCCAACCGCTGAGTGCCCTGAAAACCTGGGCCGACGGCAACAAGTTCAGCGAACTGAGCGCCCTGTGCAGCCAGTTCGCCGCGCAATCGCAAAGCGGTATCACCCGCCTGCTGGCCGGCCCGACCGGCGAGCGCAACAGCTACGCCATCCTACCCCGCGAGCACGTGCTGTGCCTGGCGGACGTAGAAGGCGATCTGCTGGCGCAACTGGCGGCCGTACTGGCTGTGGGTAGCTCGGCAGTGTGGCCGGAATCTGACCTGACCAAGGCACTGTTCCCACGGCTGCCGAAGGAAGTTCAGGCGAAGATCCAGCGTGTAGCCGATTGGACCAAGGACGAAGTGATCTTCGACGCCGTCCTGCACCACGGCGATTCCGACCAACTGCGTGGGGTTTGCCAGCAAGTGGCGCAACGCAGCGGCGCGATTGTCGGGGTCAATGGCCTGTCCTCGGGCGAAACCAACATTGCGTTGGAGCGCCTGGTGATCGAGCGTGCGTTGAGCGTCAACACCGCTGCGGCGGGTGGTAACGCGAGCCTGATGACTATCGGCTAGTCACCACCGAGCACTCCCACGCTCTGCGTGGGAGTGCAGCCCAGGACACTCCGCGTCCGCGACGCAGAGCGTCGCAAGAGGCGTTCCCACGCAGAGCGTGGGAACGATCTTGTACATTCATCCTGCCTTTGTTTTGCTGCTCCATCACCCAGATCAATCTTGCTATCGCGCCTCTATTCGCGCACTTAGACTGCGGCCTATTCCCAAATAGGTAAGCCGCCATGTCCGAGACGCTCCTCAGTTCCCGCAATCTGGCTTTCGAGCTGTATGAAGTCCTCGATGCCGAGGGCCTGACCCAGCGCGAGCGGTTTGCCGAACACACTCGCGAAACCTTCGATGCCGCCATCGGCACCGCCCGCCACATCGCCGAAAAGTACTTCGCCCCCCACAACCGCAAGGGCGACGAGAACGAACCGCGCTACGAAGATGGCCAGGCGATCCTGATCCCGGAAGTGAAACCTGCCGTGGATGCCTTCCTCGAAGCCGGCTTTCTCAATGCGGCGCGCAGTTTTGAAGCCGGTGGCATGCAACTGCCGACGCTGCTGTCCCAGGCCTGTTTTGCGCACTTTCAGTCAGCCAATGCGGCTTCCACCTCGTACCCGTTCCTGACCATGGGCGCGGCCAACCTGATCGAGAGTTTTGGCACCGAGGAGCAGAAGCAACGCTTTCTGCAACCGATGATCGAGGGCCGCTTCTTCGGCACCATGGCCTTGACCGAACCCCATGCCGGCTCGTCGCTGTCGGATATCCGCACCCGCGCCGAGCCGGCGGCGGATGGCACCTACCGCCTCAAGGGCAACAAGATCTTTATCTCCGGTGGCGATCACCCGCTGTCGGAAAACATCGTGCACATGGTCTTGGCCAAACTGCCGGACGCGCCCGCCGGGGTGAAGGGCATTTCGCTGTTTATCGTGCCCAAGTTCCTGGTCAACGACGACGGCAGCCTGGGCCCGCGCAATGATGTGCTGCTGGCCGGGCTGTTCCACAAGATGGGCTGGCGCGGCACCACCTCCACCGCGCTGAACTTCGGCGATAACGGCGAGTGTGTCGGCTATCTGGTGGGCAAGCCGCACCAGGGTCTGGCCTGTATGTTCCAGATGATGAACGAGGCGCGGATTGGGGTCGGCATGGGTGCGGTGATGCTCGGTTATGCCGGTTACCTGTACTCCCTGGAATACGCCCGGGAACGCCCGCAAGGCCGCCTGCCCGACAGCAAAGATCCGAACACCGCGCCGGTGTCGATCATCCAGCACGCTGATATCAAGCGCATGTTGCTTACGCAAAAAGCCTATGTAGAAGGCGCCTTCGACCTGGGCCTATATGCCGCGCGCCTGTTCGATGACACCACCACCCTGGACAGCGAAACCGGGCGCAGGCAGGCCCATGAGTTGCTGGACCTGCTGACCCCGATCGTCAAATCCTGGCCCTCGGAGTTCTGCCTGAAGGCCAACGAGCTGGCGATCCAGATTCTCGGCGGCCACGGCTACACCCGCGAATACCCGGTGGAGCAGTACTACCGCGACAACCGCCTGAACCCGATCCACGAAGGCACCCATGGCATCCAGTCCCTGGACCTGCTGGGACGCAAGCTTGCGCAAAATGGCGGTTCGGGCCTGAAGCAGTTGATTCGCCTGATCGCCGAGACCGGCGCACGGGCCCAGCAATACCCGTCACTCACGGCCATGCGCGAACCACTGGAGCAGTTGGTGGCGCGCCTGCAAAGCGTGACCCTGGGGCTGTTGACGGATCTCGCCCAAGGCAAGGTCAACAGCAGCCTGGCGAACTCGGCGCTGTACCTGAAAGTGTTTGGGCATACGGTGATTGGCTGGCGCTGGCTGGAACAGGCGATCCGCGCCGAAGAAGGGCTGGCCAGGGGGAATGCGACGGATGTGACTTTCTATAAAGGCAAGCTGCAAGCGGCCCGGTACTTCCTGACGTGGGAAGTACCGGGCTGCCATCATGAACTGTCGATCCTGCAGGCGCGGGACGATACGTGCCTGGCCATGCAGGATGAATGGTTCTGATCAGGGCTGGCCGATGGCCTTGGCAATCACGTCGACCGTGGCGCTGACTTGCTCTTGGTAACGGTCGAGTTCCTGCTGGTGACGCTGCTGCATGTCGATCTGTTCGGCACATAGATTCAGCGCCGCCAGCACCAGCAGCTTGTCGCCGATCAGGGTCGGGTACTTCTGCTTGGTGGTTGCCAGGGACGCCTTGAGCAGGGTCACGGCCTTGAGCAGGGTGCTGTCTTCCCCATCCGGGGCCTTGATCGAGTAATCCTCACCGAGAATCGAAACGACCTTTATCCCTTCACTCATGCGCTGACAGGACCTGCGCTCACACGCTCAACCAACGCCTGGATACGGGCTGCGGTGGCGCCCTGCTTTTCTTCCTGCTCCATCAGGTTCAGTTGCAAGCTGTCGTTCTCATCCTTGGCGCGGGCCAGCTCGGCCTTGAGGGATTCGTTGGTGCCCAGCAGAGCTTGATTCTGCTGCACCAGGTCACTGACCAGTTGTTCCAGTTGGCTGAGGGATGTTTCTAACATTTTGAATTCTCGGGCTTTTTCAAAGGGCGGTGACGATAAAGAAAATTCACCGTGGAAGCCAGGGTTATCCTGGCGCGCAGCCCCGATTTCACGGGTCAGGCCACGCTGTGGAGCCTTAGTGACTGCATTTACGCCATCTGGTTCCTGAATCCATTCCAATCCGCGCAGGATGCGACAAAAACGCGCACCCCCTCAAGACTTTAGTCGTACGTCCGATAGGTCATGCTTACCCCGCCTCAAAGCCGCACGGATCGCGCCTCTCCCAGGACCACTGCATGTCTCTTCGTAATATGAATATCGCGCCGCGCGCGTTTCTCGGCTTCGCGTGCATTGGTGCGCTGATGTTGTTTCTCGGTGTTTTTGCGCTGAATCAGATGGGCAAGATCCGGGGTGCCACCGAAGACATCACCCTGAGCAGCGTGCCGAGCATTCGCGCCCTCGACGACTTCACCCAACTGACCCTGCGCCTGCGTGTGTTGTCCTACCGCCTACTGACCAACCGCGAGCCGGAGGTGCAACAAAAGACCCTGGAAGCCTTTGAACTGCGTAACCAGCAGATTCGGACAGCCCAGAGCGTGTATGAAAAGCTGATCGACAGCCGCGAGGAACGCTCGGCCTACGACGATTATGTGCGCCTGCTGGGCCAGTACCGGCAGATCGAAGAGCGGATGAAGAGCCTGTCGCGCAACAATCAGATCGAAGAGCTGCGCACCTTGCTCAACACCGAACTGCTGAGCAACTCCGAGGCAGTCAACGCGGTCCTGACGCGTCTGCTGGACATCAACAATTCGATGGCCAACGACAGCAACCAGAAAGCCGCCGAGCAATATGATTCGGCCTTCGAGCTGGTGGTCGCCCTGCTGGTGCTGGCCACGGCGCTGACCATGCTATTTGCCTGGCTGCTGACCCGCAGCATCACCCTGCCCATCGCCCAGGCCCTGGACGCGGCCGAGAAGATTGCCGAGGGCAACCTGACCCAGCCGATCAAGGTCGATGGCGATGACGAAGCCGGCCGCCTGTTGCGCGCGATGAATAAAATGCAGGAGAAATTGCGCGACACCCTGCAGCGCATTTCCGGCTCGGCCACCCAACTGGCCTCGGCTGCCGAAGAACTGAACGCCGTCACCGATGAAAGCGCCCGTGGCCTGACCCAACAGAACAACGAGATCGAGCAGGCGGCCACCGCCGTCAACGAGATGACCAGCGCCGTCGAAGAAGTGGCGCGCAATGCCGTCAGCACTTCCGAAGCCTCGAAAAACGCCACCGCCTCGGCCGGCGATGGCCGCGACCTGGTGCAGGAAACCGTCAGCGCGATTGAGCGCATGAGCGGCGATGTGCAGGGCACCGCCACGCTGATCGGCGCCCTGGCCGAAGAGTCGCGGGATATCGGCAAGGTATTGGATGTGATTCGCGGCCTGGCCGACCAGACCAACCTGCTGGCCCTGAACGCCGCCATCGAAGCCGCGCGCGCCGGGGAAGCCGGGCGCGGGTTTGCCGTGGTTGCCGATGAAGTACGGGCCCTGGCCCATCGTACCCAGCAATCGACCAGTGAAATCGAGCGGATGATCGGCAGTATCCAGGCCGGCACCGAACAGGCAGTGGATTCGATGCGCAACAGCACCGAGCGCGCCGAATCGACGCTCAATATCGCCAAAGGCGCGGGGATGTCCCTGGATACCATCAATAGCGCAATTATCGAGATCAACGAGCGCAACCTGGTGATCGCCAGCGCCGCAGAAGAGCAGGCGCAGGTCGCGCGGGAAGTGGACCGCAACCTGGTGAACATCCGCGACTTGTCGGTGCAGTCGGCCACGGGCGCCAGCCAGACCAGTGCGGCGAGCAGTGAGTTGTCGCGCCTGGCGGTGGATTTGAATGGGATGGTAGGCAGATTCCGTCTCTAACAGACACTGCATCATAAATGTGGGGGCTTGCCTGCTCCCACATTGGTTCTGCGTAAACCTGAAAAGCTTTTTGACAGCGCAGCAATTCAACAGGTTAGAATCGCTGGCACGCAGACTGCATGGTCAGTCTGCGCCCGCCTTATTTTCGGAGTACTGCCTTTGAATGCGACGACCATCAACAGCCTGTTCTTGATCGGCGCGTTGCTGGTAGGTGCGAGCATTCTGGTGAGTTCTCTTTCGTCCCGCCTGGGGATCCCGATCCTGGTGATCATCCTGGCCGTGGGCATGCTGGCCGGCGTCGATGGCGGCGGGATCATTTTCGATAACTACCCAACCGCTTACCTGGTGGGCAACCTGGCATTGGCAGTGATCCTGCTCGATGGCGGCTTGCGGACCCGGGTCGCGAGTTTTCGCGTGGCACTGTGGCCAGCCCTGTCGCTGGCGACCGTGGGGGTGTTGATAACCACCGGCCTCACCGGTATGGCGGCGGCCTGGCTGTTCGACCTCAATATCATCCAGGGCCTGCTGATCGGCGCCATCGTCGGCTCCACCGATGCCGCCGCCGTGTTCTCGCTGCTGGGCGGCAAGGGCCTGAACGAACGGGTCAGTGCCAGCCTGGAAATCGAATCCGGCAGCAACGACCCGATGGCGGTGTTCCTCACCGTGACCCTGATCGACATGCTTGCCAGCGGCCAGACCGGCTTGCACTGGAGCCTGTTGACCCACCTGATCCGCGAGTTCGGCATCGGCGGCATTATCGGCCTGGGCGGCGGCTGGTTGATGCTGCAACTGGTCAACCGGATCAACCTGGCCAACGGTCTGTATCCGATCCTGGTGATCGCCGGCGGCCTGTTCGTCTTCGCCCTGACCAACGCCTTGCACGGCAGCGGCTTCCTCGCCGTGTACCTGTGCGGCCTGGTGATCGGCAACCGCCCGGTACGCAGCCGCCACGGCATCCTGCATATGCTCGACGGCATGGCCTGGCTGGCGCAGATCGGCATGTTCCTGGTGCTGGGCCTGCTGGTCACGCCCCATGACCTGCTGCCCATCGCCCTGCCGGCCCTGGGCCTGGCACTGTGGATGATCCTGTTTGCGCGGCCGCTGTCGGTGGCCGTCGGCCTGCTGCCGTTCAAGGCCTTCCATGGCCGCGAAAAAGTGTTTATCGCCTGGGTCGGCCTGCGCGGCGCGGTGCCGATCATTCTCGCGGTGTTCCCGTTGATGGCCGGCCTGCCCCACGCCCAGCTGTATTTCAACCTGGCGTTCTTTATTGTGCTGGTGTCGTTGCTGGTGCAAGGCACCAGCCTGCCGTGGGTCGCCAAACTCTTGAAAGTGACGGTACCACCCGAGCCTGCGCCGATTTCCCGGGCAGCCCTGGAAGTGCACGTCACCAGCGAGTGGGAGCTGTTCGTCTACCGCCTGGGGGCGGAGAAATGGTGCATCGGCGCGGCCCTGCGCGAGCTGAAAATGCCCGAAGGCACACGGATCGCCGCGCTGTTTCGTGGCCAGCAACTGCTCCATCCGTCGGGTAGTACGGTGCTGGAAGCCGATGACCTGCTGTGCGTGATCGGCCATGAACACAACCTCGCCGCCCTCGGCAAGCTGTTCAGCCAGGCACCACAACGGGGCCTGGACCTGCGCTTCTTCGGCGACTTCGTGCTGGAGGGCGACGCCCAGCTGGGCGCGGTTTCGGCGCTGTACGGGCTCAAGCTCGACGGCATCGACCCGGACATGCCACTGAGCAGCTTTATTACCCAGAAAGTCGGTGGCGCCCCGGTTGTCGGCGACCAGGTGGAGTGGAACAACACCATTTGGACGGTTGCCGTGATGGACGGGAACAAGATCGGCAAAGTCGGCGTCAGATTCCCCGAAGGAAGTCGCCCGGGGCCCGGATTCTTCCTCTAAACTGCGGGGCGACGATGCGCCAGTGGCCATCAGCACGCCCCCTATTCTTCATCTTGTTCGATCGGTCTCTATGACATTCCTGCGCACTTTTTTAGCCACTGCCCTACTGGGTCTGACCCTCTGCGTCAGCCCCGTATATGCCGCCGCCCCGCCAAGCATCGAGAGCGTGCAACAGACCCTGGACAAGCTGCCTGACCGCAAACTGCCCGACGCCGACATGAAGGCGCTGCAAAATGTGTTGCAGCAGACCCTGACCCTGCTGGGCAACAAGCAGGATTACGAGCAACGCCTGACTGACCTCAAGCGTCAGCTCGAAGGCGCGCCCCGCCAGACCACGGAAAACTCCCGTGAACTGGCCCGCCTCAAAAGCACCAAAGTGGTGCCTGTGGCCCAGCGCTACGCCAGCCTGCCGGTGCCCCAGCTCGAACAACTGCTGGTGCAGCGCAGCACCCAGCAGGGCGACCTGCAAAAGGAGTTGGCCGACGCCAACAGCCTGAGCATCGCCGCCCAGACCCGCCCCGAGCGCGCCCAGACCGAAATCAGCAAGAGCCAGACGCGCATCCAGCAGATCAATGGCATCCTCAAGGCCGGCAAGGACAATGGCAAACCCCTCAACGGCGACCAGCGCAACCTGCTGAATGCCGAACTGGCGGCGCTCAATGCCTTGATCCCGCTGCGCCGCCAGGAGCTGGCGGGCAACAGCCAGCTGCAAGACCTGGGCAACAGCCAGCATGACCTGGCAGTGGAAAAAACCGCGCGCCTGGAGCAGGAAATCCAGGACCTGCAAACCCTGATCAACCAGAAACGCCTGGCCCAGTCCCAGGAAACCGTGACTCAGCAGTCCATCGAAGCGCAGAAGGCCGGCGGCAGCAGCCTGCTGACCACGGAAAGCGCGGCCAACCTGAAACTGTCCGACTACCTGCTCAGAAGCACCGACCGGCTCAACGAGCTGACCCAAGAGAACCTGAAAACCAAGCAGTTGCTGGACAACATGACCCAGAGCGATTCGGCCCTGGACGAGCAGATCAACGTGCTCAAGGGCAGCCTGCTGCTGTCGAAAATTCTCTATCAACAGAAACAGGCCTTGCCGCGTCTGAAGGTCGACCGTGACCTGGCGGACGATATCGCCAACATTCGCCTGTACCAGTTCGAGGTCAACCAGCAGCGCGAACTGATCAACTCGCCGAGTGCCTACGTCGATAACTTGCTGGCCAACCAGCCCGAAGACCAGGTCACCCCGCAATTGCGCCGCACCCTGCTGGAACTGGCCGTGACCCGCAGCGACCTGCTCGAGCGCCTGAGCCGGGAACTGAGCGCACTGCTCAACGAATCCATCACCCTGCAACTGAACCAGAAACAGCTGCTCAGCACCGCCGCCAGCCTGCGCGCGACCCTCGACGAACAGATGTTCTGGATCCCCAGCAACAAACCGCTGGACGTCGAATGGCTGGAAGCCGTGCCCACCCGCCTGGAAAAACAGGTCAACACCCTGCCCTGGGCCTCCAGCCTCAGCGAACTGTATGACGGCCTGACCCAGCGCCCGCTGCTGTTCTTGCCCCTGCTGCTGTTGATCGGCGCCCTGCTATGGCGACGTAACAACCTGTACGAGCGGCTGAAAAAAATCCATATGGATATCGGTCACTTCAAACGTGACAGCCAGTGGCACACCCCGATCGCCATCCTGGTGAATATCCTGCTGGCCTTGCCGGTGACCCTCGGCCTGGCGCTGTGTGGCTACGCCCTGCAAATCGATGCCCGTGGGCAGAACGCCAACCTGGGCATGGCCCTGGTACAGATCGCCCAGGCGTGGTTAGTGTTCTACACCGCCTATCGCATCCTGGCGCCGGGCGGTGTGGCCGAACTGCATTTCCGCTGGGAAAAACCCCAGGTCGAATTCCTCCAGGGCTGGATCCGCAAACTGGGGCTGGTGGTGTTGGCGCTGGTGGCCGTGGTGTCCATCGCCGAACATCAGCCGGCGGCCCTGGCCAACGATGTGCTGGGGATCGCTGTGGTCCTGACCTGCTACGGGCTGATGGCCTGGCTGCTCAGTCGCCTGTTGCTCAATAGCCCGACCCATGAAAAGGCCTCGCTGTTTCGCAAGGTGGTCGGCGTGGCGTTTACCGCGCTGCCCATCGCGCTGTTTATTGCCGTGTGTTTTGGCTACTACTACACCGCGCTCAAACTCAGCGACCGCCTGATCAACACCCTGTACCTGCTGATGTTCTGGCTGGTGATCGAAGCCACCTTCGTCCGTGGCCTGGGTGTGGCCGCACGGCGCCTGGCCTACTCCCGGGCACTGGCCAAGCGCCAGGCGGCCAAGGAAGCCGGCGACGGCGAAGTGGTGATTGAGGAACCGACCCTGGATATCGAGCAGGTCAACGAGCAGTCCATGCGCCTGATTCGCCTGGCCTTGCTCGGCGGCTTTATCGCGGCGCTGTACTGGGTCTGGTCAGACCTGATCTCGGTGTTCTCCTACCTGGACAACATCACCCTCTACGAGTACACCAGCGGCACCGGCGCCAATATCAGCATGGTGCCCATCAGCATCGGCGACATGCTCGGCGCACTGATCATCATCGGCATCACCTTCGCCCTGGCGCGCAACCTGCCGGGCCTGCTGGAAGTGCTGGTGCTGTCCAAACTCGACCTGGCCCAGGGCAGTGCCTATGCCACCACCACCTTGCTGTCGTATGTGATTGCCGGTGTGGGCTTTGTGTCGACCCTGTCGACCCTCGGGGTCAGCTGGGACAAGTTGCAATGGCTGGTGGCCGCGCTGTCGGTGGGCCTGGGTTTCGGCATGCAGGAGATCTTCGCCAACTTTATCTCCGGCATCATGATCCTGTTCGAGCGCCCGGTGCGCATCGGCGACACCATTACCATCGGCAACCTGTCGGGGACGGTGAGCAAGATCCGCATCCGCGCCACCACCATCACCGACTTCGACCGCAAGGACATCATTGTCCCGAACAAAACCTTTATCACCGGGCAGTTGATCAACTGGTCGCTGACCGACACCATCACCCGGGTGACCCTCAAGCTTGGCGTGGACTACGGCTCCGATCTGGACCTGGTGAAGGAATTGTTGCTCAAGGCCGCCAGGGATAACCCACGGGTACTGAAAGACCCGGAACCCCTTGTGTACTTCCTGAACTTCGGCGAAAGCACCCTCGACCACGAATTGCGCATGCATGTACGCGATCTGGGCGACCGCAACCCGGTGATTGATGAGGTCAACCGCTTTATCAACCGTGAGTTCAAGAAGCAGAGCATCAACATTTCGTTCCGTCAGATGGAGATTTACCTGAAAAACCTGCACGGCCAGGAATACAAGCTGGTGGAAGTCGAACCCGTGAGCAAGCCGGCGAATGACGGCTCGCCACAACCCACACCGCCGGCCAAACTCGACTAACCGCGCTATCCCCAGCAGAATGCTCGGACATTCTGCTGGAGATGGCCGGTGAAAGCCCTCGACGACCTGACCTTCGACAACCGCTTCGCCCGCCTGGGCGATGGTTTCTCAACCCACGTATTGCCCGAGCCCATCGACGAGCCACGGCTGGTGGTGGCGAGCAACGCCGCCATGGCCCTGCTGGACCTCGACCCGGCCGTGGCCGACACGCCGGTGTTCGCCGAACTGTTCGGCGGCCACACGCTGTGGGCCGAGGCCGAACCGCGGGCGATGGTCTATTCCGGGCATCAGTTTGGCTCTTACAACCCGCAACTGGGGGACGGCCGCGGCTTGCTGCTGGGCGAGGTGTATAACGCGGCGGGCGAGCACTGGGACTTGCACCTCAAGGGCGCCGGGCAAACGCCTTACTCGCGCATGGGCGATGGCCGCGCGGTGCTGCGTTCGTCGATCCGCGAGTTTCTCGCCTCCGAAGCCTTGCACGCCCTGGGCATCCCCAGCAGCCGCGCCCTGTGCGTGATCGGCTCCGACACCCCGGTATGGCGCGAGAAGCAGGAACGCGCGGCCATGGTGCTGCGCCTGGCGCCGAGCCATATCCGCTTTGGGCACTTTGAATACTTCTACTACACCCAGAAAACCGAGCTGCACCAGCAACTGGCCGAGCATGTGCTGAAGCTGCACTTTGCCCAATGCCAGGAGCAACCCGAGCCCTACCTGGCAATGTTCCGCGAGATCGTCGAGCGCAATGCCGAGCTGATCGCCAAGTGGCAGGCCTACGGGTTTTGCCATGGGGTGATGAACACCGACAATATGTCGATCCTGGGGATTACCTTCGACTTCGGGCCGTTTGCCTTCCTCGATGACTTCGACGCCCACTTCATCTGCAACCACTCCGATCACGAAGGCCGCTATTCCTTCAGCAACCAGGTGCCCATCGGCCAGTGGAACCTCAGCGCCCTGGCCCAGGCGCTGACGCCATACATCAGTGTTGAAGCCCTGCGCGAGACCCTGGGCCTGTACCTGCCGCTGTACCAGGCCCATTACCTGGACCTGATGCGCCGCCGCCTGGGCCTGACCACCGCCGAGGACGATGACCAGAAACTGGTGGAGCGCCTGCTGCAACTGATGCAGAACAGTGGCGTGGACTACACCTTGTTTTTCCGCCATCTGGGCGACGAATCCGCCGCACTGGCCGTGGCGCGCCTGCGTGATGACTTTGTCGACCGCGCGGGCTTCGATGCCTGGGCCGACGAGTACAAGGCCCGGGTTGAGCGCGACGGTACTGGCAGCGAGGCAGAACGCCGCGAGCGCATGCACGCGGTCAACCCGCTGTATATCCTGCGCAACTACCTGGCACAAAACGCCATCACCGCCGCCGAGTCAGGCGACTACAGTGAAGTGCGAAGACTGCATGAGGTGTTGAGCACGCCATTTGAAGAACAGCCGGGGATGGAACAGTACGCGCAGCGGCCGCCCGATTGGGGCAAGCATTTGGAGATCAGTTGCTCGTCCTAACCCTGCTCAATGAATACGCTCATTTCCGGTCATTCCTTCCACTTGCCGTTATCGCATCTTGCTATGAGCGTTAGTCCCGGGATCAAGTTATCGCAGTATGCGATAAGCGTTCAGCAGACCAGTGGCGGTATCTCATACCTGCGTAGGCCGCCTGGAGACACCGTCAAGCATGTGCACAGGCAAACATGTGAGCGCATGCGTCGCTACCGCCTAACCTTGATAATCTTGGCCCTGGCTCCAAATAGTGTTCATTGGCAACGTCAACGGAACCCCACCATGTCCGACTCTCTTGTAATCCCCTGCCCACACTGCAACGGCCTCAACCGCATCCCCCACGAACGCCTGGGCGATACCCCGAAGTGCGGGCGTTGCAAGCAGCCGGTGTTGCTGAGCAAACCGTTTGAATTGAACCAGGGCGATTATTCCAGCCAGATCAAGGGCGATTTACCGCTACTGGTGGACGTGTGGGCCGCGTGGTGCGGGCCGTGCAAGGCGTTTGCGCCGGTGTTTGAACAGGCCGCCGGGCAGTTGGCCGGCAAGTGCCGGCTGGCCAAGCTCGATAGCGAGGCCAACCAGCAGCTTTCGGCACAATTGGGGATTCGCTCGATTCCCAGCCTGATCCTGTTCAAGAACGGCCGGGAAATGGCGCGCCAGAGCGGGGCGTTTCCGTTACCGCAACTGATGAGCTGGTTGCGTAGCCGAGGGGTATAACCCCAGATGACAGTGGGTCAGTTGATGCCTCTGCAAGCTGGCACCCCCTGATCGCAGGCTAGCCAGCTCCCACATTGAGCGTGTTCACTCTTCAGATCAGGCGTTTTCCAGCAAGTTATGCAGCTCCACAAACTGCAGGGTCAGTTTGTGGCGCGGGTCCAGGTGGATCAGCGGTTTGCTTTCCTGATGGGACTCGCGCATGCGCACCGAGCTGGCCAGGTACACCGGCAGCACCGGCAGGCCTTCGGCAATCAACTCGTCCAGCATCTTCTGCGGCAGGCTCGCGCGGGCCTGGAACTGGTTGACCACGATGCCTTCCACTTCGAGGCCTTCGTTGTGGTCCTCCTTGAGTTCTTCGATTTCCGCCAGCAGGCCATACAGCGCCTGCCGTGAGAAGCTGTCGCAGTCGAAAGGGATCAACACACGATCAGCGGCGATCAGCGCCGAAACCGCATAGAAGTTCAGGGCCGGCGGCGTATCCAGGTAAATCCGGTCGTAATCCTCGGACAATTCATCCAACAGCTTTCGCAACTTGTTGATCTTGTGCTTGGCCTCGAGCTTGGGCTGCAGGTCCGCCAGCTCTGCGGTGGCAGTGATGACATGCAGGTTGTCGAAGGGGGTTTCGTAGATATCCACCTGGTTTTTCTTCGAAAACGGCCCGGAAGACAGGGTCTGCTTGAAGAAGTCGGCAATACCCATGGGAATATCGTCGCCCGTCAGCCCCGTCAGGTACTGGGTCGAGTTGGCCTGGGCATCGAGGTCCACCAACAGGGTTCGATAGCCTTCACTGGCACTGACCGCCGCCAGGTTGCAGGCGATGCTGGATTTGCCAACGCCGCCTTTTTGATTGAACACCACGCGCCGCATGGAAAAACCTCCGTGTATCAATGAATGCCCGAGTGTAGAGGGCAAAAGCGCCCGCTCGCTACCTTGATCAAGCTTGTACTACAGCATCTGGGGATGGATCCCGCATAACTATCTCGTAACACGCCAACCAATACAGAGTTACCTGACACCAGACACCCGTAGCCATTGGCGGACAATCACTGATCCTTTTTCGCCGACTTTGTAATATCTCGTGAACAATTCTTTACCAAAGTTTGCTAGAACCCCACAGCACCGGGATAATGCGCGCCACTCGGCCATCGCGCCATGTCCCGTCGCGGCGGGGCAATTTGCAGCACAAGGAAGCCCGCAGGGGCGGGAAATCTTCTCAGTGATCAACTTCAACATCGCCCAATGGCGTGCCTGGGCCCCTGGGCTCGACAGCGAGGATGCCTGGCGCGACTGGTGCCATGCCAAGGTGTTGCTCGCCCAAAGCGATGCCGCGCCCGATGTGTCGTTCCTGCCGGCCATGCAGCGCCGGCGCCTGAGCCGCCTGGCGCGGATGGCCTTCAGCGTCGGCTGGCCATTGGCCGAAGGTTTGCAGGATCTGCCGCTGGTGTTTGTTTCACGTCACGGCGAAACCCCACGCACCCTGGATATTCTCAGCGACCTGGCCAATGACCAGCCCCTGTCGCCCACCCAGTTCAGCCTGTCGGTGCACAACGCGGTAATTGGCCTGTGGTCGATCCTGCGCAATGAAACCAGCGAAATGACTGCCCTGGCAGCCGCGGGCGACGGCCTGGAGCACGGCATGCTCGAGGCCGCCGCCCTGCTCAACGAGGGCGCGCCGGCGGTATTGCTGGTGATTACCGAAGAGCAGCCACCTCCAGCCTACGCACGCTGGATCGACGACGTGCCGTTCCCCTACGCCCTGGGCCTGCTGCTGACCCCAGGCGACGAATGGCAACTGGCGCTGCACACCGCGACTGTCCAACCTGCCAAGACCCAGTGGCCCCATGCCCTGAACCTGCTGTGCGCCCTGCTTACCGAGCAGGGGGCCTGCCAACATGCCTGGAAGAACCGAGTATGGAACTGGCAACGCAAACCCTGACCGACAAGCCCCGGGACGCCTATTACTGGCGCCTGTTCGCCACGGCCGCCAGCTTCGTGCTGTTCGGCCTGGGCGGCCTGTGCCTGCGCCTGCTGGTGTTTCCCCTGCTCAGTTGCCTGCCGGGGGATGCGCAGCAGCATCAGCGACGTGCGCGCCTGACCATCGGCCGCCTGTTCTGGTTCTTTATCAACATGATGTACCGCGCCGGCATTCTCACCTACAGCGTCGAGGGTGCCGAAAAACTCGGGCGCCCCGGGCAGATGATCATCGCCAACCACCCGTCGCTGATCGACGTCGTCGTGCTGATCGGCCTGGTGCGCGATGCCAATTGCGTGGTCAAGCAAAGCCTGTGGCATAACCCTTTCACCCGTGGCCCGGTGAGCGATGCCGGCTATATCAGCAATGACGGCAGCATCGACATGCTCGATGCCGCCGCAGGCGCCCTGAGGGGCGGCCAGACCCTGATTATCTTTCCCGAAGGCACCCGCACCGTACCGGGCAAAGCCCCGGCCTTTCATCGCGGGGCCGCCGCCATCGCCCTGCGCGGTGCGACAATCATCACCCCCGTGGTGCTCAAGGTCAGCCCGACCACGCTGACCAAGGCCGAGCCCTGGTATCGCATCCCCCACCGCCGCTTTCACTTCAGTTTGCAGGTGGGTGCCGATATAGACCCACAGGTGTTTGCCTCACAAGGGCCAGCGCCTCAGGCCTCACGCAAGCTCAACGATTACCTGCATCACTATTTCATTAAGGAGCTCGCCGAAGATGAGCAACCCAAACAGCCTTGAGCACGAAATCAAAACCCTGATCATCGAGGCCCTGGGCCTGGAAGATATCGACGCCTGCGACATTGGCAGCGAGCAACCCCTGTTCGGCGAAGGCCTGGGCCTGGATTCGGTAGACGCCCTGGAACTGGGCCTGGCGATCCAGAAAAAGTACGGCATCAAGATCGACGCCGACGCCAAGGACACCCGCAATCACTTTATCAACGTGGCCAGCCTCGCGGCGTTCGTCACGGCCAGACAGGCAGCTTGAGACCCAACCATGCAAACTCGTGACGATATCTTCAACACCCTGCGCGACGCCCTGGTGGAACTGTTTGAACTGGACCCGGCACGGGTCACTCTCGACGCCAACCTGTACCAGGACCTGGAAATCGACAGCATCGATGCCGTGGACCTGATCGACCATATCAAGCGCCAGACCGGCAAGAAAATCGCCGCCGAAGAGTTCAAGGCCGTGCGTACGGTCAATGACGTGGTCGAGGCGGTCTACCGCCTGGTCCAACCGGCCGCATGAGCCGGCTGATCGGCCTTGGCCTGTTGCTGGTAGGGCTGCTGTACCCTTTTGCGGTGTATTACGGCACGGAGCATTTCGCTCCGTGGCAATTCGGCCTGCTGCTGGCCAGCCTGTGGTTGCTGCGCGCGCTGACCGGCCCGCGACGCCCTGGCAGTGGCTGGATGGCGGCGGCTGCAATTGTGTTTTGCCTGCTGCTGGCCTGGTTCGACAACCCGCAACTGCTGCGCTGGTACCCGAGCCTGGTCAGCGTGTTCATGCTGGCGCTGTTCGGCCTGAGCCTGAAATACGGCCCGCCGATGGTCGAGCGCCTGGCGCGCCTGAGCGATCCGCAATTGCCCGAAAAGGCCATTGCGTACACACGCCAGGTCACCGTGGCATGGAGTGTGTTTTTCTTGTGTAACGGCCTGCTCGCCGCCGCGCTCACCCTGTGGGCACCGCTGAGCTGGTGGACGTTGTACAACGGTCTGATCGCCTATGGCTTGATGGGGCTGTTGTTTGCCGTGGAATGGCTGATACGACAAAGGGTTCGAGGCCGCGTATGAATTGGGTCAATCTTGAGCATCTGTTGCTTGAGCCTGTAGAACTGCGTTTGGTCACGACCGAACCGTCGATGAATCACGCGCAACTGTGCGAGCGGGCCCTGAGCCTCGCGTCCGGCCTGCAAGCCCGTGGCATCCAGCGCCTGGCGGTGCACCTGAACGACGCCGGCGAGCTGGCGATCGCCTTGCTGGGCGCCTGGCAGGCCGGGGTCAGCGTGTTGCTGCCCGCCGACCTGCAACCCCAGACCCGCCAACGCTGGGCCGCTGATGTTGACGCCTGGCTGACCGAAGCGGGCGACCTTGACGCGCTCTACCAGCCCGCAGTTGCCGCCGCCGCCCTTGACCTGGATACCTGCCAGTTGAGCCTGTGCACCTCCGGCTCCAGCGGCGAGCCCAAGCGCATCGACAAAACCCTGCGCCAACTGGCCAATGAGGTCCAGGCCCTGGAAGCCTTGTGGGGCGCCGACCTGGGCCAGGCCTGCATCATCGGCAGCGTCGCCACCCAGCATATCTACGGCCTGCTGTTCCGCGTGCTGTGGCCGCTGTGCGCTGGGCGCACGTTTGTGCGTGAGCAACTGCCGTTCCCCGAAGACTTGCAGCGCGTCAGCCGCCAGCACCCGCACTTTGCCTGGGTGGCCAGCCCGGCCCTGCTCAAGCGCATGGGCGACAATCTTGACTGGGCCGCCTTGAGCACGGTCAAGCGCGTGTTCTCCTCCGGTGGCGCACTGCCCGCCGACGCGGCCGACAGTCTGCATCAACGCCTGCAGCAGTGGCCGACGGAGATCCTCGGCAGCTCGGAAACCGGCGGCATTGCCTGGCGCCAGGGCCACGCGCCGTGGCAGCCGTTTGCCGATGTGCAACTGAGCCAGGATGCCGACGGCACCTTGCGCATTGCCTCGCCGTACCTGCCAGCGGGGCATGTCGAGCAGACTGCCGATGCCGCCCAGATCCACGCCGACGGGCGCTTCGAACTGCTCGGGCGCCTGGATCGGATCGTCAAGCTGGAAGAAAAACGCATCTCCCTGCCGATGCTCGAACAAGCCCTGGCGGATCACGCCTGGGTCGCCGAAGCGCGCCTGGGCGTGGTCCAGGAAAACCGCGCGTCCCTCGGCGCCCTGGTGGTGCTCAGCGGCGACGGCCTGCACGCCTTGCGCAACCAAGGCCGACGGACCGTCACCCAAACCCTGCGCCAACACCTGAGCCAGCATTGCGAAGCCCTGGCCCTGCCCCGCCGCTGGCGCCTGTTGCGGCAGTTGCCGCTCAACCCCCAGGGCAAGCTGCCCCAGGCGCAAATCGAAGCCCTGCTGCAGGCGCCGCGCCCCAAGGCGCCGGACGTCCTGGCGCAGGTCGAAAGCGACGGCGAATGGACCCTGCAACTGAGCATTCCGCCGGACCTGGCCTACTTCAGCGGCCACTTCCCCCACACCCCGGTGCTGCCGGGGGTTGTGCAGGTGGAATGGGCGTTCAATCTGGGCCAGCAACTGCTCGATCTCCCGCCGACCTTTGCCGGCATGGAAGTGCTCAAATTCCAGCAACTGGTGCGCCCGGGCGATGTGGTCGAGTTGCACCTGCGTTTTGATCGCGAGCGGGGCAAGTTGTATTTCGCTTATCGCAATGACAGTGCGGCGTGTTCCAGCGGGCGGGTTTTGCTGGAGAATTCTCATGCATAGGTTGGGTGAGCGCTGCGCGCTCAATCGCGGGCAAGCCCGCTCCCACAATGGATACACATTCCCAATGTGGGAGCTGGCTTGCCTGCGATGCAGGCAACTCGGTCCATCAGGTGTCCGCCACCATGCATAACCCCTGCGCCCTGATCCCGGTCTACAACCATGAAGCCGCCGTGCCCGCCGTGGTCCGCAGCCTGCTGGAGCATGGCCTGCCCTGCCTGCTGGTGGACGATGGCAGCAGCCCCGCCTGCGCCGCCGTACTGGCGCAACTGGCCAGCCTGGACAACGTCTCGCTGATCACCCTGCCCACCAACCAGGGCAAGGGCGGTGCGGTGCAAGTCGGTTTTCGCGAAGCCGCACGCCTGGGCTTTACCCATGCCCTGCAAGTGGACGCCGACGGCCAGCACGACCTGCGCGAAGTCGCCCTGTTTATCGACGCCTCGCGCACTCACCCCGATGCGGTGATCTGCGGCTACCCCGAATACGACGACAGCGTGCCCAAGGGCCGCCTCTACGCCCGCTACCTGACCCATGTCTGGGTGTGGATCAACAGCCTGTCGCTGCAGATCCGCGATTCGATGTGCGGCTTTCGCATCTACCCGCTGGCACCGGTGCTGGCGCTGATGGACTCGGCGCGGATCGGCAAGCGCATGGATTTCGACTCCGACATCCTCGTGCGTTTGTCATGGCGCAACCAGCCGATGCGCTGGCTGCCGACCAAGGTGCATTACCCGGCCGATGGCCTGTCGCACTTTCGGATGTTCCACGACAACCTGCTGATTTCGTCGATGCACACCCGGCTGTTCTTTGGCATGTTGCTGCGTGCGCCGCTGATCCTCTGGCGACGGTGGCAGGCATGAGCGAAAACACCCGGCATTGGGCCGACCGCCAGGAGCGCGGCAGTTTCTGGCTGATGAAGCTCACCGCGTTCGCCGCCAAGGTCCTCGGGCGCCGGATGCTGAGCCCACTGCTGTATGGCATCGTCCTGTACTTTTTCGTATTTGGTCGCGCCGCGCGCCAGAGCATCTGGCAATACCAGCAGCGCCTGGCCGACTGGAGTGGGCGCGACGAGCTGCGCCCCAGCCACAAAAAGGTCTTCAGCCAATTCATGGCCTTCGCCGACGCCTTGCTGGACAAGCTCGACGTATGGAACGGCAAGCTGCGCCTGGAACAGATCGAGATCATCGACCCGGCCCAGTTGCGCGGGCAACTGCGCGGCGAACGTGGGCAGATGCTGGTGGGTGCGCACCTGGGCAACCTGGAAGTGTGCCGGGCCCTGGCGGAGCTGGGCGAGAAAGTCACCATGAATGTGCTGGTGCACACCAAGCATGCCGAACAGTTCAACCGCCTGCTGGGCGAAGCCGGGGCGAGCAACCTGCGGCTGATCCAGGTCAGCGAACTGGACCCGGCGGTGATGCTGCTGCTCAGCCAGCGCCTGGACGACGGTGAATGGCTGGCGATTGCCGGCGACCGAATCCCGCTGCATGGCGGGCGCACCGTGCGCGTGGACTTTCTCGGCCATAGCGCGGCCTTCCCCCAGGGCCCGTGGTTGCTGGCCGGGCTGCTCAAATGCCCGGTCAACCTGCTGATGTGCCTCAAGCACCAGGGCCGCTATCGTTTGATCATCGAGCCCTTCGCCCAATTGATCGAATGGAAACGCAGCGACCGCCCGCAAGTGATCGCCCACTGGGCCGCCCGCTACGCCGAACGCCTGGGCCAGTTCTGCCTGGAAGCGCCCCAACAATGGTTCAACTTTTACCCTTTCTGGAAGACCGATGACGACGCATCTGCTTGAGCCGGTAACCTTCGGCGAACTCCCTTTGCGCATCGAAGACGTGCTGGCCCTGGCCAACCGTCAGGCGCCCACTCGCCTGCAAGACGATGCCGGGTACCGCCAGCGCATCGCCAAGGGCGCGCAGTTCCTCGATTCGCTGCTGGACAAGGAAGGCGTGATCTACGGCGTGACCACCGGCTATGGCGACTCGTGCGTGGTGGCGGTGCCGTTGCAGCATGTCGAGGCATTGCCGCGCCACCTGTACACCTTCCACGGCTGCGGCCTGGGCAAGTTGCTCGACGCCCAGGCCACCCGTGCGGTGCTGGCGGCGCGTTTACAGTCGCTGTGCCATGGCGTGTCCGGGGTGCGGGTTGAACTGCTGGAGCGCCTGCATGCGTTTCTTGAACACGACATCCTGCCGCTGATCCCGGAAGAAGGCTCGGTCGGCGCCAGCGGCGATCTGACGCCGCTGTCATACGTGGCCGCGACCTTGTCCGGCGAGCGTGAAGTGCTGTTCCGGGGCGAGCGCCGCCAGGCTGCCGATGTCCATCGCGAGCTGGGCTGGACCCCGCTGGTGCTGCGACCCAAGGAAGCCCTGGCGCTGATGAACGGCACCGCGGTGATGACCGGCCTGGCCTGCCTGGCCTTCGCCCGCGCCGACTACCTGCTGCAACTGGCCACACGCATCACCGCGCTGAACGTGGTGGCGTTGCAAGGCAACCCGGAGCACTTCGACGAACGCCTGTTCGCCGCCAAACCACACCCCGGGCAGATGCAGGTCGCAGCCTGGCTGCGCAAGGACCTGGCGATCGACGCCCCGACCGCGCCGCTGCACCGCCTGCAAGACCGCTACTCGCTACGCTGCGCGCCCCACGTCCTCGGCGTGCTGGCCGACAGCCTGAACTGGCTGCGCTCGTTTATCGAGATCGAACTCAACAGTGCCAACGACAACCCGATCATCGACGCCGAAGCCGAACGTGTGCTGCACGGCGGGCACTTCTACGGCGGGCATATCGCCTTTGCCATGGACAGCCTGAAGAACCTGGTGGCCAACGTCGCCGACCTGCTCGACCGGCAACTCGCGCTGCTGGTGGACGAGCGCTACAACCATGGCTTGCCGAGCAACCTGTCGGGCGCCCCGGCGGACCGCGCAATGATCAACCACGGCTTCAAAGCGGTGCAGATCGGCACCAGCGCCTGGACCGCCGAAGCGTTGAAAAACACCATGCCGGCCAGCGTGTTTTCGCGCTCCACCGAATGCCACAACCAGGACAAGGTCAGCATGGGCACCATCGCCGCCCGCGATGCGATCCGCGTCTTGGAGCTGACCGAACAAGTGGCCGCCGCCACCTTGCTCGCCGCCAACCAGGGCGTGTGGTTGCGCGCCCAGGTCAAGGATGCACGGCCGTTGCCGCCAGCCCTGGCTGCGATGCACGAGGCACTGGCCAAGGACTTCCCGCCGGTGATCGAAGACCGGGCCCTGGAGGGCGAACTGCGCCTGTGCCTGCAACGCATCGCCGCGCAACACTGGAGGCTGCATGCGTAGCCCCGGCGTATTGCACAGCGACACACAAATCCTCGTACCGTTCTTCGACATCGACACGATGAACGTGGTCTGGCACGGCCACTACGTGAAGTACCTGGAAATCGCCCGTTGCGCGTTGCTCGACAAGCTCGGCCACAACTACACGGCAATGCTCGAATCCGGCTATGCGTGGCCGGTGATCGACATGCAACTGCGCTACGTGCGTGGCGCCACCTTTGGCCAGACCCTCAACGTGCGCGCCAGCCTGGTGGAGTGGGAGAACCGCTTGAAGGTCAACTACCTGATCACCGACCTTGCCAGCGGCGAGCGCCTGACCCGCGCCAGCACCGTGCAAGTGGCCGTAGAAATTGCCAGCCGCGAGATGCAACTGGCCTCGCCAACCGTGTTCACCACCGCCGTCGAAAGGGCCTTGAAATGCTGACCCCTGTGGGAGCTGGCTTGCCGGCGATGGACGTCAACGCTAACCCAGGGGCCCTGACACTGCGCAGCGCCCTGAGGTTTTTTGCGAGCAAGCTCGCACCTACAGCAGCCGGGTTGTTGCTGAGCTTCGGGGCTTATGCTTTTGACCTGCAACAGCTCAGCGATCAACTGGCCAAGCCTACGGTGATCCACGGCAACTTCATCCAGGAAAAACACCTGCGTGCCCTGCCCCAGCCGCTGACCAGCACAGGTACCTTCGTCCTGGCCAAGGACCACGGCCTGCTCTGGCTGCTGAAAACCCCGCTGCAGCAGGACTACCGCATCAACGCCCAGGGTATTGCCCGCCGTGATGCAAACGGTTGGCAGCCACTGCCGAACAAAAGCGCCGGCGCCGAGCAGAACCGTTTGTTCCTCGCCGTCCTGCAAGGCGACAGCAGTGGCTTGCAGCGCGACTTCGAGTTGCAGCTGCAAGGCGAAGCCAAGGCCTGGAAACTCACGTTGATCCCGCGCTCGCTGCTGCTCAAGCAAGTGTTCACCCAAATCAATATCGACGGCGGCGAACTGGTGCACACCATCGAGTTGCTGGAAACCCAGGGCGACAGCACCCTGTTGCGCATGCAGGACAGTACCAGCACGCAACCTTTGAGCGACGCGGAGCAACACGACTTTGCCCAGTGAGCGTTGGTTGCCGCGCCTGTTCCTGATCCTGCTGGTGGCCGTGCTGGCCCTGGCCGGCTGGCAATGGCGCCAGGGCGCGCCGTTGTCGGCCAACCTGATGGAACTGGTGCCAGGTAACACCCCGGACGCCCTGGAGCTGGCGGCCGAGCAGCGCATGCAGGAACCCCTGAACCGCGAGATGCTGGTGCTGGTCGGGCATGCCGAGCGTCAGCAGGCGGTGGCCATGGCCGAACAATTGGGCGAGCGCTGGCAGGCCAGCGGTCTGTTTGAAAAAGTCACCTGGACCCTGCAAGCCGACCTGCCCGCCCTGCGCCAGCAATTGCTGCAAGGGCGCCTGGCGATGCTGTCGACCAAGGACCGCGAACAGTTGATCGGCGAGCCTGCGGCGTTTATCGCAGAGCGGGTACACACACTGTTCGATCCCTTTACCGGCTTCAGCCTGGTCCCCAGCCAGGACGACTGGCTGGGCCTGACCGGACGCATCCAGAGCAGCCAGCCACAACACGGCGCGGTGCAACTGGATATCGGCAGCGGCGCGCTGATCGCCGACGCCGACGGCAAGAGCTGGGTATTGCTGCGTGCGCGTACCCAGGGCAATGCCTTTGATATGAAGCTGCCGCTGCAAGTCGCCGACTTGCTGCAAGCCAGCCGCGAACAGGCCGCCCAGCACGGCGTGCAACTGCTCGCCGCCAGCGGCCTGCTGTACGCGGCCAACGGTCAACAACAAGCCAGCCGCGAGATGACCTGGGTCGGCGGTGGCGCAACGGTGGGGATCCTGTTGCTGTTGCTGCTGGCGTTTCGTCGCTGGCGGGTGTTGCTGGCGTTTGTCCCGGTGCTGGTGGGCATGCTGTTTGGCGCGGTGGCCTGTGTGGCGCTGTTCGGCCATATGCATGTGATGACCCTGGTGCTGGGCGCGAGCCTGATCGGCGTGGCCGTCGACTACCCGCTGCACTACCTGTCCAAGAGCTGGAGCCTGCAACCCTGGCGCAGCTGGCCAGCCTTGCGCCTGACTCTGCCGGGCCTGAGCCTGAGCCTGGCCACCAGTTGCATCGGCTACCTGGCCCTGGCCTGGACGCCGTTCCCGGCGCTGACCCAGATCGCCGTGTTCTCCGCCGCCGGCCTGGTGGGCGCCTACCTGTCGGCGGTGTGCCTGTTGCCGGCGCTGCTCAACGGCATGGACCTGCGCCCGGCGCAATGGCCGCTGCGGGTCGCCGAGTTCCTGCTGGGGGTGCGTGAGTCGCTGCTCAAGCGCCTGCCGAGCCAGGCATTGCTGGTGCTGGCCCTGCTGTTCTGCGCCGGTGGCCTGTGGCATCTGAACAGCAAGAACGATATTCGCCAGTGGATCAGCGCGCCGCCGCAACTGCTGCAAGAAGCCCAGGCGATTGCCCGCATTACCGGCTACCAGCCCACCAGCCAGTTCTTCCTGGTACGCGCGGACAATCAACAGCAGTTGCTGGAACGCCAGGCTGCGTTGAGCCTGCGCCTGGATCAACTGGTGCACATGGAAAAACTGCAAGGCTACCTGGCGCTCAATCAACTGGTCAGCCCCCCCGGCGAACAGCAGCAATTGCGCGAAGCCCTGAATCAACTGCCCGCCCTGTGGCAGCCGCTGCTCGACCTCGGCATCCCCGCCAGCGCCCTGCAAGCAGAGCTGGCGCAGTTGCAGGCGCTGCCCACCGCCGACATCGACGCCGCCCTGGCTGGCCCGCTGGCCGAGCCGTGGCGCCTGCTGTGGCTGGGCAATGTCGAGGGCGGCGTGGCGGCGATGGTCAGCCTGCAAGGCTTGAACAACCCGGCGCTGCTGCGCATCCAGGCCCTGGACCTGCCGGGCGTGCAACTGGTGGACCGCCTCGGCGACTTGAACCAGGTATTTGCCGCAACCCAGATCAGCGCTGCCGAATTGAAATTATTGTCCTGTGTACTGATCGTCTTGCTGCTGATTCTGCCCTTTGGCCTGGGCGGCGCGCTGCGGATTGTCGCCCTGCCGCTGCTGGCGGCGCTGTGCAGCCTGGCCAGCCTCGGTTGGCTGGGGCAGCCGTTGACCCTGTTCAGCCTGTTCGGCCTGCTGCTGGTGACGGCGATCAGCGTCGATTATGCAATCCTCATGCGCGAACAGATCGGCGGTGCCGCTGTCAGCCTGCTGGGGACGTTGCTGGCAGCCGTCACCACCTGGCTGTCCTTTGGCCTGCTGGCGGTGTCCAGCACCCCGGCGGTGAGTAATTTCGGCCTGTCGGTCAGCCTGGGCCTGGCCTTCAGCTTTATGCTGGCGCCATGGGCCGGCCGCCAGGAACATGCGCAATGATGCCCACTAATTTTTTTGAGTTGAATGTAATGATCGCCAACCCGGCAAGGAGCCACAGTGCCCACAGTTGAAATGGAACGCCGCCAGGTCGTGGTGATCGGTGCCGGCCCGTCCGGTGCCATTGCGGCCGCGCTGCTCAAGCGTAACGGGCATGATGTATTGATCATCGAGCGCGAGCACTTCCCGCGTTTTTCCATCGGCGAGAGCCTGCTGTCCCACTGCATCGACTTTATCGAAGAGGCCGGCATGCTCGAGGCCGTCAACGCCGCCGGTTTCCAACTGAAAACCGGTGCCGCGTTTGCCTGGGGCGAGCGCTACAGCGCCTTTGATTTCGGTGACACATTCAGCGACGGCAAGCCCACGACCTTCCAGGTCCAGCGCGCCGACTTCGACAAGTTGCTGGCCGATCAGGCGGCGCTGCAAGGCGTAGAGATCCGTTACGGCCAGACCCTGGTCGGGGTGGATTTCGCCGCCGGCCACCGCTACCTGCATGTACGCCGCGAAAACGGTCGCGAATACCACATCAAGGCCGGCTTCGTCCTCGACGCCAGCGGTTACGGTCGCGTGCTGCCACGCCTGCTGAACCTGGAAGCGCCGTCGAACTTCCCGCTGCGCCAGGCGGTGTTCACCCACGTCGAGGACCATATCGAACATCCGGGCTTCGACCGCAGCAAGATTCTTATCACCACCCACCCGACCCAGCGCGATATCTGGTTCTGGACCATCCCGTTCAGCAACGGGCGCTGCTCGGTGGGCGTGGTCGCGGCCAAGGAGCATTTCGCCGGCTGCGATGGGGATCTGGATGCCTGCCTGCGCCGCTTTATCGAACAAACCCCGAGCCTGTCCAGTGTGCTGGCGAATGCCGTGTGGGATACCCCGGCCCGGACCATTGGCGGCTACTCGGCGAACGTCACCACCCTGCATGGCCCGGGGTTTGCGCTGCTGGGCAATGCCGCGGAGTTCCTCGACCCGGTGTTCTCGTCCGGCGTGACCATCGCCATGCGCTCGGCCAGCATGGCCGCCGGGCTCTTGCACCGCCAGCTCAAGGGCGAAAGCGTGGACTGGCAAACCGAGTTCGCGGTGCCGCTCAAACGCGGGGTCGACACCTTCCGCTGCTACGTCGAAGGCTGGTACGCCGGCACCTTCCAGGATGTGATCTATCACCCTGGCAGCTCGCCGGAAATCCGCCGCATGATCAGTTCGATCCTCGCCGGCTACGCCTGGGATGAACGCAACCCCTTTGTCAGCGAACCCAAGCGCCGCTTGCGGATGCTCTCGGAAATTTGTGCGGCAGAAAACCTATGAGCAGCCCACCTGTGTCAAAAGAGTACTTGAGTAAAAACTACGTCGAAGAAACCAAATTCGGCTTCTGGTTCCTGCGCAGCCACACCTGGCAGCATCATGTGCTGCGCGTGGCAATCAACGACCTGCGCAGCCTGTTCAGCACCCCGCTGCCGGAAGCTCCAGTGCTGCTGGATGCCGGTTGCGGCCAGGGCAAGTCGTTCCGTTATTTGCAGCAGGTATTCGCCCCCCAGCGCCTGATCGGCCTTGACGCCGACCCCCACAGCCTCGACCTGAGCCGTGCCGAAGCGGCGCGCCAGGGCATTGATATCGAGTTGATCGGCAGCGATTGCGCAACCCTCAAGGTGGCCGATGACAGTGTCGATATCCTGTTCTGCCACCAGACCTTCCACCACCTGGTGGAGCAACAGCGGGCACTCACCGAGTTCTATCGGGTGCTCAAGCCGGGCGGCTACCTGCTGTTTGCCGAGTCCACCGAAGCCTATATCGACACCTGGGTGATTCGCTGGCTGTTCCGCCACCCGATGCATGTGCAGAAAAGCGCCGCCGAGTACCTGGAGATGATCCGCGACCAGGGTTTCGAGTTTGGCCCGCAGAATGTGTCGTACCCGTACCTGTGGTGGAGCCGCTCGGCTGACTTCGGCCTGCTGGAGCGTTGGGGCCTGCGTCAGCCCAAGCCGTTTGGCGAGCGTGAAGAGACCCTGGTGAATGTGGTTGCACGCAAGCCACTCGCAGGCCCGCCAGCATGATCCGCGCGTTGTTGATCGGCTGCCTGTTGCTGCTGGCCGCGTGCGCCAGCCAGCCGCCACTGCCGGTGCATACACCGAGCCTGGCCTTGCCCCTGCAATTGCATATCGAGCGCGAGCAGGACGGCCAGCGCCAGGACTGGTTGCTGGTGATCCAGCGCGAAGGCGAGGCCCTGCGCTGGTCACTGATGGACCCGCTGGGCATCCCCCAGGCCCGGCAAAAGCTGGTGGCCGGCCGTTGGCAGGCAGATGGCCTGCTACCGCCCAACCCCCAGGCCCGCGAGCTGTTTGCGGCGCTGCTGTTCGCCCTGACCCCGGCCGCTGAAATGCCCGGCAACTACCCCCAAGCCCGTGAAGGCGATGGCGTACGGGTACTCAAGCCGCACTGGCAGGTGATCTACCGCGCGCCCCTGACCTTCAGCGTGAACATGCCCGGCCAGCACCTGAACTATCGCGTCACCGCGCTTGAGAGCAGCCCATGACCGCCTACCTCAATGCCCTGGGGATCATCTGCGCCCTAGGCCGCGGCCAGCAGGCCGTGCGGCGCAATCTGTTTGCCGGGGATTGCTCGGGTATGCGCGCCGAGAGCGGCTGGGTGCCCGAGCGAGTACTGCCGGTGGGCAGCGTGCCTGGCGAACTGGCGCCACTGCCGCCGCACCTGGCCCAGCAGAGCAGTCGCAATAATCAGCTGTTGCTGGAGGCCGCCTTGCAGATCGAAGGCCCGATCCGGCAGGCGATCGACACCTTTGGCGCCTCGCGTATCGGTGTGGTGCTGGGTACCAGCACCTCGGGCATTGATGAAGCCAGTCGCGGCATCGCCCATTACCTGCGCGAAGGGCAGTTCCCCGAGGCCTATGACTACCGGCAACAGGAACTCGGCGCCCCGGCCAACTTCCTCGCCGACTGGCTGCAACTGAGCGGCCCGGCCTATGTGATTTCCACCGCCTGCACCTCCAGCGCCCGCGCAATGATGAGCGCACGCCGCCTGCTGGACCTGGGCCTGTGCGATGCGGTGCTGTGTGGCGGGGTCGATAGCCTGTGCAAGCTGACCCTCAATGGCTTTACCTCGCTGGAAGCGGTCTCCAGCGAACGCTGCAACCCGTTTTCGGTGAACCGCAACGGCATCAATATCGGCGAGGCGGCGGTGCTGTTCCTGATGAGCAAAACCCCGGCGCCCATCGCCCTGCTGGGTAGCGGCGCCAGTTGCGATGCGCACCATATTTCTGCGCCGGAACCCAGCGGCAAGGGCGCATTGCAGGCCATGCGCAAGGCCCTGGCCAGCGCGAAACTGGCGCCGGCGCAGATCGGTTACCTGAACCTGCACGGCACCGCCACCCAGCATAACGACGCCATGGAAAGCCTGGCCGTGGCAAGCCTGTTCCCCGCCGGTGTAGCCTGTTCCTCGACCAAGCCCATGACCGGCCATACCCTCGGCGCCGCCGGGGCGCTGGAAGCGGCATTCTGCTGGCTGAGCCTGATGGAAGGTGCTGTGCCGCCCCATATCTGGGACGGCCAAGCCGACCCGGCGCTGCCCGCCCTGCGCTGGGCCAAGGTCGGCGACCTCCTGGAAAAACGCTGCCTGATGAGTAACTCGTTTGCCTTCGGCGGCAATAACGTCAGCCTGATTATCGGAGACGCCCTATGAGCCATTGGCCACTCGCCGAACTGCTGCCCCACGCCGGGGACATGATCCTGATCGACCAGGTGTTGGCGTTCGATGAAGAACAGATCCGCACCCGCGTCACCGTCAAGCCCGGCGGCCTGTTCAACCGCCCTGACGGCAGCCTGCCGGCCTGGGTCGGCGTCGAGTTGATGGCGCAAAGCGTGGCCGCCTATGCCGGCTGCCGCGCACGCCAGAACGGCGAAGCAGTGGAGTTGGGCTTCCTGCTGGGCACGCGCAAATTCGAATGCAATGTCGAGCACTTTCCCGCCGGCAGCGAACTGACCATCCACGGCCTGCGCTCCCTGGAAGACGACAACGGCATGGGTGTGTTCGAATGCCACCTGACCGGCGACGGGATCCAGGCCAGCGCCCGCCTGAACGTATTTCGACCGCCCCAGGCGGCCAACTATTTAGCTGAATCGAAGGACACGCGTCATGACTGAATCCGTACTGGTCACCGGCTCCAGCCGGGGTATCGGCCGCGCTATCGCCCTGCGCCTGGCCCAGGCCGGCCATGACATTGTGCTGCATTGCCGCAGCGGCCGCGCCGAGGCAGATGCCGTACAGGTCGAAGTCGAGGCCCTGGGCCGCAAGGCGCGGGTACTGCAATTCGACGTGGCGGACCGGGCCACCTGCAAGCAGATCCTTGAAGCCGACGTAGAAGCCCACGGTGCCTATTACGGCGTGGTGCTGAATGCCGGGCTGACCCGCGATGGCGCGTTCCCGGCGTTGTCGGAAGACGACTGGGACGTGGTGATGCGTACCAATCTCGATGGTTTCTATAACGTGCTACACCCAGTGATGATGCCGATGATCCGGCGTCGTGCGGCCGGGCGCATTGTATGTATTACCTCGGTCTCGGGGCTGATCGGCAACCGTGGCCAGGTCAACTACAGCGCGTCCAAGGCCGGCCTGATCGGCGCCGCCAAGGCCCTGGCCATTGAGCTGGGCAAGCGCAAGATCACCGTCAACTGCGTGGCCCCGGGCCTGATCGACACGGCAATGCTCGATGAGAATGTGCCGGTGGAAGAGCTGATGAAAATGATCCCCGCGCAACGCATGGGCACCCCCGAAGAGGTCGCCAGTGCGGTGAACTTCCTGATGTCAGCCGAAGCCGGCTACATCACCCGCCAGGTCCTGGCCGTGAACGGGGGCCTGTGCTGATGAAACGTGTGGTAGTCACCGGCATGGCCGGCATGACCTCCCTGGGCAGCGACTGGGACACCATCGTCGCCAACTTCCGCGCCCGGCGCAGCGGTATCCGGCGCATGGACGAGTGGGATCGCTTCAGCGAACTGAACACCCGCCTGGCCGGGCCGATTGACGACTTTGTGGTGCCCGCCCACTGGACCCGCAAACAATTGCGCAGCATGGGCCGGGTCTCGCGCCTGGCGGTGTGGGCCGCCGAGCAGGCGTTGCAAGACGCCGGCCTGCTGGGCGATGCGTCGATCAAGGATGGGCGCATGGGTGTGGCCTGCGGCTCATCCACCGGCAGCACCGACGAGATCAAGGCATTCGGCAATATGCTGCTCAACTCGGTGGCCGAGGGTCTGAACGCCAACTCCTACGTGCGCATGATGCCGCACACCACGGCGGCCAATATCAGCATCTTTTTTGGCCTCACCGGGCGCCTGATCCCCACGTCCAGCGCGTGTACCAGTGGCAGCCAGGGCATCGGCTATGCCTATGAAGCGATCAAGTTCGGCCGCCTGCCACTGATGCTCGCCGGTGGCGCCGAAGAACTGTGCCCCACCGAAGCCATGGTGTTTGACGCGCTCTACGCCACCAGCCTGAAAAACGACGCGCCGCAAACCAGCCCACGGCCCTACGACAGCGGTCGCGACGGCCTGGTGATCGGCGAAGGCGGCGGCATGCTGGTGCTTGAGGAGCTGGAACATGCCCTGGCCCGTGGTGCGCATATCCATGCCGAAATCGTTGGTTTTGGCAGCAACGCCGACGGCCAGCACACCACGCGACCTGAACAGACCACCATGCGCCGCGCCATGGAGCTGGCCCTCGAAGATGCCGGCCTGGCGCCGGATGCCATCGGTTATGTGAACGGCCACGGCACCGCCACCGAACAAGGTGACATTGCCGAAACCCTGGCCACCAGCAGCCTGTTCGGCAGCCGCATGCCCATCAGCTCGCAGAAGAGTTTCCTCGGCCATACCCTGGGCGCCTGCGGGGCGCTGGAGTCGTGGTTCAGCATCGAGATGATGAACCGCGACCAGTACGTGCCGACCTTCAACCTCGATCAAGTGGACCCGCGCTGCGGCGAGCTGGATTACCTGCGCGGCGAGTTCCGCCAGATGCACAACGACTACGTGATGAACAACAACTTTGCCTTTGGCGGCGTCAACACGTCGCTGATCTTTCGCCGCTGGCAGTAAGCCTTTTATTTGATTGGAGAGAACGCAATGTCTTCGTTGCTACGCGCCACCCTTATCGCCCTGACGCTGCTGACCGCTGCCGGCTGCACCAGCAAGCCGGTGCTCAACACCCAGCACGCGCTTGCCGCCAACGAGCAGGTCAGTGAAGAGAAAATGAAACAGAGCATCCTCACCGCCCTGGACAAGCGCAACTGGACCGTGCAACGCGCCGACCCACGCCTGATCCAGGCCCAGATCAACGTGCGCAACCGCTACTACGCCGAAATCGACATTCGCTACACCGGCACCAGCTACGCCATCACGTATCGCGACAGCCAGGAACTGGGCTACAAGAACGGCAAGATCCATCGCAACTACAACCGCTGGGTGAGCATGCTCGACCGCGACATCATGGCCGCGTTGCGCTCTAACGGCGCCGCGCAAGCGGGTACCGCGGCGCAGTTGTTCAAGGAGACGGGGACGTCGAAGCAGAACTGATCGGCGCCTGAAAAACCGGCATCTACCTTGCACCAGAAACGACAAAGGGCGCCTTTCGGCGCCCTCTTCACAAGCAGGCTGGCTTGGCCTTAACAGCTAAAAACTGCTCACTGGAAAGTTCAGCGATTTTGTAAGTTCGTTTGCCATGCCGATCCTTACGCTTGATTCGATCAAGTCGTCCAAGGCTGACGGTGGCAACGCTGTCGCATTTCGCCCAGCACACTGGGTTAGCTTTCAAGCTGCAAGTGGTGTGCGAGTACCGTCTGCGGCGCCGTGGTACTTAGGGGCACAACCGTTACCAACAGCTTATTGGTCCTGTGCCTGCGTATCACAATGACGGGTCTGATCTTGATGATTTCCGGCACCTCATAGCCTCGAAAATCACGAATCAACACACTGCCTTCTTTGGGCTGATAGAGAAGTGTCATCCATGTCACTCAGTGAAAAACAAACGGTTCCGGTACCTGATATGTGAACGCCGCTACACCAACGCCTTACGCGTCAGCAGCTCGACAAACGCCTTGGCCATGGGTGACTGCTGGTCCTTGCGCTGAACCAGCCACACTGCCGTTACCGCCTCCGGGTCGAGCAAGGTGCGGTAGACCACACCGTCGATGCGGATGCGCTGGTATGACGCCGGCAACACCGACACTCCCAACCCCGCCGCCACCAGGCCGATGATGGTCATGGCCTCGCCCGCCTCCTGGGCGAAGTGCGGGCTGAAACCGGCATCGCGGGCCAGGTTGATCAACTGTGCGTACAAACCACTCCCGTAGGCCCGTGGGAAGAATACGAAGGGTTCTTCAGCCAACTGCGTCAGGTGCAAACCGCGCTCGCTGCCTTGCGCCAACGGATGCCCGGCACTGAGTACCGCCACCAGGGGCTCACGCATCAGCTCTACGACACTCAATGCATCGGGCAATGGCAACGGGCGCATCAAGCCGACCTGGATCGTTTCGTCCCCCAGCGCATCAGCCACCTCGGTGCTGCTCATCTCCTGCAAATTCAAATGCACTGCCGGGAAGGCCTGGCGAAAAGCAAAAATCGCCTGTGGGATGCTGGAGTTGAACGGCGCCGAAGAGGTGAAGCCAATCTTCAGTTCCCCCAGCTCCCCCAACTGCGCTCGGCGTGCCACATCCGCAGCCTTGTCGACCTGGGCCAGTACCAGGCGGGCTTCCGTGAGGAACAAGCGCCCGGCCTCGCTCAGCTCGACCCGACGATTGGTGCGTTCGAACAACCGGGCGCCGACCTCCTGCTCCAGCGCCTGGATCTGCTGGCTCAAGGGCGGCTGAGAGATGCCCAGGACCTGGGCGGCCCGGCCGAAATGCAGCTCTTCAGCCACGGCGATGAAGTAGCGCAAGTGGCGTAATTCCATGAAAACCTCATTAGGTCGTAAAAGCTATCAAACAGGTCGAACAATATATTGGAAAGAATCATTAGCCAGCTATATTCTTTTTTGCATGGCCAGTCCTGGCTGCCTTTGCTTCCCGAGGTCCCGCGTGAAAGCTGCCGTCGCTCCGCTTGCCCAAGAACGTCCGCCCACTGCCCTGGATGAGGTGGTGGCGCAACTCAACGACGTGTACATCGAAAAAGGTACGCCGTTGTTTATGCGTACAGTGCTGGCGCTGTTTTCCGGGGGCTTTGCCACCTTTGCCCTGCTGTATTGCGTACAGCCGATGATGCCGGTGCTGTCCCACGAGTTTTCCATCAACGCCGCGCAGAGCAGCCTGATCCTCTCCGTCTCCACCGCGATGCTTGCCTTTGGCCTGCTGATCACCGGGCCGATTTCCGACCGCCTGGGGCGCAAACCGGTGATGGTCACCTCGCTGTTCTGCGCAGCCGTGTGCACCATCGCCAGCGGCCTGATGCCGACCTGGGAAGGCATCCTGTGGATGCGCGCGCTGCTCGGTCTGTCCCTCAGTGGCCTGGCGGCCGTGGCCATGACCTACCTCAGCGAAGAGATCCACCCGCAGCACATCGGCCTGGCCATGGGCCTGTACATCGGCGGCAACGCGATTGGGGGCATGAGCGGGCGCCTGATCACTGGCGTATTGATCGACTTTGTCAGCTGGCACACGGCAATGCTGATCATCGGCGCACTGGCGCTGATTGCGGCGACGGTGTTCTGGAAGATCCTGCCGCCCTCGCGCAACTTCCGCGCCAGCAGCCTCAAGCCGCGCAACCTGATCAACGGTTTCGTCATGCACTTCAAGGATGCCGGCCTGCCCTGGCTGTTTCTTGAGGCCTTTGTGTTGATGGGGGCGTTTGTCACGCTGTTCAACTACATCGGCTACCGCTTGCTGGCCGATCCCTATGACCTGAGCCAGGCGGTGGTGGGCCTGCTGTCGGTGGTGTACCTGTCGGGCATCTACAGCTCGGCGAAGATTGGCTCGCTGGCCGACCGCCTCGGCCGCCGTCGCGTACTCTGGGCCACGATTGTGCTGATGCTGGCCGGCATCACCCTGACCCTGTTCAGCCCGCTGCCACTGATCATCATCGGCATGCTGATCTTCACCTTCGGCTTCTTCGGCGCCCACTCGGTAGCCAGCAGTTGGATCGGCCGCCGCGCCCTGCAATCCAAGGGGCAGGCGTCGTCGCTGTACCTGTTCAGCTATTACGCAGGGTCGAGCATTGCCGGGACGGCCGGTGGGTTTTTCTGGCATTACGCCGGATGGAACGGGATTGGCGGGTTTATCGTCGCGCTGCTGATCGTGGCGTTGCTGGTGGCGTTGAAGCTGGCCAAGTTGCCACCGCTCAAACTGTAGGAGCTGGCTTGCCAGCGATGTGGCCCGAAGAATCACCACAAGGCTCAGGCATGTCATCGCCGGCAAGCCGGCTCCTACAACAATCGTCAGCCAATAAAAAACCGGCCTGAGCCGGTTTTTTATTAGCTGATGCTTACTCGTGATACTGCGCCGACAACTCATGCACCGCACGCAGGAACGCGCCTGCATGCTCTGGGTTCACTTCCGGGGTGATGCCATGGCCGAGGTTGAACACGTGGCCGCTGCCCTTGCCGTAGCTGGCGAGGATGCGGCCCACTTCGGCGCGGATCGCTTCCGGCTTGGCGTAGAGCACGGTCGGGTCCATGTTGCCTTGCAGGGCCACCTGGTTGCCGACGCGGCGACGGGCTTCGCCCAGGTCGCAGGTCCAGTCCAGGCCCAGCGCATCGGCGCCCGCATCAGCGATGCTTTCCAGCCACAGACCGCCACCCTTGGTGAACAGGATCACCGGCACTTTGCGGCCTTCGTGTTCGCGGATCAGGCCACTGACGATTTTGCGCATGTAGGCCAGGGAGAACTCCTGGTACGCCGCCGCCGACAGGTTGCCGCCCCAGGTGTCGAAGATCTGCACCGCTTGCGCGCCGGCCATGATCTGGCCGTTGAGGTAGGACACGACCGACTGCGCCAGCTTGTCCAGCAGCAAGTGCATGGCGTGTGGGTTGTCGTAGAGCATGGCCTTGGTCTTGCGGAAGTCTTTCGACGAACCGCCTTCGACCATATAGGTGGCCAGGGTCCACGGGCTGCCGGAGAAGCCGATCAGCGGTACGCGACCATTGAGTTCACGGCGGATGGTGCTGACGGCGTCCATCACGTAGCCGAGGTCTTTGTGTGGATCCGGGATCGGCAGGGCTTCGATGTCGGCCAGGGTGCTGATCACTTTCTTGAAGCGTGGACCTTCGCCGGTTTCAAAGTACAGGCCTTGGCCCATGGCATCGGGGATGGTCAGGATATCGGAGAAAAGAATGGCCGCATCCAGTTGTGGATAACGGTCCAGCGGCTGCATCGTGACTTCGCAGGCGAACTCCGGGTTCATGCACAAGCTCATGAAATCGCCCGCGTTGGCGCGGCTGGCGCGGTACTCCGGCAGGTAGCGACCGGCTTGACGCATCATCCACACGGGGGTGACGTCTACGGGTTGCTTGAGCAGGGCACGAAGGAAACGGTCGTTCTTGAGGGCAGTCATGTCGGCATCCGCAAAAAAAGTGCGGGCATTTTCTCAGAGCCGGACGCAAAAGGCACGGTTACAGGTCAGCCTTTTGTCTATCGGGTCAATTTGTCGCGGACATGAAAGCACCGCAAAACAAATGTGGGAGCGGGCTTGCTCGCGAATGCGGGTTGTCAGTGGACATATCTGGTCACTGTTAGATCGCATTCGCGAGCAAGCCCGCTCCCACATTTTTGATCCCATTCCAGGGGGATCAGTATTAGACCTGCAAGTAGTCCAGGATGCCCTCGGCGGCGTTGCGGCCTTCGAAGATCGCCGTCACCACCAGGTCAGAGCCGCGCACCATATCGCCACCGGCGAAGATTTTCGGGTTGCTGGTCTGGTGCTTGTACTGGCCTTGTTCCGGGGCCACGACGCGGCCCTGGCTGTCGGTCTGGATCTGGAACTGCTCGAACCACGGCGCCGGGCTTGGGCGGAAGCCGAAAGCGATGACCACGGCGTCAGCCGGGATGATCTCTTCGGAACCCGGGATCGGCTCGGGGCTGCGGCGGCCCCGGGCGTCCGGTTCGCCGAGACGGGTCTCGACCACCTTCACGCCTTCGACGCGGTCTTCACCGACAATCGCGATCGGCTGGCGGTTGTAGAGGAATTTCACGCCTTCTTCCTTGGCGTTCTTCACCTCTTTGCGCGAGCCCGGCATGTTGGCCTCGTCACGGCGATAGGCACAGGTCACCGACTTGGCGCCCTGGCGGATCGACGTGCGGTTGCAGTCCATCGCGGTGTCACCACCGCCCAGTACCACGACCTTCTTGCCTTTCATGTCGACGAAATCTTCCGGCGACTTTTCAAAGCCCAGGTTGCGGTTGACGTTGGCGATCAGGAAGTCGAGCGCGTCATACACGCCCGGCAGGTCCTCACCGGCAAAGCCGCCCTTCATGTAGGTGTAGGTGCCCATGCCCATGAATACCGCATCGTATTCTTCGAGCAGTTGCTCCATGGTGATGTCTTTGCCGATTTCGGTGTTGAGACGGAACTCGATACCCATGCCGGTGAAGACTTCGCGGCGATTACTCAGCACGGTCTTTTCCAGCTTGAACTCGGGGATGCCGAAGGTCAGCAGGCCACCGATTTCCGGGTTCTTGTCGAACACCACCGGGGTCACACCGCCACGCACCAGCACGTCAGCACAACCCAGGCCCGCCGGGCCCGCGCCGATAATCGCCACGCGCTTGCCGGTCGGCTTGACCTTGGACATGTCCGGGCGCCAGCCCATGGCGAACGCGGTGTCGGTGATGTACTTCTCCACCGAGCCGATGGTCACCGCACCAAAGCCGTCGTTGAGGGTGCAGGCACCCTCGCACAGACGATCCTGGGGACACACCCGGCCGCAGACTTCCGGCAGGGTGTTGGTCTGGTGCGACAGCTCGGCGGCGGCGAGGATATTGCCCTCGGCCACCAGCTTGAGCCAGTTGGGAATGAAGTTGTGCACCGGGCACTTCCATTCGCAATACGGGTTACCGCACCCCAGGCAGCGGTGGGCCTGATCGGCCGAGTGCTGGGGTTTGAAGGGTTCGTAGATCTCCACGAACTCTTTCTTGCGTTGACGCAACAGTTTCTTCTTCGGATCTTTGCGCCCGACATCGATGAACTGGAAGTCGTTATTCAGACGTTCAGCCATGTTAAAACCTCATCAAACTCTTCAGGCGCATATCACTGCGGGTTGGCACGGATGCTGGAAAGCAACGATTTCAGGTTGGCAGCCTTGGGCTTGACCAGCCAGAAACGACGCAGGTAATCATCGAGGTTCTCGGCGAGGTTACGACCCCATTCGCTGCCGGTTTCCTCGACGTACTCGTCCAGCACGTGCTGCAAGTGGTTCCGGTAGGACTCCATGGCCTCGCCGCTGATCCGCTGGATCTCGACCAACTCGTGGTTGACCTTGTCGACGAAGGTGTTGCCCTGGTCCAGCACGTAGGCGAAACCGCCAGTCATGCCCGAACCGAAGTTGTAACCGGTCTTGCCCAAGACGCAGACGAAACCACCGGTCATGTACTCGCAGCAGTGATCGCCAGTGCCTTCGACCACGGTGTGGGCACCGGAGTTACGCACGGCGAAACGCTCGCCGGCCGTACCGGCAGCGAACAGCTTGCCACCGGTAGCGCCGTACAAGCAGGTGTTGCCGATGATGGCACTGTCCTGGGTCTTGTAGATGCTACCCGCTGGCGGAACGATCACCAGCTTGCCGCCGGTCATGCCCTTGCCCACGTAGTCGTTGGCGTCGCCTTGGAGGTACATGTGCAGGCCGCCGGCGTTCCACACGCCAAAGCTCTGGCCCGCAGTGCCCTTGAAGCGGAAAGTGATCGGCGCCTTGGCCATGCCCTGGTTGCCGTGTTTGCGGGCGATTTCGCCGGAGATCCGCGCGCCGATGGAACGGTCGCAGTTGCAGATATCCAGGGCGAACTCGCCACCGCTGGCGTCATTGATCGAGGAGCCGGCCATGTCGACCATTTTCTCGGCCAACAGGCCTTTGTCGAACGGCGGGTTGCGATCCACCTGGCAGAATTGTGGCTTGTCTGCCGGGATGTGATCGCTGCCCAACAGCGGCGTCAGGTCCAGGTGCTGTTGCTTGGCGGTCTGGCCTTCGAGGATGTCCAGCAGATCGGTACGCCCGATCAGCTCTTCCAGGGAGCGCACGCCGAGCTTGGCCAGCCATTCACGGGTTTCTTCGGCGACGTAGGTGAAGAAGTTCACCACCATGTCGACGGTGCCGATGTAGTGATCCTTGCGCAGCTTCTCGTTCTGCGTGGCCACGCCGGTCGCGCAGTTGTTCAGGTGGCAGATGCGCAGGTATTTGCAGCCCAGGGCGATCATCGGTGCGGTACCGAAGCCAAAGCTTTCGGCGCCGAGGATCGCGGCCTTGATCACGTCGAGGCCGGTTTTCAGGCCTCCGTCGGTCTGCACCCGGACCTTGCCGCGCAGGTCGTTGCCGCGCAGGGTCTGGTGAGTCTCGGCCAGGCCCAGCTCCCACGGTGCGCCGGCGTACTTGATCGAGGTCAGCGGCGAAGCGCCGGTGCCGCCGTCATAGCCGGAGATGGTGATCAGGTCGGCATAGGCCTTGGCCACGCCAGCGGCGATGGTGCCGACGCCGGCTTCCGCGACCAGTTTCACCGAGACCAGGGCCTGCGGGTTGACTTGCTTGAGGTCGAAAATCAGCTGCGACAAGTCTTCAATCGAGTAGATGTCGTGGTGCGGCGGCGGCGAAATCAGGGTCACGCCCGGCACTGCATAACGCAGCTTGGCGATCAGACCGTTGACCTTGCCGCCTGGCAGCTGGCCGCCCTCACCGGGCTTGGCGCCCTGGGCGACTTTGATCTGCAGCACTTCGGCGTTGACCAGGTATTCCGGGGTTACGCCGAAACGGCCAGTGGCGACCTGCTTGATTTTCGAACTCTTGATGGTGCCGTAGCGCGCCGGGTCTTCGCCACCTTCGCCGGAGTTGGAACGCGCACCCAGGCGGTTCATGGCTTCGGCCAGGGCTTCGTGGGCCTCGGGAGACAAGGCGCCCAGGGAGATACCGGCAGAGTCGAAACGCTTGAGGATCGACTCCAGTGGTTCGATTTCGCTGATAGCCAACGGCGTGTCCAGGGTTTTCACCTGGAACAGGTCGCGGATCATCGACACCGGGCGGTTATCCACCAGCGCGGTGTATTCCTTGAACTTGGCGTAGTCGCCCTGCTGCACAGCGGCTTGCAGGGTGCTGACCACGTCCGGGTTGTAGGCGTGGTATTCGCCACCGTGCACGAACTTGAGCAGGCCACCTTGCTGGATCGGCTTGCGCGCGCTCCAGGCCTCCAAGGCCAGGGCTTTCTGTTCGGCTTCGATATCGACGAAACGCGCGCCCTTGATGCGGCTTGGCACGCCACGGAAACTCAGTTCGCAGACTTCTTCCGACAGGCCGATGGCCTCGAACAACTGCGCGCCACGGTAAGAGGTGACGGTGGAGATGCCCATCTTCGACAGGATCTTCAGCAAGCCCTTGGTGATGCCTTTACGGTAGTTCTTGAATACCTCGTAGAGGTCACCCAACACTTCACCGGTACGGATCAGGTCGCCCAGCACTTCGTACGCGAGGAACGGGTAAACGGCCGAGGCGCCAAAGCCGATCAGCACCGCAAAGTGGTGCGGGTCGCGGGCGGTGGCGGTTTCGACGAGGATGTTGGAGTCGCAACGCAGGCCTTTTTCGGTCAGGCGATGGTGCACCGCGCCGGTAGCCAGGGAAGCGTGGATCGGCAGCTTGCCTGGGGCGATATGGCGGTCGGTCAGCACGATCTGGGTACGACCGGCGCGCACGGCTTCTTCAGCCTGATCGGCGACGTTGCGCACAGCGGCTTCCAGGCCGAGGCTCTCGTCGTAGTTCAGGTCGATGATCTGCCGGTCGAAGCCTGGACGCTCCAGGGTCATCAGCGAACGCCACTTGGCCGGGGAAATCACCGGCGAGCTGAGGATCACGCGCGAAGCGTGCTCTGGCGATTCCTGGAAGATATTGCGCTCGGCACCGAGGCACACTTCCAGGGACATGACGATGGCTTCACGCAGCGGGTCGATCGGCGGGTTGGTGACCTGGGCGAACTGCTGGCGGAAATAGTCATACGGCGTGCGCACGCGCTGGGACAGCACGGCCATCGGCGTATCGTCGCCCATGGAGCCGACCGCCTCGTAGCCTTGCTCGCCGAGTGGGCGCAGCACCTGGTCGCGCTCCTCGAACGTGACCTGGTACATCTTCATGTACTGCTTGAGCTGGTCGACGTCATAGAACGCCGAACCGTGGTCGTTGTCTTCCATGGTCGCCTGGATGCGCAGGGCGTTCTTGCGCAGCCATTGCTTGTACGGGTGACGCGACTTCAAGCGGTTGTCGATGGCATCGGTGTCGAGGATCTGCCCGGTTTCGGTGTCCACGGCAAGGATCTGACCAGGGCCGACGCGGCCTTTGGCAATCACGTCTTCAGGCTGGTAGTTCCACACGCCAACTTCCGAAGCCAAGGTGATGAAGCCGTTGGTGGTGGTCACCCAACGCGCCGGGCGCAGGCCGTTACGGTCGAGCAGGCACACCGCGTAGCGACCATCGGTCATGACCACCCCGGCCGGGCCGTCCCACGGTTCCATGTGCATCGAGTTGTACTCATAGAACGCCCGCAGATCGGGGTCCATGGTCTCGACGTTCTGCCACGCAGGCGGAATGATCATGCGCACGCCACGGAACAGGTCGATGCCGCCGGTGACCATCAGTTCGAGCATGTTGTCCATGCTCGAGGAGTCGGAACCCACACGGTTGACCAGTGGGCCGAGCTCTTCGAGGTCCATCAGGTCGTTGGCGAACTTGGTGCGACGGGCCACGGCCCAGTTGCGGTTGCCGGTGATGGTGTTGATCTCGCCGTTGTGGGCGAGGAAGCGGAATGGCTGGGCCAGCGGCCATTTCGGCAGGGTATTGGTGGAGAAGCGCTGGTGGAACACGCAGATCGCGGTTTGCAGGCGCTCATCGCTCAGGTCCGGATAGAAGGCGGTCAAGTCCGCCGGCATCATCAGGCCTTTATAAATGATGGTCTTGTGGGAAAAGCTGCAGATGTAGTGGTCGGTGTCCAGGGCGTTGGCCACGGACGAACGGCGACGCGAGGTGAACAGCTTGATCGCCATGTCCTGGTCGCTCAGGCCGTCGCCTGCGATAAACACTTGTTCGATCTGCGGCAGGCGCTCGTGGGCCAGGCGGCCGAGCACGCTGGTGTCGATCGGCACTTTGCGCCAGCCAACGAGTTGCAGGCCGGCAGCGAGGATCTCGCGGTTCATGTTCTCGCGAGCGGCCTCGGCTTTGACCGGGTCCTGGTTGAAGAACACCATGCCCACCGCGTATTGCTTGGGCAAATCGGCGCCGAAGGTTTCCTTGGCGACAGCGCGCAGGAACAGGTCGGGCTTTTGAATCAGCAAGCCACAACCGTCACCGGTTTTGCCGTCGGCGTTGATCCCACCGCGGTGGGTCATGCAGGTCAGGGCCTCGATGGCCGTTTGCAGAAGGGTATGACTGGGTTCGCCCTGCATATGGGCTATCAGGCCGAAACCACAGTTATCCTTGAATTCGTCGGGTTGGTACAGACCTGCTTTCATAGACACTTTCTCACCAGGCTGCCTCTTATTTCGAGGCAAATTTCTTTTCAATTCAACCGGTTACCTTCCACGCCGAACGTACGCCGGCTTAGCGGGGGCAAAAGGGAGGTCATTGTACACACCGACACAGACGCCCACAAATTTGGCGACGAACTGTCGCAAATCTATGTCGCATTTATGAAAGGTTTAAAGCGATATGCTGTGCTAGTCAAAACTTTTTTAATTCTGACTGCTACTACTCAAAAGCCACTGTGGCGCAGACACCACAAAGCGCGCGGCCTTCAGGGCTGCACGCTGTTGTAGTTTTTTTGAGGTGCTGGGAGGGCGACCTGGGTAAGGTCGCCGGTTCTTCAGCGAGTTGTTGCGAGTTCTTGTTGAACGCTGGCAACAGTGCGAGGCCAAGGTTTACCAGCCTGGACCTTCGCTGGCAAGGCTTTGATAGCGGAATCGGCAGCCGCACGGCTCGGGAAACTGCCGTAGGTGATCACGTAGAGAGGCTTGCCGTTGAGCACTTTCTTGAAGTAACGGTACTCGCCGCCGTGCTCTTTGACGAACGCCTGGGCGTTGCCTTCGGAGCTGGTGCCGAGGATCTGCACCACATAGTTCTTGGCCGGTTGGCTGCCGTACCAGCCGCTGCCGGCAGCAGCCTTGGCCACGGTCACCGGTTTTTCAGCAGGCTTGGCGGCTGGCGCGGGCTTGGCCACCGGGGCTGGCGTCGGCTTGACCACTGGCGCCGGGGCTGGCTTGGCGGTGGCAACCTGGGTCGGCGCAGGCGTTGGCTTGGCCGCCGGCACAGGTGCCGGGCTGGCTGTTTCACCAGGTGGCGGAGCTACGGTGGTAACGGTCGGCGGCGTGGCGCTGGAGCCTTCTACCGGCACACCGTCGTCGCCTTCGGAGATGGCGCCGGCCTCTTCTGCCAACGGGCCACGCATGACCGGCTGGCCAACCATCGGCAGGTTGGTAGGCTGGCCGGAACCGGCAAACTCAACGGCAGGTGCGCCATTGGTGGTGGGCTTGCCCAGTGGCAGTTGTGCCTGCTCGGTAGGCGCGCCTGGTGCGGTCGGTGCCTTGCTGCGGCCAGGAATCAACCAGGCGGCGGCTACGGCAACCACGACAACAGCAGAAATCGCCAGTACGTGTTTCTTCGGCATGGTGAACCCCATCTTTGGACGCTTAACCGCAGAGCGGCTGGCAATCATGGCTTCGATCATTGCATCGCGGGCAACCTGGTTGATGGTGCCAGGCCAGCCGTCGGAGCTTTCGTGAATATCAGAGATCTGCTGGGCAGAGAAAAGTTCGATGCCCTGGCCGGCACCTTCAAGGCGCTGGGCCAGGTACTCGCGGGTTTCTTCTTCTTCGTAGGGCTGCAATTCGATGACGTGAAACAGCTCTTGCTCGCCACTGAGCTGCTCCAGATCGGCAATCAGCGACGCCTCACCGAACAGGAAGACATGGGGACGACCTTCCGGCGTACCCGCCGCCAGGGCCAGCAACGCTTCCAGAGCGGACTCGTCGAGCTGCTCGGCATCGTCCACCAGCAGGTAGACTTCCTGGCCGGTCAGGCCCAACTGCACCACTTGCTTGAGAATTGCGGCGGGCTCGGCATTGGCCACGTCCAGCGCCTGGGCAACCTGGCGCAACACGCCTGCCGCATCGCCGGCACCACGGGCGGAAACCACCACGCTCTGCACCGATTGCTTGTTAGTGCTGGCCACCAGGGCCTGGCGCAGCAAAGTCTTGCCGCTGCCCAGAGGGCCAGTGACCACCAGCAGCAACTGGCTGTAGCGCGCCAGGTGATGCAACTGCCCCAGCACCGGCTTGCGCTGCGCAGGGAAAAACTTGAAACCGGGAACCCGTGGCGCAAAAGGGTCGTGGCTCAACTGGTAATGGCCGAGGAAAGCCTCGTCGGCATGCAAACTAGTCATCGGGATCTGGTTAACCTTTCAGCTGGGCCAGGGCGCGGTAATCCGCTCCCAGCGTGGCCTGTAGAATCTCTTTCGGATAATCGTCGGTCACTACCGCTTCGCCCATTCGGCGCAACAGCACCAGACGCAAACGACCATCGATCACTTTTTTGTCTATCGCCATATGTTCAAGGAAATCAGCCTCGGTCATCTCCTCAGGGGGGATGACCGGCAACCCGGCGCGCTGGAACAGGCGGATACCGCGATCACGCTCTTGGACACTGATCCAGCCCAGGCGTTGCGACATCTCCAACGCCATCACTGTGCCAGCCGCTACGGCCTCTCCATGCAACCAGACACCATAGCCCATGTGAGTTTCAATCGCATGGCCGAAGGTGTGGCCCAGGTTCAAGGTGGCACGCACACCAGACTCACGTTCGTCGGCATTGACCACCAGCGCCTTGGCCGCGCAGGAGCGGGAGATAGCTTCGGTCAGCGCCACCTGATCCAGGTTGCGCAAGGCATCGACGTGCTCTTCAAGCCAGGTCAGGAACGGCTCGTCGCAGATCAACCCGTACTTGATGACTTCCGCCAGGCCCGCCGACAGCTCGCGGGGCGGCAAGGTGTTGAGGGTAGCGGTGTCGATCAACACAGCATTGGGCTGGTAGAACGCGCCAACCATGTTTTTGCCCAGGGGATGGTTGATCCCGGTCTTGCCGCCCACCGACGAATCGACCTGGGACAGCAGGGTGGTCGGCACCTGGATAAAGTCCACACCACGCTGGTAACAGGCCGCCGCAAAACCGGCCATGTCGCCGATCACGCCGCCACCAAGGGCCACTACCGTGGTCCGCCGGTCGTGGCGCGCGGTGAGCAGGCCGTCAAAAATCAGCTGCAGGGTTTCCCAGTTCTTGAAGGCTTCGCCGTCGGGAAGAATCACCGAGATCACCGAATACGCCGCAAGGCTGCGACTCAGGCGCTCAAGGTAGAGCGGCGCCACGGTCTCGTTGGAGATGATCGCCACTTGTCGCCCGGCAATGTGCGGCGCGAGCAACTCGGGCTGGTCCAACAAACCCTCGCCAATATGGATCGGGTAGCTACGCTCGCCAAGATCGACCTTAAGTGTCTGCATGTGTCCCCGCGCTGAAGATGGAAGCAGGCATCCTGCCCTGTATTAACGTTGTCGGCACCGTCGAGATCGGACGCTGCCTGATGGCTCTACGCCACACCTCGGACGACTGTAACGCGCTGCCGAGGATAGCGCATTTCGGCCCTGGCTTTAACGGGGCGGCAGTTGCTGCAGGCGCTCGAGAATGTCGATTACGACCATGCGCGGTGGCCGTTCATCGGTTTCCACCACCAGATCGGCGATTTCCCGATAAAGCGGATCGCGCAGCGCCAGCAAGTCCCGCAGGGTTTTCTCGGGGTTGGCGGTGCGCAGTAATGGCCGGTTGCGGTCACGTGCGGTGCGCCCGACCTGCTGCTCGACCGACGCATGCAAATAGATCACCCGACCGCCAGCATGCAGCGCCCGCCGATTTTCCTCGCGCATCACGGCGCCGCCGCCGGTGGCCAATACCACGCCATCGCAGCCGCACAGCTCGGCAATCATTGCCTGCTCGCGATCACGAAAGCCCAGCTCGCCTTCCTTATCGAAGATCCACGGGATATTGGCGCCCGTGCGCAATTCAATTTCCTTATCGGAGTCTTTGAATGGCAGGCGCAGCTCTTTGGCCAGCAAACGGCCGATGGTGCTTTTTCCAGCCCCCATCGGCCCTACAAGAATCAAATTTCGCACAGAATCAACGACTCACAGCAATCGCCTGGTTATTCATAATACGCGGAGTCAGGAATACCAGCAGCTCGGATTTTCTTTGGGCAACCACATCACGCCGGAAAAGGCGGCCAAGATACGGCACATCGCCCAAAAATGGCACTTTATCTACCACCTTGCTTTGGTTTTTGGAGAAAACCCCACCGAGGACGATGGTCTCGCCGTCCCTGACCAGAACCTTGGCGTTGACCTCGTTCTTCTTGATCGGCGGCACATCGTTGAGTTTGTTCAGGTAGTCGGGCTCATCCTTGGTCACCCGAACCTCCATGATCACCTGGTCATCGGGGGTGATTTGCGGCGTCACCTCCAGGGACAGCGAGGCTTCCTTGAACGAGACCGAGGTCGCCCCCTCGGACGTGGCTTCCTGGTAAGGAATCTCGGTGCCCTTGAGAATCCGCGCAGTTTCCTTGTTGGAGGTGACCACCTTGGGCTGGGAGATCACTTCGCCATTGCCGCCTTTTTCCATGGCCGTGAGTTCCAGGTCCAGCAGCACGTTATCGGTGATAAAGGCGATGCCCAGGCCGGAGCTCGGGCTGACCACGCCCAGGTCAACGAACGGTGAGCTATCGGGCGACTCGCCCTCACCGGACGGTTTTTTATCGACCCCGCCCCCACTCCAATTACCTTTACTGCGCAGCAACCCGCCCCAGCGCACCCCCACGCTTTTGTCATAGTCGACATTGGCCTCGACTATCCGCGCCTCGATCATCACCTGGCGTACCGGCACATCCAACTGACTGACGATGCGCCGCAGCTCCTCCAGGCGCTCGCCCGTCTGGTAGGCGATGATGTTGTTGGTGCGGTCATCCACCGTCACCGAACCGCGCTCATCGGTCGCCCCCTCCAGCCCGGTCACCGACTGGAACAGCTTGGCCAGCTCAGACGCCTTGGCGTAATTGACTTGCAGCAGCTCCCGACGCAGTGGCGTCAGCTCGGTCATCAACTTGCGCGACTCCAGGGCCAGCAACTCCCGTGCGGCCAGTTCCTCGGCCGGGGCCACCAGCAGCACGTTGGCGGTCACCCGCCGGTCCAGGCCCTTGGCCTGCAACACCAGGTCCAGGGCCTGGTCCCACGGCACATCCTTGAGGCGCAGGGTTATCGAGCCTTGCACATCATCACCGGCCACCAGGTTGAGCCCGGCCACATCGGCAATCTGCTGCAAGACGGCGCGCACCTCAATGTCCTGAAAGTTGAGGGACAGCCTGTTGCCGGTAAATGGGCCACGCGCTGTGTTCAAGGGCGAACTACCGGGAGGAGGCAATTGAATCAGGTCGATTCGCTTGGGCACAGCCTCAGTCATCGGTGCTGTGAACGCTATCCATAGCGCCACACCGAAGGACGAAATAATCCTTTTCATTTTTTGCTTCCGTTATGAGTTCACGTTCAATACCAAAGTGCGCGGACGCTCAAGCCAGGCGCCCTCACCATCGGGGAAAAGCTCGACCAGCTCCAACTGCCCCTCATGGATCGCCACGACGCGCCCATGATCAGTCCCCAGGTAATCCCCCACCGCCAGGCGATGAACACCCGCTGCGCCGCGTAGCAGGGCAAACGTCTGCGCGCCCAGCGACAGGGTGCCGACCATCTGGAACTGATCCACGGCAAACCCTTCGAGAAACTGCCGGGGGCGGTCGAGGTCCGGCGCAGCTCCAGGCTTGCCGGTAGGACGACTGGCGGGCTGGTCCGGCGGCTGGAAGGGGTCACGCAGGGGTGGCGAACTGGAGACAAACCGTGGCCCCGGTCTCGCCACGGGCACCTCATCCGCCATAGGCAGCGCTTGCTGGCGAATCGTTTGCAACTCGTCATTCAGCGCCTGCAACTGCGGGTCACTGTCGCATCCAGCAAGCAATACCAGGCCCAGGCCCACAACCTTGAAACGGCTCATGGCAATGCTCCCTGCTCGCTGTACCTGTAGGTCTTGGCGAGCATCGTCAGGCTCAACAAGGCCCCACCCTCGGAATCCGCAGGGCGAATGACAAAGTCATGCAGGGTAACGATCTGCGGCAACTCGGCCACGCCACTGACGAAGGCCAGGAGGTCGTGATAGGTGCCTAGCAGCTTGAGCTGCATCGGCCGCTCGACGAACACCGGCTGCATGTGTTCATCCAGCACACTGAGCTGCTCCACCAGCACCCCGCTGAGCTGCCCCAGCCGAGTGAAGTCGTCCAGCAGGCCGGGCATTTGCCTCAGCGTCGGCATTTGGCGCAACTGTTCAGTGAAGGCGGTGCGCAGGGTTTCAAGCTCGCGCACCACGCTGTCATGCTGCGCGGCTTGCCGGGCTTTGGCCGCAAACTGCTGGCGCAGGCTTATCTCTCCCGCTTCGTGACGCTGCAGAACCTCGCGCGCGCTACTCAGGTAGACAGCATTCCCGACCATCAGCACCAGCAAGGCAAGCACCGCGCCCACCACAATCCGGCCAGCCAAAGGCCAGTGGGCGGTGTTGCGGTACAGGGTAGAGAGTTGCGGGAGTGCCAGCCCTGACAGGCTGGACCCAAGGCTCACCGCAGCGTCTCCTGATGCTCCCCATGGTCCACCATCAACTGGAAGGCGCTACCCGCACCGCCCTCCTCGGCCCGTACATGGCGCAGATTAGGCGCACGCAGGGTATTGGAGGCTTCCAGGCTACGCATCAGCCGGGTGACATCATCGCTGGACACCGCCGTACCAGTGACCTCCACCGATGTGCCACTGACGCTGACCTCGCTCAGTTGAACCCCATCTGGCATGGCGCGGGCCAACTGGTCGAGCAACTCCTGGCCCGATGTGCGATGGCCCTGGAGGTCTTCGACCACCTTCATCCGCTCCATCAACTGCTGACGCTGCTCACGCAACTCGTCGATGGTCTTGATACGCGAATCCAATACCGTGACTTGCTTGCTCAAGTGGTTGTTACGAGCCACCTGCCGATCAATCGCGCGGTCGATGACCCGGTCGGCCAGCCAGACGGCGACCAAGGCAATAGTGGTAATCGCCAACAGGAAAATCAGAAAAAATTTGCGACGGCGCTCAGCGCGTTCTTCACGCCAGGGTAAAAGGTTGATTCTTGTCATCAATCGAAACTCCTGAGGGCCAAACCGCAGGCGACCCGCAATCCCTGGGCATCGGCAGCCCATTGTGCACTATTGATCCCACTCCCCGGCGCTATCCGGGCGACCACCTGATCGGTCATCCGCGCCAGGGCAAACGCCTCTACATCCACCACTCGAGCAACCAGGCCGGCCATGGCCAGCACCGCTTCGCGCGCTTCTACCTGCTCCTTGAGGCATGCCACAAGCAGCACATCAACATAACCGGGTTCACGACTCGATGGGCCCTGGACCTGAAAATCAATTGCAACCTCATCCAACGGATAAGGAATGTACTGGTCAGCTTCGCAGCGCAGGCGCTGCTCCATCTCGCCTGCTTCAAGCCCCGCCTCCAGCGCAACCACCCGGCTGATCACCGAAGGGCCCGCCACGGCAACCGCCGCATGGGCGACCTGGGTCCGCGCCCGGAACAATGCCTTGGAAAGGGTCTGCGCGACAACCTCCAGATCAACGATATTACTGTCGACCACCGCATGCCCCGGTAAAGCCTGGCTCGCATACGCGTGCACTGCATAGCCATCGCCGGCGCGGGCCAGCTCCAGAACCTTCACGCCGCTGTCCTGGATGTCCACACCCAGCACGGTATCGGCTTTTTGCCTGAAAAATCCCTTTCTCATAAAACTCCCTAAAGCTTTGCCTGTCTCAGGGCTGGTCAGTTCCGGGCTTGATGCATTCGGTCGGCTCGGTTGAGCGGCGCCCATGACGCCCCGAGGCGAAAAATGCTTTAATGCCCAGCGTTTTTTCCCGCTTTTTATCTGCAGGTCGGGTCGATACATCCTTAGTCATGCCTATCCCGACACCTAACCCATTCTTTTCTCTGGAAATCCAAAAGCCTTGATTCGTCTGCTGAAGTTTTTCGGGTACTCCTTCGTCGCTATCGTTTGCGGGCTGCTGCTCGTGTTCAGCGGCGCCTATCTCTACCTTAGTCCGGGATTGCCCTCGGTAGAGGCCCTGAGAAGTATCCAGTTGCAGATTCCTTTGCGGGTCTACAGCAGCGATGAAAAACTGATCGCGGAGTTCGGCGAAATGCGCCGCACCCCGATCCGTTTCGCCGACATTCCACCCAATTTCATCAATGCCCTGTTATCGGCCGAAGACGATAATTTTGCCAACCACTATGGCGTGGACCCCAGCAGCCTGGTGCGTGCAGCCACGCAGCTGGTAAAAAGCGGACACATTCAATCGGGCGGCAGCACCATCACCATGCAGGTGGCGAAGAACTTCTTCCTCACCAGCGAGCGCAGCTTCTCGCGCAAAGCCACGGAAATCCTCCTGGCGCTGCAGATCGAACGCCAACTGACCAAGGACGAAATCCTTGAGCTGTACGTCAACAAGATCTACCTGGGCAATCGGGCCTATGGGATCGAGGCAGCGTCCCAGGTGTACTACGGCAAGTCGATTCGTGATGCCAGCCTGGCACAAATGGCAATGATTGCCGGCCTGCCCAAGGCACCGTCACGCTTTAACCCGCTGGCCAACCCGGCCCGCAGCAAGGAGCGTCGCGACTGGATCCTGGGGCGCATGTACAAGCTGGGCAAGATCGACCAGAGCGCCTATGAAAGCGCAGTGGCCGAGCCGTTGAATGCCAGCTACCACGTGCCGACGCCCGAGGTCAGCGCGCCGTATATCGCCGAAATGGCCCGCGCCGAAATGGTCGGCCGCTATGGCAGCGATGCCTACACCGAAGGTTTCCGTGTCACCACGACCATTCCGAGCAACTTGCAGGAAATCGCCAACCACGCGGTGCATGAGGGCCTGATCGCCTATGACCAGCGCCACGGCTACCGTGGGCCGGAATCGCGCCTGCCAGGCAAGACCCTGAGCGCCTGGACGGTTGAACTGGGCAAGCAGCGCTCCATCAGCGGCCTGGATCCGGCCATCGTCACCCAGGTTAAAAAAGATGGCGTGCAGGTCCTGACCCGCAGCGGCGAAGAACATGTGGCGTGGGACAGCATGAAGTGGGCCCGCCCTTTCCTGAACACCAACAGCATGGGGCCGATGCCCAAGCAGCCATCTGATGTGGCCCAGGTCGGCGACCTGATCCGCGTGCAGCGCCAGAAGGACGACAGCCTGAAATTCAGCCAGGTCCCGGTCGCCCAGGGCGCCCTGGTCTCCCTGGACCCGCAGAACGGTGCGATCCGCGCCCTGGTCGGTGGCTTCGCCTTCGAGCAGAGCAACTACAACCGCGCCACCCAGGCCAAGCGCCAGCCGGGCTCCAGCTTCAAACCGTTTGTCTACAGTGCCGCACTGGATAACGGCTATACCGCCGCCAGCCTGGTCAACGACGCGCCTATCGTGTTTGTCGACGAGTACCTGGACAAGGTCTGGCGTCCGAAGAACGATACCAATACCTTCCTCGGTCCGATCCGCGTGCGCGAGGCGCTGTACAAGTCGCGCAACCTGGTGTCGATCCGCTTGCTGCAGGCGATGGGCGTGGGCAAGACCATCGACTACATGACCCGCTTCGGCTTCAACAAGCAGGACCTGCCGCCAAACCTGTCCCTGGCCCTGGGCACCGCGACCCTCACGCCAATGGAGATCGCCACCGGCTGGAGTGTGTTTGCCAACGGCGGCTACAAAGTCACGCCGTACCTGATCGACAAGATCGAAAGCCGCAACGGCGACACACTGTTTGTCGCCAACCCACCGAGCGTGCCCAACGGCGTCGCCGCCAGCGATGGCCTGGCTGCACCGGCCAACAGCGGTATCACCATCGAACCGACACCCGGTGCTGCACCCACTGATGCCACGCCGGCTCCAGCCGCACCAGCGGTGGCGGAGCGGATTGTCGATGGCCGCACCACCTATATTCTCACCAGCATGTTGCAGGACGTGATCAAGCGCGGCACCGGCCGCCGCGCCCTGGCCCTGGGCCGTACGGACCTGGCGGGCAAGACCGGTACCACCAACGAATCCAAGGACGCCTGGTTCTCCGGTTATAACGCCGACTACATCACCACCGTCTGGACCGGCTACGACCAGCCAGAAAGCCTCGGTCGCCGCGAATACGGCGGCACCGTCGCCCTGCCGATCTGGATGAGCTACATGGGCGGCGCCCTCAAGGACAAGCCGGCCCACACCCAGGCCGAGCCGGAAGGCATCCTCAGCCTGCGCATCGACCCGATCAGCGGCCGCGCCGCCGCACCGGGCACGCCAAATGCGTACTTTGAACTATTCAAGAGCGAAGACACGCCGCCGTCGATGAATGAACTGGGCAATGGCGTGGCACCGGGCAGCCCGTTGCCGGCGGATGAATCTGCGCCGATCGACTTGTTCTGATAAACACAGATCCAACTGTAGGAGCGGGTTTGTGTGGGAGCGGGCTTGCCCGCTCCCACATTGGACGGTGCACACTCCCCCGTTTTGCAGCCACAAAAAAAGCCCCGACTCGCAAGAGCCGGGGCTTTTTGTTGGTGCGCTACAACGGCTTAGCCGTTGAACACATCATCCACGCTTTGCAGCGGGTAGTTCTTCGGATACGGCAGGGTTGCCACACCTGTCTCGATGGCGGCCTTGGCCACGGCATCGGAGATCACGGTGATCAGGCGCTTATCCATTGGTTTTGGAATGATGTACTCACGGCCGAATTCCAGCTTGGCGCCACCGTAGGCGTCACATACGTCCTGAGGCACTGGCAGCTTGGCCAGTTCACGCAGGGCGTTGGCGGCAGCCACTTTCATCTCTTCGTTGATGCGCTTGGCGCGAACGTCCAGGGCGCCACGGAAGATGAATGGGAAGCCCAGTACGTTGTTGACCTGGTTCGGGTAGTCCGAACGGCCAGTGGCCATGATCACGTCGTTACGGGTGGCGTGTGCCAGTTCCGGGGCGATTTCCGGATCAGGGTTCGAGCAGGCGAACACGATCGGGTTGGCCGCCATGGACTTCAGGCCTTCAGCGCTCAGCAGGTTCGGGCCGGACAGGCCAACGAACACGTCAGCACCATCCAGTGCGTCAGCCAGGGTGCGCTTGGAGGACGGGTGGGCAAACATCGCCTTGTACTGGTTCAGGTCGGTACGCTCGGACTGGATCACGCCCTTGCTGTCGACCATGTAGATGTTTTCAAGGCGCGCGCCCATGCTCACGATCAGCTTCATGCAGGAGATAGCCGCTGCACCAGCGCCCAGGCAGACGATTTTCGCGTCGGACAGGGTTTTGCCAGCGATTTCCAGGGCGTTGATCATGCCGGCCGCAGTAACGATCGCGGTGCCGTGCTGATCATCGTGGAATACCGGGATGTCGCACTGTTCGATCAGGGCCTTTTCGATCTCGAAGCACTCAGGTGCCTTGATGTCTTCCAGGTTGATGCCACCAAAGGTGATGGAGATGCGCTTGACGGTGTCGATGAAGGCTTGCGGGCTTTCGGAGTCGACTTCGATGTCGAATACGTCGATGCCGGCAAAGCGCTTGAACAGTACGCCCTTGCCTTCCATCACTGGCTTGGAAGCCAATGGGCCGAGGTTACCCAGGCCGAGAATCGCGGTGCCATCAGAAATCACTGCAACCAGATTGCCCTTGCCGGTGTATTTGTAGGCCAGTTCAGGATCGCGGGCGATTTCACGCACGGGCTCGGCTACACCGGGGCTGTACGCCAGCGACAGGTCGCGTGCGGTAGCAGTGGCTTTGGTGAGCTCGACACTCAGCTTTCCTGGACGAGGATGGGCATGATATTCGAGAGCGGCAGTTTTCAAATCAGACATATCGGCATTCCGCTTTTTACTGTTGGACGACGGACCGCCGAGGATACTCGCCTCGCAAAGTCCCTACAAGACTGGGTAGTCACCGGTGTCAAGGGCCCTGCCCTACGACTTTCGGCCAAGAGCCACGGGATACAAGGCCTACAACTGTTCACAATCGACAGAAAAAATGTCTACAATTTTTCTTATTGTGCCAATTGCAGCATGCCGGGATCGGTCAAGGGGAGCAGCCAGCGCGCCTGGCCACTTTTCAGGCCGCCACGCCGCGAGCGATCCAACACCCAGCCACGGGCCTCGATATCCTGGCCTTGCAGGCGCTTGAGCAGGGCATTGTCGAATTGCCCGACCAGATTGGGTGCAACCCGTAATACCAAGGAGTCCTGCAGTTCGATCCAGATCCCGCCGCGATTGCGTTCGACCTTGCTCACGCGACCGCTGACTACGGCGAAGCCCGACTGCTGGATTTGCCCGGCTTTTTGCACAGGCGACTGACGCCACAGGCCCAACCTGGCTGCGCGCGCACTGCGCTCGGCAGCTTGCTGGCAGGCAACCAGGTCAACATTGGGGGCCACCGCCACCAGGAACCCGAGCCCCTCGGCGAGCAGTTGGGCCTCCAGATTCGCGCCGTTGGCCCCATACAGATGGGCCAGGGTTCGCCCATAACGGTCCTTGCCCTCGCGACCCGGCACGACCCCGACCCGACCGTCGCTGGCATCCACCAAGCCTTGCAGGCGTTGGCGCGCAGCCACGGCGAACGGCTCGTCCGGGCGGCCTTTCTTGCCGGTCTCAGGCGCATTGACGCCGATCATGCGCACACTGCGCCCGTCCTTGAGACGGACGGTGTCGCCATCCACCACGCGCTGTACCTCGAAGGTGCTGACCGCCGCAGGCGCAGGGCAAAACACCTCGGCCTGGGCGGTCGACAGCCAGATCGCAGGCACAAAAAAGGCGCCCGCAAGGGACGCCTTCTTCATAAGCAGGTAAAAGCCCATCAGGCTTTCGAACCTTACTCTGCAGCAGCTGGAGCTTTCTTGCCGAAAGCACCGAAACGGTCGGCGAAGCGCTGTACACGGCCGCCAGTATCCAGAGTCTTCTGCTTACCGGTGTAGAACGGGTGGCACTCGTTGCATACGTCAGTGCCCAGTGGCTTGCACAGGTTCGAACGGGTTTCGAACTTGTTGCCGCAGCTGCAAGTAACTTGGATGGTTTCGTACGCTGGATGGATATCGGCTTTCATGGTGTCTTCCTCAGGCTAGCGTGCCGCCACTCGACACTATTGTCGAATACCGCACGTAATTAGGCCGCGGATTCTACCAGAGCTTTTTAAACGCGCAAGCGCCGCCATGCCCCCTTTCATCAGAAACTGTGGCAGGACACTCCCCTGCGGGTCTGCTAGGCTCGCGCCCTTCTCCACCGCCTGCCATATGAGAACCTCCCGCGTGCCCGACGCCATTTTGCGCCTCGCCCTGCCCTCGCCCCTGCGCCGTCTGTTCGATTATCGGGCGCCTGCGGGTGTCGTGCGGTCGCAGTTGCAGCCGGGGATGCGCGTGCGCGTGCCGTTTGGCCGAAGGGAGATGATCGGGATTCTGATCGAGGTGGCGGACCACAGCGAAGTGCCGGCAGAAAAGCTCAAGCCGGCCCTGGCCATCCTCGATGCCACGCCACCGCTGCCGGCGTCGCTGTTCAAGCTGTGCCTGTGGACCTCCCAGTATTACCAGCACAGCCTGGGCGATACCTTGAGCTGGGCCTTGCCGGTGCTGTTGCGCCAGGGCGAGTTGGCCGAGGCCCGCCAGGAGCGTTTCTGGTCGATGGCCCCCGGCGCGCGCCTGGACGACCCACGCATCGCCCGCGCCCCGCGCCAGCGTGAGGCCCTGGCCACCCTGGCGCAGCATCCCCATGGCGTTGCTCACCAGTTGCTGAGCAAGCTGATGTTGAGCAAGGACAGCCTCGACCTGCTGCTGGCCAAGGAGCTGGTGCAAGTGGAAATCCGCCGCCACGCCCCCGGCGAACGCCATGAACACTGGCTGGCCCAACCGGAATTGCCGCTGAACCCGGAACAACGCGCGGCCTTTGAGGCCATCAGTGCCGGTGCCGACAGCTTTCACGCGTTCCTGCTGGCCGGTGTCACCGGCAGCGGCAAGACCGAAGTCTATTTGCAACTGATCCGCGAAACCCTGGAAGCCGGCAAGCAGGCACTGGTGCTGATCCCCGAGATCAACCTCGGCCCCCAGACCCTGGCGCGCTTCGAGCAACGGTTCAATGCACGGATCGCCCTGGTGCACTCGGCCGTCAACGACCGCGAACGCCTGGAATCCTGGCTCGCCGCCCGGGACGGCGAGGCCGACATTATTATCGGCACCCGCTCGGCGCTGTTCACGCCGATGAAAAACCCCGGCCTGATCATCATCGACGAAGAACACGACGGCTCTTATAAGCAGCAGGAAGGCCTGCGCTACCACGCCCGCGACCTGGCCCTGGTGCGTGCGCGCCAGGAAAACATCCCGATTGTGCTTGGCTCGGCCACCCCCTCCCTGGAAAGCCTGCACAACGCCTACACCGGGCGCTACGGCCTGCTGCGCCTCAACGAGCGCGCGGGCGGCGCCAAGCAACCGCGCTTCCTGCGCCTGGATGTGAAAAGCCGGCCACTGGACAGCGGTATTTCCGGGCCGATGCAACAAGCCATTGGCCAGACCCTGGCGGCCGGCCAGCAAGTGCTGGTGTTCCTCAACCGCCGGGGCTTTGCGCCGACCCTGCTGTGCCATGACTGCGGCTGGATGTCCGAGTGCAACCGCTGCGATGCGCGCATGACGGTGCACCAGCGCTCCGGCGAGTTGCGCTGCCACCATTGCGGCCATGTGGAGCGAGTGCCACGCCACTGCCCGCAATGCGGCAAAGTCGACCTGCGGCCGGTAGGCGCTGGCACCGAGCGCGCCGAGGAGCGCCTGGGGATTCTGTTCCCGGACTTCCCGGTACTGCGGGTGGACCGCGACAGTACGTCGCGCAAGGATGCAATGAACCAGCTGTTCGCCACGATCCAGAAAGGCCAGCCGTGCATCCTGGTGGGTACGCAGATGCTTGCCAAAGGTCATCACTTCCCCCGCGTGACCCTGGTCTCGATCCTGGATGCCGATGGCGGCCTGTTCTCCGGGGACTTTCGCGCCAGCGAACGCATGGCGCAGCTGATCGTGCAGGTCGCAGGCCGCGCCGGGCGTGCCGAAGAGCCTGGCAAGGTGATCATCCAGACCCACCTGGCCGACCACCCATTGCTGATTCAACTGACAGAACAAGGCTACTTCGCCTTCGCCGAGCAGGCCTTGAGCGAGCGCCGCTCCGCCGGTTTGCCCCCCTTTGCGCACCTCGCGCTGTTGCGCGCCGAGGCCCATAAACCGGGGCAGGCCGAAGGTTTCCTGGATGAAGCGTGCAGCGCGGCTGAACGTTTGCTCGGCGAGCTGGGTCTGAGCGGCATCGAGTTGCTGGGCCCTGTGCCTGCACCGATGGAGCGCCGCGCCGGGCGTTATCGCGCACAGCTCCTGTTGCAAGCCACCGCCCGCGCGCCGCTGCATCGGCTATTAAGTAGCTGGTTGCTTGCTCTGGAGCAAATGCCCAGCGGGCGACAGGTGCGATGGTCGTTGGATGTCGATCCGGTGGATTTGTACTGATAGGTAAATCGCTATCGCCGGCAAGCCAGCCTACATTTTGAACGGTGGGCTTGCCCGCGATGAGGCCCGCAGGTCCAGTAACCGACCTTGATGGTTGGCAAGCCCGCCCTCGCACCGGATAATGTCCAGTTTTTCCACCTGCGCATCGCGCGCCGCCGCATGCGGTCGAAAGAGAACACCATGAAAGACACAATTCGCCAGTTGATCCAACAAGCCCTCACCCAACTCGTCAACGAAGGTGTGTTGCCTGAAGGCCTGACGCCGGCGATCCAGGTGGAAAACTCTCGAGACAAGACCCACGGCGACTTCGCCAGCAACATCGCGATGATGCTGGCCAAGCCCGCGGGCATGAAACCGCGCGACCTCGCGGAAAAAATCATTGCCGCACTGCCATCTGATCCGCAGGTCAGCAAGGCCGAAATCGCCGGCCCCGGTTTTATCAATATTTTCCAGAACACCCAGGCCCTGGCTTCGCGCCTGGACGCAGCCCTGGCCGACGCCAAGATCGGCGTGCGCAAGGCCGGCCCGCTGCAGCGCGTGGCCATCGACCTGTCGGCCCCCAACCTGGCCAAAGAGATGCACGTCGGCCACCTGCGCTCGACCATCATTGGCGACGGCGTGGCGCGGGTCCTGGAGTTTCTCGGCGACACCGTGATCCGCCAGAACCACGTAGGCGACTGGGGTACCCAGTTCGGCATGCTGATGGCATACCTGCAAGAAAACCCCATCACCAGCAACGAGCTGTCGGACCTGGAAAACTTCTACCGCGCCGCCAAAAAGCGCTTTGACGAATCCGAAGAGTTCGCCAACCGCGCCCGTGGCCTGGTGGTCAAGCTGCAGGCAGGCGACCCGGAGTGCCTGGAGCTGTGGGCACGTTTCCGCGATATTTCCCTGTCCCACTGCCAGAAAATCTACGAACTGCTGAACGTCAAACTGACCATGGCCGACGTGATGGGCGAAAGTGCCTACAACGACGACCTGATCAACGTGGTCAACGACCTCAAGGCCAAGGGTCTGCTGGTTGAGAGCAACGGCGCCCAGTGCGTGTTCCTCGAAGAATTCAAGACCGCCGACGGCGAGCCGCTGCCAGTGATCATCGTCAAGGCCGACGGCGGCTATCTGTACGCCACCACCGACCTGGCGGCCGTGCGCTACCGCAGCGGCGTGCTGAAAGCCGATCGCGCGCTATACTTCGTCGACCAGCGCCAGTCCCTGCACTTCCAGCAAGTGTTCGAAGTGGCGCGCCGCGCCGGTTTCGTCACCCACCCGATGCACATGGAGCACATGGGCTTCGGCACCATGAACGGCGCCGACGGCCGCCCGTTCAAGACCCGCGACGGCGGCACCGTGAAGCTGATCGACCTGCTGAACGAAGCCCAGGAGCGTGCCTACAACCTGGTGAAGGAAAAGAACCCGGAACTGGCCGAAGCCGACCTGCGCAATATCGCCAAGGTAGTGGGTATTGGCGCGGTGAAATACGCCGACCTGTCCAAGCACCGCACCAGCGACTACAGCTTCAACTTCGAGCTGATGCTCAACTTTGAAGGCAACACCGCGCCGTACCTGCTGTATGCCTACACCCGTGTGGCGGGCGTGTTCCGCAAGCTGGGCAAGGATTTCAGCGAAGTCGAAGGGCAGATCGTGCTGGACGCGCCCCACGAGCAGGAACTGGCGGCCAAACTGGCGCAGTTCGGCGAAGTGCTCAACAGCGTGGGCGAGAAAGGTACGCCACACATTCTGTGCACCTACCTGTATGAAGTCGCCGGGTTGTTCTCCAGCTTCTACGAGAACTGCCCGATCCTGAGCGCCGACGACGAAACGCAAAAGCAAAGCCGCCTGCGCCTCGCCGCACTGGCTGGACGGACCCTCAAGCAAGGCCTGGAACTGTTGGGCCTGGAAACTCTGGAGCGTATGTAAGTTGGCAGCCAAGAAAAAACCTGCACCCAAGCGCGGCGCCAGCCGCTACCAGGCACCGGCAAAACAACCGATCCCGGGCTGGATGTGGCTGGCCATCGGCCTGTCGGTCGGTGCGTTTATCGTGTTCCTGATGAAGCTGGAGCCGGGCCAGGGCGAAGACGTGAAGCGGGTCAAGCAGGAGCAGCAGAAGGCCAGCAAGATCGCCGAAGCGAACAAGACACCGCCGAGCCCGACCGCGCCGGTGAAGCCGAAGTACGACTTCTACACGTTGCTGCCGGAATCGGAAGTGATCGTTCCGCAAGACGCCGTGCCGGAGAAAACCCTGCCGACCCCGCAAGTACCGACCACCCCGGTGACCCCGGCAGAAGCGGCGAAGATCGACACCGCACGGGCCCAGGCCGCACTGGCCGGGATTACCCCGCCACCGGCACCACCGGTCGCCACCACCAAGGCGGCGCCGGTGACCAAGTTCTTCCTGCAAGCGGGCTCGTTCCCCAAGCAGGCGGATGCGGACCGGGTGCGGGCGCAGATTATCCTGCTGGGGCAGACGGTAACGGTGGAATCCGGAACGGTGAAGGAAGCGACCTGGTATCGCGTGCTGGTGGGGCCGTTCAGCAACCGTGAACAGCTGACCGTGGCGCAGAAACAACTGGCGGGCGCGGGCTTTAGCAACCTGTTGTTACAACAACGCCAGAGCCGCTGAGCCACAGCCAACACGGATCAACTGTGGGAGCTGGCTTGCCGGCGATGACGGTGCATCAGTCAATATTTTCAGTGACGAGTGCACCGCTATCGCAGGCAAGCCAGTTCCCACATTGGTTTTATAGGGCTCTCGAGCCTGTGCCAGTGCGCTAGACACCACTCGTCCGCGCACCCTTCCTACGGTTGAAATCTCCCCCGCCACCCCCATATGAGTTCCATCAGGGCATTTTCGCCCCGCAGCGTGGAGACTCTCCCCTTGACCACCATCGTTTCAGTTCGTCGCCACGGCAAAGTCGTCATGGGCGGCGACGGCCAGGTTTCCCTTGGCAATACCGTGATGAAAGGCAACGCGAAAAAAGTGCGTCGCCTGTACCACGGCCAGGTCCTTGCCGGTTTTGCAGGGGCCACCGCTGACGCCTTTACCCTGTTCGAGCGTTTTGAAGGCCAACTGGAAAAACACCAGGGCCATCTGGTGCGTGCCGCCGTCGAACTGGCCAAGGAGTGGCGCACCGACCGCTCCCTCAGCCGCCTCGAAGCCATGCTCGCCGTCGCCAACAAAGACGCGTCCCTGATCATCACCGGCAACGGTGACGTGGTTGAGCCCGAAAACGGCCTGATCGCCATGGGTTCCGGTGGGGGCTATGCCCAGGCCGCAGCCAGTGCCTTGCTGAAAAAAACCGACCTGTCGGCCCGGGAAATCGTCGAGACCGCCTTGGGTATCGCCGGCGATATCTGCGTGTTCACCAACCACAACCTGACCATTGAGGAGCAGGACCTCGCGGAATAAGCCGTCGGCTTTTTCCTGCTTGAGGACCACACACCACTATGTCCATGACTCCCCGCGAAATCGTCCATGAACTCAATCGCCATATCATCGGCCAGGACGATGCCAAGCGCGCCGTTGCCATCGCCCTGCGTAACCGCTGGCGCCGGATGCAACTGCCCGAAGAATTGCGCGTTGAAGTAACCCCCAAGAACATCCTGATGATCGGCCCGACCGGTGTCGGCAAGACCGAAATCGCCCGGCGCCTGGCCAAGCTGGCCAACGCACCGTTCATCAAGGTCGAAGCCACCAAGTTCACCGAAGTCGGCTACGTGGGCCGTGACGTCGAGTCGATCATCCGTGATCTGGCCGACGCCGCCCTGAAGTTGTTGCGCGAACAGGAAATGACCAAGGTCAGCCATCGCGCCGAAGACGCTGCCGAAGAGCGCATCCTCGACGCCCTGCTGCCACCGGCACGCGCGGGCTTCAATGAAGACGCCGCTCCTGCCTCCGATTCCAACACGCGCCAGCTGTTCCGCAAGCGCCTGCGTGAAGGCCAGTTGGACGACAAGGAAATCGAGATCGAAGTCGCCGAAAGCGCTGGCGTCGATATCTCGGCGCCGCCTGGCATGGAAGAAATGACCAGCCAGTTGCAGAACCTGTTCGCCAACATGGGCAAGGGCAAGAAGAAAAGCCGCAAGCTCAAGGTCAAGGACGCGCTCAAGCTGGTGCGTGACGAAGAAGCCGGGCGCCTGGTCAACGAGGAAGAACTCAAGGCCAAGGCCCTGGAAGCCGTCGAGCAGCACGGCATCGTGTTTATCGACGAGATCGACAAGGTGGCCAAGCGCGGCAATTCCGGCGGCGTTGATGTCTCCCGCGAAGGCGTACAGCGCGACCTGCTGCCGCTGATCGAAGGCTGCACGGTGAATACCAAGCTGGGCATGGTCAAGACTGACCATATCCTGTTTATCGCATCCGGCGCGTTCCACCTGAGCAAGCCAAGCGACCTGGTGCCGGAGCTGCAAGGCCGCCTGCCGATTCGCGTGGAACTCAAGGCGCTGACCCCGGGCGACTTCGAACGCATCCTCAGCGAGCCACACGCTTCGCTGACCGAGCAATACCGCGAGCTGCTGAAAACCGAAGGCCTGGGGATCGAGTTCCTGCCAGACGGTATCAAGCGTTTGGCGGAAATTGCCTGGCAGGTCAACGAGAAGACCGAGAATATCGGTGCCCGTCGCCTGCACACCCTGCTTGAGCGCCTGCTGGAGGAAGTATCCTTCAGCGCCGGCGACATGGCGGGCGCGCAGAATGGCGTGGCGATCAGGATCGACGCCGACTACGTCAACAGCCACCTGGGCGAGTTGGCGCAGAACGAAGACCTGTCTCGTTATATCCTGTAAGGCTTACGCAGGAACCGCTCTGCTTTAATGTGGGAGCGGGCTTGCTCGCGAATGCGGTGGGTCAGTTTATGCAACTGTGACTGACCCACCGCATTCGCGAGCAAGCCCGCTCCCACATTTTAAAGCCGGTTCCTTCAGGATCATCCACGAGCGGTTCCCCCAATGTCTAAAATGCCCACCGCCATCAATCTGCACAAAGCCTCCAAGACCCTCTCGCTGACCTACGGTCCCGACGAGGTCTATCACCTGAGCGCCGAACTGCTGCGGGTGCACTCGCCTTCCGCCGAGGTCCAGGGCCACGGCAAACCGATCCTGCAATTCGGCAAGCTGAATGTCGGCCTGACCAAGATCGAACCTGCCGGGCAGTACGCACTGAAATTGACCTTCGACGACGGTCATGACAGCGGACTGTTCACCTGGGACTACCTCTACCAACTCGCCGTACGTCAGGACGCGCTGTGGGCCGATTATCTTGCCGAGCTCAAGGCGGCCGGAAAAACCCGCGACCCGAGCCAGTCCGTCGTCAAGCTGATGCTCTAAATCAAGCCTCTTGCTCATTAGTGGGCATTTTCTAATTTCATCTGCTTGAATGCCCTGTGGTGTGACCAAAGATTGGTCCGCTTGCGCATTAAATAAAACTCGGGTAACCAATGGAGTTGGCAAGTTCCCTGCATTTTACGATGCGGTATCAACGGTCACCCGAGCAGCAGTACCAGGCTTGTGTTGTGCCTCGATAATTGGGTGCACAGCGGTACCCGGTACTCGTCTTTCGGACAATGGAGCGTCGTGGATGAGTAACAAGAATAACGATGACTTGAAACGCCAGGCCTCGGAAAACACCCTGGGGCTGAACCCGATCATCGCATTACGGAAAAAGGATTTACTGGCTTCTGCGCGCATGGTGCTGACCCAGGCCATCAAGCAACCCCTGCACAGCGTCAAGCACGTCGCCCACTTTGGCGTCGAATTGAAAAACGTGGTGTTCGGCAAGTCCGAGCTTGCCCCTGAAAGCGATGACCGTCGTTTCAACGACCCGGCCTGGAGCCAGAACCCGCTCTATAAGCGCTACCTGCAAACCTACCTGGCGTGGCGCAAGGAACTACACGACTGGATCGGCGACAGCAACCTGTCGGAGCAGGACATCAGCCGTGGGCACTTCGTCATCAATCTCATGACCGAAGCCATGGCCCCCACCAACAGCGCCGCCAACCCGGCAGCGGTCAAACGCTTCTTTGAAACCGGCGGCAAGAGCCTGCTCGATGGCCTCTCGCACCTGGCCAAGGACCTGGTGCATAACGGCGGCATGCCGAGCCAGGTGAATATGGGCGCCTTTGAAGTGGGCAAGAGCCTGGGCACCAGCGAAGGCGCGGTAGTGTTTCGCAATGACGTGCTGGAGCTGATCCAGTACAAGCCGATCACCGAGCAGGTGTACGAGCGCCCACTGCTGGTGGTGCCGCCGCAGATCAACAAGTTTTATGTGTTCGACCTGAGCCCGGACAAGAGCCTGGCGCGTTTCTGCCTGCGCAATAACCAGCAGACCTTTATCGTCAGTTGGCGCAACCCCACCAAGGCCCAGCGCGAATGGGGCCTGTCGACCTATATCGAAGCGCTGAAAGAGGCGGTCGACGTGGTCACGGCGATTACCGGCAGCAAAGACATCAACATGCTCGGCGCCTGCTCGGGCGGCATCACCTGCACCGCGCTGCTGGGCCACTATGCGGCGCTGGGCGAGAAGAAGGTCAACGCCCTGACCTTGCTGGTCAGTGTGCTGGACACCACCCTCGACACCCAGGTAGCCCTGTTCGTCGATGAGCAGACCCTGGAGGCGGCCAAGCGCCACTCCTACCAGGCCGGCGTGCTGGAAGGCCGGGACATGGCCAAGGTGTTCGCCTGGATGCGCCCCAATGACCTGATCTGGAACTACTGGGTCAACAACTACCTGTTGGGCAATGAGCCACCGGTGTTCGACATCCTGTTCTGGAACAACGACACCACGCGCTTGCCGGCGGCCTTCCACGGCGACCTGATCGAACTGTTCAAGAACAACCCGCTGATACGGGCCAATGCCCTGGAAGTGTGCGGCACCCCGATTGACCTCAAGCAGGTGACGGCCGACATCTACTCGCTGGCGGGCACCAACGACCACATCACGCCGTGGCAGTCCTGCTACAAGTCGGCGCAACTGTTTGGCGGCAAGGTCGAGTTCGTGCTGTCCAGCAGCGGGCATATCCAGAGCATCCTCAACCCCCCCGGCAACCCCAAGGCGCGTTACCAGACCAGCGAGAGCATGGGCGAGAAGGCATTGGACTGGCAGGAAAACGCCACCAAGCATACCGACTCGTGGTGGCTGCACTGGCAGGGCTGGCTAGGGGAGCGTTCGGGCAAATTGAAGAAGTCGCCTGCGAACCTAGGCAATAAAGCCTACGCGGCGGCGGAGGCTGCACCAGGGACATACGTTCACGAGCGCTAAGGCCACACTTTTGTGTGATTGCAATGAGATCAAATGTGGGAGCTGGCTTGCCTGCGATAACGGTGGGTCAGCCAACACATGTACTGACTGACCCGCCGCTATCGCAGGCAAGCCAGCTCCCACATTGACCGCAGTAACACTTCACAGGGCTTGAGCATGCCGCAACCGTTCATCTTCCGTACCATCGACCTGGATGGCCAGACCATCCGCACGGCGGTACGACCGGGCAAGTCTCACTTGACGCCACTGCTGATTTTCAACGGCATCGGCGCCAACCTTGAGCTGGTGTTTCCGTTCGTCCAGGCCCTGGACCCGGACCTGGAAGTGATTGCCTTTGATGTACCCGGAGTGGGCGGGTCATCGACACCCAGTCGCCCCTATCGCTTTCCCGGCCTGGCCAAACTCACCGCGCGCATGCTCGACTACCTGGACTACGGCCAGGTCAATGCCGTCGGGGTTTCCTGGGGCGGCGCCCTGGCACAGCAATTTGCCTACGACTACCCGGAGCGCTGCAAGAAGCTGATCCTGGCCGCCACCGCCGCCGGTGCCTTTATGGTGCCCGGCAAACCGAAGGTGTTATGGCTGATGGCCAGCCCGCGGCGCTATATCCAACCGTCCCATGTGGTGCGCATCGCGCCGATGATTTACGGCGGCTCGTTCCGCCGGGATTCAAAACTGGCCGCCGAACACGCAAGCAAAGTGCGCTCGGCCGGCAAGCTGGGCTACTACTGGCAGCTGTTTGCGGGCCTGGGCTGGACCAGCATTCACTGGCTGCACAAGATCAAGCAGCCGACCCTGGTGCTGGCCGGCGACGACGACCCGCTGATCCCCTTGGTCAATATGCGCATGCTGGCCTGGCGCATCCCCAATGCGCAGTTACACATCATCGACGACGGCCATCTGTTCCTGATTACCCGGGCCGAAGCGGTGGCACCGATCATCATGAAGTTTCTCCAGGAGGAGCGCTTGCGCGCGGTGATCCATCCGCAGCCGGCGCCCCATAGCCACACCTGAGCGGTATCGGGTCAGGACGACCCCTACGCGCAACTTGGCCAGAACCGACTATGGTTCTGAATTGGCGTGCTTGTTGGCGAATTGACGAAGGAGTGTTGACCCATGCGTGACAGACCCGTAAACGTCCCGGCGCCTACACCCGCCGCGTTCATCAATGCACAAAGTGCAATCACCGGCTTGCGTGGCCGGGATCTGCTATCAACCCTGCGCACTGTCGCCGCCCACGGGTTGCGCAACCCGTTGCACAGCGCCCGGCATGCGTTGGCATTGGGTGGGCAACTGGGCCGGGTGCTGCTGGGTGAGACCGTGCATGAACCCAACCCCCACGACAGTCGCTTCGCCGACCCTACCTGGGCCCTCAACCCCCTGTACCGGCGCAGCCTGCAAGCGTATTTGAGCTGGCAGAAACAAACCCGGCACTGGATCGACGACAGCAGCCTGAGCGACGACGACCGCGCACGGGCGCACTTTGCCTTCTCGTTGCTCAACGATGCAGTGTCACCGTCCAACACCCTGCTCAACCCGCTGGCGATCAAAGAGCTGCTCAATTCCGGCGGCCACAGCGTGGTGCGCGGCGTAAGCAACCTGTTCGATGACCTGCTGCACAACAATGGCCTGCCACGCCAGGTCACCAAGCAGGCGTTCGAGGTGGGCAAGACGGTAGCGACCACGCCCGGTTCGGTGGTGTTTCGCAATGAGCTGCTGGAGCTGATCCAGTACAAGCCCATGAGCGAAAAACAGTACGCCAAGCCACTGCTGGTGGTGCCGCCGCAAATCAACAAGTACTACATTTTCGATTTAAGCCCGGCCAACAGCTTCGTGCAGTACGCCCTGAAAAACGGCCTGCAAGTGTTTATGGTCAGTTGGCGCAACCCGGACGTGCGCCATCGCGAGTGGGGCCTGTCGACCTATGTGGCGGCGCTGGAGGAAGCATTGAATATCTGCCGGGCGATCAGCGGCGCCCGCGAAGTGAACCTGATGGGTGCCTGCGCCGGCGGCCTGACCATCGCCGCCCTGCAGGGGCACCTGCAGGCCAAGCGCCAACAACGGCGGGTCGCCAGTGCCACTTACCTGGTAAGCCTGCTGGACAGCCAGATCGACAGCCCCGCCACGCTGTTTGCCGACGAACAGACCCTGGAAGCGGCCAAGCGCCGTTCCTACCAGGAAGGGGTGCTGGATGGCCGGGACATGGCCAAGGTCTTTGCCTGGATGCGCCCCAATGACCTGATCTGGAACTACTGGATCAACAATTACCTGCTGGGCAAGGAGCCGCCGGCGTTCGACATCCTGTACTGGAACAACGACAACACCCGCTTGCCGGCGGCCTTGCATGGCGATCTGCTGGATTTCTTCAAGCACAACCCCTTGAGCCATCCCGGTGGCCTGGAAGTCTGCGGCACGCCCATCGACCTGCAGAAGGTCACCGTCGACAGCTTCAGCGTGGCCGGGATCAACGATCACATCACCCCGTGGGACGCGGTCTACCGCTCAACCTTGCTGCTGGGCGGCGACAAACGTTTTGTGCTTTCCAACAGCGGGCATATCCAGAGCATCCTCAACCCGCCGGGCAACCCCAAGGCGAACTTCGTCGAGAACCTCAAGCTGAGCAGCGATCCACGCGCCTGGTACTACGACGCCAGCCACATCGAGGGCAGTTGGTGGCCGCAGTGGCTTGAGTGGATCCAGCAACGCTCCGGGGTGCAGCGCGAAACCCTGACAGCCCTGGGCAACCAGAACTACCCACCGATGGAAGCAGCACCGGGCACCTATGTGCGGGTGCGCTGAGCTCAACGATCAGATTAAGAAGACTGGATGAAAACCCGCGACCGGATCCTTGAATGTGCCCTGCAGTTGTTCAACCACAAGGGCGAGCCAAATGTTTCAACCATGGAGGTGGCCAATGAAATGGGGATCAGCCCCGGCAACCTCTACTACCACTTCCATGGCAAGGAGCCCCTGGTACTGGGGCTGTTCGAGCGCTTTCAGGGGGAGTTGGCACCGCTGCTCGACCCGCCGCCGGATGTGCAGTTGGCGCCCGAGGATTACTGGCTGTTCCTGCACCTGATCGTCGAGCGCATGGCGCACTATCGGTTCCTGTTCCAGGACCTGTCGAACCTGGCCGGACGCTTGCCCAAATTGGCCAAGGGGATTCGTAACCTGCTGACCGCGCTCAAGCGCACACTGGCCTCACTGCTGGCACGGCTCAAGGCACAAGGGCAGTTGGTCAGCGAGACCCAGGCACTGGGGCAGTTGGTGGAGCAGATCACCATGACCCTGCTGTTCTCCCTGGACTACCAGCGGATCCTGGACCGCGAGGCCGAGGTGCGGGTGGCGGTGTATCAAGTGATGATGCTGGTGGCACCGCACCTGTTGATGCCGGCGCGGTTGGCCACCGAGCGTTTTGCACTACGCTACCTGGACGACACACAGCCCGCGTAGGCCGGCGACTTACAAGTCTGCAACCAAGGTTGACGGAGTTACCTCGTCATCTATTGCTGTTGCAACTTTCCGCTATTGCTTTCCCACTTGGCAATTATCACGGGCGCCAATGTATTACGCCGGCAGCCTCTTTGAAGTAACCATCACCGAAAACCCTGATCGACGAATAGCGCATAACGATATGGGTAACTTTGAATATGATCGCAAACACACTCTTGAGCACTGCGATCACCGGCGCTTTCTTTTCCTTCTCAAGAGCCCCCAGGCCCCACGCTACCTGATGTGGACAGCCAGGGCAGCGAACCACGGGCGGAATTTCAAATTCGTGCAAATACCTAACCAAACCGATAGGTGGCATCATCAAGCTCTGTAACATGATAGGTAACACGAAAGATTGACCGTATGTAACATGCCCGAGTTTTATAATGACGATTAAAGAGTAACGACGTAGCATCATTATAAAAAACGTATTACATATCTCTCAGCGAAAGGGATTCTTGTGGATATCAGATTTCTCGAAAGTTTGATTGCCGTCATCGAGACCGGCTCAATCGCCGCAGCGGCGCGCAGGGAAAACCTTACCGCCCCGGCGATCAGCCAGCGTATCCAGGCGCTTGAACGCTCTCTTTCCTGCGAATTGCTCAACCGAGCGGCCCATTCTGTCGGTCCTTCCGAGCAGTGCCTTGTACTCTTGCCGAGCATTCGCGCCCTGATTCAGGGCTGTGCACAACTACACGACGAACTGGATGCGGGCGGGCTGTCCGGCGACCTGCGGCTGGGAGCCGTGTCCACGGCATTGACCGGTATCCTGCCGCAGGTCATGGAACAACTGCTGGTCGCGGCACCACGCTTGCGCCTGCGGATCACTCCGGGCGATTCGCGCAACCTTTATGAACAGGTCGTCGCCGGCGAGTTGGACGCTGGCATCATGGTGCGACCGCCCTTTGCATTGCCTAAAACCCTGACCCTGGAAGTGTTGCGGCGCGAGTCATTGATGATTCTTACAAAAGCGCCTGTCGAACCCGGTGAAATTGCCTCGACCATTCTCTCCCACCCGCTGATCAGCTATGACACCAATGCCTGGGGCGGCCAGATCGCCCAGCAGTACCTTCAAGACCACCAATTACAGCCAGATGTGCTGTGCAATCTGGATGCCTTGGAGGCGATATCCCTGATGGTCGCCAAGGGCATGGGCGTATCCCTGGTGCCGGCATGGGCCGGGTTGAAGACCGACGATGTGTACGCAACACCAACAAGCCACACGAACGCCTACCAGCGGGAGATTGTTCTGCTCTACCGATCAACCCCGAGGCGGCCCCAGGCATTGAAGGTACTCAACAACCTGCTGATGCAAACCTGCCGCGAATCCGAGGCCCCAGGCGAGCCCGACCGTTAGACGTGTATCACTGTCGGTGTTCCACCCGCCAAAAAAAACGCCCGGCCTTTAAGGCCGGGCGTTTTTACACGTCCCCCGAAAATCAGGACTGACTGGATGGCGTCGGGGTTGCCGGCGTTACAGTCGGGGTCGCCGCGGCCGGCGTCGGCGCAGTGGCCGAGTTGGTCGCAGGTGCCGGGGTTGCAGGCTTGGCCGCGACAGCTGGCTTGGGCGCTGCAGGCTTCTTGGCTACGGCGGGTTTCTTCGCCGAGGGCTTTGCAGCAGGTTTCGCGGCCGGTTTCGCGGCAGCCGGTTTGGCAGCGGGTTTGGCTGCAACTGGCTTGGTCGCCGGCTTGGCGGCAGCGGTTTTGGCCACTGGCTTGGCGGCAGGTTTGGCTGCCGGCTTGGCCGCTGGTTTTGCCGCAGCTTTGGCCGCTACCGGCTTCTTGGCTGCTGGTTTGGCTGCTGCCGTTTTCGCCGCGGGCTTGGCTGCTGCCTTGGCCGCAGGTTTAGCTGCTGGCTTGGCTGCAGGTTTGGCTGCGGCCTTGGCCAATGGCTTGGCCACGGTTTTCGCTGCTGGTTTGGCCGCAGCCGTTTTCGCGGCCGGCTTGGCAGCAGGCTTGGCCGCCGCTTTGACTGGAGCGACTTTAGCGCCGGTCAGCTTTTCGATTTGCTTGGTCAGGGTATCGACCTTGCTGTGCAGCGCCTTGACTTCATTGCGGCTAGGCACACCCAGGCGCGAAATAGCACTGTTCAGGCGCTTGTCGAGTGCGCCTTCGAGTTCGCCCCAAGTACCCAGTACCTGTTTTTTTGCATCACTGATACGGGACTTGGCAGAGCTCGCGCTCGCCTTGGCCGCATCGACTTGCTTGCCCACTGTGCTCTTGGTCAACTTCTCGGCCTTCTCGCCGTCTTTAACCAAAGTCTCGAAGAGTTTGCTACCGTCACTGTCGATCTTCGAGTACACGCCTAAACCAGCCAGCCAGATCTTGCGGGAGTATTCTTCAACTTTCCCGACCCAAGAGCTGCCTTCTTTCTGAGTAGTCTTTTTAACAGCCATCCGATGTCTCCTTAGTGTTTACGCGCGACACGTTCGAGCAATGCCGTTAGCTCATCGAGCTTAGCAGAGAGTGTCTCCACGTCATGTTTAGACGCAATGCCGATTCGATTCAAGGCACTTGCAACACGCTCGTCAAAAGCCTTCTCGACTTTATCCAGTTGCACTTCGACGCGACCTTTGACGCTGGAGACATTGCTCTTAACGTAATCAATCTGACTGTTGGCGGCATCAAGTTGTTCATTCACAACTTTTTTGCCTTTACTTTCAACATGTTGACCCGTCTTAACGAGTTCCTTGAAGTACTCGCTGCCTTCGCTGCCGACCTTCGCGTAAGCCCCCAAACCCGCCAACCAGATCTTGCGAGCATAGATTTTAACGTCGCTCAGGGCGCTGATTTGGGTGTCGATTTTTTTCTTCAAAATAACTTTGGCCATGGTGCACCTCACGCATAAAAGGGTGGAGGAACTGCCCACAGGAGTTGAGGGCTGAGTACAAAGTAGGGAGAAAAATTAGAATCGGCACCCTAAGAACGGCGCAATCGACCGGCACCCAATGCGGCGCGCGGTCGCAGATCAGGCCAGGGCCTTATCCAGGGCCTTCTCGATTTCGGACTTGATAGTGCCACTCATGGCCGACATCAACAGACCCAGTTCCACGTCGATCCGTAACGAATCCTCGGCCACTTTCAGTGTGCCTTTGACGCCGGAACGCTTGAGGTTCAACGTGTCGCCAGACCAAGACGGCTCCAGGCCATATTGCTCCTTGAGTTTATGCGCCAACTTCTCGGCTTTCGCCCTGGCAGCTTCCTTACCCAGTGCGTGGGCACGTTCAATCTGAATGCGGGCCATTTGAATGACTCCTCGTTATAAAGACGTATTGAGCACCCTACTCACCCGCCATGCGGCAAAAGGTCTCGGTGGCCACCCATCTTACCTTCAGCCTTGCCAAGACAAAGCATGCCTTGGGGATTAGAATGCCCCCATTCTCTTTTGGTGACAGCGATATGACTGATCAGCGCAAAGGCAGCGATGCCGAACCCACCACTCACTTCGGCTTCAAGAACGTCCCGGAAAGCCAGAAAGCGGAAAAAGTCGCTGAGGTGTTCCACTCCGTGGCCGCCAAGTACGACCTGATGAACGACGTGCTGTCGGGCGGCATGCACCGCCTGTGGAAGCGCTTCACCATCGAATTGTCGGGCGTGCGCACCGGCAACCGGGTGCTGGATATCGCTGGCGGCACCGGCGACCTGGCAGCCAAGTTCTCCAAGCTGGTTGGCCCCACCGGCCAGGTGGTATTGGCCGACATCAACGGCTCGATGCTCAAGGTCGGCCGCGACCGCCTGCTGGACAAGGGCGTGGCGGGCAATATCGAGTTCGTCCAGGCCGACGCAGAAAAGCTGCCGTTCCCCGACAACCATTTCGACTGCGTGACCATTGCCTTCGGTCTGCGCAACGTGACCCACAAGGAAGACGCCCTGCGCTCGATGCTGCGGGTGCTCAAGCCGGGCGGGCGCCTGCTGGTGCTGGAGTTCTCCAAGCCGACCAACGCGCTGATGTCCAAGGTCTACGACACTTACTCATTCGCCTTTATGCCGCTGATGGGCAAGCTGATCACCAATGACGCCGAGAGCTATCGCTACCTGGCCGAGTCGATCCGCATGCACCCCAACCAGGAAACCCTGAAGTCGATGATGGTCGAGGCCGGTTTCGACCGCGTGACCTATCACAACATGACCTCGGGCATCGTTGCCCTGCATCGCGGCATCAAGCCCTGATGTTGTTCACCGGCCTTCTCGCCAGCGTCGAACACGGCCTCAACCGTGTCCTGCGCCTGGACAGCACCGCCCTGGCGCGGCTGGCGCACTTGCACGGCAAGATCATTGCCGTCGATTGCAGCAGCCCGGCCTTGCAGCTGTTTATCCTGCCCAGCGATGAAGGCCTGATGCTCGCCGCGCACTGGGCCGCCGATGCCGACTGCACCCTGCGTGCGCCAGCGGCGAGCCTGCTGCGCCTGGCTTTGAGCCGCGACAAGACTGCAATCCTGCACGGCCCCGATGTGACCCTTGAAGGCGACAGCGCGGTGCTGATGGACCTCGCCGCGGTACTGCAAGACCTCGATCTGGACTGGGAATACGAGCTGTCGCGCTGGCTCGGCCCGGTGGCCACCCAGTTGATCGGCGGGCACCTGCGCAGCCGTTCGCGCTGGTACCAGCAGGGTTTCGCCAGCCTCAATCAGAACCTCGCCGAATACCTGAGCGAAGAATCGCGCACCCTCGTCGGACAACGGGAAGCGGAAGCGCGCTTTCGTGAACTCGACCAGGCCAAACTCGACCTGGAACGGCTTGAGGCGCGCTTCGAGCGCCTGAGCCGCTCCCTTGATCCAAGCGATAACGCATGAAGCTGCTCGCCGTCCGCCGTTTGTTCCGAATCCAACGCGTCGTCATTCGCTATCGCCTCGATGACCTGCTGTTTGCCCTGCCGCTGCCGTGGTTCCTGCTGGCGGTGCGCTATGTACTGCCGTGGCGCTGGTTCCCGCGCAAGACCCTGGACCTGAGCCGTGGCGCGCGCCTGCGCCTGGCACTGCAGGACCTGGGGCCGATCTTCATCAAGTTCGGGCAGATCCTGTCGACCCGCCGCGACCTGTTGCCCGAAGACATCGCCGACGAGCTGATGCTGTTGCAGGACCGCGTGCCACCGTTCGACTCCCAGCAGTCGATGAAGCTGATCGAAGAACAGCTGGGCAAGAAAATCAGCGAAGTGTTCAGCCGTTTCGACGTCGAGCCCCTGGCCTCGGCCTCGGTCGCCCAGGTGCACGCCGCACAGCTGAAAACCGGCGAAGAAGTGGTGGTCAAGGTGATCCGCCCCGGCCTCAAGCCGATCATCGGCCAGGACCTGGCGTGGCTGTTCATTCTGGCCCGCGCCGCCGAGCGATTCTCTGCTGATGCACGCCTGCTGCACCCGGTGGACGTGGTCGCCGACTACGAAAAAACCATCTACGACGAACTCGACCTGTTACGCGAAGCGGCCAACGCCAGCCAGCTCAAGCGCAACTTCGAAGGCTCGACGATGCTGTATGTGCCGCAGGTCTATTGGGACTGGTGCCGGCCAAAGGTGCTGGTGATGGAGCGCATCTACGGCGTGCAAGTCACCGACCTGGCGACCCTGGCCGACCAGCGTACCGATATGAAGATGCTCGCCGAGCGTGGTGTGGAAATCTTCTTCACCCAGGTGTTCCGCGACAGCTTCTTCCACGCCGACATGCACCCCGGCAATATCTTCGTCAGCACGGTGAACCCGTGGAGCCCGCAGTACATCGCGATCGACTGCGGCATCGTCGGCAGCCTCACGCCCGAGGACCAGGACTACCTGGCGCGCAACCTGTTTGCCTTCTTCAAGCGTGATTACCGGCGCGTGGCGCAGTTGCACATCGACTCGGGCTGGGTGCCGGCCGAGACCAAGCTCAATGAATTCGAAGCGGCGATCCGCACCGTGTGCGAGCCGATCTTCGAAAAACCGTTAAAAGATATTTCATTCGGCCAGGTGCTGATGCGTCTGTTCCAGACTGCGCGGCGCTTCAATATGGAAGTGCAGCCGCAGTTGGTGCTGCTGCAAAAGACCTTGCTCAATATTGAAGGCCTGGGCCGCCAGCTGTACCCGGACCTGGACCTGTGGAACACCGCGCAACCGTTCCTCGAACGCTGGATGCGCGAGCGGGTCAGCCCGAAAACCCTGCTGGGCAACCTGCAAAGCCAGGTCGAGCAACTGCCGCACCTGGCCAACATGACCCGCGACCTGCTGGAGCGCATGTCCCAGCCCCACGCCAAGGACCCGGCGCCGCCGTGGCACCAGCGCAAGGACGACTGGTTCCTGCGCCTGCTCGGCGCGGCGCACCTGGGCGGTGGCGCGGTGCTTGCCGCCGGTGGACCGTTGAACGAGCTGGGCCATTGGCCGGCCGGGATCATGGTCGCCGTGGGCCTTTATCTGGTCGTGCGTCGATAGGTCGACCGGTTATACACTGTTGCACATTGCCGGGGCGGGTCGCGCACGGCTGTCGGAGTCGAAGATGAAAGACTGGCTGGACGAGATCAAATGGGACAGTGACGGCCTGGTGCCAGCCATTGCCCAGGACCACAAGACCGGGCGCATCCTGATGATGGCCTGGATGAACCGCGAGGCCCTGAGCCTGACTGCCGCCGAGCAGCGTGCCATCTACTGGTCACGTTCCCGTGGCAAACTATGGCGCAAGGGCGAAGAGTCCGGGCATGTGCAAAAACTGCACGAAATGCGCCTGGACTGCGACGCTGACGTGATCGTGCTGATGGTCGAGCAGATCGGCGACATCGCCTGTCATACCGGCCGCCACAGCTGCTTCTACCGGGTGTTCGAGAACGGCGCGTGGAAAACCGTCGAGCCCGTACTCAAAGACCCGCACGCCATTTACTCGGCAGGACATTGAACATGAGCGATACCCTGAACCGTGTGGCCCAGGTGCTGGAGGACCGCAAAGGTGCGGACGCCGACAGCTCCTATGTCGCCAGCCTGTACCACAAGGGCCTGAACAAGATTCTGGAAAAACTCGGCGAGGAATCCGTCGAGACCATCATCGCCGCCAAGGATGCCGAGATCAGCGGCGATTGCAGCGATGTCATCTATGAGACTGCCGACTTGTGGTTCCATAGCCTGGTCATGCTCGCCCAACTGGGGCAGCATCCACAGGCCGTGCTGGATGAACTGGACCGTCGCTTCGGCTTGTCCGGGCACGCCGAAAAGGCCTCGCGCCCGTCCGCCTGAATAACTTTCTGACTGAGGAATTGCAGCATGGGCATTTTTGACTGGAAACACTGGATCGTTATTCTCGTGGTAGTCGTCCTGGTGTTCGGTACCAAGAAACTGAAGAACCTGGGCACCGACGTCGGCGAGTCCATCAAGGGCTTTCGCAAGGCCATGAACGACGACGAAAAACCGGCCGATACCGGCGCCAACCCGGTCCCGCCGGCGCAGCCTGTACACCCCCAGGCAGCCCAGCCGATCACCGAGCGCCGTACCTTCGACGTGCAGGCCGAGAAAGTCGAAGAGCCGTCCCGCAAAGACTCGTGAGCACTGACTAATGTTTGGTATCAGCTTCTCTGAACTGCTGCTCGTCGGCCTTGTTGCCCTGTTGGTGCTGGGGCCTGAACGCCTGCCCGGCGCCGCACGCACGGCCGGCCTGTGGGTCGGGCGCCTGAAACGCAGTTTCAACGCCATCAAACAGGAAGTTGAACGGGAAATCGGCGCCGATGAGATTCGTCGGCAGCTGCACAACGAACATATTCTGTCCCTGGAGCAGGAGGCGCGCAAAATTCTCACGCCCCAGCAACAGGCGCCGACACCGGTTGAACCGGTGGCCGAGCAGAGCATTGCGCCGGTGGCCGAGACGGCCCCGATCGCCACGCCCGCTCCTCCAGCAGAGCCCGCGCCGACGCCCGCCGCGTCGCCCGCTCCCCACGACCCTACATTGCCGCCGCGAGCCCCATGAGCGCTGATAAACCGGAAAACGACCAGCATATGCCGCTGGTCTCGCACCTCACCGAGTTGCGCACCCGCTTGCTGCGGTGTGTGGCGGCGATCTTTGTGATCTTTGCCGGGCTGTTTGCCTTTACCCAGCAGATCTACACCTTCGTCTCGACACCGCTGCGCGATTACCTGCCGGTGGGCGCGACGATGATCGCCACCGACGTGTCCTCGCCGTTCCTCACGCCGCTCAAGCTGACGATGATGGTGTCGCTGTTCCTGGCGATCCCGGTGATCCTGCACCAGATCTGGGGGTTTATCGCGCCCGGCCTGTACAAGCATGAAAAGCGTATTGCCGTGCCACTGCTGGTGTCGAGCATCATGCTGTTCTACACCGGCATGGCGTTCGCCTACTTCCTGGTGTTCCCGCTGATCTTCAAATTCTTCGCCGCCGCCACCCCGGCCGGCGTGGAAATGATGACCGACATCAGCAGCTACCTCGACTTCGTGATGACGCTGTTCTTCGCCTTTGGCGTGGCCTTCGAGATCCCGGTAGCGGTGGTGTTGCTGGTGTGGATCGGCGTGGTCGACGTCAAATACCTGCGCAAGATCCGCCCGTACGTGATCATCGGCTGCTTCGTGGTCGGCATGATCCTGACCCCACCGGATATCTTCTCGCAGACCTTGCTGGCCGTGCCGATGTGGATGCTGTTTGAAGTGGGCATCCTGTTTGGCAGCCTGGTGAGCAAGCGTGGCGAACACCCGGATGACCAACCTGCCGATGACGACCAGCCGCCAGCGACCCAACCGTGAACCTGTTGCTGCTGGAAGAGGCCGACTTTATCGCGGCCGACCGGGTGATCCTGCGGGATCGGCGCCTGGTGCATATGCAGGAGGTGCATCGTGCGGCGGTTGGCGACAGCCTGCGCGTCGGACGCATTGGCGGGCTGATGGGCAATGCCGAGCTACTGCGCCTGGAGGCGGGTGAAGCCGAGCTGCAAATCAGCCTCGACCAGCCGCCACCGGCCAAGTTGCCACTGACCCTGCTGCTGGCCCTGCCCCGCCCGAAAATGCTGCGTCGGGTCTTGCAGACCGTGGCGTCCATGGGGGTGCCACGGGTGGTCCTGGTCAACAGTTATCGGGTCGAGAAAAGCTTCTGGCAAACCCCATTCCTGGAGCCAGAAGCCGTACGCGAACAACTGATCCTCGGCCTGGAACAGGCGCGGGATACCGTGTTGCCCGAGATCATCATCGAAAAGCGCTTCAAACCCTTCGTCGAAGACCGTCTGCCGGCCCTGGCCCAGGGCACTCTCGGCCTGGTCGGGCATCCCGGCGACTACCCGTCCTGCCCACGCGGGCTGGATCAGCCGGTGACCCTGGCCATCGGCCCCGAAGGTGGCTGGATTCCCTACGAAGTGGACTTGCTGGCCAAGGCCGGCTTGCAGCCGGTGCAACTGGGCGCGCGGATCCTGCGTGTGGAAACTGCCGTTACCGCGCTGCTCGCTCGCCTCTTCTGATTCCGCCCCTCCAAACACCACAAAGCCAGCTACCACAGGGCTTTGTGTCGCTACAGAATCGCGTTTGCATGCCGATATCCTCAGGATAAGTCCAAGCCTTGTTCAGGGGAGTCCACCGCATGTACCGTTGGTTAGCTGAAAAACTGGGGAATGTAAGCGTCAATCGTAAGCTGAGCGTGGGGTTTGGCCTGGTATTGCTTCTCACCCTTCTAATCACCTTCACCGGCTGGACAGGCCTGAGTGGCGTGATCAGCCGTGGCGATAAGCTGGGCTTTATTTCCAGCCTCAATGAGCTGACCAAAGACCTGCGCCAGGCGCGCCTGGACTATGAAATGCGCCGTGGCGAGCAAGGCCCGGAGCGGGTCAATGAGTTGATGGAGAAACTCGACAGCGGCCTGAAAACCGCCCGCAGCCAGATCGAGCAACCGGCAGACGACGCCTTGATCGACGAGCAACTGGCCGCGGTTGCCAAGTATCGGCAATCCTTCAGCGCCATGGTCCAGGCCGGAGCCCAACGCGAAGATGCCCGCAGCAAACTCGGCGCTACCGCCGACAACGCCGTCGCACGCATCGCGGAGATCGAAAAAGTCTTGCTGCAAGGTGACAGCGTCACCCAGTTCAACAGCGTGATCGAGCTGAGCAAGCTGATTCAGCAAGCGCGCTTCCAAGTGCGTGGCTACACCTACAGCGCCAAGGTCGAAGCTGAGCAGCCGGCACTGGAGGCCATCGCCAATGCCCTGAAGAGCGCCGACAGCCTGCGCAGCCAACTGCCTGAGCAGTACGGCGCCAACCTGCAAGAGGCCAGCAACTCCCTCAAGGCCTATCTCGCCGCCGTCAGCCAGTTCCGCGACTCCCAGGTCGCCAGCACCGCAGCGCTCAAGGCCATGGCTGAGCAAGGCGACCTGCTGTTTGATCGCAGCAAGAAACTGACTGCTTCACAAACCGTGATCCGCGACAACGATGCCGCACAGGCCAAGTTCCTGTTGATGCTGGCCGCAGCCCTGGCACTGTTCTGTGGCATCGTCGCGGCCTGGACGATTACCCGGCAGATCGTGATCCCACTGGGCCAGACCCTCAAGGTCGCCGAGCGCGTCGCCGCCGGCGACCTGACCCACGACCTGGTTTCGCAACGCCAGGACGAACTGGGCCAACTGCAACGCGCCATGCAAAGCATGACCATGGGCCTGCGCGATCTGATCGGCGGGATCAGTGATGGCGTGACGCAAATCGCCAGCGCCGCCGAGCAGCTATCGGCCGTTACCGAGCAGACCAGCGCCGGGGTCAACAACCAGAAGATCGAGACTGACCAGGTCGCCACTGCGATGAACGAAATGGCCGCCACCGTGCAGGAAGTGGCGCGCAATGCCGAGGAAGCCTCGGAAGCCGCCGTCGCCGCCGACCAGCAGGCCCGCGAAGGTGACAGGGTCGTCGGTGAAGCCATCGCCCAGATCGAGCGCCTGGCCGGCGAAGTCGGAAACTCCACCGAGGCCATGGGCCACCTCAAGCGCGAAAGCGACAAGATCGGCAGCGTACTGGACGTGATCAAGTCCGTGGCCCAGCAAACCAACCTGCTGGCCCTTAACGCGGCCATTGAAGCCGCACGCGCCGGGGAAGCCGGCCGTGGCTTCGCGGTGGTGGCCGATGAAGTGCGCAGCCTGGCGCAACGCACCCAGAAGTCCACCGAGGAAATCGAAGAGCTGATCGTCGGCCTGCAAAGTGGCACCCAACAGGTGGCGACCATCATGGACAGCAGCCGCAGCCTCACCGACAGCAGCGTCGAGCTGACACGCCGGGCTGGCAATGCCCTGGAAAACATCACCCGCACGGTCTCGGCCATCCAGGCCATGAACCAGCAAATCGCCACTGCTGCCGAACAACAGAGCGCCGTGGCCGAAGAGATCAACCGCAGCGTGCTGAATGTACGCGATGTGTCCGAACAGACCGCAGCGGCCAGCGAAGAAACCGCCGCCTCCAGTACCGAACTGGCGCGCCTGGGTTCCCATCTGCAGGCGTTGGTCGGGCGCTTCCGGGTCTGACACCTCCCCTTCGCGGCGACCCGTCCGGGTCGCCGCATGCAACTTGTGAAATTTCCTACATGTTTTTCAGGCCCTGATCGGTACGCCTGGCGCCCAAGGGAACTAGCGTTCAATGGGTTCACTGTGTCCACGCCCCTCGGCGTCCCGGCACGTTGATTTCCTTTGTGCACTTGCCGGAGGTTGGCCATGCTTCGTCGAATGACTCAACTGCTGGGTAACGCCAGCGTCACCCTCAAACTGGTCCTGGGTTTTGCCTTGGTGTTGGCCCTGAGCCTTGTGATTGCCCTGACTGGCTGGCAGGCCCTCGCCGCCTCGCTCTACCGCTCACAGACTCTGACCGTTCTCGCCCAACTGGCGGTCGCCGGCGAGGAGCTAAGGGCCGACCGCATCGTCTACCGCACCCTGGACGACGAGGCCAGCCTTGGCAAACTGAGCCAGTCCATGGAGAAGATCGACGGATATCTGGCCGAGCTTGCACAACGTCTGAAAGCGCCGAAACCCCAGCAGTATTTGCAAAGCATGGGGAACCTCTCCGAGCATTTCAAAACGACGCTCAAGGATGTCCCCGCGCGGGTCAAACAACGGGAAACCGCCCGTGAGCAGCTCAAACAGAGCTCGGTGCGCACCAGTGACGTCCTCGCGCAATTGGCCAGCGACCTGCCGGACCAGGAAGACGAAAAAGCCCTCGATGCCATCGAAAGCCTGCGCCTGGCCATCGAACAGGCCGAAGACCGCGCCCTGAGCCCGGCCTGGGCCGCCAGCAGCCTGGATGTCTATACCCAGGAGGTCAGCGACGCAGAACGCAGCCTCGAACTCGCCCAGGCGGCCGTGGAGAGGCTGCCCGTGGACAGCAGCGCATTGAAAAATGCCGTACTAGGCATTCGCACGCACCTGACACGCCTGCGGGACACCCAACTGACGACCGAAACCGCGCAAAACCAGCTCGAGCAGCAGTTGGACCAGCTACTGGCACAAAGCGACCTGCTTACTCAGGACCAGACTCAGCGCCGTGACCGGGAAGCCGAACAAGCCCGCACCCAGACCCTGGCCATTACCGGGGCGGCCCTGCTGTTCGGCGCCCTCGCCGCCTGGATAATCTCCGGGCAGATCGTCAAACCATTGCGCAGGGCGCTCACAGTGGCCAATCGCATTGCCGAGGGCGACTTGAGCCACGATGTGCAGACCCAGCGCCGTGATGAACTGGGCCAGTTGCAATGCAGCATGGCGCGAATGACCCTGAACCTGCGGGGGCTGATTGGCAGCATCAGCGACAATGCCCGGCAAATCGCCAGCGCCGCCGAGGAGCTTTCGGCCGTTACCGAGCAAACCCGGGCCGGCGTCAGCAATCAGCGCGACGAAACCGAGCAGGTGGCGACCGCCATGAACCAGATGCTCGCCACTGCCCAGGAGGTCGCCCGGCACGCCGAACAGGCCTCGATCGCCGCCACCCAGGCCAATCAGCAGACCGAACTGGGCGACCAGGTGGTGGCCGATGCGGTGGCACACATAGAACACCTCGCCCACGAAATGGCACGCTCAAGCCAGGCCATGCTGGGCCTGCAGCGGGAAAGTCAGAAGATCGGCAGTGTGCTGGAGGTGATCAAGTCGGTGTCCCAGCAGACCAACCTGCTGGCGCTCAATGCGGCAATCGAGGCCGCACGTGCCGGTGAGGCCGGCCAAGGGTTTGCGGTGGTGGCCGACGAAGTACGCAGCCTCGCCCAGCGTACCCAGCAGTCCGCTGAGGAAATCGAAGAGCTGATTGGCGGATTGCACAGCGGCACGCAACAGGTCGCCGATATCATGGACAACAGCCGCACCTTGACCGACCGCAGCGTCGGCCTGACCCGCAACGCCGGCGACGCCCTGACGGAAATCGCGCGCACCGTGCTGGTCATCCAGGAAATGAATCCACAGATCGCCGCCGCTGCCGAACAGCAAAGTGCGGTGGCCGAGGAGATTAACCGCAGCGTGTTGAAAGTCCGGGATGTGTCGGAGCAAACCGCCGCTGCCAGTGAACAGACAGCGGCGGCGAGTATCGAATTGGCACGCCTGGGCACGGACCTTCAGCAGTACGTGGGCAAGTTCAAGGTATGAGCATGCCCCTGGCCTTTACAGAACCTGGCGCAAGAACGCTTGTGCCCGTGGGTCCTTCGGCGCATCGAAGAACTGCGCGGGCGCAGCATCTTCCAACAGTTTGCCGTGATCAAAAAACAGCACACGGTCCGCCACTTCCCGGGCAAAGCCCATTTCGTGGGTCACGCAGACCATGGTCATGCCTTCCAGGGCCAGGGTCTTCATGACGTCCAGCACTTCGCCGACCATTTCCGGGTCCAGCGCCGAGGTGGGCTCGTCAAACAGCATGACCTTGGGCTCCATGGCCAACGCCCGGGCAATCGCCACACGCTGTTGCTGGCCGCCGGAGAGCCGTGAAGGAAACTCGTTGGCTTTCTGCGCAATGCCGACCTTTTCCAACAAGGCCAGGGCCTTGGCCTCGCGCTCTTGCTTGCCGCGCTTGCGCACGACTTTCTGCGCCAGGCACAGGTTTTCCAGCACGGTCATGTGCGGGAACAGGTTGAAGTGCTGGAACACCATGCCGACTTCCCGGCGATAGGCGTTCACATCGGTCTTGGGGTCGGCCAGTTGCAGGCCGTCGATGCTCACCGAGCCCGAGTCGAACTCCTCCAGGCCGTTGAGGCAGCGCAGGAACGTCGATTTGCCGGAACCGGATGGACCGATCACCACCAGCACTTCGCCCTTGGCCACCTGGGTGGTGACGTGATCCACCGCGCGCACCACGTGCCCACGGGTGTCGAAGACTTTTACCAGATCGCGGACTTCAATCACTTTGGGCGAGCCTCCGCTCAAGCCGGCTGGCCATTTTCGACAGCGGCAGGTTGATCAGCAGGTACAGGCCTGCGACACAGAACAGGATTTCAAACGGCGAAAACGAGGTGGTGATGACTTCGCGGCCGCTTTTGAGCAGCTCGGTGATAGCGATCACCGACACCAGCGAGGTGTCCTTGACCAGGCTGATAAATTGCCCGGCCAACGGCGGCAGCACGCGCTTGAAGGCTTGCGGCAATACCACGTGGCGCATCGACTGGCTGGCACTCAGCCCCAGGGAACGGGCCGCTTCGCCCTGGCCACGGGCAATCGACTGCACGCCCGCGCGCACGATTTCCGCCACGTAGGCGCCGGTAAACAGCGACAGCGCGGCGATACCGGCGAACTCACGCGACAGGTTCAGCACCGTGCCGATAAAGAAGTAGAAAATGAAGATCTGTACCAATAGCGGCGTGCCTCGCACCACTTCGACGTAGATCGTCGACAGATCGCGCAAGGTCGGGTTATTCGACAACCGACACAAACCGGTCGCCAGGCCGATGAACAGGCCCAATACCCCCGAAACCAAGGACAGCCACAGGGTGGTCCACAAGCCCCACATCAACGGGCCCAACGCCCAATGCCGGGTCACACCGATCACATCGCCTTCGGCCACATCGTCGCCACGGGCTACTTGCAGGCTGTTTTCGGCCACCGTCAGGTGCTGCTCGGCACCTGCGTCGTTACGCAGGGTGACTTCAGCCACGTCGCCCTTGCGCACCAACTCGACCACCGTGGAAATATCCGCCGCGCGCTTGGACTCTTCGGCCTGGTAGGCAAAGTATTGCGGCACACGGTTCCAGCGCCATTCGTAGGACATCAGCGAGGTGGCGTAGTACAACGCGCCGGCCATGCCGACCAGCACCAGCACGGTCAGCAGGTGCCAGGGCCATTGGGCTTTTTTCTGTTTCATTGCGAGTTCCGGGAGGTGTATCGGCTGTCAGGCCGCCATCGCGGGCAAGCCCGCTCCCACCTTGGAATGCACTCCAACTGTGGGGGCGGGCTTGCCCGCGATGGGCGCGACGCGGTTGCTAGCTTATTCCATGTCCTTGAGCCACTCGGAGCTCTTGAACCACTTGTCATGGATGCGATCGTAGGTGCCGTCGTGCTTGATCTGGTGCAGGAAGTTGTTGATGAAGTTGATGCTGTCGTAGTCGCCCTTCTTCAAGCCGAATGCCAGAGGCTCATAGGTGAAGGGTTCTTCGAGGTATACCAACTTGCCGTTGCCGACTTTTTTCTCGGCCACCACGTTGTACGGCGCGTCGTAGACAAAGGCATCGGCCTTGCCGTTGACCACGTCAAGCACACCTTCCTGCTCGTTGTCGTAGCCGTGGTACTTGGCCTTGGAGATCAGCTTCTTGGCCACCATCTCGCCGGTGGTGCCGAGCTTGGAGGTCAGACGGTACTTCTCGTCGTTCAGGTCTTTGTAGGACTTGATAGTGCCTTCCAGTTCCTTGCGGATCAGCAGGGTCTGGCCCACCACGATGAACGGTTCGCTGAAGTTCAGGCGCAGGTTGCGCTCCTGGGTCAGGGTCATGCCGCTGCCGATCATGTCGAACTTGCCGGTCAGGAACGCCGGGATGATCCCGTCGTAACCGGTGGAGACCAGTTCCAGCTTGACCCCCATGGACTTGGCCATTGCCTTGAGCAGGTCGACTTCAAAACCAATGATTTCGCCGCGTTTGTTGGTCATCTCGAACGGCATGTAGGTCGGATCCATGCCGACTTTCAAGGTGCCGCGCTTGACCGCTTCGTCAATCGCCCCGGCCTGGGCCGTATTGACCGCCAGCAGGGCCGTCACGCCGAGCATCAGCATCGAAAGATACTTTTTCATCACCAAGTCCCCTGACTCATTTTATTTTGATGCGAGCCCCAGCAGGGCTGCACTATTTCTTCGGGGAGCGATGCTAACCCACTCGCCCACTGGCACAAAGGTCTAGCCGGGATTTGTTGGCTGATATGACAGAAAAACCCTACAAAAACCCGGAGAAAGCGCAGTTAGAGGGCTTGCCCTACTGGGCGCCTCCCATGTGAGTATGTAAGCAGTTGTGACCGTCATTCGATCTCCGACAGCCAGTCCGTGTCCCGGAACCACTTGTCATGCAGCCGATCGTAGGTACCGTCCTGGGCAATCTGATTAAGGAAGTGATTGATCCAGTTCAGGCTGTCGTAGTCGCCCTTCTTCAGCCCAAACGCCAGGGGCTCGTAGGTGAAGGGTTGCTCCAGGGCCAGCAGTTTGCGGTTTTGCGGCTTGGCCAGGGCGATCAGGTTATAGGGCGCATCATGGATAAACGCATCAACCTCACCGCTGACCACCTGGCGTACGCCTTCCTCCGCCGTGGCAACACTCTGCAGCTGTGCAGCCCCCAGCAAGCGCCGCGCCGCCACTTCGCCCGTGGTGCCATCCGCCGCCGCAATCCGGTAGCCGGCTTCGTTCAAGTCTTCAATGCTGCTGACTTTGCCGGCCAGGCGCGGGTGAAGCAGCACGGTCTGGCCGACAATGATGAATGAATCACTGAAGTTGAGTTTGAGGTTGCGCTCCTGGGTCACGGTCATGCCGCTGCCGATCAGGTCGAACCGGCCGGCCAGCAGGCCCGGGATCAGTTCGGTATAAGCCACCGGAACCCATTCCAGCGTCACCCCCAGGGCTTTGCCCATTTCTTCGAGCAGGTCTGCTTCGAAGCCGATGACCCGCCCCTGTTTGTCAGTCATCTCGAAGGGCACATAGCTGGGATCCGTCCCCACCTTCAAGACCCCGCGCCGCACGGCCTCATCAATCGCGCCTGCGTGTGCCATCTGCAGCTGTACCAACGCGACAATGCCCAGCAGCAGCATCGACCAGTAACCCTTGATCATGAAAAGCCCCTTTTTCATTACACAGCCGCACACCGGGCGTTGCGGGTTTAGCGCAAACCAGAGGCGGTCGATTCAGATTTGGGGGGCGATGCTAACCCACCGGCAGGCAGGGCAATACGCCTTGAACCAGGGTCTTTTGTATCGAAGTTAGAAGGGTGAAGCAGAAGCGACGAGCGCTGTAGGAGAGGCGTATCAAGCGCCCCCGAGACCGGTCTCGGGGGCGTCTGAATCAGGCAGGTTGCGCCTGGGATGACAGCGGTTGCAGCGGCAGCAACGGCGCATGGGGGTCGGCCTTGACCGACTGGCGCCAGGCACCCAGCCATTCGGCATGCCCCTCGCTCCAGACTTGCTCATGCAGGCGTGCCAGGGCCACCGGGTCGCTGAGCAACGCCACGCGCTCGTTGTTGTTCAGGCCAGCAGGGCCGACTTTCAACGCATGCCGCACACGCTCGATACGCAGCCACTCGATCGGCTCTGCCTGACCATGTCGGGACGTTGCCAGGGCACAGGCCAGGGCATTCTGTTGCGGATCGACCACTGCCCGGATAAACCCGTCATTGAGTGCATGCCAACGGTTTTCGTGGGTATAGCGGTCGGTCGACAGCAGCGCCTGCGGCGGATTGTATTCCTCGGGGATCAGGAACAGGCTTTCGTCGCGGGACTTGAGGCCCAGATTGACCCGGCTGGAGATCACCGACACCGGGATCGACAGCATCAGCGAACCGACAATCGGCACCAGCCACCACAGGAAGCTGGGGTTCAACCACACCACCAACAGCGCCCAGAAGAAGCCCAGCAAGGTCTGCGGACCGTGGCGCTTGACCGCCTCGCTCCAGGGCGTGGAGTCGTCGTCACGTTGCGGCGAGTTCCAGGTCGCGGCCCAGCCGAGGAACGCAGCGAGCACGAAACGGGTGTGGAAAATCATCCGTACCGGCGCCAGCAGCATGGAGAACAACATCTCCAGGAGCATCGACAAGGTCACCTTGAACTTGCCACCGAACTCTTTCGCGCCCTTGGCCCAGATCAGGATGATGCTCAGCAATTTAGGCAGGAACAGCAGCACGATGGTGGTGGAGAACAGCGCCACCGCCTTGTCCGGATGCCATTGTGGCCACAGCGGGTACAACTGGCGCGGCGCCATGAAGTACTGCGGCTCCATCAGCGTGTTGACCGCCAGCAGGGCCGTGGACAGCACCAGGAACAGGAACCACAACGGTGCCGACAGGTACGACATCACGCCGGTGAGGAACACCGCACGGTGCACCGGGTGCATACCCTTGACCAGGAACAGGCGGAAGTTCATCAGGTTACCGTGGCACCAGCGACGGTCACGCTTGAGCTCGTCCAGCAGGTTGGGCGGCAGTTCTTCGTAGCTGCCCGGCAAGTCGTAGGCAATCCACACGCCCCAGCCGGCACGGCGCATCAGCGCAGCTTCAACGAAGTCGTGGGAAAGAATCGAACCGGCGAACGCACCTTTGCCGGGCAACGGCGCCAGGGCGCAGTGCTCGATAAACGGCTTCATGCGGATGATCGCGTTGTGGCCCCAGTAGTGGGATTCGCCCAACTGCCAGAAGTGCAGGCCGGCGGTGAACAGCGGGCCGTAGACGCGGGTGGCGAACTGCTGCATGCGTGCATACAGGGTGTCCATGCCCGAGGCACGTGGCGCGGTCTGGATGATCCCGGCGTCCGGCGTGGCTTCCATCAGGCGCACCAGGCTGGTCAGGCATTCGCCGCTCATCACGCTGTCGGCGTCGAGGACCACCATGTACTTGTAGTCACCGCCCCAGCGACGGCAGAAGTCGTCGAGGTTGCCGCTCTTGCGTTTGACGCGACGGCGACGGCGGCGATAGAAAATCTTGCCAAAACCACCGGCTTCGCGGCACACGTCGAGCCAGGCTTGCTGTTCGGCGATGCAGATATCGGCGTCGTTACTGTCACTGAGCACGAAGAAATCGAAGCGGTCCAGATCGCCAGTGGCAGCGACCGACTCAAAGGTCGCACGCAAGCCGGCAAACACCCGGGGCACGTCTTCGTTGCAGATCGGCATCACCAGCGCGGTACGGGCCTCTTTCGGGATCGGCTCGTCGCCGGCGCTTTTGCCGGAGATCCGGTACTTGTCGTGACCGGTAAGCAGTTCAAGGAAGCCCATCAGCGCGGTCCAGAAACCTGCCGAAACCCAGCAGAACAGAATCCCGAACATGATCAGGATGCTGGTTTGCAGGGCGTAGGGCAGGACCTGGGTAGCGGTTTGCAGCAGGGTCTGGTTGCGCACCTCGTCAAAGTCGACGAAGGACCAGCCCTGGTAAGGCATGATGCCTTTCATGTACCAGCCGGCCACAATCGTCTGGCCGAGCATCAGCACCAGCAGGATATAGCGGCGGATCGAACCGACCGTGCGCCAGCGCGCAGCCGGCAGCACGCGCTCGTCTTTCGGCGGCGCAGGAGGGTTGCTGCGGCCGGTCAACCGGCGCCAGCCACGCACCAGAATATTGGTGCGCCAAGGCTCGGGCACCACTTTGGTACGGCGGATCGGCGGCGTGGCCTTGAGGCAAACCCGACCGCTGGCGTCGAGCACCAGCATTTCGGCTTCCTCTAGCTCCTCGGCAGTGTTGAGGGTCAGCCGGCGGCCAACCGACGCCTGCGCGGCGTCCACCGGTGCGTCAAAGGTCGACGACGACAGGCGCTCGTGCAGTTCGGAGAAGGACTTGCAGCCCGCCAGTTCGGCGCGCTGCTCGTCGGTCATCGGAAGATGCGCCAGGTACTCGGCAAGAGTCTCTGGCTGGACTTGAGAATTACTCATCGGCAGGCAACTGATTGCTCCAGGTTTCGGTCAGGACTTGTTCTGTCTTGACTGGCTCCGGGGTGGCTGGGGCAGCTTCTGGCTGCTTGTCCTTGGCGTCTTTCTTGGCCTGTTTCTCGTGTTGCTTGGCCAAGACTTTGTCAGCCTTCAGGACTTGGGTGGAAGCCTGCTCTGGCTCAGGCTTGACGATATCCTGGACCAGGGCCGCACGCATTTCGGTCGGTTTGCCTGCATCCTTGATCTTCAAGCGCAGGGTCAGGCGCCAGCCTTTGGTGTGCGGGTTGTAGCGCACGCTGTTTTCCACGACTTCGCCGTTTTCGCCGACGCTGACCTGGCTGCGCACTGCTGCATCGGGCTTCAGGGCCTTGAGGGACGGGCCTTCGAAGTCCACCAGATAGGCCACGCTGCCGTCTGGCTGACGGATCAGGTTGGACTGTTTCACATCACCGGTAGAACGCAGGGTCTGCTTGACCCAGGCACTGTCCGGCGAGTGGAACGGTGCATCGTTGAGAGTCCAGTGCAGGCGGTAGGCGATATCCAGCGGCTCGCCGGGCTTAGGCAGTTCGGCCGGGCTCCAGAAGGCAACGATGTTGTCGTTGGTTTCATCGGCGGTCGGAATCTCTACCAGATCCACGGAACCCTTGCCCCAGTCGCCTTGCGGCTCGATCCAGGCGCTTGGGCGCTTGTCGTAGTTGTCGTCGAGGTCTTCGTACTGGCTGAAGTTGCGACCACGCTGCAACAGGCCGAAACCACGCGGGTTTTCTACCGAGAAGTTGCTGACCGACAGGTGTTTTGGGTTGTTCAGCGGGCGCCAGATCCACTCGCCGTTACCGGCCTGGATCGACAGGCCGCTGGAGTCGTGCAGTTCGCGACGGTAATTGAGCACTTTGGACGGCTGGTTGGCGCCGAACAGGAACATGCTGGTCAGCGGGGCAACGCCCAGCTTGCTGACATTGTCACGCAGGAACATCTGCGACTTGACGTCGACAATGGTGTCGGTGCCCGGACGCAGGATCAGGCGGTAGGCGCCGGTGGCCCGTGGCGAATCCAGCAAGGCGAAGATCACCAGGTGCTTGTCGCCCGGCTTTGGACGCTCGATCCAGAACTCGGTGAAACGCGGGAACTCTTCGCCGGACGGCAGCGCGGTATCAATCGCCATGCCACGGGCCGACAGGCCATAGACCTGGTCCTTGCCCACGACGCGGAAATAGCTGGCGCCGAGCATGGTCATGATTTCGTCTTGCTTGTCGTCCTTGTTGATCGGGTACAGCACGCGAAAGCCGGCATAACCCAGCTGATCGGTGGCTTTAGGATCAAACTTGACGTCGCCGAAATCGAAACGAGTCGGGTCGTACTTGATTTCCTGGACGTCGGTCGCGGTGACTTCGTTGATTTTCACCGGCGTGTCGAAGTGCATGCCCTGGTGATAGAAGGACAGCTTGAACGGGGTTTTCTGCTCGGCCCACTCGGCTTTTTCATTGCGGAAACGAATTTTCTGGTAATCAGCGAACTTCATTTCGCGGAATTCGTTCGGCAGATTGCTGCGTGGGGCTTCGTATTTCTGCCCGGCCAACTCTTTTGCCTTGGCCGACACATCGTCCAGACTGAATGCCCACAGTTGACCCGCGCCGAACAGGCAAAACAGGGCGGAGCCCGTCACCAGTGCGTTTCGTAACCGTTTGGCAGACAATTTTGGTGCATTACAGGGACTAACAATCACGAGCAACCCTCGCCGAAAACAGATCAAAAAACCAACGGCCAGCTATCTATATGCCAGGTTGGCGAGCATTGTTCCGACTCCGATGGGGCTAAATGATTCCCCAAGGGCGACCGGACAAGTCTCTACCTAAATCAAAACTGGACCAATTTACGCTGGTCCCCGTAGCGCGCGATTATCTAGTAGCCCGTGAGATAACGCAGCAGGGGCAACCAAGTATTTGTAGCGAAAACTTGCGTTTTGCGCATTAAAAGTCGTTTTTCATACAATCAGGTCTGTAACAGGAAGGTGACCGGCCCGTCATTGACCAAATGCACCTGCATATCCGCGCCAAAACGCCCCGACGCCACCGTGCCATGCAATTGTTGCGCTTGTGACAACAAGTGCTCGAAAAGCGCCTCGCCCAACGCCGGTGGCGCCGCTTTGGAGAAGCTCGGACGCAGGCCGCTCTTGGTGTCGGCCGCCAGGGTGAACTGGGACACCAGCAGCAAACCACCGCCAATGTCCTTCAACGACAGGTTCATCTTGCCCTCGTCGTCACTGAACACCCGGTAGTTAAGCAGCTTATGCAACAACTTGTCGGCACTGGCGGCGGTATCTGAAGGTTCAACGGCCACCAGTACCAGCAAACCCTGGTCTATCGCACCCACCACCTGCCCCGCCACCTCGACCCGGGCGCCACGCACCCGCTGCAAAAGGCCCTTCATGCTTCTTCAGGGGGCAGATCAAGCAGGCGTCGTGCCATCTGGCCCGCCGCACGCACCAGCGCATCGGTGATACCCGGCTCGGACGCCGCGTGGCCCGCCTCGCGGATCACCTGCAACTCACTGTTCGGCCAGGCCTGGTGCAACTCCCAGGCATTATCCAGCGGGCAGATCATATCGTAGCGGCCATGCACGATGATCCCCGGCAGATGGGCGATCTTGTGCATATCGCGAATCAGTTGGTTGGGCTCCAGGAACGAGTTATTGGTGAAGTAGTGGCACTCGATACGCGCAATCGACAAGGCGCGCTGGGGCTCGGAGAAGCGCTCGATCAGCTGCGGGCTGGGGCACAGGCCGAGCATGCGGCCTTCCCAGGTGGACCAGGCCTTGGCGGCATGCATCTGGGCGATCTGGTCATTGCCGGTCAGGCGCTTGTGGTAGGCGCTGATCATGTCGTGGCGCTCTTCCACCGGGATTGGCGCGATGTAGTCCTGCCAGTAGTCCGGGAACAGGCGGCTCGCGCCGGCCTGGTAGAACCACTGGATATCCTGGGGGCGGGCCAGGAAGATGCCGCGCACAATCAGGCCAAGCACGCGATCAGGGTGGGTTTGTGCATAGGCCAGGGCCAGGGTCGAGCCCCAGGAACCACCGAACAGCACCCATTTTTCAATCCCCAGGTGCTCGCGAATGCGCTCAAGGTCGGCAACCAGGTCCCAGGTGGTGTTGTTTTCCAGGCTGGCCCGCGGAGTGGAGCGCCCGCAGCCGCGCTGGTCAAAGGTGACGATGCGGTACAGGTTCGGATCGAAATAGCAGCGGCTATTGGCATCGCAGCCGGCGCCTGGACCGCCATGGATGAAGACCACGGGCAAACCTTGCGGGGAACCACTTTCGTCGACATACAGCGTGTGGGTTTCATCGACGGCCAGATCGTGCCGGACGTAGGGTTTGATCTGCGGGTACAAAGTCTGCATTGCGCGCTCCGTAAGGGGTCGGGTCCATCCCTGGGGGGACGTCTATTATTTTGCCGTCTGGCATCATAAACCCGAATTGTGCAATGAGCATGTCCTTGAGGACTTAGACCTGTGTCAGTGATCAGCCAGGAAGGTTCGCGCACCACGTGTGGGAGCGGGCTTGCTCGCGATAGCGGCGGATCAGTCGACATATTTGTGAACTGACAGACCGCCTTCGCGGCGATGCGGCGACCTGACAAGCCCGCTCCCACATTTCGCCCCCATTGTTTGATCTGGCGCTTACGACGTGAGGACGCCGCTGCATCCTGGAACGGTTGTGGATCCTTTGCGTCGTGTTATCAACACATCCTATTGAACAGCCGCTTTATGCCTCGCCACTGAGTACGCTTGAGGTTTTCATCCAGAAGCCGACAAACCCACAGCAAGAACTGGTGGTTGTTACAACCGAAGTAATGCTCTGAAAAACACAACTCATAATCAAACGGTGCTGCATTGCGCAGTCCACCAGGTGTCAGGTTATTACGCAGGTAGCCGTGAATTTCCCGCTTGAGTAGCAGGACACTGAGGCGGGAATGGGCGTCAACATAGCCTTGCACAATAGCCGGCAAGGAAAGAGGCACAATCGCAGGTTCTCCTTCCCTGCGCCACGCACCGACTTTCTCACCCACTTCGCTATACATGAAACCCGTTAAACGCTGATAAGCCATAACCGCCTCAGATAATCGGAAAGGCGGTCAGCACATAATTAAGCCTCATCCTGCCACCCTGAAAGGATGAGACTCGAAAAGCCGCGTAGAGGCTGGCGGTGGATAACGGCACGGCAAACTCACCAGCTAAACCAATCACCTGCCCTGTTGCAGGTGAGGCTCCCAAGCCAGCGGCTATCGCCTGACCGGATCTATAGGCGTACGACGCAGTTGTCTCGCCGCTGAGCAGTTGTGCGGTACCGGCAGCCAACTGATCAGAGGCGTGTACCCCCATGGCAACACAGCCCATCTTGCTGATCATCGTCGGCTCAGGTAATGCGCACAAAACACCTGCGCCCGCCAACTCGATGATCCCACCAACGACACGCAAACCGCCAAAAATTCGATTTGAGGCGATTTCAGCAGCGCTCAGGGATTGCTGTTCCAAAATCGCTGCCATCTGCGCATAACTTAAAACAACTCGAAATTCCTCTTCCTGAGACACCACCGTTGGCCCTTCCTGATCGCAGAGGCCCGCAGACTAACCAAACAACATAGATGTACTAAGGGTGGTAACCACATTAAGGAAATAACCTACTCAAGTTACGGAATAGGCCTTGAAGACAACTGCTTCTGGCCCCACGCCAAGAACCCTTCCAGCAACTGCCTCAACACCACCCGCGTCGGCTCGGCCAGATCCTGTCGATACCTGAACGGCTCAAACTCCTCCATATACGTGCACTGCCCCAACTCCAACTGCACCGCATGAATATCCTGCGCCGGGTTGCCGTAGTGCCGGGTGATATGCCCGCCCTTGAAACGCCCGTTCAGCACATGGCTGTAGTGCGGATGCGCCGCGCAGATGGCTTCCAACTGGCTGGCCAACTCGGGGTCGCAGGCGGCGCCATTGAAGGTGCCGAGGTTGAAGTCCGGCAGCTTGCCGTCGAACAGGTGTGGGATCACCGAGCGGATCGAGTGGGCGTCGAACAGCAGCGCGTAGCCGAATTCGGCCTTGAGCCGCGCCAGTTCCTGTTGCAGGGTCTGGTGATAAGGCGTCCAGATCTGCTCCAGATAGGTCGCCCGCTCCGCCTTCGACGGCTCCTTGCCTTCAATAAACAACGGCACGCCATCAAACAGCGTCGCGGGAAACAGGCCGGTGGTCGCCCCGGCATACAGCGGCTTGTCGTCCGACGGCCGGTTCAAGTCGATGACAAACCGCGAATACTCGGCCGCCAGGGTGCTGGCCCCCAGCTCTGCAGCAAAATCGTACAGCGTAGGGATATGCCAGTCGGTATCCGGCAGGCTTTGCGCCTCGGGGATCAGGCCCGCTGCAACCGCAGGCGTCAGGCGCAGGCCGGCGTGGGGCATGCTGATCAGCAGCGGTGTGCGGCCTTGTTTGAAGTTCAGAACCTTATCCACAGCAGTACTCCTTACTCACAAAGGCAACCTTACACATCGACGTCGACGCCATGGCGCACGACGCGTTTATCCAACTCGCCACCCAGCCAGTAGGCCAGGTCGGCGGGGCGGTCGATCTGCCAGGCGACAAAATCCGCGACCTTGCCCACTTCCAGCGAGCCATGGGTGTCGCCCATGCCCAACGCCGTGGCGGCATGCCGGGTAACACCGGCCAGGGTTTCTTCCGGGGTCATGCGGAACAAGGTGCAGGCCATGTTCAGCATCAGCCGCACGGACAAGGCCGGCGAGGTGCCGGGGTTGAGGTCGCTGGCAATGGCGATCTTCACCCCGTGCTTGCGCAAGGCGTCCATCGGCGGCAACTGGGTTTCGCGCAAAAAGTAAAACGCGCCCGGTAGCAACACGGCGACGGTGCCGGCGGCGGCCATGGCGATGGCGTCTTCTTCGGTCATGAACTCCAGGTGATCCGCCGACAGCGCCTGATACCGCGCCGCCAGGCTGGAGCCGTGCAGCGACGACAGTTGCTCGGCGTGCAACTTTACCGGCAACCCCAAGCGCTGCGCGACCTTGAACACGCGCTCTACCTGCTCGGTGGAAAACGCCAGGTATTCGCAGAACGCATCCACCGCATCCACCAACCCTTCTGCTGCCAGGGTCGGCAGCATCTCGTTGCAGATGTGCTCGATGTAGTCGTCGGCGCGATCCTTGTACTCCGGCGGCAACGCATGGGCCGCCAGGCACGTGGCGCGCACGCTGACGGGCAACTCCTGGCCCAGGCGCCGGGCCACCCGCAGCATCTTGCGCTCGTTGGCCAGATCCAGGCCGTAGCCGGACTTGATCTCCACCGTGGTCACGCCATCGCGCAGCAAACTGCGCAGGCGCTTGCGGCTGCTGTCGAACAGCTCGTCCTCGGTCGCCGCACGCGTGGCGCGTACGGTGCTGGCAATGCCGCCGCCGGCCGCCGCGATCTCGGCGTAGCTCACGCCTTGCAGGCGCTGCTCGAATTCGCCGCTGCGGTTGCCGCCAAATACCGTGTGGGTATGGCAGTCGATCAGCCCCGGCGTGACCCACGCCCCTTGCAAGTCATGGGTCTGCGCGTAGTCGCCAGGCGGCAGCTCGGCACGTGGGCCGATCCACTCGATCAGCGAACCGGCGGTGACCATGGCGCCATCCTCGATGATCGAGTACTCGCCCCGGGCCATGGTTGCGATGTGACAGTGTTGCCAAAGCGTTTTCATCAACGCCTCCCTAAGTTATCGGTGAGACAAAGCCGGGTCGTAATTGACCTTGGCCGCTTGCCCGGCTGCGGGCTTGACCCACAGCAGGTAGGCGAGGACCAGCAACACGATCCATACGGCGCCCACCAGCAGCGCGGCCTGGGTGTCCGGGAAGTAGCCCAGCACACCAAAAATAAACAGCATGAACACAATGGCCGCCGCCGGCGCATAGGGCCAGAACGGTACCGGGAATTTCAGTTCGGCGATCTGCGCCTTGGTCATCGAGCGGCGCATCGCCACCTGCGTGACCAGGATCATCAGCCACACCCACACGGTAGCGAAAGTGGCAATCGAGGCAATCACCAGGAACACGTTTTCCGGGATCAGGTAGTTCAACACCACGCCGCCCAGCAGCGCTGCGCCCATCACCACCACGGTCATCCACGGCACACCGTGGCGCGACAGTTGCGCAAAGCCCTTGGGCGCCTGCCCTTGCTGGGCCAGGCCGTACATCATGCGGCCGGCGCCGAAGATGTCACTGTTGATGGCCGAGACGGCCGCCGAAATCACCACGATATTGAGGATGGTCGCCGCCGAGCCAATCCCCAGGTTGCTGAAGATCTGCACGAATGGGCTGCCCTGGCTGCCGATCTGCGGCCACGGGTAGATGGCCATCAACACGAACAGGGTCAGCACGTAGAACAGCAGGATGCGCAGCGGTACCGCGTTGATCGCCTTGGGGATCACCCGTTGCGGGTCCTTGGCTTCACCGGCAGTGATGCCGATGATCTCGATGCCGCCAAAGGCAAACATCACCACCGCAAACGAGGCGATCAGGCCGCCCAGGCCATTGGGCATGAAGCCACCGTGGGCCCACAGGTTGCTCAACCCGCTGGCCGGTGCGTCAGCCGACGAATGCACGCCAAACAGCATGATGCCGAACCCGCCAAGGATCATCGCGACAATCGCGCCGACCTTGAGCAACGACAGCCAGAACTCCATTTCGCCGAACACCTTGACGTTGCACAGGTTCAGCCCGCCGATCAGTAGGACGATGCCGAGCACCCAGACCCAGCGTGCGACCTCGGGAAACCAGAAGCCCATGTAGATGCCGAAGGCGGTGACGTCCGCCAGGCAGACGATGATCATTTCAAAAGCGTAGGTCCAACCGAGGATAAAACCGGCCATCGGGCCCAGGTAAGTGCTGGCGTATTGGCCGAACGAGCCGGACACTGGATTGTGCACGGCCATTTCGCCGAGGGCGCGCATCACCATAAACACGGCGGCGCCGCCGATCAGGTAGGCCAGCAACACCGCCGGGCCGGCCATTTGGATCGCCGAGGCAGAACCGTAGAACAGCCCGGTGCCGATCGCCGACCCCAGTGCCATGAAGCGAATATGGCGGGCGGTCAGTCCGCGTTTGAGACCTTGTGCTTGCTGGTGCATTTCTCGTCCCTAATTATTGTTATCCAGAGAGAATCCGAACCTATGGGCGACCCCATGCGGGAGTCAGCTCCCACACAGGATCGGTGTGCGGCTTACAGGCTCGGCAGCAGCTTGGCTGGCACCAACTCGTTCAGGCAGCGGCTGGCCAACAGTTCGCTGGCGGCGTTGATATCCGGGGCGAAGAAGCGGTCCTTGTCATAGAAGCCCACTTTGGCGCGCAGGATCCCACGGGCCTTTTCCAGCTTGGGCGAGGTTTTCAGGCCATCGCGCAGGTCGAGGCCCTGGCAGGCGGCCAGCCATTCCACTGCGAGCACCCCACGGGTATTTTCAGCCATTTCCCACAGGCGCTTGCCGGCAGCCGGCGCCATCGACACGTGGTCTTCCTGGTTGGCCGACGTCGGCAGGCTGTCGACGCTATGGGGATGGGACAACGCCTTGTTCTCGCTGGCCAACGCCGCTGCCGTCACCTGGGCAATCATGAAACCGGAGTTGACCCCGCCATTGCCCACCAGGAACGGCGGCAATTGCGACATGTGCTTGTCCATCATCAACGAGATACGGCGCTCGCTCAGGGAGCCGATTTCAGCGATGGCCAGGGCCATGTTGTCGGCGGCCATCGCCACCGGTTCGGCGTGAAAGTTACCGCCGGAGATCACATCGCCTTCGGCGGCGAATACCAGCGGGTTATCCGATACCGCGTTGGCTTCGACCACCAACACTTCGGCCGCCTGGCGGAACTGGGTCAGGCAGGCGCCCATGACTTGCGGCTGGCAGCGCAGGGAGTACGGGTCTTGCACTTTGTCGCAGTTCTGGTGGGACTGGGACACCTGGCTGCTTTCACCGAGCAGGTCGCGATAGGCGGCGGCCGAGTCGATCTGCCCACGCTGGCCACGGGCCGCATGGATGCGCGCGTCGAACGGCGAGCGCGAGCCCAGCACCGCTTCCACGGTCAGGCCGCCACAGGCGATGGCGGCGGCGAACAGGTCTTCGCCTTCGAACAAGCCGCGCAGGGCGTAGGCCGTGGAGACCTGGGTGCCGTTGAGCAGCGCCAGGCCTTCCTTGGCAGCCAGGGTCAGCGGCGTGAGACCGGCGACTTTCAGCGCTTCGGTCGCCTCCAGCCACTCACCTTTGTAACGGGCCTTGCCTTCGCCCAGCAGTACCAGGGACATATGGGCCAGCGGCGCCAAGTCACCGGACGCGCCCACCGAGCCCTTGAGTGGGATATGCGGGTAGACCTCGGCGTTGATCAGGGCGATCAGCGCGTCGATCACCTGGCGGCGAATCCCGGAGAAACCGCGGCTCAGGCTGTTGACCTTGAGCACCATCACCAAACGCACCAGCGCATCGCTGATCGGCTCGCCGACGCCGGCCGCGTGGGACAACACCAGGGAACGCTGGAGGTTTTCCAGGTCTTCGCTGGCGATACGGGTCGAGGCCAGCAGGCCGAAACCGGTGTTGATGCCATAGGCGGTGCGGTTCTCGGCGAGAATCTGCTCGACACAGGCCACGCTGGCTTCGATCTGCGCCGAGGCGCTGTCATCCAGGCTGAGGGTTACCGGCTGCTGGTAGATGGCCCGCAGTTGGGCAAGGGTCAGTTGGCCTGGAATCAGATTTAGCGCAGTCACATTCATGCTCCTTTTGAAATAGGGTTCAGTGCAAATTCGGTAAAGCGTGGTTCAACAAATCGGTGTTCTTGAGCAGCGCCGCCGTGGTCGCGATGTCCGGCGCCAACCAACGGTCCTGTTCATAGGCCGGGACGTGCTCGCGCAGCAGGCGCCAGGCGGTGTGGGTGCCGGCGCCGAAGCCTTGTGCCTTGAGGAACTCAAAGGCCTGGGCCGCCAGCAGGTATTCGATGGCGAGGATCTGGGTGAGGTTTGCCAACACTGAGTGCAGCTTGAGCGCGGCGTTGGTGCCCATGCTCAGGTGATCTTCCTGCAGGCCCGAGGTGACGAAGTTATCGAGCACTGCCGGCTGCGCCAGTTGGCGATTCTGCCCACAGAGGGAAGCGGCGACGTACTGCACGATCATCATCCCCGAGTTGACCCCCGGGTTGCTCACCAGGAATGCCGGCAAGCCGCTAACGTGGGGGTTGATCAGGCGGTCCAGACGGCGCTCGGCGATGGAGCCGATTTCCGCCATGGCGATGGCCAGCATATCCGCCGCCAGCGCCACGGACTGGCCGTGGGGGTTGGCCTGGGACACCACGCGGTAGTTGTCCGGCGTGCCCAGCAGCAGTGGGTTGTCGGTGGCACCGTTGAGTTCGGTTTCGATCTGCCGGGTCGCGTGCTCCAGCTGATCGCGGGCGGCGCCGTGGACCTGGGGGATCGAACGGATGCTCAGCGCGTCCTGGGTACGAATGCCACGGCTGGCGGCAATCACCTCGCTGCCCTCGAGCAAGGCCCGCAGGTTACTGCCGACCTGCTGCATGCCGGGGTGTGGCTTGAGGGCGATGATCTGCTCATCGAAGGCATCGATCTGCCCGCGTTGTGCTTCAAAACTCATGGCGCCGATCACATCGGCCCATTGCAGCAAGTGGTGGGCATCGGCCAGGGCCAGGCAGCTCAGGCCACTCATGCATGGTGTGCCATTGACCAGGCACAGGCCGTCCTTGGCGCCGAGCACCACCGGCTGCAAGCCTTCGGCGGCCAGCGCCGCCTCGGCCGTCACAATCTGGCCGCGATAGCTGACATTTCCCACTCCCAGCAGGGCAATGCCGATATGGGCCATGTGGGTCAGGTAGCCCACCGAGCCCTGGGACGGCACGTGCGGGGTGATGCCATGGTTGAGCAGCGCCAGCAGCGAATGCACCACCTGCGGATGCAGGCCGGACTTGCCCTGGCTGAAGTTGATGATGGCCGCGCAGATGATCGCGCGGGTCTGTTCATCACTCAGCGGCGCTCCCACACCACAGGCGTGGCTGAGCAAGGTGTTGCGCGACAGTTGACTCAGTTGCTCGCCCTTGAGCGACACATTGCACAAGGCGCCCAGGCCGGTGTTGACGCCATAGGCCCGCTCGCCGCTGGTGACGATGCGTTGCACGATGGCCTGGGCATTGTCGATCCGCGCCCAGGCCGGGCCCGACAGCTCCAGCTCGGCGCCGAAGCGCGCGACGGCAACCACGTCCTGCCAGTGCAGGGGGGTGTCGGCGATGACGATTTTTTTAGCCTGGGACATCTTCATACCTTCTTCAATTCTTTTGCAGCCTTGCCGGCCTCTTCGCGAGCAAGCCCGCTCCCACACTTGGAATGCGTTCCCCTGTGGGAGCGGGCTTGCTCGCGAAGAGGCCAGCCGACTCACCACAAACCCCGGCTCAGACCACCGCCGCCCGCCGCTGAACAAACCGGTCCACATACTCATCCGCCGGCGAATGCAAGATCTCCCGCGGCGTGCCGACCTGGATCAGCTTGCCGTCCTTGAGGATCGCGATGCGGTTACCGATGCGCACGGCCTCATCCAGGTCGTGGGTGATAAACACGATGGTCTTGTGCAGGGTCTTTTGCAGCTCCAGCAACTGGTCCTGCATCTCGGCGCGGATCAGTGGGTCAAGGGCGCTGAACGCCTCGTCCATCAGGATGATGTCGGTGTCGGCCGCCAGGGCCCGGGCCAGGCCCACGCGCTGGCGCATGCCGCCCGACAACTGGTGCGGGTATTTGCTTTCGTAGCCCTTCAGGCCCACGGTTTCGATCCAGTGCAATGCACGCTCGGTGCACACTTGCTTGGTTTCACCGCGCACTTTCAGGCCATAGGCGACGTTGTCCAGCACGCTCTTGTGGGGCAGCAGGCCGAAGCTCTGGAACACCATGCTGATCTTGTGCCGGCGGAACTGGCGCAGGGCTTCCATATCCAGTTGCAGGATGTCTTCGCCGTCCACCAGGATCGCGCCGCTGGTGGGGTCGATCAGGCGGTTGAAATGGCGCACCAGGGTGGACTTGCCGGAGCCCGACAGGCCCATGATCACAAAGATCTCGCCGGTGCCGATGCTCAGGGACAGGTCATTCACGCCCACCACACAACCGGTCTGTGCCAGCACCTGGTCCTTGGTCTGGCCTTGGCCAATAAGCGCCAGGGCTTCCTGCTCACGCGCACCGAAAATCTTGAATACGTTTTTCACTTCGATCTTGCTGACAGTAGTCATTTGCTCGCCTCATGCCGTGGACGACCATAGGCCTGGGTAATGCGGTCGATGACCACTGCGAGAATCACAATCGCCAGGCCAGCCTCCAGGCCGCGCCCGACGTTAAGGGTCTGGATGCCCACCAATACATCTTCACCCAAGCCACGGGCGCCGATCATCGAGGCGATCACCACCATTGACAGGGCCATCATGGTGGTCTGGTTGATCCCGGCCATGATGCTCGGCAGGGCCAGCGGCAGTTGCACGCCAAACAGTTGCTGCCAGCGGTTGGCGCCGAAGGCATTGATGGCTTCCATCACTTCCCGGTCCACCTGGCGAATGCCCAGGTCGGTCAGGCGAATCAGTGGCGGCGCGGCGTAGATCACCGTGGCGAAAATCGCCGGCACCTTGCCCAGGCCAAACAGCATCAATACCGGGATCAGGTACACGAAGCTGGGCATGGTCTGCATGATGTCCAGCAGCGGCATCAACACCGAGCGCAGGCGATTGCTGCGCGCCGAGAGAATGCCCAGGGGAATGCCGATCAGCACCGAGATCACCGTGGCCACCATCATCAGCGCCAGGGTCTGCATCAGCTTGTCCCACAGGCCGACCGCACCCACCAGGAACAACAGGCCGACGATCACCGCCGTGGTCAGCACCTTGCGGGTGGCGTGCCAGGCAACGCCGCCGACTATCGCCAGCATCAGCCACCAGGGTGCCGCGCGTAGCAGGCCCTCCAGGTTGACGATGGCCCACAGCAAGGTGTCGGAGATCTGCCGGAACACATCGCCGTAATTGGTCACCAGTGCATCGACCCAACCGTTGACCCAGTCGGCGATGGAAAACGTAAAACTCTCAGGAAACATAACGTGCTCTCGATCCAGTGGAGTGTGGCCGGGTGCCCGGCTGCCTGTTCAGGGTAGCCGGGGGCACTGGGCCTACAAGGCCGCGTCGATTTTCTTGGCTGCGTCTTCACTGACCCAGGCGTGCCATACCTGCGGGTGCTCCTTGAGGAAGAGCTTCGCCAGCTTCGCCGAGTCAATGCGCTCTTTGCTCATGCGCGCCAGGTTCTGGTTGAGCAGGTCTATGGGCAGGTTGACCTTCTCCAGCACCGCCACCAGTTCCGGGGCCTGCTCGTAGAAAGTCTTGGACAGGCCGACCTTGATGGTCACGCGTTTATCCACACCGGGTTTTTCGTCGAGTTTGACCAGGTCCACCTGGCCCATCAGCGGCGTCGGCGACCAGTAGTAGAACAGGATCGGCTCGCCACGCTTGTAGCTCGACAGCACCGCCGCATCCAGCGCCGGGCCGGTGCCAGGGCGGAAGTTGGTGTAGGAACTTTCCAGGCCATAGCTCTTGAGCATTTCGCTGTTGTCCAGCTCGCAGGTCCAGCCGGCCGGGCAGTTGTAGAAGCGGCCTTTGGCGGGCTCTTCCTGGTCCTTGAACACCGCAGAATACTTGGCCAGGTCGGCGATGTTTTTCAGGTCCGGGGCCTTGGCTTCGAGCTTGCGCTTGGCATCGCCTTCGATCACATAGCGCGGCACGTACCAGCCTTCAACCGCACCGACCACAGGGGCACCGACACCCACGACCTTGCCGGCCTTCTCGGCCTTGTTCCACACTTCGCTACGGCCAACCCACTCTTCGGCGAAGATCTGGATATCGTTGCTGCCCAGGGCGTTTTCCATGGTGATGGAATTGCCCGGCAGGCTATCGGTTTTGCAGTCGTAGCCTTTTTCCAGGACCACTTGCAGGACGTCGGTCAGCAACATGCCGCTTTCCCAGTTCAGGCCGGCGAACTTCACCGGTTTGCCCGACTCGCACCAACCGGCCGCCTGGGTGGCGCCAGCACTGGCCAACAGGCCGGCGGCGAGCAATGGGGTCAGCAGGATCTTATGCATTCTCATTATGTGACGCTCCCAATCATGAAATGGATTACGGCAGTCAAAAGGCATCCTGCCTTGTCCACGTCCCATCAGGCTTGTGTAATCAGCCCGTTGTTTTTAGGGGTAGCTATAGCTGTAGCGCCCTGCTCTATCGGCAAAATCAGTCGTTCAGGCATTGCGCCGTGCCATTTTTTTGCACACACGTAATACAGGGCGGCGGGCAGTACCAGGCCGATGATCCAGGAAATATCCACCCCGCCCAGGCTGGCCACCAGGGGGCCGGTGTAGAACTTGGTGGCGATGAACGGCAACTGCACCAGCACCCCGAACACGTAGACGCTGATACCCAGCAGGTTCCAGCGGCCGTAGCGACCGTTCGGATCGGCCAGTGCCGGCACGTCATAGCGGTCGCGGGTGATGCAGTAGTAGTCCACCAGGTTGATCGCGCTCCAGGGTGTAAAGAACGCCAGCAAAAACAGGATGAAGGACTTGAACGCACTGAGGAACGAGTGCTGGCCGAGCAACGCGATCAGGGTCGCCGCACCGACGATCAGCAGCACGAAAACCAGGCGCTGCAGGCGCGTGACCTCCATGCGCCCACGAAAGCCGCTGACGATGGTCGCAATGCACATAAAGCTGCCGTAGGAGTTCAGCGTGGAGATGGTGACCTTGCCGAATGCGATGCTGAAGTACAGCAATGCCGCCGTGGCCCCCGTGCCGCCCAGACCTACGATGTAGGCCACTTCGTTACCGGCAAATTTCCCATTGGACATCGCAGCGGCAAACACGCCGAGGATCATCGCCACCTGGGCGCCAATGACCGAACCTGCGCCTGCGGCCAGAAAGGTTTTCACCGAGGATGTGTTGCGCGGCAGGTAGCGGGAATAGTCAGCCACATAAGGCCCAAAGGCGATTTGCCAGGAGGCCGCGAGCGACACCGCGAGCAGGAAGCTGCTCCAGCTGAAGTGACGGATTTTCAGGAGCGCGCCAACGTCGGTCTGGCTCATCAGACGGCTGAACAGGTAGACAAAGGCAATCACCCCAATGACGCTGGCGACACGGCCGATGAAATGGATCACCCGGTAACCGAGCACCGTGACCAGCACGATGACACTGGCGAAAATCAGAATGCCAACGCTGTCGCTGACCCCAAACAACTGGCCCAGCGCCTGGCCGGACAGCACGGTCCCGGTGGCGGTGAAACCGAGGTACATCAAACACACCAGCACAATCGGGATGGCTGCGCCATACACACCGAACTGCACCCGGCTGGAAATCATCTGCGGCAGGCCAAGCCTGGGCCCTTGCGCCGCATGCAACGCCATCACGCCGCCGCCCAGCAGTTGACCGATCAACAGACCGATCAACGACCAGAACACATCACCGCCCAGCACCACGGCCAGGGCCCCGGTGACAATCGCGGTGATTTGCAGGTTGGCGCCCATCCACAGGGTGAACTGGCTCAATAGACGACCGTGTCTTTCCGCTTCCGGGATGTAGTCGATCGAACGCCTTTCGATCAACGGGGTGGAGCTTGCACGCGCGTCTTTTGCAGCCATGGGTGTTCAACCTCTAATGGATTGTTTTCGGTGGTGCGGCTCAAACATGTTTCAAATACACAGCAGGTCAAATGTGGGAGCTGGCTTGCCTGCGATTGCATCACTGTGGTCTGCCTGACAGACCCAGTCGCCCGCATCGCAGGCAAGCCAGCTCCCACAGGAACCGAGCCAGGCGTTACTTGATCATTGGCAGGTTCAGGCCCTGCTCCTTGGCGCAATCAATCGCGATCTGATAACCCGCATCAGCATGACGCATCACCCCGGTGGCCGGGTCGTTGTGCAGCACGCGGGCAATACGCTCGGCGGCTTCGTCGGTGCCGTCGCAGACGATGACCATGCCGGAGTGCTGGGAGAAGCCCATGCCCACGCCACCACCGTGGTGCAGCGAAACCCAGGTCGCGCCGCTGGCGGTGTTGAGCAGGGCGTTGAGCAGCGGCCAGTCGGACACGGCATCAGAACCGTCCTGCATGGATTCGGTTTCGCGGTTGGGGCTGGCCACCGAGCCGGAGTCCAGGTGGTCGCGGCCGATCACCACCGGCGCCGACAGTTCGCCGCTGCGTACCATTTCGTTGAATGCCAGGCCGAGCTTGGCGCGTTGGCCCAGGCCAACCCAGCAGATGCGCGCCGGCAGGCCCTGGAAGCTGATGCGCTCGCGGGCCATGTCCAGCCAGTTGTGCAGGTGGGCGTCGTCGGGGATCAGCTCTTTGACCTTGGCGTCGGTCTTGTAGATGTCCTGCGGGTCGCCCGACAGTGCCGCCCAACGGAACGGGCCTATGCCACGGCAGAACAGCGGGCGGATGTAGGCCGGTACAAAGCCTGGGAAGTCGAAGGCATTTTCCACGCCTTCTTCCTGCGCCATCTGACGGATGTTGTTGCCGTAGTCGAAGGTCGGTACGCCCATCTTCTGGAAGTCCAGCATCGCCTTGACGTGTACGGCCATCGACTGTTTGGCGGCCTTGATCACGGCAGCCGGCTCGGTCTTGGCACGGGCGCGGTACTGCTCCCAGGTCCAGCCGGCAGGCAGGTAACCATTGAGTGGGTCGTGGGCGCTGGTCTGGTCGGTGACCATGTCCGGGCGCACGCCGCGCTTGACCAGTTCCGGGAGGATTTCGGCAGCGTTGCCCAGCAGGGCGATGGAGATGGCCTTGCCTTCCTTGGTGTACTTGGCGATGCGCGCCAGGGCGTCGTCGAGGTCGCTGGCTTGTTCGTCGACATAACGGCTGTTCAAGCGGAAGTCGATACTGACCTGCTGGCATTCAATGTTCAGCGAGCACGCGCCGGCCAGGGTCGCGGCCAGCGGTTGGGCGCCGCCCATGCCGCCGAGGCCGGCAGTGAGCACCCAACGGCCTTTGAGGTTGCTGTCGTAATGTTGGCGACCGGCCTCAACGAAGGTTTCGTAGGTGCCCTGGACGATGCCCTGGCTGCCGATGTAGATCCAGCTGCCGGCAGTCATCTGGCCGTACATGGCCAGGCCCTTGGCATCCAGTTCGTTGAAATGCTCCCAACTGGCCCAGTGCGGCACCAGGTTGGAGTTGGCGATCAGCACACGCGGGGCATTGCTGTGGGTCTTGAACACGCCGACCGGCTTGCCGGATTGCACCAGCAGGGTTTCGTCGTCGTTCAGGTTGGTCAGGCTTTCGACGATCTGGTCGTAGCATTCCCAGTTACGCGCCGCACGGCCGATACCGCCGTACACCACCAACTCTTTCGGGTTCTCGGCCACTTGCGGGTCGAGGTTGTTCATCAGCATGCGCAGCGGCGCTTCAGTCAGCCAGCTTTTGGCGGTGAGCGTGTTGCCACGGGCGGCGCGGATTTCAACGTCGCGGTACTTGGTAGGCTTGTTCTGGGAAAAGTCAGTCACAAAAAACTCCTCAGCAATCGATGCGCGAACACGATGGTGCGAAGAGGATGTTTAGCGACTCTTATGCACACACCTTTACTTGTACATACAAGCATATGCAATCTGACTGCCAACTTGGGAAGTCCGTGATGAAGATTTATTGCCGAGGCGCATGCAAGCCTTGGAAATAAAGGCTTAAAGGCTTTATGAAATTTCTGAAAGGGGTGACTTGAACCGCTGGAGGATTGCTACAAAGGCAGGGCATTGCGCCATGCTGGGGCATTCGGTAACAACTTGGTGCGGGCCTGGAAACAGATTGTGCAGCCTCTACATATCCATGTGGGAGCTGGCTTGCCTGCGATAGCCACTTGTCTGACACACCGCAATCGCAGGCAAGCCAGCTCCCACAGGTTTAATCGCATGCGGTCAGTTCGATCAGGCAGCAGCGGCCTGTCACGTTGATATCCAGCAAGCCACTGTTACCGTCCACCTGCAAACAATCATGATGGCCCAGCACTTCGCCCAGCACCTTCACCTCATCAGCCACACTGAACACCAGCACAGTGTTCGCGGAACTGAAAAACTGCTGCACCCCATCCACCCACTGCAAACGTGCGTGGTAACGCTGGGGCGCGTAGATCAGGTTGAAGTCGCGAATCGGCCCGGTGATCAGGCGGCACACCACCTGGCTTTCACCTTTGAAGGCAAACGGTTGCAGCGGTAACAACCCGCGCTGCTCTTCACCGTCCACGGTCAGCACCATGCCCGCACCCTGGATCACGGTGATGACCCGTTGATACCCGGCAAACGTGGAAAAGCCGCCCGACTCACCGATATCGGCAATCGACAGGCGCCAGCCAAAACCTTCCAGGCCGTGGCCGGCATCACGGGTGATTTCTTCGGTGCTGCCGCCGCCGTTTTTCCACGGCATGCGTACGTAATCGGCAGCACGCCAGACCTTGACTGCACTCATTTGCTGAAACGTCCTTCGAGGCTATGGCGGGAACCGGGGTGGATCAGGCGTGCGGCAGTCACCGGCTGGCGCCCGGACCAGGTACGCCGGCGAATCAGCAAGCACGGCTCGCCGGTCTCGATCTGCAGCAGCTTGCATTCCTGCGGGTCGGCCAGGATCGCTTCCACCACATGCTCGCCCTCGGTCAGCGGCGCCACCTGGTTGAGATAGGCGTAAGGGGTTTGCTGGGTGAAATCCTGTTGCAGGTATTCCGGTGCCACCAACGCGTTGACGAAACGGTCTTCGATTTGCACCGGGATATCGTTTTCGTAGTGCACGATCAGCGAGTGGAACACCCGCCCGCCTTCACGCATTTCCAGGGCCACGGCGCGCTCGGAACCGGCGGCTTCTTCGCCCAGGGTAATCACCTTGCAGGTGTGGCGATGGCCACGGGAGGCGATCTCATCGGCGATGTTATGCACCTCGAACAGCGCCGACTGGCTCTTGGGCTCGGCGACAAAAGTGCCGACGCCTTGCATGCGCACCAGCAGACCTTCGGCGGTCAGCTCCCGCAGGGCCCGGTTGATGGTCATGCGGCTAAAGCCCAGTTGGTTGACCAACTCGCTTTCCGACGGCACGCGATAGTGCGGCGGCCAGTTGCCGTTGAGAATCTGCTGGCTGATCATCTGCTTGACGCGGGCATACAAGGGCGCCGGACTTTCGTCCATGTGGGCAGCCAGCGGGGACTTGGCGGGCGGAGTCGGCACGGGGAATCCTTGCAGGGGGAAAAGATGCATAGATTGCCGGAGTTTACCGAGCAGGCAAACGTCTGTATATGTATATACAAATAAACACACGACCGGGGTGCCTTGATCATGTCCGCTTTCTTTGCCGAACGCGCGCTGCTGCCTAATGGATGGGCCACTGATGTACGGCTTGAAGTCAGCGCCGATGGCCTGCTGACCAACGTGACGGCCAATGCCAGTGCAGACGGCGCCGAGCGGCTGAGAGGCCCGTTGTTACCGGGCATGCCGAACCTGCATTCCCACGCGTTTCAACGGGCCATGGCGGGGCTGGCGGAGGTCGCCGGCAACCCCAATGACAGTTTCTGGACCTGGCGCGACCTGATGTACCGCATGGTCGGCCAGATCAGCCCCGAGCAATTGCAGGTCATCGCCCGCCAGCTGTATATCGAGATGCTCAAGGCCGGCTACACCTCGGTCGCCGAGTTCCACTATGTGCATCACGACATCAGCGGCCAGCCTTACGCCGACCCCACCGAACTGTCGCGCCAGATCAGCCAGGCGGCAGCCAGCAGCGGGATCGGCCTGACCTTGCTGCCAGTGCTCTACAGCCACTCGGGCTTTGGCGGCCAGGCGCCGAACGACGGCCAGCGCCGCTTTATCAACAGCACCGATAACTACCTGAACCTGCAAGCGCGCCTGCAACCGATCCTGGCCGCGCAACCGGCGCAGCAACTGGGCCTGTGTTTCCACTCATTGCGCGCAGTCACTCCGCAACAGATCAGCGCGGTATTGGCCGCCAGCGATAAGAGCTGCCCGGTGCATATCCACATCGCCGAACAGCAAAAGGAAGTCGATGACTGCCTGGCCTGGAGCGGCAAACGCCCGCTGCAATGGCTGTATGACCATGTGAACGTCGACCAGCGCTGGTGCCTGGTGCACGCCACCCACGCCAACTCCGACGAAGTGACATTGATGGCCAACAGCCGGGCGATTGCCGGGCTGTGCCTGACCACTGAGGCCAACCTGGGCGACGGGATTTTCCCAGCGGTGGATTTCCTGGCCCAGGGCGGGCGCATGGGGATTGGTTCGGACAGCCATGTGTCATTGAGCGTGGTTGAAGAACTGCGCTGGCTGGAATACGGCCAGCGCCTGCGCGACCAGCGGCGCAACCGCCTGTATCGCAGCGATCAACCGATGGTCGGCCGCACCCTGTATGACGCAGCCCTCGACGGCGGCGCCCAGGCGCTGGGGCAACCGATTGGCCGCCTGGAAGTCGGCAAGCGTGCGGACTGGCTGGTGCTGGACGGCAATGATCCGTACCTGGCGACGGCCAGTGCAGACGGGATTCTCAACCGCTGGCTGTTTGCCGGGGGTGATCGGCAGGTGCGTGATGTGCTGGTCAACGGCCAGTGGGTGGTGCGCGATGGGCATCATGCGGGCGAGGAAGAGAGCAGCCGGGCCTTCGCGCAAGTCCTGAGAGACTTGTTGTCTTAAGAACAACCCATAACCCCTGTGGGAGTGTTGGTCATGGTTTGTAAAGGGCCAGCAAGGCGTGTCCCTTTAAATTGCAGGACGTTTCCGAGACAATCCCTGCCGCCTTGTGCCTGTTGGATTCGATGGCTAGCCTGCGGTCCGTCACTGCTCATCAGTGATCGGGTTTAGTCGCCCGGCACATCACAAGGCGCATGGTCACATGAAGTTTTATGGCGGCTGTGCGCAGGGCACCCTCGGGTGCGCCGGATTCCTTGTGGCCGGTCGACTAACCTGCGTACAGCCGCCACCCTTCGTTTAGTCGCGACGGACCGGCTCCGATTCTCACAAGGAGCTTCACCATGCATAAAATTGTCCCCGACCCACCCAGCGACCCCGCCAAAGACCGCGCCGCCTTCAACCGCGCCATCGACCACTACCTGCCGACCCAAGATGCTCACAGTGCCCGCGACGATTTGAGCTTCGAAGACGCCCTGCTCTACACCGCCAGCCTGCTGGACAGTGCGTCAGCGACGGCGCTCGATTGTGGAGAGATGCTGCAAAGCCCCGAACGGGCAAAGGTGTTGGCGGTGTGGCATTTACTGGAGATCGCCAAGACCACGGTTGATCGATCCATTGCACACCTGCACCCCGCCACGGCCAGAACCTGAGGGCAAAAAAAGGGCGGGTTTATTAAAAAACCCGCCCTTTGTTTCGCATTACTGCGAGGTCTTGGCCATCTGCTTGTCCGACGTACGCCAGATCAAACGTGTGGTGTCGTAACCCTGCTGGCGCGCCCTGCTCAGCAAGTCTTCGCGGGTGTCGGCACTGACGGTCGGCGTGCGTGACAACAGCCACATATAGCGCCGGCTCGGGCTGCCGACGATGGCGGTCTTGTAGTCATCGCTGACGTACAACACCCAGTAATCGCCCTTGGCCACGCCCGGTAGCAACGCGGTGAACCAGTTATTGAATTCGACCCACAACTTGTCGGTCTTGCCCGGGACCTGCGGCGTGGCCGTGCCCTTGGCTTCTTCCCACTTCCACTCGGTGGTCAGGCAGCGATTGAACACTGACATGTCGCCATCGGGCAGCAGGGAGTAACGGGCCTCGGATTGCGCGCAGTTGCGCTGGAAGTACATGGGCAGGCGGGCCAGTTCGTACCAGGTGCCCTGGTAACGCTTGAGGTTGACGCTGCCGACAGTCTTGGGTTGCAGATCATCGCCAGAATGGCTGGCGCAGCCTGCCAAAAACAGGCTGGCGCAAAGGTATAAAACAAAACGCATCATTCTTCTTCTCCCGCAGGCTTGCGCCCCGGTTTACTTCAGGCCTTGCCCGGAAAACATCAGAACTTTGTCACCGGCGTACTGCACGCTGATAAAGCTGTTTTTGTCGCCCCAGGTGCAACTGGACATGCCCAGTGCGCCAGAACAATCGGTGGGCTTACCCAACAGCGACTCCACCTCGGCCTTGGCCATGCCAGCCGAGAGCTTCTGGTAATTTTCCTGGGTGACCTTGCTGCAAGCGGCCAACAGCACGCAAAAGCACAAGAGGGCGAGACGGCGTAACGACATGGTAGAGCTCCTGGAGGGACACGCAGCAGTGGGGGTCTGCCAGAAGCTTAGAAGGGAAAAGGGGGGTCTGGTTCCCGCAAGGCAAAAACAAAAAAAGCCCCGAATCGCTGAAACGTTTCGGGGCCTTGGTCTGGCGCATGATTCATTGTAAAGGCGAACTGGCTCGCGAAAAACATCCAGCCAACGCAGCGCTGCGCCGGGAATACTTCGCGAGCAAGCCTGCTCCTACAGAAGGCCTTAGGCCTTGTGGTAACCCGTCACACGCGCCACTTCTTCCTTGGACCCCAGGAACACCGCCACACGCTGGTGCAGGCCTTCAGGCTGGATGTCGAGGATGCGCTGGTGGCCGTCAGTCGACGCACCGCCCGCCTGCTCAACCAGGAACGACATCGGGTTGGCTTCGTACATCAGGCGCAGTTTGCCCGGCTTGGACGGCTCGCGGCTGTCGCGTGGGTACATGAACAGACCGCCACGGGTCAGGATGCGGTGTACGTCGGCAACCATCGCGGCCACCCAGCGCATGTTGAAGTTTTTCTTCAGCGGGCCTTCTTCGCCTTCCATCAACTCGTTGACGTAGCGCTTGACCGGTTCTTCCCAGTGGCGCTGGTTGGACATGTTGATCGCGAATTCCTGGGTCGAGGCAGGAATGGAGATGTCTTCGTGAGTCAGCACAAAGCTGCCCATTTCACGGTCCAGGGTAAAGCCCTTGACGCCATCACCCAGGGTCAGCACCAGCATGGTCTGTGGGCCGTAGATCGCATAGCCGGCAGCAACCTGCTCGGTGCCTGGCTGCAGGAAGGCGTTTTCGTTCAGCGCTTCGTTCTGGCTCAGGTATTCGTTAGGGCAACGCAGTACCGAGAAGATGGTGCCGACTGGCGCGTTGATGTCGATGTTCGACGAGCCGTCCAGCGGGTCGAATACCAACAGGTACGCGCCTTTAGGGTATTTGCCCGGGATCTGGTAGGCATTGTCCATTTCTTCGGACGCCATGCCGGCCAGGTGACCGCCCCATTCGTTGGCTTCGAGCAGGATTTCGTTGGAAATCACGTCGAGTTTCTTCTGCACTTCGCCTTGCACGTTTTCAGTGCCCATGCTGCCCAGGACGCCGCCCAGCGCGCCTTTGGACACGGCGTGGCTGATTTCCTTGCAAGCACGCGCCACCACTTCGATCAGGAAGCGCAGATCGGCAGGGGTGTTGTTGCTGCGGGTCTGCTCAATCAAATAGCGACTCAGGGTAACGCGGGACATGGACGGCTCCGGAGAATGGGGGGCTAAAAACCCGCGCAGTTTAGCGCGAGTCGGGGCGCATTTCCTCCTATCAGACGAGATAACCCTGACAGAGTTCATGTAGGCCCCGGCTCAGGGCCTGGTAGGCGGCTTGCGCAACAGGTTGTAGGCCATCGCCCCAAGTGCCGCTACGCCCAGCAGCAATACGGCCCACAGGCCGATTGTCTGCCAGTTGATACCTGCGACATTTGGCGCGGCTGGCGGGTTGGCGTGCCATTCGCCATCGACCCGAGCCTGGCCCAGAGCCGCAAGGCGCTGGGGTTGGTAGTCGGGAATCAGGGTCGTCAACGGCAGGTTCGCAGCCTTGGCCGACGGGTTGCCCAGCGCCAGGGTAAACGGCTGTTCGCCCCGCGCCAGGAACACCACTTGCGTGGCCCGCACAGCAAAACTCAACGCCGGCGCCTGCGCGCCCAGGCCACCGCCCCGCTCGTCTACGTCCAGCTTGAGTTGCCGCACCGGGTAACCCGGCAACTGCAATTGATCCTGGGTGACTTCTTGCCCGCCCTGCGTCAACCGATAGAGCAAACCACGGCTCAATGGCTGCCATGCCTGCTTGCTGTCCTGCCGCCCTTGCAGACCCACCGGCGCCAGGCTGTTGGGCTGGCGCAACTCAACGCGCACCCGCTCGACACTTAACACGCCAGGCAACTGCCAGCTGTACTGCCCAGGCTCCAGGGTGCTGCCGGCCAATGGCTCGGACCACACCAGCGACAACGGCAGGCTGCTGGTGCTCTGCACTTCAATGGAGGTCAACTCGGGCGCGGCCTGGCCTTGCCATAGCAGGCGCAGGTAGCGCGCCGGCTGCCCTGGCAAGGCGACTTCACGCTGCTCCACCCGTTCATCGGCAAATGCCAGGCGCGCCACCTGCCCGCCGCCCCAGGAGCGCCAGTGCTGCAAATCGTCACTGGCTTCGATACTGAAACGCTGGAAGCCATCATGCTCGGCAGCCCAATCGAGGATCAGCTTTTGCAACGGCGCCTTGATTGCACTGGCATCCAGCAGCCAGCCGCGTCGCACCTGCGCGCCGGCCGGCGCCTCGCTGGACGGCTGCACCTGCACCAGGGTTCCCGTGGCGCTGGATTGCACGCGCACGCTGGGCACACTGTCGCTGGCGTTGTCGGCGGCATACAGCGGGAAGCCCTTCAGCCGGGCCAGGTTGTTTGCGCTTGCGGGCGACTGCCGCACTAATGCATATGCCTGGGGCTCGCCCGCCGCGTTGAACACCCGCAGGTCACTGAGATCGGCCTGACGGGCGCTCAATTGCACCGCCAGCGGCAACTCCAGGCGATACCAGGGGCCTTCGCCGCTGACCGTCAGCGGCACTTTGGCGGTGAAGTCTGCGGGGCCTTCTGCGGCCGACGCCGATAACGCGGCGCACAGGCCCACCAGTGCAATGCTCAGTTTGCCGATCAAGAGGACGCTCCTTGGGTTTGAATCTCAGGTTCGCTGCGTTTGGGCGGCAGCGGAGCGAAATAACCCACCACCAGCAACAGCCCGCCCACGCCGATAAACGACACGATCCGCTCCAGCCCGCCACGGTTGCTCAGCTCGACGAGGAACAACTTGGCGACCACCACGCCGATCAGCACCGCGCCGACCAGCCACACTTCCCGGCGATTGCGCAGGTGCCCGCCGATCATCAGGCCCAGGGCAATCAGGGTCCAGACAATCGACAGCCCGGCCTGCACCAGCATCGAGTCAAGCAACGCATCCAGATCAAACGGCACGCCGCCCCAATGGTGCGCCGCGCGCATCACCAGTGCGGTGAAGAAGGCAAACAGCGAGACCCCGGCAACGCCCTGGGCAATCCACGGGGTGCGGCCGCCCAGTTGCGGCGCCGCGCTGCGCGCCCACAGGTACACGCCCAGCAGCGCAAACAGCAGGCCAAGATCCAAGGGGTTGAGCAACGGCACATACGGCAATGGCCTGGCCGTGCCGTCGCTGAACATATTCGCCAACCAGAACCACACCAGCATCAGCGCGGCCAACGGCAGCGCGGCCAGCAGGCGATATTCGCGTGGATAAGCCGATAGCGGCCACGGCCACTGGCGCGGCGCAGCAATGGCTATCAGGTACAGGCTTGGGAAAATCGCCCAGCCCAGCCAGCGCCAGGCGTTGTATTGCACCGAAAGCACCAACAGGCCGTAGCGCAATTCCAGGGCCAGCATGCCGATCAGCATCCAGCAGCCCAGCACGTGGGCGACGCTCAAGGCTTTTGCCGCCGCCAGGTCGGCCAAATAACGCAGCGCGATGAAATGCACGGCGAACACCGCAAGCCAGGCCAGCCAGCCCCATTCGGCCGCCGGGTGGTAATAGCGATGCAGCGACACCAATACCACCAGCGCCACCGCCGGCATCAGCAACAGGCAGAGGGTGCCCAGCGCAGCCCAGCGCAAGCGCAACGCCAACAACATCCACAGCGCTGCACTGGCCGCTGCCGCCGCCAACAGGAAGGTGGCTTGCAGCTCTGGCGGGGTGAAGCGCAGCACTTCGTGGTTCAGCGCCAATACCCACCACGCCGCGCCCCAGGCCAGCAGGCCGTTGGAAAGATGGGGCAACTTGAGTCGTCGATCACTGCCCCGCAAGCGCCAGGCGCCGACAAATGCGGCCAACCCGACCAGCATCGGCGCCCAGAAACCGATATGCCGGAACGCCGGCAGTTCTTCGCCACCCCAGGATGTCAGCGTAACCAAAGCCCCCGCCAGCACCTGCACGCCGAGCGCGCAGAACAGGAAGGTGCGCGAAGCGATAGACACGCCGACAAACACCGTCACCAGTCCCGCCAGCGCCCAACTGATCGCGGTGCCCTGCTCGGCCACCAGCAACGGCGCCAGCAGGTACACAAAACCCAGGCCAAGGCCGGCCAGGACCGGCAAGCCCTGGCGCTCCCACTTCGAGGTCTGCTCCAGCGCGGCCGTGCGCAGTTGCTGGAAGCTGAACAGCAACGCCACGCCGAGCAACAAGGCGCCCAGCGCCGCGCCGTCCAGCAGCGTGTGTTCGCCCACGTCCAGTTCGCTGAGAAACGCCAGCGCCGAGCCCAACTGCAACAGCAGGCCAAACGCCCGCGCCAACGAGCGTTGCTGACGCAGACCGAGCCAAAGGATGCCGGCGCCTTCCACCGCCCAGGCCGCCGCGGTCCAGCGCGCGTCCAGGCCCAGCGGGATCGCCAGGCTGGCGAAGATCACACCCAGGGCCAGGCAGGTTTCTGCCAGCAACACGGTGCGCCCACCGCTAAGCACCCGCGCCAGGACCATATAGATGATGCCCAATGCCAACGCACTGAAGGCCGGGGCGAAGGCCAGGTGCTGCACCAGGGTGAACTGCAAGCCAAATGCCACAAGCGGCGGGCCGAACAGCAGGCCGCCATCCACATAATCGCCCTTGGCCGCCGACCAGCGCAGCAGCGCGGCACGGCTGTCATCGGCCGGGGCGTCGGCCGTTTCCAGGAGTTTGCGTCGCGCAAACAGCAAGCCGATGGCCAGGTACATCAGGAAAAACAGAATCAGGAACGGCTCGGTACTCCACAGCAGTTCCGGTGTGTAAGAGCGAATACCCCAGGCAAACCCGATACCGAAGGTGCCGGCAAAGCCAATCACATTGAGCAAGCGCCAGGCCTTGAACCAGGCGATGGCGAGGATCCCGGCGTTGAGCAGGGCGAAGTAGCTGAACAACGCCACATGGTTGCCCTCGCCGGTGGACGCGAGGATTGGCGCGGCAAACCCGCCGAGCGCGGCGGCGCAGGCCAGGCCGATGGCGTCCTGGGTAATCGCCAGGATCGCCGAAAACACCGTCACCGCCACCAACAGGCCCAGTGCCGCGCTCGGATCGAGCAATGGGTGCAGGCGCATGGCGGCGAACACCGTCAGGTACAACACGGCGATGCCCGCGCCTTGCAGGATCAGCGCATAACTGCCCCGGCGCAGGCGCAGCCACCACCCCAGGCCCAGCAAGCCCAGGGCACAGGCAGCGACACCGGCGTAGCGCAGTTCGATGGGCACCACCATGCCTTCGGTGGCATAACGCAGCAAAAATGCCAGGCCGAGGAACAACAGCACCACGCCGACCCGCAGCACGGTATTGCCGCCCAGCAGCCAGTTGCGAGCGGCGCCGATGGCACGTTCGATCAGGGTGGGGCTACGGGGGATTTCGGGTTCAGCTTCGCGGGCAACGGCGGCCGGTTTCCACAGATCGTCCGGCAGCGGCGGGCTCGGTTCGGGAGCCGGGGTGGATTGCAGTTCGGCGGGCAACTCCCAGACCAGCTCCGGGGCGGGCGCGGGTTCGGCCATGGACGGTTCGACCTGAGGCGGCTTTTCCAGCAGCGCGAGGCGTTGCTCCAGCGCCTTCAGGGCACTGCCGAGGTGCGACAGGCGAATGGCCTGGCCAATCCCCAAACCCAGCAGTGCACCGAAGCCTGCATCACTGAACGATTCATCCAGCGCCCAGCCGAGCACCAGGCCAATCAGCATGAACATCCATTGCATGGTCCAAATCCCTAAGCAAACCGAGACCCAGTATATAGACGCATAACCCATGTGGGAGCGGGCTTGCTCGCGATAGCGGTGCATCAGTCACCTATTTGCTAACTGACGTACCGCTATCGCGGGCAAGCCCGCTCCCCCATTTTGCTCCTGTGGCGTTTAGTCCAGGGCTTTCCAGATCTCGGTCGCATATTCCCGGATGGTGCGGTCCGACGAGAACCACCCCGTACGCGCGGTGTTGAGCACCGCCGAACGCCACCATTCCTTGGAGTCATGCCAATGGGCTTCGACCCGCGCCTGGGCGTCCCAGTAGGAATCAAAATCGGCGCACACCAGGAAGCGGTCGTAGTCGATCAACGAATCAATCAGCCCCACATAGCGCCCTGGATCATCCGGCGAGAACACCCCGCCACGAATCGCCTGCAGCACATCGTTCAGGCGATGGGAGGCGGCGATTTCGGGAGCGGCGCTGAACTCACCGGCCTGTTTACGCGCTTCCACCTGTTCGGCACTCAGGCCGAAGATAAACATATGCTCGCCGCCGATGCGCTCGTGCATCTCCACATTGGCGCCGTCCATGGTGCCGATGGTCAATGCGCCATTGAGGCCGAACTTCATATTGCTGGTGCCCGAGGCCTCGAAGCCGGCGGTGGAGATCTGCTCCGACAGGTCAGCGGCCGGGATGATGTTTTCCGCGAGGCTGACGTTGTAGTTAGGCAGGAACACGACCTTGAGCAAACCACGCACGGTCGGGTCGTTGTTCACCGTACGGGCGATGTCGTTGGTCAACTTGATGATCAGCTTGGCCTGGTGATAGCTGGCCGCCGCCTTGCCGGCGAAGATCTTCACCCGCGGCACCCAATCCACCTCGGGCTCGGCACGAATCGCCTGGTACAGGGCGACGGTGTGCAACAGGTTCAGCAACTGGCGCTTGTACTCGTGGATGCGTTTGACCTGCACGTCGAACATCGCCGCCGGGTTGACCGCGATCCCCAGGCGTTCATGGATGATATCGGCCAGCACGCGCTTGCTGTGCAGGCGTTGCTCGGCAAAGGCTTTGCGAAATGCCTGTTTCTCGGCAAAGGTTTCCAGCTCCACCAGGCGCTGTTCCATATTGTCGAGAATATCCGGGCCCAGGGCTTCCACCAGCATCGCGGTGAGCTTGGGGTTGGCCTGGAACAGCCAGCGGCGGAAGGTAATGCCGTTGGTCTTGTTGTTGATACGCTCGGGGTAGAGCTTGTGCAGTTCGGAGAACACCGTGCTGCGCATCAACTGCGTGTGCAACCCGGACACGCCGTTGACGCTATGGGAGCCGAGGAACGCCAGGTTGCCCATGCGCACACGCCGGCCGTTGTCCTCTTCGATCAGCGAAACGGCGCGCAGCACATCGAAATCGTGGATGCCCTTGGCCCGCAGCGAATCAATGTGCTGGGCGTTGATCAGGTAGATGATCTGCATGTGCCGGGGCAGCATGCGTTCCATCAGGCCCACCGGCCAGGTCTCCAGGGCTTCGGGGAGCAGGGTGTGGTTGGTGTAGGACAGCGTCTCCACCGTGACCTGCCAGGCCGCCTCCCAGGCAATATCGTGCAAGTCGACCAACTGGCGCATCAACTCGGCCACGGCGATGGACGGGTGGGTGTCGTTGAGCTGGATGGCCGCGTGCTCGCCCAGGCTCAGGACCGACCCGTGCATGTTTTTGTGGCGCCGCAGCAGGTCTTGCAGGGAGGCCGAGACGAAGAAGTATTCCTGGCGCAGGCGCAGTTCCTGCCCCGCTTCGGTGCTGTCGGCTGGGTAAAGCACCCTGGAGATGCTTTCGGCACGGGCCACTTCGGCGACGGCGCCCAAATGGTCGCCGGCATTGAAACGCTCCAGGTGCAGGTCTTCCACGGCCCGCGCGCGCCACAGGCGCAAGGTGTTCACACTGGCACCGCGCCAGCCGACCACCGGGGTGTCGTAGGCCACCGCGCGCACGGTTTCATTGGGCGACCAGACCTGGATCGACTTGCCGGACGCATCCAGCACGGTCTCGACACTGCCGCCAAAACCGATCGGGTAGATCACCTCGGCGCGCTCGAACTCCCAGGGGTTGCCGAAATCCAGCCAGCGCTCGGTCTGTTCCTGCTGCCAGCCATCGACAATCGCCTGGCGAAACAGCCCGTGCTCGTAGCGAATGCCATAACCATGGCCGGCAATGCCCAGGGTCGACATGCTTTCCATAAAGCACGCGGCCAGGCGCCCCAGGCCACCGTTGCCCAGGGCCGCATCGGGCTCCAGCAGGCGAATGCGCTCCAGGTCCACACCCAACTCGCCGACAGCTTCGCGCGCCACCTCCCACAGGCCGAGGTTGCTCAGGCTGTCAAACAGCAGACGGCCGATCAGGAACTCCAGGGACAGGTAATACACCCGCTTCTGCCCGCTGCGGTAGATACGCCGGGTGTGGTCCATCCAGTGCTCGACCATATGGTCGCGCGCCGCCAGGGCAATGGCTTCGAACCAGTCGTGGTCGAAGGCGTGATCGGGGTCCTTGCCCACCGCATAAGTGAGTTTGGTCAAGACAGCATCGCGAAACGCGGCTACCTCTGCTTCTCGTGCAAGCGGTTCCTGAGACATCGGTGCGACCTCGGGCGAGATAGAAGAAGGGAAATCCTAGAGCCTAGACGGTCTGACCCATGGCATGGCTGACGGTTCGGCAGTTTTTTCACTCATTCACGCATACCGGTTTTAGATGCAGGGGCCGTGCCCGTTTGTGCGTCGGACCGGCCTTTGAGCCGAAACCCGCAAAATATTGTTCAAAAAATCACCAATCCCGGTATCATCGCGCGCCCGGACAAAGCCCCTCTTGGAAACCTGATGAAGCCTCAACTGATCGCCGCCGCGGAACTCGACCGTCTCGAAACGTGGCAGAAATACTCCAGCCACATGTGCGGCGGCTGCACATCCAACTGCTGCACCCTGCCGGTTGAGGTGAAGATCAAGGATTTGATCCGCATTGGTATCGTCGACGAGTTCGAGCGTGGCGACCCGCCGAAGAACATCGCCAAGCGCTTGCAGAAGGAAGGCATCGTCGAGCGGTTCAACTCCAAGTCCGAGATCTTTACTCTGCAGCGCATGAGCAACAACGATTGCCTGTACCTGGATCGTAAGACGCGCTTCTGCACTATTTATGACAAACGCCCGGATACCTGCCGCAATCACCCGAAAATCGGGCCACGGCCGGGGTATTGCGCGTACAAGCCCAAGGAAGTGGTGCGCGAGACCAAGTTGCGTACGCTCGACAAGTTCTAACCGATGATCGTTCCCACGCTCCGCGTGGGAATGCCTCCTGGGGCGCTCTGCGCCCCGCTGCCAAGGGCAAACGCAGAGCGTTCAGGGCTGCATTCCCACGCGGAGCGTGGGAACGATCACAGGCCAGACACCACACAATCTGCAGGCATAAAAAAACGCCCCCGGCCTTTCGACCGGGGGCGTTTTTTTTCAGCTGGAACTAAGTATCAGTTCTTGGCCTTTTTGGCAGCGCGGGTACGCTCGCCTTCGTCCAGGATCTTCTTACGAAGACGGATGGACTTCGGCGTTACTTCGCACAGCTCGTCGTCCTGGATGAATTCCAGAGCCTGTTCCAGGGTGAAGCGAACAGGTGGAACCAGGGCGATGGTTTCGTCTTTACCCGAAGCACGCATGTTGTCGAGCTTCTTGCCTTTGGTTGGGTTGACGCCCATGTCGTTGTCACGGCTGTTCAGACCAACGATCTGGCCGTTGTAGATCTCTTGACCGTGTTCAACGAACAGCTTGCCACGCGCCTGGAGGGTTTCCAGGGAGTAGGTCAGCGCCTTGCCGGTTTCTACCGATACCAGAACACCGTTCTGACGGCCGGACATGTCGCCGGACTTCATGGTGTCGTAGCGATCGAAGATCGAGGTCAGGATGCCAGCACCGTTGGTCAGGGTCAGGAACTGGTTACGGAAACCGATCAGACCACGAGCAGGGATGTTGTATTCCAGACGCACACGGCCTTTGCCATCCGGCACCATGTTGGTCAGGTCGCCCTTACGCAGGCCCATCTCTTCCATGACCTTGCCCTGGGATTCTTCAGGGGTGTCGATGGTGACGTTTTCGAACGGTTCCTGCTTCACGCCGTCAACGGTACGGATGATCACTTCAGGACGACCAACGCCCATTTCGAAGCCTTCGCGACGCATGGTTTCGATCAGTACCGAGAGGTGCAGCTCACCACGGCCGGAAACCTTGAACTTGTCAGCCGAGTCGCCTTCTTCAACGCGCAGTGCAACGTTGTACAGCAGCTCTTTGTCCAGACGTTCCTTGATGTTACGGGAAGTCACGAACTTGCCTTCTTTACCGCAGAAAGGCGAGTCGTTTACCTGGAAGGTCATGGAAACGGTTGGCTCGTCAACGGTCAGAGGCTTCATCGCCTCGACAGTGTCCGGCTGGCACAGGGTGTCGGAGATGAACAGCGAGTCCATACCGCTTACGCACACGATGTCGCCGGCGAAAGCTTCTTCAACGTCGATACGGTGCAGACCGTGGTGACCCATCAGCTTCAGGATACGACCGTTACGCTTCTTGCCGTCGGCGCCGATAGCCACAACCGGGGTGTTCGGCTTGACGCTACCACGAGCGATACGGCCAACGCCGATAACACCCAGGAAGCTGTTGTAGTCCAGTGCCGAGATTTGCATCTGGAACGGACCGTCACGGTCAACCTTCGGAGGTGGCACGTGGTCAACGATCGCCTGGTACAGCGGGGTCATGTCTTCCGCCATGGCGGTGTGTTCCAGACCGGCAATACCGTTCAGGGCAGAGGCGTAGATCACTTGGAAATCAAGTTGCTCTTCGGTAGCACCCAGGTTGTCGAACAGGTCGAAGATCTGGTCCAGAACCCAGTCCGGACGCGCGCCTGGACGGTCAACCTTGTTGATGCACACGATCGGACGCAGGCCGGCTTCGAAAGCCTTCTTGGTCACGAAACGGGTTTGCGGCATAGGGCCGTCTTGGGCATCAACCAGCAGCAGAACGGAGTCAACCATCGACATTACGCGTTCTACTTCGCCGCCGAAGTCGGCGTGGCCCGGGGTGTCCACGATGTTGATGTGGTAGCCGTTCCAGTTGATAGCGGTGTTTTTTGCCAGGATGGTAATACCGCGCTCTTTTTCCTGGTCGTTGGAGTCCATCACGCGCTCGTCGTTGAGCTCGTTGCGCTCCAGGGTGCCGGATTGACGCAGGAGTTTGTCTACCAGGGTGGTTTTACCATGGTCAACGTGGGCAATGATGGCGATGTTACGTAGATTTTCGATCACTTGTGTATCTCGATCAGAGGATTCGGTGTGCTGACAGGTCGTGGCAGCGATTAACAGTAGAGTCAGGCCTTGCCGTTACAGCTTGACGGCAGAGTCGGGGGGCCGGTGACGCAGGCCACAGGCAAACAGCCCCGGGCTCTTAGCTCGGTCGATAAACGCGCACATTGGCATATCCCTCACTGAGCAAATGGTGGGCATGCAGGCGACTCATCACGCCTTTGTCGCAATACAGCAGGTACTGACGGCTGTTATCCAGTTCCTTGAAACGCGCGTTCAGTGCATAGAACGGCAGCGTTTGCACGTCGATGCCAGCGATTTCCAGTGGCTCATCTTCAGCGGCATCCGGGTGACGGATGTCGATGACGATCTGGCCGGCCAGGGCTTCGCTGACTTCTTCGATCTGCACATCCTGGCCCAATTCATCGATTACCCGATCAATCGGCACCAGTTTGGCGTTCTCGAGCGCTCGCTCCAGAATCGCCATGTCGAATTCTTTCTCTTCATGCTCCACGCGGTAGCGCTTGGCATGGGTCTTGGGGTTCACCGAGATGACCCCGCAGTACTCTGGCATGTGCTTGGCGAAATCAGCGGTGCCGATTTCGTTGGCCAGGTCGATGATGTCTTGCTTGTGGCTGGCGATCAGCGGGCGCAAAACCAGCTTGTCGGTCACACAGTCGATCACGGACAGGTTCGGCAGGGTCTGGCTGGAGACCTGGGAAATCGCCTCGCCGGTAACCAGCGCTTCGATTTGCAGGCGGTCGGCGATTTTCGACGCTGCGCGCAACATCATACGCTTCAATACGACGCCCATATGACCGTTATCGACTTTTCCGAGAATTTCTCCCAGGACTTCCTCGAACGGTACGCTGACAAACAGCACGCGCTGGGAGCTGCCGTACTTCTTCCAGATATAGTGCGCGACTTCCATCACGCCCAATTCATGTGCACGCCCGCCCAGGTTAAAGAAGCAGAAGTGGCTCATCAGGCCGCGGCGCATGATCTGGTAGGCCGCCACGGTGGAGTCGAAACCGCCGGACATCAGTACCAGGGTCTGCTCCAGCGCGCCCAGCGGATAGCCGCCGATGCTGTTGTGCTGGTTGTGGATCACAAACAACCGTTGGTCGCGAATTTCGATGCGCACTTCGATTTGCGGCTCTTTAAGCGAAATTCCAGCGGCGCCGCACTCGCGACGCAGCTTGCTGCCGACGTATTTCTCGACATCCATGGAGCTGAACGGGTGCTTGCCGGCACGCTTGCAACGCACTGAAAAAATCTTGCCTTCAAGGCTGTTGCCGAAGTGCAGTTTGCATTTTTCAGTGATGTCGTCGAAATCGCCCAGCGGGTACTCGTCGACCTGCAGGAAGTGCGCGATGCCCGGCATGCAGCTCAGGCGCTCGGTCATGTCTTTCAAGGCTTTGGCGTCAGTAATGCGGGTTTCCAGCTCGAGATTGTCCCACACACCGTTCACCACCACAGCCGGGTCCAGGTCACGGAGCACGGCGCGGATATTCTTGGCCAATTGACGGATGAAACGCATCCGTACCGGTCGGCTCTTGATGGTGATTTCGGGGAAGACTTTAACGATTAATTTCATGGAAACAGCGCGCGCAGGGCCAGCCGAAAAAGGGGGGCGCGGATTATAGCGGAAATCGCTCAAGGTTTGACCAGTTAATATACAAACGGCACACCATGCACCAAACAGGTGCATTTACAGGCAGTTGCGCTACATTGCAGTGCGCAATTTTTGCCGTTTTTTCGATTTGCACCTTTATAGGGGCGATTTTGAGGCAAAAAACCCATGTCGGGGCACTGGCATGCAATTTGCTCTCTTGTGAGGCAGGTTGCCATGGCGGACTATCCGCGCCGGCATCACCCACATTCTAAGGGCTACTCCACTACCCAAGCCCGAAGCCACCCGGAGGACACTATGTCGAAGTCGGTTCAACTCATCAAAGATCATGACGTTAAATGGATTGATCTGCGCTTCACGGACACCAAAGGCACTCAGCACCACGTGACCATGCCGGCTCGCGATGCGCTGGATGACGCCTTCTTCGAAGAAGGCAAAATGTTCGACGGCTCCTCCATTGCTGGCTGGAAAGGCATCGAAGCCTCCGACATGATCCTGATGCCGGACGACTCCACCGCCGTACTCGATCCGTTCACCGAAGAGCCGACCCTGATCATCGTCTGCGACGTGATCGAGCCTTCGACCATGCAAGGCTACGACCGCGACCCACGTGCGATCGCCAAGCGTGCCGAGGAATACCTGAAGTCCACCGGTATCGGTGACACCGTATTCGTGGGCCCGGAACCAGAATTCTTCATCTTCGACCAAGTAAAGTTCAAGTCCGACATCTCCGGCTCGATGTTCAAGATCTACTCCGAACAAGGTTCGTGGATGTCCGACCAGGACGTGGAAGGCGGCAACCATGGCCACCGTCCAGGTATCAAAGGTGGTTACTTCCCGGTTCCGCCGTTCGACCACGACCACGAAATCCGTACCTCCATGTGCAACGCCATGGAAGACATGGGCCTGGTCATCGAAGTGCACCACCACGAAGTGGCCACTGCCGGCCAGAACGAAATCGGTGTGAAGTTCAACACCCTGGTGGCCAAGGCTGACGAAGTCCAGACCCTGAAGTACTGCGTACACAACACTGCCGTTGCCTATGGCCGTACCGCTACCTTCATGCCTAAGCCACTGTACGGCGATAACGGTTCGGGTATGCACGTTCACCTGTCCATCGCCAAAGATGGCAAGAACACCTTCGCTGGCGAAGGTTATGCCGGCCTGTCCGACACTGCCCTGTACTTCATCGGCGGTATCATCAAGCACGGTAAGGCCCTGAACGGCTTCACCAACCCGTCGACCAACTCCTACAAGCGTCTGGTCCCAGGTTTCGAAGCACCGGTAATGCTGGCCTACTCGGCTCGCAACCGTTCCGCGTCGATCCGTATTCCTTACGTGTCCAGCCCTCGCGCTCGCCGTATCGAAGCACGCTTCCCGGATCCAGCAGCCAACCCGTACCTGGGCTTTGCTGCACTGCTGATGGCTGGCCTGGACGGCATCCAGAACAAGATCCACCCAGGCGACGCCGCCGACAAGAACTTGTACGACCTGCCGCCTGAAGAGGCCAAAGAGATCCCACAAGTGTGCGGCAGCCTGAAAGAAGCCCTGGAAGAGCTGGATAAGGGCCGTGCGTTCCTGACCAAAGGCGGCGTGTTCAGCGACGACTTTATCGACGCCTACATCGCCCTGAAAAGCGAAGAAGAAATCAAGGTCCGCACCTTCGTACACCCACTGGAATACGAGCTGTACTACAGCTGCTGATCCGGTAGCGCTGCTTAACGTGGCGTGACAAAAAAGACCTCCTTCGGGAGGTCTTTTTTTTGCCTGAAACAATGACTATCCACCTTTGCAAACCCCATCAGAACTGTAGGAGCTGGCTTGCCTGCGATAGCGGTGTATCTGTCACATCACGACTGACTGAACCACCGCTATCGCAGGCAAGCCAGCTCCTACAGTTTGACTGGGGTTTTTCAGGAAATATTTGATCGCTGAACAGAATGTGGGAATTCGCACTATATTGGTGCGATAGGTTGCACCCTTGCCCACCCATCAACCCATTTTGGGTCGAAATCTCCCGAGAGAGCTGGCCGAACGCCATAGTTTCGCGCCTAAAGCCCCCATTTCAGGGCTTTTACGCTTCTTTTCGGAGCCTTGGTTTGGTTTTTGCATTTTCCTGGTATCAGCGTGTGCCTCAAGCCCACGCCTTGCTCCAAAAGAGGTCCTAATGACCATCAGCGACGCACTGCACCGCTTGCTACTCGACAACCTGACCACCGCGACCATTCTGCTCAATGACGAACTGCGCCTTGAGTACATGAACCCCGCGGCGGAGATGCTCCTGGCCATCAGCGGTCAGCGCAGCCATGGGCAATTTATCAGCGAGCTGTTCACCGAGTCCGCCGAGGCCTTGAGTTCCTTGCGCCAGGCCGTGGAGCAGGCCCACCCGTTTACCAAGCGTGAAGCGATGCTCACGGCCCTCACCGGCCAGACCCTGACCGTCGACTACGCGGTAACGCCGATCCTGAGCCACGGCGCCACCTTGCTGCTGCTGGAAGTGCATCCCCGGGATCGCCTGCTGCGCATCACCAAGGAAGAAGCCCAGCTGTCCAAGCAGGAAACCAGCAAGATGCTGGTGCGCGGCCTGGCCCATGAGATCAAGAACCCGTTGGGCGGGATTCGCGGCGCCGCACAGTTGCTGGCCCGCGAGCTGCCGGATGAGAACCTCAAGGACTACACCAACGTCATCATCGAAGAAGCCGACCGCCTGCGTAACCTGGTGGACCGCATGCTCGGCTCCAACAAGCTGCCGTCGCTGGCGATGACCAATATCCATGAGGTACTGGAGCGCGTCTGCCAGTTGGTGGAGGCCGAAAGCCAGGGCTGCATCACCCTGGTGCGCGACTATGACCCGAGCATTCCCGATGTCCTGATCGACCGCGAGCAGATGATCCAGGCGGTGCTCAATATCGTGCGCAACGCCATGCAAGCCATCAGCAGCCAGAACGAGTTGCGCCTGGGGCGCATCAGCCTGCGCACCCGCGCCTTGCGCCAGTTCACCATCGGCCATGTGCGCCATCGCCTGGTAACCAAGGTCGAGATCATCGACAACGGCCCGGGTATCCCGGCCGAACTGCAGGAAACCATTTTCTTCCCAATGGTCAGCGGCCGCCCGGACGGTACCGGGCTGGGCCTGGCCATTACCCAGAACATCATCAGCCAGCACCAGGGCCTGATCGAATGTGAAAGCCATCCCGGCCACACGACCTTTTCGATCTTTCTGCCACTGGAACAAGGAGCCCCATCGACATGAGCCGTAGTGAAACTGTCTGGATCGTCGATGACGACCGTTCCATCCGCTGGGTCCTGGAGAAAGCCTTGCAACAGGAAGGCATGACCACCCAGAGCTTCGACAGCGCTGATGGGGTGATGAGCCGCCTGGCGCGCCAGCAGCCCGACGTGATCATCTCCGATATCCGCATGCCCGGCGCCAGTGGCCTGGACTTGCTGGCGCGGATTCGCGAGCAGCACCCGCGCTTGCCGGTGATCATCATGACCGCGCACTCGGATCTGGACAGCGCTGTCGCGTCCTATCAGGGCGGCGCCTTCGAGTACCTGCCCAAGCCATTCGACGTCGATGAGGCGGTGGCGCTGGTCAAGCGCGCCAACCAGCACGCCCAGGAACAGCAAGGCCAGGCCGTGGTACCGACCCTGACCCGCACCCCCGAGATCATCGGTGAAGCACCGGCGATGCAGGAAGTGTTTCGCGCCATCGGGCGCCTGAGCCACTCCAACATCACCGTGTTGATCAACGGTGAGTCCGGGACCGGTAAAGAGCTGGTGGCCCATGCCCTGCACCGTCACAGCCCGCGGGCGGCCTCGCCGTTTATCGCGCTGAACATGGCAGCAATCCCCAAGGACTTGATGGAGTCCGAGCTGTTCGGCCACGAAAAAGGCGCGTTTACCGGCGCGGCCAACCTGCGTCGCGGGCGTTTTGAACAGGCGGACGGCGGCACGCTGTTCCTCGATGAAATCGGCGACATGCCGGCCGACACCCAGACCCGGCTGCTGCGGGTACTGGCCGACGGTGAGTTCTATCGTGTCGGCGGCCATACGCCGGTCAAGGTCGACGTGCGCATCATCGCCGCGACCCACCAGAACCTGGAAACCCTGGTGCACGCCGGCAAGTTTCGCGAGGACTTGTTCCACCGCCTGAACGTGATCCGCATCCATATCCCACGCATGTCGGACCGTCGCGAAGATATCCCGACCCTGGCCCGTCACTTCCTCAGCCGCGCCGCCCAGGAGCTGGCGGTGGAGCCCAAGCTGCTGAAGACGGAGACCGAGGAATACCTGAAGAACCTGCCATGGCCGGGCAACGTGCGCCAACTGGAGAACACTTGCCGCTGGATCACGGTGATGGCGTCCGGGCGCGAAGTGCATATCAGCGACCTGCCACCAGAGCTGTTGAGCCTGCCCCAGGATTCAGCGCCGGTGACCAACTGGGAACAGGCCCTGCGCCAATGGGCCGACCAGGCCCTGGCCCGTGGCCAGTCAAGCCTGCTGGACAGCGCCGTACCGACCTTTGAGCGGATCATGATCGAAACCGCCCTCAAGCACACCGCAGGCCGGCGTCGTGATGCCGCAGTGCTGCTGGGCTGGGGCCGCAACACCTTGACCCGCAAGATCAAGGAATTGGGGATGAAGGTCGATGGCGGGGATGATGATGAGGGCGAAGAGGCCTGAGTACAGCCCTCCAGCACATGAATGACCTAATGTGGATGAGGGCTTATGTGGGAGCTGGCTTGCCTGCGATTGCATCACCTCGGTATCTCTGAAAGGCCGAAGTGCCCGCATCGCAGGCAAGCCTGCTCCCACATTTGTGTGGTGTGCACCGCTTCAACGCACCATGAACCGCTATCGCGCACAAAACCCAGGCCACTTTCAAATAAATCCTGAGCCCTGAAAACACCAAAGCCCCGTAATCCGGGGCTTTGCGCTTTATAAAAGAAAACTCTCAGACAATCTCGCCACTCTGGCACGCCCCCTGCAATAACCCTGGTACTACCCAGTTTCGGGGACCTTGGTACAGGCAGGCCGAGAATCCCCTCTTTAATTCGAGCGTCAAACCGTTTTGGGAGCCCTGGTACAGGCAGGCCGGGAACTCCCTCTTTTATTGCTCCAGGAGATGGATCTCCAGTCGCCAGCGGTCATCGACCGCCTTGCCCGACCATTCCCCCCGCAGCGGCCGCGCCGCCACCAGGTTCAGCAGCAGGCCAGCATCGGTCTTGCGCACGCGCCAGTTCACATCCTTGTCATTGACCTTCAATTGCCCCGCCTGGGCATGGCCCTGGGCGTCGAACAGCAGCGCTACGGTGCCGTCGATATGCTCGCCATGCAGCTTCGGCTCGCTGTTGAACCACACCACCAGGCCATCTGCGGCGGGCTCGAGCTGCAGCAAGGCAGTCGGGTCCGGGGTGGTCAGGCGACCGATCATCAAACCCACCATCAGGCCGACAATCGCCAGCGAGCCCAGGACGCGAGGCAATAGCTTCGGCCTGGGGTCGTCTTCAGGGGTAGAATGCGCTGCATCTTTATCTTCGGAGCCGTGCATGTTTCACGTCATCCTTTTCCAACCAGAAATTCCGCCGAATACCGGCAACGTTATCAGGCTGTGCGCCAACAGTGGCTGCCACCTGCATTTGATCGAGCCGCTAGGCTTCGAGATGGACGACAAGCGCCTGCGCCGCGCGGGCCTGGACTATCACGAGTACGCCACCCTGCAGCGCCACGCCGACCTCGCCAGTTGCCTGGAGAGCCTGGGCCAGCCGCGCCTGTTTGCGTTCACCACCAAGGGCTCGCGGCCGTTTCATGATGCCAGCTTTGCCGAAGGGGACGCCTTCCTGTTCGGTCCAGAGAGCCGTGGCCTGCCGGCAGACGTACTCGACGCCCTGCCCGACGGCCAGCGCCTGCGCCTGCCGATGCGCGAAGGCTGCCGCAGCCTGAACCTGTCCAACACCGTGGCCGTCGCCGTCTACGAAGGCTGGCGCCAGCTCGGGTTCAAATAACCCCCAAAACCAAATGTGGGAGCGGGCGTGTGTGGGAGCCGGGCTTGCCCGCGATGCAGGCACCTCGGTGTGTCAGTGACACAGAGGTGATGCTATCGCTGGCAAGCCAGCTCCCACACACGCCCGCTCCCACATTTAGAGCAGCGTCGGGTTCAGCTTACTGAACCGTCGGTGCGCCTTCCTGTTGCATGCGCTGCAGCTCTTGCGCATACAGGGCATCGAAGTTCACCGGGGCCAGCATCAGGGCCGGGAACGAGCCACGGGTGACCAGGCTGTCCAGGGTCTCGCGGGCATACGGGAACAGGATGTTCGGGCAGAACGCGCCCAGGGTGTGGCTCATGGACGCATCGTCCAGGCCCTGGATCAGGAAGATACCGGCCTGCTGGACTTCAGCGATGAATGCCACTTCTTCACCGTTCTTCACGGTGACCGACAGGGTCAGTACCACTTCGTGGAAGTCGCCTTCGAGCTGCTTCTGACGAGTGTTCAGGTCCAGGCCGACGCTTGGGGTCCATTCCTGACGGAAGATCGCCGGGCTTTTCGGCGCTTCGAACGACAGGTCACGCACGTAGATACGCTGCAGGGAAAATTGTGGGCCTTGAGCCTCTTCTGCTGCCGCTTCGATGTTCGGTTGGTCAGTCATCTCGCAGATCCTTCTTGATCTTGGGGTCTTTTAGGTTTTTGGAGTCAGACGTGAAGCAGCGCGTCGAGTTTACCGGCGCGCTCCAGGGCGAACAGGTCGTCGCATCCACCGATATGCTGGGTACCGATCCAGATTTGCGGCACAGAGGTGCGCCCCGCCTTCTGGGCCATCTCGGCACGCACCGCAGGCTTGCCATCGACCTTGATCTCTTCGAAGGCAACCTTTTTGCTCTGGAGCAACTGCTTGGCTCGCATGCAATAGGGGCAATAATCGCTGGAATAAACGACAACCTGGCTCATATCACTTCACCAACGGCAGGTTATCGGCGCGCCAGCTGGAGATACCACCCGACAGCTTGGCGGCGGTGAAGCCGCTTTTCATCATTTCGCGGGCATGGCCACCGGAGTGCTGGCCTTGGGCGTCGACCAGGATAATGGTCTTGGCCTTGTGCTTTTCCAGCTCGGCGATGCGGGCGATCAGCTTGTCCTGGGGAATATTCAGCGCGCCGACGATATGACCGGCGGCAAAGTCCTTGGCCGGGCGGATGTCGACGACAACGGCCTGGTCCTTGTTGACCAGCGCGGTCAGCTCGGCGGTGCTGAGGCTACGGCCGCCACGGCTCACTTCATGAGCAATCAGCAGCGCCAGCAGTACGACGAAGGCACCGACCAGCAGATAGTGAGAGGTAGCAAATGCAATCAGGTGATCAACCATCAAGGAGGTTCCAGGGCGTTAAAATGGCGGTAAGTATACACAGCCGCCATGGGGGGCCAACCCCCGTAAAGCGGTGACGGCATCGGAACTTCGCTTTAAACTGCCACTCCCTTTTCAATCGCCTTCCTTTAATAACGCCGCGAGAGGATCTATGACTACCACGCCTAAACCTTTGGTCCTGATGATTCTCGATGGCTTCGGTCACAGTGAAAACCCCCACGACAACGCCGTATTCGCGGCGAACAAGCCGGTACTGGACCGCCTGTGCGCCAGCGTACCCAATGGCCTGATCTCCGGATCGGGCATGGACGTCGGCCTGCCGGACGGCCAGATGGGCAACTCCGAAGTCGGCCATATGAACCTGGGCGCCGGACGAGTGGTATATCAGGACTTCACCCGTGTGACCAAAGCCATCCGCGATGGCGAGTTCTTCGAGAACCCGACCATCTGCGCCGCGGTGGATAAAGCCGTTGCCGCCGGCAAGGCCGTGCACTTCATGGGCCTGCTGTCCGACGGTGGCGTACACAGCCACCAGGATCATCTGGTGGCCATGGCCGAACTGGCCTTTAAGCGCGGTGCCGAGAAGATCTACCTGCACGCCTTCCTCGATGGCCGCGATACCCCGCCCAAAAGCGCGCAATCGTCCATCGAACTGCTGGACGCGACCTTCGCCGCCCTCGGCAAGGGCCGTATCGCCAGCCTGGTCGGCCGCTACTTCGCCATGGACCGCGACAACCGCTGGGACCGCGTGTCCCAGGCCTACAACCTGATCGTCGACGGCAACGCCGAATTCAACGCTGCCACCGCCCAGCAAGGCCTGGAAGCCGCCTACGCCCGTGGCGAGAGCGATGAGTTCGTCAAGGCCACCACCATCGGCGAGCCGGTGAAGGTCGAAGATGGCGACGCCGTGGTGTTCATGAACTTCCGCGCCGACCGTGCCCGCGAGTTGAGCCATGTGTTCGTCGATGAGGGTTTCAAAGACTTCGAGCGCGCGCGCCGCCCGCAGGTCGAATTCGTGATGCTCACCCAATACGCCGCCAACATCCCGGCCCCGTCGGCCTTCGCCCCGGGCAGTCTGGAAAACGTGCTGGGTGATTACCTGGCGAAGAACGACAAGACCCAGCTGCGCATCGCTGAGACCGAGAAATACGCCCACGTCACGTTCTTTTTCTCCGGTGGCCGCGAAGAACCGTTCCCCGGCGAAGAGCGCATCCTGATCCCGTCGCCGAAAGTCGCCACCTACGACCTGCAGCCGGAAATGAGCGCGCCGCAAGTTACCGATAAAATTGTCGACGCCATCGAACACCAGCGTTATGACGTGATCGTGGTCAACTACGCCAACGGCGACATGGTCGGCCACAGCGGCAACCTGCAAGCGGCAATCAAGGCTGTGGAATGCCTGGACCTGTGCGTAGGCCGGATCGTCGAGGCCCTGGAGAAGGTCGGCGGCGAAGCGCTGATCACCGCTGACCACGGCAACTGCGAGCAGATGTCCGACGAATCCACCGGCCAGGCCCACACAGCCCACACCACCGAGCCAGTGCCATTCATTTATGTCGGCAAACGCGACTTCAAGGTGCGCGAAGGCGGCGTGCTGGCGGACGTGGCACCGACCATGCTCATGCTGATGGGCCTGGAGAAACCTGCCGAGATGACCGGCACCTCGATTCTGGTCTGATTTTAAAACCCACCACCAAACAATGTGGGAGCGGGCTTGCCCGCGATAGCGACGGATCGGTCGACATTGCTATGGCCGACACAGCGCAATCGCGGGCAAGCCCGCTCCCACATGGGTAAGTGGCGTTTTTGAAGGTGGCTTTTAGCCACACCCCCGCCACTCGGCACCTAACTTGCCCGCCAGCCTGAATTGGGCGTTTTTTTTGCAGCGTGGGGCGGGCATACTAGGCCGTCCCTTTCCCTGGTGTCGCCCGCCTCTATGCTTCGCGCCTTGATTACCCTTGCTCTTGTCTGCGTGCTCCAACCGGCCTTGGCCGACGAACGTGCGCAAACCCAACAACAGTTGGACGCTACGCGTCAGGACATTACCGAGCTGAAAAAGCTGCTCGGCAAGCTCCAGGAAGAAAAATCCGGGGTGCAGAAAGACCTGCGCGGCACGGAAACCGAAATGGGCAAGCTGGAGAAGCAGGTCCAGGAGCTGCAAAAAGAATTAAAGAAGAGCGAGTCGGAACTGGAGCGACTCGACGGTGAGAAAAAAAAACTCCAGAGCGCGCGCGTTGAACAGCAACGCCTGATCGCGATCCAGGCCCGTGCCGCCTACCAGAACGGCCGCCAGGAATACCTCAAGCTGCTGCTCAACCAGCAGAACCCGGAAAAATTCGCCCGCACCCTGACCTACTACGATTACCTGAGCACCGCGCGCCTGGAGCAACTCAAGAGTTTCAACGAGACCCTGCGCCAGTTGGCCAACGTCGAGCAGGAAATCGCTGACCAGCAAAGCCAACTGCTGGCCCAGAAGAGCAGCCTGGACACCCAGCGCGACGAGCTGGACAAAGTGCGCAAGGAGCGCCAGCAGGCCCTGGCCAAGCTCAACAGCGACGTAAAAGCCCGTGATGCCAAGTTGCAGGCGCGTCAGCAGGACCAGGCCGACCTGGCCAAAGTACTCAAAACCATCGAGGAAACCCTGGCACGCCAGGCCCGCGAGGCGGAAGAAGCGCGGCAGAAAGCGCTGATGGCCCAGCAGGAAGCAGAAAAAAAGCGCCAGCGTGAAGCCGAGGCGCTCGCCAGCGACGCCCCGCGTAAACCGGCGCGTGCAGCACCCGGCCCGCTGGTTTCCAGTGCCGGCGAATCGTTTGGCGGGCCTTTTGCTACTGCCCGAGGCAAACTTCCATGGCCAGTTGATGGTCGACTACTGGCACGCTTTGGTGAAACCCGTGGCGATGACACCCGTACCAAGTGGGACGGCGTGATGATCAGCGCCTCTGCGGGCAGCCAGGTGCACGCCGTCCACGGCGGGCGCGTGGTGTTCGCCGATTGGCTGCGCGGCGCCGGGTTGCTGGTGATTCTTGACCACGGCAATGGCTATTTGAGCCTGTACGGCCACAATCAGACGTTACTCAAGGCCGCAGGTGATGTTGTAAAAGCCGGTGAATCCATCTCCACTGTCGGTAACAGTGGTGGCCAGGACACCCCGGCGCTGTACTTTGCTATTCGTCAGCAGGGCCGCCCGAGCGACCCTGCACAATGGTGTCGCGCCCAAGGATAGGCCGCACCTACATTAGGAGTTCGTTCGACATGCTGCATTTGTCCCGCCTCACTTCGCTGGCCCTGACGATCGCCCTGGTGATCGGCGCGCCTATGGCATTCGCCGACCAGACCGCACCGTCTGCCATGGCCGCGACCACCAAGGCACCGCTGCCGCTGGACGAATTGCGCACCTTTGCCGAGGTCATGGACCGGATCAAGGCCGCCTATGTCGAACCCGTGGACGACAAGACCCTGCTGGAAAACGCCATCAAAGGCATGCTCAGCAACCTCGACCCGCACTCTGCCTACCTGGGCCCGGAAGATTTCGCCGAGCTGCAGGAAAGCACCAGCGGCGAATTCGGCGGCCTGGGCATCGAAGTCGGCGCCGAGGACGGCATCATCAAGGTGGTGTCGCCAATCGACGACACCCCGGCGTCCAAGGCCGGCATCCAGGCCGGCGACCTGATCGTCAAGATCAACGGCCAGCCGACCCGTGGCCAGACCATGACCGAAGCCGTCGACAAGATGCGCGGCAAGGTCGGCCAGAAAATCACCCTGACCCTGGTGCGCGACGGCGGCAGCCCGTTTGACGTGACCCTGACCCGCGCCACCATCGTGGTCAAGAGCGTGAAGAGCCAGTTGCTGGAGTCGGGCTACGGCTATATCCGCATCACCCAGTTCCAGGTCAAGACCGGCGACGAAGTGGCCAAGGCCCTGGCCAAGCTGCGCAAGGACAACGGCAAGAAGCTCAACGGCATTGTCCTGGACCTGCGCAACAACCCCGGCGGCGTGCTGCAATCGGCGGTGGAAGTGGTCGACCACTTCATCACCAAAGGCTTGATCGTGTACACCAAGGGCCGCATTGCCAACTCCGAGCTGCGCTTCTCGGCCACCGGCAAGGACCTCAGCGAAAACGTACCGCTGGCGGTGCTGATCAACGGCGGCAGCGCCTCGGCCTCGGAAATCGTCGCCGGCGCCCTGCAAGACCAGAAACGCGGGGTACTGATGGGCACCACCAGCTTCGGCAAGGGCTCGGTGCAAACCGTGCTGCCGCTGAACAACGAGCGGGCGCTGAAGATCACCACAGCGCTGTACTACACGCCTAATGGTCGCTCGATCCAGGCCCAGGGCATCGTGCCGGATATCGAGGTGCGTCGGGCCAAGATCACCAACGAAAGCGACAACGAGTACTTCAAGGAAGCCGACCTGCAAGGTCACCTGGGCAATGGCAACGGCGGCGCCGACCAGCCAACCGGCAGCGGCCCGAAAGCCAAGCCGATGCCACAGGACGACGATTACCAACTGGCCCAGGCGTTGAGCCTGCTCAAGGGCTTGAGCATTACGCGCAGCCGTTGATATGCGTTTTGCGCTAATCCTTGCAATGTTGTGCAGCCTGGCCGGAGTCGCCCAAGCGACGCCGGCCGACAAGCCCCACAAAGCCTACCTCACGCTTATCATCGACGACCTTGGGCAAAACCTGCCCAGGGATCGTCGTGTGCTGGCCCTGCCCGGCCCGGTGACGGCGGCAATCATGCCCGACACGCCCCACGCCGCTGAAGTCGCCCGCGAGGCCCACCGCGCCGGCAAGATCGTGATTCTGCACATGCCCATGGACCCGGCCACCGGCCCCTTCGCCTGGCACCCCGAGCTGCCCATCGAAGAACTGGGCAAGCGCCTGGATGCGGCGCTCAAGGCCGTGCCCTACACCGCCGGCATCAACAACCACATGGGCAGCCGCATGACCGCCGAGCCTGGTGCCATGGCGTGGTTGATGGGCGAGTTGCAGCGTCGGCACAAGTTTTTCGTCGACAGCCGGACCAGCGCCAAGACCGTGGCGGCCGCCGAGGCTCAGAAAATCAACCTGGCCCACGTCTCACGGGATGTATTTCTGGATGACGAACGGACCGAAGCGGCCATCGCCACGCAGTTGCAGACGGCTATCAAGCTGGCCCACAAACAGGGCTCGGCGGTGATGATCGGCCATCCTTATCCACAGACCCTGGCGGTGCTGGAACGCGAGCTGCCCAAGCTCAAGGCCCAGGGTATCGAGTGGATTGATATCAAGCTGATGATCAGTGTGCGCAGCAATCGGGCGATGGCTGGGCACGGCAAGGATGGGGTTTACCGCTGAAACCTACAGATAGCGCGCCATGATCTGATCCACCACACCCTCCTTGCGTAGCTGGTCCAGCGCCGCCTGCAGCTTGGCCACCACCTCATCCGGCACCTCCTTGTTCAGCGCCAGGTACAACTGGGCGCTATTGAAGCGCAGCACCGTCTTGAGCCCGGAAACCCCCACCTGACGCGCCAGATAGCGCCCGGCCGGGTCGCCGGTGGCCCAGAGGTCAATCTGCCCCTCCATCAGCTTTTGCGCATTGTCCTGGTCGCGCAGCACGATGATCGGCTTGAGCCCGCGCTTTTCCAGGGTCTGGGCAATGGCATCGCCTTTGTAGGCACCGATCTTGTAGCTACGGGCGTGCTCAAGGTCGGTCAGCTGGATCTTGCTGTCAGCCTTGGCCAGCAGCACCCAGTCATCCGGGCCGATGGGGCCGACCCACTTGAACAGCGCTTCGCGGTCCGGCAGGCGCGCCATGACAAACACGCCGTAGCCTGGCTTTTCCAGGGCGAGTTTATAGATCCGCTCCCAAGGGAAGCGCAGCGTGAGGTTGTAGGAAATGCCAGCCTGCTTGAAAGTCTCGCGGACAATGTCCACCGCGATGCCTTCAATGTTCTCGTCCTTGGCGAAGTTCTTGCCGTTTTTCGCCATGTTGTAGGGCGGAAAGTTTTCCGTCAGCAGCACCAGAGAAGTGCCAGACGGCTCAGCGGCATTGGCCGAGCCCGCCAACAGAATGGAAGAACTGGCGAGGGCAAGCAGCAGGTCTTTGAGCATGTAGGGGTACCGGAATCCATGGCAGGCCCCAGAGTGCCGCGAGCCTGCCATGGTGTCCAGTGACGTTTAGCGGACGACGATTCCGCGTGCTGCCATGTAGGCCTTTGCCTCAGGCACGGTGTATTCGCCAAAGTGGAAAATACTCGCCGCCAGCACCGCGCTGGCGTGGCCTTCGATAACGCCGTCGGCCAGGTGTTGCAGGTTGCCCACACCACCGGACGCAATCACTGGAATGCCCAGTGCGTCACTGATGGCGCGGGTCACGCCCAGGTCAAAGCCGTTTTTCATGCCGTCCTGATCCATGCTGGTCAGCAGGATTTCACCGGCGCCGAGGCCTTCCATCTTCATCGCCCACTCCACCGCATCCAGGCCGGTCGGCTTGCGCCCGCCGTGGGTGAAGATCTCCCAGCGCGGGGTTTCACCCGGGCCGGAGACTTTCTTGGCGTCGATGGCGACGACGATGCATTGCGAACCGAAGTGCTGTGCGGCTTCGCCGACAAACTCCGGGTTGAACACCGCGGCCGTGTTGATCGAGACCTTGTCCGCACCCGCGTTAAGCAGGTTACGAATATCCTGCACGGTGCGTACGCCACCGCCCACGGTCAGCGGGATAAACACCTGGCTGGCCATGCGCTCGACGGTATGCAGCGTGGTATCGCGGCCGTCGACGCTGGCGGTGATGTCGAGAAAGGTAATCTCGTCGGCACCCTGCTCATCGTAGCGACGGGCGATTTCCACCGGGTCGCCGGCGTCACGGATGTTCTCAAACTTGACGCCCTTGACCACCCGACCGTTGTCGACGTCCAGGCAAGGGATGATGCGTTTGGCCAGCGCCATGGTCAGTCCTCAGCCTTTGTAGGCATCGCAGTAAGCCTGGGCTTCGGCGACGTCCAGGGTGCCTTCGTAGATCGCCCGGCCGGTGATGGCGCCGATGATCCCCGGCGCCTGGGCGTCCAGCAGCGACTTGATATCGCCCAGGTTGTGGATACCGCCGGAAGCAATCACCGGGATCTTGGTGGCGGCCGCCAGCGCAGCGGTAAACGGTACGTTGCAGCCCTGCATCATGCCGTCTTTGGCGATGTCGGTATAAACGATAGCGGACACGCCGTCGGCCTCGAACTGCTTGGCCAGGTCGATCACCTGCACGGTGCTGATTTGCGCCCAGCCGTCTGTAGCGACGAAACCATCCTTGGCGTCCAGGCCCACGATGACCTTGCCCGGAAACGCGCGGCAGGCTTCGGCGACGAAGGCCGGGTCTTTCACCGCCTTGGTGCCGATGATCACGTAGCTCACGCCTGCCTTGACGTAGTGCTCGATGGTTTCCAGGGAGCGGATACCGCCACCGATCTGGATCGGCAGGTTCGGGTAGCGCTTGGCGATGGCCGTCACTACTTCGCCATTGACCGGTTGGCCTTCAAAGGCGCCGTTCAAGTCCACCAGATGCAGGCGACGGCAGCCACCCTCCACCCACTTGGCAGCCATGCTCACCGGGTCATCGGAAAACACCGTGGAATCTTCCATGCGGCCCTGGCGCAGACGTACACAAGCGCCGTCCTTGAGATCGATAGCGGGAATAATCAGCATCTGGCAAACCTTATTCGATATTCAGCATTGCTCGGAAAATCAGGGTTTTTCGAGCGCCCACAAGTCGCTTTCGATGCTTTCGAACCTTTCTTTAAGGTGCGTCTGCACATCGAAAATCGCCCTGTTGTAATAGTGCGGAGCAATTTCAGTGGTGAACAGCTCGAGGATCTCAGCCACCTCGAACGACCCGAGACGGAGCTCGAAGCGATCTTCCATGAAACGCTTGATCTTGTCGGTCGCCTCACTCTCCTGCTGGGGAGTGAGATTGAGGATCGGTGGCTTGATCTTCTTGGCCATTACCAGCGCCCGTCCCAACTGGCGAAGTTCTGCAACAGCTGCAGGCCATGGGTATGGCTTTTCTCCGGGTGGAACTGCACGGCAAAGCGCGAACCTTCGGCCAGCGCTGCGGCAAAATCGACGCCGTAGTGCCCGCCACCCACCACCTGGCGCGGGTTACCGGCGGCGATGTAGTAGCTGTGGACGAAGTAGAAACGCGCCATGTCCGGGATGTCATGCCACAGCGGGTGGTCGACGGTGCGGCGCACTTCGTTCCAGCCCATGTGCGGGACTTTCAGATGCTCGCCGTCTTCGTGCAGATCCTTGCCGAAAAACTTCACCGCGCCTGGGAACAGGCCGATGCAGTCGACGCCGCCGTTCTCTTCACTGCGGTCGAGCAAGGCTTGCATGCCCACGCAGATCCCGAGGAACGGCCGGTCCTGGCTGACTTCGCGCACCAGGCTGTCAAAGCCCAGGCGGCGGATTTCGGCCATGCAGTCGCGAATCGCGCCCACACCGGGGAACACCACACGGTCGGCTTCGCGGATCACCTGCGCATCGCTGGTGATCAGCACCTTGCCGGCACCGACGTGCTCGAGGGCCTTGGCCACCGAATGCAGGTTACCCATGCCGTAGTCGATAACCGCGACCGTCTGCATTACAGAACGCCCTTGGTCGACGGCATTTGCCCGGCCATGCGGTCATCGAGCTCCACGGCCATGCGCAGGGCGCGGCCGAAAGCCTTGAACACGGTTTCGATCTGGTGGTGGGTGTTGGTGCCACGCAGGTTGTCGATGTGCAGACTGACCAGAGCGTGGTTGACGAAGCCCTGGAAGAATTCCTGGAACAGGTCCACGTCAAAGCCACCCACCGTGGCGCGGGTGTAAGGCACGTGCATCTGCAGGCCTGGGCGGCCCGAGAAGTCGATGACCACACGCGACAGCGCCTCGTCCAGCGGGACATAGGCATGGCCGTAACGGCGGATGCCCTTTTTGTCGCCGATGGCCTTGGCAAACGCCTGGCCGAGGGTGATACCGACATCCTCCACGGTGTGGTGGTCGTCGATATGCAGGTCACCCTTGCTGACGATATCCAGGTCGATCAGCCCATGACGGGCGATTTGATCCAGCATGTGCTCAAGAAAAGGAACACCGATATCAAATCGGGCCTTTCCGGTGCCATCCAGGTTGATCGAGGCTTTGATCTGGGTTTCCAGAGTGTCGCGCTCGACGGACGCCTTACGTTCGGCCATCACCAGCTCCGCAAAATCATTGGGCGAAAAAGGTGGCCATTATAGGGGCTGCGGGCGCTAAACAGAAACATCGAAGGGGATAAGACTGACGGCCTGTCGGGCATAGACATGTCAGTACAAGTGCGGGAGCTGGCGTGTGTGGGAGCTGGCTTGCCTGCGATGCAGACGCCTGCGTACTACAGATACACCGAGCGGGTTCTATCCCGGACAAGCCCGGCTCCCACAGGAACCGGGCCCACACGGGTTATGCGGTGTTAGTGGAACAGCACTGCAGTCTTCTGCAAGGTCACCCACACGCCCCACGCCAGCGGAATACCCACCACCAGCCACGCAGCAATCGCCAATGGCACGGTGCCGGAAGCGGCTTTCCACTCCAGGGAAGTGCTGGCATCGGCGCCCTTGTCATGGCCCAGCGCCTGTTCGGCGGCCAGTTCGGCGTCGGTCATGAAGTACTTGTCGGCCACCGGACGCACCAGCAGGTTGCAGATAAAGCCCAGCACCAACAGGCCGGCGAGGATGTACAAGGTGATGTCATAAGCCGCAGCACGCTCCACGCCAATGCTCAGCTGATACTCACGCAGGTAGTTGACCAGCACCGGGCCCAGCACGCCGGCCGCCGCCCAGGCAGTCAGCAGGCGACCGTGGATCGCACCGACCATTTGCGTACCGAACAGGTCCGCCAGGTAGGCCGGCACGGTCGCGAAGCCGCCGCCGTACATCGACAGGATGATGCAGAACGCCGCCACGAACAGCGAGACGTTGCCCAAGTGGCCGAGGTTCGGGATCAGCGCATACAGGGCAAAGCCCAGGGCGAAGAACACGAAGTAGGTGTTTTTACGGCCCAGGTAGTCAGAGAACGACGCCCAGAAGAACCGCCCACCAATGTTGAACAGGCTCAACAACCCGGTGAAACCGGCAGCGATGGCTGCGATGGAGGCCAGTTGCCCGGCATCCAGTTGGCCAAATGGCACATCCACACCCAGCAACTTGCCACCAAACACTTCCTGCAACAGCGGCGACGCCATGCCGAGAATGCCGATACCGGCCGATACGTTCAGGCACAGCACCAGCCATACCAGGCGAAATTGCGGGGTTTTCCAGGCCACGTTCACGTGCACATGGCGATGGGTAATCATCGCGTTGCTGGCTTTTTTCGCCGGCGCGGTCCAGCCCTCAGGCTTCCAGCCGGTCGGCGGGACGCGGTAGGACAAGGCGCCGCCGATCATGAACACGAAGTAGATCGCGGCCATCACCAAGAAGCTCTGCCATACGCCCACGCCAGTCGGCGAAGCGAAGTGGCCCATCAGTGCCGCTGCCAGGGGGGCGCCGACCATCGCACCACCACCAAAGCCCATGATCGCCATGCCGGTGGCCATGCCGCGCTTGTCCGGGAACCACTTGATCAGGGTCGAGACCGGCGAGATATAGCCCAGGCCCAGGCCGATACCGCCGATGACCCCGGAGCCGAGCCACATCAGCCAGATCTGGTGGGTATAGATCCCCAGCGCCGAGATCAGCAGGCCACCACACCAGCACAGTGCCGAGACCACACCGGCTTTGCGCGGCCCGGCGTGTTCCAGCCAGCCGCCCCAGATAGCGGCCGAGCAGCCCAGGAAGATGAAGAACAGGGTGTAGATCCAGCCCAGCATGGAGATCGGCCAGTCGCAGGACGACGAGAAGATCTGCGCGATAAAGCTCATGTCCGGCGCGCACGCGACCGGTGCGGTGACGCCCAGCGCCTTGGACAGTGGCAGCCAGAACACCGAAAAGCCGTAGGCCATGCCGATGCACAAGTGGATAGCCAGGGCGGCCGGCGGAACCAGCCAGCGGTTAAACCCTGGCTTGGCGATGATGCGTTCCTTGGACAGGAACGCAGGCTGCGCAGCAGGAATGCCGGCCGCAGTGCTAGTGTTCATTGGTGTTTCCCCCAGTTGTTGGTCTGTGTTCGCCAGGCGCTCTCCTCCTCGGCCTTTGCACGCAATGCGTGGCCGTTTTGTCGAGTGAAGCTCCCTGTAAGCGCGACGTTTCGTCGCAGAAGGCGGGCGAACGCGCAAAGATTAGCATTTGGCGCCGCGAGAAAAACCAAACTGACACTACCTTTTTCGGCTCATCTGTTTTGTTTGACACTATGTAACGATGCGTAAACAGCCGCAGGTCCAGCGGCGTTATACTCTGCGGCTAAATTTTGAAATCGACATACAAGGACTCGCCCATGAAAGCGTTCGGCAAAATCCTGGGTCTGGTACTTCTCGGGCTGTTGCTGATCATTGTGGCTCTGGGCTTTGCCCTGACCCACCTCTTCGATCCCAACGACTACAAAGACGAGATTCGCCAGATTGCCCGCGACAAGGCCCACATCGAGCTGACGCTCAATGGCGATATCGGCTGGAGCCTGTTCCCGTGGCTGGGCCTGGAGTTGCATGAAGCCAGCGTGGCCACCCTGAGCAATCCTGCCCAGCCGTTTGCCGATCTGCAGATGCTCGGCCTGTCGGTACGGGTACTGCCGCTGCTGCGTCGTGAAGTGCAGATGAGCGATGTGCGCGTCGAGGGCCTGAACCTGCGCCTCAACCGCGACAAGCAAGGCCACGGCAACTGGGAAGATATCGGCAAGGCACCACCCGTTGCAGCCACCGGCACCGCCGAGGCACCCGTGACGACTGCGCCAACCACGGCGCCAGCGCCGGACAAACCGGCTCAGCCGATCCGCCTGGATATCGACAGCCTGACGGTCAACAACGCCCGCATCGAGTACAACGACGAGCAGACCGGCAAGCAATTCAGCGCCGAGAGCATTCAGTTGAGCACCGGTGCCGTGCATGAAGGCGCGAGCATCCCGGTCAAACTCACTGCCTTCTTCGGCAGCAACCAGCCAGTGATGCGGGTCAAGAGCGAACTCAGCGGCGAACTGCGTTTTGATCGCGCCCTCAAGCGCTATCAGTTCGAAGACATGAAAGTCGCAGGCGAAGCCACCGGCGAGCCGCTGCAAGGCAAGACCGTGACCTTTGCCACCCAGGGCCAGTTGCTGGTGGACCTGTCGGCGAACATTGCCGAGTGGACCGGCCTCAAGCTGTCGCTCAACCAACTGCGGGCACTGGGCGAAGTAAAGGTCAACGACCTGGATAAAACCCCACAGATCAGCGGCGCCCTGTCGATTGCCCAGTTTGACCTGGCCAAGTTCCTCGACAGCGTCGGCCAGCCCCTGCCGGCCATGGCCCCAGGGAGCCTGAGCAAGGTCGAACTGGTCAGCCGCCTGCAAGGCACGCCGTCGAGCATGGCCCTGGAAGACCTCAACCTGAAAGTCGACGGCAGCACCTTTACCGGGCGCCTGGCGGTGGAGGACTTTGCCAAGCAATCCTTGCGCGTGCAGCTCAAGGGCGACACGTTCAATGCCGACCATTACCTGCCCGCCAAGTCCGAAGCCGCCAACAGCGCCGCCGTCGCACGCCAGGCCGAAGTGCAAAGCAGCGAAGCCGGGGCCATGGCCGCCGGTGGCACCACGCCGTTGCCGGACGCGCCGACCAAAGGCGCCTGGAGCACCGACAAACTGCTGCCCCTGGCGCGCCTGCGCAGCCTGGACGTGATTGCCGACCTGTCCTTCGGCCAACTGACCCTGAGCCAGTTGCCCATCGAGAATGCAGCCCTCAAGGCCTCCGGCCAGGGTGGCCAGTTCAAGCTCGACACCTTGAGCGGTGGCCTCTATAACGGCACGTTCCAGGCCAACGGCAGCCTCGATGCACGGGAAGATGTGCCGGTGCTGGCGTTGCAGACCAAAATCAAGCAAGTACCGGTCGAGCGCATCCTGCAAGCCCAGGGGCAAACCCCGCCGGTCAAGGGCCAGATCACCCTCGACAGCAACCTGAACGGGCGTGGCAACAGCCAGAAAGCGCTGATCGACAGCCTCAACGGCACCGCCAGCTTTGTGATCAACAATGGCGTGCTGCTCAATGCCAACCTTGAGCAACAGCTGTGCACGGGTATCGCCCTGCTCAACCGCAAGACCTTGGCCACGACACCGCGCAGCAAGGACACACCGTTCCAGGAACTCAAGGGCAACCTGACCTTCCGTAACGGCGTGGCGAGCAACCCGGACCTGAAAGTGCGCATCCCCGGCCTGACCGTCAACGGCAATGGCGACGTGGACCTGCGTGTACTGGGCATGGACTACCGCGTGGGCATCATCGTCGAGGGCGACAAGCGCGACATGCCGGACCCGGCCTGCCAGGTCGGCTCGAACTTCCAGGGTATCGAAGTGCCGCTGCGCTGCCGTGGCCCGCTGGAACTGGGCGCCAAAGCCTGCCGCCTGGACAAGGACGGCCTGGGCCAGGTGGCCGCCAAGATGGCGGGCAACAAGCTCAGCGAGAAACTTGAAGAGAAGCTCGACAAGGTCAACCCCAAGCTCAAAGACGCCCTCAAAGGTTTGTTCAACCGATGAGAAACGAGCAATTTTCAGCGGCCGTGCTCGACTGGTACGACCGTCACGGTCGCCATGACTTGCCCTGGCAACAGGGCATCACCCCGTATCGGGTGTGGGTCTCGGAAATCATGCTGCAACAGACCCAGGTCAGCACCGTGCTCAATTACTTCGACCGTTTCATGGCTTCGCTGCCAACGGTCGAGGCCCTGGCGGCCGCGCCGGAAGATGAAGTGCTGCACCTGTGGACCGGGCTGGGCTACTACACCCGGGCGCGCAACCTGCAGAAGACTGCCAAGATCGTGGTGGCCGAATACGGCGGCGAGTTTCCCCGCGATGTAGAGAAACTCACCGAACTGCCGGGCATCGGCCTGTCCACCGCCGGTGCCATCGCCAGCCTGAGCATGGGCCTGCGCGCACCGATCCTCGACGGCAACGTCAAGCGCGTGCTGGCACGTTTTACTGCCCAGGAGGACTATCCGGGCGAGCCCAAAGTGGCCAAGCAGCTGTGGGCCACTGCCGAGCGCTTTACCCCCCACGACCGCGTCAATGCCTACACCCAGGCCATGATGGACATGGGCGCCACCCTCTGCACCCGCAGCAAGCCCAGTTGCCTGCTGTGCCCCCTGGAAAAGGGCTGCGAGGCGCACATGCTGGGCCTGGAAACCCGCTACCCGATCCCCAAGCCGCGCAAGACCATCCCGCAAAAGCGCACGCTGATGCCGATGCTGGCCAACCAGGAGGGCGCGATCCTGCTTTATCGTCGCCCCTCTACAGGCCTGTGGGGCGGGCTGTGGAGCTTGCCGGAGCTGGACGACCTGAACGACCTGGAACACCTGGCCAACCAGCACTCACTGGCGCTGGGCAAGCATCAGGCGCTACCTGGGCTGGTCCACACCTTCAGCCACTTCCAGCTGGCTATCGAACCCTGGCTGGTGCAGGTCGAGGAATCGGCCCATCACGTGGCCGAGGCCGACTGGCTCTGGTATAACCTCGCCACCCCGCCGCGCCTGGGCCTTGCCGCCCCGGTGAAAAAACTGCTGAAGCGCGCGGCCGACGTATTGAACGCAGGAGTTTCGTCATGACCCGCACCATCATCTGCCGCAAGTATCACGAAGAACTGCCAGCCCTGGAGCGTGCCCCATTCCCGGGCGCCAAGGGCCAGGACATTTTCGACCACGTCTCCGCCAAGGCCTGGGCCGACTGGCAGAAGCACCAGACCCTGCTGATCAACGAAAAGCGCCTGAACATGATGAACGCCGAAGACCGCAAATATCTGCAGGGCGAGATGGACAAGTACTTTTCCGGCGAGGATTACGCCAAGGCCGACGGCTACGTGCCGCCTGCTCAATAATTGAGCAAAAACCGGGGTTGGCACGTAAGCGACGGTAATAATTAAATATTTTTTGAAAACTTGCTTGACGACCCCCTGAAAAACCCGTTTAATGCGCCCCGTTGCCCAGATAGCTCAGTCGGTAGAGCAGGGGATTGAAAATCCCCGTGTCGGCGGTTCGATTCCGTCTCTGGGCACCACTTATTAGTTTCAGGTGGTGCAAAAATCATCTGGAACACCCAAGAAACCCGCCTAGTGCGGGTTTTTTGTTGCCTGCGATTTAGTATCGCCAGCGCCCCTCTGGTTACTTTCAGGTTAACGCCAAGCCTCGCCGGCACCTGATGTGTTATTTATTTCCCTGCTCAACCGTCTAGCCTTAATCCAATCTTCAACAAGGTAGTTACGTCATGACCCGGTACTTGTTATGCACGCTGTTAATGCTGACAGCGCTGCTCAGCGGATGCGCTACTACGATGGACGTCGCGATCAACGCAACCCCTGACCCGGACTATCACTTTGACCGACAGGCGACGGTGCTGGTGACGTCGGTCGGCGGCAATGCCGAGAACGCGCTCAATGCCCGCTACTACCTGCGCGATATGGTCAGCGCCATGAAGGACCAGGGGTTTCGCGAGGTGTATACCGATGTGTCCCTGCCCAAGAACCGCACGCCGAAAATCACGATCACCCTCGACATCGACAGTCACCAGGTGACCTACCGCTATACCGCCACCGAGTATGGGCAGGTGCCAACCAGCACCTCCACCGTGTGCAAGAACAGCAAGAAAAAAAGCGACCAGATGATCTGCACCAGCACGCCGAACACCACCTATGGCCCGGTAGGCAGCTCGGAGCGCACCGGCTACACCACCCTCACCACCTTCACCGCCACGGCCCGGGATGAAGCGAGCAAACGCGCGGTGTACCTGCTGCGGGTAACGTCCTACAACGAGGACTGCCAGGCCGCCAAGGTCGAAGCCTTCCTGGTGCAGCAGGGCCTGCAGAACCTGAACTTCCAGGATCGCGTGCAGCGCAACTACACCGTCACGATGCCCGAGGGGTATCGCTGCAAATAGTTCGTCGCCCCCTTCCAGATAGTTCAGGACGAATGTCACTTCGCACTCCTGCCTGACTGCCAGCCTTGATTGCCCCTCACCGCTCAGGGCGACCCCACCCGGTCGCCCGCATCAAACACCCCCGCCAAAAAGCCAGGCTCGACTGAAGCTCATGGTTGCTAATAGCAATTATTATCATTTAAGCTGGCGCGCAAAATCCCCCCCTGCCCCACTAACAATAATCAAGGAGCTGCGATGCCCTCTGCACGCGAGTCAGGTTCATGGTTGAAGGCGTTTGGCCTTGCCCCCTTCGGATTCGCTTCGATGCTTGTCCCGGTCGCAGACGCGGCCGAGAAAACAGGCCAGCTCGAACTGCCCAGCCAAAGTATTACGGCAACTGCCTCAGAAGAAACGGCCGACGGCCCGGTCAAAGGCTACGTCGCCAAGCGCAGTACAACGGGGGCCAAGACCGACACCCCCATCACTGAGATCCCCCAGTCGATTTCCGTCATCAGCGCCGACCGCATGCGCGATCAGGGCGCGCTGACCGTGCAAGACGCATTGCGATATGTTTCCGGGGTGCGGGCCGAAACCTTCGGGCTCGATAGCCGCGGAGACTGGTCGAAAGTGCGAGGCAGCTCGCCGGCCCTGTTCCTTGATGGTTTACAGCAGAGCTTCGGCACTTACACCAACGTGCGCACCGACCCCTTCACCCTGGAACGCCTTGAAGTGCTCAAGGGCCCCGCGTCGATGCTGTATGGGCAAAGCCCGGTGGGCGGCCTGATCAACCAGGTCAGCAAACGCCCCAAAGCCGAACAGCACACCGAACTGCAACTGCAATACGGCAATTACAACCGCAAGCAGGTCGCCGTCGACACCACCGGCGCCCTGAACCCGCAAGGCACGCTGCTGTACCGGCTGGTGGCGATCCAGCGCGACAGCGACACCCAGGTTGATCATGTCAAAGACAACCGCCAGGTGCTGATGCCATCGCTGACCTGGCGCCCCAACGAAGATATCGACTGGACCGTCATGGCCAACATCCAGCGCGATGACAGCGGCTCCACCACGCAGTTCTTCCCACACAAAGGTACCGTCTGGAATGCGCCATATGGCCGGATCCACAGCAACCGGTTCGCCAGCGAGCCAGGGTTCGACGAATACGACAGTGACCAGACAGCCCTGACGTCGCAATTCTCGTGGCACCTGAACGACACATGGACGCTGCGCCAGAACCTGCGCTGGCAGAAAAGCAAAGTCAGCTACCAGTCGATTTATGCGAAATTCGCAAGAAACCCACCGTTTAACGCCGATAACCAGACCCTCGACCGTGTCTATTACGTTTCCAAGCCAGAGGTCAAAGTCTGGGTTGCCGACCAAAACGCCGAGGCCCGATTTGACACCGGCCCGCTACAGCACACGCTGCTGCTGGGGGGCGACTACCAGCATGCGGTCTCCAACCGGGAAGGTGCCAGCGGTAACGCAACACCACTGAACGTGTACGAACCGGTGTATGGCACCTTTGATCCCTCGGTCATTCGCCTCACCGCAGACCCGGAACAACGGGTCATGCAACAAGGGCTGTATGCCCAGGACCAGATCAAATACGAACAGTGGCTGCTGACCCTCGGCCTGCGCAAGGATTGGGCCGCCAGCCAAACCCAAGGCAGCGCCCGGCAAAAGGACGACAAGGTGACCGGCCGCGCAGGCCTGACCTACCTGTTCGACAACGGCATAGCGCCCTACTTGAGCTACAGCGAATCATTCCAGCCCCAAATCGGCCTCAACCGGCGAACGCTGGAGCCCTACGTACCGCTCAAGGGCAAACAGTGGGAGCTGGGGGTGAAATATCAGCCGGTTGGCAGCAACAGTCTCTACACCGCAGCGGTGTATGACATTCGCGAGCAGAACCGCCGCATGCCCGACCCCCTGGATGCGATGAATACCCTGCAAAGTGGTGAAACCCGCGCCCGTGGCCTGGAGCTCGAAGCGCTGGTGACGGTCACGCCCGACTGGGACCTGATTGGCACCTACAGCTACACCGACACCACCGTCATCAAGGGCGCGCCCGCCGAGCAAGGCAAACGCCTGTCCAGCGTTCCCGAGAACATGGCCTCGGTATGGAGCCAACATCGGTTCAGCATCGGCGACATTTCCGGGTTCAGTGTCGGTGCCGGCATTCGCTATGTGGGAACCAGCTGGGATGGCGCCGACCGCCTGAAAACGCCGTCTTCTACCCTGGTGGATGCGATGCTCGGGTACCGCTACCAGAACTGGAACCTGACGCTCAACGCGACCAACCTTGAAGACAAGACCTACTACACCACATGCCTGGCGCGAGGCGACTGCTTTATCGGCAACCGTCGTACGCTCGTCGGTACGCTGGCCTACAACTTTTGATTGAGTTGTAAATCCACGGCGGCGGCTGATCATGGCACCCGGAACACCAGCAACGGGTTGTCATTAAGCCGCCCATTGAAAGCCGGTACCAGATGCTGCAGCGGCGTGCCCTGCAGCAGTTCGGTTTCCTTGCGCGCGACAATCACCCAGGACGAGCGCGGCAGTGCGTTCAGGCGCGCAAGGTCATCGCGCCCGATAAACAGCGGCTGCTCGTCATGATCCAGGTTCATGATGTAGCGAATGGCCCAGGTGTCCTTGCCAAGGTTGAGAAACACCAGCGGCCCGGGGTGCTCGGCCCGCAGGGTTTCCACCGCACCCACAAAGTTTTTGGTGTCGAACTGCAGATCCTTGGCCGGCTCCACGACCGTCACCAGCACCAGCCATTGGGTGGCCAGCGCGATCAGGCTGAGCACCACCAGTCGCGCCCCCACACGGCTGCGCCAGCGACGCCAGGCCACCACCGCCGCCAACTGCAGGGCGATCAGCAGCGCAATCAACCCCGGCACTGAAACATCAGGCCAGTAACCGTGTTTGCTCCACAACTGGCGGCAGACCAAGACCACGACAACCCCCAGCAGCGGCAGGATCGCCACCAGCCACGCATAACCCCGACGCACCCCAAGCAACCAACCCCGGGCCTGAAGCAGCCCATAAGCCGCCACCGCGGCAAACATCGGGACCATCGGCAGGATGTAGTAGGCACGCTTGAAGTTCGGCACCGACAACCCCAGCAGGATCATCAGGCCACAGCCGCCCAGGCGCAGCATCAGCCGCACATCGGCATCATCATTGCGCGCCGACCAGGTGTGGCGCAGGGCAATCAACGTCGCCAGCGCCAGCGGGATCACCGGGAAATAGCGATACAGGCTCAGCTTGAAGTAGAAGTAGAACGGCTCGCCGCTTTCATCCAGGCGACCGGCCACCTGCATCTTCATCACCTCGTCGGCAAAAGCATCCCCCCCGCTGATCCGCGCCAGCTTCAGCAACCCCCACCAACAGGCAAGGAGCAGGACCAGGCCGATCACGCTGTGGGCAAGCACCTTTTTCAGCAAGCCAATCTTCTCTTCCCGCGTGCGGGCAGGCCCCAGCGCCCAGTACACACAAGCAACCCCACAGACCTCGATCAAGCCCAAAGGGCCACGCATGGCAAACGCCGCCACGAACAAGGGAAAGATTGCGTATTGGCGCAGCCGCGAGCCCAGGCGCTCGCCGGTGTGCAGCAAGTAAAAACAGCCCAGGCACAGCAGGGAGACCATCTGATCCAGGCAGACTGAGCGCGACTTCTCCAGCCATTGCGCGGTCAATGCCGTCAGCACTACCGTCAGCAACGCCCAGGTCCGACCGCAGGGCACCAGCAAGCGGTAGACCAGGGCCACGACCCCAGCCGACGCCAGAGCGGTGGGCAACACGTTAGCCAGGTCGTTAGGCGCACCGAACAGCCGGGCAAAGAGCAGGCTGAAATAGGTCGCCGTGCCCGGATAATCCGGGTAAGGCTCACCGTAGGTGGTGGGGAAGAGGCTCGCGCCGTGGCGAAACATCTCCTGCATAAACACCGCCCAACGCCCGTCAAACCCTTGCGGCGACTGATCCCAGATGCCCAGGGTAAATAACAACAAGGCCACCAGGAAAACACCCAGGGCCTCCACACGAAAACGGTTGCGGTGTTCCATGGTTTAACCTGTCAGGGCGGGGGAGATGCTGGCGTATATTGCCGGCAGCACGGCTGAATCACGCCTGAACCGAATGCAACATTTACCTGTACACACACACCTGTGGCGAGCGGGCTTGCCCGCGCTGGGCTGCAGGGCTGTCCCATTTTTTGGGGCCGCTGCGCGACCCAACGCGGGCAAGCCCGCTCGCCACAACCGCCTTTTTTACGGGATTGGCTGGCAGGTATCGCGCGCCTTTGGCTGGCGATTTTGTTAGTGTCAGCCTCCAATAAAAACTGCGCACGGGTCGTCACCCCCCATCGAAAGCGCATGGATCGAGGCCAGTGATGAACCTGCCCAGCCGCCCGCACCCCGAGACATTCCACGAGCCCGCCGCCGACCACTACCCCATCGGCGGCTTCACCTGGCGCCATATCCGCAGCGATATCGAACGCCCAGTGGTGATCATCAACGCCGCCACCTCAGTGTGCTGCCGCCACTATTCGCGCTTTGCCGAGTACCTGTTTGCCAAGGGTTTCGATGTCATCACCTACGACTATCGCGGCATCGGCGAGTCGCGCAGTGGCTCGTTGCGTGGGTTCAAGGCCTCGTGGTCAGACTGGGGCCGGCTGGATTTCGAGGCCATCCTGCGACGGGCGCAACGCGAGTTTGCCGGGCAGCCCATTGATGTAGTCGGCCACAGCTTTGGCGGCTGCGCGGCCGGTCTCGGGGCCTCCGGCGCCGCGATCAGGCGCCTGGTAACGGTGGGCGCGCAGTTCGCCTACTGGCGTGACTATCAAGCGAGCGGGCGCTGGCGGATGTTTGCCAAGTGGCACCTGGTGATGCCGCTGGTGACTGCCGTGTGCGGGTATTTCCCGGGCAAGCGCCTGGGCTGGCTGGAAGACACGCCCGCCGGCGTGGTGCGCGACTGGAGCACACCCACCCCCACCTACGAGACACGCCCCAGCGGACGGGCCTTGGACGAGTTGCCCTTTGCCCGCGTGCAGGCACAGATCCTGGCGATCAGCATCAGCGACGACCCGTTTGGCACCGTGCCCGCCATTGAGCGCCTGCTGAATTACTTCCAGGCCAGCGAGCGCACGCACCTGCGTATCGCGCCGGGGGATATTGGCGAAGAGGTCGTCGGGCATTTCGCGTTTTTCCGCAGTGAATATCAGGATCGGTTGTGGCCGATTGCACTGGCGTGGCTGCAGCACGGCCAACTGGCGCCCGACACACCGGGCACCCGGCTGTAGAAACCCTTGGGATTTCGCCAGACCTGCGCTTCAATACGCCACCCAGATCCTGAACCAAGGACGTGAGCCCATGGCTTCGCCAAACAAGCAGCAAAAACGTGCCCAACGGGCAAAAGCCAAGGCCAAGCAGAACCGCACCCAGCGCGCCAATGCGCCGAAGCCGGATGCGTTTGCCGGTGACGACGACCGCATTGACCTTGAGTCGGTGGACTTGACCGAACTGTTCGTGGAAATGCGCGCGGCCGGCGAGACCAGCCAGCAGGCGCTGTGTGCGGCATTCCTGGCGCACCCGTTGCTGGCGCTGGTGCTGGAGCAGGAGGGCGAAGAAAACGCCACGGACTTTATCCTGGCGGCGCTGATCGAGTATCGGCAGTGGTCCACCGACAGCGATGATGAAGCGGCGGCGTTGGCCTGGATTGAATCGCCACAATTCCAGGCGGACTACGTGGCGGCATCCCAGGCGCTGACCAGCGCGCAGGATTGATACAAAACCAATGTGGGAGCCGGGCAAGCCCCAATGCCGATCAGTTAAGCGAACGCAATGCTCAAAGCAGTGAAGATCAAATGTGGGAGCGGGCTTGTCGGATCGCCGCATCGCCGCGAAGACGTCGGCCCAGCCAACATTGATGTTGACTGACCCACCGCTTTCGCGAGCAAGCCCGCTCCCACAGGGGATCTGCGCTTAACTGCCCGGCTCCCACAGTGCTTTGTGGTGCCAGGCAGCAAGCATTTCAACTCGTCAGTTGAGTACCGCAGCCCCCAACTTCTGGGCCCGGCGCCGGCTCGCCACCAGCAACCCCGCCAATACCACCAGCAGGCTCAACACACCGGTCGCAATAATCTCCACCCGGTGCGCTTCCTGGAACAGCATGATGGTCAACGCGCCGACGATAAACACGATCACCGCATAGGTCAGGCCCGGAAACAGCCACATCTTGAAGGCAATCTTCTCGCCCGCCGCGGTCCGTTTCTGACGCATGCGCAGTTGCGACACGGCAATCACCAGGTACACCAGCAGCGCAATCGCGCCGGAGCTGGCCAGCAGGAATTCAAACACCGCCGCCGGGGCCACGTAGTTGGCGAATACCGCGAGGAACGCCGCGCCGGTAGACAGCATCACCGCCCAGTAAGGCGTGCCGCTCTTGTTGGTGCGTTTGGCCACTGCCGGCGCATCACCACGCCGGCCCAGGGAAAACAGCATGCGCGACGCGGTGTACAGCGCCGAGTTCAAGCAACTGGTTACGGCGACCAATACCACCAGGTCGACGATCAGCTTGGCATTCGGGATGCCCATGCGTTCCAGCACAGTCTGGTAGGAACCAACGGCTGCCAGGGTCGGATCGTTCCATGGCACCAGGGCCACGACGATGAAGATCGACACCAGGTAGAACAAGCCGATCCGCCAGATCACCGAGTTGGTGGCCTTGGTGATCTGCTGGCCAGGGTTCTTTGACTCTGCGGCCGCGATGGTCACGATCTCGGTGCCCATGAACGAGAACATGGTGGTCAGAATCGCCGCCAGCACCGCGCCCATGCCGTTGGGCAAAAAGCCTTGGGTGTCGAACAGGTGCGAGACGCCGCTGACCTGGCTGCCTGGCAGCAAGCCAAAGATCGCCAGTACGCCGAGGATCACAAAACCGATGATCGCCACCACTTTGATCAGGGCAAACCAGAACTCGAACTCGCCGTAGTTCTTCACACTGAACAGGTTGGTCGCGGTCAGCAGCAGGGTGATGACCAAGGTGAAGGCCCAGATCGCCACATCAGGGAACCAGGCATGCAGGATGGTCGCGGCGGCGTTGGCTTCCAGGGGAATCACCAGCACCCAGAACCACCAGTACAGCCAGCCGATGGTAAAGCCGGCCCAATGGCCGATGGCCCGGTCGGCGTAGGTGGAAAATGAACCGGTGTCTGGCGAAGCAACGGCCATCTCGGCCAGCATGCGCATCACCAGCACCACCAACGTACCGGCTGCGGCATAGGCCAGCAGCACGGCAGGCCCGGCTGCCGCAATCGCGTGGCCGGAGCCGACAAACAAACCGGCGCCGATCACACCGGCAATCGACAACATGGTGACATGCCGCGGTTTGAGCCCCTGTTCGAGGTCATTGGAGCTTTGCGTACTACTCATTGACACACCTTTGCGAGGAATTGCGTATTCGGTCCACCCGGCTTGCTGATTCTTCGTGAAAAGAAACAAACGGGGCGTTCTTTATTTTTTACGCAAGATTTGCGCCAAAATGTTACAAAGCCAAGGTTGACGCGGCCTGTAGGACAATCCATCAGCGCTCGCAAGCCATTGAGATTACTGGCAATCCGCCACAGCGTTACCGCTCGACTCACTTCAAGAACGAATGAGCGCACCAAAAACACACACAAAAAGTCAGTGACGCCCAATTAAAGGGCCGATAGGTGCCGTTTACCCGTTTAACCCTTCCAACACCCGGCCAAAGCTGGCACCATCGCGCCCTTTTTTACGCGACTGCCACGGGTTTATCGGTTAAAACGGCTGTTCGGTTGTTGATGGCGCGACACGCTACTGTGCCGATGCGACAACCTGTCACACACCGCCTGTTTAACGCCCGTGGCGCTGTTGGCTGTCATCCGAACGCTATGCTAGCTTGGCGCCACGCCAGGAAGGCGACCCAACAGCAGGAACGCAATGAACACAATGAGGACCGCACATGGCTTTGGCCGCGCCCGCGCTTGAAATCCGCAACTTGCATAAACGCTATGGTGAGCTGGAGGTGCTTAAAGGCATCTCGCTGACCGCTCGCGACGGCGATGTGATCTCGATCCTGGGTTCGTCCGGTTCCGGCAAGTCCACATTCCTGCGCTGCATCAACCTGCTGGAAAACCCGCACCAGGGCCAGATCCTGGTGGCCGGCGAAGAGCTCAAGCTCAAGGCCGCGAAAAACGGCGAGCTGGTGGCCGCCGACGGCAAGCAGATCAATCGCCTGCGCAGCGAAATCGGTTTTGTCTTCCAGAATTTCAACCTCTGGCCGCACATGAGCATCCTCGACAACATCATCGAGGCCCCACGCCGCGTGCTCGGCCAGAGCAAGGCCGAAGCCATCGAAGTGGCCGAAGCGCTGCTGGCCAAGGTGGGCATTGGCGACAAACGCCACGCCTACCCGGCGCAATTGTCTGGCGGCCAGCAACAACGCGCGGCCATCGCCCGCACCCTGGCGATGCAACCTAAAGTCATTCTGTTCGATGAGCCCACTTCGGCACTTGACCCGGAAATGGTTCAGGAAGTACTTAATGTGATCCGCGCGCTGGCCGAAGAAGGCCGCACCATGCTGCTGGTCACCCACGAAATGGGCTTTGCCCGCCAAGTGTCCAGCGAAGTGGTGTTCCTCCACCAGGGGCTGGTCGAAGAGCAAGGATCGCCACAGCAGGTGTTTGACAACCCGCTTTCGGCGCGCTGCAAACAATTCATGTCCAGCAACCGCTAACGGAGCAACATGCATGCAGAACTATAAAAAATTCCTCCTGGCCGCCGCCGTTTCCATGGCGTTCAGCGCCACGGCCATGGCCGAGACTTTGAAAATGGGGATCGAGGCGGCTTACCCGCCCTTCAACAATAAAGACGCCAGCGGCAACGTTGTCGGCTTCGACAAAGACATCGGCGACGCCCTGTGCGCCAAGATGAAAGTCGAGAAGTGCGAAGTGTATGTCTCGGACTGGGACGGCATCATCCCGGCCCTGAACGCCAAGAAGTTCGACTTCCTGGTGTCGTCGCTGTCGATCACCGACGAGCGCAAGCAGGCCGTTGATTTCACCGACCCGTACTACTCCAACAAGCTGCAATTCATCGCGGCCAAATCCATCAAAGACTTCAAGACCGACGCCGGCTACCTCAAAGGCAAGATCATCGGTGCCCAGCGCGCGACATTGGCCGGTACCTACCTGGAAGACAAACTGCCAGACACCACCGCCAAGCTCTATGACACCCAGGAAAACGCCTACCTCGACCTGACGTCCGGCCGCCTGGACGGGATGCTCGCCGACAAGTACGTGCAATACGAATGGCTCAAGAGCAAAGACGGTTCGGCCTACGAGTTCAAAGGCGATCCGGTTGTAGAAAGCGACAAGATCGGCATCGCCGTGCGCAAAGGCGACCCACTGCGCGAGCGCCTGAACAAGGCCCTGGCGGAAATCAAGGCCGACGGCACCTACAAGAAGATCAACGACAAGTACTTCCCTTTCAGCATCGAATGATCCTGATTGGCCAGTCCGGCGCGCTCGCTTGAGCGCGCCGGCTTTTCGCAAGCCTTGCGCGATATGAAAAAACCATGAATTTCGATCTCTACGGATTCGGCCCCGCACTCGCTGCCGGCGCGCTGATGACCGTCAAACTGGCACTCACGGCGTTATGCCTGGGGCTGGTGCTCGGCCTGGCCGGCGCCTTGGCCAAGACTTCCCCGTACAAGTTCCTGCAATGGCTTGGCGGCGCTTACTCGACCATTGTCCGGGGCATTCCCGAACTGCTGTGGGTCCTGCTGATTTATTTCGGCACGGTCAATATGATGCGTGCCCTCGGGGAGTTCTTCGGTAACCCCGACCTGTCGCTCAGCGCCTTCGCTGCCGGCGTGATTGCCCTGGGCCTGTGCTTTGGCGCCTACGCCACCGAAGTGTTTCGTGGCGCGATCCTGGCGATCCCCAAAGGCCATCGTGAAGCGGGCATCGCCCTGGGCCTGTCGAAGCTGCGTATTTTCACCCGGTTGATCATGCCGCAGATGTGGCGCATCGCCCTGCCGGGCCTGGGCAACCTGTTTATGATTTTGATGAAGGACACCGCGCTGGTCTCGGTGATCGGCCTGGAAGAAATCATGCGCCACGCGCAAATCGGCGTGACCGTCACCAAGCAGCCTTTCACCTTCTTCATGGTCGCGGCCTTCATGTACCTGGGCCTCACCGTGCTGGCCATGGTCGGCATGTACTTCCTGGAAAAACGCGCCGCTCGCGGCTTTGCGAGGAGCACGCAATGAACGGCGACTACAGCTGGCTGTCGCATTTCGACCTGGGCCTGAACTGGGCCGTGATCATCAAGTGGCTGCCACGACTGGCCCAGGGCGCGACCCTGACCCTGGAACTGGTGGCCATCGCGGTCATCGCCGGGCTGCTGCTGGCGATCCCCCTGGGCATCGCCCGTTCTTCGCGCCTGTGGTACGTGCGCACCCTGCCCTACTGCTACATCTTCTTCTTCCGTGGCACACCGTTGCTGGTGCAGCTGTTTTTGGTCTACTACGGCCTGGCGCAGTTCGACGCCGTGCGCGAGAGCGCCCTGTGGCCCTACCTGCGGGACCCGTTCTGGTGCGCCACCGTCACCATGACCCTGCACACCGCCGCTTACATCGCGGAGATCCTGCGCGGCGCGATCCAGGCCATCCCGCCCGGGGAAATCGAAGCGGCGCGGGCGCTGGGCATGTCCAAGCCCAAGGCGCTGTTCTACATCATCCTGCCGCGCGCCGCGCGCATCGGCCTGCCGGCCTACAGCAACGAAGTGATCCTGATGCTCAAGGCCAGCGCCCTGGCCAGTACCGTGACCTTGCTGGAACTGACCGGCATGGCCCGCACCATCATTGCCCGCACCTACCTGCCGGTGGAGATCTTCTTTGCCGCCGGGATGTTCTACCTGCTGATGGCCTATGTGCTGGTGCGCGGCTTCAAGCTGCTGGAACGCTGGTTGCGGGTCGATGCCTGCCAGGGACGCTGACAGCGGGTTGACGGGCGAGCGACTGCTGGCCCGTTTTCTCGCGCTGGATGCGTTCCTCACCGAACATCAAGGGCTGTGGCGACCACGGCCCTTCACCCATCTGCAATTGCCTTGGGAGGCCCAGCATCCAGCGCTGGCCCAATGGTTGCGCCGGCGCTCCCTGGCAGAAGCCGAAAGCAGCCATAACCTGCCCACCGAACTCCAGGCCCCAGCGCCGTTTCCCCAATGGGCGCAGCTGGCCGCCCAGCTCAGTGCTGTGGATAAGTTACCGGCGGGCGCGCTGCATGCGCCGTCGGCGCGCCTGAATGTCGATGTACCGGGGCGCAAATGGCAGCAAATCGAGGCGTTTGGCAGCGCCCTGCAGTTTGCCGAGCGCCCCACCCATTGGCTCGACTGGTGCGCCGGTAAAGGCCACCTCGGCCGGCGGCTGCTGCAACCGGGGCAACACCTGACCTGCCTGGAGTACGACCCGGCGCTGATCGCCGCAGGCCAGGCCCTCAGTGACCATCATCACATGCCCGCCCGCCACCACCCACAAGACGTGATGGCCGAGGACGCGGTGCAACAACTGCGCGGCGAACACACCCCCGTCGCCCTGCACGCCTGTGGCGATCTGCACGTACGCCTGCTGCAATTAGCCAGCGCCGCCGGCTGCAAGCACCTGGCCGTGGCGCCCTGCTGTTACAACCGCATCAGTAGCGAGCAGTACCAGGCGCTGTCGGCCCCGGCCCGCGCCTCGGCGCTGCGCTTGTCGCGGGAGGACCTGGGCCTGCCCCTGAGCGAAACCGTCACCGCCGGCTTGCGGGTGCGCCTGCAACGCGACACCTCCATGGCCCGGCGCCTGGGTTTCGATCAGTTGCAGCGGCAACTGCGCGGGTGCGATGAGTACCTGCCCACGCCTTCGTTGCCCAGCGAATGGCTGCATCGGTCCTTTGCTGACTACTGCCAGCACCTGGCGGCGCTCAAGGGGTTATCCACAGGCGAGCAGGACTGGGCCGCGCTGGAGCAGCACGGCTGGCAACGCCTGGCGCAGGTACGAAACCTGGAGTTGGTGCGTGGGCTGTTTCGCCGCCCGTTGGAAATGTGGCTGGTTCTGGATCGGGCACTGTTTCTTCAAGAGAACGGCTACCAGGCTCAAGTAGGCCGCTTCTGCGAAACAGCACTGACCCCGCGCAACCTGATGGTGCTCGCCGAGCGCGATTAAAGGGCAGGACGCCCTGTGGATAAGTCTGTTGATGAAATTCTGTCGAGTGCCGTAAAGACGGGCGCCACAGGCACAAATGCTGACTGGTCATTATTTGCTCACAAAATAAAACGCACGCAAAACAGGCAGTTGCAGCGTAATGAGAACATCTTCACAAAATGGCTGTTTCAACACTTGTGCGACCAACAAATTGTGCATAAGCATTTGCGCCTAACCGTATAAGACGTGGTTCAGGCCGCGCCTGGAGGGCCATCCAGTAACTGGCACAGCCCATGGATATCGTCACAGGCCAGGCTCGCGGCCTCGTTATCCAGGGGGTCCTCGCCAAAGGCCAGCGCCTCGCTGATCTGCGAGTCACGATGGATCACTTCCACGCCACCCTCCCCAAGACGCTGCTTGAACAGGTCCAGCATATCCAGGCTGAAGGCACTGCCCTCATCCAGTTGGTTGACCAACACCAGGCAACGTGGCGCCGACGGGCGCGCAAGATACGGCGCCAACAATCGCTGCATCTGCTCCAGCGTGCCCAGCGACGCCGCGTCTGCCAGGGCCAGCACCACCACGGTATCGGCGACGTGTAAGGCCTGGTGCAGGTAAACATTATTGCCGGCGGGGGTGTCGATGATGACCGTGTGTTGCTCACGCAAACCCAGGCGAGACAAGTGCTGCGCCAGCCACTCCGGGTCCTGCTTGAGCCAGCGCTGCAGGTCTTCCTGCTGCTGCATATCGGTCTCGCCGAAGACCACCACCTGGCAGCCGCAGAAACCGGGCTGGGCGAGCTGATCCCAAGGTTGATTACACAGGCTGGCACGACCGAGGCCCGGGGTGCCTTGGGGCAGGTCAAAGTGCAGGTACAGGGCGTTTTGCGGATCCAGCTCCAGCACCGTCACCGCCCGCCCGAGGCGCTGCAAGCCGCTGCCCAGTGCCGTCGCCAGCGTGCTGCGGCCCACCCCACCATTGACCGAGGCCAACACCACCACCCGTGGGCGTTTTGCTGAAGCGTCGATTGGCTGGGGTTGCTCCGCAGGGGAAGGCGCGTCGTCGATGGGGGTGTCTTCGAAGAACTGCAATGTCGCCGTCATCGGGTGATCCTGACGGATAGCATGCATTGCAAAACCTTCGTCGGCCTGGCTCACAGCCCCTCCTTGTCCCGGCACCGCTTGCAGAGCATGGGCGCACATGTTGTTCAGGCAGTCTGGGACAGGTCGGTGGAGGTGTCATTATTTTGGTGTTTTTTATCATGTTCATTTAGACGAGCGGTGAAGAGTCAATCTAGTGACTCTGCTTTATGCGCTCCCACTGCTGCGCAACGTGCTCGGCACTGGACGCACTCACTCGCGCCAGGTCGACGGGATACTCCACACCCTGATTCTCGACAAACCGCGTCGCGGTAAATTGACCATTACTGGCGCGCAGTATGTAGCCCGTGTCCTGGCATTGCCCCGACGCCAGGAACACCACCCCCGGCGCCACCCACTCCGGCTTGAGATTGTCCGGCTCACCCTCGATGCCCCACATGCGCGTCTTGGCCACCGGTGACACCGCATTGACCAGGATCCCGTCCTTCGCGCCTTCCATACTCAGGGCATTCATGATGCCCAGTTGCGCCATCTTGCCCGCCGCATAGGCCACCAGCCCGGGCTGGGCATATTGCTGGTACATCGCCCGATCAGACGACGTCAGCACCACCCGCGCGGCAGTGGATGGCTTGAGGTATTGCCAGGCATGTTTGCATAGCCAGATGGGCGCATAGACATTGATATCCAGCGCACGCCCGATAAACGCCGCGTCCGCCTCCTCAATGGATTGATAACCCACCCAGCCGGCGTTATGAATCAGGATATCCAACTGCCCAAACGCCGCGATGGCCGTCTCGACCAATTGCCGACAGCCTTGCTCGCTGGACAAGTCACCCTGATGAGCAACCGCGCTCAACCCCTGGGCCTCAAGGCGGCGTGCCGCGTCCAGGGCGATGGCGTAGTCGCTTCCCGAACCGAGGTTATCGGCGCCGATATCACTGATCACCACATTGGCCCCGCGCTGGGCCAGTGCTTGTGCGTAGACAAACCCCAAGCCACGGCCTGCGCCGGTGATAACGGCGGTTTTCCCTGCGAAATTCATTGGCTTTTCCTCATTGAGTGCCACTTCAACTTAGCAATGAACAACGGCGTTGTTTAATACTGATCAAGGGGCGGTTTGATACCTTCTGCGTATCAAGCCCTACGCCCCCCAAGGCCTCGGCACCGGCACGCATCACCCCTTGCCAAAGCGCTGGAGCGCGCGACCGGCAGCGGAAAAACCACGTTCTGAAAAATAGTCAGAATTCAGGGGTTTACAGAACCTTTCCAATCGCTATAATCGTCGCCCTAACACGCCGGTATAGCTCAGTTGGTAGAGCAACTGACTTGTAATCAGTAGGTCCCGGGTTCGACTCCTGGTGCCGGCACCATACAAAACGAAGCCTCCACAGAAATGTGGGGGCTTTGTTGTTTCTGGGGTTTGGGGGTTTGAGCGTACCCGTGTTTTCCACTCTGCCGCGTAAGCCCTCACCTGGCTACTTACCACCCGACGTACTCACTGCCTGCATATTACGGGTGAAAATAAATCCGTCCTCTTTTCCGAGCATGAGGAAGCCATTTAATATGGAGCTGTTATTAGCCAGGGTGCTGAAGGGTGCAAATGCCACTCGTGAACGTCACATACGCCAAGCCAAGGCTATTCAGGCAGCCATTTCTAAATGCTGGGGTCGAGATAATCCTTGGGAGTGGCAACAAAAACATCTGATTTGGTTTTTGAGCCATTGCCTTGAAGCGCGGTCCCAATCGACACGCTGTTACTACCTTTTGACCATACGCCTAATCGGTCAGCGCACTAGCAGGTCTTGGTATCTCAGATGCTACTCAAAGACTTAGCCTTCCAACCTGAGCACGTCACACGCAGGACACATTAAGCCGAAATTATGAGGCTAATTCAGGCCAATCTTTATCCAAAGAATCGGCCACCGATCGGCATCTTGCCACGACAGACAAAGCTCGCTACAAAGTAGCGTATCTCGTGCAACCAAGCACGGCATACACAGGAATTGCGGCATTATGCACATTGGACCCTATGGACCTTTTTCTCGAGTTACTGTCCTCTTGGTGAATCCTTTTACCCAACCGATCTATAGCAGCTGTTTATCGACACGGACTGAGAGATGCTAACAAAATTTCGTCACATCAAAAACTTTGCTGTATTCAAGGAATGGGACTGGGATACAAGCATTAGAGACAAAGGAAACAACATTGTAAGCCTCAAAAAATTAAACATAATTTACGGAAGAAATTACTCAGGAAAGACAAGTCTTTCTCGAATAATTCGAAGCCTCGAAACAGGCGTGAAACACCCAAAATATTTAAATTCCTCATATGAATTTTCGCATACGAATGGGGGATCGCTAAGTGACAAGAACCTCTCAGCGTGCCCGTATACAGTCAGGGTTTACAATAAAGACTTTTTAGATGAAAACTTAAAATGGCTTTCAAATCCAGACGGGAGTATCAAGCCGTTTACAATTCTCGGCGAGAAGAATATTGAGATTGAAAATGAAATAGCAAAAAACGAAAAGATGTTGGGTTCAATAAAAGAAAAAATGGGTCTACACTGGGATTCGTTCTGCAAAGCATCCGAGCACAGAGAGCTTGAGGACAAAGTACAACGAAAGAAACGTGAACTGGATGACAAGCTCCGTGAAAAGGCAAACACAGACATAAAGCAAAACCCCATCTATCGAAATATTAATTACAACATTGGAACAATAAAGTCTGATATTGCAACTATTGGAATCGATAAAGCTTCAATATTGAGCGCAGAACAAAAAAGCGAACTCACTCTGAGCCTGACAGAGGAATCAAAGGGCATAATTGATTTCCAGCTTAGCATTGATAACAAACTACCTATCTACAGAAACGCTGCTGCAGATCTGCTGAGAAGGACGATTAACCCAACGCATATCACTCAAGAGCTTCTTGAAGACCCTCTCCTTGAAGAATGGGTTAGGAATGGACTGGCTCATCATAAGCATAAGGAAAGCTGTCATTTCTGCGGAAACAATCTTACTGCCCAAGTGTGGGAAAAACTAAATGGCCACTTTAACAAAGACTCCGAGAACCTAAGGGATTTAATAGACAACTTAATAGTCAGCATTCGTGATGAGCAAAAAAGAGCTAGAGAATTTTCTTTGCCTAACGATGCAGGCTTCTATTCATCCCTACAAGAGAAGTTCCGAGATATCAAATCCCGACTTACTGAAGAAGTAAAGCAATACATTAAAGCTCTTGAAATCCTAATTACCGAGCTAGAGTCAAGAAAAAGCGACATCTACAAGAATCGATGCCTTCCCGATATACGCCAGGATTACAAAATCTCCGCAACCATTCAAGAAATAAAGGGCGTCGTAAAAGCCCATAATTTCAAGACATCATCATTATCCAGTGACCAAGATCAAGCAAGACGAATACTAAGGCTTTCAGAGGTGGCCACTTTCACTAGGGATATCGACTACAGCAATAAGTCTCATGAAATCGATCGCCTCTCAGGTGAATTGCGTCAATTAAAGATCGCCATTGAAAACCTCAATGAAAAATCCGCAGAGACTTTGGGGAAAATTTCAGAACTTCACAACCAACTTCAAGACGAGCACAAAGGTGCTAATCTTGTAAACCACTACCTGAAAAATCATTTTGGGCATGAAGCTTTACAGTTGAACGCCACAGAAAATAATGACTCCAAGGTTATAACTTTTAGCATTACAAGAAATGGGGAGCTAGCGTATAACTTGAGCGAAGGGGAATGCAGCCTAGTTGCATTCTGCTATTTCATTGCAAAGCTTCAAGACACAAACACCGTAGGCAAAGAATTAATCATTTGGATAGACGACCCGATCTCCAGTCTTGATAGCAATCATATTTATTTCATCTTTAGCTTGATAGAAAATACTATAGCCAAACCGATAAAAGAACCGACAACATCTGTCACCACCTATAGATACAACCAACTATTTATATCCACTCACAATTTAGATTTTTTGAAGTACCTCAAGAGAATCTCTAAACCAAAAAATGATAACGAATTTTTTACCATTGAGAGAGGCGCCGGATCCAGCAAAATAAAACTGATGCCACGCTATCTCAAAAGGTTTGTGACTGAGTTCAACTACCTCTTCAGCCAAATTCACAAATGCGCCAACCCAGATGCTGAATTGGAAGATCACGATGCCTTCTACAACTTCGGAAACAACCTGAGAAAATTTCTTGAAGCTTACCTTTTCTATAAATACCCGAACAATAAGTCAAATGACGAAAAACTATTACTCTTCTTCGGCGGCAATGACTTACATACAGATTTAACCAACAGAATCAACAATGAGCTTTCTCATCTGGAGGAGATTTTTGATAGAAGCATGAGGCCTATGGAAGTCCCCGAGATTCCAAAGTTAGCGAAATTTGTACTGGAAACAATTCAGCAAAAAGATCCCGATCAATATTCTGCACTTCTTGAAAGTATAAGAGACATTTAATTAGTTTTCACGAGCAGCTAGGTAGGTGTATTCCGCGAGTTTAAAGGCTTGACAGATTACAGGCTTTGACTTAGTGCACACGCGTACAATCAGTTTATGGAAACAAAAGTTTGAGGCGATGGCGTATGTATCAAGGTGGACGCCGCCCGCTCTTAATGCGGAATTAGCTAGATGTATTCGATGCAGCGTATGCCGTCACGAGGATTTAACCCTTCCAAGGCAATTGCCTTGGGAGTGCAGTTAGGCATGAAACCCGGTCACGACCTGCTCACTGCCAATACAGCCAATGTCGCACGAACCAAGGGGGAGCCTTCGCTATCAGTGGCGGCGCGACCTGTCGACCTGCGCCTTGCTCAAGCCAACTCTAGCTCTTGGCCGTAAGAAGCCGTAAGTCCCGTGTTAGTGGACAACCCTCAAAGGCCGCAGGGGCCTTGATCCTTGATAACACTCAACATTCTTGGCGGGACGACCTAGTGAAGGTGCTTCAAGAGGCGTTTGATTATGGCTTTACCTCCCCCCGAAAATTGATCACCGGCGGATATTACTTAAAAACGTCACTTACGGGAACTGCCTCTTTATTTCCAGAGACTCAATGACTTTTGGATTAGATTGAAAGGTTTCGATCAAGTACAAAGCCGGCAGACCATACTTGTCAAGTACGGACTTGTAGAATGTAGGCTCAATATATTTTGCAAATGCCAGCAACCCCTTCAAGTTATGCATTTCTTCATCTGTCAGACCTCCTAGGGAGCTCTTGTGGATCAAGGATCGTATATATCGCTTACGCTCTCTTCCTAAAGAAATTTGGTTTTCATTATTTATAACTAGGCCAGTAACATGACGATTACTTTTTTTAGAAGAGAATACAGTTTTTTGTTCATTCACCTTAAGGGTCGGATAAGCGATTTCCTTGCAGATGCTTCTAACGTAGTTTGGCATATTTAGAAGCAAACCCTTCACGTTTGTGGTAAGGGTGATATCGTCTGCATATCGAGTGTAGGTAACTCCTATTTTTTCGCAATAATCTTGGAGCACACAATCAAAACTATACATAAGAGTGTTAGATATAAAAGGAGAAGATGGAGCGCCAATACTTAATCTATATGTAGGATCCTGCTTTCTGGCCCAAAAAAATAATTTTCGGACCATGTATGCGTCTTCAGACGTTATAGCTCCCTTATGTTTCACTATATGATTTATAAGGTCCGCTGGTGCCATCGAAGGAAAAAAATCTGAAAAATCCATTTTAAGTAAATATTGATTCTTTGCATGAGCCTCTGCATTATCCTTAATGCTCAACCCTTCTCTGTAGGCTGCTGCGCATGAATGAACAGGCAATTCGGACAAGAACTCTTCAAGTACCATCCGCTGCATCATTTTTAACACATCACTCGGCTGAGCAATTAACCGAAAGCCTTTTCCGCTCCTCTTAGGTATGGGATAAACCTTGTACCTGTACGGAGCAGTTTTTATAAAGGAGCGCAATTCATTAGCGCTAATCATAAATTTTTGCGAAAGTGATTCAAGAATACTCATACTGCCGCTCCAACTTCAGGTAGTGCTGCTACAACTGGCGGAGGTGGCGTTGATGAAGGCGGTAAGCACACAGCCTTTATCACTTGAAGCCTTTTAGACTCACTATCATTAGTTAAATAGAATCTCATTGCAGAAAGCTTTGCCGCTGTTGGCTCAAATTTCCCAGCGAAATTAACCTTCGCAATGTCTTTAGTGGCATAGTAATACTCTGCATGTCCGCGCTTAGCCATGCCTATGAGCTTGAACTTTGTAAGTAGAAATATAAGCCGCTTCGTCTTTTCTCTTCCGATAGCAAGCCCCAACTTACCAAGAAAACTTTCAATCTCTGTAATTTTTAATGCTTGAAAAGTTTTTACAATTTCATATATTACAAAGCTAACGTGCCCCTCGTTATCTTTATTGAAAAGTTCTGACTTATCTTGATCTGAGACGATGGCTAAAATATCGCTTCGCATTTCAGCCAAAGAATCCTTAAGGGATCCTTTCATATCTACTTTTTCAGTGTTTTCAATTTTTTCCCATGGGTACGCGCACACACTTGACTCTTTAATATCTTGTAAATGCCGAAGAGGGCCAAGCTTAATAAACGAATTTTCCTCATAGTGTTTTTCGTTCACAAAAACTAGAATCTTATTTCGCAGAGCTCTATTTCTTACAAATAACCCTAGCTCAGTAAGCGCTCCAGCACTCTCCAATATTATGACTATAAGGGATGATATGTGGGCTATATCACTTTCAAAGACCAATAGATCACGATATATGGAGTCATGTATCCAGTCCTTAAATTCCTCAGCGAGAGTTATGCTTTCTGCGAGGTCACAACGTGTTTTATTTAGATGCTCGACAAGAGCCCCGCGTACCGACTCGGGCTCAACAAGCTGGACATCAACCTTTCCGCCGCAAAGAAATAGGATCGGTTGATCATGCACAATTCGAGAGGTTTCGAGCGTGATCTGAGCGAGATGTTCTTCCCTTTTATCATCGAACTTCACTGTTATCACTCAAATGCGTGTTTCTTATCTCATGTCACCGCCACCCTAATGGCCTGAGAGAATAGAGGGAGGGCTCTTTACCAAAGATATAGCGACGAAGTCCCGCGTGGGCTTTAGGAGGAGGAACGACGACTGAGGCCCACGCGGGACTTCGTCGCAACTAAAGCCGATCAATAAATTAGAGTCTGGCTATACACCCGACTAGAGCACGAAGCCCCAAAGCACGTAAAGAGACCTCCATTCTAGGGGCGAAGTGCCAGCAGTCAAGGGGGGTGGCGGCTTTTTTTAAAAAAACTCATCTAGGCTGCTTCACTCAAAAACGAGGCAAAGTGGCCTCACACTGAGGCTTAAGGATTAATTCGTTCCTTTCAATTTTAGGCTACTGGATTTCGAAAGAGTGGTCACAATGCTCTCGCTCCAAGATTGCGAATTCAACCATAGACTGGGGCAAGTAAACACTCCAATAGAACGGGGCCAACAATAAGGATAGCCTTGGGGATAAAAAATAAATCTGAACATAAAGTTGTTTATTTACATATAGTTATGATGCTTTTCGACTCTTGGTGCCGCACCATACAAAACGAAGCCTCCACAGAAATGTGGGGGCTTCGTTGTTTCTGGGAATTGGGTTTCAGAACCGCCGAGATTCCGGAGAACTGCTCCACCAGAAAAATCCCACACCCTGCAAGTTGCAGCCCATAAGCCATCGCGCTAACCTCCTCCCCGTCGCTGCTCATCAGTGACCGGGCCTGGAAACCCGATGCTTAAGGACGCTACAGCGTCGTCAATCACTCAGCAGGCGCTTTTTTTATGCCTGTTGTTTGTGCTTTTTGGCGGCTGTACGTGGGAGGCCTTGTGCCTGCCGGGTTCCTTTTGCCTCGGTTTCCAGCCCGCGTACAGCTGCCACCTTTCGCCTGGAAACGTCTGGGGCAGCTCTTTTTGTTCATGCAAAGGGAGTTAGCTATGCCGTACGAAATACCGCCTGAAACCATTCGCTCCTTGGGTAGCATTTGCCGACTTCCACTATCCGGAGGCCAGCAATGAACACTTCCCCCCCAGCAACCACCCTCGGTGCCGTAACCTTCGCAGACTGTGGCGAAAGCAAACACGATATGAAGGTCTTCCGCGTCAATGCCGGCATTCCCTTCCAGGAAGCCCTTGAACACGCCTCCCACCTGCTCTACTACGCCAATGTTCTCTCGCTCGATGCCGCCATGGATGTAGACGGGGAAAAGTATGCGTTTTCTTCGCACTACCTGGGCGAAATGGGTAAAGCGATCCTCGACGATGTGCTCCTGGCCATGCAGCCCGAGGGGCCTGAGCCGCAGTAAGCCGTTCGCGCCCGATGCTGTGCGTCGGGCGCCTAAATGCTCATTAGGCCTGAGCCCAAGCAACCGAACTCTTCGCAAAGTACCGACTAGGCACCTCCCCCAACACCCGCCTGAAAACACTCGTAAACGCACTCGAGCTGCTATACCCCAAATCAATCGCCACCCGCGTCACCGACTCCCCGTTCCCCAACCTGACCACCGCCGCCAACAGGCAGGCTTGCTGGCGCCATTCCACAAAGCTGATGCCCGTCTGCTGGCGAAACAAGCGGGTGAAGGTGCGGCGGCTCATGCCGAGGCGCTGGGTCATGTCGTCGATGCTGGTTTCCAGTGATGGCTGTTCCAGCAGGTGGCGGCAGATGGGGGCCAGCCGGGGGTCGTTGGGGAGTGGGGCGTTGAGTGACAGGGGGCGCATGTCGGCTATTTCGTCGAGCAGCAGGGTCATCAGACGGCCGTGCAGATGGTCCTTTTCGTACAGCGCCGGTATGTCGATGGCGCGGGTCAGCAGTTCGCGCAGCAGCGTCGATACGCCGAATACCTGGCACTGCACGGGCAGGTTCAGGCGGGTTGCGGCATGGGGGCGGATGTAGGTGTTGAGCATGGTCACCGGGCCGCTCATGCTCATTTCGTGGGGCACGCCCGCCGGGACCCAGATGGCGCGGTGGGGTGGCACCACCCAGTTGCCCTGTTGGGTGAAGACGGTGATCACGCCGCAGGCGGCGTAGGCGAATTGCCCGCGGCGATGGGTATGCACCGCAAAGTGCTGGCCATCGGCATAGTCGTTGGCGGTGACCACGGCGTCGCGGGGGGTGTTTTCGTAGGGGTCGATGTCAGTTTGGCGCATGGCCCGAATTTAATGATTTATGACCTGATAGTGCAAGCGAGCCATCGCGCCTATTGCGCATAGTTGCGCCTTGGCTGGCGCACACAGGTGCCGGCGCTGCTTTGTGGAATCAGAACACCATGCAAAAGAAGCATCTGGCCCTGGCCGTGTTGGTGACGGCTGTCTGGGGGCTGAATTTTCCGATTACCAAGTTGGGGCTGGCGGGGGTTGATCCGCTGTTGCTGACTGCGCTGCGCTTTACGTTGGCGGCGTTGCCGTGGGTGTTTTTTGTGCGGCGCCCGGCCATTGCCATGAAGTGGTTGGTGGCCTACGGGCTGATTTTCGGGGTGGCAATGTGGGCCTTGATCAACCTGGGGATTGAATGGGGTGTACCGCCAGGTACGGCAGCCTTGTTGATCCAGTTCAGTGCGTTTTTTACCCTGGGTTGGGGGGTGTTGTTGTTTCGCGAGCAACTGAGCGTCGGCCAGATCCTCGGGGTGGCGCTGGCGGCTGTAGGACTGGTCGGTATTATCGCCAGCAGCCCGGGCGAGGCGACAACCCTGGGTTATGGCCTGTTGCTGGTAAGTGCGTTCAGTTGGAGTGTGGGCAACGTCATCATCAAGCAATCAAAAGTGCGCGAGATGTTTGCCTTTGTGGTGTGGGCCAGTCTGTTCCCGCCGCTGCCGTTGCTGCTGCTGACGTGGCTGGCCCATGGATCGGCGCCGTTCACTGCGCTGGTCACCCATATGGAGTGGCTGACGGTGTTCTCGCTGTTGTTCCAGGTGTACGCGGCCACGCACTTTTGTTACTGGGGCTGGAACCTGCTGCTGCGCGAGTACCCGGTCTCCAAAGTGGCGCCGTTGTCGTTGCTGATCCCGGTGTTTGGCGTCACCGGCTCCATGCTGTTGCTGGGGCATCAGGTCGATCTCAACGAGGGAATCTCGATTGCGCTGATTTTGTCGGCCTTGGCAGTGGGGCTAGTGAAATGGCGCCCAGCGAGGACGTCATCTGCCGCTTGATGCCAAGGGCGACGCGCGCAAGATGGCACTTAGCCATATTTCTAATTGACACCCCCCTCCCCGTCCTTTAAAACCCATGCATTCGCTGCGGGAACCCTGCCCCCAACAGCACCCGCCGTTTTTTATCGAGACATGGATGTCGAAGAACCCGCCGCTTTTTAATCGTCGTCGCTATTTGCTCGCGTTTTTTATCGTGTTGCTGGCGGTGCTCGACCCCTTCGGCCTGGCCAGTTCCAGTGACAAGGCATCCGCCCAGTGGCTCAACCGGATGTTCTCCAGCAATTACCCGAGCACCGGCCAGCAACATATCACCGTGGTGTTGATCGACGACGCCTACCTGATGCGCAACAACACCTCATGGCCGATGCCGTATAGCGAGCAGAGCAAGTTGTTCAAGCGCTTGCTGGCCTACAAGCCCAAGGCGGTGTTTGTGGATTTGCTGTACAGCCACGATCACTCCCTGGGCGACCCGACGCGGGGCAGCCAGTTGTTGGCGAATGTGTTCGAGCGCTATCAGCGCCGGGGCATTCCGTTGCTTCTTGCCAACACCGGGGTGACACGGGGCGAGAATGGGCAGGCCAATACCCTCGAGCAATTTTCCGCGTTCAGCCAGCCAGGGCTGGTGGTCTGGGACGGTGTGGACGACAAGTACCCCTTGGCGATGCCGACCGCGCTGGGGGTAATGGAAACCCCGGCCCTGGCGCTGTACCGCCAGTTCTGCAAGGGCCAGCCGTGTGCCGACCAACTGCCGCGGGATGCTGAAGCCGCTGCACAGCTACAGCCGATCGCCGTGCAGTGGGGCTTGAAGCTGGCGCCGCAGCAGGCGCAGATCGCGGATATCCGGCACTGCGCACCACCGCGCAACTTTGTGCTGGATTGGGTCGCGCAATTGTTCCAGGCGGTGTTCTGGAAACTCGACGACTCCGCCCAGGCACGCTGCCCGTATAGCCTGACCCTGTCGGCCAGCGACCTGGAGGTCAGCTCGCCGGAAGACCAGGCGTTGGTGGCCGGGTTGCTGCGCGACCGCCTGGTGATGGTCGGGGCCAGTATCACCTCCACCGGCGACCTGGTGCAGTCGCCCGTGCATGGCCTGATCCCCGGGGTGTACCTGCATGCCATGGCCCTGGACAACCTGATCAACAAGGGCATGGATTACGACCGCGAGCCGGCCAATTTCCCGAGGTTGAACCTGCACTGGGTAGACGTCCTGGAGCTTGGGCTGCTGGCGCTGATTATTGTGCTCAAGGCCCTGCATGCACGGCGCCTGGCCGGTTTGCAAACCTGGACTCGCTGGCGGGATCACGAAACCCGCTTCTTCACCTCGCCCTACCCGTCGTGGGGGCTGGTGATGCTGGTGCTGCTGGCGGTGTGCTGGGTGCTGTATCTGAACCACATCACCCTGGTCAACGTGCTGGGTATTGTTTTGCTGTCATTGGCGCTGTTCAGCGAGCGGATCGAAGCTTTCTTCGACCGTGGCCGCTGAGGGTGCCGCCATGTCGTCTCACTCAAGGAAACCAAGGATGAACAGAATCCTCATCGTGTTACTCGCCGCGCTCTACAGCCAGGGTGTGCTGGCCGAAACCCACGTCATCAAGGAGTTCCTGGCCGACCCGGTGGAGGTGGTGGACGAGCAGGGCAAGCTGCAGCGGGAAATCGCCCGTAAAGACACCCCCAAGCAACCCGTTCAGGTGTTGAAACTCAACAAGGAACTGGAACTGGTCCAGGTGGAGCTGGCTGGGCAGAAAGTCTGGCTGGATACCGGGGACCTGCGCATCGAGCCGCCCTTCCACGTCACCGAGCTGCCGTGCCAGCTCATGCCCCAAAGCCTGGCCAAGGACAGTAACAACAAGTCCACCCTCGGCTACGGTGCCGGCTGCAATCAATAAGGGAGTATCGCGGTGAAGGGATATCTATTGCTGGCCAGTGCATTGCTCAGCGGCTGCGCCACCTTGAAGGGGGCAGACCAGGCGTTTATGAACCTGGTGGGGCCATCGACGCAGTCGCGCGTCGAAGGCCACTATGTGGATAACGCCGACGTGCGCCAGTACTACAAGCTCGACCCGCAGCGCGCGGGCCAGCAGCGCTTGAGCTACGACGGCCGCACCGTACCTGCCGCCGAGGCGCGCCAGCAGAACCTGGTGGATATCCCAATGCTGCAGGTGTACTTGCAGGGCATCGTCACGCGCCTGTCCAAGGGCTGGCCGGGGCAGTTGCCGCTGTTGCAGGTGAAGATCACCGACAGCTACACCTTCGGGCCGTCGGCGGACCCGTACGGCAATATCTTCGTGCCCCTGGGCATGCTGGAAAACGTCGGCAGCGAAGATGAAATCGCCGCCATGCTCGGCCATGAAATGAGCCATGTGCTGCTGCATCACCACGACCGCGCCGCTGCCTTCCAGCAGCAGAAGGATATGTTCACCACCGTGGCGTCCACTGTGGCCCTGGCAACCGTGGCGGCCAACACCGGGGTGGACCGCAGTTCGGGCACCATGAAACTGTTCAGCAAGGACCCGGCCGGCACGCAAAAAACCATCGGCAATACCGTGTTGTATACCTCGCTGGCCAACAGCTTTTCCGACAACGTGTGGAGCACTGCGTGGGGCCGCAGCCAGGAAGACCAGGCCGACCTGCTCGGCACCGACCTGATGATCCGGGCCGGCTACGCGCCCCGTGCGGCCACCCACAGCCTGGAGCGCCTGAATGATTTCCAGGGCAAGCAGAAACCATTGCTGACGGGTTTTCTCACCGCCCGCAAGGATGCGATGCAAGACTCATTGCAGCAGTTCAACCTCGACCGCTTTACCAAGGAGCTGGACGTGCTGGTCAAGGACGGCCTGACCAATACCATCACCGCCACCACCGATTACTTCAACCGCTCCCACATGTCCGCCATCGACCGTGACACCGAGCTGCGCCAGTACCTGCAACGCGAGTACCGCAAGGAGCGCCGCGCCCGGGTCAACACCACGAACTGGCCGAAGGTGCGTGACGCCGCCCCTGTGGCCAAGGCCATGCAGGGTTACAAGGACGCCTACGCCGCCACCGCTGCCCTGGCAAAAAACAAGGTGCCCGAAGCCGATGCGTTTATCCGGCGCGCCTTGAGTTCACCGGTCAAGGACCAGCCAAACATCCGCCGCACCGCCTACGCCGTGCGCCTGGCCCAGGGCAAAAACGCCGAGGCGCTCCAGCAATTGCAGGCGATCAAGGACTGGTCCCTGGCCGGGCCTTCGACCTATGACTTGATGATCAGCTACTACCTCAAGCGCGGCGATGGCAAGGCCGCGCTGGCCATGATCGACACAGCCGAGCGCCACTTGGGTTCGGAAGAGTTGTTTATCACCGAGAAGCTGCTGGCCAATCAGCAACTGCAGAACACCCAACAGGTGCAAAGCGTACTGCGCAAATGCGGGCAGTACCCGACACGCAAGGCCAACTGCCAGAAGTTGGCGCAGGTCAAGGCGTAAGGTTTCAGGCAGCCATAAAAAAACCCCGACACGTCGGGGTTTTTTATTGCCTGGTATCAGGCACGACGCACGATCTTAGAACACGTTGATCGGGTAGTCGGCGAACAGACGGATTTCGTTACCACCAACGTTGTAGTTGTTGGCGTTGGTCGAAACACGCAACCAGGAGGCACGGGCACGCAGGCTCAGGTCTTTAGCCGGGCCGCTCTGTACCACGTACTTGAACTGGTTGAAGATTTCACGCTCGGTGCCATCGCCACGGTTGCTACCGTCGTCGATGTTGGTGCCGCGCACGTAAGCGATGTTGTAGCTCAGGCCCGGTACGCCAAAGGTGGTGAAGTCAATGCCGTAGCCGACCTGCCAGGAGCGCTCGTCTTTACCGTTGAAGTCAGACCAGAAGGAGTTGGCCAGCAGGATGGTGTTACCACCGTCGCCGATACCACTACCCTTGGTGTTGTTACGGTAGCCGCCGTACATGTAGCCGGTGTCACCGGTGCTGCGCTGGTGTGCCAGGGTCAGGCTGTGCGGACCGAAGGCCCAAGTGGCGCCCAAACTCCAGATTTTATTGTCGCGAGCGTCGGCATCACCTTGAGTCAGCTGGGCGAAGCTCTTGTCCAGCTTGGTCTTGTAGCCGTTGAAGTCAAACGTCAGGGACTGCTCTTGCGGCAGGGCCAGCACGTAGTTGACGTTGACGTATTGCTTCTTCAGCACGTCTTCCATGTCGGATGCGTACAGCGCGGCCGACAGGCTTTCGGTGAATTTGTAGCTACCGCCCAGGTAGGCGATGTTTTTCAGGTTGCCGCTGTCGGTGCCTTCGGCGCCTTTTTGGGCTTCCTTGGTGAAGTAACCGCCTTGCAGCTCCAGACCCTTGATCTCTTTGGAAACGATCGAGGTACCGGTGTAGGTTTCCGACAACAGACGGGAGTTGTCGTACTGCAGGACCGGCACGGCTGGCATCTGGTCACCGTACTTCAGTACGGTGCTGGAGATGCGTGCCTTGACGGCTGCGCCGCCCTTGGCCAGGTCGTGTGGTGCTGCGCCGCTGTCGCCTTGCTTGAAGAAGTTGATGCCACCAGCGCCGCTGCGACCTTTACCACCGTCCAGACGGATGGCGTATTGGCCGATCACGTCCACACCCACACCGACGGTGCCTTGGGTGAAGCCGGACTCAAACTTACCGATAAAGCCTTGGCCCCATTCAGCTTTATCTTTACCGCCGTCTTTGTAATCGCGGCTGATATACGCATTACGCGCCGCGATGTTCAGGTGGCTGTCTTCCACGAAGCCTTTGGATTGCTCCTGGTCGTTTGCCATTGCCTGAGTAGCGCTCAAAATCCCCAGAGCAATCAGACCCATCCGTTTATTCAACATTTTCTTATTCCTTATTACTGGTTGAGTACGCGCTGTGACACCTGGCTCCATTTGGCTTTTTTGGTATCAACTTTCCCCGGATAAAAAAAGGCCCGCGGACGACCGAATATGCCGCGGGCCTTTTTTTATAGGGAAGTCATGGCGGTTAGCCACAGGCGTTGAGGCGAATCCTATCCGCGCCCTCAGCCGCATGTCAATTTAGTGAATCGTCTGTATTTAGGCAAAAAAAGTCTAAGCGATATTATTTAGCCATTATTTACGCGATATATACGCTCGGCCAATTCATCGCCTGAATAAGCCGCTGGTGGGTAACGCATTTTCCCCTGCGGCGTAAAATTCTATAAAAAACACATCTTGAAACATTTGTTTTCGTGGAAGGTCGAGGAATGATTAACGCGCGCAAATAGCAAGCATTATCATTCGCGCGTTTTCTTCCTCCTTCTTACGGATACGCCCCTAGATGCCTGCCTCTCGCCTGACGCCCATAACCCTTGGGCTTTCCGCACTGCTGTGCGCCGGATTTGCCTGCGCCGCGACCACACTGCCCGCCACCTCCATCAGCGCCGAAGCTGACGAGGACGACCCGCGCGTCAAAGACACCAACACCGCCACGCGCACAAGCACGCCGGTGCGCTACGTGCCCCAGGCGATCGACTCGGTAAAGACCGAGAACCTGCGCGCCTACGGCACCAACGATCTGGGCCAGGCCCTGAGTGGCATCCCCAACGTCAGCAGCGGCGCCGACACGCGCTTCGACAGTTTGCGCATCCGTGGCTTCGATGCCAGCAACGACTTCTACCTCGATGGCATCCGCGACGACAGCCAGTACGTACGCGACCTGCACAACATCGAACGCATCGACGTGCTCAAGGGCCCCGCCGCCGTGTTGTACGGCCGTGGTGGCCAGGGCGGGATCGTCAACCGCGTCAGCAAAATGCCCCAGGCCGGGCGTGCTTCCAGCCTCGAGGCCCAAGGCGGCACGAACGGGCTGCGCAGTCTGTACACCGACTTGAGCGCTGACCCGACCGAGAACATCAGCCTGCGCCTGAACATGGGCAACGAGGACACCGACAGCTTCCGCGACGGCATCAGCGGCAACCGCAAACTGTTCGCGCCGTCGATAAGCTGGCAACTGACCCCGCAACTGAACTGGCTGGTGCAATACGAATACAGCCGCTACGACCGCACCCCGGACCGTGGCATCCCCGGCGTGCGCGGGCGTCCGGCCGATGTGAGCCGCGACACCACCTACGGCGACCCACGGGACTATATCGACGACACCACCCAGTCCCTGCGCTCCAAGCTCGCCTATGAACTCAACGACAGCTGGCAACTGCGCCACACCCTGGGCGTGTTCAAGCTCGACAGTGACTTCGACAATACCTACCTGAACGGCTACGACCCCAAGACCAACACCGTCGCGCGCCAGCGCTGGCAGCAAGACCTGACGACGCGCAACGTATTCAATAACGTCGAACTCGAAGGTGGCTTCAATACCTTTGGCCTGGAACACCGCCTGCTGACCGGCGTGGAGCTGGGCAGCCAGCGCCGTGATCCGAAGTTGTACAGCGCGGTAACGGCCACAGTGCCCGGCCTCGATCTGAACCACCCCAACCGCCACCTGAGCCATACCGGGCCGATGACGATCTCGAGCAACAACCACACCGAGGTCGAAAGCCAAGGCCTGTATGTGCAGGACCAACTGCGCCTGAACGATCAGTGGCAGTTGCTCGCAGGTTTGCGCTACGACCGTTTTGAAGTGGACACCACCAATAAAATCATCAACCTGGGCAAAAAGGTCGACAGCCACAACACTAGCCCACGGCTGGGCGTGGTGTGGACGCCAGTGGAGAACCATTCGTTCTACGCGTCGTGGAGCAAGACGTTTTCCCCCACCGGCGGCGGCCTGATCGGCATCACCCCGAATGCGAAGGACAATACCAATGACCTGAGCCCCGAGCTGACCAAGCAAAAGGAAATCGGGGTCAAGAGCGACTGGTTCGACGACCGCTTGAGCACCACCCTCGCCGTGTATGAACTGGAACTCTACAACCGCCGCACCCGCGACCCGGAGAAACCACTGATCACCCTGCTCAGCGGCCTCCAGCGTTCCCGTGGTATCGAGCTGACCACCACCGGCAAAATCGCCGGCAACTGGTATGTACGCGGCGGCATCGGCGTACAGGATGCCAAGGTGGTGAAAGACAACAATAGCTTTGAAGGCAAACGCATCAGCGACGTGGCCAAGCGCAACGCCAGCCTGTTCGTTACCTGGAAACCGGAAATGGGCTGGTACGCCGAAACCGGCCTGACCCTGGTGGGTGATCGTTATGCCGATAACGCCAACACCGTGGTGTTGCCGGGCTATGGCCGCTGGGACGCCCTGGCCGGGTTCCGGCACAAGGACTGGGATGTGAAGGCGGCGCTCAATAACATCAGCGACAAGACGTACTACGCGTCGGCGACCAGCGCCAACCAGATCCAGTTTGGTGAGCCGCGCAGCCTGGTGGTAACGGGGACGTACAACTTCTAAGCCACATGCGGCTCATGGGGGAGCGGGCTTGTCGGATCGCCGCATCGCCGCGAAGACGTCGGCCCAGCCAACATTGATGTTGACTGACCCACTGCTTTCGCGAGCAAGCCCGCTCCCACAGGGGATCTGCGCTTAACTGACTGGCATTAGGGCAAGCCCGCTCCCACACTTGCAGATCAGTGGCAGTCAGTTGCGGATCAATTCGCATAGCACTTGCACCTCATCCTCACTGAACAACCCCAGCGGGTAGCGCTCACTCATCACCCTGCGTGGATCAGCCTGCCGGATCCGGCGCGAGCCGTTTTCCTTCAACCAGAGTGCCAGCGCGTGAATCGCTTCGCCCCGAACTGCCAGGGGGTGGGGCGCGCGTGTATAGACCAGGTTGATATCGGCGTTCATTTCAGCGCTCTCTCCTACTGCTTGAGCGGCTAACTTACTCAAGGTTTATGACAGAACTGTGCAGTCACAAACCCCGATCACTGTCACAACGCCGATACAAGAGCTATGCCAATAAGCCCGATTTACGGGCTTGCACACACAAAAAAGCCCACGGCCCCAATGGGCCGTGGGCTTGTTGTTATTGCCCAGTGCAGTGGCTGACGATCAGCCGTCGTACGGCGAAATCGCCTGTTACAAGTGCACTCAGTTTTTGTGCGGCGCGGGCTGTTGTTGGGTCAGACAGTGGATATTGCCGCCCCCCAGTAACAGTTCACGACCTGGCACCATCACCACTTCATGTTGCGGGAACAGACCCTGAAGGATTTCCTCGGCGCGGCTGTCCAGCGGGTCATCAAAACTCGGCGCGATGATGCCGCCGTTGACGATCAGAAAGTTGACGTAGGAACCGGCCAAACGCACGGTCGGATTACGCTCCTGGGAACCGTCCACCGGATCGACACCGGCGCACTCTTCCTCAGTGGCGTACAACGGCCCCGGGATCGGCATTTTATGTACGATAAACGCGCGGCCCTTGGCGTCTGTGCTGTTTTGCAGCACGTCCATGGCGGCATGGCAGCGTGCATAGTTCGGGTCTTGCGGGTCGTCGGTCCACGCCAGCAAGACTTCGCCCGGGCGCACGTAGCAGCAGAAGTTATCCACATGGCCGTCGGTTTCGTCGTTGAACAGACCGTCGGGCAGCCAGATGATCTTATCCACAGCCAGGTTGGCGCTGAGGACCGCTTCGATCTCTTCGCGGCCCAGGTGCGGGTTGCGATTACGATTAAGCAGGCATTCCTCGGTGGTGATCAGCGTGCCTTCACCATCAACGTGGATCGAGCCGCCCTCCAGCACAAAACCTTCGGTGCGATAACGCGGGCTGCGCTCGATCTCAAGGATCTTGCCGCCCACCTGGGAATCGCGGTTCCACGGGGCATACAAGCCACCGTCAAACCCGCCCCAGGCGTTGAAATCCCAGTTCACGCCACGCACTTCGCCCTGGTCATTGATCACGAAGGTCGGCCCGCTGTCGCGTACCCACGCATCGTCGCTGGACATCTCCACCACTCGGATATTCGGCACATCCAGGCGCGCCCGGGCGTTTTCGTACTGGCCGGCGGAGACCGCAACCGTCACCGGTTCAAAACGCGCAATGGCCTTGGCCACTGCCGCATGGGCCGCCTGCGCCGGCTTGCCGCCCAGGCGCCAGTTGTCGGGACGCTCGGGCCAGATCATCCAGGCCTGGGTCTGGGGCGCCCACTCGGCTGGCATATAAAAGCCGTCAGCGCGAGGCGTGCTGTGCAAAGTGGTCATGGCGATCAGGACTCCAGGGAACCGTCGAGGGTCTTGAGCGCGCCGTACAGGTTCGGCCGGCGATCACGGAACGAGCCCCACGCGCTGCGGATGTGCTCCAGCTCATCGAGGTCGAAACTGTGCACCAGGATGCCTTCTGCGGTTTCGTTGAGCTCTTCGACTTTTTCGCCGAACTGGTTGGCAATGAACGACGAGCCGTAGAAGGTAATGTCGTAGCCGTCCTGCTCTTCGTTGCCGATGCGGTTACTGGCGATCAGCGGCATCAGGTTGGCGCCGGCATGGCCTTGTTGCACGCGCTGCCAGTGGTCGCGGGACGAAATGGTCTTGTCGTGTGGCTCGCTGCCGATGGCGGTCGGGTAGAACAGGATCTCTGCACCTTGCAGCGCCATGCTGCGGGCGCATTCCGGGAACCACTGGTCCCAGCAGATGCCCACGCCGATCTTCGCGTAGCGGGTGTTCCACACTTTGAAGCCGGTATCACCCGGGTTGAAGTAGTACTTTTCGTGGTAGCCAGGGCCATCCGGGATGTGGCTTTTACGATAAATCCCGAGGTTGGAGCCGTCGGCGTCGATGATCGCGATGCTGTTGAAACGCGCACGGCCAGCCAGTTCGAAGAAGCTGATCGGCAGCACCACTTGCAGTTCCTTGGCGATTTTCTGGAAGTGCTTGATGGCCACGTTGTCGTCAACCGAGGTCGCCAGTTGCAGATAGTCCGGGTTCGGCTTCTGGCAGAAGTACGGGCTTTCGAACAGTTCCTGGATCAGGATGATCTGCGCGCCTTTGGCGGCGGCCTCACGGACCAGCTTTTCAGCGGTCTCGATATTGGCTTCGAGGTCCCAGGAACAAGCCATCTGGGTAGCGGCGACGGTAACGATACGGCTCATGAATCATCTCCTGGGCGGTGGTCAGCGGCCAGGATAACCAGGGCCGATGACAGAAAGGGGAATGCTGCGCGACTTTATAGCGGATAAAAATCGGCTTTTAAAGCACGCAAACATCCGACTATCTAAAAAACTCAAAATATTCCCGATAACAATCGGTTTTAAAAGTGAAACCCCAATCAACTGTGGGAGCATTTCAATTTATTGAAGGGGGTTACAACCCTTCATCCAGCACCTTCGACAACATGTCGACAAAGAAATCCACACTGCGTCTAGACGTGACCATCGGCGGCTTGATCTTGAGGATGTTCAAATAGTCCCCGGTCGGCTGCATAAAAATCCCCAGCTCACGCAAGCGATCACACAGCTTGGCGGTTTCTTGCGTCGCCGGCTCCAGGGTCTGCCGGTCCCGCACCAACTCCAGCCCCAGATAAAAGCCCGAGCCATGCACCGCCCCCACCAGCGGATGGCGCTCGATCAGCGCCTCGAGCCGCGCCTTGAAGTGCCCGCCGACCACCTGGGCGTTTTCCCAGAGCTTTTCTTGCTCCATCACATCCAGCACCGCCAGACCAATCCGGCAACTGACCGGGCTGCCGCCGGAGGACGAGAAGAAGTACCCTTCGGCCTCCAGCGCTTCGGCGATTTCCCGGCGGGTGATCACCGCACCCAACGGCTGGCCGTTACCCATGCCCTTGGCCATGGTGATGATGTCCGGCACCACGCCCTGCTCTTCAAAGCCCCAGAAGAAATGGCCCATGCGCCCATAGCCAACCTGCACTTCATCGGCGATACACACCCCGCCCTGGGCGCGCACCAGGGCATACACCTGCTGCAAATAGCCCGGTGGCAGGGAGATGCCACCGGCATTGCCATATACCGGCTCGCAGATAAAGCCCGCCAACTGGCGCTGGCTGGCGGCGATTTTCGCCAGGTTGTGCTCCACGCTGCGCACGTAATCCGGCGCAGTGTCCGGGCCACGGAATTCGCCGCGATAGGTATTGGGCGCGGTCACGGGGTGCACCCAGTCGGGCCGGCTGCTCAGGGCCTGGGGGTTGTCGGCGATCGAGGTGGACACCGCATCGGCCGCCACCGACCAGCCGTGATAGGCCTCCAGCACACTGAGCATGTCGCGCCCGCCGCTGTAGGCCCAGGCCAGGCGGATCGCCAGGTCGTTGGCTTCGGTGCCACTGTTGACCAGGAACACGCGGTCCATGGACTCGGGCGCCAGCGCCAGCAGACGCTCGGAAAACTCGGCAATTGCGGCGTAATGAAAGCGTGAGTTGGTGTTGAGCAGCGACCACTGCCGCGCCGCCACCTGGGCCATGCGCGGATGGCCGTGGCCCAGTACCGCGACATTGTTGAGCATGTCCAGGTACGAGCGGCCCTGCATGTCGATCAGATGATTGCGCCAGCCACGCTCGATGCGCGGCGGGTCGACGTAATAGTGCTTCTGCGAGCGGGCGAAGCTGGCATCGCGCCGGGCCAGCAAGGCTTCTGGATCCACCTCCGGCTCGGCGTCACAGGCCAGGCCCAGCAGCGTCGCCGGCGATGGGCACAACGCCTGCCAGGCCGCAGCGCGGGACGGCGTGCAGAACAATGGTGGATCAAGGTCAACCCGGCACAGTTGCACGGTCAATGCCCCGCCCGCCTCCCCCAGTACCTGGCCTTTGAGCACCGCGGCACCGGGTTGCAAGGCATTTTTCAGGCCCTGTAGCCGTACATTCAGTTGCGCGCTATGCAGACTTAATACGCCATCGGCAGTGCTGCGCAGGATGCCGGCGAACGGCGCCTCTACGACGCTGCCCTGGGGCACATACAGTTCGACGTGCAGGGCGAACGTGTGCGGTTCGCTCGCGCAGTCCGGACGCGTGCGGGACAAGCGATACTGGCCATAACGACTGGCCGCCAAGCCGTGGACCGTTGCAGCCTGCTGCAATAGATGTTGGTCGATGCCAGGGGTTTCCCAGTTTCCGGCTTCGAAATGTTCACTGAGTACACCCAGGTCGATCAGCGCGAACTCGCGCCCCACCAGGCCCGGCAGCAGCGGGGCAAAGCCTTCGCTGGCCACTGGTTTGGGGGTTGCACCGACGCACGCCTGGATCGCCGCCTCCATCAATTCAAACGGCACCGAGGTGGCAACGTGGAAAATTTCCCACTCGTGCTCGGCATTCTTCAACAGGTAAGAGTTATCTGGGTCCAGGCGCTGCTGCTGTTCGCTGCTCAGGACTAGAACCGCCGCACGGGCCACAATCAGCGGCCACAACGCCTGCAATTCCTGGGGTTGCAAAGGGGTCAACGCGTGACAGGCCTGGATCGCCGGCAGGATCGCAAACGGGTCGCCGTCAGCGTGGTGCAGTAAAGCGGCGCAGGTCACCGACAGGTCGGCAATCCGCCAGGTATGCACCAAATCACCGAAGTCGATAACGCCCTGCACCTGCCAATGCCGCTCGGCATCCCGCTGCCACACCACGTTGTCATCGGTGATATCCATATGCACCGCCTGCCACGGCAATTGCTCGGCCAGGGGGCGCAGGCGCTGCTCGACCTGGGCGGCGACCTGTTCCAGGGCCGCACGCTGGGGCAGGTTGTCGAGTGTCGAGAGTAAATGACGGATCAGTTCCAGGGCGTGGCGCGGGTCCCACTGCAGGGTGCGCTCCAGGCCCCCATGGGCGAAGCCGGCCAACGCCCGGCTCATCTGCCCGCACAGCTGGCCAAACCCGGCGATCAGCTCACGGCCCAGGTGCGGCAGGTGGGTCAGCGGCTGGCCGTCGATATAGTCCAGCAACCGCAGGTGCACCGCCTGCCCGGCCACCGTCAGGCTCAGCAGCTGCTCGCCATCAAGGGTACTGATGACCGTGGGCACCCGAACCGCCGCCTGTGCCTGCAGGTGCGCCAGGGCGGCGTGCTGGGCGTGCAGCTCGACGGCGGCATACTCGCCACGGCAGATTTTCAGGACGAAGCGGCCCCGGTCACTGTCGACCCGGTAATTGAGGTCTTGCTGGCTGCCCAGGGACTGCAGCGTGCCACTGAGGCCGTAATGTTGCTCAAGCATCTGCAAGGCTTGCTCCGGCCCGACTTGAGGGCACGGCAAACTGGCGCGGTGGATCAATGTATCGAGCAACATGTGACGGCCCCTGGTTTTTTGTCCGGCGCTTATATCGCCATTGTTAATAGGTCTGATGCAACCCAAACCCATTGTGATGGTCTTCTTTGAGCACGCAAGCCTTTGAGCACGCAAGTCGGGCCAATCTGACCACCGCCCCTTGCACCGCCCATCGCAAGCCCGCAAGCTATGCCCCATTCGCTCAGTTTCCGTCCAAGGAAAAGGCCTCTCGACATGCGTATTCTTGTTACCGGTGGTGCCGGTTTTATCGGTTCCGCACTGATCCGCCATTTGATTCAAAACACTGAACATGAAGTTCTCAACCTCGACAAACTGACCTACGCGGGCAATCTTGAGTCGCTGACCAGCATCGCGACCGACAGCCGCTATGAGTTCGTCCAGGCCGATATCATCGACCAGGCCACCGTCAGTGCAGTCCTGGCACGCTTCCAGCCCCAGGCCATCATGCACCTGGCGGCCGAGTCCCATGTCGACCGTTCCATCGACGGTCCGTCGGACTTTATCCAGACCAACATCGTCGGCACCTACAGTCTGCTGGAAGCCACTCGCGCCTACTGGCAGCAGTTGGCAGAGCCGGCCAAGAGCGCCTTCCGCTTCCATCACATTTCCACCGACGAAGTGTATGGCGACCTGCATGGTGTGGATGACCTGTTCACCGAAACCACGCCTTACGCGCCAAGCTCGCCTTACTCTGCGAGCAAGGCCGCGTCCGACCACCTGGTTCGCGCCTGGCAGCGTACTTACGGTTTGCCGGTGCTGCTGACCAACTGCTCGAACAACTACGGGCCGTTCCACTTCCCCGAGAAGCTGATCCCGCTGGTGATCCTCAATGCCTTGGCGGGCAAGGCCCTGCCGGTATACGGCGATGGCTTGCAAGTACGTGACTGGCTGTTTGTCGAAGACCACGCCCGCGCACTGCTCAAAGTCGTCACCGAAGGTGTGGTGGGCGAGACTTACAACATCGGCGGGCACAACGAGCAGAAGAACATCGACGTGGTGCGTGGCATCTGCGCACTGCTCGAAGAACTGGCGCCACAGCGTCCGGCCGGCGTTGCCCAGTTCACCGACCTGATCACCTTCGTCAAGGACCGTCCAGGCCATGACCAGCGCTACGCTATCGACGCCAGCAAGATCGAGCGCGAACTGGGTTGGGTCCCGGAAGAAACCTTCGAGAGCGGCCTGCGCAAGACCGTGCAGTGGTACCTCGACAACCTGGAATGGTGCCGCCGGGTCCAGGACGGCAGTTATCAGGGCGAACGCCTCGGTAACACCGAAGCGAAGGACCTGATTGCATGATGAAGGGAATCGTACTGGCCGGTGGCTCCGGGACGCGCCTGCACCCCATTACCCTGGGGGTTTCCAAGCAGTTGCTGCCGGTGTACGACAAACCGATGATCTACTACCCGATTTCCGTGCTGATGCTCGCCGGAATCAAGGAGATCCTCGTGATTTCTACGCCGGTGGACTTGCCGCAATACCGCAACCTGTTGGGCGACGGCAGCCAGTTCGGCGTGCAGATCAGCTATGCCGAGCAACCCTCGCCCGATGGTTTGGCACAGGCCTTCCTGATCGGCGAAGCGTTCATCGGCAATGACCCGGTATGCCTGATCCTGGGCGACAACATCTTCCACGGCCAGCATTTCAGCGAGCAACTGCGCGCCGCCGCCAAGCGTCCATCCGGCGCCACAGTGTTCGGCTACTGGGTCAAGGATCCGGAGCGCTTCGGCGTAATTGATTTCGACGGTGAAGGCCGCGCGCTTTCCATCGAAGAAAAACCCGCCAAGCCAAAGTCCAGCTATGCCGTGACCGGCCTGTACTTCTATGACAACGATGTGGTCAAGATTGCCAAGGCCGTCCAGCCCTCGCCACGCGGCGAGCTGGAGATCACCGACGTCAACAATGCCTACCTCAAGCGTGGCGACCTGCATGTCGAGCGCTTCGGCCGTGGCTTCGCCTGGCTCGATACCGGCACCCACGACAGCCTCCTGGAAGCCTCGATCTATGTGCAGACCATCGAGCACCGCCAGGGCTTGAAAGTGGCTTGCCTGGAAGAAATCGCCTACGAAAACGGCTGGATCGACCGCGACCATCTGCTGGAGCGGGCCAAATACTTCGGCAAGACTGGCTATGGCCAGTACCTGTTCTCCCTCGCAGGGGAAGCCCAATGAATGTGAGCGGTACACCGTTGAAAATCCTCATCACCGGCCAACACGGCCAGGTTTCCCGCGATCTGCAACAGCGGCTCCAGGGCCTGGGTGAACTGGTCGTGCTCGGTCGCGACCAGCTCGACCTGGCCAACCCCGAGCAGATCCGCCAACAGGTGCGCAGCCATCGCCCTGGGCTGATCATCAACGCGGCGGCCCATACTGCTGTCGACCAGGCCGAGAACGAGCCCGAGGTGGCCTTCGCGATCAATGCCACGGCGCCCGGCATCCTCGCCGAAGAAGCCAAGGCCCTGGGCATCCCGTTGATCCACTACTCCACCGACTATGTGTTTGACGGCAGCAAGCCGGCGCCCTACACCGAGGACGATGCGCCCAACCCGTTGGGTGTCTACGGCCAGAGCAAGCTGGCGGGCGAGCAGGCCATCGCGGCGGTGGGCGGTCAGTACCTGGTCCTGCGTACCAGTTGGGTGTATTCGAGCCACGGCAAGAATTTCCTGCTGACCATGCAGCGCCTGCTCCAGGAAAAACCGCAGATGCGTATCGTCGCCGATCAGATCGGTGCGCCGACCTGGGCCGGGACCATCGCCAACAGCACCCGGGCACTGATCGAGCGCTGGCAGGCCGGCCAGGCCGGGGACTGGGGCGTCTATCACTTGACGGCCCAGGGCGAGACCTCGTGGTTCGGCTTTGCCCAGGCCATTGGCGAGCAACTGCTGGCCGAAGGCAAGGCGTGCGCCGAGCTGGAAGGGATTCCCGCCAGCGACTACCCCACGCCCGCCAAGCGCCCGTTGAACTCGCGCCTGGACTGCAGCCGTCTGCAACAGCAATGGCACGTCGGCCAACCGCAATGGCGCGAAGCATTGCGCGAGTGTCTTGCACAGCAGCACTAGGCATAATGCGCCTGTACCCACAGGCGCAGACTTACATGACTCCACCCCTTCCACGAAGACCCCGCTGGCGCAGCCTGGCGTTGCTGGCGTTATGCCTGGCACCGCTGCTGTGGCCGCTGGAGCATCTGGCCGAACGTTACTACCGCAGCGAGCTGGCCGGGCAGAACCGCCAGACCCTCGACCTGTACGTCGCCAACCTGCTGGGCACCCTGCACCGCTACGAAATACTGCCGCAAATCCTCGGCGAATTGCCGGCCTTGCGTACCGCCCTGGAAGCGCCTCACATCAGCACCAACCTGGTCGCCGCCAACCAGTTGCTCAAGGAGGTGTCAGTCCAGGCGGGCGTGGAAGTGATGTACCTGATGGACACCCGTGGCAAGACCCTGGCCGCCTCGAACTGGGACAAACAGGACAGCTTCGTCGGCCGCAACTTTTCCTTTCGTCCGTATTTCAGTGAGGCCATGGCCGGGCGCCTGGGGCGTTTCTTCGGCCTGGGCACCACCTCGGCCAAGCGCGGGTACTTCTTCGCCGCTGCGGTGCGCGAAGACGAACATGTGATTGGCGTGCTGGTGGTCAAGGTCGACCTGGACCACACCGAAAGCCTCTGGGGCCAGACCCCCGAGCAACTGCTGGTCACCGACCACAACGGCGTGGTGATCCTGACCTCACGCCCACAATGGCGTTTTCGCGCGACCCGGCCACTGACCGAGGCCGAGCACCAGGCGATCGTCGCGATCCAGCCCTACCCGACCCGCGACCCACAGCCCCTGACTTTCAGCTCCAATGCCTGGCTGCGCCAGTCCACCGAAATCGCCGAAACCGGCTGGAATGTGGAGATTCTTGCGCCGCGCACCCTGATCGACCGCCCTGTGCGCACGGTGGTTGCCGTCGGCGGCGCGACCTTACTGGTGCTGATGCTGCTGCTCGGCCTGATGATGCAGCGCCGTCGCCACTACCTGGAACGCATCGCCTTTGAAGCCAAGGCCCGGCGCGAGCTGGAAATGCGCGTGGCCGAACGCACCAGTGACCTCGAAGGCCTCAACCGCCGCCTGCGCCAGGAAGTACTGGAGCGCGAAAATGCCCAGCAGGAATTGGTGCGCGCCCAGGATGACTTGGTGCAGGCCGGCAAACTGTCGGCGCTGGGTACCATGTCGGCGAGTATCAGCCATGAACTCAACCAGCCCCTGGCGGCCATTCGCAGCTACGCGGAAAACGCTGAGATTCTCCTCGATCACCAGCGCACCGACGACGCGCGGGGCAACCTCAAACTGATCAGCGAACTGACCGGGCGCATGGCCTCGATCATCGCCCACTTGCGCGCCTTTGCCCGCCGCGACCGGCATGCCCCGGAAAGCGTGGCCTTGCAACCGGCCCTGGACGATGCGCTGGCATTACTGGCCAAGCGCCGGCGGGCCATGGAAGTGGAGCTGATCCGCGACTTGCCAGAAGCCTCCCTGTGGGTGGAGGCCGGGGAAACCCGCCTGCGCCATGTGCTGGGCAACCTGCTGGCCAATGCCCTGGATGCGTTGACCGAAAAGGGTCCGCCGCGCAAATTGTGGCTGAGTGCCGAATCCACCGAGCAGGGCGTCAACCTGTACATCCGCGACAATGGGCCGGGGTTCTGCATGGAAGCCCTGGGTCGCGCCAGCGAGCCCTTCTATACCACCAAGACCCGCACCCAGGGCCTGGGGTTGGGCCTGGCCATCTGTGACACCCTGATGCGTGCCTTTGGTGGTGAACTGCTGTTCGCCAACCACAAGGAAGGCGGCGCACTGATAACCTTGAAACTGCGCGCCGGGGCACCCGGCGTCAGTCTGCAACCGTCCGAGGACCGCAGTGTATGACTATCGATAACCAGATTCAGGTGGTGTTGATCGACGATGATCCACACCTGCGTCAGGCCCTGTGCCAGACCCTGGACCTGGCCGGGCTGAAAGTCCTGCCCCTTGGCGAGGCCACCGGCCTCACGGCGCGCCTGACGCGGGATTGGCCAGGGGTGGTGGTCAGCGATATCCGCATGCCCGGCATGGACGGCCTGGAGCTGCTCACCGAGCTCCACGGCCAGGACCCGGAGTTGCCAGTACTGCTGATCACCGGCCACGGCGATGTGCCACTGGCGGTGCAAGCAATGCGCGCCGGCGCCTATGACTTCCTCGAAAAACCCTTCGCCAGCGACGCCCTGCTCGACAGCGTGCGCCGCGCCCTGTCGCTGCGCCGGCTGGTGCTGGACAACCGCAGCCTGCGCCTGGCCCTGAGTGACCGCCAGCAATTGAGCACGCGCCTGGTAGGCCAGTCGGCGCCGATGCTACGCCTGCGCGAGCAGATTGGCGCGCTGGCGGCGACCCGCGCCGACGTGCTGATCCTCGGCGAAACCGGCGCCGGCAAGGAAGTGGTGGCGCGCGCCCTGCACGACCTGTCGAACCGCCGCACCGGGCCCTTCGTCGCTATCAACGCAGGCGCCCTGGCCGAGTCCGTGGTCGAAAGCGAGCTGTTCGGCCATGAGCCGGGGGCGTTTACCGGTGCGCAGAAACGGCGCATCGGCAAGTTCGAATTTGCCAACGGCGGCACGTTGTTCCTCGATGAAATCGAGAGCATGAGCCTGGATGTGCAGGTCAAGTTGTTGCGTCTGCTACAGGAGCGGGTGGTTGAGCGCCTGGGGGGCAATCAGCAGATCCCGCTGGATATCCGCATCATCGCCGCGACCAAGGAAGACCTGCGCCAATCCGCCGACCAGGGGCGCTTTCGCGCAGACTTGTACTACCGCCTGAACGTCGCGCCGCTGCGCATTCCGCCGCTGCGCGAGCGGGGCGAAGATGCCCTGATGCTGTTCCAGCACTTCGCCGACGAGGCCAGCAGCCGCCACGGCCTGCCGCTGCATGAGCTGCAGCCGGGCCAACGGGCAATGCTGTTGCGCCATAACTGGCCGGGCAACGTGCGCGAACTGCAAAACGTCGCCGAGCGCTTCGCCCTCGGCCTGGAACTGGCCCTGGACAACGCACCGGACGGCCCGGCGCCGGGTGTACCGATGTCGACGGGGGGCTTGAGCGAGCAAGTCGAGCACTTTGAAAAAGCCCTGATCGCGGCCGAACTCGGCCGCCCCCACAGCTCTGTGCGCAGCCTGGCCGAAGCCCTGGGCGTGCCGCGCAAAACCCTGCATGACAAGTTACGCAAGCACGGCCTGAACTTTGCCGACAGCGGCAACGCCCACGCTGACGACGATTGACCTTTTCCCCCTGCCAAGAGACTGCCATGAGCCGCGATAGCCGTTACCTGGAATCCATTCTGCACCATGACATCCCCCTGACCCGGGAGATGGGCCTCAAGGTGCTCGACTGGCAGGACCGGCAACTGCGCCTGCACTTACCGTTGCAAGCCAATATCAACCACAAGAGCACCATGTTCGGCGGCAGCCTGTATTGCGGCGCGGTCTTGGCGGGCTGGGGCTGGCTGCACCTGCAATTGCGCGAGGAAGGGATTGAAGACGGGCATATCGTGATTCAGGAAGGGCAGATCAGCTACCCATTGCCTGTCACCCAGGACGCCACGGCGATTTGCCAGGCCCCGGAGGACAAGGTGTGGAAGCGCTTTTTGGCGACCTACCGGCGCCATGGCCGGGCGCGGCTGGCGTTGCAGGCGTGGATCGTGAATGAGGGCAGTGACGCGCGGGCGGTGGCGTTTACCGGGCAGTACGTGTTGCACCGCTAGGCAAGATCATCCAAGGCCTATCTGGGAGCGGGCTTGTGTGGGAGCAGGCAAGCCAGCTCCCACATTTGATCTGCATTGCCTTCAAGAACGGGCCAGAGTCAGCAAACGCTCGCGCCAGGCGGCCTTGGCCGGCAAGGCCAGGAAGAACGGGTTCAACAGCGACTCGCGCGCCGGGTAGCTGAACGGCTGGCCATTCAACTCCAGCACTTCGCCGCCAGCACCTTCCAGCACGCCCTGGGCGGCGGCGGTGTCCCACTGCGACGTCGGCGCCAGGCGCGGATAGCAATCGGCGCTGCCTTCGGCCAACAGGCAGAATTTCAAGGAGCTGCCGATATTGGCCAGCTTCAACTCCCCCAGCCCTTCACTCAACCCATCGAGCAAGCGCTCCTGTTCGGGGCTGGTGTGGCGACGGCTGGCAACCACGGTGAACGCCTCGCCTGCGGCCGGCTTCTGGCGCACCTGGATCGGCCGGGGTGCGGCATTCACGTCGGATCGCCACGCCCCAAGCCCGGCGCCGCCGAAGTAGCAGCGGCCACTGGTGGGCATCGACACCACACCAAACACCACCTGCCCCTGTTCGATCAAGGCGATGTTGACGGTAAATTCTTCGCTGCCGCTGATAAATTCCTTGGTGCCATCCAGCGGGTCCACCAGCCACCAGCGTTGCCAACCGGCACGCACGCTCTGGTCGATATCGGCATCTTCTTCCGACAGCACCGGGATGCTTGGGTCCAGCGCAGTGAGGCCGGCGAGAATCAGGTGATGGGCGGCCAGGTCGGCGGCGGTCACCGGCGAATCATCCGCCTTGGCCGTCACGGCTACATTGGCGCGCCAGTACGGCAGGATGACCTCGCCGGCCTGGCGGGCCAGTTCAATCACCGGGGCAATGTACGGGTGGCCGAGGAACAATTCGCTCATGGCTGGAAGGCTCCACGCTGGGTCAACAAGTCCCGCACCAGGTACAACGCGGCCAGGGCCCGGCCTTCGCTGAACTGCGGGTTCTGCGCCAGTTGTGCCAGCTCGCGCAGGTTGACCCGGTCCACGCGCATCGGCTCGGGCTCGTCGCCTTCCAGGCGCTCTTCGTACAGCTCGGTGGCCAGCACCACCTGGATTTTCTGGCTCATGTAGCCAGGGGACAGGGACAGTTCGGTCAGGTGCTCCAACTGCCGGGCGCCATAGCCCGCCTCTTCCTTGAGCTCGCGGTCTGCCGCTGCCAGCACGTCTTCGCCCGGCTCGATCAGGCCCTTGGGCAATGACAGTTCATACTCATCCGTGCCACCGCAGTATTCTTCCACCAGCAGCGCGTGGTCAGCGTCGATCATCGCCACGATCATCACCGCGCCATACCCTGCACCCCGGCCCACCAGGCGCTCGTAGGTCCGTTCAACGCCATTGGAAAAGCGCAGTTGCACTTCCTCCACGCGGAACAAACGGCTACTGGCGACAATTTCGCGGGCGAGGACGGTGGGTTTCTGGCGCATAGAGGGCTCCTTGGCGTGATCGGGTTACTATACCGTGGCTTTTCCGATTGTCTGTGTCGGATATATTTACTTACCTGCTTGAGAACCCACCATGCCGCCACTGCCCTGGTCCGATATCGACACCGTCCTGCTGGACATGGACGGCACCCTGCTTGACCTGCATTTCGACAACCACTTCTGGATGGAACACCTGCCCCGGCGCTATGCCGAACTGCACGGTGTGAGCCTTGCCCTGGCGGAGATGGAGTTGCAGCCGCTGTTCGAGCGTAACGCCGGCCAGTTGCAATGGTATTGCCTGGATTTCTGGAGCACCGAACTGAAGATCCCGGTGCGCGAACTCAAGCTGGAAACCGCCCATTTGATCGCCCTGCGGCCGGACGCCGATACCTTTCTGGCGGCCATCAAGCAGGCCGGCAAGCGCGTGATCCTGATCACCAACGCCCACCGCGATTCGCTGTCGTTGAAGTTGGAACGCATTGAGTTGGCGCCGTATTTCGAGCGGCTGATCAGCTCTCACGACTATGGTTTTGCCAAGGAAAACCCGCAGTTCTGGGACGCCCTGCAAGCGGACATCGACTTCGACCCGGCGCGCAGCCTGTTTATCGACGACACTCTGCCGATCCTACGCAGTGCGCGGGATTTTGGCGTGGGGCATTTGCTGGCGGTGAAAGAGCCGGACAGCCGCAAAGGGCCGAAGGATACGGCGGAGTTTGATGCAGTCGGGGATTACCGGGAATTGATCAGCGGGCTCTAAAACTAGATGTGGGGCCCCTGTGGGAGCGGGCTTGCCCGCGATAGCGGTGGGTCAGAGCTAGATCTGCTGACTGACACACCGCAATCGCGGGCAAGCCCGCTCCCACATTATTCATCTGCTCCAGGTATTACTCAGGAATACGCAGCGTCTGCCCTGGGTAGATTTTGTCCGGGTGCGACAACATCGGCTTGTTGGCCTCGAAGATTTTGTTGTACAGATTGGCATTGCCGTAGACCGACAGGGAAATCGCGCTGAGGGTGTCGCCCTTTTTCACCACGACAAAACGGGCAGCCGCAACAACAGGGCCCGACACAGTGATCTGGTCATCCACGGTCGCCACGCCGGCAATGTTGCCCAGCGCCAGCAGAATCTTCTCTTTCTCCTCCTGGGTGGCGACTTCACCGGTCACTGTCACCTTGTCGCCCTCCACGGTGGTCTGCACATTCGGGTTACCCAGGCCGACCTTGGCAACGTGATCCTTCAACTGCTCACTCGCGTTTGCATTACCCGGCGTCAACAGATCAACGATTTTCTCGCCGGCTTCTTTGATAAAGCTAAAAAGACTCATAGTGCGCTCTCCTTGGGATTGGGTTTCCAGATGCCAAAGACTAGACCAGTCTTACAGATCTTGGTTCCAGCCCGACCAATGACGCAAACGCGCTAGAATCCCTGCGCCATTGGCATAAGCCCCCGGAGCGAAGATGGACATCAAACAACTGAAATTCCTCATCGCCCTCGACGAAACCCGTCACTTCGGCCAGGCGGCCGCGCGCTGCCACATCACCCAGCCAACCCTGTCGATGCGCCTGCGCAGCCTGGAAGAAGAGCTGGAGCTGCCGCTGGTCAATCGCGGCCAGCGTTTCGAGGGTTTTACCGCCCCTGGCGAGCGGGTGCTGGCGTGGGCGCGTACGGTGCTGGCCGCCTATGACGGCCTGCAGGCCGAAGCGGCCGCCTGCCGGGGCAACCTGGTGGGGACATTGCGCCTGGGCGTGGTGCCGCTGTCGAGCTTTGATCCGCTGGCCTTGATGCAACAGTTGCACAGGCAGCACCCCAGCCTGCGCTTTGAGCTGTCGGCGTTGAGCTCCGAGCAGATCCTCGAACAACTGGCGAGCAATCGCCTGGACCTGGGGGTGTCCTACCTTGAACGCCTCGACAGCGAGCGCTTTGACTCCCTGGCCCTGGACGAAACCCGCATGGGCCTGTTGTACGACCAACGCTTTTTCAGCTTTGGCGAAAAGCCCCTGAGCTGGGAGGCGCTGATCGAGCTGCCCCTGGGCATGCTCACCAGCGGCATGCATTTTCGCCAGTCCATCGACCATAACTTCCACAGCCGCGGCCTGACGCCACACCCCTTGCTGCAAACCGATGCCGTCCATCAGTTGCTGCAGGCCGTGCATGGCGGCCTGTGTTGTGCGGTGATGCCCCTGGACGGCGGCCTCGACGCCCTGACCGAACACCTGCGCCTGCAACCTATCGAAAACGCGCAAACCCTGGCCAAGCTGGGGCTGATCATGCGGCGCAGCGCGCCACGTTCGGCGTTGGCCGAGGCGTGTTTCGCGCTTTATCAGTAATCGCTACCGAAGCATTGATCGACGTCATCTATCGGTAGATCAGTATTGGCGATTAGACGCGACCCTTTGTCGCGCCTAGTCTTCACTCTGAACACTTCGCCGGTGACTAGACTTGATGAACGCCCAGCGCCCTGCGTGCGCGGCGCCTGCCCTGACAACGCCCGCGCCTGCCGCCAGCCAGAGTTATCAATATTGCAGCCTCGACCACACGGAATCGGCCAGCACCGCGCTGGCCGAGGAAGTTGCGTTGGCGATTGCCTACAACGACATCAGCCAGGCCGTGATGCTGGTGACGCCCACCGATCTTGAAGACTTTATCGTCGGCTTCAGCCTGGGCAGCGGCATCATCAGCGACATCAGCGATATCTATGACCTGCAACTGAGCGGCGCAGGCTCGGCCCAGTACGCCCAGGTGCAGATCTGCAGCCGCGCCTTCTGGAACCTCAAGCAACAGCGCCGGCAACTGGCCGGCACCAGCGGCTGCGGCCTGTGTGGCGTGGAAGCCGTAGAGCAGGCGTTGCCGGACCTGCAGGTTTTGCCGGGCGCACCACTGCCGCCTGCCGCCTGGCTCGAGGGTTTGCGCCAGCGTATCAGCGCCTTCCAGCCGTTGGGCCAATACAGTGGCGCGGTGCATGCAGCGGTGTTCATGAATAACCAGGGCGAACTGCTGCTGGGCCGCGAAGATATCGGCCGGCATAACGCCCTCGACAAACTGATCGGCGCCCTGGTGCGCCAGCGCATCCCGACCGAAGGCGGCGTGGCGATTGTCACCAGCCGTTGCAGCCTCGAATTGATCCAGAAAGTCCTGCGCGCGGGCATCCAGACCCTGGTCAGCCTGTCGTCACCCACCGGCCTGGCCCTGCAATGGGCGCGCCGGCACAACCTCAATCTTATCCACCTGCCGCAAAAAAGCGCGCCGCGGGTCTACAGCCCTGCGATGGAGTACCAGCCATGAGCAATCATCACCAAGCCGACCAAACCCCGACCCCGCGCTACAAGCCCTACAAAGGCCCGGCGGGCGGCTGGGGCGCGCTGATCAGCGTGGCACAGGCGTGGCTGACCAGCGATAACGCGCTGAAAAACCTGCGCATGATGCTCAAGACCAACCAGAACGGCGGCTTCGACTGCCCGGGTTGCGCCTGGGGTGACTCGCCGGAAAGCGGCATGGTCAAGTTCTGCGAGAACGGCGCCAAGGCGGTCAACTGGGAAGCCACCAAGCGCCGGGTGGATGCGGCGTTCTTCGCCAAGCACAGCGTCAGCTCCCTGCTGGAGCAAAGCGATTACTGGCTCGAATACCAGGGCCGCCTGACCGAGCCGATGAGCTATGACGCCGAGACCGACCGCTACAAGCCAATCAGCTGGGAGTCGGCCTTCGACCTGATCGGCAAGCACCTGCAAGCCCTGCCAAGCCCGGACATGGCCGAGTTCTACACCTCGGGCCGCGCCAGCAATGAAGCGGCATACTTGTATCAGCTGTTCGTGCGCGCCTATGGCACCAACAACTTCCCGGACTGCTCGAACATGTGCCACGAAGCCAGCGGCGTAGCCTTGGCGCAAAGTGTGGGGGTCGGCAAAGGCACCGTGACGTTTGACGACTTCGAACACGCCGACGCGATTTTCGTCTGGGGCCAGAACCCCGGCACCAACCACCCACGCATGCTTGAACCGCTGCGCGAAGCAGTGAAACGCGGTGCCCAGGTGGTGTGTATCAACCCGCTCAAAGAGCGTGGCCTGGAACGCTTCCAGCACCCGCAACATCCACTGGAAATGCTCACCAACGGTGATAAACCGACCAACACCGCATATTTCCGTCCGGCGCTGGGGGGCGACATGGCCATCCTGCGCGGCATGGCCAAGTTCCTGCTGCTGTGGGAGCGCCAGGCCCAGGCCGAAGGCAAAGAGGCAGTGTTCGACCACGACTTCCTCAATGAACACACGGTCAATGTGCTGGATTACCTGGCCAAGATCGACGACACCTCCTGGGATGAAATCGTCGAACAGTCCGGCCTGAGCCTGGTGGAGATCGAGCAAGCGGCGCGCATGTACGCCAAAGGCAAGAACGTGATCATGTGCTGGGCGATGGGCATCACCCAGCATCGGCATTCGGTGCCGACCATCCAGGAAATCGCCAACCTGATGCTGCTGCGCGGCAACATCGGCCGCCCAGGTGCCGGCCTGTGCCCGGTGCGTGGCCATAGCAACGTGCAGGGCGATCGCACCATGGGCATCAACGAACGGCCGCCCGTGGCCTTCCTGGATGCCCTGGAGCGTCGCTTCCAGTTCAAGGTACCCCGTGACAACGGGCATAACGTGGTCGAAGCCATTCACGCCATGCTTGAGGGCCGCGCCAAGGTGTTTATCGGCCTGGGCGGCAACTTCGCCCAAGCCACGCCTGACAGCCCCCGCACCTTCCAGGCCTTGAGCAACTGCGACCTGACCGTGCAGATCAGCACCAAGCTCAATCGCAGCCACTTGGCCCACGGTAAACAGGCTTTGATCCTGCCGTGCCTGGGTCGTACCGACATTGATATCCAGGCCGATGGCCCGCAAGCGGTGACGGTGGAAGACTCGTTCAGCATGGTGCACGCCTCCAACGGCCAATTGCAGCCGCTGTCGAAGCTGATGAAGTCGGAACCGGCCATTGTCGCCGGCATCGCCGCCGCCACCCTGGGCAGCAAACCGGTGGACTGGAACTGGCTGGTGGCCGACTACCGCCGCATCCGCGACTTGATCGCCGACACCATTCCCGGCTTCAAGGACTTCAATGAGCGCGTGCAGCACCCAGGCGGTTTCTACCTGGGCAACAGCGCCGGCGCCCGCCGCTGGAACACGCCGTCAGGTCGCGCCAACTTCCGCGCCAACATCCTGCCCAAGGACCTGGTGCATGAACGCACCCGCGCCACTGGCCAGTTACCCGACCTGATCATGCAATCCATGCGCTCCCATGATCAGTACAACACCACTATCTACGGCCTGGATGACCGCTATCGTGGGGTCAAGGGCCAGCGCGACGTGTTGTTTGTCAACGAAGCCGACATCATCCGCCTGGGCTTCAAGCCGGGGCAGAAGGCCGATATCGTGTCGATCTGGGATGATGGCCGTGAACGCCGGGTCAAGGGTTTTACCTTGCTGGCGTTCGATATTCCGGCGGGACAGGCGGCGGCCTATTACCCGGAGGTCAACCCGCTGGTGCCGTTGGAAAGCACTGGGGATGGTAGCCATACGCCTACTTCCAAGTTCGTGGCGATTCGCCTGGAAGCGGCCAGCGACAATGGTCTGATCATGGCCCGGACCGCCTGATCGTCTCCATGTCTGGGAACGATTTTACGGGCACAAAAAAGGCCGCTTTTGTATAAAAGCGGCCTTCCCGAAGTAGCTAAAGACCGGCAAAAACGACTTAAGTTCCCTAGATAAAACAGCAACTTAGCTAATTGTATACAACCTGCACCACTGGTCGGAATTCGATTGTAAGAATATTCCGACAACCTCAGGATCGCGCCGTCATCCCCTTGAGGTTCACCTATGAAGTTCTCCTCGATTCTCTTGTTGTCCCTTGGCTTGGTCAGTGGCGCAGCCATGGCCGGTGGCACCACCGAAGCCGGTGTAGGCGGCGCATTGGGCGGGGTTTTAGGTTCGGTCGTCGGCCAGCAGATCGGCGGCAATACCGGTTCGGCCATTGGTGCGGCCCTGGGCGGCGCCGGCGGTAGCGCAGTGGGCGCAGACAAACGCAGCCGTGGCGAAGCAGCCATTGGCGGCGCACTGGGCGCAGCAGGCGGCAACGTGGTCGGGCGCAGTGTCGGCGGTAGCACCGGCAGCCTGATCGGCGCGGCAGCCGGCGGTGGCGCGGGCGGCGCGCTGGGTAACTATATGGGCAATAAGAGCGATGACGACGACCGTCGCTATCGCGGGCGTGATAACCGCCGCTATGACCGTGATGATCATCGTGGCCGTGGGCATGCTTATGGCCATCGCAAGAACAAGCATCACTACCGTCACCGGTAAACACAGCAAACTCAATGTGGGAGCTGGCTTGCCTGCGCTAGCGCAATGCCAGCAACCAATAGGTGGCCTGACACTGCGCTAGCGCGGGCAAGCCCGGCTCCCACATTAGCTCTTCATTGTTTCGCAGGCCGCCGTCAGACCGCCAGGTGTTGCAGTGCTTCGCGCAGTACCTGTGGAATCGTCACCGGCTGGTTAGTCGCCCGATCCACAAACACATGCACAAACCGCCCCGCCGCACAGGCCTCATCTTCGCCGGCCTTGAACACCGCCAATTCGTACTGCACTGAACTGTTGCCCAATTTGCCCACCCGCAGGCCAATCTCGATACGGTCGGGGAAAGCAATCGAGGCGAAGTAGTCGCACGCCGAACTCACCACAAACCCCACCACTTCGCCGTCATGGATATCCAGCCCGCCCTGTTCAATCAGGTACGTGTTCACTGCTGTGTCGAAGAAGCTGTAGTAGGTGACGTTATTCACATGGCCGTACACATCATTGTCGTGCCAGCGCGTAATGATCGGCTGGAAGTGACGGTAATCGGCACGCTGCGGCATTGAGTCAGGCATGGACAAGTCTCGTTGAAGTGAATTTACAGGTCGTTCAGATGGGCCTCGGCCCAATCCCGCACCTCGGCATACGGATACTCTTCCAGCACCGCAAACCCTGGAATCCCCCGGGCCTTGAGCTTGGTAAACAGTGGCACGCTGATCCCGCATAAAAACCGCGTCAAGCGCTCGGCCCCTGGCAAGCTGCCAGTGTGTTGATGATGCCTGTGGATAAAATCCCCGCACAGCCCCTGGAAGTTTTTATCCACAAGCAGTGCCAGGCCCGGTGGTGCCGGCAGATGGGCGACCTGTCCCGAACAAACCGAGCAATGCCCACACTGGCGGGGGGCGGCTGCGTCGCCAAAATACTCGGCCAACCGAAAGCCCAGGCAACGCTCACTGGCGAACAACGCCAACATCCCATGGATCCGCGCCACTTCCGTGGCTTCGTGCTGCTTGAAGCCTGTGTATAACTCGGCGCTCAAGGCCTGGGGATCAAACCCGGTATCGAGCAGGCTATAGACCTCGGTCATCTGCTTGCTCTCCAGCTCGATCAGGCCCTGCTCCTGGAAATAATCCAGCGCCTTGACCACCCGGCCGCGTTCGGCCTGGTGCTGTTGATAAAGCGCATCAAAGTCCACGGTGGCCCAGCTCCTGGCCCGTTTGCACGCTTGGATAATCGCGGCGACAAACTGCTGTCGCTCACCGGAAAAACGCGCCAGCAATACCTCCGGTTCTACCAGGTACTTGAAGCGATACTCGGCATAAAACGCATAGCGCGGTGCAATCACCCCCTTGAGCTCCAACTGCACCAGCAAAGTCTTGAGCGGTAGCTCGCGGATATTGCTCAGTTCCGCTAACGAGCGCAGCAGAAACTCCCATTGCCCGTCATCACCGGCCGCCAGCAGTTCCTCCAGCACCAGGCGGATGCCTTCCTGCTCCGGCGTATCGCCGTAGACAAAGTTCTCCAACACATTGATGCTGTCGCGGTTGGCCAGCACCAGGCACTCGGAAGGCTGGCCATCGCGACCGGCACGCCCGATTTCCTGGCTGTAGTTCTCGATGGATTTGGGCAGATCGAAATGCACCACATTGCGGATGTCGCTCTTGTCGATGCCCATGCCGAAGGCAATGGTAGCGACGATGCAATTGGACTGGCCGCCCATGAACCGGCGCTGGATGCCTTCGCGCTTATCATGGGGTAAACCTGCGTGATAAGCCTCGGCCTGGATGCCATGGCGATTCAGGTGCTCGGCGATCTGCTCGGCAGTCTTCTGCAAGGTGACATAGACGATGCTCGGCTGGTTGGCCCGCTCGCCCATCCACTCCGCCAGGCGCCGGCGCTTGTCGGCGCCGCTGACCGGCTCCACCCACAGGTTGAGGTTGGACCGGTAGAACCCCGTGGTGATCACGTCGGCGGGGGCGATGGCGAACTTGGCCTGCATGTCCGCAATGACCTTGGGCGTGGCGGTGGCCGTCAACAGCAGCGCCTGGGGAATGTTGAACTGGTGTTGGTAGTCGGGGAGTTTCAGGTAGTCCGGGCGGAAGTTGTGGCCCCACTCGGAAATACAGTGCGCCTCGTCCACCACCAGTAGCGAAATCGAAACGCTGTGCAAAAAGTTGCGAAAGCGCTCGTTCTTCAGACGCTCTACGGAAATCATCAGGATCTTCAATTCGCCGGAGCGAGCGCGGGCCATTACGTCATTGGCCTGCTCACGGCTTTGTGTCGAATCAATGCTGCCGGCCGAAATGCCATGGCGCTGCAAAAAGTCCAGTTGGTCCTGCATCAACGCCAACAACGGCGACACTACCAGTGTCAGGTGCGGCAGCAACACGGCTGAGAGCTGATAACAGAGGGATTTGCCGGAGCCGGTGGGAAAGATCGCCGCCGCCGAGCGGCCGGCCAGCACGGCGCTGACAGCCGCCTCCTGGCCTGGGCGAAACTGTGGATAACCAAAGACCTGCTGGAGGGTGTCGTGCATAAGCTGTCACTCCATTGACCGCTGAACAGGCCTAAAACATAGCCCGGGATTTTCAGCGAATCGAGAAAGGTCGCGTGGAAAAGAGAGACAGGATGATACACAGGCGGCGAGGGTGAAGCCGGTAGCAAACGGCAATCTATAAAACACCCCAAAACAAAAGTGGGAGCGGGCCTGCCCGCGATGGTGGTGCCCCAGTCGATACTGCTGTTGACTGTTACACCGCTATCGCGGGCAAGCCCGCTCCCACATTTTCAGATCTTTGCTACAGCTCAATCAGCGGTTTTGCACACGCTCAATGGCTTTGTCATACACCGGGTTGGCCTTCTGTTCCTTGGCCAACTGATAGTGGCGCAGCGCATCGGCAAACTGCCCGGCCGCTTCGTAGATTCGCGCAATGTTGTAGTAGGAACCGGCGCGCACGGTGGCCGCTGTCGGGCCACTGGCCAGGGCGATTGCCTTGCGGTTGGCCCAGATCGACTCGGCGGTGTTACCGGCTTTCTGATAGGCCAGGCCGAGGTTGCCGTAGGCTTTACCGAAGGAATTGTCCAGTTCGATAGCCTGACGGAAGTAGTCGATTGCCTGGTCCAGGTTACCGGCCTGGTAGGCCGCTTCGCCTTTGAGGTTCAGCTTCTTCGCATCGCCCTGTACCGCAGAACTGACCACCACCGCATCCACGGCAACGCTGTCGTTGAGCAGGGGTTTGACTTCGTTGAGCACATCCTTGGCTTCGACCAGTACGCCGGTAAAGGTATTGATGTCCTGGAAGTCGCCGCTGCCGGTCATGCGGAACACGGTCCACAGGTTACCGGTACGGTTGGTCGGCACGTAGTAGGTGCGAACCAGGGACTGGCCCATGTACACAAACACCTTGGCCTGGCTCTCGGACAGTGCAGTGGAGCCTGTATTGGTGCGGTTGGAGAAGTCATGCACGGCGTAGACGTAGCTTTCGCCGTAGTGTTTTTTCTGCAGGGTGATGGTTTCCGGGCCGTAGCTGTCGGTGTCATCCACATCCAACTCGGCATCGGTGCCGGTCTTGCTGTTGAAGTAGATGTTGTTGCCGGGGAAGATCATGTGGGAGTCGAGGTCCGAAGGCGATTGTCCCCAGGTCAGCACTACACGCAGGCCGTCGAGGTTTTCCATCACCGGGCTGATGGCGTATGTCATGCCTTTGCACGGGCACTTCACCACCAGGTTGGAGTAGCCGGGCTTCTTGATGATCAGCAGATTGTCGGCGCCATCGGCAACTTCGCTGGTGAGGGTGACCTGGCCCTGGGCGTTGGTGCGCCCCACCACGTTCTGTGCGCCGTTGCGTTGCAGCAAGACTTCAGCGTCGGCGATTTTCTGGTCCTTGACCACCGCACTGAGCACTTCAATTGGCAACTGCTCGGCCTGGACAGAAAACGCCACCGCACACAATGACATCGCCGAGGCGATACGAAGCAAACCCATGCTTAACTCCCTTTAAGTAGTGGGCGGAATTGCCCTACAAGATTTTGCGGTGAAACATACGCTGAATTCAGGGGTTTTGCCGGGATTTTATACAAAATGTGACGTGGTTTTTATCACGCCTGCGCCAGGATGCCCGACAGCCAAATTGCCAACATCAGAAGACTCTGTAGGAAATTGCTTGGTCGGGCACCATACGCTTCCCAAACTGCCTCAGGTGCCCACTCAACCCTCTACAGAATCGGCCAAGCCTGACCGAAACTAGCGCCCTCGCAACCTTCTCGGCAAGAAATCCGTGAACCTTGAAAGGACTCAGTACATCGGCCATTACGGCGTCACGTTCAGCGTGATTCGTTTCACTGTACGGCCCGATAACAAGCAAGCACTTGCCAGCCTTTGCTTGCTAGACGCAAAGGCCTCTGCGCCAGAGGTTCGCCTGCGACTACAAAGTCTGTATGAGCGAATGCTCGCCCAGGATCTTCCGTGCCTCATGACAGTGGCCATTTCAAAACCATTGACCAGAAAACAGGCCGATAGCCTGAACAACCGAAATAACGTCGTCAAAGAAGCTATTTCAGGTGCGGTTGCAGCCCCAATTGGGATCATTTCCAGCAAGGCAGAATCACTGATCGAAAACTTCACCCGCGATTTGATATCCCGCCAGCTCCGCAACTTCCAGCGTGCAGACATCATCATCGGCCTAGAGGCTCGGGTCAGCGGGGGAATTGGCCCGCAGCGCTCAAGCCTCTCAATGCATGTGTACTCAGATGAGCCATAGTCAAATGCTGTATCTACAGACGGCGATCTTCTTCGCCTTTTATCTATTGCTGCATTACAAAATCACCGACGGCACACTCAGAAAGCGTTTTGCTGCCACTTTTATCGTAAGCGGCTTGATCCTGACATTCTGGCTACCTTATGTGGCCATCATTCTCAGCATTCAACTCCTCCCCCTCGCTCTATTCTTGATAGGCTTGGCACTCTTTCTGACCCGCAACAAATACTGCCATCATCACGACCATCCCCCTCACCCACTCCTGCGTGCTCCCACCATGAACCTGGCCCCCCACTTCCCCGAAGACCCTGTCATGCAGCAGCTCCTGCAATTGCTGCATGAAGAAATCGGCCTGCCCAAGCACAAGACCCTCCGCCTTAAAACCTCGCTTAACTTCGACCTCGGCTGCGACGGCGCCGAAGCCAGGCAATTTATGGAGGCGCTGGAGCAGACATTCGATCTCGACCTGGGTGACTATGATGCTTATCGTTACTTCAACCCGCCGGTCTTCGATGTATTCCTCAAACACCGCGCCAAGGGCCGGGGCGAGAAAATGCCGCTCACCATCGGCATGCTCTACCTGGCGATCAAGACTCATAGCTGGGATACGCAAACGCTGGAAAATCTGAGCTGAAGAACACTGAGTGGTTAATGTGGGCCTTTTTGCCGCCCTGCTCTACGCTCATCGAGATTTCCACGCGCACAAAAAAGCCGCCCACTAGGGGCGGCTTTTCAACAGCTAGCGAATCTTACAACTTCGGACCCGCTGCCTTGATCGCGTCGCTCACTTCAAATTTCTTGAAGTTCTCGACGAACAGGCCGGCCAGGGCCTTCGCTGCTTCGTCGTAGGCAGCCTTGTCAGCCCAGGTGTTGCGTGGGTTCAACAGGCCGGTCTCAACGCCCGGTACGGCCAATGGCACGTCGAGGTTGATGGTGTCCAGGTGCTCGGTTTGCGCACCGATCAACGCGCCGCTCTGGATCGCTGCGATCACCGCACGGGTGGTCGGGATGTTGAAGCGTTTGCCGACGCCGTAGCCACCGCCGGTCCAGCCGGTGTTGACCAGGTAGACCTTGGAGCCGAAGCCACGGATGCGCTTGATCAGCAGCTCTGCGTATTCGCCAGCTGGGCGCGGGAAGAACGGTGCGCCGAAGCAGGTGGAGAAGGTCGACTTGATGCCGCTGCCCGAACCCATTTCAGTCGAGCCCACCAGTGCGGTGTAGCCGGACAGGAAGTGGTAGGCCGCTTGTTCTTCATTGAGGATCGACACCGGTGGCAGTACGCCAGTCAGGTCGCAGGTCAGGAAGATCACCGCGTTTGGCTCGCCGCCCAGGTTCTTCTCGGAACGCTTGGCAACGTGCTCCAGCGGGTACGCCGCGCGGCTGTTCTGGGTCAGGCTGACGTTGGTGTAGTCGGCGTGCTTGGCATCGTCGATCACCACGTTTTCCAGGACGGCGCCGTGCTTGATGGCTTTCCAGATGACCGGCTCGTTCTTCTCCGACAGGTCGATGCACTTGGCATAGCAACCGCCTTCGATGTTGAACACCACGCCTTCGCCCCAACCGTGTTCGTCGTCACCGATCAGGTAGCGGCTTTCGTCGGCGGACAGGGTGGTCTTGCCAGTGCCGGAGAGGCCGAAGAACAAGGTCACGTCGCCTTCTTCACCGATGTTGGCAGCGCAGTGCATTGGCAGCACGTCAGCGGCCGGCAGCAGGAAGTTCTGCACCGAGAACATGGCTTTTTTCATCTCGCCGGCGTAACGCATGCCAGCAATCAGGACTTTTTTCTGGGCGAAGTTGAGGATCACGCAACCATCGGAATTGGTGCCGTCACGCTCAGGCACACATTCAAAGTTGGCAACGTTGAGCACTTGCCACTCTTCACGCCCGGCCGGGTTGTACTGGGCCGGGTTGATGAACAGGCAACGACCGAACAGGTTCTGCCAGGCAGTCTGAGTGGTCATTTTCACGGCCAGGTAGTGTTCTTCGGCAGAACCTACATGCACGTGGGAAACGAAATGCTCTTGCGCGTTGTTGAAAGCCTCGACGCGAGCCCACAGGGCATCGAACTTGTCGGCCGGGAACTTGCGGTTGATCGGGCCCCAGGCAATAGCGGCCTGGGTGGATGGCTCTTCAACGATGAAACGGTCGACCGGCGAACGACCGGTACGGTGACCGGTTTCTACGACCAGCGCGCCAGTATCGGCAAGCACGCCTTCACCGCGCTGCAGGGCTTCTTTGACCAGATCGTCAACACTCAGATCGGTGTATACGGCGTTATTGGCTTGCGTCATGAGGTTCCCCGTCGGCCTATGGCCGAGTGCTCCAAACGTTTTGTAGTAGAAAGTTGCGCACTACTACCGCGAAAAAAGTGGGCCGGATTATGCCAGAAAAGCCCAAAAAAAGTAGGGCCCTCCCGTCAGAACACCTCTAATCCGGCGTTTGTCAGGTGATTTACCTGTGCTTAAACGTTTTAGTGGTGGGTACCAGAAGGGGTGTCAACGCCAGCGCCAGCGAACAATTGGGCGATATCGGCAGCGTCGAACAGGTAGCGCTGGTTGCAGAACTGGCAGTCGATCTCGATTCTGCCACCGTGCTCCACCGCCAGATTCTGCGCATCCTCAAGGCCCAGGCTCACCAGGGCATTGCCCGAGCGCTCGCGGGAGCAGCTGCAATGGAAACGCAGCGATTGCGCATCGAACAGGCGCACTTCCTCTTCATGGTACAGGCGGTGCAGGATGGTTTCGTTGTCCAGGCCCAGCAGCTCTTCAGCGGTCAGGGTACCGGCCAGGGCAGTGAGGCCGCGCCAGCTTTCCTCGCGCTCATCCTCGTCCTTGATACGGTCCGCCGGCAGCTGTTGCAACAGCAGGCCACGGGCGCGCTTGCCGTCCGCATTGAGCCAGAAGCGGGTGCCCACTTGCTGGGACATGACGAAATAGTTGGTGAAGCAGTCGGACAGGGTTTCCCCGTCCAGATCGACAATGCCCTGGTAACGCTGGCCAACGGTCGGGTCGATGGTCAACGCCAGCACGCCGTTGGGCATCAGGTCGGCCAGGGTCGCGTCCGCCGGGATCTGGTCTGCGTCATAACGTGCCAGGCCACGGATTTCCCGCTCACTGGAGCACTCGATCATCAGCATCGGCACCGGGCCTTCGGAGCGCGCCTGGAGGATCAGCAAGCCATCGAACTTCATGGTGCCCACCAGCAGCGACGCGGCGGCCATCAGTTCGCCAAGCAACTGCGCGACCGGCTCCGGATAGGGATGCTTGGCAAGGACTTCGGCATAGCTGCGCTCCAGGGCAACCAGCTCGCCACGAGCGTCGTTGTCGTCAAAGAGGAAACGTTGGGTGAAGTCGGTATCCGGTAGATCAGTCATAGGTCTGGGTATCTGAATTGATGACAAAGTGATGACAATGTTTCTAAAATTATGCGCTTTAGCACCAATTTGGTGCGCTTTTCTTCTGATAGGTGAAGAGAGTTTAGAGCGAAGAGGAAACAGTTTATGAACAATCCGGGTTTGTTCCAAGCCAAGTGGAACCTCGGGCGATTGGCCCTGTGCAATTTACTCGCTCTGGGGCTGCTGTGTTTTTGGCTATGGCCCGCAGGCCAGATGCTTTGCGTGATATTCGACGAATGGCTGTTTCATCTGCTCAACGACCCGCTGGCCAGCAACCCGACCTGGCTGCATGTATGGGCGATCGCCAGCCTGCGGCCATTTGATGCGGTGGTCGGGGTGATCCTGCTGATGCTGCTGATTCGCGGCGAATGGGTGTTCAAGGCGATTGAAGTGCGCCAGGCGTTTTTCGGTTTCCTCGCGATTCTGCTGTTACTGCTGTTTATCCGCATGCTGTTTTCCAAGCTCGCGGCGCAGATGGGCTGGCAGCACAATAGCCCGTCGATGGTGATCAGTGGAGCGATCCATATGAGCGACTATTTCCCGAACCTGGAAAAAACCTGGGAATTGAAAGACCGTTCCAGCCAGAGTTTCCCCGGTGATCATGCTTCAGTGTTGCTGATCTGGGGGATGTTCATGAGCGTGTTTGCCAAGCGGATCGGCCAGGTGGTACTGATCTGGGGCCTGGCACTGCTGTTTATGATGCCGCGCCTGGTGGCAGGTGCTCACTGGGGGCAGGACGACTACATCGGTGGCGTACTGCTGGCGCTGTTAGCGCTGGGTTGGGGTTACTACACACCGTTTGCGGCGAAGGTCTCGGCTTGGCTGCTACGCATAACCGAACCGGTATTCCGGCTGCTTCAACGGGTACCCGCGATCAATCGCCTGAGCGTGATCCGCAACGCCTGAGCCCTGGTGCAGGAGCCTGATCGGCTCCTGCACGTAACCCCTCAATCATCATTGCCGCTGCCGCGAAACTTGAACAGGTCGCGGCGCTGTTTCTTGCTCGGCTTGCCGTCGGTGCTCATACCCAAGGCTCCGGCCTTGCGCATGGCCGCCGCATTCTCGCGCTTGGCAATACTGGCGGGGGTCTCGGTGTACAGCGCCTGGGCTTCAGGCGCGCCTCGGCGGACGATGGAGAGCGCCTCCACCAACACGGTTTTCTCATCAAAGCCGATGCGAATCTGCAACTCGTTGCCAACACGCGGTTCCTTGCCCGGCTTGCAGCGCTCGCCTCGGCAGTGCACCTTGCCGCTCTCGATGGCGGCCTTGGCCAAGGCCCGGGTCTTGTAGAAACGTGCGGCCCACAGCCACTTGTCCAAACGGACTTTTTCGTCCTCTTCCTGCTTTTGAGCCACTTGAATTCCTCGCTCTGAAAAATGTCGCAACTTAACAGTCGAATCCCTTCGACGCACAAACGCCAAGGCTCACCTAAGATACGCCAGGTGTCAGGCAGTTTCCCTTCAGCCGTCGTTTTTTATGGTGTGAAGATATCTGTCGCCATTTGGTGAATATTCTGCGTGAATACCGCGAATTCGGCGCCAAGCGCTCGTCAACGGTCCTGGGTTGTCACAATCCGTGAGCTATTGGACGCTAGTGTCGTATGACGTCGAAATTTCCCTGATTGCCGGTTGTTCATATTGAAGACATTTGACCATTTGACCGTTGTCGGTCTGCGTGAATGGGTGGCACTTCCCGATTTGGGCGTGGCGGGCCTGCGCGCAAAGATCGACACCGGCGCCAGTACCTCCAGCCTGCATGCCACCGAGATCGAGCCTTTTGAGCGTGACGGTGAAAAATGGCTGCGCTTTACGGCGCACCTGGGCAGCGTGGTGCAACTGCGTCACCGGCGCTGCGAAGCACCGCTGGTGGCCATGAAAACCATTAAAAGCTCCAACGGCCAGGCGCAGGTGCGCTACGTCATCAGCACCACCCTGGCCCTGGGTGATCGGGTATGGAGGGTGGAGTTCACCCTGGCTTGCCGCAAAACCATGCGTTACCGCCTGTTGCTAGGTTCCAAAGCCCTGATCGACGGCCAGTTAGTGGTCAACCCGGGGCTCAAGTATGTTCAAGACAAGCCGGTGTTCCCGGTCTCCACTATTGCTGCCACAGGTGTTGCATGAAGATCGCTGTGCTGTCGCGTAACCCGCGTCTGTATTCCTCCCGCCGTCTGGTCGAGGCCGGCACCGAACGGGGCCATGAGATGGTGGTGATCGATACGTTGCGCGCCTATATGAACATTGCCAGTCATAAGCCGCAGATCCACTACCGGGGCAAACCACTGGAAGGCTTCGACGCGGTGATCCCGCGTATCGGGGCCTCGGTGACGTTCTACGGCTGCGCGGTCCTGCGCCAGTTTGAAATGATGGGGGTGTTTCCGCTCAACGAATCGGTGGCCATTGCCCGCTCCCGGGACAAGCTGCGCTCCCTGCAATTGCTGTCGCGCCGGGGCATCGGCTTGCCCGTGACTGGTTTTGCCCATTCCCCCGATGACATTCCCGACCTGATCGAGATGGTCAACGGTGCGCCATTGGTGATCAAGGTGCTGGAAGGCACCCAGGGCATTGGTGTGGTGCTGTGTGAAACCGCCACGGCGGCAGAGTCGGTGATCGAAGCGTTCATGGGCCTCAAGCAGAACATCATGGTCCAGGAATACATCAAGGAAGCCGGCGGGGCCGATATCCGTTGCTTCGTGGTGGGGGACAAGGTGATTGCCGCGATGAAGCGCCAGGCCAAGCCGGGGGAGTTTCGCTCCAACCTGCATCGGGGTGGCAGCGCCAGCCTGATCAAGATCACCCCGGAAGAACGCATGACCGCCCTGCGCGCAGCCAAGGTCATGGGCTTGAGTGTGGCGGGCGTGGATATCCTGCGCTCGAACCACGGGCCACTGGTGATGGAAGTCAACTCGTCACCAGGCCTGGAAGGAATTGAGACCACCACCAACAAGGATGTGGCGGGGATCATCATTCAGCATCTGGAGAAGAACAGCGGGCCGAATCTGACCCGGACCAAGGGCAAGGGCTGAAATACGCCCTTTAGGGCAGCACAAACCAGTGTGGGAGCTGGCTTGCCTGCGATGACTGACTAACATTCAACATCACTGTTAGTTTTTTTCGCAGGCAAACCAGCTCCCACATTTGATTTTAGTCGTGGCTTAGACCGCATCCCTTGGCAACATCAGCCCCAACGGCAAGCGCACCCGCGCTTCCAGCCCGCCATCGGCACGGTTGCGCAGCTCAACATTGCCACCATGCATCGAGGCAATCCGCCGCACAATCGCCAGCCCCAGGCCGGTGCCTTTGCCACCACGAGCACGGTCGCCACGGGTGAAGGGGTTGAAAATGCCCTCCAGCTCCGCCGGATCAATCCCGGCGCCACGGTCCATGACACTCAGCACCACATAGGGCGCGTTGGTGTCACCAGACACATAGGCGGCGACTTCCACCTCGGTGCCCGCATGATGCAAGGCGTTGCCGATCAGGTTGTTCAACAGGCGCTTCATCGAGACCCGGCGCAACGCAAAGGGCTGGATCGGCTCCAGGCGCATGTGTACCTGCTCGCCATTCTGGTTATAGGGCGCCACGACCTCGCGGACCAGGTCGGTCAGGTCCACTTCTTCCACCACCTCATCGCGACCATCGCGGATAAACGCCAGGAACTGGTCGAGAATCGCGTCCATGTCTTCGATATCACGGACCATGTCATCGGTCAGGTCGGTGTGGTTACCCATCAGTTCCAGGGACAGGCGCAAGCGTGTCAGCGGCGTGCGCAGGTCGTGGGACACCCCGGCCAGCATCAGCTCACGCTCGCGACCGGCCTGTTCGACATCCTCGGCCATCTGGTTGAACGCGCTATAGACCTCGGTCATTTCGCTGGGCGTATCGCTGATCGGCAGGCGCACGCTGCGCCCCTGCCCCAGTTGCCTGGCGGCGAACACCAGGCGCTTGAGCGGCTGGTTGAGCTGGCGCACGAAAATCCAGGCCGACGCGGTGGAAAGCAGGCCGATAGCCAGGAACCAGCCAAGTACGTTCCAGATCTTCTGCCCCCGCAGCGGGTGCGGATACAGCGGAACCTTGATCCATGCATCGCCCAGGCTCGGCGCGCGCACCCAGAGGGCGGGTGATACATGCATGCGCAAGCGCACCTCGGTGTCTTCACCCAGTTCGGCCTGCATCTGGCGCTGGTAGATCTCGCTGTAAGGCCAATGCTGCTCGCCTTCCGGCACGCCAGCCCCATCCACGCGGGTCAACGTCGACGCCTTGGCGACTTTTTCGCGGTTCTCCGGATCCACAGCCCAGTAACCACGCAATGTCAGCGCAACACCATGGCTGTACTGCCGGTCCACCAGCACGTCTTCGTTCATCAATAGATAAACGAGGGTCAGCGCCTTGGAAAACAGCACGACGATCAGCACCAGCCAAAGGGTGCGGGAGAAGAAACTTTGGGGGAACCACAGCGGGGTTTTCATAGAAGACAGCTAGACACCTGGCAAGAGCGAGCCACGCTCGCAGAATTGCAGACGCCGGGCATCCGGCCGACCCCTTGGGATCGAACTCCGGAATACCCGCATGTGCAAATCATCGATTACTTGGTTGCCGTGCCATCCGGCACAAACACGTAACCCACGCCCCACACTGTCTGGATATAACGCGGCTTGGACGGATCCGGCTCGATCATCCGGCGCAGACGGGAAATCTGCACATCGATGGAGCGCTCCAGGGCGTCCCATTCACGACCACGGGCCAGGTTCATCAGCTTGTCACGGGTCAGCGGTTGGCGAGCGTTCATCACCAGCGCCTTGAGCACCGCGAATTCGCCCGTGGTGAGCATGTGGACTTCTTCGCCACGCTTGAGCTCACGGGTAGCCAGCGACAGTTCGTAGTCACCAAAAGTCACGCTTTCATCTTCGCTGCCTGGCGCGCCCGGTACGGGAGCCGCCTGGCGACGCAATACGGCCTTGACCCGCGCCATCAGCTCGTCGGGGTTGAATGGCTTGGCCAGGTAGTCGTCGGCGCCCAGTTCCAGGCCCTTGATACGGCTCAGCTCATCGCCCTTGGCGGTCAGCATGATGATCGGGATCTGGTTGTTGGTGCTGCGCAGGCGCTTGCAGGCGGTCAGGCCGTCTTCGCCGGGCAACATCAGGTCAAGCACGACCAGGTTGAAGACTTCGCGCCCGAGCAGGCGGTCCATCTGCTCGGTGTTCGGCACCGCGCGGGCACGGTAGCCCTTGGAGGTGAAGAACCGCTCCAGCAGGCTGCTCAGCCCCGGATCGTCATCAACGATGAGAATTTTTTCGCCTTCAGCAGTTTGTGCAGTGCTGCTCATTGGATGCTCCTCTTATCTGGCGCGCATTATGGCTTAGCTGCCGTTATACGCACGGTACGCATTGTTAGCAGATTTTTCTCCAACCACCAGTGCGCCGGCGCCTGGCGCAATCCCCCCAAGAACGGATCGCTGGTTATAATGCCGCGCCTCAGTGCCGGGCAATACCGTGGCCGGCCTGGTGTTTTTTCATCTGCTTGTCGTGACTTTTTCGATTTCGAGGGTCAATAGGCTGCCTCTTGACCCAGGCAGCGGCGCCAGTCGGGCCGCTCAACCAGCCGCGCAAAGCCTTGTTTTCCGGGCCTGCGCACTGCTTTCAAGAATTTCAGGTGGTTTTATGGACAGCATCAACAGCCGCATCGCCGAGGAACTCGGTGTACGCCCACAACAGGTCGAAGCGGCCGTCGCTCTACTGGATGAAGGCTCCACCGTGCCCTTCATCGCCCGTTACCGTAAAGAAGTGACCGGCAGCCTCGATGATATCCAGCTGCGGCATCTGGAAGAGCGCCTGCGCTACCTGCGAGAACTCGACGAACGGCGTGTCAGCATTCTCGCCAGCATCCAGGAGCAGGGCAAGCTGACCCCGCAACTCGAACGCGATATCAAGCTCGCCGACACCAAGACCCGCCTCGAAGACTTGTACCTGCCGTACAAGCAGAAGCGCCGCACCAAGGGCCAGATCGCCCTGGAAGCCGGCCTCGGCGAGCTGGCCGACGGTCTGTTCAACGACCCGTCCCTGACCCCGGAAACCGAAGCCGCGCGCTTTGTCGATGGCGAAAAAGGCGTGGCCGACGTCAAGGCCGCCCTCGAAGGCGCCAAGTACATCCTCATGGAGCGTTTCGCCGAAGACGCCAACCTGCTGGAAAAATTGCGTAACTACCTGAAACAGGAAGCCACCCTCAGCGCCCGTGTGATCGCCGGCAAAGAGGAAGAAGGCGCCAAGTTCCGCGATTACTTCGAGCACGACGAACCACTGAAAAGCATGCCGTCCCACCGCGCCCTCGCCATTTTCCGCGGCCGCAACGAAGGCATTCTCAGCTCCGCGCTGAAGGTCGGCGACGAACTGCCGGGCACCATGCACCCGTGCGAAGGCATGATCGGCCAACAATTCGGCATCCAGAATCAGAATCGTCCTGCGGATAAATGGCTCAGTGAAGTCGTGCGCTGGACCTGGAAGGTCAAGCTCTACACCCACCTGGAAACCGACCTGCTGGGCGAGCTGCGCGACGGCGCCGAGACCGAGGCGATCAACGTATTCGCCCACAACCTGCACGACCTGCTGCTGGCCGCTCCGGCCGGCCCGCGCGCAACCCTGGGCCTGGACCCGGGCCTGCGCACCGGTTGCAAGGTCGCCGTGGTCGACGCCACCGGCAAGCTGCTGGACCACGCCACCGTGTACCCGCACGTGCCGCACAACAAGTGGGACCAGACCATCGCCATCCTCGCCGCCCTGTGCGCCAAGCATGCGGTAGACCTGATTGCCATCGGCAACGGCACCGCCAGCCGCGAAACCGACAAGCTGGCCCTGGAACTGATCAAAAAATACCCAGGCATGAAAATGACCAAGGTCATGGTCTCCGAGGCGGGCGCTTCGGTGTACTCGGCGTCGGAACTGGCCTCCAAGGAATTCCCGGACCTCGACGTGTCGATCCGTGGCGCGGTGTCCATCGCACGCCGCCTGCAGGATCCACTGGCCGAGCTGGTGAAGATCGACCCTAAATCCATTGGCGTCGGCCAGTACCAGCACGACGTGTCGCAGCTGAAACTGGCGCGCGGCCTGGATGCAGTGGTGGAAGACTGTGTGAACAAGGTCGGCGTCGACGTCAACACTGCCTCGGTCGCCCTGCTGGCGCGGATTTCCGGCCTCAACTCCACCCTGGCGCAGAATATCGTCACCCATCGCGATGAAAACGGCGCGTTCAAGACCCGAGCGGCGCTGAAAAAAGTCGCACGCCTTGGCGAAAAAACCTTCGAACAGGCCGCCGGCTTCCTGCGCGTGATGAACGGTGACAACCCGCTCGACGCCTCGGCAGTCCACCCGGAAGCCTATCCGCTGGTACAGCGCATCGCCGCTGAAACCGACCGCGATATCCGCTCGCTGATCGGCGACGCCGCGTTCCTCAAGCGCCTGGATCCGAAGAAGTACACCGACGAAACCTTCGGTGTGCCGACCATCACCGACATCCTGCAAGAACTGGAAAAACCGGGTCGCGACCCGCGTCCGGAGTTCAGGACCGCCGAGTTCCAGGAAGGCGTCGAAGACCTCAAGGACTTGCAACTGGGGATGATTCTCGAAGGCGTGGTGACCAACGTGACCAACTTCGGCGCATTTGTGGATATCGGTGTGCATCAGGACGGTTTGGTGCATATCTCCGCGCTTTCAGAGAAGTTCATCAAGGATCCGCGTGAGGCGGTGAAGGCCGGGGATGTGGTCAAGGTCAAGGTCATGGAAGTGGATATCCCGCGCAAACGCGTGGGCCTGTCGATGCGCATGAGCGATACCCCCGGCGAGAAAATCGACGGTGCCCGTGGCGCACGCCCGGGTTCAGCGCCGCGCCAGTCGCAAAACCGTTCGGAAAACACTGCACCGCGTAAGGAAGCCACCACCGCAGCCCCGGCCAATAACGCCATGGCTTCGCTGTTCGCCAACGCCAAGCAGTTGAAAAAGCGCTGATGGAGCTGCCAGCCGGCTTGACCCACAGCGCCTTCAGCGAGCTGCTCGGCTGCCGTCTGCAACGCCTGGACCAAGGCGTTGCCGAGGTTGCCCTGAGCCTGGAGCCACAATTGCGCAACCGCGCGGGCAAGCTCCATGGCGGGGCGATTTTCAGCCTGGTGGACATTGCCATGGGGCTGGCCTGTTCCAGCTCCCACGGTTTTGACCAGCAGAGCGCGACCATCGAGTGCAAAATCAACTACATCCGTGCCGTGTCCGACGGTGACGTGCTGTGCACCGCCCGGGTCATCCACCCCGGCCGGCGCACGCTGGTGGTCGAGGCCGAGGTGTATCAGGACGAAAGACTCGTCGCAAAAGCACAAGGCACCTTCGCTGTCCTATAGCTCCCTGTCATCAATTTGGGTTAATTTCGGCGCTGCGAAAACAGCGTCGGAATTTTCTTCCTGCGCGATAGCCAAATTCAGGGAATGAAGTCGGCACTTTCAGAGCAGGTTGTTCCGGCTCGAAAACCAGGCGATAACGCCAGTTTTAACTTCACCCTTGTAGACCGTCTTGCCCACCCCCATATTGGGGCGACTGACGCGTGAAGGAATCCAACTTGAGCGAACTTCTCAACCGCCGCCTGGCTCTGCTCGGCAAGCGCGAACACCTCTCTTTGCTTGAGCACTGCCTGCACGGCATCGAGCGTGAATGCCTGCGTGTCACCGGCGAAGGCCGCCTGGCTCAAACGCCGCATCCAGAGGCCCTGGGCGCCGCATTGACCCATGAGTCGATCACCACCGACTATTCCGAGTCGCTGCTGGAGTTCATCACGCCGGCACTGCCCAACCCGGCAGATACCCTGCGCAGCCTCGATAAAATTCATCGTTTTGCCTACAGCAAGCTCGGCAACGAGTACCTGTGGAGTCCATCGATGCCGTGCCCGTTGCCGGCCGAGGAAGATATTCCGATTGCCTACTACGGCACCTCCAACATCGGACAGCTCAAGTACGTGTATCGCAAGGGCCTGGCCCTGCGCTACGGCAAGACCATGCAGTGCATCGCCGGTATCCACTACAACTTCTCCCTGCCGGAAGAGCTGTGGCCGTTGCTCAAGGAAGCCGAAGGCTTCGTGGGCACCGACCGTGACTACCAGTCCACGGCCTATATCGCGCTGATCCGTAACTTCCGCCGCTACAGCTGGCTGCTGATGTACCTGTTCGGTGCCTCGCCAGCCCTGGATGCGGGTTTCCTGCGCGGGCGTTCCCACCAGCTGGAACAGTTCGATGCCGACACCCTGTACCTGCCCTATGCCACCAGCCTGCGCATGAGCGATCTGGGTTACCAGAGCAACGCCCAGGCCGGCCTGACCCCTTGCTATAACGATCTGGCCAGCTACACCGACAGCCTGCGCGAAGCGGTGGCAACGCCCTACGCGCCCTACGTCGAAGTCGGCACCCACAAGGATGGTGAGTGGGTACAGCTCAACACCAACATCCTGCAGATCGAAAACGAGTACTACTCCAACATCCGCCCCAAACGCGTGACCTACACCGGCGAACGGCCGATCCAGGCGCTGATGGCCCGTGGCATCCAGTACATCGAAGTGCGCTGCCTGGACATCAACCCGTTCCTGCCGATGGGCATCGACCTGCCGGAGTCGCGCTTCCTCGACGCGTTCCTGCTGTACTGCGCGCTGGACGACAGCCCGCTGTTCGAAAACAACGAGTGCGGCAATGCCACGTCGAACTTCCTCAGTGTGGTCAAGGAAGGCCGGCGTCCGGGGCTGCAATTGCAGCGTCGCGGCCAGGCGGTGGAAATGAAGGAATGGGCCGCCGAACTGCTGGAGAAAATCGCCCCGCTGGCTGCCCTGCTGGACCAGAGCCAGGGCATCAGCGAACACAGCCAGGCACTGGATGCCCAGTTGGCGAAGATCCAGGATTCGTCCCTGACCCCGTCGGCCCAAGTGTTGGCCGCTATGCAGGAGCGCAAGGAAAGCTTTGCGCAGTTCTCCCTGCGTCAGAGCGAAGTGCATGCCGAGTACTTCCGTAGCGAGCCGTTGCCGGCAGACGAGCAGGCGCGTTTTGAAGAGCTGGCGCGTACATCGCTGGCGCAACAGGCGGAGCTGGAGCAGAACGAAGTGGGCGATTTCGACGTGTTTGTCGGGGCGTACCAGGCGAGCATCCTGGCGATCAGTAACTGACGCCATCCGATGCCCCCAGTGGGAGCTGGCTTACCTGCGATGAGGCCGTCACATCCAAATAAGATGTCGGCTGTTACACCGCTATTGCAGGCAAGCCAGCTCCCCCATTAATTTCATGGCCCTGAAGCTCTGTTTGCACTTTTCTCCTCATAAGCTAATTCGAAAAGGTTATTTATTTTCGGATTCTTAGATCATTTAGTCTCCTCACACGCCAACGTCTGGCCGCCTGATGAGGAGCTTCTCCATGCTACGACCTTCCCCTTTACGCCTCCTGGCGGCCCTGTCCCTGGCCGGCGCCAGCCTGTTTGCCCAGGCGGCCGACGTGACCATCGCCTACCAGACCACCGTTGACCCGGCCAAAGTCGCCCAGGCCGACGGCGCTTATGAAAAAGCCACGAACGCCACTATCGACTGGCGAAAATTCGACAATGGCGCCGATATCATCGCCGCCATCGCGTCCGGCGATGTGCAGATCGGCTACCTCGGTTCCAGCCCGCTGACCGCAGCCATCACCCGCAAAGTGCCGGTGCAGACCTTCCTCGTCGCCACCCAGATCGGTGGCGCCGAAGCCCTGGTGGCGCGCAACGGTTCCGGGATCAACAGCCCGCAGGACCTGATCGGCAAGAAAATCGCCGTGCCGTTTGTTTCCACCGGCCACTACAGCCTGTTGGCCGCGCTCAAGCACTGGAACATCGACCCGTCGAAAGTCACCGTACTCAACCTCGCCCCGCCGGCCATCATCGCCGCCTGGAAGCGTGGCGATATCGACGCCACTTATGTCTGGGATCCGGCCCTGGGTGTGGCCAAGGAAAACGGCAAGGTGCTGATCACCTCTGGCGAACTGGCCAAGTTCGGCGCTCCGACCTTCGATGCCTGGATCGTGCGTAAGGACTTTGCCGAGAAGCACCCGGAAATTGTCAGCGCCTTTGCCAAAGTCACCCTTGATGCCTACGCCCAATACCGTAAAGACCCACAAGCCTGGCTGGCCGATAAGGGCAACGTCGACAAACTGGTGAGGCTCTCCGGCGCCAAGGCCAGTGATATCCCGCTGCTGCTGCAAGGCAACGTCTACCCACTGGCCGCCGACCAAGTGACGCTACTTGGCGCCCCGACCACCAAGGCCGTGACCGATACCGCCGCGTTCCTCAAGGAACAAGGCAAGGTCGAGGCCGTGCTGCCGGACTACGCCCCTTACGTCAGCGCCAAGTTCATCACTAACTGATCAGGAGTTCATCGCGATGGCCTTGCTACAGCTGGAGCGCATCAGCGCACAGTACCCAGGCGCAACCACGCCCGTGCTGGCGGATATTTCCCTGACCCTCGGCCCCCAGCAATTGCTGGTGGCCCTCGGCCCTTCCGGCAGTGGCAAGACTTCGCTGTTGAACCTGATTGCCGGCTTCGTCGAACCCAGCGCCGGACGCATCACCCTCGATGGCGTGCCCGTGCAAGGCCCGAGTGCCGAGCGTGGCGTGGTGTTCCAGGACGACGCCCTGCTGCCCTGGCAAGACGTGCTGGCCAATGTCGGCTTCGGCCTGGAGCTGGCCGGTGTGCCCAAGGCCCAGCGGCAAGTCCGCGCCCGGGAAATGCTTGCCCTGGTGGACCTGGCCGGATTTGACAGCCGGCGCATCTGGCAGCTGTCTGGCGGGCAGAAACAACGCGTCGGCCTGGCCCGCGCCCTGGCTGCCGACCCACGGGTGCTGCTGATGGACGAACCCTTCGGCGCCCTCGATGCCTTCACCCGTGAACAGATGCAGGAGCTGCTGCTGCAAGTCTGGCGGCGCACGGCCAAGCCGGTATTCCTGATCACCCATGACATCGAAGAAGCGGTGTTCCTCGCCACCGACCTGATTCTGCTGGCGCCCAACCCCGGGCAAATCGTCGAGCGCCTGAGCCTGGACTTTGGCCAGCGTTACGCGGCCGGCGAGTCGGCCCGTGCGATCAAGTCCGACCCACGGTTTATCGAAACCCGCGAACACGTGCTGGGCAAAGTGTTCTCGCAACGGCAGGAGTCCGCATGAGCAGTTATGAAATCCCGGCCACCGCCGTTAGCCCAGCCACCCCGTCGCTGCGCCGCAATCTGAGCACACGCTGGATCAGCGGGCTGACCCTGGGTGCGCTGCTGGCGCTGTGGTGGGCCGTGACCGCCAGCGGGCTGATCGAGCCGCTGTTCCTGCCGCCTCCGTCTGCCGTGCTGCAAAAGGGCTGGCTGCTGGCGACCAGCGGCTATATGGACTCCACCCTCTGGCAGCACCTGGGTGCCAGCCTTGGCCGTATCGGCCTGGGCCTGGGCTTTGCAGTGCTGACCGCCGTGCCGATCGGCATTGCTATCGGCGCCAACCGCATCGCCCGCGGCATTCTCGACCCGCTGATCGAGTTCTACAGGCCGATCCCGCCGCTGGCCTACCTGCCCTTGATCGTGATCTGGTGCGGCATCGGTGAGCTGTCCAAGGTGTTGCTGATCTACCTGGCGATCTTCGCCCCGATTGCCATCGCCACCGCCACCGGCGTGCGCACGGTCGACCCGGCCAAATTGCGCGCAGCGCAGTCCCTGGGCGCCACGCGGGCGCAGTTGATCCGCCATGTGATCTTGCCCAGCGCCCTGCCCGATATCCTTACCGGCGTGCGCATCGGCCTGGGTGTCGGTTGGTCGACCCTGGTGGCCGCCGAGTTGATCGCCGCCACCAGCGGCCTGGGGTTCATGGTGCAGTCGGCCGCGCAATTTTTGGTCACCGACGTGGTGGTACTGGGCATCCTGGTGATCGCGCTGATCGCCTTTGCCATGGAAATGGGCCTGCGCGCCCTGCAGCGTAAATGGGTGCCTTGGCATGGCCAGGCCCACTAGGAAGAGAACAACATGAGCCACCTGACCGTTACCCCCTTAAGCACCGCCCTGGGCGCCCAGATCAGTGGCGTCGATATCACCCAGGCGCTGAACCTCGAACAGCGCGACGCCATCGAGCGCGCGCTGCTCCAGCATTCGGTGCTGTTCTTTCGCGACCAGCCGATCACCCCGCAGCAGCAAGCGCGCTTCGCGGCGAATTTCGGTGACCTGCACATTCACCCGATCTACCCCAACGTGCCCGAGCAGCCTGAAGTGCTGGTGCTCGACACCGCCGTCACCGACGTGCGCGACAATGCCATCTGGCACACCGACGTGACCTTCCTGCCCACCCCGGCCCTGGGCGCGGTGCTCAGCGCCAAGCTGCTGCCGGCCTTTGGCGGTGACACGTTGTGGGCCAGCGGTATTGCGGCCTACGAGGCACTGTCGGAACCGATGAAGATTTTTTTGACCGGCCTGACGGCAACCCATGACTTCACCCGCTCGTTCCCTCAGGAACGTTACGGCAACACCGCCCAAGACCTGGCCCGCTGGGAAGAAGCGCGCAAAAAGAACCCTCCCCTGTCCCACCCGGTGATCCGCACCCACCCGGTCAGCGGGCGTAAATCGCTGTTTGTCAGTGAGGGTTTCACCAGCAAGATCAACGAACTGGAGCCGGCCGAAAGCGAAGTCATCCTCAAGCTGTTGTTCGCCCACGCCACTCGCCCGGAATTCACCCTGCGCTGGCGCTGGCAAGCCAACGACGTGGCCTTCTGGGACAACCGCGTGACGCAGCACTACGCCGTGGACGACTATCGGCCACAGCGGCGTGTGATGCATCGGGCGACGATTCTGGGTGATGTGCCGTTCTGATCCGACACGCCCTGTAGGCGCCGGCAAGCCGGCGCCTACAAAGGTTGCATCAGCGGACCAGATGCAGGAACTGCAAGTGCCGTTCGTACTGGTCGAGGATGTCGTTGATGATCTGCTCTTTGGTGTAGCCCACCAGGTCGTAATCCTGGCTGCCTTCGCTCAAGTGCACTTCCGCGCGGTAGTAGCGACGGTTGTTGATTGCCTTCGAGCCCAGGCCACCGAGGGCAAAGGACGGCGTGAAGTAGCCGCGCATCTGCACCTGATAGACAAACGGACGCTCTTCGCCATGGCCGATTTCCAGGCTGACGCTGTCGTTGGACGGGTCAGGCTGGGTGACGACGTTCAGGCCCTTCTCGACAAACACTGCCGTCACTTCTTCAATCGCCGGGCGTACCGTGGTTTCGAGGAAGCGGTACACCTCATCGCGCGACGGGAAATGCACCGCCTGGCTCAGGCGCTGGCGCCAGCCGCCACGGCCCCTGCGGGAGGCCGCCGAGACGGGTGCCAGGGAATGCATCCGGGCGATCTGCTTCTGCGATTCGAGGTAGAACGCCTTGTGCAGCCCCCACATCATCAACAGCAGGATCAACGAGAACGGTAACGACGTCAGCACCACCGCCGATTTGAGCGAGTCAATGCTACCGGCGAACAGCAAGGCGCTGGTCACCAGCGCGGTCATGGCGCCCCAGAACACCCGCAGCCACTTCGGCCCGTCTTCATCGGCATTGCCGCCCTTGGACGACAGGGTCGACAGCACCACGGTGCCGGAGTCGGCCGAGGTGACAAAGAACACAAAACTGATAAACACCGTGACCGCGATGACAGTCTTGCTCCATGGATAGGTTTCCAGCAGCAGGTACAGGCTCATCGACGGGTTGTCGATAGCCGACTGCCCCAGCGCCGCCATGCCGTGGTTGAGCACCTGGTCAATCGCACTGTTGCCGAAGATCGACATCCAGGCCAGGGTGAAACCCAGGGGGATCAGGAGCACACCGAAGACAAATTCGCGGATGGTCCGGCCACGGGAAATGCGTGCGATAAACAGGCCCACGAACGGCGACCATGCGATCCACCAGGCCCAATAAAACACGGTCCAGCCGCCGAGCCAATCGCTGGGCTCGTTGTAGGCGTAGACGTCAAAACTCTTGGTCGGCAGTGCGCCAAGGTAGTCACCGATGTTCTGGATCAGGGTGTTGAGCAAATGCTGGGTGGGCCCGGCGAACAACACAAACAGCAGCAGCGCACAGGCCAGCAGCATGTTGATGTCGGACATGACCCGCACACCCTTGTCGACACCGGCCACTGCGACCAGGATCGCCGCGCCCATCATCAGGGTGATCAGGCCGACCTGGATCCATTGGGTGTGGGCGATGCCGAACAGGTAGTCCAGGCCCGAGTTGAGGTGCAACACCCCAAAACCCATGTCCGCGCCCAGGCCGAACACCGTGGCGATGATGCCGAAGCCATCCACCGCATAGCCGATGGGGCCATTGATGCGCTTGCCGATCAGCGGGTACAGCGCCGAACGCAAGGCCAGCGGCAGGTTATGCCGGTAGGCGAAGTACGCCAGGGCCATGCCGACGAACGCAAAGACGCCCCAGCCATGCAGGCCCCAATGCAGAAACAGCACCTGCATGGCCTGGCGCGCCGCGTCGGCGTTCAAGGCCTCGCCCTGGGGCGGTTGCACCAGGTGGGTCAAGGGTTCCGAGACGCAGAAGAAAAACAGCGTGATGCTGATCCCGGCGGCAAACAGCATGCCGGCCCAGGACAGGTAACTGAATTCGGGCTCGTCGTGGTCGGCACCGAGTTTGATCTTGCCGTAGCCAGACAACGCGGTGACCACCACGAAGACCAGATACAGGGTCATCGCCAGCATGTAGTACCAGCCGACCGTATTGGCCGCCCAGTTTTGCGCGGCCAGCAACCAGGCGCCGGCCTGCTCGGGGATCGCGATTACGGTGACACCAAACAGCAGGATGAAGCTGGCGGCGAAGTAAAACACCGGTGCATTCATACGCACCTGGCCGCTTGAAGGAACAGACGATGCACTCATGAACGGTGCACCTCGAGGGTATTGGATGTGGCTGTATAAAACGGACTCAGCAAAGGTAAGCCTCCTGTTGTGAGCGGGCAGCGAACCACCGGTTTAACTTGAACGAACGTTCAAGTTAAACATGGATAGGCGGTCTGGGACTAATCGCAGGGCTGAGTGGTAGGTAATTCCTACACTAGCTCAAGGAAGGGTATGACGTGTGGGGAAGGTAAAACGTTCAGCGATTGCTGGCCTAAATTGAAATGCCATCCCCTGTGGGAGCGGACTTGCCCGCGACAACTGAGTGTCAGGTTAGAGGTATTTGACTGGCCTACCGCCATCGCGGGCAAGCCCGCTCCCACACAAGCCCGCTCCCCCATCAGGTCGTCGCTACTTCTGCGTCCCGTCATCATGCTGCAAGTTCGCCTGCGTGATATTCGCCCCCACCGGCACGCTGCGGGTCAGCCACACGTTGCCGCCAATGGTCGAACCCTTGCCGATGGTGATTCGCCCCAGGATCGTCGCCCCGGCGTAGATCACCACATCGTCCTCGACAATCGGGTGTCGTGGATGGCCCTTCTGCAACTGCCCATCTTCATCCGCCGGGAAACGCTTGGCGCCCAGGGTCACCGCCTGATAGATACGCACCCGCTCGCCAATGATCGCCGTTTCGCCAATCACCACACCCGTGCCGTGGTCGATAAAGAAGCTCGGGCCGATCTGCGCGCCTGGGTGAATGTCGATGCCAGTGGCCGAATGCGCGATTTCCGCGCTGATCCGCGCGAGCAGAGGCAGCCCGGCGCGATACAAATGGTGGGCCAGGCGATGGTGGATCACCGCGAGAATGCCCGGATAGCACAGCAGCACCTCATCCACCGTGCGTGCAGCCGGATCCCCGTGATAGGCCGCCAGCACATCGGTGTCCAACAGGCTGCGCAGCGCCGGCAAAGCCAGGGCAAAGTCCTGGATCAAGCGGATGGCCAGTGCATCGACTTCCTTATCGGCATTGCCGCCCTGGCGCGCGGCGTAGCGCAACTCCAGGCGGGCCTGGGCGAGCAAGGCGTTGAGCGCCACATCCAGGGTATGGCCGACGTAGAAGTCCTCACTTTCCTCACGCAGATCCACCGGGCCCAGGCGCATGGGGAACAGCGCACCGCACAGCGCTTCAAGAATTTGCGCCACGGCCTCGCGCGACGGTAACTCGCGACCGCCCTGCTCGCCGCTGACCCGCCCATTGCGGGTACGCCACTGATCCCGGGCGCCGCGCAACTGGCTGACGATGGTCTGTAACTGCCAATGACTGGAACGCTCACTCACGGTATTCCCTCCTGAGGTAATGGCCACACTTTACGGTATGCAACCGGGCGGCCCTTAAGAACCAATGGTGCGATGCTAATAACACTTTGGCATAAGCATCTGGCGGTTGCCCCGGCAAAAAGCCCTGCCTATAGTCCTCCCCATCTTCTATTACCCGTGCGTAACCATGATCAAACAACAGCTCGACCGTTTTAATCGTCTGAACCTGCTGGGCGGCGCCACCGCCCTGGAAAAACTCGAACGACTGTCGACCTGGCTGGGCCGTGATATCTACATCAAGCGCGATGACACCACGCCGCTGGCCATGGGCGGCAACAAGCTGCGCAAGCTCGAATACCTCGCCGCCGATGCCCTGGCCCAAGGCGCCGACACGTTGATCACCGCCGGCGCGATCCAGTCCAACCATGTGCGCCAGACCGCAGCCCTCGCCGCCAAGCTGGGCCTGGGCTGTGTCGCCCTGCTGGAAAATCCCACGGGCACCGACGACCCCAACTACCTGGGCAACGGCAACCGCCTGTTGGTCGAGCTGTTCGACGCCAAGGTCGAATTGGTCGAAAACCTGGACAACGCCGACGAGCAACTCAACGCCCTGGCCGAACGCCTGCGCAGCAATGGTAAAAACCCCTACATAGTGCCCATTGGCGGCTCCAACGCCCTGGGCGCCCTGGGTTATGTGCGGGCCGGGCTGGAACTGGCCGGGCAAATCGAAGACAGCGGCCTGCAGTTCGCGGCAGTGGTCCTGGCCTCCGGCAGCGCCGGCACCCACAGCGGCCTGGCCCTGGCGTTGAGTGAAGTGCTGCCGGACTTGCCGGTGATTGGCGTCACCGTGTCGCGCACCGACGAAGCGCAACGGCCCAAGGTCCAAGGCCTGGCCGAGCGCACGGCGCAGTTGTTGGGGGTGACGGTACCCTACGCCTTCAACGTGATTTTATGGGACGAATACTTCGCCCCGCGCTACGGCGAACCCAACGCCGGCACCCTGGCGGCAATCAAGCTGCTGGCAAGCCAGGAAGGCCTGTTGCTGGACCCGGTCTACACCGGCAAGGCCATGGCCGGGTTGCTCGACGGTATCGGTCGCCAGGCCTTCGCTGAAGGGCCGATCATCTTCCTGCACACCGGCGGCGCGCCGGCGTTGTTTGCCTATGACTCAGTGTTCTGATTGGACACATTGAATCTCTACTTAATATGCAAAAATGGAATATAAAGTTTAATTTATATTATTTTTAACGCTTTCAAACTCGCCCTATAGTCGCGCTCCCACACACCGCGTTTTTAGGGCAGGATACGACCACTGCGTCACCTGCTTCGCTCACCATAAAAAACACAGGGGCTTGTCATGACTATTTCTGTACTGCGTCGCACGTTGCTGGTTGGCACATTGGGCCTGGCGCTTGGCGCCGGCTTGCTGGGCCAGGCAGTTGCCGGCGAGCAACTGGGCAACATCAAGAAGGCCGGCGAGATCAAGATCGGCCTGGAAGGCACCTACCCACCGTTCAGTTTCGTCGATGAAAACGGCAAACTCAGTGGCTTTGAAGCCGAGCTGTCCGAAGCCCTGGCCAAGGAACTGGGGGTCAAGGTCAAGCTGCAGGCTACCCCGTGGGACGGCATCCTCGCCGCCCTGGAATCCAAGCGCCTCGACGCAGTGGTCAACCAGGTGACGATCTCCGAAGAGCGCAAGAAAAAATACGATTTCTCCAAGCCCTACACCGTCTCCGGGATCCAGGCGCTGACCCTGGCGAAAAACGTCGACACCATCAAGACCGCCGACGACCTGGCCGGCAAGAAAGTCGGGGTGGGCCTTGGCACCAACTACGAACAATGGCTCAAAGACAACCAACCCAAAGCCATCATCAAGACCTATAACGACGACCCCACCAAATTCCAGGACCTGCGCATTGGCCGTATCGACGCGATTCTGATCGACCGCCTGGCGGCCCTGGAATATGCGAAAAAAGCCAAGGACACCGCCGCTGCCGGTGAAGCCTTCTCCCGCCAGGAAGCCGGGATTGCCCTGCGCAAAGGCGAGCCTGAATTGCTTGAAGCGGTCAACCAGGCCCTCGACAAACTGCGCGCCGACGGCACTTTGAAGAAGCTGTCCGAGAAATACTTCAACGCTGACGTCACCCAATAATGGAAGCAGGTTTCCAACTCGCGCTCGATTCCGCGCCCTTTCTGCTCAAGGGCGCGTACTACACGGTGATTCTCAGCCTCGGCGGGATGTTTTTCGGCTTGCTGCTGGGCTTCGGCCTGGCCTTGATGCGCCTGTCGCGCTTCAAGCTCTTGAGCTGGACGGCCAGGGTCTACGTCTCGTTCTTTCGCGGCACGCCGTTGCTGGTGCAGCTGTTCTTGATCTACTACGGCTTGCCGCAGGTGGGCATCGAGCTGGATCCGATCCCGGCAGCGATGATCGGCTTCTCGCTGAACATGGCGGCCTATGCCTGTGAAATCCTGCGCGCCGCCATTGCCTCCATCGAGCGTGGCCAGTGGGAAGCTGCCGCCAGTATCGGCATGACCCGCGCACAGACCTTGCGCCGGGCCATCCTGCCGCAGGCGATGCGTACGGCCCTGCCGCCCCTGGGCAACAGCTTTATTTCGCTGGTAAAAGATACGGCGCTGGCCGCCACCATCCAGGTGCCCGAGCTGTTCCGCCAGGCCCAACTGGTATCGGCACGCACCTTTGAAATTTTCACCATGTACCTGTCCGCAGCCCTGATCTACTGGGTTCTGGCCAGCATCCTGGCGCATTTTCAGAATCGCCTGGAAGACCGGGTCAACCGGCATGACCTGGAGTCTTGAAGCATGATCGTGGTTGAAAAACTGACCAAACAATTCAAGGGTCAGGTGGTGCTCAACGGGATCGACCTGGAGGTCCAGGAAGGCGAAGTTGTCGCCATCATTGGCCCCAGCGGCTCCGGCAAGACCACCTTCCTGCGCTGCCTGAATTTCCTCGAAGAACCCACCAGTGGCCGGATCAAGGTCGGCGACATCGAGATCGACGGCAGCCGCCCGCTCAACCAGCAACAGGGCCTGGTGCGGCGCCTGCGCCAGCATGTGGGTTTTGTGTTCCAGGGCTTTAACTTGTTCCCCCATCGCACCGCCCTGGAGAACGTCATCGAAGGCCCGCTGGTGGTCAAGAAGATGCCACGCGAAGCCGCTGACCGCCTCGGTCGCGCACTGCTGGCCAAGGTTGGCCTGGCGGGCAAGGAAGACGCCTACCCCCGGCGCCTGTCCGGTGGCCAGCAGCAAAGGGTGGCCATTGCTCGAGCCTTGGCGATGGAGCCGGAAGTGATCCTGTTCGATGAACCGACCTCGGCCCTCGACCCGGAGTTGGTAGGCGAAGTCCTGGCGACCATCCGCAGCCTCGCCGAAGAGAAACGCACCATGGTCATCGTCACCCACGAAATGAGCTTTGCCCGTGACGTGGCCAACCGGGTGATCTTCTTCGACAAGGGTGTGATCGTCGAGCAAGGCGAAGCCAAGGCGCTGTTTGCCAACCCAAGGGAAGAACGCACCCGGCAGTTCCTCAGCAAATTCCTCACCCACTGACCCACCCCCTGTAGGAGCCGGCTTGCCGGCGCCTACAAGGTTTGTGACTTTCGGAAAAATCCCCGTATTCATTCGGCAAAGTGCCTGTCAAAACCCCCTTTAATAACACCCTCCAGTAAGACCCTTCTGAATAATCCCAAACCCGCCGTTTAGCCTTTTGCCGCCATTGACGCCCCCTGGCCAACCCTCTTATCTAGGGCTCAAAGGATTGGATCCCATCCTGGCTTTTCAAAAAAATCGTTCCTTTCGAACCCCACGCCTGAGGTTCGGAACGATCGCTGCTGGCTGCATCAAGGAGATTATTTATGACGCACATCACCCCCCTGACCATGCTCGCCGCGCCGACAGTACCCCAAGCTCATAAACAAGGTATCAACGCGCAGGCCGCCACTCATTTGCAGGTCGATATCGCCCCCTACCCGGACATGGGCAAGGGCGACTTGATCGAGTTGTTCTGGAACAACTGCTTTGCCGCCTCCAAGCGTGTAGGCACCGCCGATATCGGCTTAACCAGCCATCTGCGGGTGCCCGAAAGCTTTGTGCAAAACGGTGCTGCACGCATTCATTACCGGGTCATGCAAGTGGGGCGCGGCCCGGCGCGCTCCATGATTACCCAGGTGCAGGTCAAGACCGCTTGCCCGGGTGGGCCGCCTTCAGTGCTGTGTGCCGAAGAAAACCAGAACCTGGCCCCCGTCGCCCTGCCCGAAACCATCCGCCGCCATGGCGTCAACCCCAGCCAGATCCGCCGGGGCGTGCCGTTGACCATCGAGCCCTACCTGAACATGGCCGCCGGTGATGCAATCACTCTGCGCTGGGGCGACGCGCGCCTGGACCTGCCCCCGATCCAGGCCGCCGAGGTGGGGCACCCCGTGCAGGTCTGGGTGCCTTCGGCGCTGATCCTGGAGGCCGGGGACGATGCCCGCCAGGAGGTCACCTACTGCGTGATCGACCGCGTGGGCAACAACTCGCGCTGGGCGCCCGGGCGCATCGTGAGCATCGCCCAGGCCAACGCCACAGGCGCAGCCGATGCTTTGTCGGTGTACCAGCCCCGGCGCCCTGGCTCGCCGTGCGAACCGGGGTGACAGACCTTCTATGCATATTCCTAAAAGTTAGTTTATTTAAAAAATAAACACGATTAGGGTATATGCACCGGACCACCGGACATTCCTGATTTTTAGCTTTTCCACGGATGTGAGGTAGGTATGGTCAACATTACCCCGGTGCACAACGCCAGGGCATCACGTGTCGCCACGCAGGGGCGCACCGATGTCTAACTTGGCGCAATCGCCCCTCCAGAGCGATCTGGATATCGCCCCGCTGCTGTTGCCCACCCAGGTGCTGCGCAACGACAGTGAAGCCCTCGCCGCTGCCCACGCGCTTGCCCAGGCCGCCCGCCTGCAAGCCGGGCTGCGCGACCGCCAGCGCAAACTGCCCTGGGCCGAAATCGAACAGTTCACCCGCAGTGGCCTGGGGAGCATTTCCATCCCCCGCGAATACGGCGGCCCGCAAGTGTCGTTTGTGACCCTGGCTGAAGTGTTCGCGATTATCAGCGCCGTCGACCCGGCCCTGGGGCAGATCCCGCAGAACCATTTTGGCATCTTGCACGTGCTGCAAGGCGCCGCCAGCGAATCACAGAAAAAACAGCTGTTCCAAAGCGTGCTCGACGGCTGGCGCATCGGCAATGGCGGGCCGGAACGCGGTACCAAAAACACCCTGGATGTGAAAGCCCGGATCAGCGCCGAGGGTGACGATTTTGTCATCAACGGCCAGAAGTTCTACTCCACCGGCGCGCTGTTTGCCCATTGGGTCGCGGTCAAGGCCCTGGACGACGAAGGCCGCCAGGTCATGGCGTTTGTGCGCCGTGGCACCCCGGGATTGCGCATCGTCGATGACTGGTCGGGCTTTGGCCAACGCACCACCGCCAGCGGCACCGTGTTGCTGAACAATGTGCCAGTGGACGCCGATCTGGTGGTACCGATCTGGCGCCTGGGGCAAACCCCGGGCATCCAGGGCGCGGTCTCGCAATTGATCCAGGCGGCCATCGACGCCGGCATCGCCCGTGGCGCCCTCGACGACACCATCAGTTTTGTCCGTGAACGCTCGCGGCCGTGGATCGACGCCAAGGTCGAACGGGCCAGCGACGACCTCTATGTGATCGCCGACATCGGCAAGCTGAAAATCGAACTGCATGCCGCCGAAGCTCTGCTGCGCAAGGCCGGCCAGGTGCTGGACCAGGTCAGCGCCGCGCCCATCACCGCACACTCCGCCGCCCGGGCCTCGATTGCCGTGGCACAAGCCAAGGTGCTGACCACCGAAGTCTCGCTGCAGGTCAGCGAGAAACTCTTCGAACTGGCCGGCAGCCGCGCCACCCTCGCCGAGTTCAACCTCGACCGCCACTGGCGCAATGCACGGGTGCACACCCTGCACGACCCGGTGCGCTGGAAGTATCACGCGGTGGGCGCCTGGCACCTCAACGGAACCTTGCCGGCCCGGCATTCCTGGATCTGACGACCAGACCTCTGGAGAAAAACATGACGCTTTCCCATTCCGTCGCGGTCATCACCAGCGATGAACAAGCCCTGATTGTCGCCAGCGACCTGGCCGAAGACTTTCGCCGCGACAGCGCCCTGCGCGACCGTGAACGCCGCCTGCCGCTCGCCGAACTGGAAGCCTTTTCCCGCTCCGGCCTGTGGGGCATCAGCGTGCCCAAGGCATACGGCGGCGCTGGCGTGTCCAACGTCACCCTGGCCAAGGTCATTGCCCTGATCGCCCAGGCCGATGCCTCGTTGGGGCAGATCCCGCAGAACCATTTTTATGCCCTGGAAGTGCTGCGCATCAATGGCAGCCCGGCGCAGCAACAACGCCTGTATGCCGAGGTGCTGGCCGGCCAGCGCTTTGGCAATGCCCTGGCAGAACTGGGCACCAAGACCGCCCATGACCGGGTGACGAAACTTGTGCGCGACGGCGACGGTTTTCGTATCAGCGGCCGCAAGTTCTACGCCACCGGCGCGATCTACGCCCAGCGCATTCCCACCTCGGTGGTGGATGAGCACGGCGTGCAGCAACTGGCCTTTGTGCCACATGACAGCCAGGGCCTGACGGTGATCGACGACTGGAGCGGCTTCGGCCAGCGCACCACCGGCAGCGGTTCGGTGGTGTTCGACAATGTGTGGGTCGCAGCCGAAGACGTGATCCCGTTCCAGAGCGCCTTCGAGCGCCCGACCACCGTGGGCCCGCTGGCGCAGATCCTTCACGCGGCCATCGACACCGGCATCGCCCGCGCCGCCTTTGAAGATGCCCTGCATTTTGTGCGCACCAAGACCCGGCCGTGGATCGACTCGGGCAATGACACGGCCAGCGAAGACCCGCTGACCCTGAAAAGCTTCGGCCACCTGAGCATCCGCCTGCACGCCACCGAAGCCCTGCTGGAGCGCTCCGGCGAATTCCTCGACCGCGCCCAGGCCGACAGCAATGCGCAAACCGTCGCGGCGGCGTCGATTGCCGTGGCTGAAGTACGTGCCCTGAGCACCGAGATTTCCCTGGCCGCCGGCAGCGCCCTGTTCGAACTCGCCGGCAGCCAGGCAACCCTCGCCGAGCATGGCCTGGACCGCCACTGGCGCAACGCCCGGGTGCACACCCTGCACGACCCGGTGCGCTGGAAGTACCACGCCGTCGGCAATTATTACCTCAACGATGAAAACCCGCCGCTGCGGGGGACCATCTGATGTCGAAGAAAAAGATCCTGCTCAATGCCTTCAACATGAACTGCATCGGGCATATCAACCATGGCCTGTGGACGCATCCACGGGACACCTCGACCCAGTACAAGACCGTCGAATACTGGACCGAACTGGCGCAACTGCTGGAGCGTGGGCTGTTCGACGGCTTGTTTATCGCCGACATCGTTGGCGTGTACGACGTCTATCAAGGCTCGGTCGAGGTGCCGCTCAAGGAGTCGATCCAACTGCCAGTCAACGACCCACTGCTACTGGTCTCGGCCATGGCCGCCGTAACGAAAAACCTCGGCTTCGGCCTGACCGCCAACCTGACTTACGAGCCGCCGTATCTGTTCGCCCGGCGCATGTCCACCCTCGATCACCTGAGCCGTGGCCGGGTGGGCTGGAACATCGTCACCGGCTACCTGGACAGCGCCGCCAAGGCCATGGGCCTCAACGAGCAGGTCGAACATGACCGGCGCTACGACCAGGCCGACGAGTACCTGGAGGTGCTGTACAAGCTGTGGGAAGGCAGTTGGGAAGACGACGCGGTACTCAACGACCCGCAACAACGGATCTATGCCCAACCGGGCAAGGTGCACAAGGTCGAGCACCATGGCGAGTTCTATCAGGTGCAGGGCTATCACCTGTGCGAGCCCTCGCCGCAGCGCACGCCAGTGCTGTTCCAGGCCGGCAGTTCGGAGCGCGGCCTGGTGTTTGCCGGGCGCCATGCCGAGTGCGTGTTTATCAGCGGGCAGAACAAGGCCGCGACCAAGGTGCAAGTGGACAAGGTACGCGCCAGCGCGGTCGCAGCCGGGCGCAACCCAGATGACATCAAGGTGTTCATGGGGCTCAACGTGATTGTCGGCGCCACCGAGGCGCTGGCCTGGGCCAAGCATGCCGAGTACCTGAGCTACGCCAGCGCCGAGGCCGGCGTGGCACATTTCAGCGCCTCCACCGCCATCGACTTCTCGCAATACGAGCTGGACGAACCGATCCAGTACGTGAAGAGCAACGCGATCCAATCAGCCACCAAGGCCTTGCAGAACAACGACTGGACCCGGCGCAAGTTGTTGGAACAACACGCGTTGGGCGGGCGCTATATCACCCTGGTGGGTTCGCCTGCGCAGGTGGCTGATGAGCTGGAATCCTGGATCAGCGAGACCGGGCTGGATGGCTTCAACCTGACGCGCATTGTTACGCCGGAGAGCTATGTGGACTTTATCGAGCTGGTGATTCCCGAGTTGCAAAGGCGTGGGTCATACAAGACTGCTTATGAGAGCGGAACCTTGCGAGAAAAGGTCTTTCACCGCGAAGCGCACTTACCCGAACAACACACCGGTTCCACCTACCGCCACTCCCACATTTAGACCTTTATTGCTCATACCAACACCTTATGACTGGAAATCGACCATGAAAACAACACTGCTCTCCCACCCAGTCAAAGCACTGGCCCTGGCCCTCGGCCTGTTCAGCTCGGCGGTGTTTGCCGCCGATGCGCCGCTGAAAGTCGGCACCACGGCGGCCTTCGCCATTCCCCTCGAAGCCGCCGTCGAAGAGGCCGGCAAGCAGGGCCTGAAAGTCGAGCTGGTGGAGTTCACCGACTGGATCGCGCCCAACGTCAGCCTCGCCGCCGGCGATATCGACGTGAATTACTTCCAGCACATTCCGTTCCTGGAAAACGCTAAGGCCGCCGCCGGTTTTGACCTGGTGCCGTTCAAGCCGGGGATCATCAATAACGTCGGTCTGTACTCGAAAAAATTCAAAAGCTTCGATGAGCTGCCCCAGGGCGCCAGCGTGGCCATCGCCAACGACCCGATCAACAGCGGGCGCGGCCTACAACTGCTGGCCAAGGCCGGCCTGATCACCCTCAAGCCGGGCGTGGGCTACAAGGCCACCGAAGACGACATCGTCGCCAACCCGAAAAAGCTCAAGATCCTGCAGGTCGAAGCGGTGCAGCTAGTGCGCGCCTATGACGACGCCGACCTGGTGCAGGGCTACCCGGCCTATATCCGCCTGTCCAAGACCTTCAATGCCGAGTCGGCGCTGCTGTTCGATGGCCTTGACCACCCGGAATACGTGATCCAGTTCGTGACCCAGCCCAAGGGCACAACCGACCCACGGGTGATCAAGTTCGTCGAGATCTACCAGCATTCGCCGGTGGTCCGCGCGGCCCTGGATAAATCCCTGGGCACGCTGTACCAAGTCGGCTGGGAAGGCTGAATATGAGCGCCGCCAATGCCCAACTGCGCGACCTGGGCACACTGCCCAGGGACGCGCAACAGACAGAGCTACACCCTGACTTGAACCACGCCCATGTGCGTTTTATCAACCTGGGCAAAACCTACGACGGCACGGTGCATGCGCTGCAAGGCATCGACCTGGCGATCCAGCGTGGCGAAGTGTTCGGCATCATCGGCCGCAGCGGCGCCGGCAAGTCGTCGCTGATCCGCACCATCAACCGCCTGGAACAACCCAGCAGCGGCCGAGTGCTGATCGACCAGGTGGATATCGGCGATTTCGACGAAGACCATCTGGTGGCCCTGCGGCGACGCATCGGCATGATCTTCCAGCACTTCAACCTGATGTCGGCCAAGACCGTGTGGCAGAACGTCGAGCTGCCACTGAAAGTCGCCGGTGTGCCCAAGCCGCAACGCGAGCACAAGGTCCGCGAGCTGCTGGAGCTGGTGGGTTTGCAGGACAAGCACCAGGCGTACCCGGCGCAGTTGTCCGGCGGGCAGAAGCAACGGGTGGGCATCGCCCGCTCGCTGGTGCACGACCCGCAGATCCTGCTGTGTGACGAAGCCACCTCGGCCCTGGACCCGGAGACCACCCAGTCGATCCTCGGCCTGTTGCGCGAGATCAATCAGCGCCTGGGCCTGACCATCGTGCTGATCACCCACGAGATGGCGGTGATCCGCGAAATCTGCGACCGCGTGGTGGTGCTGGAACACGGGCGGATCGTCGAGCAAGGCCCGGTGTGGGAAGTGTTTGGCAACCCCAAGCATCAGGTCAGTAAAACCCTGCTCGCGCCCCTGCAACATGGCTTGCCCGAGGAACTGCAAAAGCGCCTGCGGGCCACGCCAGCGTCGGTGGATGCGGCCGTGGTGCTGCGCCTGCAATTTACCGGCGCCAGCGCGGATGAACCGGACCTCGCCGCACTGTTCAGCGCCCTGGGTGGGCGCGTGCGCCTGCTGCAAGGCGGGGTCGAGCGCATCCAGGGCCACGCCCTGGGGCAATTGCTGCTGGCAGTGACCGGCTCCGCCCTGGACGCCGACACATTACGCACCCGCGCCACGCGCTGGGCACAACAGGTGGAGGTGCTGGGCTATGTGGTTTGATCGTTTATTGCAGGGCGCCATCGACACCTTGTTGATGGTCGGTGTGTCGTCGTTGATCGCGCTGCTGGTGGGTATCCCGCTGGCGGTGTTCCTGGTCACCAGCGACAAGGGCGGCATCTACCAGGCCCCCGCGTTGAATAGGGTGCTGGGGGCGTTCGTCAATCTGTTCCGCTCCATCCCGTTCCTGATTCTGATGGTGGCGCTGATCCCCTTCACCCGGCTGATTGTGGGCACCACCTACGGTGTATGGGCCGCCGTGGTACCACTGACCATCGCCGCCACGCCGTTCTTTGCGCGAATCGCCGAGGTCAGCCTGCGGGAAGTCGACCATGGCCTGATCGAAGCCGCCCAGGCCATGGGCTGCCGGCGCTGGCATATCGTCAGGCATGTGCTGTTGCCGGAAGCGCTGCCGGGGATTGTCGGCGGGTTCACCATTACTCTGGTGACCATGATCAACTCGTCGGCCATGGCCGGAGCGATTGGCGCCGGTGGCCTGGGGGATATTGCCTACCGCTACGGCTACCAGCGTTTCGACAGCCAGATCATGCTCACGGTGATTGTGTTGCTGGTCCTGCTGGTGGCCGCGATCCAACTGGGTGGCGATCGCCTGGCGCGCGGGCTGAACAAGCGCTGAGGTATAGTCGGCACCTCTCTTTGCCCTGGTGCCGACTGCCATGAAACTCGCCCCCGACGACCTCGACCAGATCACCTCTACCACCCTGGGTCACTACAACCAGGTGGCCGAAGATTTTCGCGAAGGTACCCGCGACCATGATGTGAGCCAGAACATCGACGCGTTGCTGCGGCATATCCAGGCGCAGGCGCCGTTTACCGTGCTGGACTTCGGCTGCGGACCGGGGCGGGATTTGCAGACCTTCACCCGGCTTGGGCATATCGCCGTAGGCCTGGATGGCGCCGAGCGTTTCGCGCAGATGGCGCGCCAGGACAGCGGCTGTGAAGTACTGCACCAGGACTTCCTCAAACTGGATCTGCCGGCCGCGCGCTTCGACGGAATTTTTGCCAATGCGGTGCTGTTTCATATCCCCAAGCAGGAACTGCCGCGCATTCTCCAGCAACTGCAGGCTGCGCTGAAACCGGGTGGGGTGTTGTTCAGCTCCAACCCCAGGGGGAAAAACCAGGAGGGCTGGAACGGCCCGCGTTATGGCTCGTATCACGACCTTGCGGCCTGGCAGGCGCTGCTGACCACCGCAGGGTTTGTGGAGTTGGAACACTACTATCGCCCGGCAGGACTGCCGCGCGAGCAGCAGCCTTGGTTGGCCAGTGTGTGGCGTAAGGTAGGGGCTGTCTGAGCGGACGCTATCGCAGCGATGCGGCGACCCGACAAGCCAGCTCCCACATTGTTTTGTGGCGTGTCCAGAATTCCCTGCCTGGTCGAGCTCCCCCTGTGGGAGCGGGCTTGCCCGCGATGGCGGTAGTACAGGCACTATCTTTGGTGGCTGACATACCGTCATCGCAGGCAAGCCAGCTCCCACATTGGTTTGTGGTGTGTCCAGAATTCCCTGCCTGGTCGAGCCCCCCCTGTGGGAGCGGGCTTGCCCGCGATGGCGGTAGTACAGGCACTATCTTTGGTGGCTGACATACCGTCATCGCAGGCAAGCCAGCTCCCACATTGGTTTGTGGCGTGTCCAGAATTCCCTGCCGGGTCGAGCTCCCCTGTGGGAGCGGGCTTGCCCGCGATGGCCTCAAGGGCGCTGCTGAGCCACCTGATACACCACCGGACTTTCACCCACCACCCACGCCGTCACACTCTGCCCCGCATACCCGTCCCTCTCCTCCTGCGCAAAGTTGGCCACCAACCGTGTGCCATCGGCAAACGTGGTCTGCTGCACCAGCCGGTCGTTGCTCAGCCAGCGAAAATCCGTCATTGCCTGGGTCGCCAGACGCTCATGCAACGGCCGGAAGAACCCATCCTGACGCTGGATCATCGGCAAGCGCTGCTTCAAGGTAGCGGCGCTCAGATGATAGAGCGGCGGCACGTTGTACAGCAGTTGGGCCAGCTCGTTTTCCGCCTGCACATTGCTCAGCTTCAGGCTGTCGAACAACCAGTGATGGCTGGTAATGACCGAACCATGGAACACCGCCTGATACAGCGGCAGGCGCATCGCCGGGGCAAAGTACACGCTGCGCAGCGGCTCTTTGAGCGGCACGCGTTTGAAGAACACCGCCGGTTCCTCCGGTGGATACCAGGCCCCCACGTAGTACGGTGATTGCTTGTCCTGGGTCATCTCACGATCACCCCAGCCCATGACCGGGGTTTGCATGCCATGGGCGAACAACACGCCGCGAGCGGTGGTGGCGTTGCCATCTTCGGAACCCACCGGTAACTGGAGGTGGCTGGCGATCCAGCGGGCGGCGTCGATGTTGCCTTGGGCGTTCTGCGCCTGGGTCATGCCCAGCACCGAGCGATAGCTGTCAAACAGCATGCCGGTGGCGTAGGCGTCGAGGAACCAGGCATTGAACCCGGCCTTGGCCTGCACCGCCGTCACCCGCGCCTCCAGCAATGGGCGGACGCAGCGCGGGTCGGTGTAGTGCCCGGACTTCTGGAAGCCGGTCTTGAGCTGGCCGTTCTTCAACATGATCGCGCAGTCGCGATAGGCGCGGCTGCCCAGGTGCGCGGTGGTCCAGTCGGGGTTTTCGCTGGCTGCCAGGGCAGTTTCATAGGAGTCGTAAGGCGCCATCAAGTACCCGGCCGCGACCCCGTCACGCACCGCCTCCGGGTGCCAGAGCCCGCCCTCCCAGCCTTCGCCCAGGGTCAGCAGCAGGCGTGGCAGGCCACTCTCCTGCAGGGTCTTGATCGTCGTCGCGGATAACGTGCTGCCCCAGGTTTCGGGGTTGGCACGCAAGGCACCGGCAAACGCCAGTGCCAGTTGCTGGCGCAGTGCGCCGTAGCCTTGGGCAAGCGCGGGCATGTCGGGCTCGGTCGTGGCTTGCCAGCCCTGGCGCGCCTTTTTGTTGAGCGCCGCGTTGAGCCCTCTGAGCAACACAGCTTGCTGGTAGCGATCCAGAAACGGCTGGGGGGCTTGCACCACCTGTGCCGCCTCCGAGTCCAGCAGGTCATTGAGTTGTGCGCCCAAGCCATCGGGTGCACGCAGTACGGTGCGTAACTGCTCCCAATCGCGCACATCGCCCAGGCCCAGCAGGTCATTGCCCCACAGGTAGACGTGGCTGGCACCCAATAGCTTTTCGCCGGCCGGCAGGCGTTGCAGTTTGTCGGCCAACGGCTCGTAGAGCCCCTGTTCCACCAGCCATTGGCGGTAGCGCTTGGCACCGGCCAGCAAATCGGCCTCGCCCAGGTTCAGGCGCAGGGTCATGGGCGCGGTGGGGTCCAGGGCGGTGAATTCATGATGCAACGACAAGCCCAGGCGCGGGCCCTCGGCCTGCCACTGCAAACGGTTGTTGTAGGGGTTGGTCAGCAGCCAGTTGAGGGTGAAGCTTGCGTGATCGACGCCCCATAACGGCAGGCTCAGGTCCTGGGTGCTGTTGACATCCCCCTGCTCCAGCAAAAAGCGCTGCCAGAGGCTGTTGCCGGCTGGCACGTAATGCCCCTCGGCGAGCGGCCAGATCAGGCCCTTGCCCATGGCGCTGGCCGGCTGGCGGACGATCTCCAGCTCGCCGGCCTCGCGGGCGGTGATGGTCAGGATCAGGTCACGCTGGTCCAGGGTGGCGTTCAGCCGATAGGCACCGTTGTCCCATTGCCAGTTGGCGTGTTGAGTGGACTGTTGCAACTGGCTGACCTTATGGGTAGCCACACCGCTGGAGGCCTGCACCGGCTCGCCGCCGGAAGGGGTCACGCGCACGGCCAGGTTCGCCGGGTCGAGCTCGATGCGCCATTGGGGGTTTTCCAGAACGGTGCCGGCAACGGCCAGTGGCGACAGCAGCAGCACGCAGATGCACAAGGCTCGGCGCAGGTTAAGGGTCATGACGTGGGCCTTCACAGGAGCGAAAGCCCGAGGGTAAAACAGTTCGTTGACCGGAACTAATCCAATACACATTTAGAGAGTTTTCCCACTGCCTACCCCTGTGGCGAGGGGGCTTGCCCCCGTTGGGCTGCGCAGCGGCCCCTGTAAGATCCACCGGGTTGTATCAGACACACTGAGGTGGCCGGTTTTGGGGCTGCTTTGCAGCCCAACGGGGGCAAGCCCCCTCGCCACAGTAGTGATGCCCAACAGCGTGTTTGCCTTATGGCGCGGCCTCAGGCTCGCGGATTTTGTACCAGGCCACATACAACGCCGGCAAAAACAGCAGCGTCAGCAGGGTGGCGATGATGATCCCGCCAATCATCGCGTAGGCCATCGGCCCCCAGAACACTTCCCGGGCGATGGGGATCATGCCCAGGCTGGCCGCCGCCGCCGTCAGCAGGATCGGCCGGCGCCGGTGCTCGGTGGCCTGCACCACCGCGTCCCATGGCGTGTAGCCTTCCTGTTCATAGGCGTCGATCTGGGTCACCAGGATCACCGAGTTGCGAATGATGATGCCGATCAGCGCGAGGATCCCCAGGATCGCCACAAAGCCCATGGGCGTACCCGTGGGAATCAGCGCCAGGACCACGCCAATCAGACCCAGCGGGGCCACGCTGGCCACCAGGAACATCTTCTGCACGCTGTGCAACTGAATCATCAGGAAGGTCGCCATCAAGAACAGCATCAACGGCACCACGCTGGCAATCGGGCCCTGGGCCTTGCCGCTTTCCTCCACGGTACCGCCGGTAGCGACCGTGTAGCCCACCGGCAAACCGGCGCTGAATTTCTCGATTTCCGGCTTGAGCTGCTTGACCAGATCGGTCGGCTGCATCTCGTCGCGCACGGCGGCCTTGATGGTGATGGTCGGCTTGCGATCGCGACGCCACACCAGCGGCTGCTCCAACTCGTAACGCACGGTGGCAAAGGCCAGCAGCGGGATCGAGGTGCCGCTGGGCGTGACGATCTGCAGGTTCTGCAAGGTTTCCGGAGTGCCGCGCTCGGCGTCTTCGGCACGGCCCACCACGTTGATCAGGTAGATATCGTCGTGCACCTGGGTCACCGCCGAGCCGCTGACCACGCTGTTCATCAACTGCGCCACGTCTTCGGACGACAGCCCGAGCTGGCGCGCCTTGTCCTGGGCAATATCGATCCGCAGCACTTTGCCCGGCTCGTTCCAGTCATAGATGATCTCGCCCAGGTGGCTGTTTTTATCCAGCAACGTCGCCAGTTCGATGGCGTGTTTACGCACCTGGTCGATGTCCTTGCCCGACACCCGATACTGGATCGGCCGCCCGACCGGCGGGCCCATTTCCAGGGGTTGGACAAAGCTGCCGACGCCCACGAAATCATCGCGCAAGCGCTGTTGCAGGCGCTCGATCAACGCGCCGCGCTCCTCCAGGCCCTTGCTGACGATCACCAACTGCGCGTAGTACGGGTTCTCCAGTTGCTGGTCCAGGGGCAGGTAGAAGCGGATCGCGCCCTGGCCGATGTAGGTGCTCCAGCGCGCGATATCCGGGTCGTCCTTGATGATCGCTTCCAGCCGGTCCACGACCTTGCGCGTTTCATTGATCGAGGCGTTTTGCGGCAGGTTGAGGTCGACGAGGATCTCCGGGCGATCCGACGACGGGAAAAACTGGTTCTGCACAAACTGCATGGAAAACACCGACGCCGCAAACAGCAGCACCGTCAGGCCAATCGCCCACCAGCGATTGCGCATGGCCCACAGCATGCCGGCGTTGAACACCCGCCCGACCCGCCCCGGCTCGTCACTGTGGGGTTTGACCTTGGTGCTGAGGATATGCACGCCGATCACCGGCGCAAACAACACGGCCACCACCCACGACACCAGCATCGCCACGGCAATCACCGCAAACAGGGTAAAGGTGTACTCACCCGCCGAGCTGGCGTTAAGGCCAATCGGTACAAAGCCGGCCACGGTCACCAGGGTGCCGGTGAGCATCGGGAACGCGGTGGAGGTGTAGGCGAAGGTCGCGGCCTGCTCCAGGGTCTCGCCCTTTTCCAGGCGCGTGATCATCATTTCCACAGTGATCATCGCGTCATCCACCAGCAAACCGAGGGCGATGATCAACGCACCCAGCGACACCCGCTGCATGGTGATGCCGCTGTACTCCATAAAGACAAATACCAGCGCCAGCACCAGCGGGATCGAGCACGCCACCACCAGCCCGGCGCGCAGGCCGAGACTGATAAAGCTCACCACCAGCACGATGATCACCGCTTCGAACAGCGCACTGGTGAAGCCACCGACGGCCTCTTCCACCACCTCGGCCTGGTCCGACACCTTATGCACGCCGATGCCCACCGGCAGGTCGGCAGTCAGCTCATCCATACGCTGGTGGAGCGCCTTGCCGAATTCCTGGATATTGCCGCCCTTCTGCATGGCGATGGCCAGGCCGATGGCTTGCTGGCCATTGAAACGAAACATCGGCCGCGCCGGATCCACATAACCACGGCTGATATCCGCGATATCCGCCAGGCGATAAAAGCGGTCATTGAGCCGCAGGTTGACGTCGGCCAGATCCTTCTCCGAGGCAAATTGCCCGGAGGTACGCACCGAAATCCGCTCCGGCCCGGCCTCGATCACCCCGGCCGGGGTGACCGCGTTCTGCGATTGCAGGCTCTGCACCACTTGCCGTTGGTCAATCCCCAGGGCGGCGAGTTTGCGCGTGGAAAAATTCAGGTAAATCACTTCGTCCTGCTGGCCGATCATCTCGACCTTGCCCAACCCCGGCACCGCCCGGATCTCGGCGCGCACCTGTTCGACGTAGTCGCGCAGTTGGCGCATCGACATGCCATCGGCGGTAAAGGCATACACCGAGCCAAATACATCGCCGAACTCGTCGTTGAACGACGGCCCCTGCAAGCCCTGGGGGAAGGTGCCGCGAATGTCGTCGACCTTCTTGCGCACCTGGTACCAGATCTCGGGGATCGCCTTGGCGCTGGTGGTGTCTTTGAGGAACACGAAAACCGTGGACTCACCGGGCCGGGTGTAGCTTTTCACGTAATCCAGCGAGTCCAGCTCTTCGAGCTTTTTCTCGATGCGGTCGGTGACCTGCTTGAGGGTTTCTTCCTGGGTTGCGCCCGGCCAGCGGGTCTGGATCACCATGGTCTTGATGGTGAAGGACGGATCTTCCTCGCGCCCCAGGTTCATGTAGGAAAACACGCCCATCAGCAGCGCAACGAACATCAGGTACCAGACGAAGGACTGATGCTTGAGCGCCCAGTCGGATAAGTTGAAGCTCCCTTTCATCGTGGGCTGTCCTCGTCGGTTTTGACTTTTTGTCCGGGCTTGAGGCTGTTGACGCCGGCGCTGACCACACGCTCGCCAGGCTGCACCCCACCGCTGAGCACAACACTGCTGGCATCACGGCTGACCAGGGTCACGTCACGGGGCTGCACGGTCTGCTGCTGCAGATCCATGACCCAGATGCGGGTCTTGCCCTCGACGTCCTGCACTGCGCTGGCGGGCAGTTCGATACGTGGGGCGATGGCCGAGCTCAAGGTCACACTGATCGCCGTGCCCAACCGGAACGCCGGGGGCGTCTGGGCCAGGGTCAGGCGCGCGCGACGGGTGCGGGTGGCGCTTTGTGCCTGGGGCTCGATCTCGCGCACGGTGGCGGTGGTGTTGATGCCGGGCTCCAACTGGCTGGCCACCAGAAACACCACATCGGGCGGCAAGCGCTCGGCCAGGCCAGCCGGCAGGTCGATCACCGCTTCCTTGATATCCGGGCGGGCCAGGGTCACTACTTGCTGGCCGGCGCTGACCACCTGGCCGGCTTCGGCATTCCAGGCGGTCACGATGCCGCCGTGGTCGGTGCGCAGTTCGGCGTAGTTGAGCTGATCCCTGGCCTGGGCCACCGACGCCTTGGCCTGGTCGAGAGAGGCCTGGGTGGTTTTCAGGTCGGTCTGGGCAATGTCCAGTTGCGCCTGGGCGCCGACGCCACGGTTGAACAGTTCCTGCTGGCGGCGTGCATTGGCCTGGGCATTGATAAATTGCGCCTGGACCCGCGCCAGGTCGCCCTGGGCGGCGCGCAACTGGTTCTGCTGGTCGGTGGGGTCAAGCACCGCCAGCAAGGCGCCTTTGCTCACTTCGGCGCCCACATCCACCGCGCGCCGGGCAATGCGACCGGGCACTCGGAAGCCCAGGTTGCTTTCGTAGCGTGCCTGGATCGTGCCGGCGAAGCGCCCGAGGTTTTCCTGGTCTTCAGCTTTCACCTCGACCCAGAGCACTGGCCTTATTGGCTCCGGCGCCGGCTCTTCCTTGGAACAGGCGATCAGCAACAGGCTGCTGGCGAGGATCAGCGTCAGGCGCTTCATGGCTGCACTCCGCTGGCCTGGGCCTGGTCCGGCGCCTGGGCGATCTCCACCAACATGCCTGGGTGCAGCAATTGCCCGCCGGCCACCACGACTTTTTCGCCGCCTTTGAGGCCATCGCTGATGATCACTTTGCCGGTCAGGTAGCGCGCGACAGTGACCTTGTGCAATTGCGCCTTGCCGTCACCGTCCACCAGCCACACGGCAGGCTCGCTGAGGTCTTTGGTCAGTGCCGCCCAGGGCAGCTCGACGCTGGGTTTGGCTTGCCCGTTGGCAGTGGCACTGACGACCGACCCCAGTTGCATGCCCTTGGGCAAGGCATCCAGGGCGATCTTTACTTGCACCGTGCCGCTGTTGGCGGCGACGGCCGGGGTCACTTCACGCACCCGGCCCACGGCCTTGATGCTCGGGTTGTCCAGCAGGCTGACAGTGATTGGTACATCCGGTACAGGCTCCGCCAGCAGCGATTCGTACACGTTGAACACCGCATCGCGCTCGCCATCACGGGCCAGGCTGAAAATCGGCACGGTGGCCTGCACCACCTGGCCGACTTCGGCCTGCCGTGCGGTAATCACCCCTGGCGCTTCGGCGATCAACGCCGTATAGCCCAGTTGCTCACGTGCGTTGGCCAACTGCGCCTGCGCGGCCGCCAGGGCACTTTGGCTGCTGCGCAATGCAGCCTGGGCGGCGTCGTATTCGCTGCGGCTGGTGTAGCCCTTGGGCAGGAGTTTTTCCTGGCGCACAAAGGCCGCGGCCGTCTGTTTGACCCGTGCCTGTTCCGCCACCACCTGGGCCTGGGCGGAATCGACATTGGTCTGCAAATCCTTGGGATCGAGCTTGGCCAGCACTTGCCGGGCTGTCACGCGGTCGCCGACATCGACCATGCGCTGGATAATTTTGCCGCCGACGCGGAACGACAAATCGGTCTGCACCCGCGCCTGGATATCCCCGGTTAGGGTCACTGCGGCGGCGAAATCGGTCGGCTGCACCGTTTGCACAAACACCCTGGAATGGGCCTTGGGTTCAGGTTTTTCCTGGCCACAGCCGCTCAGCAATGCCAGCAGGGCAAGGCCACAAATAACTGTTGAGGTGGGACCGCCCATGCAGACTCCTTTCGCGTAATACTGACGTGCCAGTGTGTATGCGACTGTGAGCTTAGTTCAGGGTTCCACCTTCATCTGAGTGATTTACAGGCCTGCGATGATGCGGTTCTACGCGATAAGATGTTGGTCCATGCCGGCGCGGAACGCCCTCAATGCTCAAGACCTTAGCGGTAGCCAATTACCGCTCGATCAATAAATTGGTGGTACCGCTGGATCGGCTGAACCTGATCACCGGCCCCAATGGCAGCGGCAAGTCCAACCTGTACCGCGCCTTGCGCCTGCTGGCAGAAACCGCCCAGGGCGGCGTGATCAATGCGCTGGCCCGTGAAGGGGGCCTGGATTCGACGTTCTGGGCCGGCCCCGAAAACGTCAGCCGGCGCATGCTCAATGGCGAAATCCCGGTACAAGGCAGCGTGGCCCAAGGCGCCAAGCGCTTGCGCCTGGGCTTTGCCGGGGAGGATTTCAGCTACGCGATTTCCCTGGGCTTGCCAGTACCCAGCTCGTCGTATTTTTCCCTCGACCCCGAGATCAAGAAGGAATGCATCTGGGCCGGTCACGTCTATCGCCCGGCCAGCCTGCTGGTGCAGCGCTCCGGGGCGATGGTGCGCGCCCGAGACGGGCAGGCCTGGGATGTGCTGGCCCAGCACACGCCGAACTACCACAGCCTGTTCGACCAGGTCGGCAGCCTGCGCGGCTCGCCGGAAGTGCTGATGCTGCGCGAAAGCATTCGTGGCTGGCGCTTCTACGATCACTTTCGCAGCGACGCCGATGCACCTGTGCGCCAGCCGCAACTGGGTACGCGCACGCCGGTGCTGCATCACGATGGCCGCGACCTCGCGGCCGCGTTGCAGACCATCCGCGAAATCGGCAATCCCGAGGCATTGCAGCAGGCGGTGAGTGATGCGTTTCCCGGCGCACGCCTGCATATCGAGCCGTTGCAGGGCGGACGTTTTACCATTGAGTTTTATCAGGAAGGCTTGCTGCGGCCACTATCGGCGGCAGAGTTATCGGACGGCACCTTGCGTTACCTGCTGCTGATCGCCGCCCTGCTGACGCCACGCCCGCCGACGATGATGGTGCTCAACGAACCGGAAACCAGCCTGCACCCGGACCTGTTGCCGGCCTTGGCGCGCCTGATTATCCAGGCATCAAGGCACTGCCAGGTGTGGGTGGTGTCCCATGCCAGCCGCTTGATTGCGGCGTTGCAGCAGGATGAGGGATGCAATTCGATTGTGCTGGAGAAGGTGCTGGGGCAGACGCAGATTGTGGGGCAGCGGGTGTTGGATGAGCCGGCCTGGCATTGGCCGAGTTAGGCGGTGCCTGCACCGGCCTCAGATCAATACCGACTCATAGGTGCGCTCGATGATTTGCTGGCCGACCTTGATCACATCCACCACGCCGATCAGCACCGCCAGGGAACTGGTCTTGATGATCCGCGTGTAGACGTTGATGGTTGGCGGCGTCATGCGCTTGAGCGCCTGGGGCAGCAGCACGTAGCCATAGAGTTGCGGCGCCGACAAGCCAATCGGCAGGCCAAAAAACAGCAGATACAGCCACACCAGCACCGGAATCGCGCGGAACAATTCCAGGTAAATGCGCAGCAGCAGGTTGATCGCGCGCGCATTCAAAGTGCGCAGCACCCCATACACCACCCCGCCAATCGTGCTGAAGGCGATGCTCAAAAACGAAATCGACAGGGTTTGCGCAGCGCCCTTGCCCAGTTGCGGCAACGACACCCACAACAACTCAAGACCCGAACTGGCCATGCTGGAGCCTCCTTTCCAGACGGCTGAGCAGCAGCGACAGCGGCAAGAACAGCAGCACGCAAATCAGCGTGAGCACGGCGAGCATTTCGTAAGTCTTGTAGTAGAGGGCGATGTAGCTTTTGGTGGTCTAGAGAATCACTGGCGCCGCCACTGCCGAAACCACTGTGGTTTCCTTGAGCAAAAAAATGAAATTGGCGAACAGCGCCGGCAGGCTGAGGATCCCGGCCTGGGGCAGGATCACATGGCGCAGCAACTGCCAGTCGGACAGGCCGATGGACTTGCCCGACTCGATCAGCGCCACCAGCAGCGAGGTGCCAATGGCGATCAAGCCCACTTGCAGGGTTACCCCCACGGCCTTGAGAAACGCCGGCAGGGTGCTGAGGATAAACGCGTAGTCTAAGGTCATTTCAAGTCCTGGGCGCCGCAGGGGTAATGCGGCGTAAACGCAGTCCGGTTCGACGCGGTAACGTCGGCAGAAGCTGACTTTAAAGGTATAAAAACCAAAATTTAAATACCGAAATAGCATATTGATATCACCCAAAAAGCTAACCTGCGGATTCGCCGGGATGGCAGGTGACAGCTATTGTTCTGGGGGATGTAGGAAGGGTCTTTTTTCAGCGCTGAACCACAAGGAAGGACAGCGCATGGCCAGACTGAGGGCCATTTAACCAGCGAGGGAATGACAGATGAACGAGGCGAAACCGATTGATCCGCAGGACTTGGTGAAGTGGCTGGTGGCGCTGCGGCGGGCGATCAACCGCCGGGATTAACAGGCATAACACCAACCCAATGTGGGAGCAGGCTTGTGTGGGAGCTGGCTTGCCTGCGATGCAGACACCTCGGTTTATCAGTATTACCGAGGTGATGCTATCGCAGGCAAGCCAGCTCCCACACAAGCTCAGCTCCCACATTTCTTGAAGGGGGTTTGGCAAATCAGAACGCTGGCAAGACCGCGCCGCTGTATTTCTTCTCGATGAAGGCTTTGACTTCAGGGCTGGTCAGGGCCTTGGACAGTTTCTGGATCGCGGCGCTGTCCTTGTTGTCTGGACGAGCCACCAGATAGTTCACGTACGGCGAGTCGGCGCCTTCAATGATCAGTGCATCCTTGGCTGGGTTCAGGCCGGCTTCCAGGGCGTAGTTGGTGTTGATCATGTCCAGGTCAACCTGGTCCAGGACGCGCGGCAGCAGGGCCGATTCCAGCTCCTTGAACTTCAGGTTCTTCGGGTTGCTGGCGATATCCTTTGGCGTGGACAGGGCGTTTTTCGGGTCCTTGAGGGTAATCAGGCCGGCCTTTTGCAGCAGCAACAGGGCGCGACCGCTGTTGGAGCCTTCGTTGGGAATGGCCACGGTGGCGCCGTCTTTCAGGTCTTCAAGCTTGGTGACTTTCTTCGAGTAGCCGCCAAACGGTTCTACGTGCACGCCAATCACGGTGACCAGGTTGGTGCCTTTACCCTTGTTGAAGTTTTCCAGGTACGGCAGGGTCTGGAAGTAGTTGGCGTCCAGGCGCTTCTCGGCCACTTGCACGTTCGGTTGCACGTAGTCGGTGAAGACTTTGATTTCCAGGTCCACGCCTTCTTTGGCCAGGGTCGGCTTGATCAGCTCAAGGATCTCGGCGTGCGGCACCGGGGTGGCCGCGATCACCAGTTTTTCGTTGGCTTGAGCGATACCGGCAGTCAGGGCAGCCGCCAGGGCGGTGAACAACAGAACCTTTTTCATGCAGTGTCCTTAATCGAAAATCCGGGACGTCGGTGACGGCCACTTCTTATGGGGGTGCCAGCGATGTGCTATCGCGGCGTGGAATGGACAATACCGATATTTTTTATTCCCGAACAATACCTTTTATTCACGTTGATATTCCATTTTGTTCATACAGAGCCCAAGCCCCGAAACAGACGCGTCAACGCTGCGCGCTCGACTTCGCTGCCGCTGCTCAGGATCTGTCGCACCTGATGCTCAATCTGCGCCACCGACGCCACCGGCAGGTTCAGATGCTCCGGCAGGATCTCATCGCCACTGCTGACCAGCAGCGCAAAGTGGATCACGTTCTCCAGCTCCCGCGTATTGCCCGGCCAGCTGTGTTGCTCCAGCAGCCGCTGCGCGTCCTCACTGATTAGCGGCACCGGCAAGTCCAGGCGCTGGCTGTAGATGCCCAGGAAGTACTCGGCCAGGGACAGGATGTCGCCTACGCGCTCGCGCAGCGCCGGCAGCTCCAGTTGGCCTTCGCTGAGGTAATGGAATAGGCGCTCGTGGAACTTGCCGACGGCCACGGCCTGGGCCAGGTCGATGCTGGTGGCGGCGACCAGGCGCACATCCACCGGGCTCGGTTGATGCGCCCCTACGCGGGTGACTTCGTGGTTTTCCAGGGCGGCGAGCAGCTTGATCTGGATCGGCAGCGGCAAGTCGCCGATCTCATCGAGGTACAAGGTGCCGCCGTTGGCCGAGCCGAACCAACCGGCCCGGCTGCTGGCCGCGCCGCTGTGGCTGCCGGCGGCATAGCCGAACAGTTCGGCATCGGCATAAGTCGGGCTGATCGCACCGCAGTTGACCGACACAAACAAGCCGCTGCGGTCACTGCCGCGATGGACATGGCGCGCCAGCAGCTCTTTACCGCTGCCGGTTTCGCCGCGAATCAGTACGGGCAAGGCACGCGGGGCCAGGCTTTCGAGGTCTTCGCGCAGTTGCCGGGAACGGGGGTCGACAAATACCAGCGCCTTGGCGCGGATGCTCAAGGGGCTTTTTTCGGCGTCGGGGAAGGTCAGCAACGGCTGGCCGAAGGTTTCATGCAGGCTCATGGCAGGCTCCCGCCCCGTTTCCATTCAAGGGACGGGGCGTTGAAAAGGTATTAGGCGCGGCGTCGGGAGTGATGCTCCAGACGGTTTTGCAGGCGATAGAGGTAGGCGAAACCCTGCTCCCAGCGCTGGTGGCCGGACTTCACGTTGATATGCCCGGCACCTGCGAGAATCCCGGCTTCAGCCCCCCAGTTACGCGCCAGCTCCAGGGCCCGAGGGGCGCTGACCGCACTGTCGTTGTCGGAGCTGACGACCTGGCTGGGAAACGGCAACAGGTCACGGGGAATCGGTGCAAAGTTGCGCAACGCCGGCGCACACGCCGGGCGCTCGACATCTGCCGGGGCCACCAGCAAGGCCCCACGCACCTGGCGCAGGAACTGCAACGGCGCGCTGGCCGCCCAGTGCGCCACCGTGATGCAACCCAGGCTGTGGGCGATAAGAATCACCGGGGTACTGTCGGCCGCAATGGCTTCGGCCAGGGCCGCCACCCAGTCTTCACGGCGCGGGGTCAACCAGTCGGCCTGCTCCACGCGGGCGCTGTTGGGCAGGCTGTTCTGCCAATGGGTTTGCCAATGATCTTCTGGCGATCCCTGCCAGCCCGGCACGATCAGGTAACGGATCAACTCGCTGTGCATGGGTGTGCCCTCCTGCAGCGTTTAACGTTGCTGACCAGTATAGGGACGGGGCATATATTCGTTAAGGAATAAGAAGCTATTTATTAATAACCAAAAACACAGTCACTTCAATAAAGCCGGGGTCTTCAGGTACGCGGCGTTGGCTGAAGACCCCGGCGCCGGCAGGGAAAAACCGAGGCTCATCGGTGGAACTTCCGGCGGCACAATCGGCAGTACCGGCACCGGTTTCTGGCTGACCCAGTAGATCACCGCGCCATGCAGCGCCAGCGTCAACAGGCCCACTAAAATGCGTTCACGGCGACTTCAGGATGCTTTACGCGCCTGCAAAATATTCCTCAAAGGCATGCCTCAGCGCGGGTTGGCCTCGCATAAATCCCACAATTGCCGCTGCAGGCTCTGCCCCGCCGCCCCCATCCCATTGCGCCCATACAACGCCAGCCGCACGCCCTGCACCGCAGGCAAACCACTGTCGGCGCCGAGCACCACATGCCCGGCCTGCACCACTCGCTCAGGCAGCAGGCTGATGCCCAGCCCCGCCGCCACCGCCGAACACACACCGGCCAGGCTCGCGCTGGAATAGCCAATGCGCCAGCGCCAGCCACCGACCTCCAGATGCTGGAGCATTTCATTGCGGTACAGACCGCCCACCGGGAACGCCACCAAGGGCAATGGGTCGCGGCCCAGGGCCGGCATGTGGCGACTGTCGACCCAGCACAACGGCTCCGGCCAGGAGGCCAGGCAGTCGTCGCTGTCGCCCATCTGCTTGACCAGCAACACATCGAACTCACCGCCGCGATACTGGCGCAGCAGCGCCGGCCCCAGGCCGCTGGTGACCTCCAGGCGCACCCGTGGATAGGCCACGACAAACGCCGAGAGCAACGGCATCAGGCGCTCGGCGGCAAAATCTTCGGGCACGCCCAGGCGCAGCACGCCGTCGCTCTGCTGGTTGATCAGCACATCGGCGGCTTCTTCGTTGAGTGCCAGGATGCGCCGTGCATAGGCCAGCAAACGCTCGCCCTCGACCGTCGCCACCACCCGGCGCTGATCGCGGTCGAGCAAGCGGCAGCCGACACTGTCTTCCAGGCGGCGCAATTGCTGGCTGACCGTGGATTGGGTGAGGTGCAGGCGTTCGGCGGCGCGGGTGAAATTCGCACAATCGACAACGGCGACAAAACTGCGCAACAGCACGGGGTCGAACATGGGCACCACCATCTCATTTGCCACTGGTTGGCATGGTTATATTTAATTTCAGAATACCCCAGGCGGTGGCCATACTTCGCGTTCATTGCACTGAAGCGAGGTTCCCATGGCATGGCCCATTCCTTTCAAAACCGCCGTGCTGGCGCTGGGGTTGATGGTGGCGAGTAGCGCCATGGCGGCCGATAAAGATCTGCTCGACGCCGTGCGCGGCGGGCAGTTGGCACAGGTCGAACAGTTGCTGGCCAAGGGCGTTGACCTTGATGTCCGCGCCATTGATGGCAGCACCCCGCTGTTGCTGGCCACCCAGGCCAATCGCATCGACATCGCCCGCGCCCTGATCGAAGCCGGGGCTGATGTGAACCGCAAGAACCTGATGCAAGACAGCCCCTACCTGCTGGCCGGCGCCAGCGGCCACGATCAGATCCTGGCCATGACCCTGGCCCATGGCGCCGATCTCAAGAGCACCAATCGCTACGGTGGCACCGCCCTCATTCCTGCCTGTGAGCGCGGGCACGTGCAAACCGTGCGCCTGCTGATCGACGCTGGAGTCGACGTCAACCACGTCAACCGCCTGGGCTGGACCGGCCTGATGGAAGCCATCGTGCTCTCGGACGGCGGGCCGCCGCATCAGCAAATCGTCGCCATGCTGATCGCTGCCGGCGCCGACGTGAACCTGCCCGACCGCGACGGCGTCAGCCCACTGCAACAGGCGCAAAAACGTGGTCAGGTCGCCATCGCCCAACGCCTGCAAGCAGCCGGTGCGCAATGAGTTCACAGAGCGATCAAGCCTGGCTGCAGCGCGCCGTGGCCCTGGCGCAGGACAACGTGGCCCAGGGTGGACGGCCGTTTGGCGCCGTCCTGGTCAAGGACGGCGCAGTGCTGGTGGAAGCGGTCAACCAGATCCACCTCGACCAGGACCCCACCGCCCATGCCGAGATGCTCGCCATGCGCCGCGCCAGCCAACAGCTCGGTACGCGCCTTGAAGGCTGTGTGATCTACGCCAGCGGCCAGCCGTGCCCGATGTGCCTGGGCGCGATGTACCTGTGCGGCGTGTCCCGCGTGGTGTTTGCCGCGAGCAATGAAATGGCGGCACCTTTTGGCCTGTCGACCGCAGCGATTTACCAACAGATGAGCCTGCCATTGACCGCCCAGCAACTGCCCGTCGAGCACCTGCCTGTGCCGGCCATGCAAGCCCTTTACCGCCAATGGAAGACCCTGCATGCCCCTGAATAAATCCCTCGCCGGCTGGGGCCTGCTGGTCGTGCTGGGCCTCAACCTGCGGCCGATCCTCAGCTCTATCAGCCCGTTGCTCGGGGAAATCCGCCTGGCCACCGGCCTGAGTTTCCAGAGCAGTGCCCTGCTCACCAGCCTGCCGGTGGTGTGCATGGGTTTGGTGGCGCTGGTGGGCATCCGCGTCGAAGCGCAGTTGGGCGAGCGGCGCGGGATTGCCCTGGGCTTGATGATGATCCTGCTGGCGTGCCTGGCGCGCTGGCTGCTGGGCCAGGCACCGGCGCTGCTGGCCACGGCCTTGCTGGGCGGGGCCGGGGTGGCGCTGATCCAGGCGCTGGTGCCGGCGATGATCAAGCGCCAGTTCCACCACCGGGTGCCGCTGGCGATGGGGGTGTATTCGGCCTCGTTGATGGGGGGCGGTGGCTTGGCGGCGCTGCTCAGCCCGCTGGTGGCCAGCCATTTCCAGCACTGGCAGGCCGGCCTCGGCATCTGGCTGCTGCCGGCGCTCGGCGCGTTGCTGCTGTGGGCATGGCTGCCGTTGGGCGCGGCGAAAAACCTGCAGGCGACGGCGCCGCTCAAGGGCCTGCGCAATTGCCGTGCCTGGTTGCTGGCGCTGTATTTCGGCCTGGTGAATTGCGGGTACATGAGCATGGTGGCGTGGCTGCCGGCGTACTACCAGCAACTGGGTTGGGGCGTGCTGCCCAGCGGCTCGCTGCTGGCGTTCATGACGATTTTCCAGGTGATCGCCGCGCTGTTGATGCCGGCGCTGGCGCAACGCGGTATCGACCGCAGGCCCTTGCTGACCATCAGCCTGCTGGCCCAGACCGTGGGCTACCTCGGCCTGCTGCTGGCGCCGCTGCAATACCCGCACCTGTGGGTGGCGCTGATCGGCTTCGGCCTGGGGGCGTGCTTTGCCCTGAGCCTGCTGTTGACCCTGGACCATCGCCGCGACCCACGGGAAGCCGGGCAACTGGCGGCATTCGTGCAGGGCGTGGGTTTTCTGATCAATGCTGTGTCGCCATGGATGACCGGTTGGCTGCGCGAACTCACCGGCAGTTTTGTCAGCGCCTGGGTGGTGCTGGCCGTGACGGTGATCGCGATGCTGGTGGTGACCCGGGTCTTCAGCCCGGCCACCTACCGCAGCGCCACCGTCCCTGGCTAGAAGTCGTAGCGCGCCAGGTGCACGATGAACACACCGTCACCGGTTGGGAGCTGTTCGGGCGCCGGGCGATTCGCCAGGGGCAGTGGAAGGCGGTGTACATCCCCGGGCCCTTGGGGCCGGCGACCTGGCAGTTGTATGACTTGGGCAGGGATCCTGGGAGATCCATGATCTGGCGTCGAGCCAGCCGGGCTTAGGTTATTTAGTGCCTGGGAGGGCCCTTTCGCGAGCAAGCCCGCTCCCACATTTGACCGAGTACATTGTTTGGAATGTGGTCGGTTGTGGGAGCGGGCTTGCTCGCGAAAGGGCCGCTACAGGCACTGCCTACCCCTGCGCCATCTCCCGCAACCGCTGGGCATCGAGTATCTCAATCTCCCCATACCCCAACCGCACAACGCCCTGCTCTTGCAACGCCTTGAGCAGCGCATTGGTGGTCTGGCGCGACACACCCAGCATCGCCGCCAAATCCTCCTGCGCCAATTGCACCACACGCCGCGAGCCGTCGATCTCGCCATAACCCTCGGCAATCATCCACAACCGATGGGCCACCCGCACCGACGCGGGCGCAAGGCTCAACTGCTCGATATTGATAAAGGTCAGCCGCAACTTCTGGCTCATCAGCAAGGCCATGTCCCGCCAATAGGCCGGGCTTTGCGCAAGCAAGTGCAGGATCGCCGACTGCGGGACCTGCAACAGCGTGCAAGGCCCGACCGCACAAGCGTCGTGGGTGCGTGGCAGACCGTCGAACACGGCGATTTCGCCAAACCAGAAAGGCGCTTGCGCCAGGCTCAACAACGCTTCCTTGCCCTGCTCGTTCACCGCGCTGATGCGCAGGCTGCCATCGAGCACCGCATACAAGCCGCACGGTGGGTCGCCGCGCTTGAACAGCACCTGCCCCGCCGCCAGCTGCCGCACGCGGGCGTTGGCCAGCAAGCTATGCTGCAAGGGAGCAGGCAGATGGCGGTACCAGTGGCCGCTGGACAGGCGCCCATGCCAAGACTCTGCGTCCATGAGAACTCCAAAGATTGTCGCCCAGTTGACAGTTTGTCGCAGTCCTACAGGGCATGATCAAGCATCCTACAGGAGGAATAACAATGAAAAGCCTCGTCGACCATCTGAGCCAATACGCCGCCTACCACCGCGACCCCCGCAACATCGCCAGCCACTTTATCGGCATCCCCATGATCGTGGTGGCCGTCGCCGTGCTGCTGTCACGCCCCGAATGGCAAGTGGCCGGCCTGTGGCTGTCACCGGCGGTGCTGCTGGCACTGTTTTCTGCGGGGTTCTACCTGCGCCTGGAACTGGCGCTGGGGGTGTTGATGAGCGTGCTGATGGGCCTGTCGGTGTGGGCCGGGCATGTGCTGGCGGCGCAAAGCACGCTGGTGTGGCTCAGCAGTGGTATCGGCCTGTTTGTGCTGGGCTGGGTGATCCAGTTTGTCGGCCACTACTACGAGGGGCGCAAGCCTGCGTTCGTCGATGACGTGTCCGGGCTGATCGTGGGGCCGTTGTTTGTGGTGGCGGAGCTGGCGTTTCTGCTGGGGTTGCGCCATGAGCTCAAGCGGCAGATTGAAGAGCGGGCGGGGCCGGTGCGCGCGCGTCACAAGAACGCCACGGTCTGAGAAGCACCGGTAATCCAAATGTGGGAGCGGGCTTGCTCGCGAAAGCGGTGGTTCAGTCGGTACATCCAGTGACTGACACTGCGCGTTCGCGAGCAAGCCCGCTCCCACAGATTTTTTGCAATTTTTTAAGCCTTTTGCCAGACCTTGGGCTTGAAGAACAACGTCTCGCCCCGCGCCAGCCCGGTCAGGCTGTCGTGATCCTTCACCACTTCCGCTTCGATCAGTTCGCTCTGGCCTTCGACCTTCAGCGTGACCCGCGTGGTGGCGCCCAGCGGGCGGATGTCGCGCACTTGCGCGGCATGGTGGCCTTCCAGTTCATGGCGTGACAACGACACTTCGTGGGGGCGGAACAGCAGGTGCTGGTCTGCACCCAGGTGCAGGCGGTTGGAGTCGCCGAGGAAGTGATAGACGAAATCGCTGGCCGGGTTTTCGTAGACGTCGCCCGGTGAGCCGATCTGCTCGATCACGCCCTTGTTCATCACCACGATCCGGTCGGCAACTTCCATGGCTTCTTCCTGGTCGTGGGTCACGAACACCGAGGTCAGGTTGATGTCCTCGTGCAGGCGTGCCAGCCAGCGGCGCAGCTCTTTACGGACCTTGGCGTCCAGGGCACCGAAAGGCTCGTCGAGCAGCAGTACCTTGGGCTCCACCGCCAGGGCACGGGCCAGGGCGATCCGCTGGCGCTGGCCGCCGGAGAGTTGTTCCGGGTAGCGGTCCGACAGCCAGTCCAGTTGCACCATGTTCAGCAGTTCGTGGACCTTGGCGGCGATCTGGGTTTCGTTCGGGCGCTGGTTCTTCGGCTTCATGCGCAGGCCGAAGGCGACGTTGTCGAACACGGTCATATGGCGGAACAGCGCGTAGTGCTGGAACACAAAGCCGACGTTGCGATCACGCACATCGTGGCCGGACACGTCTTCACCGTGGAACACGATGCTGCCGGCATCCGGGGTTTCCAGGCCGGCAATGATGCGCAGCAAGGTGGTCTTGCCGCAGCCGGAGGGGCCAAGCAAAGCCACCAGCTCGCCACTCTGGATATCCAGGTTGATGCTGTCCAGGGCCTTGAAGGCGTTGAAGTTCTTGCTGACGTTACGGACTTCGATCGACATGACTTATTCCTCAGCCGCACCGGCGCGCAGGCGGTTAATACGGTTCTCGCTCCACTGCTTGAGCAGCAGGATGAAGAGCGCCAGGATCAGCAACAGACTCGCCACCGCAAACGCGGCGACGTGGTTGTATTCGTTGTAGAGAATCTCGACGTGCAGCGGCAGGGTGTTGGTCACGCCGCGAATGTGCCCGGACACCACCGACACCGCGCCAAACTCACCCATCGCCCGCGCGGTACACAGCACCACGCCGTAGATCAGGCCCCACTTGATGTTGGGCACGGTGACATGCCAGAACATCTGCCAGCCATTGGCGCCCAGCAGGCGCGCAGCCTCTTCTTCCTGGGTGCCCTGCTCCTGCATCAGCGGGATCAGTTCACGGGCCACGAACGGCACGGTGACGAAGATCGTCGCCAGCACGATGCCCGGCAAGGCGAAGACGATCTGGATATCGTGATCCTGCAGCCACGGGCCGAAGAACCCCTGGGCACCGAACATCAGCACATAGACCAGACCGGCGATTACCGGCGAGACCGAGAACGGCAGGTCGATCAGGGTCACCAGCATGCTTTTGCCACGGAATGAGTACTTGCTCACGCACCAGGCCGCACTGACGCCGAATACCAGGTTGAGCGGCACCGAAATCAGCACCGCAATCACCGTCAGCTTCAAGGCCGACAGCGCGTCCGGCTCGAAGATCGCGGCGAAGAACGCGCCCAGGCCGAGCTTGAGGCCCTGGGACACCACGATAAACAGCGGCAACAGCAGAAATAAAGCGAAGATCAGCCAGCCAAGGCCGATCAGGATGCGTCGCGACACCGCACTGCCACGGCGGGCAGCGTTGGCCGAAGACGCGGCGGAAATAGACGATTGGGACATGTTCCGCGCCTCCTTATGGGTGTTCGATGCGCCGCTGCAACAAGTTGATCAGCAGCAGCAGGACAAAGGAAACCACCAGCATCAGCACGCCGATGGAGGTAGCGCCGGTGTAGTCGTATTGGTCGAGCTTGACCATGATCAGCAGCGGCAGGATCTCGGTTTTCATCGGCATGTTGCCGGCGATGAAAATCACCGAACCGTACTCACCCACACCTCGGGCGAACGCCAGGGCGAACCCGGTCAGCCAGGCCGGCAGCAGCGCCGGCACGAGGATGTAGCGAAACACCTGCCAGGGCTTGGCGCCCAGGCAGGCGGCGGCTTCTTCGATTTCCCGGGGGATATCGGCCAGCACCGGCTGCACCGTACGCACCACGAAAGGCAGCGTGACGAAGGTCAGGGCCAGGGTGATGCCCAGCGGGGTGTAGGCGATCTTGAAGCCCATGTCGGTGGCGAACTGGCCGACCAGGCCGGACGGCGCGTACAGCGCAGTCAGCGCAATACCGGCCACGGCGGTGGGCAGGGCAAACGGCAGGTCGATCATCGCGTCGATGATCTTGCGCCCAGGGAAGGTGTAGCGCACCAGCACCCACGCCAGCAGCGTACCGATCACGCCGTTGATCAGCGCGGCATACAGGGCGGTACTGAAGCTCAACTTCAAGGCTGCCCAGACCCGCGGCGCCGAGATGATGGCCCAGAACTGATCCCAGGTGAGTTGGGCGGCGTGGACGAACATGGCCGCCAGCGGTATGAGCACAATCAGGCTGAGGTACACCAAGGTGTAGCCCAGCGTCAGCCCGAAGCCGGGTATGACGGGGGAGATACGACGCGACATAAAAGTCCTTGGTTAACAGTTCAATACCACTGCAGGAACGAACTCATGTGGGAGCGGGCTTACTCGCGAAAGCGGTGTGCCAGTCAACGCATTTAGTGACTGACATACCGCTTTCGCGAGCAAGCCCGCTCCCACACAAGCCGCATTCCACAGGGAGGCCGTGTTGGTTATTGGGCAGTGTAGATCTGGTCGAACACGCCACCGTCGTTGAAGAATTTCGGTTGGGCAGTTTTCCAGCCGCCGAAGTCTTTGTCGATAGTCACCAGCTCCAGTTTCGGGAACTGCTGGGCGTACTTGGCGGCCACATCCTTGTCACGCGGGCGGTAGAAGTTCTTCGCCGCGATTTCCTGGCCAGCCGGGCTGTACAGGTGGTTGAGGTACGCCGTAGCGATTTCGGTGTTGCCCTTTTTCTCGGCGTTCTTGTCGACCACGGCCACGGGTGGCTCGGCGAGGATCGACAGGGACGGCACGATGATGTCGAACTTGTCAGCGCCGCCATCTTCCTTGAGGGCCAGGAACGCTTCGTTTTCCCAGGCCAGCAACACGTCACCCTGACCGTTGTTGACGAAGGTGATGGTCGAACCGCGCGCACCGGTGTCGAGGATCGGCACGTGCTTGAACAGCGCTTTCACGTACTCCTGGGCCTTGGCTTCGCTGCCACCGGCCTTGAGGCCATAGGCCCAGGCGGCGAGGAAGTTCCAGCGGGCGCCGCCGGAGGTTTTCGGGTTCGGCGTGATCACCGAGACGTCGTTCTTGATCAAGTCGCCCCAGTCCTTGATGCCCTTGGGGTTGCCCTTGCGCACCAGGAACACGATGGTCGAGGTGTATGGCGTGCTGGCTTCAGGCAGGCGGGTCTGCCAGTTCTCTGGCAGGGTCTTGCCCAGCTTGGCGATTTCGTCGATGTCGCCGGCCAGGGCCAGGGTCACCACGTCGGCGCGCAGGCCGTCGATCACCGCCCGGCCCTGCTTGCCCGAACCACCGTGGGATTGCTGGATCTTGACGTTGTCGCCAGGGTGCGCCTTTTTCCAGAAACTGGTGAATTCGGCGTTGTACTCCTGGTACAGCTCACGGGTCGGATCGTAGGAAACGTTAAGCAGCTCGTAATCCTTGGCCACTGCGGAACCGGCAAACACGGCGCTGGCGAGGGCGGCCAGGGCGTAACGGCGAATCGACGACATAGACAAGCTCCTGAAATTCTTGGGTGTTGGCTTTTCTTATAAGTACGGGTCCTGCAATCGAAGCGCCGTCTTGGCTCAGCTCGTTTTGTTGCCCGGGCTCTGCAAGCGGAATTTCTCTTTACGTTCGATCTGCACCACTTGGGCGTTGTGTACGGTGATTTCCACTGCGCCGAAACGCAGGTCACGCAATGCGCTTTGGATCTCGCGCAAAATGGCTGCTTCGTCCTGGCCGTCGACGCTGCGTAGAGATGCGCTCATGGTCGTGCTCCTGAAATGAGAAGTGCCTGGCAGTGGCGGCACTGCTTGCGGCGTGAGAGCGATAGTAGATAAGCGCTGATATTCTTAAAAATACTATTTAAGAATGTTTATATAACCAGAAAGAATTTTCAGGCAGGACACGACGTTAAGGCGTGCGCAGATAAAAATGTGGGAGCGGGCTTGCCCGCGATGACGGAGTGTCAGCCAGTAAATCTGGCACTGATACACCGCTATCGCGGGCAAGCCCGCTCCCACATTTTTTATTGCATTCCAACCCCGGAGGGTGGGGTTAGTGGATGGCGGGGGCCAGGGCCCAATCAATCTCTGCCGCCAGCATCGGCCGGCCAAACCAGTAGCCCTGGCCCAGGTCGCATTGGTGATTCAACAGGAACCGTGCCTGTTCCATCTGCTCGATACCCTCGGCTTGCACCTGCATACCCATGCTCTGCGCCAGGGCGATGACCACCCGCACAATCGCCGCATCGTCTTCATCCCACGGCAGGCCGGCGACGAAGCCCTGGTCGATTTTCAGCTTCTGCACCGGCAACCGCTTGAGGCGCAGCAGTGACGAATAGCCAGTGCCGAAGTCGTCGATGGCCAGGCTCAGGCCCAGTTCGCGCAGGCGGTGCAGTTGTTCCAGGGCCACTTCCGGGTCGTCCATCACTGCGCTTTCGGTGACTTCCAGTTCCAGCTTCGCCGGGTCCAGGCCGGTGTCGTGCAGCACCTTGGCCACCTGCTCGTACAATTCGTGGCGGGCAAACAGGCGGCTGGAGATATTGACCGCCATAAAGGACAGGTTCTTGCCGTCTGCCAGCCACTGGCACATCTGGCGACAGGCCTGCTCCATGACCCAGCCGTCAATCTCGGCGATCAACCCGGTGCGTTCGGCAATCGGGATAAATTCTGCCGGTGACACCAGGCCGCGCAGCGGGTGCTGCCAGCGCACCAGGGCTTCCACACCAATCATCCGGCTGGTTTGCAGGTCGTGGACCGGCTGGTAGTAGACCCGCAGCTCTTGCTGATCGAGGGCGCGACGCAGCTCATTGCCGATCTCGATCCGGTGCTGGGCGTGGGCGGTCAGTTCCTCGGTGTACAGGGCGTAGCCTTCGCGCCCGGAACTCTTGGCCTTGAACAACGCGGAGTCGGCGTTGCGCAGCAACTGTTCGGCACTCAGGGCATCGCTGGGGAACAGGCTGATGCCAATACTGACGCTGACAAACAGCTGGTGGCCGTTGAACACGAACGGCTGCTTCATGCCGTCAATGATGCGCTGGGCCAGGGCGGCCGCCTGGACCACCTGTGGACAACTTTCCGCCAGCACCGCGAACTCATCGCCACCCAGGCGCGCCAAAGTCACGCCGGGACCGAACAAGCCCTGCAGGCGCTCGCCCACGGCCTTGAGCAACTGGTCGCCGACGTTATGACCCAGGCTGTCGTTGATGATCTTGAAGTGGTCCAGATCCAGCATCAACAGCGCACAGCCACGCTTGTGAATCTGCGCCGAGGCCAGCGCCTGCTCGGCGCGGTCGGTGAACAGCAGGCGGTTGGGCAGGTCGGTCAACGGGTCGTGGTGGGCCAGGTGCGCCAGTTCGTGCTCGGAGTGCTTGATGGCACTGATGTCAGAAAACACCGCCACGTAATGGCTGACCTGGCCCTGGTCATCATGGATGACACGGATGGTTTGCCACTGTGGATAAATTTCCCCGCTTTTACGCCGGTTCCAGATCTCGCCGCTCCACTCGCCCTCTTGGTTGAGCGCGCGAAACATCTGCTCATAAAAGTCCGGCGAATGGCGCCCGGACTTGAACAGGCTCGGCTGGCGGCCCATCACGTCTTCCACCTGGTAACCGGTGATTTCAATAAACGCGCGGTTGACGTGGACTATCTGCCCGCGGGCGTCGGTGACCAGCACCCCTTCGCGGGTGCAATCGAACACCGCCGCCGCCTGGCGCAGGCGCTCGCGGTTTTCCGTCAAGGGTTGCTGGATGCGATGGTTGCGGGCGCTGCGGGCGCACAACAGGAAAATAAACAGGGCGCTGAGGGTCACCCACAGGTAGCCGCGCAGTATCTGCCAGTGAATCATTTCCTTGGGTTCATCAATAAAATTGATAAATACCTGCTGACTGAGCTGTATCCACAAGACCGAAAGCAACAAGTACACCAGCCCTGCACGCAGGGCACCTCGGTATGAAAGCAGCATATGACTAGTAATCCTTACTAAAAAACAGAATCGCCTTACAGAATCTGCGGATTATAGGACAAGTAACATCTCGTCACTCCTATCTGAAAGGGTGACTGGTTTTATCTGTAGGCTAAGTGATAATGCGTCAGCTGTTCTTATCTTTATCTGAGGGCCATACAGCCTATGTGGTACAACGGTTTTCTTGACTTGTCAGCCTGGCAACTGGTGGCAGTCACTCTGTTGATGACCCACGTGACCATTATCGGTGTCACGGTCTATCTACACCGCTATTCAGCCCACCGCTCCCTGGAGCTCAATGCTGGCCTGAAACACTTCTTCCGCTTCTGGCTGTGGTTGACCACGGCGCAGAATACCCGCGAATGGACCGCTATCCACCGCAAACACCACGCCAAGTGCGAAACCGTCGACGATCCCCACAGCCCGGTGATCAAGGGCCTGTCCACGGTCCTGCGCAAAGGAGCCGAGTTGTACCGCGCCGAGGCGGAAAACCCCGAGACCCTGCGCATCTACGGCAAGAACTGCCCGGACGACTGGATCGAACGCAAGCTCTATACCCGCTATCCGCTGCTGGGCGTGGCCCTCATGGGCGTTATCGACGTGCTGCTGTTCGGCACCATCGGCATCACCATCTGGGCGATCCAGATGATGTGGATCCCGTTCTGGGCCGCCGGTGTGATCAACGGCCTGGGGCATGCCATCGGTTATCGCAACTTCGAATGCCGCGACGCGGCGACCAACCTGGTGCCGTGGGGCATCATCGTCGGTGGCGAAGAGCTGCATAACAATCATCACACCTACCCCAACTCCGCCAAACTGTCGGTGAAGAAGTGGGAATTCGACCTGGGCTGGGCCTGGATCCAAGTGTTCAGCTTCCTGCGCCTGGCCAAGGTGCAGCGCGTGGCGCCGATTGCCCATCGGGTGGAAGGCAAGGGCCACCTGGACATGGACACCGCCATGGCGATCCTCAACAACCGCTTCCAGATCATGGCCCAGTACCGCAAGTTGGTGATTGCGCCGCTGGTCAAGCAAGAACTGGAGAAGGTCGATCATTCGGTACGCCACCAGTTCCACCGGGCCAAGCGCCTGCTGTCACGGGAAACCAGCCTGCTGGATGAGCGTCACCATGTGCGCATCCAGAGCATGCTGGAGCACAGCCAGGCCTTGAAGGTGATCTACGAAAAGCGCCTGGCGCTGCAACAGATCTGGCTCAAGACCAGCAGCAACGGGCATGACATGCTCGCGGCCATCAAGGAGTGGGTGCACGAGGCCGAGGCCAGCGGGATCCAATCCCTGCGCGACTTTGCCCACCAGTTGAAAACCTACTCGTTGCGCCCCGCAAACGCCTAGGTGTTGCAGGAGCCGGGAGGACACCCAGTCCTTACCGGCTCCACAGTTTTTTGGCGCCATTTCACAGTCACCGAACATTCCCTCTCAATCGCGACTGATAACGGAACTTAGCTGCAATTCCCCTCTCTCAAACAACACTTCGCCATCCTGGCGGGCCTTGTTTTGACTGCTGTTCAATGCTGCGGCATGTCCAGAGAGAATTGTGCCGATGGTCCACGAAACGGACTCCCCGATCCCCACCACGCCTGACTCAACGGATACGTCCCGGCCGGCTGCCGCTACCTTGCTGGCGTTGATGCATGCCCAGGGCGAAGTGGAGCGTCTGAGCCAGCGTGAACAGCTGTTGAGCTCGCTGCTGGTCAGTGTGAACGCCGTGCTCTGGGCCATCGAGTGGGAGACCCGCCGCGTGCTGTACGTAAGCCCGGCCTATGAGCGCATCTTCGGGCGCTCGGCCAGCCTACTGTTGGCCGAGCACCGTGGCTGGCGCGACAGCATCCACCCCGAAGACCAGCATTACGCCGAGCACAGCCTGGCCCAGGTGCTGGAGCTGGGGGCGGTCGAGAATCGCCAGTACCGCATCATCACCGCAGACGGGCAGATCCGCTGGCTCAGCGACAAGTGCTTCACCAACCAACAGGCCACCCCAGGGAAACCGTTGATTGTGGTGGGCATCGCTGAGGACATCACCGAAAAAAAGCACCTGGAACTCGAGCTGCAGCGCCTGGCCACCACCGACGTGCTAACCCGCAGCAGCAACCGTCGCCATTTCTTCGAGTGCGCCCATCACGAATTCGAACGTGCCTGCACCCAAGGCCTGCCCCTGGCCTTCCTGTTGCTGGATATAGATAACTTCAAGGCCATCAACGACACCTACGGCCACCTGGAGGGCGATCAGGTGTTATTGCGTATCGCCGAGAGCGGCCGCGGGGTATTGCGCCGTGGCGACCTGTTCGGGCGCATTGGCGGCGAAGAATTTGCTGCGGTGCTGCCAGGATGCGAACCGGAAAGGGCCATGCAGGTCGCCGAACGCCTGGGGCAGGAAGTGCGCCAACTGGAGTTCAGCCATGACGGCCGGCTTTATGGCGTGACCGTCAGCCAGGGCCTGGCCAGCCTCACCGCCGCAGATGCAAGCCTTGATAGCCTGTTCGCCCGGGCTGATGCGGCCATGTATGAAGCCAAGCGCCAGGGCAAGAACCGGGTGATTGTCGGCTGAATGCCTGCCCTTTCACGGCGCTAAACAATAGCGCCTGGACCACCGCCATCGCGGGCAAGCCCGCTCCCACAGGGGAGCTCGACCAGGCTGGGAGTTCTGGACACACCACAAATCAAATGTGGGAGTTGTCGAGCTTTAGCGAGGCTACGATGGCGGCGGCACATTCAGCATTGTTGCTGGCGGACACAGCGCCTACCCAGGCTTGCGGATACGCGTCAGCTCTGCAAACCCGACCTTGAGCAACCTCGCCGTCTTGCCCTTGGCCAACGCCTCGACCCCTTCATGCTCGGTCAGCCCTGCCAGTTGCGCCGCGATGTTCATCACCAGCGCCTCACGGGAATACACCCCGCCTTCCAGGGAGTAGGTCGCCGCGATCAGTTGGCGCAGCTCCAGGGGCAAGCGCCAACGCGTGCGCAGCGCCGAGCCATAGCTGGCGCCAAAGGTGGACAATGACTCGCCAATCAACGCCTCATCCAGCTCACCACCGCCCTGGCGCCACTCCTGCAAGCTGCGCAGCAGGGCCAGGTCGCCCAACCGATGGAGAATACCGGCGCTGTAACAGCGTTCGTGTTCAAGATCGAGCATGCGCGCCAGTGAACGACCGTATTGCGCAGTCCGCTGGGACAACTGCCAATAACGCTCAGCGTATTCCATCAGGCTGGCATCGCTGAGGATCACGTTGTGCTTGAGGGCCAGGCCGAGGATCAGGTTCATGCTCTGCCCGGCGGCCAGTTTGTGCAGCGCCATGGACAGGGTCTGCACCGGTGTGCCGTGCTGGCCGGCGCTGTTGGCGGCGGCGATCAGCACCGCGGTGATCTGTGGATCAACCTTGACCTGCTCTTCCAACTGCTCGAGATCCAGCCCCTGCGGCGTGAGGCTGCGTTGCACAGCCGCCTTGACGTCAACCCGCAGCGGCGCGCCGTCCGACAGCTCGCGACGCTGCTCCAGGAACACCGGCAAGGACATGCCCGCCGCCAGGACGGGGGGCTCGCAATACACCGTTTCGCCTTCGTTGAGCAACAAATCCTGCAGGCGTTGCGTAAGACCCTCCATGTTCAGTGGCTTGGTCAGGTAGGCGGTGGGCGCCAGCGGCAGTGCCTCGCGCACGCTGGCGCCGTCATTGCGTGTACTGAGCAGGATAAACGGCAACACGGGCACCCGCCGACGCTGACGCACACTGCGCAACAGGCTCAGGCCGTCAACGCCCGGCAGCTCCCAATCGGCAATGATCAAATCGTAGGGTTTGTCTCGCAGCAGCTCGGCGGCGTGCTGCCCGTCGGCGCACACATCCAGCCGCGCGTCGCAGCGCACATTCAACAACACCTGCTTGAGCAGATCCCGCGACCAGGGGTCGGGCTCGGCAATCAGCACACGGGGCACAGCAGGTAAATCAACAGCAGTCATGCAGCACGCTCCATCGGCAATCCCTGCACATTAGACAAAGGAAGCACCTGCGTACAAGGAACAAGGCCTGAATAGGTGCATAGCCCACAAAAAAACCCGCCGAAGCGGGTTTTTTCGATCCAGCCAACCTGCGCTTACAGCTCGGAGAAGCACTCTTCGATGATCGCCAAACCTTTGTCCAACTGCTCGTCCGGCGAGGTCAGCGGGACCAGCACGCGCAACACGTTGCCGTAGGTGCCGCACGACAGCAGGATCAGGCCCTTGTCACGCGCCTTGGCAACCACTGCGGCCACCGCAGCAGCGTTCGGCTTGTGGCTGTCGCCGTCCTCGAACAGCTCGACCGCGATCATCGCGCCCAGGGCACGCACTTCGCCGATCACCGGGTACTTGGCCTGGATGGCTTTCAGGCCAGTGACCAGACGCTCGCCAACAGCCTTGCAGCGGTCCAGCAGATGCTCTTCTTCGAACACTTCCATCACGGCCAGGGCCGCGGCGCACGCGATCGGGCTACCGGCATAGGTGCCACCCAGGCCACCTGGGGCAATGGCGTCCATGTATTCGGCCTTGCCGCACACGCCAGCCAACGGGAAGCCGCCCGCGATGGATTTGGCAAAGGTGGTCAGGTCGGCAGCAACGCCCATCTGCTCCATGGCAAAGAAGGTCCCGGTACGGCCGGCACCGGTTTGCACTTCGTCGGCGATCAGCAGGATGCCGTGCTTGTCGCACAGTTCGCGCAGGCGCTTCATGAAGGCTTTAGGCGCGACATAGAAACCGCCCTCGCCCTGTACCGGCTCGATGATGATGGCAGCGATATCACGCGGCTCGGCATCGTTCTTGAAGATGCGTTCGATGCTGGCGATGGAGTCGTCGATGCTCACGCCGTGCAACTCATTCGGGTACAGCGCACGGAAGATACCGCCTGGCATCAGGCCCATGCCAGCGGAGTACGGCACGACCTTGCCGGTCAGGCCCAGGGTCATCATGGTGCGGCCGTGGTAAGCGCCGGTGAAGGCGATCACGCCGGCACGGCCAGTCGCGGCACGCGCAATTTTCACGGCGTTTTCCACGGCTTCGGAACCGGTGGTGACCAGCAGGGTTTTCTTGGCGAAATCACCTGGCACCTTGGCGTTAACTTTTTCGCACAGCTCCACGTACGGCTCGTAGGCCAGGACCTGGAAGCAGGTGTGGGTCAGCTTGCTCAACTGCTCGGTCACGGCCGCGATGATTTTCGGGTGCAGGTGACCGGTGTTCAGTACGGCGATGCCGCCGGCGAAGTCGATAAACTCGCGACCTTCAACGTCAGTCACGGTGGCGTTCTTCGCGGATTCGGCGAAGATAGGGTGAATCTGGCCAACACCGCGCGGTACAGCGGCTTCGCGGCGTTTCATCAAGGAAGCGTTGGTCTTGTTGCTCATAAAGTCCTCATTCGCCACTCATCGGGTGGCGTGGTCCAAGGAATACGTGACGGGGAGGCAACTACGGCAGCATGCGATGATCGACTGCCACAGCTTTCCCGGCCACTTCGAATAACGGTTTGAAGCACGCAAAGGGACAGCGCTCTCGTGCCCTTTGCGTTTGCAGCGATACCTTGCCGGTTAGATACCCAGGCAGAGGTATTTGATTTCCAGGTAATCCTCGATACCGTACTTGGAGCCTTCACGGCCCAGGCCCGACGCCTTGATACCACCAAACGGCGCCACTTCGTTGGAGATCAGCCCGGTGTTGACGCCGACCATGCCGTATTCCAGGGCCTCGGCCACACGGAACACACGGCCCAGGTCGCGGGCATAGAAGTAGGAGGCCAGGCCAAATTCGGTGTCGTTAGACATCGCGATCACTTCGGCTTCGTCTTTGAAGCGGAACAACGGCGCCAGCGGGCCGAAGGTTTCTTCCTTGGCCACGGCAGCGTTTTTCGGCACGTTGGTGAGGATAGTCGGCTCGAAGAAGTTGCCTTCCATAACCTTACCGCCCGCCAACAGGGTCGCACCTTTGCTCAAGGCATCGGCGATGTGTTCCTGGACCTTGGCCACGGCTTTTTCGTCGATCAGCGGGCCAGTCGTGGTGCCTTCTTCCAGACCGTTGCCGATCTTCAATTTGGCTACGGCCACTTTGAGTTTTTCCGCGAACGCGTCGTACACCGAATCCTGGATGTACAGACGGTTGGCGCACACGCACGTCTGGCCGTTGTTGCGGTACTTGGAGATGATCGCGCCTTCGACGGCCTTATCCAGGTCGGCGTCGTCGAACACGATGAACGGCGCGTTGCCGCCCAGTTCCAGGGAAACTTTCTTGATGTCCTTGGCGCATTCGGCCATCAACTGGCGACCGATTTCGGTCGAGCCGGTGAAGGACAATTTACGCACGGTCGGGTTGCTGGTCAGCTCGCTGCCGATATCGCCAGCGCTGCCGGAGACCACACTGAACACGCCGTTTGGAATCCCGGCACGCTGGGCCAGCTCAGCCAGGGCAAACGCCGAGAACGGGGTTTGCGACGCAGGCTTGAGGACCATGGTGCAACCGGCAGCCAGGGCCGGGCCGGCTTTACGGGTGATCATCGCGGCCGGGAAGTTCCACGGCGTGATGGCGGCGGTGACGCCGATCGGCTGCTTCATCACGATCAGGCGCTTGTCTGGCTGATGGCCAGGGATCACGTCCCCGTAGATACGCTTGGCCTCTTCGGCGAACCACTCGATAAACGAAGCGGCGTAGACGATTTCGCCCTTGGCTTCGGCCAGCGGCTTGCCCTGCTCCAGGGTCATCAGACGCGCCAGGTCATCCTGGTTCTCGATGATCAGCTCGAACCAGCGACGCAGCTTGTTTGCACGGTCCTTGGCAGTCAGTGCGCGCCAGGCCGGCAAAGCCTTGTCGGCGGCTTCGATGGCACGACGGGTTTCGGCGGCGCCCATCTTCGGCACGGTGCCCAGGATCTCGCCAGTCGCGGGGTTGTTGACCTTGATCGTTTGACCGTTGTCCGCATCGACCCAAGCGCCATCTATAAAGGCTTGCTGGCGGAACAACTGGGTGTCTTTAAGCTGCATGTCGGCTTTCCTTAACAGCACCGCGCGCGCGCGGGGCAAATTAGAGTTGTTGAAAGGCGCCTCGAAGGCTGCCGTCAGGGAAATCAGTCACTGGGCGCAAGCTGAAACATCGCGCACGGGAGACAGAGCGTTTGAAATCTCAAACGAATCCTAGGATCAATGGGGGGGCAGGGCAATAGTCTGTTCGAAAAAAAGAACGAAAACGGCGCATTAGCCGAATTATTCTGACAGGCGCACAACAGCCGGATTCAGCGCCAAGGACGCACACCGCCCGGTACAGAGCCTCGCCGCTCCAGAATCCTACCGGCAGACGGCCAAAAACCAGCATGGACGCCCAAGGTCGACATGGGTATGATGGCGCCCGCACAAGCATCCGTAGCTCAGCTGGATAGAGTACTGCCCTCCGAAGGCAGGGGTCGTGGGTTCGAATCCCGCCGGGTGCACCAGATACAGAGAAAAAGCCCCAGGTCGCAAGACCTGGGGCTTTTTTGTGGGCGCTGTCACAAAGACTCTTCTGCCGGCCATATCCAACTAGGCAAAGCGCTTTTGCGTTGTAAGTTGGAGTGCGTAAACTGGCAACGCGAAGAGTGCACTACATAAGTTTGTTCTCATTTTTCATCTGGCCGTTAGCTTACTGAGTTGTCACTTCACCGGCCTTGTGAAAGAGCTTTGCGAAGATCATCCACTGGCCATCGACTTTCATCAAGTTCAAGTAGTCGACCATGACGTTATTGAATAGGCGCAAACGCACTTTAACGATGGCCATTTCCGCAGACATCACATCAATCATCAATACTTCATCAAGTTTTGGAAAACCACCTTCCTGTGGCGACTGACGGCCTTGAACCATGGCCCTGTACTCATCAAAAGACCGGACGACCACGGTCGAGTCTTGTGCGCTATATAACACGCAACCCCGATGAAAGACCCGATCAAACAGATTCAAGTCCTGGGTTTGCAGTACATCAAAGTAGTTTTTCAGAAACGACTGGATTTCATTGATCATGGCGAACAACTCCCGCTTTATTAGCATGACATTATTTAAATAATTAAATCGTCGCTATTATCGGTATCTCGCTCGCTTCACGTATAGCGGCTATTATTAGACTTTTCCGTGAAAGGAATTCACCTATTGAAGCTCCCTCCACTCGCCGCATTGCGCGCCTTCGAGGCTTTGGCCCGGCTGGGCAAGGTGAATTTGGCGGCCGTTGAGCTGCACGTGACCCACAGTGCCGTCAGCCATCAGATTGGCTCTCTTGAAGAGTATTTGGGTATTACCTTGGTGATGCGCAGCGGACGTTCCCTGGTGTTGACGGAAGAGGGGCGCATTTATGCCTACCAGATCAGGCAGGCGCTGGGTGAAATCGCCGGGGTCACAGAGAAGTTTCTGGCGAGAAGCAATTTCCCGCAACTGACCCTGTCAGTGCTGCCCTCCTATGCCATGCACTGGTTATTGCCGCGCTTGCACGGTTTTATGAGTGCCCATCCCGGGTTGCGCCTGAAATTGGAATCGACCATGGCGTTCGCCGGTTTAGAACAGGGCCTGGTCAATTGCGCAATCCGCTTCGGTCACGGCCAATGGCCCGATATGCATTGCGAAACACTGATGAGCGACTCATTGCTGGTGGTCGCTGCTCGCGACTTCAACCACGGTGTATTGCCAGACACGCCGCACGCCATCCTCGAGCAGCCACTGCTACACGCCAGTGAAAGCTGGGCAACCTGGCTGTGCGCCGCAGGCGTGGAGGGGCAGCGCCCTCACGCCTCGCTGGAGTTTACCGACTCCACCTTGCTGCTCGAAGCGGTACGGCTCGGGCACGGCGTCGCATTGACGCGCCGCTCGATCGCCCATTCACTGATTCAACGTGGGGAGCTGGTCAAACTCACCGACATCGAACCGGCGCATTCTTCGAGCTACTACCTGGTCTGGCCACTGGGGATTAAACGTTCGGCGCAATTAACCTCCCTGCACAGCTGGCTCAAAGACCAAGTCGTGGCGTATCAAGACAGCCTATAAAACCGCTGCCTGTAGCTCTTAGTTCAAACCGCGCCGGGAGCCGCAGATACAGACGAAAAGCCCCAGGTCGCAAGACCTGGGGCTTTTTTATGGGCGCGGGTTCAACGCTTTTGCAACGCCTCCAACCGGGCGGGCAGGTCTTCGTCAGGAAAGCGCTTGTGCAGCGCCAGCAGTTTCTCATCCGCCGCCCTGCTCTCTCCCGCCTCGCGCAGATGCACAATCTCCTCAAGCCCCTGCTCCAGAGACTGCGGTTTGGCGGCTATCTGCTTGCTCATTTTCGCCACGGGCTCATCGGCCATGACCGCCGCCATCTCGGCCTGGACCGACGCGCTGTCAGCCTGTGGTGCCATCGCCATACGGGCCATGGGCGCGGGGGCGGCGGGGGCAGACAGTGCCTGCGGCGGTGGCGCAGCGGCATATTCGGCGGCTTCGGGCAGGTCGATATCAGGTACTGGCGAGCGCATTACCACGCCAATCATCAGTGCGACCCCGGCCACGGTGGCAAACGCCATCTGCCAGCGTGGTCGTTGGCAAGCTTGCAGCCAGCGTTGCCACAGGTTTGGCCCGGGAGCCGGTGCTTCGCGGCGGGCGGCGGCGAGGATGAAGGCGTCGAGGGACGCAGGCGGCTCGCTGGCGCTGTGTTGGCGAAAGTGCTGGATCAGCCCTTCGTCAGTCGGATCCTGGGGGTGTCGGGAGTCAGTCATACGGGTACCTCCTCGGCCAGCAGCCGACGCAATTTCTGCTGGGCGTAACGCAAGCGGCTTTTTACCGTTTCCAGTGGGCTGCCGGTCAGGGCGGCGATTTGCGGCAGTTCCAGGTCGCCGTGCAGGCGCAGCATAAACACTTCGCGCTGGTCTTCGGGCAGGTCTTGCAACGCTGCATCGAGACGACCCTGGTCGCGGCTCAGGCTCAGTTGCTGCTCGGGGCCGGAGCCGGCGTCGGGCTGGGCGTGCAGTTGTTCGTCGTAGCTGTCGTGCAGCGGGTTGTGGATGCCGTGCTTGCGCCAATGGTCGATCAGGCGGTTGCGGGCAATCTGGAACAGCCAGGTACGAAAACTCGCGCGGCCTTGTGGCTGGGTAGTGCTGCGGATCAGGCTGAGCCAGGTGTCCTGGTAGATTTCCTCAGCCAGTTCGGCCTTGTTGCAGAGGCCCACGAGAAACCGGTAAAGGCCCTGGCGGTGCCGGGCATAAAGGATTTCGAAGGCGCCTGCATCGCCGCTGCGGTAGCGGGCCAGCAGCGATTCGTCGCTGGGTGGATCATCTGGTACGGCCATGTTAAGTGGCGAACTCCTTTCGATGGATCACTGCAGATTACCTGTGGGAGCCGGGCAAGCCAGCTCCCACATTAGAGCTGTATCGTGTGCAAGATCAGTGTTTGAGGCTCTGGGCCAGTTCCACCAACTGTACAAATTCATTACGCAGGCCGTAGGGATCAACACCGCGGGCCGAGCGGGCCAGGGCGGCGGTGTCTTTTAGGCTCATGCTGCCAGTGTAGCGGCCATCGCCCTTGAGCTGTTGGGCGAAGGCGGCCACGGCGGCCGAGAAGCGCAGGTCGTCGCTGGGCGTGTGTTGAGCACTCTTGATCGGGTGTTCGATCAGGCGACTGCTGCCACCCGCCGCCGGCTTGTAGCGTACCCGCAACATGGCCAGTTCTGTGGCATTGCCATCGCCAGTCTTGGCCTGGGTATAGCGCAGCGGTTCCAGCCAGCCTTTTGAACCCTTGGGTACGATTTCATACAGCGCTGTCACGGTATGCCCGGCACCGATTTCGCCGGCGTCCACCTTGTCATTGCTGAAATCCTCACGTTTCAAGGCGCGGTTTTCATAGCCCAGCAGGCGATATTCGCTGACCTGGGCCGGGTTGAATTCCACCTGCAGCTTTACATCCCGCGCCACCACGGCCAGGGTCGAGCTGAGTTGCTCCACCAGTACCTTGCGCGCTTCGCGCAGGTTGTCGATATAGGCGTAGTTGCCATCGCCCGCGTCGGCCAGTTGTTCCATCAGGTGTTCGTTGTAGTTGTCCACACCAAACCCCAGGGTGGTCAGGGATACCCCGCTTTTGCGCTGGTCCACGGCCATCTGCTTGAGGCTGTCGAAGTCGCTGATGCCGACGTTGAAGTCACCGTCGGTGGCCAGCAGGATGCGGTTGATACCCTGGTCGATAAACCCTTCGCGGGCCATCTGATAGGCCAGTTCGATGCCCGATGCGCCCGCCGTGGAGCCGCCAGCGGTCAGTTGCTCGATGGCGTTGCGGATTTTTGCCTTGTCGCGCCCGGAGGTGGGCTTGAGCACCACCCGCGACTCGCCGGCATACACCACCAGCGACACGCGGTCCTGATCGCGCAGTTGGTCGACCAGCAGCTTGAGGGTGCTTTTCACCAGCGGCAGGCCTTCGCGGCGGTCCATGGAGCCGGAAACATCCACCAGGAACACCAGATTGGCCGGCGCCAATTCGGCCACCGCACGCTCGGAGGCCTTGATGCCGACGCGCAGCAGGCGCGTGTTGGGGTTCCAGGGGGTGGCGGCGACTTCGGTGGTCACGCCGAACGGTGAGCCATCGCTCGGCAGTGGGTAGTCGTAGGGGAAGTAATTGACCATTTCCTCAAGTCGCACGGCACCTTCGGGTGGCAACTGGCCTTGGTTGAGGAAACGCCTGACATTGGCATAGCTGCCCGTGTCGACATCGACGCTGAAGGTCGAGACCGGGGTTTCGGCAACGCTGTGCACCGGGTTGTCCGGCAGGTTTTGATACTGCTCACGCGGCTCGGCGCGGTACTCCATCGCCACGGCGTCATGCATGGCCATCGGTGCCGGCATCGCCATTCTTTTGAGCATGGCGCCCTGAGCCTGGACAGGCGCGCTTTGCAGTTCGGGGACGGCAGCCGCTTCGGGCGCCTTGGCCTCGTCACGGGATGACAGCCCACACCCGGCAAGTGCCACCAGCAAGGTCACGGCAAAGCCCTGGGCAGCGGGGCGCAGGAGGAGAAGAGGATGGGACATGGGCTGAACCTCGTGTGTGAATGATGCGTTCACAAGGTCAGACGTAGGAGCGTCGGGATTCGGGTTAGCGTCTGGTCACTCAACCTGTGTGGGAGCTGGCTTGACCTGCGATAGCGGTGGGCGAGTCAATACATACGGTGACTGACCTACCGCTATCGCGGGCAAGCCCGCTCCCACATTGGATCGGCAGTGACTGGTCCAGATCAGTCCGAGCCGTACTTGGGCGAGCGCGGGCCGTATAGGATCCCGGTGCGTTGCCCGGCCGACAACAGGCGCGCGCTGGTGATACCAGCAATCGGATGCGCCGCGTCGGTGGAGCTGTTGATCACTTGCTTGACCGCCGCAGTGATCAGCATGCCCACCAGGCCGCCGCCGTTGTTGTTGCCTTCCTCGCTGGACGCCCGTGCCGAGCCGGTCCACAGGGTGGTGCCGGTGCGCAGGTCGACCAGTTTGGCCGAGGCTGTCACGGAGGTGTCGCTGGTGATCAGCATGTACTTGGTGCCGTACTCGCTGACGGTGATGTACAGCGCCGCGTCTGCGCCGAAGATCTCATGCAGCTTGCCCGGCGGCACGCCCTGGATATCGTTGGCGGTGGTCAGGCCGTTCTGGCGGAAGGTTTCGTCCACCAGGGCAATCGGCATCACGTAGTAACCGGCTTCCGCTAACGGGTAGGTCACCTGCGATACCAGGCTGTAGGAGGCCTGCACTTCAGGGGACTCGTTGATCGGTGGCAGCACCAGGATCGACTTCGGCCGCGCCTGCTTGTAGGCCGAGTAATCGACGGTCTTGGGTGCTGCGCAACCGCCCAGCAAGGCCAGGGCGAGCAAGGCGCCGGTGAGTTTCAAAAAGCTCATTTCTTCACCTCTGGGGCCTTGGCGTTCTTGAGCAAAAAGTCCATGTAGGCAGCAGACTCGGGGAACAGCGCCTTCTCGGTGCGCAACTGCTGCACCATCTGGTCATCCTTGCCCATGCTCAGGTACAGCAAGCCCAGGTGGGCGTGGTAGCCCGGCGGGGCCTGGCGGCCACTGGCGTTGATCTTTTGCAGGTCGCGTTCCAGCGCTTCGACCTGGGCTTCCTTGGGCTCGCCCTTGAAGTACTCGTAAACCTGTGGCTGGTAGCTTTCCCATTGATACAGGGGCTTGGGTGCCGTCTGGCACCCTGCAACCAGCGCGGTTGCTGTCAGCATCAGCGCTAACTTAACTGCCTTGCTCATCCGTGTACTGCTCCTTGAAAACACTTAAATCAGTTACGCGGGTTCCAGGCGCCGGCGTTGATACCGTCGACCAGGCGGTTGATCGCTTCGCGCATGGCCAGGTCCAGGACCTTGCCATTGAGGGTGGAGTCATAGCTGGCGGTGCCGCCAAAGCCCACGACTTCACGGTTCGACAGCGCGTATTCACCGGCGCCCTGGGTGGAATACACCACTTCGGAGGTGCTGATGTTGACGATATTCAGGTTGATCTTGGCGTAGGCCACCTGGGTCTTGCCACGCCCGAGAATGCCGAACAACTGGCGGTCGCCGGTTTCTTTGCGGCCGAACTCGGTCACATCGCCGGTCACCACGAAGTCAGCACCCTTGAGGTTCTGGACGGTGCCCTTGATTTTCGCTTCCTGGGAGATTTCGCCCATGTTGTCGCGGTCCAGCACGCTGAAGCGGTTGGTCTGCTGCAAGTGGGTGATCAGGATGGTCTTGGCCTGGCCACCGAGGCGGTCCACGCCATCGGAGAAGATCCCGCGCATGTAGCTGGAGCGGTTATCGAACTTGCCCACGGCAATCGGCACGCGTACGCCGGAGTAGGCGACGCTGGCGCTGGCGACTTTTTCGATCGGCAGTGCGCGGGAGCTTTCCGTGGCGCAACCGGCCAGGGTCAGCAGTGCCGTGGCGGCAAGGCCGGACAGCAGGATTTTGCAGAGTGATTTCACAGGGTGCTCCTAGGTGAATAAATCCGGGGTATTAACGTGAGGGTATGGCGCGCAGGTCGTGCACGATGTAATTGCTCAAGCCACCGGTGAAATGGCGCTCGATATTGGCGTTGCCTTCATTGGTCAGGACCCCGCCAATGGTCTTCCATTGCTGCACCCGGCCGCCCCAGTTATTGGGCACCAGGCCACCCCGATCCTGGGCAAAATGCAGCACCTCGGCGTCGGCTTTCTTGACCTTGACCTTGTAGCCGAAGTCGATGCTTTGCAGGATGGTGTTGTCGTCGACCACCAGGCTGGTGATACCGCCCTTGGAGTCGAGGAGATGGCGCACGTAGACGATATCCACGTCCAGCAGGTAGTCAGCGGTCTGCTTGCTGCTGGCGTAGCGCTTGGCCTTGAGCAGACGGTCGACCAGGTCGACGCCCAGTTGCTCGCGGACTTTGGCGTCCGACATGAAAATTCGGCCCTGCCCCACCACGTTGACGTCGAAGGTATCGACCCAGAAGGTGGCGGTCTTGGGAATGGTCACGGGTGCTGGAGAGATGTAGTACGGGGGTTTGGAAGCGCAGCCGGCCAGAAAGGAAAGAGCCAGCAGTAGGGCAAAAATGCGCATCTTCGAATTCATCCCTGATTAAGTGCTGCGGCATTTTACGGGGTTGCGAGCGGTTCTCAAGGTGTTTCGCACTGGTGGGAGCAGGCTTGTGTGGGAGCAGGCTTACCAGTTCCCACACACGCTCGCTCCTACCAGGACGGTTTAGAACGCGTAACGGGCCTTGAGCATGACGCCATCGGCATCAAATCCACTGCGAGCCTGACGGGTGTAGCTGGCGCCGACGCTGAACGCCGAGACCTGGTAGTTCACGCCCACGCTGGCTTCATAGCTGTCACGCGCCACCGAAGCGCCGGTCACGCTGAACGTCGAACCGCCGTTCACAAAACTGGAAGTCTGCGCCACGCGATCACCCATCAGGTCGTGATAGGCCATCACGGTCGCTTCCGGTTGCAGAGTGCCGGCACCCAGCGCCAGGTTGCCTGCCACACGCAGGCCGGCGCCCAGCTCACCGACTTCGTAACGTTGGGAACCAGTGTTCAGCGCCGCCGAAGAGCCCTTCTCATGCAGGCTGTCCATGTGCACGCTGGAGTAACGCGCGGCGACACGCGGTTCGATCAGCACGCTGTCCGACGCCTTGAAGCTGTAACCGCCCACCACACTGGCCGACAGTGCCTGGCTGTCGTAGCTGCCCTTCGCTGTAGTGCCGGTGATATGACGCTTGCTGTCGTTGTCGTTGACGCCGTAGCTCAGGCTGCTATCGACAAACCAGTTCTGCAGCGACCAGTTGCCATACAGCGACAGCGCGTTGCCCTGCACTTCAGTCTTGTTGCCCAGGTCCGAGTGGATGTTGGAGTTGAGGTAGCTGTACGCCACGCCCACGCGGGTGCTGTCGTTCAAACGCCCGTCCACGCCGACGGCCACGCCGCTGCTGTTGGCTGAGTAACCGTTATCGCCACCGCGACCGTCCTGGTCCATGTTGCTGCTCAGGCCTTGCACCCACACACCGCCGCGTTCGCTGCCATCGCGCTGGCCGGCCAGGCGGTTGAGGATCGTGCCGTTGATCACGGTCTGCCCGGACAAGGCCACGTCCAGCGCGCCACGGTTTACGTCAGGTTTGAGCTGTTCGCCAATCTGCGCCAGTTGCTGGGCGCTGCCGGCGTTGGCCACGGCCTGGAACACTGCGTCGTCCTGGCTCAGTTGCCCCAGCACTTCGTTTTTCAGCAGGTTCACGGCGGTGACTACCGAGGTGCTGGCGCCCACGCCGCCGAGGTCGGTTTGCACCTGCTCGTCTGGCTTCAAGCCCACCACGGCCTTGACCGTCTGCGCATCGGCCGAGTAGCTGAGCACATCGAGCAACGACGAGCTGCTGGCGACCGTCAGGCCGTTGTTTTGCACGCTGCTGGCTTGCAGCAGGGTGTATTCGGTGCCGCTGGGCGCTGCGGTGAAATCACCGGGCTTGGCGCTCAAGGTCACCTTCGAAGCCTGGGCAAAATTCGCGGCGCCGCTGATCGTCAGGTAAGGCGTGGTCGGCACCACGCTGTTGGACAGGCGCATATCAACCCCGGCGCCGCTGGCTACATTCAGGTCGCCAGTGATGGTGGTGCCGGCGCCGGACAGGTTCAACGAACCCGCGTTGACCGATACCGGGCCGCCAATGCGCGCGCCGGTAAAATCGGCCTGGCCGTTGATGTTCACAGCCGTGACACCGAGCACATCACCGACGATTTTGCCGCCGCTCCAGTTCAGGCTCGCCAGGTTGGCCGCGTCGATGGCGGTGCCGGAGTTGCTGCGGATTTCCCCGGCTTGCTGGTTGATTTCGAAGGGGGAGGTTTGCTTGCCAGCATCGACCTTGATCGCAATGCCATCGGCGCTGACAGTGCCACGGTTGACGATGCCGCGAGAGCCGATGGGGCTGTTTTGCGCAAAGCTTGCACCACGGAAGTCGAAAGCGTTGGCGTTGGCGCCTTTGGCTTCTAGGACACCTGTATTGAGGATGTAGTCGACGGTACCGTCATAAAACACCACGCCGGACGCACCAGCGCCATTTGCCGAAAGCAGGCCGCTGTTTTCGATGCGTAAAGGAGTAGTTTCGGTTTCCACCTCAAAGGCCCAAGCGTCTTTACCCGTCACCGACAACGTCCCGGAGTTGAGGATCTTGCCCCCAATACTGGTGAGTTGCGTGCCCCGCCGGTCCAGTGCAATACCAAGGGAATCATCTCCGACCAATGAGATCACACCGGTATTGGAGACATCCCCTCCCACCGTGGCGCCATGCAGGTAAATACCATCTCCGCCTCTCTGGGAACTGGTTGTGGCTTGGATGGTGCCGGAGTTGATGACACTTCCGCCGATGGTCGCTCCACCGATTTCAAGGCCCTCATAACCACCGTTATTCAGGATGATCTTTCCAGCCTGGATCACATCCCCCCGTGATGGTGCTACTACGCGGATTAGTAGTCATTTCCAGAGATGCGTCCACGGCAAGCGCCCGAATGGGGCGGTCGTGATCACCCAGAACGATATCGGCCCGATTGATCAGCGACCCCTCGATCCTCGTATCGGCGATACTCACCCCCATCCAATTGCTCGTGACTAGGTTGGCGGTCACGTTCGTGGGCTGAGTCACCGTCCCGGTGAGGGTCAGTGATTCACTAAACTTCTCACCGCTCCAGGTGCTCTTGCCTTGACCAACGTCCACTTCAACGGCCAGCACTTGAGTGCTGATTGCCCCAACGATCAAAGCCAGCAGGCTTTTTTTAAACGGCTTTGGCTTCACGTAAAACTCCATGTATGACTGGGGCTCCGCTCACAATCTCGGCGGCAGCAGGTATAAAACCGAAACAGCCTGTTTGAGCCCTTGCACTGACCGACGACCTGCATCATTTGAGCTGATCAATGGCCTGCTAAATTTCCCGCAGATTGAGCAAGCGTTCGCGGTCATCGCCGAACAGGTTGTCAGCACACAGGCTCTCAAATTGAGCGAGGACCTCATTTTGATTCACAGCCAACCCATTGATTTATAACGAACAACTACTCATCAAACGTTTAAAGGCGCGCAACTCCGTGATTGTCAGTGGGCCGCCGAGGCGAGATAAATAGGACTACTCTTAAATTTATTGGCGAATCTTCCTGCAACAAAAGGTCACTTTTCCTACGCTCCTAGTTTTCCTGCCCCACCACCAGTTTTAACCCTGGCCGCCGCACCTCAAGGGAGTGATGCGCCGTCACCGCCTGCACCCCGCCCTCCTGATCGTTATGAATCACCAACACCCCCGGCCGGCGTAGTTGCTCAAGCTCGCCTGCCGCCAGGCGGAAGCTCTCGCTCAAGCCGTGGTCGCTCAACGCCTTGGTCGCCGCGCGCCGCTGGGCGAATTGCTTGCCGCGTCGTTGTTGGTAGCGCGCCCAGACGATCAGCAGCACCGCGTTGAACAAGGCGATCCACAGGTAGATCTGCAAGGTGTTCAGCGCGGCAAAAATCGGTGCATCGATGCGTGGGCCGCCATTGCTATCGAGCATCGGCACCAGGCCGCGCACCAGCAGGATCACCAGGCCGGCCCAGGCCATCAGGGTCAGGAAAATATCAATGGCCTGCATCACAGGCCGCTGTGGGGTACGGATCAGGTTCATGGCTTAACTTCCTTGGCAGGTGCCTTGATGCCGCGATCCGGGCTGACCCAGCGCGCGCGTTTTTGATGTTGGCGGAACAGGACTTTGGGAAAGCTGACCAGGGTGGTGAACAGGCTCACCAGCCAGAACACCAGCGGGTACCAGACGGTCCAGAACAGGGTTTTCCACAGGCCGCGCTCGTAGCGCCGGTCAATCATGATGCTCACGGCAAATTGCACCAGGCACACCACCGCCAGCAGCAACCCGGTGAAGGCCGGCGGCATCAGCGAACCGACGGCAATCGCCTCGGGCAACGGCACCACTTTCCCTACGCCCCAGAAGATCACCGACAGCAGGAAAGTGAAGGCCCAGCCGGTGGACAGGCAGTACTCGAACAGCAGCGGCCACAGGTAGCGATGGCGCCATTGCCAGATCCCGCGAATATTCTTGAACAGCACTTCGGCGCCGCCCTGGGCCCAGCGCAGACGCTGTTTCCACAGGCCGCCGAGGGTTTCCGGCATGAGGATCCAGCACAGCGCACGCGGCTCGTAGAAGATGCTCCAGTGGTCCAGTTGCAGCTTCCAGCTCACGTCGATGTCTTCGGTGATCATGTCGGTGCTCCAGTAGTCGACCCGGTCCAGGGCCGCCCGCCGAAACGCCACCACCACGCCAGACACGGTGAAGATCCGCCCGAAAACCCGCTGGGTACGCTTGATCAAACCAATGATCGAAGAGAACTCGCCCACCTGTACCCGACCAATCAAGGTCGAGCGCGTGCGGATGCGCGGGTTGCCGGTGACCGCGCCAAGCCGTGGGTTGTCGAGCATCGGCGCCACCAGGTAGGCCGCCGCGTTGCGGTCGAGCAAAGCGTCACCGTCGATGCACACCAGGTATTCGCTGCGCGCCGCCACGGCGCCCATGCGCAGGGCCACGGCCTTGCCCTGGTTTTGCGCCAGGTGCAGCACCCGCAGGCGCGGCTCTTGCAGCGCCAGGGCATCGAGTACTTCGGCGGTGTTGTCGCTGGAGCCGTCGTTGATCGCAATCACTTCCAGGTTGCGATAGCGCTGGGCCAACGCCGCGCCGATGGTCTCGGCGGCGTTGTCGCCTTCGTTGTAGCAAGGGATCAGGATCGAGATCAGCGGCTCGCCTTTGAGCACCGGCGCCGGGGTGTCATCGGACCACGGCCAGTGGCGCTCCCAGTGCAGCCAGAAGTACAGGCCGCCGGCGATCCACAGCCCGGACATGAACAACGGGTAGAAAAACACGAACTCCATCAGGAACTGCCCGGTGACCAGGAAGATCAGGCCCAGGGGCACACCCAACACCAATGCCAACACGAGAAGAGCAAGGATTCTGTCGAACATGAGTCAAGGATTCCATTTGTTGGAAAGGGCCGGACGCACGGTGTTCAGATCCGGCGAATTCTCCAGGAAGTTGTCGGGGTAGTAGCCAAAACTGCTGGCACCCTGGCGCTTGAGCACACCCATCCACTCGGCCATTTGCACGCCGGAAATGTCCGGGGCGGCTGGAGTGCGCCAATCCTTGGCCTGTAGCTCGAAGACCGTGCGCTGCATCGCACCGGGCCGGGCCTTGACCGTGGCCACGAGCTTTTCCAGCCAGGCGTTGGAGTTCTTCAGTGACTGACCTTCCATCAATGGCATCGCCATCGGCGCGGTCCAGTCGTAGTGCTGGAGGAAGTCGTCGAGGTTCTGCGCAAACCAGGCTTCGCTGGCTGGGTTGAGCATCGGCTCGGCGAAGATATTGCGCGCGGTGAGCACTTCCGGGCCGCGCAGGGCGCGGACCTTGGCGGTCAGTTCATGGGTGAAGTCGATCAGGTACCGGCTCTTGAAACGGGTCCAGCGCTGCATCACTTCAGGGTCGGCGCGCAGCGCCTGGATGCTGCCCGGCAGGCCGTTGGCGGCGTAGGTTTTCAGGGCTTGGGGGCTGGCGTCTTCAAAGTCCGAGAGCACGGCGTCATCGTGGAACAACACACCGTGGATAGCGCTGGTACGGGCCAGGTCTTCGTAGATCTCACCGATGACTTTGCGCACCTGGGGATCGAACGGCGACAGGCGCTGGTACTGTTTCGGGTCGACGGCCACCTTGCCGGTGGCCGGGTCCCAGCGGCTGACGCGGGGTAGCTTGGCATCCAGGGCAAAGCTCAGCACGGGCATCCAGGCGTAGACCTTGACCAGGCCGGCACGGGTATGCAGCTGCCAACTGACACGGTTGAACAGGTCGGCACGCATCGGCAGATGGCGGTTGGGGAAGTACAGCGAACGCGCCAGGCCATCGCCCTTGGGGTCGGCGAACGCCTGGAGGAATACAGTGTCGACGCCCATGTCCAGCACACGCTGGACCAGCGCGTCGAGGTTGCGCACCTCCTGCGCCTTGTCCGGGTCGTAGACATGATCGAGGTCCACATGCAGCACGCGCATCGGTGCTTTGACCTGCGCCGAGACCATGCTGTTGGCGAAGTCCTCACCGTACGGGTCGTTGTCCACCAGAAAGCGCGGGCTGCTCATCAAGTTGCCGAGGTTGTCGAGGCCGTCCTCCAGGGTCAGGGCCATCTGGTAACCCTGCTCACCCACCACCGTCAGAGCAGTGCCATCCGCCGCCCCATACGGCCATACCCACACACGCGGGGCCTTGCCGGTAACGGCGCGGATCTTATTGGAAATCGCCGCGACGTCGGCGCGCATCCGCGCCCGGAACTGCGCTTCGGACTCATAACTGCGGGTGACCGGGTCATAGCGCCGGGTGGCGGCGGCCGGTTCCTGGTTGCCCTGGGGGTTGGCCAGCACGCCCTTGTGGCTGGCGTCGGTGTGGGCGGCGATTTCCACCAGGCCCGATTGCGCCACTTCGCGCACTTGTTGCCAGGTCAGAAACTCCCCGCGGTTACGCGGCACGCCGGCAAAATCCACCGGCTGGTTCAACGGCGTGTCGACCCAACTGCCCACTGGCGCCAGCACGGCCGGCCACTGGTAGGCACGCAGGATCGGCATAACGCGGGTGTAAAAGCTCGAATAACCGTCGTCGAAGCTGAGCATGACGGCTTTGGGCGGCAGCTCTGGCCCGCCGGCACGGGCGGCGAGGACCTGGTCGACGCTGACCGCCTGGTAACCGTTCTCGCGCAGCCAGGACAACTGTTCGATCAGGCGTTCGGTACGCACCGCCACCACTCTCTGGTCGGGGTCACGGTCGTTGACATCGTGGTAGGCAATGCCCAGGAAATGGTTTTTCGGCCACGGCGCTTCGTTGACCGGTTTGAGTCGTTCAGCAGGTGGCGTAAAAGGCGCGGGGGACTGGGCACAGGCACTGCTCAGCACAAAACCCAGGGCCAGCAGGCAACGGGAAACAAGGGTCATGATCGGACTCTTCTAGAAACGGTAAGTGAGGTCGACGATCAGGCGCACATCGCTTTCGCGCTCACCGTCATAAGGTCGGTTGATCCAGCTCAGGTTGGCGCCGGTTTCCAGTACGTCGTTCCAGCGATAACGCTGGCCGTAACTGAGCAAACCAATGGCACCGGTGGAGTAATCGCGCTGGCTGTAAGTGCCCGCACCGGCCTGGAACTGCTGACTCCACTGGGTTTCGTAGCGGTGATAAAGCACATGGTTGACGCTCACCGTGGGCAGCACGCTGAAGTCTGAGCGCGGGTTGAAATACGCGGCCTCTTCCTTACTGTTGCGGCTGGCGGCGACTTCCAGGCCAAGGTCTACTTGCACGCCCGGCGAGCGGTAGACACCCTCACGGCCGATGAGCGACGCTTCGACACGGTCGTTACCGTCACTGAAGTGGGACGGGCTCAGCGCCAGTTTCCACTCACGGCTCTCGTTGGCGCTCCAGCGGATAAACCCGCTGCCGCCGTTGGCGGTGACGTTGGCATTGAGCGCGCGCAACGGCGTGCTGGCGGCCAGGTAGTCAAGACTGCCCCCGTACTGCCAGTGGTCGTTGATGTCGCGGGCAATCGCCAGGCGTGCGCCCTGCTTGGTGCCTTTGCCGTAGGAGTGATTGGAGACTTCGGCCTCCAGGGTCATATCACGGGTACGCCGCTCCACACCCAGGCGCTGCCAGCGGTGGTGGCCCGTGCCTTCTTCAAAGTCGGCGGTGGCGTAGCCGATACCGCCGAATATCCGCCAGTCTTCATCGATGGGCGGGCTGTAGAGCAGGGTTTCGATCCCCCAGTCACGACTACCGGCAACCGCCCCGCCGCCATGGCTTTTACCGGTCTCGGCTTCGATACGCAGCTCGGCCATCTCATGCACCTTGCGCAGGCGCTGGAGACGTTGGACCTGGCGATTGTCCGGGGCGCGGGCGACCACGTCATCGGCGAGCATATCGAGTTGGCGCCACTCCTGCAGATCCAGCGCGTTGTAGCCTTGGGAGACTTCCAGGTCGATGTGGCGCGGGTTCTGGTTTTCGGCGTCCTTGAGGGCAATTTCGGCACGTCGCGGCCAGGCGCGGGCGCGGAACATGTCCGCCTGGGCCACGCGCATGCCGACATTGCCGGGCGAGGTGCGCACCAGGGTTTCCAGGCTTTTTTCACTGGTCGGCAGATCGGCGCCGTAGGTCGCGGCCTGGGCCGCCAGTTGCTGGGCGGCCAGCCACGCGTCGTTGGGGTTACCGAGGGGCAGCCCCTTGAGTTCAACCCGAGGTCTTTGCGTGCTCGCCAGGTCGTTTGCGACGGCGCGAGCTTCGCGGGTCTGGTCGTTTTCCAGCAGGGAGTAGTACAGCGCGGTGCTGTCGACCACCTGATTGCTGGGGTCGGCATCCGACGCGGTCACTGCCTGGCGATACAGCGGCGCGGCCTTCTCGGGCAAACGCTGGTCGAGGTAGGCGGCGGCCACCCAGCGCAGGGCGTAGTTGGGCAGTTGCACGCCTTGAGCTTGCAAGGCTTCGTAGTCGTGGAGCACCTCGGCGGTACGTGCGCGGGCCTTGAGCGCGCCCAGGCGGTCGATGCGCCAGCGCACCACATCATCATGGGCACTGGCGTCCGGGGTCCAGGTGGCGAGCAGTTGGTCGTAATCCTTGAGGGCGCGGTCGGCGATCACAAAGCGTTCGCTTTCACTGCGCGTCGGGAATTCAGCCAGGCGCACGCGTTCGGCAGCCAGGTCGCCTTCCAGGCGGCGCTGGGTCACCGGGTCCAGCAAGCCGGGGTGGCGGGCGCTCAGGCGCAGGGCCGGTTCCGGCATACGTGCACGTTGCAGGGCGATCAGGTATTCGCGCACCACCTCGGACTGGTTACCGGCGCGGATAAACGCCTGGTCGAATTCGAACAGCGAATCATAGGGCTGCCCGGCACGGGACAACGCATAGCCCAGGGCCATACGCCGCTCGACATTCTCGGGCTTGGCCGCCACCAGGGTGCGGGCACGCTGCACGGCTTCGGCGGTTTTGCCGCCATCGGCCAGGGTCATGGCCAGGCCCAGTTGCAGGTCCGGGTTGCTCGGTTCGCGCAGCAAGGCCTGGCGATACACCGCCTCGGCGGGGGCCCAGCGCTGTTGATTGCGGTAGGTGCGGGCCACGGTGGTCAGCGCTTGGGTGGTCAGTTGGCGCTGGTGCCCCTGGGCCTCATAGACCTTGAGTACTTCGTCATCCTGGCGCGCCCAACTGGCGATCAACAGGTGATCGCTGACCTGGCCAGAGGTCTGGCGCTCGGCAGGCAATTGGCGCAACAGGTTGAGCGCTGGCGTGTAGTTGCCGGTACGGGCCTGGCGAATCAGGGAATCATAGGCAGGATCGGCCACGGCCAGGGTCGGCAGCAACAAGGCAGCACCGATCAGTAGACGCAGGCGGCCAGGGCCAGAGGGAGAGAAATTACGCAACATGTCGTCAGCTTCCTTACTCGGAAAGCTGTAGCGATAGGTTCGCCTGTACAACACGCATCAGGCCGCCGGTGTCTGATGACCCGGCCAAGCTTTCCTGGGCGCAATATCCCTGAGAAGGATATGGAATAGGACAAATTAGGACAATTGTTCAGAATTGTCCTACAAGCCAGTTGAGATCAAACGTGGGGCTTGTGTGGGAGCTGGCCTCTGTGGGAGCTGGCTTGCCTGCGATGGCATCACCTCTGTTTCACTGACACACCGAGGTGATGCTATCGCAGGCAAGCCAGCGCCTACACAAACCGTATTCCTACAGGGGGTCGGGCAGCCTTATTGGGCGCCGCTGACCGCACCCAGCTTGCCCAGTACGCCGCCGATAAACTGCTCGACGGTCATTTTCTGGCCATTGAAGGTCACTTCATTGTTGGCGTAATGCAGCTTGGCCAGGATGTCGTTGCCTTCCAGGGTCGCCAGTTGCGTGCCCACGGCCATGCCGCTGACCATCTCGCTGGCCATCTGGGCCTGCTGCTCGATGGCTTTGGGGTCAGTCACACCACCGATCTGCGCTTGCAGGGCGGCCACGTCAGCGATCATCGGCTTGGACAGGGTCAGATTGGCATCCAGCAGCGTGATCATCTGCTTGGCCAGTTCAACCGGCGGCAGCTCCATGGTGGACGGCTTGGTCAGGTCTACCACCAGGTTGAAGCGGCTTTCGCCATTGGCGGTCTTCAGGGACAGATTTTCCAGGGCCACTTGCGGCTTGGCGGCCAGCAGCAGATCAACGTTGGCCTGGGCCAGCACTTGCTCGGCTTCGCTCAGTTGCAGCTCAGGAATCGGTTGGCCGGCAGCCTGGGCAGCCTGCACCGGTTGCATCTTGTCCTGATACAGCTTGGTCAGCACCATGGTCGATGGCACATCGATGTTCTTGACGCTCACGGCCATGGCCGCCGAACCCACGGGCTTGCCCTGGTAACCGATCTCGGTGATTTTGTAGTCGACGCGACCGTCCAGGTTGTTGTCCTTGGTATCGCTGCTGTCTTTCTGCTCGAACCCTTTGACGGTCAGCACGGCTTGTTCCGGGCCAAAGGTGAACGTGCTGTTGCTCAACACGACGGTATTCTGGCCGACATAAAAACCAAAGCTGCTCTTGGTCAAGTTACTGGCGAGGGTCAAGCCATTGAGCTCTGCCTGGAACGGTGCCCCCTTGGGGTCGACCAGGGAGACCTTGAGGGCGTCCATGTAACCGTCGACCTTGATCTCTGTCGCCTTTTCGGTGTTGAAGTAGTCCATGTTCAAGCCGGAGAAGGTGACGCTGGTGGTGCCGTCCTTGTACTCCAGGGGCAGCAGCTCCAGGTTGCCCGTGACCGAACGGTTGAAACCGATGTTGGCGACGCCTTTGACCGGCGAAACGTCCTTGGTGGCGGCGAACCATTTTTCGGTGGTCGGGTTCTTCTCGAGGGCCAGGTGACTGGTAGCCAGCACTGGCCACCACTTCAGGGTGACCAGGCGCGAGACCGGCAGCGGACCGTGTTCGATACGGTCGACAAACAGCAGTTCGCTGTCTTTGAACTGTTCACCGAACACCGCGCCTTCAGCCTTGAGACGGAAGTGGCCGGTGCTGCTGAACCAGCCGCGATCCAGGGAGACCATCTCCAGGGTCATACGGCCATCGACACCGGCCAGGGAGCGTTCCATCTCCTTGTTGGCGTCTTCGATCGTGGTTTTAAGCACACCTTCCAATTGGCTGCCGGTGTACCAGGCACCGCCGGCACTGACCACGCCGACGGCGGCAACAAAACCCAAAAGTACAACGGCTGATTTATTCATGAAGTGTCCTGATCCAATCCTGTGCGAAGTGGGCTGTCTTCCCTGAACCCCGAAGTGGGGCGTCGGCTCAAGCCCGCCGAAAATCGGGGCAAGGTTAGCACTGGCGGGGGGGCTCGTTGCAATCTCTTGTGGCGGACAACGCGGCCCAGGGGATGGAAATGGAACATTGTGGCGAGGGGGCTTGCCCCCCGTTGGGCCGCGTAGCAGCCCCAATAAGACTCACGGAGTTTTATCAGGTCCACTGGACTCAGCCCTGGGTCAGGAGTATTCCATCTCGATTTCGTCGAGCTGGTGATCAAAACTCTTCAGCCGCGCCGTCCAGGTGTACACCAGCACTTCAAACTCGCGGTGAATCACCGCATTGCCCGGCGTATCCGCCTTGGGGTCGTAGAAGTCCAGTTGGTAACGCTCGCGGGCCATGGCGGTGGCGACGTCGGACAGTTCCCGGGCGTTGTTCAGCCAGTGCCGCCCTTCGGCCACTTGTCGGTCGAGTACCACGCATTGTTGCTTCAAGGCTTCGAGGCTTTTTTCCAGGGGCGTGCCGGTCAGTTCGCCCATGACTTCCTGGAAGGTGCGCCCAGGCTGCCAGTAGCTGCCCCAGAAATAGCGGTCGAACACGGTTTCGACCCGGCGCAGGGCGACCTTGGTGTCCCAGATTGCCACCCGCGTCTTGCCTTGTTCGAGGATTTTTTTCTGGGTGCGCTGGCCCTGGTAGGAGGCCCAGGCCACCACGCCAATGGACAACGCGGCGATCAACGCACAGGCGCTGTCGAGGAACACCATGGCCTTATCCAGTTGATGGGCCAGCATGACGCCGTAAAAGTAAGTCGCCGATAACAACACCAGTGCGAAGAGCACGCACCAGAACGCGGGAGCATAAGGGTTTTTCATTATTGGAATCCCCATGAGCAACGCAGGCAGTGATCAGCGGGCCATCACGCAAGCCCGTCTGATCAAAGCATAGCAACCGCCTCAGGGTTTGCCGGGTTGTGTGCCTTGCGTTCGTCCGCTTTCCCAGCCGCCGCCCAGGGCCAGGAACAGGTCGATCTGGCTCATCGCCACCTGGGTATTGGCCTGAGCCAGTTGCGCACGCATATCGGTGTAGGTGCGCGTGGCTTGCAGGTCGGCGAGGAACGACTCGCGCCCGGCCTGGAAGAAGCGGTGCGTCTGGTCGGCGGCCTGTTGCGCCGACTGCTCGGCCTCGGCCAGGGCATCGCGGCGCTGCAGTTGGGCAGTGTATTGCGCAAGCCCGGTCTGGGTCTCGCGGATGGCATTGAGCACCACCCCGTCAAAGTGCGCCAAGGCGCCCTGGGTCGCGGCTTCGGCTTCATGGATGCGCGCACGCGAGCCGTTGGACGGCACCGTCCAGCTCAACAGCGGGCCGAAGCCCCAGCGGTTGGCGGCCGGTTTGCCGAGGTTGTCGATAATGCCCACGGTGCCGATGGAGGCGCCGATGCTGATATCCGGGTACAACTCGCCGGTGGCCACGCCAATGCCCGCCGTCGCCGCCGCCAGTCGGCGTTCGGCCTGGCGCACGTCAGGGCGGCGCTTGAGCAGGGTGGCGCCGTCGCCCACCGGCAGCAACTGGGCAATCTGCGGCAACTCGGCGCAATCGCGGGTGCCGGCCGGCAATTGGTCCAGGGGTTTGGCCAGGAGCATCGACAGGCGGAACAAACCGGCCTGGCGCGCCGCCTCAAAGCGCGGCAGTTCAGCGCGCAAAGACTTGAATTGGGTTTGTGAGCGGGTGACCTGGGTTTCATCGCCACGCCCCGCATCGCGCAGGCGCTGGGTCAGGCGCGTGCTCTGGGCTTGCAGGTCGAGAGACTGGCGGGCGATGTGCAGCTCTTCATTGGCCGCACACACCTGGGTGTAGGAGCGCACCACGTCCGCCACCAGGGTGATGCGTGCGGTATCCACCGCGGCCTGGGTCGCGTCGGCATTGGCCTGGGCGCCTTCGATGCCGCGCTGCAAGGTGCCGAACAGGTCGAACTGATAGGAGGTGGTGATGCCGATATCACCGACATTCGCCACCGGCACTTTATTCGCCTGCAAAAAAGCCTCGCCGGACTCCTGCAAACGCTGGGCGCCGAGCTTGACCCCGCCGCTCCAGCCGCCCGCCGATTGCGCTTCCTGCACCTGGAAACGCGCCCGTTGCAGGTTGGCCGCCGCCACACGCAGGTCGGTGTTGGAGGCCATGGCCTGGCGCACCAGTTCATCCAGGCGCGGGTCCTGGTACAACTTCCACCAGTCGGCGGGCACCGGCGCCGAGACTACATTATTGCCCTGCCCGGCCAGTTGGCCCTGCAGGTCGCCACGGTTGACGGCGGCTGCATCCGGCAACTGGTAATCCGGGCCCACTACCTGGCAGGCCGACAACAGCAGCCCCAGCCCAGCGGTCGCCAGCAGTTGCTTCATGGCTGGTCTCCGGACTTGGGCTGGTCATCCATGATCGACACGGTGGCCGTGCGCCCGGCAATCATGCGGAAGTCCGCCGGCACATCATCAAAGGCGATACGCACCGGGATCCGCTGGGCCAGGCGCACCCAACTGAACGCTGGGTTGACGTTGGGCAGCAGGTTGGAGCCGCTGGTGCGGTCGCGGTCTTCGATGCCGGCGACGATGCTTTGTACATGCCCGCGCAAGCGGGCGTTGTCGCCAATCACACGGATATCCACGCTCTGGCCGACATGGATGCCGTCCAGTTTGGTCTCTTCAAAGTAGCCGTCGATGTGGAAGGAATTGCTGTCCACCACCGACAACACCGGGCGCCCGGCGGTCACGAACTCCTGGGTCCGGGGCGCACGGTCGTTGACGTAGCCGTCCACCGGGCTGCGGATCACCGAGCGGTCGAGGTTGAGCTGGGCGCTATCCACCGTCACCTGCGCCTCGGCCAGGGCCGACTGGGCGCGGGCCACGCGGGACAGGCTTTCTTCCAGTTGCTCGCTGGCCACCAGGTTGCCCAGGCCGCGGTTGCGCCTGGCTTCGCGCTGGGCCTGGGCCAGGGTTTCCTGGCGGTCGGCCACGGCCGCCTGGGCCTGGCGCAGGGCGAGCTTGAAACGGTCCTGGTCCACGGAGAACAGCACCTGGCCCCGGGTCACCAGTTGGTTATCGCGCACATCCACTTGCTGGATCAGCCCGGACACGTCCGGGGCGATCTGCACGATGTCGGCGCGGATATGCCCGTCGCGGGTCCAGGGGGCGAACATGTAGTACATGACCATACGCCAGACTACGACGCAGGCAAAGGTCACTACCAGCAACGTCAGGACCACACGGCCGATCGTCAAAAAAGGTTTTTTCATGTCATCAGGTATCGACTGAGTGAGTCCACAGCGCCCAGCAACAGCGCGTAGAGAGCCACATTGAATAATGCCCGGTGCCAGACCAGGCGGTAGAAGTGGACGCGGGTCAACAACCCGTGCACCACCAGGTAAAAGCCATACGTAATGCCCATCAGCACCAGCAGCGTGGGTAGGAACACTCCGCTGATATCCAGGTCACCGATCATAGAGGCGCTCCATCGGGTAACGGCGCGTCCATCTCGCCTGTACTGACAAACTCCACGCCGGGCAACAGCGCCAGGCGCAAACCGCTGAGGGCGTGCAGCAGGTGCAGGCGGGTTTCGCCCTCGCCTTGCAGGCCCTGGCCGTTGAGGGCGCGGCGGGTGCGGTCCAGGGTCATCAGCAGACCGCTGGGAGCCGGCAGGCGTTCACCGGCCTTCAGGCACGCCTTGAAGTACTCGCCGACCTCGGCCACCACCTGGTCGAGCAACACTCGCGGCACGCCGAGGATGCGGGGTGCGTAGGCCAGCAGGTCGAGCAGGTTCAGCGCCACGCGCAGCTCGCGCAGGGCGACGCCGGTGTCCTGGCCGGTCATGGCCAGGCGCGGCAGGTGCTGCATCAGGCGGTCGAGCATTTGCACGCCCAGGCGCCGGTGCTCGGCGAGGGTGGCCGGCTGCGTGAGGCCGACAATATCGCGCCAGCTGAAACGGGTCAGGCGCTTGGCCGCCAGCTCAGCGCCAAAGGGCCGCGCGATCAGGGTCCAGACAAAGGCAAACAGCAAGCCCACCGGGCCGGCGAGGTTGGAGTTGGCGAAACTCAGAAAATCCGCGTCGTAGGCGCCCTGGATGCTGATAAAGGACGAGGTGTTGACGATGGTCAGCAGCATGCCCAGGTAGAAACGCGGTTGCACCGTCAGGGTGCCGACCCAGATAAAGGGCACCGCAAACGCCAGCACCAGCATCGGAAAATCATGCAGATTGGGCAGGATCAGGAATAGGTAGAGGCTGGCGAACAGTACCGACATCGCCGTCCAGAAAAAGAACCGGTAGATCTGCGGCGCCGGGTCGTCCATCGAGGCGAAGAAACTGCACGCCACCGCCGCGAGGATCACTGCGCTGCCGCCATCGGTCCAGCCCAGCAGAATCCACAGCACCGAGGCGACGATAATCGCGCTGACCGTGGAAAACGCCGAGTAGAGCATCAGGCCGCGATCAAGGAACGGCGTCAGCCGGCCCAGGCGCCAGTGACGATAGACCGCGCGCCACGGGGCCTGGCTTTCACTGTGGATGGCGGCTTGCAGGCTGCGGCAGTCTTGCCACAGGTCGATCCACTCGCCGAGGCGATACAGCGCGTTGGAAAACAGCAACTGATGACGGTCGTCCAGGGCCTCGGCGTCGGGTTGCAGGGCTTCGAGCTGGTCACGCAGGACGCGCCAGCGTTCGACCGGCGCCTCATCGGTTGTGCTTTGCAGCCACTCGGTGGTGGCCGCCAGCAGCGGCGCGAACTTGCCGACCAACTCCGGGGTGCGGCGCTCCAGGGCATACAGCGCGTCATCCAGGGCATCCACCACCGGCAACAGATGGATCATGCGCCCGCGCAGCTCCTTGGTGTTGCGCACCGTTTGTGGCCGCGCGCCTTCGTGGGGCAGTTGGCCGATCATCAATTCCAGGGTGTTAAAGGTCGCGACCATGCCGCCGCGCAGGCTGCTGACTTCCTCGGGCTGTACGTTGCGATTGAGGAAGCGCTGGCTGTAGATCGTCGCGTCGGCAAACCATTTACGCACCGAGTCATCGAACACCGGTGCCAGGCGCCGTGGCCAGAACATCGCGCCGACCACCGCCGCTACGGCGATGCCAAGGAAGATTTCTTCGGTACGCGCCTCGGCCACATCCCACACCGCCAGGGGGTTATCCACCACCGGCAAGGCGATCAACGGCAAGGTGTAGCCCGCCAGCATCAAGGCGTAGCTGTTGGCGGTACGCAAATGCAGGGACAGAAACAGCAAAATGCCAGTCCACAACGCAATCACCACCACCAGCAGGAACGGTGTCTGCACAAACAGCGGCACGAAAAACACCGCGGCCATCGCCCCGAGAAAGGTGCCGATGGCACGGTACAAGGCCTTGGAACTGGTGGGCCCGACAAACGGGCTGGAGACGATATACACCGTGGCCATCGCCCAATACGGACGCGGCATTTGCATCAGCATGGCGATATACAGGGCAATCATCGACGCCGCGAAAGTACGCACACCGTAGAACCAATCCCGGGCCGGCGGCATGCCGGTAAAAAATCCGTTCAAGAAGCCACGACCAACGGTGGGTGGTTGGCTGCTTCAAAAGCATGCAGCACGCGCAACGCGGCTTCCAGATCGGCAGGGGCCATGTCTGCCAGCACTTCATGGCGCAAGCGCACCAGCTGGGCTTCGACCGCCTGCACCAACTCGCGGCCGCGCTCGGTCAGGCTCAACGCCTTGGCGCGGCGGTCGTGCAGGTCTTCGCTGCGGCACACCAGGCCGGCACTGCACAGTTGGTCGAGCAGGCGTACCAGGGACGGGCTTTCCATCCCCGAAGCCTGGGCCACCTTGACTTGATGCACGCCGTCGCCGAGACGGCCGATCATCAGTAAAGGCACCGCACAGGCTTCAGAAATACCGTAACTCACCAGCGTGGCCTGGCAGATTTTGCGCCAGTTACGGGCGCCCGCCACCATGCTGCTGCTGAGGCTCATATGAAGGGTTTCGAGGGTTTGAGGCACGAGGTCATTCGCATACAGTTAGTTTGCTAACTATCAATATGGTGGAGGAATGGAATCTCGTCAAGTTTTGATACAAATTCACAGATAGGCGGTGGGGCCCCTATAACGCGCCGCCTCTGTGGGAGCTGTCGAGCCTTGGCGAGGCTGCGGTGGCAGTAGCACTGCTGGCATTGATGTTGGCTGATCCACCGCTATCGCAGCCTCGCTCGGGCTAGACAGCTGCCACATTCGAATGAGTTCACTTAAGCACGGCTGCTGCGCAACAGCACATTCAACTCATCCACCACTTCCGCCCAATCCGCATCCTCCAGAATTTCTTCGCGTAGAAACGCCTTCTGGCTACCCGTCCAGAAAAACGCATCTTCGAGTTTCAACTCCGGCTTGAGCGGCGAATGCACCGCAACAAAACGCTCAATGCTGGTGGCGTCATCGGGCAGCCCGAGCTGTTTGAACAACGACGGCAGGCTGTGAACAGGCGATTGCATGGCAACTCCAAAAAATCAGTGATTGCCCTCAGTCTAGACCGATAAAACCCACAGATTGGCAGCCATTCGTGCAACATTTTGCAATGTTCACGCTATCATCTTCACCTTTCGCCCAGTGGCATTCACGGACTCCCGGAATAAGGACAATTCATGCGCATCGGTCTTCTGTCATCCCTGACCCTGGCACTGTGTGCCGCCTTTTCCCTGCAGGCCCAGGCCAGCGGCGACGACTCGTGCTACCCCGACTGGCGCGTGTCCCAGGATTCGCTGACCGCCTGCAGCAACATGCCATTCCTGAGCCCCGGCAATGACAGCCGGACCAACCTGCGCCTGTTGCTCGCGGCAAAAAAGAACGCGCCCCTGACCCCTAATGCGCTGGGTGAAGATGACCTGGCCCAGGGCTTCGGCCCGGTGCCGTTCCCGGTGTATCGCCTGGTGCCGCACCCGCCCGAAGGGCAGACGGGCGAAGAGCAAGGCACGGAGCTTGCGCAACTGTTGGCCTCGCTGGGCATCCAGCGCGAGGCCACGGCGGCGGCAGGCGATCAGTTTTTGTGGGGCGAAGGCAGCCGCTGCCGCAGCAACAATGTGCAGAGTGCCACCGACTTTGTGCGCCAAGTGATCAAGGCCGATGTGCCGGCGAATGAGCGAGTGCTGCTGGCCAATGCGCGCCTGAAATTGCTCGGCACCTGCGACTGGCAGGGGGAAGTGCTGCTGGAGCCGCAGTTGATCACTTCCATCCAGGGTCGCGAGCTGACCACCTACCTGCTCGCCGCTTCCGACTTTTACAGCGGGCGCTTTGTGTATGCCGAGCGCGGGTTTGCTGCGGTGACCCTGACCACACTGCCATGGCTCAAAGAAACGGCGGTGTACATGATCGCCCGCGCGTCGCTCAACCATGCCCAGGAAAACGCCTTCGATGAATACGGCCTACCCCAGCGCCAGGCTGTGGATAAGTCCGCGCTGGACGAAGCCGAGCACAGTTTCCTCAGCTACCTGAAAACTTATCCACAGGGTGAGTACGCCCCTTCCGCCCGTGGCCTGTTGCGCCGGGTGCACTGGTTGGCGGGCGATGCGAGCAAGCTGGCGGACGATTACGCCTGGCAACTGACCGAGGCCAGCGATGCCGAGCGCAATGGCTCCATTGATGAACTGGTGGAAGAAACCGACAACAAGCTGCTGACCAGCTACGCCGAGACCATCCGCAACCCATTGTTGCTGGCGATCAACGACCTGATGTGGATGCGCGCCAACAACCCGCCCAAGCTGACCCGCGCCACTCTCGACGGGCAAAAGGCCGCGTTTGCCAACGAGCCGGCGCTGTACGACTACTTGCAGGCGGCGTTCGCCCTGTATGTCGAGCACCAGCCAGACAACGCGTTGAAACATCTGCCACAAGAGCTGCCGTCGAGCCTGGATTACTTGGCCTTCAGCCAGCAAACCCTGCGCGGCCTGGCCCTGGAAGCCAAGCAGGACTGGAAAGGCGCCGAGGCGCTGTGGCTGCAACTGCTACCCCTGGCCAAGCAGCCCTTGCAGCGCGACCAACTGGAACTGGCCCTGGCGATGAACTACGAACGCAGCGGCCAATTGGCCAAGGTGTTCGCCGCCGACTCGCCGATCCAGACCAAGCAAGTGCGCTATATCCTGCTGCGCAGCGTGGCCGGGCCCGAGTTGCTGCGCCAGCAGATCAGCCAGGCCAGCGACCCGCTGGAGCGCAGTACCGCGCAATTTGTTTTGCTCTACAAAGACCTGCTGCGCGGCCAGTTCGCGACCTTTGCCGAGGACTTGCAGCAACTGCCGGCCTCGCCTGCCGCCGACAAGATCGGCACCAGCCTGGGCTATGTGTACGACGGCGGTCAGGCACTGACGCTGTTCCGCTGGAGCGGCGACAAGGCCGCCTCCGGCTACACCTGCCCGACCATCGCGCAAACCGCCAGCACCTTGCAGAGCGAGCCGAAAAACCCCCACGGCCTCAACTGCCTGGGTGAGTTCATCCTGCGCAACGGCCTGGATGGCATGCCCCTGGAAGAAGTGCGCTCGGCCGGTAGCCTGGGCAGCACCGCATCGGCCTTCAAAGGCGAAACCTTCTCCCGGCTCGAGGGTTACAAACAAGTCATCGCCAACCCCAAGGCGCCCCGTGACGACAAGGCCTATGCACTGTTCCGGGCGATCAACTGCTATGCGCCGTCGGGCTACAACAGCTGCGGCGGCGAAGATGTGGACAAGGCGGTGCGCAAGGGCTGGTTCCGCCAGTTGAAAACCGGGTTTGCCGACACCCAGTGGGGCAAGTCGCTGCAGTACTACTGGTAAGCCGGTGAAAGGTTTCTGGCTGGCGCTGCTGGTACTGGCGAGCCCGGCCTTCGGCGCGGTCGATGCCCGCGACTATGAGGCCTTCTGGCTGTGGAGCGGGGTCGCGCCACAGCCGGTGCTCAAGCAGGCCAAGACGCTGTACATCCTCCAGGGCCAGATCAACTCGACCCGCCGCCAGCCCTCACGCGGCGTGCAGTTCATCGCCCAGGGCATGAGCGTGCCGCGCATCCGCCAGGGCGAAGTGTGGATTGTCTACCGCGCCCACACCTTGCGCTGGCCAGAGCCGGTCTACACAAAAATGCTCGGCCAGGTGCAACGCTGGCGCGCAGCGGGCAACCCGGTGGTGGGCATCCAGATCGACTTCGACGCCCGCACCCAGTACCTGCATGAATACGCCGACTTCCTCAACGACCTGCGCCAGCGCCTGCCAAAGGATTTGCGCCTGAGCATCACCGGCCTGATGGACTGGAGCAGCAACGCCGACCCGGCCGCCATCGCCCAGCTCAAGGGCGTGGTGGATGAAGTGGTGGTGCAGACCTATCAGGGCCGCCACAGCATCCCGGATTACGCGGCGTACCTGCCACGGATGAACCGGCTGGGAATGCCGTTCAAGATTGGCTTGATCCAGGGCGGGCAGTGGCAGGAACCGGGGTATTTGCAGGGGAATGAGTGGTTTCGGGGGTATGTGGTGTTTTTGCAGAATCCGGGTTGAACCCTGTAGGAGCCGGCTTGCCGGTTCCTACAGGGGTAGCGTCTTACCAGTCGTAAGTCAGGCTCGACACCACCGTACGCCCTTCGCCGTAGTAGCAATCCAGATCGCTGGTGCACTGCGACACATAGGTTTTATTGGCAAGGTTCTGCACATTCATCGCCAACTTCACGCCTTTAAGCTTGAGAGCCGAGGCGCCCAGGTCGTAGCTCAGGCTGGCATCGTAGACGGTGTAGGACGGCACCGTGAACGCGCCGGCAACGTAGTCACCCATGCTGCTGCGCGTGTAGCGGGCCCCCAGGCCTGCGCCGAGACCAGCCAGCGGGGTGTCACCGATCACGGTGTAGTTGACCCACAACGCGGCCGTCAGCGGTGAGATACCGGCCGGGTGGCGGCCTTCGCGACCTTCGTTGTCCTTGGTGTACTTGATGTCGTTGCGCGCCGCCGAAGCGACCACATCCCAGGAATCGTTCAGCACCGCCTTGGCTTCGAACTCGACGCCGCGCGAACGCATGGCGCCGCTCTGGCTGCTGAAGTTGCTCGGCGGGTTGGCCGTCAGGATGTTTTCCTGGTCCAGTTGATAGACCGAGACCTGCACAAAACTTTCCTGGCCCGGTGGCTGGTACTTCACCCCGACTTCGTACTGGTTGCCTGTGGACGGGTCGAAGGGCTTATGGTTGGCATCGGTGCCGGACAGCGGCAGGAAGGACTCCGAGTAACTGATAAACGGCGCCAGGCCGTTATCGAACAGGTACACCAGGCCCGCACGGCCGGTGAAGGCCTGATCCTTGCTGCTGGTGCGATCGTCGCTCAGCGGCGCCTTGTTGACCACATTGGCCCAGTCATAGCGCCCACCCAGCACCAGTGCCCATTTGTCCCACTTGATCTGGTCCTGCACGTACAGGCCGGTCTGGGTGATGGTGTTGTCCCAGCGATACGGCTGGCCGAAATTCAGCGGCTGGCCATACACCGGGTTGAATAGATCAATGATCGGTGGGGTGCGGTCGTAGAGGCCGAGGAACCTGGAGTTGAAGTGGTAGTAATCCAGACCCACGATCAAGGTGTGGGAGAACTCGCCAGTGGTGAATTCGGCCTGGGCGATGTTATCCACGCCAATCACTTTGTTGTTCTGCCTCCAGTCCACGCCGAAGCGTTCCAGGTAGCGTTGATCCATGGCGCCAGTGGCCGGGTTGGCGACAAAACGGTAGCCGTGCAACGGCGCCACATAGCGGTCGTCCACTTCGGCATAGCGCGCGTTTTGCTTGAGGGTCCAGGTGTCGTTCAAGCGATGGGACAACTCGTAGCCGAAGGCAAATTGTTCGCGATTGTACTTGTTGACACCCGGCTCGCCGATAAACACATCACGGTCGATCTTGCCGTTGGGGTTGCGCCAGACCGTGCCGGATGCGGGCAGGCCCTGGGCCTCGGGCATGCCCTTGTCTTTCTGGTACTGGGCGAACAGGGTCAGGCTGGTGTCGTCGTTGGGCCGCCAGGTCAGGCTTGGCGCAATGAATTGGCGGCGGTTTTCGAAGTAGTCGATCTCCCCTTGCTCGTCCTTGAGGCGCCCGGTAAGGCGATAGAAAAACTGCCCTTGATCATCCAGCGGACCACTGAGGTCGATGGCCGCGCTTTTGTGCTCGTAGGTGCCGGCTTCGAGTACCACCTGGCGCACCGGGGTCTCGCTGGGACGCTTGCTGACCATATTGACGATGCCGCCGGGCTGGTTGTGCCCGTACAGCACCGACGCCGGGCCTTTGAGCACCTCGATGCGCTCCAGGGAATAGGGCTCGATCTGCAACGCTCCGCCGGTACTGCCGCCACCGTAAGGCAGGTGCAAACCGTCGAGGTACAAGGGTGTCGGCGAGAAGCCACGGGATGTCGGTTCATCGAACAGCTTCACCCGGTCGGAGAAGCCGCCGGCACTCATGCCAGGGGTGTAGAGCAGCGCCTGGGTCACGCTTTGCGCGCCGCGCGCCTTGATTTCAGCGGCGCTGATCACGTTGATGGTCTGGGGGATTTCCACCAGCGCCGCATCGGTCTTGCTGCCCGTGGCGCTGCGGGTGGCGACGATGCCGTCGACCGGGCCCCAGGCGTTTTCCTGGTGCTGCTGGGCGCTGATCTGGGTCGCCCCCAGTTGCATCGCGCCGTCCCCCGCGAGGGCCTGCACCGACCAACCGCTCCCCGCCTGCATCGCCACCAGGCCGCTGCCGGCCAACAAGCGCTCCAAGCCCGGCCCGGTGGCATAGCGCCCCTGCAAGCCAGGGCTGCGCTTGCCGGACGTCAGTGACGCATCCACCGAGAGCAAAATCCCCGAAGCGCTGGCGAAACGGTTCAACGCCTGGTCCAGGCTGCCGGCAGGGATGTTGTATTGGCGCAAGGCTTCGCCGGCGCTCTCCTGGGCCTGGACCAGGGTCGGGATAAGCGGCACAGTCGCCAGCACACTGACAAACAGGCCACGACGCAGGGCGCGGGCCAGGGGTTGGATTGGATGGTGCGGCATTGCAGGACTCCCCGTGAGAACGCTTCTTGATTGGCTTTCAAGAGGTAACCCGGACGGGATTGGAAAACCGACAAAGAAAAATGGAAAAAAATGCGGCCACTGACTTTCCACACCAAAACACCCATCAATGTAGGAGCTGGCTTGCCTGCGATAGCGGTGTATCAGTGACAGATGGGCCAACTGACCCACCGCTATCGCAGGCAAGCCAGCGCCTACAGTTGATCGAGTCAAACCCTGGCTTTGAGGGTGACCCAATAGCGAGTCACCGCCTGTACCCGCACCGGCAGTGAGCGCTCAAGGGCGGCGAGGATCGCGTCGGTGTCATTCAGCGGAAACACGCCGGTCAGTAACAAGCCGGAGATGGCCTCGTCACAGCGCAACAACCCCGGGCGATAGCGACTCAGCTCAGCCACAAACCGCCCCAGTGGCTGGCGCTCGGCAATCAGACGGTGCTGGGTCCAACTGCTGGCGTTGGCATCCAGCGCGGTCACTGCCGAGGTCTGTGTCGCACTGAACCACAGGCTGTCACCCGCCTTCATCAGCACCGGCACACCCTGCACCGGGCGGACCTGTAAGCGCCCTTCATAGAGGTCGACGCGGCTGCCGTCGTGCAGTTCGCGCACGGCAAAGCGGGTGCCCAGGGCCTGGATATCGCCCGCGGTGGTTTCGACGATCAGCGGCCGGGATGGGTCGTGGCCGCTGGTCAGCAGGATCTCGCCGCGAATCAGGCGGATGCGCCGCTCTGTGGCACTGAAGCGCAGGTCGACGGCGCTGTCGCTGTTGAGGTCCAGCTGGGTACCGTCGCTCAGGGTCAGGTGGCGAATCTCGCCGGTGGCGGTGCGATGCTCGGCAAACGCCGCCTGCCACGGCTGGCTGCCCTGGACCAGGTAGCCGCTGCCGCCGGCCACCAGCAACAGCCCAAGCAGTTTCAACGCCGCCCGACGCTGGGGGTCCGGCGCGTCACGCAACACCGCGCGGGCGCTGTCGGCGGGGACGCCGCCCAAGGTCTGCTGCAACTGCTGCAAACGCTGCCAGGCACGACGATGCTCCGGGTCGGCGGCCTGCCAACGGGCAAAGGCCTGGCGCTGGGCCCCGTCGAGTTCGCCGCCCCATTGCAGCATCAACCACTCGCTGGCCTGCTCGACCACAGCCTGGGCAATCGGCGCGTCATGGCGGGCTCTCATTCTTCGTAGACCACCTGGTAGCAGGCGATGATCGCGCGGGTCATGTACTTCTGCACCGAGCTGACCGTCACCCCCAGGCGTTCGGCGATCTGCGCGTAGGTCAGGCCTTCGAACTGCGACAGCAGGAACGCGCGGCGCACGTTCTCGGGCATGCGGTCGAGCATGGCGTCGATCTGCATCAGGGTTTCGAGGATCAACGCGCGGGTTTCCAGGCTCGGCGACTCGGGTTCCGGCAAGTGGGCAATGCTTTGCAGGTAGGCGCGCTCGATGCGCAAGCGGCGCCATTGGTCGATCACCAGGTTGCGGGCGATCTGCGTCAGGTAGCTGCGGCTTTCTTGGGCACCGGGAAAACGCCCCGACACCAGCAGGCGCAGGAAGGTGTCCTGCGCCACGTCGGCGGCGTGCTCGCGGTCGCCCAGGCGCTTGCGCAGCCAGCCTTGCAGCCAGCCATGATGGTCGCGGTACAGGAGATGAAGCTGTTGCTGGCCGTCAGTCGCGGTGTCCATGAATTGCTCGGATACACTATTGAGAGCAATTATCATTACAGCTTGTATCGCGACTGGCAAAAAACTTTATCTGTTACCGCCCGGCGGTCTGCACCGGATACACCGACTCCCAGCCCCCGCCCAGTGCCTTGTACAGGCCGACCATGGCCAGGGACACGCCGGTGGAGCTTTCCACCCATTGCTCCTGGGTCGCCAGCAACGCGCTCTGCACCGTGAGGACGTTGACGAAATCCACCACCCCTTCGACGTATTGGTGCTGGGCGGTGTCCAGGGCGATCTGGTTCTGGCGCACCGCTTCGGCCAGGCTGTCACGGCGCAGTTGGCTGGCGTTGTAGCGGGTCAACTGGTCGTCGATTTCATGCCAGGCGCGCAGCACGGTCTGCTGGTACGCCAAGGCCGCTTCCTGCTGCTGGGCTTCGCGCAGGTCGAGCATGCCCTGCAGGCGGCCACCGTTGAACAGCGGCAGGCTCAGCGACGGGCCGAAAGCAAAGGTGCGCGAGCCCCAGGAGCCCAGATCCGACAATTGCATGGCCTGGGAACCGAGGCTGCCCGACAGGGTGATCCGTGGGTAGAAGTCACCTTTGGCCACGCCGATGCTGGCGGTCGCCGCATGCAGGCGCGCCTCGGCCTGGCGGATATCCGGGCGGCGCTGTGCCAGCAGCGACGGCAGGCCAATCGCAACCTGGCGCTGGGTCTGGGGCACCGCCGCGTCAGCGACAGCTGCGCATGCAAGGCTTGCGGAGCCTGGCCCATCAACAGGCTCAGGGCATTGATCAACTGGTCCTGGCGCTGTTGCAAATCCGGCAGGCGCGCTTCGATGGCAGCTACTTGCGCAGCGGCTTCAGCGACATCCAGGTGAGTGGCCACGCCATCGGCCAAACGCAGTTGCGAGAGCTTCAGGCTACGGCGCGCCACGTCGAGGTTTTGCTCGGTGACCGCACGGGTGCTTTGCACGCCGCGCAGTTGGATGTAGTCCTGGGCGGTCTCGGCCAGCACCGATAGCAGCACCGTGCGGCGGTCGTTTTCCGCCACTTGCAGGGTGGCGTCGGCGGCTTCGGTTTCACGCCGTACCCGGCCCCAGAAGTCCAGTTCCCAGGAGGCGGCGAAACCGGCGTCCCACAGGTTGAAGGCCGAACGGCCGTTGTTGCCGGATGGATCGCTCAGGCCATTGGCGCTATTGCGTTTGCGCCCGTAGTTGCCATCGGCGCTGAGCTCTGGATAGCGCCCGGCGGTCGTCACCTGGCGTACTGCGCGGCTCTGTTGCAAGCGGCTGCTGGCCAGTTTCAGGTCGAGGTTGTCGGTCAATGCCCGGCGCACCAGGGCTGACAGTTGCGGGTCGTGGAACACATCCCACCACTGTTCTTCCAACGGGTCGCTGACCGCCCGGCTGGCGGCCTGGCGGCCCTGGGGCTCGGCCCATTGCGTCGCTGGCTGGGCATCGGGCCGTTTAAAATCCGGGCCGACGGTGCAGGCACCCAAGCTAATCAGGCTGAGAGTAAGCAGCGCGAGTTTTCTCATTGCTGCGCCACCTCACGTTGCTGCGCAGTGGGATGGGTATTGACGCTGGCCTCCACCGACATCCCGACCCGTAGGCGATGGACCTGTGCCTGACCCGGCTCCAGGATGATTTTCACCGGGATGCGCTGCACCACCTTGGTGAAGTTGCCGGTGGCGTTGTCTGGTTTGACCGAGGCGAAGGTCACGCCCGTGGCCGGCGCCAGGCTTTCCAGATGGCCGTTGAGGACTTCACCGTCGAGGCTGTCGACCCGCACTTCAACCGCCTGGCCGGCGTGCATATGGGACAGTTGGTTTTCCTGGAAATTGGCCACCACATAGGCGTCGGCCAACGGCACCACGGCGAGGATCTTGCTGCCCGGGGTGACAAAGGCGCCGACCCGTACCGCCCGCTCACCGACCATGCCATCCACCGGCGCGACGATGCGCGTGTACGACAATTGATAGCTGGCCATTTCCAACGCCGCCTGGGCGCGTTTCAAGCCACCTTCGGCGGCATCGCGCTGGGCGCTGAGAATCTCCACCTGCTTGCGTTCGGCGGCCAACACCGCCGTGGCGTTGGCCAGGCGTGCGGTGGCCTGGTCGATGCGGGTCCTGGCTTGCTGGGCGTTCTGCACCGTACCGGCACCGACACCGGCGAGGTGGTTGTAGCGGTTCAATTCGTGCTCGGCAAAGGCCACCTCGGCGCGATCGGCGGCCACCGTGGCCTGGGCCTGGGCGATCACCGAGCTCTGCCGCTCAAGGGTGGCCACCGCGTTTTTCAGCTGGGCCTGGGCCATCAGGGTCTCGGCATCGGCGGCCTGGGCGGCGGCGCGCAAGTCACGGTCGTCGATCAGCGCCAGCAACTGCCCGGCCTTGACCTGTTGGTTGTCTTCCACCAACACCTCTTTGATAAACCCGGCGACCCGCGGCGCCACCAGGGTGTAGTCGGCGGCGACGAAGGCGTCGTTGGTGGTCTGGCGCTTGCTGCCAAACACACCCGGCGCCAGCAGGTACACCAGCACGCCCACGGCGAATAGGCTGATAACAGTCACGGCAATCTGGTCTTTGCGTTTCATAAAAATCCTTGGTCTGCGTCAGCAATCAAGCGGGTGCGCGCGGCGGAAAAATCCGCGTCGGCATCCAGAAAATCAGGAGGATCAACGCCACCGCGACACCGGCCATGACGTAATAAAGATCCGAAGAAGTCAGCACCACGGCCTGCTGGTGCAGCCGGTGGGCCAGGCCCGTGGCGTCGCTGTCGGCCAGGGGCGAGTTGCCCAGGGCGTCCACCAGCATGGTCGAGTGGAAATGCAGGCGGTGGGTGGTCAGCACCTCGATCACCCCGGTGGCGACCACCGCCGCCAGGCCCTTGACCGTGTTGAACCAGGCCGAGGCAAACGGCCCGTCGGCGGGCACGATGCTGCCGGTGGACAGCATCAACAGCGGCAACACCGCCATCGGCTGCCCGAAGATTTGCAGCAGTTGCAGCACGTAGAACTCATCACGAATCCACGCCGAGGTCAGTTGCGCGCCGCCGATGCACGACAGGGTCAGCATGCCCAGGCCAATCCCCAGCACCCAGCGGCAGTCGACCCAGCGCAGGTTGCACAGGGCGGCCACCAGGGGCAGCGCGATCAGCTGCGGCAGGGCCATGATCAACATCACCGGCGCGGTTTGCAGCGGCCGGTAGCCCTGCACCTGCGCCAGGTAGCTGGACGGCAGGATGATCACCGCCTGCAACACCACCAGCACCCCGGCCAGCACGATCAGGGCGAAGGCCAGGTTGCGCAGGCCAAGCATCTGCAACTTGAAGAACGGCATCGGGTGTGACCATTCATTGAGCATGAACAGCACCAACAACAGCACCCCGCCAATCAGCAGCGTGGTGATCAGCGGCGACTCGAACCAGTCCAGGCGGTTGCCCTGCAAGATGCCGATCACCAGCATGCAGATCGCCGGGAAGCCCAGCAGCAGGCCGCGCCAGTTGAACTGCTTGAGGCGCTCCAGACGCAACGGGTCCTGGGGCAAGCCATAGGCCACGGCGGCCATGGCCAGCAGGCACGGCGCGACGATCTGCCAGAACGCCCACTGCCAGCCTACGTATTCGGTCCATAGCGCCGCCAACGGTGTACCGAGGCTGGGACCGAAGGTGGCGGTCAGGGCGTAGCCGGCCAGGCCGTAGAGTTTGACGTTGGCCGGCAAAAACCGCAGGGCCACGGTCATCAGCATTGGCGGCAACGCGCCGCCGGCCAGGCCTTGCAGGGTGCGCAGCACCAGCAGGCTTTCGTAGTTCGGCGCCAGCGGGCAAAGCACCCCCAGCAGGGTAAACAGGCCGATGGCCCACAGGGTGAAACGGCGCAGCGAAAACGTCACCGAACACCATGGGGCAAAGGCCATGGCCGAGACGGAGGTGGCGGTGTAGGCCGCGACCAGCCAGGTGCCTTCGTCAAACCCGATGTACAGCGCACCGCGAATATCGGCGAGGGCGACCTTGGTCACCATTTCGTTCAGGCCCGAGACCAGCACCGCCAGCAGCACGCCGACCAGGCCGATGATGATCCGTGGGCCGAACACAGGGGGGCTGACGGCGGCGGGTTTGGCGGTGGCCAAGGGCGCGGGGGCAGCGAGGGACGTCATGAAAGTACAACTCGGCAATAGAATACCCGAGCAGTTTAATAAGGCTTAGACATGACGAAAACTGACTTATCGGAAGGTTATAACTGCGCCAGACGCAATGATTGAATGTGGGAGGTGGCTTGCCTGCGGTAGCGGTGTGTCAGCTAAGGCATCTGTCACTGACACACCGCTATCGCAGGCAAGCCAGCTCCCACACAAGCCAGGCTAGCTCCACACATTTTGATCGTGGTCGTCAGGTGGGTTGGGCTTCGCGCCAGGTCGCGGCGCAGCTTTCGCGCATGGTTTCGCGCAGCCATTTGTGCGCCGGGTCTTTGTCGAAACGCGGGTGCCAGGCCTGGGTCAGGACCAGGGTCGGCAGGGAAATCGGCAGGGTAAATGCGCGCAGTGGCAGTTTCAGGCGATTGGCGCTGTAGAGCGCTTCCTTGGGCACCGGCAGGATCAGGTCGGAGTCAGGCAGCATAAACATCGCACCGTGAAACCCCGGCGCGATCATCGCCACCCGGCGTTCCAGGCCCTGGGCACTGAGGGCGGTGTCGATCGGCCCTCGGGCGATACCGCGCCGCGAGATGCTGATATGGGAATAGCTGGCAAAGCGCGCAGCGGTGATTTCTTCATCGAACAACGGGTGGCCTTCGCGGGCCAGGCCGACGAAGGTGGTGGAGAACAGGTTCTGCACCTTCACTTCCGGGGTAATCGGCATGGTGTTACCGACGCGCAGGTCCAGGCGCCCTTCGCGCAAGGCTTCGTCATCGCTGTCGCCTTCCGGGACAAAGCGCAGCTCGCAATGGGGCGCCACCCGCTCCATGGTGTCGAATAAACGACCGCCGTATACGCCGACAAAAAAGTCATTGGCGCGCACGCTGAACCGTCGGCGCAAGGTGCTCAAGTCAACCTCGTCCGCCGAGCGGAACAACAACGCCGCCTGCTCCACCACGTTGCGCACCTGGCCTTGCAACTCCAGGGCCTTGGGCGTGGGCACCAGACCGCGACCGGCGCGCACCAGGATCGGATCGCCCACCGCTTCGCGAATGCGCGTCAGGGTGCGGCTCATCGCCGCCGGGCTCAGGTTCATCCGCCGCGCGGCACCCACCACGCTGCCCTCGTCGAGCAAGGCGTCGAGGGCCACCAGCAGGTTCATATCCGGTAATTGCATGCCAAGCACTCGTGATGGGTTTGGAGTACAGCGCACGCAATCGTAGCAGGCTTTACCGGTACTGTTTCTACTGCGTCAGGTAACTTTAGGCGGTGGGCAAGGCGGCTGTGGTGGCGGATATAAGATCACTCTCTGGCAGTCAGGAGAGTGACTTTAAATACCGTTAGAGAATAACGATATGGCCTTTTTGCGGTAGGGCTGAGGGATGGGGTGAAGTTGAGGGCCCCTTCGCGAGCAAGCCCGCTCCCACTTTCGACCGATTTCCAACATAGGAATGCGGTTGAGTGTGGGAGCGGGCTTGCTCGCGATGAGGCCCGCCCAGACACTGAAGATCAACGCTCCTGCAGCGACTCCGCCCGGGCCTTGATGATGGGCTTGAGCAGGTAGCTGAGGATGGTTTTCTTGCCGGTAATGATATCGACCGAAGCGACCATGCCGGGGATGATGATCAGCGGCTTCTCATCGGTACCCAGGTGGCTGCGGTCGGTGCGCAAGGTGATCATGTAGTAGGTGGTTTTCTTGTCTTCGTCGGTGATGGTGTCGGCACCGATGCGCTCCAGCTTGGCCTTGAGGCCGCCGTAGATGGTGTAGTCATAGGCGGTGAACTTGACCACGGCCTCTTGCCCCGGGTGCAGGAAGGCAATGTCTTGCGGGCGGATCTTGGCTTCCACCAGCAGGGTGTCGTCCAACGGGACGATTTCTACCATGTCGCTGCCCGGCTGGATCACCCCACCGATGGTGTTGACCAGCAGTTGCTTGACGATCCCGCGCACCGGCGAGGTGACCAGGGTCCGGCTCACCCGGTCTTCGAGGGCTTTGCCGGTGGCCTGGGCCTTGTTCAAGTCGGTGCGGGCTTCGTTGAGCTCGGTCAGGGCTTCACTGCGATACTTACCGCGAGTCTCGTCGATCTTGCGCTGTACTTCCTTGATCGCCGAGTCGGCACGGGGGATGGCCAGGGTGGTGGCGTCCAGTTGGCCACGGGTTTCCATTTCTGCGCGCTTGAGGCGCAGTACTTCCACCGGCGACACCGCACCCTGGGCGACCAGGGGTTCGGACATGTTGATTTCCTGGCGCTGCAACGACAGCTGGTTACGGTACTGGCTCTGCTTGGAGGTGTACTCGCGCATTTCTTGCTGGCGCTGGGTCAGTTGTTCCTGCAAGCCGCCGATTTCGTCCTTGAACTGCTGGCGCCGGCTTTCGTACAGCGACTGCTCGTTGATGGCCTGGGTGGGCGCAGCGGCCCGCACATCTTCAGGGATGTTCAACGGCCGGTCTTCGACCTGGGCGCTCAAGCGCTCGATACGCAACAGCAGGGACAGGCGCTGGGCCTCGGTTTCCCCGGCGTTGGAGACAAAACGTGTGTCGTCCAGGCGAATCAGCGGCGCGCCGGCTTCGACGATCTGCCCTTCCTTGACGAACAGCTCGGCGACGATGCCGCCTTCCAGGTTCTGGATCTTCTGCAGCTTGGAGGATGGAATGGCCTTGCCATCGCCGCGCGTGACTTCGTCGACCTTGGCAAAGCCGGCCCACAGCAACATGCACAGGAAAAACCCGATGATCCCCCAGATGGTCAGCCGCACCACGCGCGGGGCATCTTCGATCAGGGCCTTCTTGACCTCTGGCAATGGCTGGCCGTCCAGCGAATCGGAACCAATGAAATAGCGACGGACCGCGTCCTTGAATTTACGCAACACTGATCTGCCCCTTCTTCAACGCTTCCATCACTACGGCTTTCGGACCATCGGCGAGGATTTGCCCACGGTCGATGACCAACAAGCGGTCCACCAGGGACAGCAGCGACGCCCGGTGTGTCACCAGCACCACCGTCTTGTTTTCCACAACGGCTTGCAGGCGCTGTTTAAGGCGCTCCTCGCCGGTGTTGTCCATGGCGCTGGTCGGTTCGTCCAGCAGCAGGATAGGCGGATTAAGCAGCAGGGCACGGGCCAGGGCGACGTTTTGTCGCTGGCCGCCAGAGAGGTTCTGGCCTCGCTCGCCCACTTGCAGTTCGTAGCCTTGCGGGTGCAGACGGGCAAATTCGTGGACGCCGGCCAGTTCGGCGGCTTGCAGCACCACTTCGTCTTCAACGTAGCGGGCGCCGGAGACCAGGTTGTCGCGCAGGGTGCCGGCCAGCAGTTGAATGTCCTGAGGCACATAGCCGACGTTGTGGCGCAGTTCGCTGACGTCGATCTGGCGAATGTCCACCCCGTCCACCAGCAGGGCGCCGGAGTCGGGCTGGTAGAGGCCGACGATCAGTTTGGCCAGGGAGCTTTTGCCCGAGCCGCTGCGCCCGATGATGCCAATTTTCTCGCCGGGCTTGATCACCAGGTTGATGTTCTTGAGCGCCATGTTCTGCTGGTTGGGGTAGGTAAAGTTCAGGCCCCGGCACTCGATGGCACCTTGCAGGGTGCGGCGGCTCAAGGGGCGCTCTTCGAAGTTGCGCTCCTGAGGCAGTTCCATCATCTGGTCGGTGGAGACCATGGTGACTTTGGCCTGCTGGTAGCGGGTCATCAGGCCCGACAGCGACGCCAGGGGGCTGAGGGCTCGGCCACTGAGCATGTAGCAGGCAATCAGGCCGCCCATGCTGAGGTTGCCGTCAATGATCTGGTAGACCCCGAAGACAATCATGATCACACCCGCCAGTTGCTGGATCAGCAGGGTGATGTTCATCGACAGGCCAGAGAGCATTTTCACCCGCAACTCAAGGCGGCTGAGGGTGCCAATGGTCTGCTCCCACTGGTACTGGCGCTCGCTTTCCGCGTTGTTGACCTTGACCGCATCCAGCCCGGCCAGGGTTTCGATCAGGCTCGACTGGCGCTCGGAGGCCAGGGCCATGGTGCGTTCCATGGTGGCGACCAGCGGTTTTTGCAGCAGGTAACCGATGCCCAGGGCAATCGGGAAAGCCAGCATGGGGATCCACACCAGGTGCCCGCCGAGGATGGCGATCACCATGAAGATCAGCAGGGTGAACGGCAAGTCGATCAGGCTGGTGAGGGTCAGGGACGCGAGGAAGTCGCGCAGGCTCTGAAACTCGTGGATGTTCTGGGCGAAACTGCCGACCCGCGCCGGGCGGTACTTCATCGACATGCCGACGATCCGCTCGAACAGCGTGGCCGAGATGATCAGGTCGGTTTTTTTGCCGGCCAGGTCCAGGCACAGACTGCGCAAGCTCTTGAGGACCAGGTCGAAGACGTAGGCGATGAAAATACCGGTGGCCAGCACCCACAGGGTGGCGGTGGCCTGGTTCGGCACCACGCGGTCGTAGACGTTCATCACGAACAGCGGCGCGGCCATGGCAATCAGGTTGATCAGGAAACTGGCAGCGATGGCATCGGCGTAGAGCCAACGCGAACGCTTGAGGGTGTCGCGAAACCACGAACGGGCCCGAGGGATCAGGGTGCCGTGGCTGACATCGAATTTGTGCTGGGGCTGGGCAAAAAACACTTTGCCGATGTAGTCATCGGCCAAGGCTTGACGCTTGACGATGGTTTCACCGCCATCGCTTTCGCTGAGCAGAACCTGGGCCTCGTCTTCACCCTGCCAGCCGAGCAGCACGGCACTCCGGCCGTCCTTGAGCAACAGCAGCGCCGGCATGGCAATCGCGGGGATCGAATCGAGCTTGCGTTGCAGCAGCCGGCCTTGCAAACCGGCGCGGGCCGCGGCCCGGGCCAGCAAATCGGCGGTCAGCTGCTGTGACGGCAATGGCAGACCGGTGGTCAGCATTGCCGCACTGGCAGGCTTCTGGTGCAGGGCGCAGAGAGCCAACAACCCGTCGAGTAACGGGTCGTCGTGCAATGTGCGTGGATCATGACTGAGATGGACTCGACTAACTTCTGATTCCACGCGGGCTCTCTCAACTAACGGATGGGTCTATAAGGAATAGCTCAATTCATCCCCGGCAGTTGAACTTTCGGCTTCACATCGTTCTGGACGACGGAGGCCATCGGTGCGACCACTCCCTGGCTCTTGAGCAACTCGCCCATGGTCGCCTTGATTCGGTACTGAGTAAATAACTGAACGTTTTTTATCTCTTCCAGACGACGCGAAGCGGTGAACAGTTCGTTTTCACTGTCGAGCAAGTCGAGCAGGGTCCGCTCGCCCAGGCTGAATTGCTTCTGGTAGGCGCCGCGTACTTTGCTGCTGTGGTCGACATATTGCTGGGCAATCGGCACCTGGGCATTGGCGTTGTTCATGGCGTTCCAGGCCAGGCCCAGTTCTTCGTTCAACTGGCGCAAGGCGTTATTGCGGATATCCAGGGCCTGGTTGGACTGGTAGGACTTGGACTCCAGCTCGGCTTTGTTGCTGCCACCGGCGTACAGGTTGAAGCGCATACGCAGCATCGCTTCCCAGCCATTGTTGTGGCTGGCGTCGCCGTCGATGTTGTTGTCGGCGTTGCGGCCCAACTCGGCGTCGAAGCGTGGGTAGAAGGAAGACTTGGCGGCTTCGTATTGTTTTTCGGCGGCGGCGATGTCGGATTCGGCCGAGCGCAGGATCGGGCTGTTATCCAGCATCTGGCGACGTGCTTCGTTCAGGTCTGCAGGCAGCATCGCCATGAAGCTAGGCGGACGCTCCAACTGATCGGCTTCCTGACCGACAGCGCTCAGGTAGTTGGTCTGGGCATCGGCCAGGTTGGTCTGCTCGGTGATCACGTTGTTGCGGGCCTGGGCCAGACGGGCTTCGGCCTGGTCCAGGTCAGCCCCGCTGCCGACGCCGCGCTGGGTGCGCAACTTGATCTGGTCGTAAATGCGCTCGTGGTTACGCAGGTTGTCTTCAGCCAGGCGCACGAATTCACGGCGGGTCAGGACGTCCAGATAAACCTGGGCTACCGTTAATGCAGTGCGCTCGGAAGTGCCAAGCAACGAAAACGCGCGGGAGTTAACGGTGGCTTGTTGACGCCCAACTTCACTGGAGGTGGCAAAACCGTCAAAAACCATTTGCTGCAGACGCAGGCTCGACTCACCGCGATTGAGGGTGTCCCAATGGCCACCACGGGCACGGGTGGACGAGCTGTCGGTGCCTTCACGGCCATAACCGGCGTTCAGGTCGACACGGGGCAGGTAACCGCCCTTGGCCGCACGCAACTGATAGTCAGCCGCGATACGAGCATTGACACCTGCCTGAATCTCAGGGTGCACATCCAGCGCTTGCTGCATGGCCTGGGGCAGGGTTTGGGCTTGTACGAAACTGGCGGCGAGAACGAACGGTATTGCCTTAAGCAGGTGCAAACGCATTTAAGAATCCCCAGGACTTCTTGTCTCAAGTCACAGCAACTTGGCGTGCTGCGTTAGAAAATGGCTACCGTAATGACCGTACGTCGGAAAGTTCAAAAGCGGAACTGGTTCACACATGTAGGACGGTTCGCCGCGTGAATATCAATGTGACATTAGCGAGGCGATTGTTTAGGATGGCGCCAAGAAGGTCAATAGTTTGGCATAAAGTAAATCGCCAAAAAATACAGCCAATTATTTGACGTCATTCGTTTTATAAACTACGCACCTCCCAGGCTGATGAATCCCATCAGATCTCAGCCCTAGGAACACCCACAGAATGGATCGCCGGAGAAATCTTCAATGAGCAGTGTTGTTGCCATCGTCAAAAGCATTGTTGGCCAAGTTTTCGTCATTTCTCCGGAAGGGGCCCGCCGGGTGCTTGTTGAAGGTGATCGCCTTTTTGCCGGCGACCAGATAGACACCGGGATGTCGGGCGCAGTCAGCCTGGAGCTGGCCGATGGTCGCACCCTGGACCTGGGCCGTGACACCCAGTGGAGCGCCACCGCGCCCGACTCCAGCACGGACCTGGCACAAGCCACCGCACAGGCTGCACCGTCGGTTGCCGAACTGCAGCAGGCAATCGCCGCCGGCGCTGACCCGACCACCGAGCTGGAAGCCACCGCCGCAGGCGCGGCAGCTGCTGGCACCGGCGCTGCGGGGGGCGGTCACAGCTTTGTGATGCTCGATGAGACCGCAGGCTCGGTTGATCCGACCATTGGTTTCCCGACGGCTGGCCTGGGTTTCGGTACCAATGCGTTGACCAACGAACTCGGCGGGCAGCCGACCGACCCGCTCACGGCAGCACCTTTGCCGTCGACCCTGTCCCTGAGCGCCACCCCGACCATCACCGAAGCCGGCGGCGTGCTGACCTACACCGCTACGGTGACCCAGCCGTCTACCAGCAACCTGACCGTCACCCTGTCCAACGGCGCGGTGATCACCATCCCGGCCGGCCAGGTGACTGGCTCCGTGAATGTGCCCCTGGCGCCTAATGACAGCCCGTATATCGACCCAGGCCAGATCAGCGTCACCGTCACTGGCACCACCGGCGGTAACAACCTGATCGTGACCGTCGACCCGACGCCGGCCGTCACCCAGATCACCGACACCATCGACACCACCACCGTGACCCTGACAGCAGGCGAAACGGTGACCGAAGGCGGTCAGATCACCTACACCGCGACCTTGACCAACCCGGCGCAGACGCCCGTCACCATTACCTTGAGCAACGGCTCGGTGATCAACATCGAGGCAGGTAAGTCCACCGGTACAGTGGTGGTCGAGACACCGGCCAACGACGTCTACAACAATGGCAGCACGGTCAGCACCACCATCACCGGGGCAACCGGTGGCAACTTCGAAAACCTGGTGCCCAACACCACACCAGCCGTCACCACGATTACCGATTCGGTCGACGACACCGGCGTGACCCTCACCGCCACTAACACCGTCACCGAAGGAGGCCAGATCACCTACACCGCGACGCTGACCAACCCGGCGCAAACCCCGGTGACCGTGACCTTGTCCAACGGCTCGGTGATCACCATCAAGGCCGGCGAGTCCGTCGGTACCGTGGTGGTCGACACTCCGGCGAACGACGTCTACGTCAACGGCAGCACCGTCACGACGACCATCACTGGCACGACCGGTGGCAACTTTGAAAACCTGGTGCCCAACACCACGCCAGCCGTCACCACCATCACCGATTCGGTCGACACCACCACCGTAACCCTGACTGCGCCAGGCGATGTCAGCGAAGGCGGCCAGATTACCTATATCGCCACGCTTTCCAATAAAGCCGACACTGACGTTACGCTGAAGCTGGATAACGGTTCGACCATCATCATCAAGGCGGGTGAAACCGTCGGCTCCGTCACCGTCGATGCTCCGGGCGATGATGTGTTTGTCGACAAAAGCACGCAAACCGTAAAGATCGTCGAGACTACTGGCGGCAACTTCGAAAAACTGGAAGTGGCCGGTGACGGCGCTACCACCACCGTCAACGACACTATCGACAAGGTCGATGTGGTCCTGACTGCGACTACCACCGTGGGCGAAGGCGGTAATATCGTCTACACCGCGTCGCTGGTGGACAAGGCAGGTAACCCGGTCACTAACACCACCAATCCGTTGACCGTGACGCTGGACAATGGCCAGGCCATCACCATTGGTGTCGGCCAGTCCGCTGGCACTGCCACCACTGTTGCGCCGAACGACGTGTATGAGGGCAACCAGACCGTCACCACCGCTATCACCAATGTGACCGGCGGCGCGCATTTCGAGAACCTGGTACCGGGCACCACGCCGGTCAACACCACCGTGACCGACACACCCGGCACCACCGACACCACCACCGTCACCCTGACCGCACCAGGCGAGGCCGACGAAGGTGGCAACATCACCTACACCGCGACCTTGAGCAACAAGGCCGGCAGCGACCTGACCCTGACCTTGAGCAATGGTGACGTGATCACTATCGCCAAGGGCGAGACGACAGGCCAGGTGACGTCCAAGGCACCGAGCGACGACGTATTCAAAGATGCAGGTCCGATCAACGTCACGATCAATCCGGACATCGTGGGTGGTGGCTTCGAGAAGCTTGATATCGCACCGGGTGGGGCGACGACGCAGATCAACGACACTATCGACAAGGTTGATGTGGTACTGACCGCCACCAAAACTGTGGGTGAAGGCGGCGAGATCGTTTACACCGCTACCTTGGTGGATAAAAACGGCGCGCCGGTGACTAACATCACCAGCCCTGTGACCGTGACCCTGGATAACAACCAGGTCATCACCATTGGTGTGAACCAGTCGAGCGGGACTGTCTCGGTTGTGGCTCCAGATGATGTGTACAAAGGCGACCAGACTGTTACTACCGGCATTAAAGAAGTCACCGGTGGCGAGCACTTTGAAAACCTGGTTCCAGGTACTGACAAGGTCACCACGACTGTCACTGACACACCGGGCACCGATAACACCACGACCGTGACGCTGACTGCTCCTTCGGAAGTGAGTGAAGGTGGCCAGATCACTTACACCGCCACCTTGAGCAACAAGGCTGACACTGACGTCACCCTGACACTCGATAACAAACAAACCATCACCATCAAGGCCGGCGAAACCGTCGGTACCGTCACCGTTGATGCCCCTGGCGATGACGTGTTCGTCGATAAGAGCACCCAGACTGTCCAGATCACCGGGACTGACGGCGGCAACTTCGAGAAGCTCGTGGTTGCTGGCAATGGCGCGACTACCACCATCAACGACACCATCGACAAGGTCGATGTGGTCCTGACCGCCACTAAAACTGTGGGCGAAGGCGGCGAGATCGTTTACACCGCCACCCTTGTGGATAAAAACGGTGCGCCAGTAACTAACATCACCAACCCTGTGACTGTGACCCTGGATAACAACCAGGTCATCACCATTGGTGTGAACCAGTCGAGCGGGACTGTCTCGGTTGTGGCTCCAGATGATGTGTACAAAGGCGACCAGACTGTTACTACCGGCATTAAAGAAGTCACCGGTGGCGAGCACTTTGAAAACCTGGTTCCAGGTACTGACAAGGTCACCACGACTGTCACTGACACACCGGGCACCGATAACACCACGACCGTGACGCTGACTGCTCCTTCGGAAGTGAGTGAAGGTGGCCAGATCACTTACACCGCCACCTTGAGCAACAAGGCTGACACTGACGTCACCCTGACACTCGATAACAAACAAACCATCACCATCAAAGCGGGCGAAACAGTCGGCACCGTCACCGTTGATGCCCCTGGCGATGACGTGTTCGTCGATAAGAGCACCCAAACCGTCCAGATCACCGGGACTGACGGCGGCAACTTCGAGAAGCTCGTAGTCGCTGGCGATGGCGCAACCACAACCATCAACGACACCATCGACAAGGTCGATGTGGTCCTGACCGCCACTAAAACTGTGGGCGAAGGCGGCGAGATCGTCTACACCGCTACCTTGGTAGATAAGAACGGCGCGCCGGTGACTAACATCACCAGCCCTGTGACCGTGACCCTGGATAACAACCAGGTCATCACCATCGGTGTGAACCAGTCGAGCGGTACTGTTTCGACTACAGCTCCGGATGATGTGTACAAAGGCGATCAGACTGTTACTACCGGCATTAAAGAAGTCACCGGTGGCGAGCACTTTGAAAACCTGGTTCCGGGCACTGATAAGGTCACTACGACTGTTACTGATACCCCAGGTACCGATAACACTACGACCGTGACGCTGACGGCTCCGTCGGAAGTGAGTGAGGGTGGCCAGATCACCTACACCGCTACGCTTTCGAATAAAGCGGATACCGACGTCACCCTGACGCTGGACAACAAACAGACCATCACCATCAAGGCCGGTGAAACCGTCGGTACCGTCACCGTTGATGCCCCTGGCGATGACGTGTTCGTCGACAAGAGCACCCAGACCGTTCAGATCACCGGGACTGACGGTGGCAACTTCGAGAAGCTCGTAGTTGCTGGCGATGGCGCAACCACAACCATCAACGACACCATCGACGAGGTGAGGGTTGTGCTGACCGCCACCGCCAACGTCGCCGAAGGTGGCCAGATCGTCTACACCGCCAGCCTCGTGGACAAGAACGGTGCGGCCGTGACCAACGTGGGTTCCGACCTGGTGATCAAGTTGGACAACGACTTGATCATTACCATCGGTAATGGCAAGACCAGCAGTACCGCCAACTTCACCGCGCCGAATGACTTCTACGTGGGCGCCAAGGATATTTCCGCGAAGATCACTAACGTGGTCAGCGGTGGTGACAAGTATGAAAACCTGATCCCGGTCGGTACTCCGGTAGTCACCAAGGTGACGGACGTGACGAGCAACACCGTGATCAGTATCGCGGGCGATACCTCGGTGACCGAAGGCCAGACCGCTCATTACACGTTGAACCTGACCCAGCCGGCAGCCACCGAAGTCACGGTGACCCTCTCGTATAAAGGTGTGGCCCAGGACGGTTCGGACTTCAACGGCGTGTACACCGTGAAGATTCCAGCCGGCCAAAGCACTGCGACGTTCGATATCAAGACCATCGACGACAAGCTGACCGAGCCTACGGAGAAGTTCGAGATCAGCATCTCCGGTACCTCCGGCGGTAACTTCGAGAACCTGGTTGTCAGCACCACCAACGGTAAAATCGAAACGTCGATCATCGATAACGATGCACCACCGACCATCGACCTGGATGCCAACAACTCCAGCGGCGCCACCGGGAACGACTTCAAGACCACGTTCACCGAGGGCGGCACTGGCGTGTCGATTGCTGACACCGACATCCGCATCACCGACCCGGACAGCACCCAACTGACTGGCGCCACGGTGGTGCTGACCAATACTCAGCCGAACGACTTGCTGGACTACAGCAAGGTCAGCGGTATGAACGTGACCTCGGTCACGGATCCTGTCACCGGCAAGATCACCCTGACCCTAACCGGGACGGCGTCGCTGGCTGACTACATGCAGCAGATCAAGAACATCACGTTCAGCAACAGCAGCGACGACCCGAGCACCACGCCACGGACCATCACCGTGACCGTGACCGACGGCGGCAACTACTCGAACGTAGCGACCACCACAGTCAACGTAGTGGCGGTCAACGACGCACCGGTTGCCACTGGCGGCGCCGTCACCGGCACCGAAGACACATCGCTGAAGCTGACTTGGGCCAATTTCGGGGTCACCGATGTGGATTCCCCTCAGGCCAGCCTCGGGGTGAAAATCACCGAGCTGCCAGTCGCCGGCAAGCTGCAGTACCTGGCAGCGGACGGCACTACCTGGACCAACGTGACAGCCGGCCAGACCTTCACCAAGGCGCAGATCGACGGCGGCCAGTTGCGCTTCACGCCAAACGCCAACGAATCCGGAGCCGACGGCTACGGCGGCACCGGTGTGGGCAACAAGCAGGCTGATTACGCACAGTTCAAGTTCCAGCCAACCGATGGCAAGGACCTGGGCACCAGCGCTACCGTGAAAGTCGACATCACCCCGGTTGCGGACGCGCCGACGTTGAGCGTTGCCGATAACAACATCGCATCGGTAGGCCTGACCAAGCAGAGCTGGAACAGCATTGCGAACCTGGGCACCAACGGCAATGGCGCGACACCGACCGCACTGAAAAATGCGATCGATAACGCGGGTACGCCTAACAGCACGACGCTTTCGACCAATGTCGAGTCGACGGCCAACGTACCAGCTGGCGCGGGGTCGAAAACCTCAGGCTTGATCTATCTGGAAGCCGGCAAGGCCTATACCTTCAGCGGCTATGCCGATGACAGTCTCCTGATCAGAATCGGCGGCAAAGACGTGGCTAGCGGTACCTGGGGCTCGAACTCCGGCCAGTTCAGCGGCACGTTCACCCCGACCAGCAATGGCTACTACAGCATCGATATTTACCATGCGAACCAGTCAAATGCCGGCGGCTATGACGTTAACCTGTCGATCAACGGTGGGGCGGCGACGAACCTGAGTAATACCAACATCCCGATCTACACCGGGGTCAACGACCTGATCAACGCAGGTGCCCAGGTGTCTGACCTGCATGGCACCAACGGCCAGGGCTACTACGACGCGTATAAGCTCAACGAAGGGCTGGAAAACGGCACGGTCAAACTGACCAAGGTCACCACTGGCCTGACCGATACCGACGGCTCGGAAACCCTGAGCGTGAAGATCGGCAGCATCCCGGTGGGCGCAGTGCTCAGCGATGGTGCCGGGCATACCTTTACGGCTACCAATGGCCATACCGAAGTCAATGTCACCGGTTGGGACCTCAATAATTTGAGCCTCAAACCACTGCCTTACACCAGCGGCCAGTACAACCTGACCGTGACGTCGACCTCCACCGAAAGCCTCGGCGGCTCGGCCACAACCGTTGCCAATGTGCCAGTCAAGGTGTACCCGGCCACCTATAGCGGGAGCACGGCGACTTCGGGCGATGACAACGTCACCGGTAGCAGCGGCAACGACATCATCGTGGCGGACGTTTCTGGCCTGAACGTGGTCCAGGGCAAAAACTACAACATCGCGTTCATGATCGATACGTCGGGCAGTATGGGTTCGGACTCGGTAGCGGCGGCGAAAGCCTCGCTGACCACCGTGTTCAACTCACTGAAAAACAGTATCGGCTCCAGCACCTCTGGCACCGTGAACATCTTCCTGGCGGACTTCAGTGACCAGGTCAATCGTACGGTTACAGTCAACCTGAAAGACCCGGGTGCACTGGATGCGCTGCAGAAGGTCCTGGATAAGATGGTGTCGACCGGCGGCACCAACTACGAAGACGTGTTCAAGGCTGCATCCAACTTCTTCAAAAGTGGCCAGGCGACTGGCAACAAGGATGCAATCAACACCACTTACTTCATCACCGATGGTCAGCCGACGTACTACCAGCGCTATGAGCAGACCAATCCGAGCTTGTACGGCAACGTCAAGCTGGACGATGTTGTCAACATGAGTAACTACACCCTGGGTACCGCCACGCGGATCACTATCGATTCGGAGCACTACCTTGACATCAATACGGTAGGGACGGTGACCCTCGGGACCTACAACTGGTGGGGTTGGGGGCAGTCCAACCTGGGTACCATTCATGCCCAAGGGGATGGCACCTATGAGTTGTCGTCCGTTGGCGGCAACGGTACAGCCTCATCCTCAAACATCAACGATCCAACGCTCATCAGCAACTCGCAGAACGCGTTCGCACTGCTCAAGGGCCTGTCCACAGGTGGCGTAGAAGCCATCGGCCTCAACAGCGGGATCAGCCTGAATCAGTTGGCACCGTACGACAGCGACAACAAGCCACAAAGCAACATCGATCCGAAGGACCTGGCCAACGCCATCCTCGGTCACAGCGAGGCCACCCTGCCGGGTGCCGACCGTGTCGATGGAGGTGACGGCAACGATATCCTGTTCGGCGACCTGGTGAGCTTCCCGGGCATTACCGGCGAGGGCTATAACGCCATCCAGACCTACGTGGCAGGGAAAAACGGCGTGGCGGTTGCTGCTGTCACCGGCCAGGATGTGCACAAGTACATCACCGAGCATTACACCGAGTTCAACACCTCGGGTGCCAAAGACGGTAATGACACCCTGCTGGGTGGCTCGGGTGATGACATCCTGTTCGGCCAGGGCGGCAACGACTACCTGGACGGTGGCAAGGGCAACGACATCCTGTTGGGCGGCACGGGTAACGACACGCTGATCGGCGGCCAGGGTAATGACATCCTGATCGGCGGCACCGGTGCCGATACCTTCGTCTGGAGATCCGGTGACGTCGGCAACGACGTGATCAAGGACTTCAAGGCCTCGGAAGGCGACCGTATCGACCTGCGTGACCTGCTCAAGGGCGAAACCGACAGCACCATCGACAACTTCCTGAAGTTGACCACGGTGGATAACGTGACCACGCTGCAGATCAGTTCCGAAGGCAAGCTCAACGCTGACGGCGGCCTGGCCAATGCGGATGTGACGATCAAGCTGGAAGGCAACAACTGGTCTGGCCAATCGATCAACTCGTTGATCACTGGTGCTGACCCGACCATCAAGGTCGATCACTCCTAATGAACCACTGAACCGGCCGCCTCTTGAGGCGGCCGATTCATTTGCGGCCACCGTTCACTGGCATGGGGCAACGATTGCACGGCATACTCACGTCCAATCGCGCTCCGTTGGCCTATGCTGCTGACAGGCTGTCGTCAGTTCTCCTCATGAGGGATGTTCAATGTTCTACGTGCAACGTGATGCACAGGGTGAGCTGATTCGCGCCGAAGCGGTTGCCTTCGCCGAATCGACCGGCACCCTGCCCGCGGATCATCATGAGATCCAGGCCTGGTTTGCCAATGAAGAAGCGGAGCTGAGCCTCAAGCAGCTCAAGCACAGTGACTCGGAGATGATTCGGGTGCTGGAAGACTTGATTCAGGTGCTGATCCAGAAAGGCGTGATCAACCTCACGGACCTGCCGGTTGCCGCGCAAGCCAAGCTCAAGGATCGCAGCCACGCACGGGAATCACTGGGTGGCCTGAGCCACCTGATCAATGATGATGAGACCGGCCTGATCTGAGGCCGGCCACGGCCTCAGCGCCAGGGCGCCGGCTCGCCAAACAGCTGGCCCTGCACGCCAAAAATCCCCATCTCGCGAATCACCTGCAACTCACCCTCGGTTTCGACCCGCTCGGCAATCAGCGGCAAGTCGATGCTGTGGGCTGCGCGCTGGATAGCTTCGATAAACAGGCGCTTGTCGCTTTCCTGGTCGATGTCGCGGATGTAGCTGCCATCGATCTTCAGGTAGGCCAGGCCCAGGCGCGCCAGGTTACCGATCATGCTGAAGCGCCCGCCAAAACGTTGCAGGCTGAGGGAGAAGTTCAGCTCCCGCAGGCGCTGGGTCAACTGCTCCAGTACCGCCTGTTCGGGCAGTTGCTCTTCACCGATTTCCAGGGTCAGGCGCGGGCCCAGGTTGGAATGCTGACGCAGCAGGTCGAACACGCGGTTCAGGGCTTGGGGGTCTGCCAGCGTGGCCGCAGACAGGTTCAAGGCCAACGAATGTTCATGGCTGGCCATCTGCTTGAGCACCAGCTCGAGCATCAGTCGGTCCAGACGCGCCGACCAGCCAAACCGCTCCAGCCAAGGCAGGAAACGGCCGGCCGGGATGGTGTGGCCCTGATCGTCCACCAAACGCGAGAGCACTTTGTAGTGCAGGATCAGTTGCGGATCCTGGGCGGCCACCACCGGCTGGAAGTACAGCTCGAAGCGTTGCTGGCTCAGCGCCAGGTCCAACAGTGAGTGCCAGGCATGATGATCGTCGCCGACGCTGGCGGCAGCGCTGTGGTCCAGGCACACCCAACTCACGTCACCCAGGGTTTCGGCCTGGGCCAATGCCTGGTCGGCCAGGGTCAGCAGGGCCTGGGGGGAATCACCGTGACTGAACGGCGCCAGGCCGATACAGGCAACCGGCGAAACGTCACTGGCGCCGGTGGCTTGCAGGCTTTGCAGGGTGCTTTCCAGGTTCTGCGCCAGCTGCATCGCCTCTTCACGCATCAGCCCCGGCGCCAGCACGGCAAACTCGCCGCCGCGGATGCGCGTAATCAGGTTGTGGGTTTCCGGGTACGGCTCGCACTGGCGCAGCAGTTGTTCGCCGACTGCCTGCAGCAGCTGGTCGGTGCGCTGGCCACCGAGGCGCTGGTTGAGGCCGGCCAGGTCCTTGACCCGCAGCACCAGCAGGTAGCCTGAGCTGGTTTCTTCGGGGTTGCTGACCCGGGCATTGAGTTGCATCTCGAAATAACGACGGTTGGCCAGGCCCGTGAGGTTGTCCTGATAGGATTCCACCCGCAGTTTTTCGCTGCGCTCGGCCTGTTCCTGGAACAGTGCCTTGAGCTTTTCCACCATCTGGTTCATCGCCTGTACCACGCGGCGCAGCTCCGGGGTGCGCGGCAGATCCGGCAGGCTCAGGAACTCACGGCGGGCAATGGCATGGGACTGTTTGACCATATAGTCCAGAGGCTTGAGTTGCCGGCGCAGTAATAGCGCACCCAGCACCGCACTGACGGCGCCGCACAGCAGCAGCCAGCCCAGGCTGCCCAGGGCGCTCTGCCACAGCTTGGCCAGGGCGAACATCGGATGGCTGACCACCTCGACCCGCGCCGCCTGCTCCCAACCACGGCTGACCAGGGCGTCGCCGCCGGCCGGTTCCAGGCCGATCAACTTGACGAACCAGTTGGGCACGCCGTTGTTGTCGGGGATACCACTGCGCTCGACGATGACCTGGTCATTGGTCACGTCAACCACGCGGATGCTCGCGTAATAACCGCTGTCGAAGATCGAGCTGACCAGCAGTTCGACCATCGCCGGGTCGTCGATATTGGGCGTCAGGGACAGCGCCAGAGCGGTCGCCGCGTCCTGCGCGTGGGAGCGCAGTTGGTTCACGTATTGGGTACGCGAACTTTCCAGGCTGACCATGAAGCTGCCGCTGAAGGCGACCACCAGGAACAGACAGATAGCGATCAACAGCTGTTTGAACAGTGACATCTGAACAGTTACTCCTAGTTGGCCGGCTCGGCTGGGAAACCTTCCGCCCGCATTTTTTTCAACACATCCTGCCAGCGCGACAGGCGCTTGGTGTCGCCAACCTTTTTGTTGCCTTTGGCGCCGGGCAGGTACAAGCCTTCGGCGTTGAAGGAGTAGACCGGCAGCAAGTCGGTCCGTTGGCTGGCAGGCTGGATCTCGTCGATCAGGCTGTCGAGTACCAGTGGCATGGCCTCTGGCGTCGAATAATAGGTCAAGACCATATGGGCGCGATTCTGCCGCAATGCCTTGACGTAGGTAATGCGCAATTTGTCGCTGGAGACGCCCAGGTGCCGCAGGCTGAAATACTTGGCAATGGCATAGTCTTCACAATCGCCGGCGCCCTTCCACAGGGCTTCGATGGGCGTCTCCCAATAATCGACCTGGCTCCATAAGTCGACATCTTCGACATAGCGCACCCGCTTGTTGAAGAACAGGTTGACCACCTTGAGCTGCTCCAACTCGCTGCCTTGTTTTTGCGTGGCCAGCAGCCGCTGCCAGTCGTCGATACGCTGCTGGCCCGCGCCCAGCGGTCCATAGAGCGCTGTAGCGCGCCGGCTGATCTGGGAAAAATCCCAATCGGCATGCAGCCCGCCAGGCAATAAGCCAGCCAGCAGCAGCGCTGAAAACAGCCAGCACAGGATCCGCGAGGGAGTAAAACGTACCGCCAATGGCTTCAGTCCGTAGAAAGAGACGGAGAATCATTCGATGGTGAAGGGTCAGTCGGCAAAAGACAATGGCACAGTGCAATCACCCAGCGTCCACTCAGCTAAAGCAATCGCACTTGTAAGACGCCCGCCAGCCATAATGTGCGATGTAAAACCGCGCTGTTGAGTCGCTTACAAAGGGAAACTTTGCCTGTTTGACAAGCCTGCATGCAATCTCTAGTGTTCTTTGGATCCAATCAGCCAAAACCCATTCCAACAAGAAAGGAGGATAGCGTAGTCGTGACGCACAAGCCGAACCCTTTGAGCAGCATCAAGATCAGTGGGCCCATTCCCGCTCACCTCGCGCGCTCCGTTATTGAAGAAACATTGCGCAACGCCATACTGGATGGTCGCCTGCCCTGCGGCACCGCCATGCGCCAGCAAGAGCTGGCCAGCCTGTTCGGGGTCAGCCGGATGCCGGTGCGCGAAGCCCTGCGCCAGCTGGAGGCACAGTCGCTGTTGCATGTGGTAACCCATAAAGGCGCCGTGGTTGCTCCGCTGATTGAAGATAACTCGGCGGAGACCTACGCCCTGCGTATTCTCCTGGAGTCGGAAGCACTGCGTTTGTCGATCCCATTACTCACCCAGAGCGATATCGAGCAGGCGGGCGCCTTGATCGACACCCTTGAGTGCGAAACCGACTACACCGAAATCGGCCGGCTCAACCGCCTGTTTCACATGGCGTTGTATGGCAAGGCACCCAACCAGCGGTTGTTGAACCTGGTGGAACACGGGCTGAACGAGGAGGAGCGGTTCCTGCGCTTCAACCTTGAAGCCATGGGACTGGGCAAAACCTCCCAGGAGGACCATCGCGAGTTGCTGAATCTGGTCGCGCAGAAAAAAGTCGAGCAGAGCGTGCTGACGCTGCGTAATCACCTGATGCGCGGCATGGAAGTGATCACTCAATACCTCAACAGCATTGAACAGGACAACGACAAAGGTCCGCGTTGACTTCTCCCGGCTTTAGCCGCCCAGTGCGCGACCTGGATGACCAGGCGCCGCACACGCCCAAAGCCGGTCCATGCCTGCCGTCACCCTCCTGGATGCTTGCGCCAACAGACTCGATATCGACCGATAGGAACCTGCAGCGTTGCAAAGCAATAATGGATCAAACCCTGCCCGTTAAGTCCACCCACATAAAACTCGCAAACAACAAGGAAAGTTCCCACCCCGAACAGTAAGTTCAACTGCAGCATTTCCCTTCCTGCAAAAAAACCTTATACAACTCAGAAAGTATTTGAACACTTAACCAAGTGATTATTCTTTAATTGGTCTTGGCACTTCATTCGAAAGCGTAGGCACAGGCTTGGGCATAGCTGTGGACGACGCGCGCTCCAACAAGAATAGGATGCTTTGTCACTACCTGTTGCTTGCCGGGCAACGAAGTACTCGCCAACAACCCACGCTTGGTTCTAAACAAACTTTTTATTTGAGTCGACATAACGACTTATAGGCATTAACCATGTTTCAACTACAAGAACTACTTAGACATAAAAAACAACAACTACATGAACATCCGATATTCCTGGAAATCAATTCTTTCCCGCAACTACAACACTTTATGCAAAACCATGTGTTCGCCGTCTGGGACTTCATGACCCTGACCAAACGCCTGCAACAGGACCTGACCTGCATCCGCCTGCCCTGGCTGCCGCCGACAGACCCACAGGCCGCGCGGCTGATCAACGAAATTGTCCTGGACGAGGAATCAGACCAGCGCCAGGGCGTCGGGCACAGCAGTCACTTCGAACTGTATCTGGAGGCCATGCGCGAGGTGGGAGCCTGCACCATCACCATCGAACGATTCATCGCGTTGCAGCGTGAGGGAGCAAGCGTCGACAGCGCCTTGGCACAGATCACCATTGATCCTGCGGTAGAGCGCTTTGTGCGGCACACCCTGGACGTCGCCTTGAACGCACCGACCCATTGTGTCGCCGCGACCTTCCTGCATGGCCGCGAAAGTGTCATCCCGGCGATGTTCAAGCGCCTCCTGGAAGGCTGCGATGTCGCTCATCGGCAAGCCCCCAGCTTGTGCTATTACCTGCAGCGGCACATCGAGCTGGACGCCCAGGGTCATGAACCGGCCGCAGAACACCTGCTACAGCGGCTGATCCAGGCAGATCCCCTGCGCGAACAACAGGCCTGGAATGCTGCCATCAGCGCCGTAGAGAGCCGCATCGCCCTGTGGGACGGCCTGCGCCGGCACGCAGGATGCCAGGAGGTGAGCCTGTGACCGCTGCCGACTACCGCTCATTCGCGACCGACTGGGAGCAGCAGGCGACCATCCGTACTCGCCCGCGTCGCCTGCTGGAAGATGACGACAAGTTGATCTATCCCCTATGTCGTCAACCGTTGGTGCTCAGTGCAGGCTTTCTGGAGCATTGTCCGCAGTGGCGCGAGTTTGTCCTGGTGCAGACGTTCTACAAATTCATCAACGACGTGGTGATCTTTGAAACCGAGATCGTCGATAAAACCGCGAGGAGCATCGCCAAGAATCGCTTTTCAATCCCCTTCCCTGTGGCCTGCCGCTACGCCGCCATGACCGTGGTGGTCGATGAGGATTACCACGCCCTCGTTGCCCTGGACTTCATGCAGCAAACGCAGGAGAAGACGGGTATTGCGCCGCTGGCGCTACCTGCGGCCATCGAGTTGAGCCGTGCCATACCCAGCGCGCAGGCCCGCGTACCGGCACATCTGCGTGATGCCGTGGAGCTGATCGGCGTGGCGATTGCCGAGAACACAGTCACCCATGACGTGGCGGCGTTTGCCAAGGATGACAGCGTCAAACAGTCGGTAAGGGGGTTGATGGCCGACCATCTGGCTGATGAGGGCCGCCACGCCAGCTTCTGGACCGGCCTGGTGCGGCTCTACTGGCAAACGGCAAGCGAAGCAGACCGCCACTGTCTCGCCCAGATGCTGCCGATCTTCCTGCAGCACTATTTGACCAGTGACCTGCAAAGGGACTTCGACCTGCTGTTGATCGACCATCTGGATATCAGTCCCTCCGTCCGCGAAGCTTTGCGGGTCGAGGTAAATGCCCTGGCCTTTCCCATCACCCGCCAGCACCCGCTGATCAGCAACATCATGGGTTTCCTGCGCCGCAGCGGGCTGCTGCAAACACCCTGCGTCGCCCAGGCGATGAGCGCGTATCTGCCCGTATCCGGGAGCCCGTCATGAGACGCCTAGGGATTAGGCCGGTCGGTACCAGTACGGCCTTGCACGAGCTGACGCAGGCACTGGAACCCTATGGTCATGACCTTGGTGCGCAGGAGCCGGCCATCGACTTGCTGATTGAAGACGGCACTCAGCCCGTCGCCCAGGATTCGCCCGGCATGGTCGTGATGAGCCTGCGCCTGGCCATCGGCCCCTTGAGCGAGTGCGGCCTGCCGGCCCTGCAAATACGCTGCTATGACCGCGTATCGCAACTGCTGGCCGTGCTGGATGTAGCACCGCCAGCCTGCGGCAACGGTCAACAACTGCGACGCCAGGCGGTGACACAGTTGGTCGAGTGGATTGTGCGGCAGGTCAGCGGCTTCGCGCGCAACCCCGGACATTTTGCCCAACGTGCGAGCGCCTCCCCCCTTCCAGAGCAAAGCCTGCAAGGCCTGGAGGGGCTGGCCTACCTGCATCGCCTTAACCGGACCGATGAGCCGGCGCTGCTGCAAAAAGCCCGGACGCCGCTGGTCAAACAGTTGGAGCACAGCTTGCGGGTCTTCGCCGATAGGCCGGCCCTGGAGATCGCCGGCCTCAGCCTGAGTTATCGACGCCTGTTGCGGCACAGCCTGGCGATCCAGCAGGTTTTGCGGCCGTTGCTCGGGCCTGGGCAGGTGCCCGTGGTCGGTATTTGCCTGGGCAAGTCGGTTGAGTTGTATGCCAGCATTCTGGCGATTCTTGGCTGCGGCGCGGTCTATCTGCCATTGGAGCCGGGCCATCCGCTGCCGCGCCAGCGGGCCATGCTGGAGAATGCAGGGGCCACGGTGTTGCTCGATGACGGCCAACATCCGTTGCGCGAGCATTTCACTGGGGTGGATGTCAGCGGCATAGACAGCCGGCACATGGACGAGCGCTGCCCCCTGGCCCTGACGTTACCCTCGATTGATAGCGCCAGCATGGTGCTCTACACCTCCGGCACCACCGGCCAGCCCAAGGGCGTTTTGCTCAGCCAGCAGAACCTGGCCCATTTCTCGGCGTGGTACAGCCAGTATGTCGAGCTCAGTGAGCACAGCCGCGTACTGCAATTTTCTTCCTTGAGTTTTGACTCTTCACTGATCGACCTTTTTCCGGCCCTGAGCCAGGGCGCGACCCTGATTGTTCCCAGCGAAGAACAGCGTCGCGACCCTCGCCAGTTGGTGGAACTGATCCGGCAACGGCGCATCACCCATGCCTTCCTGCCACCTGCGCTGTTGAGCCTGCTGCCGATGGATCGGCCGCTGGGCCTGGAGCACCTGCTGACCGGCGGTGATATCTGTGAGCCCCATGTCATTGAGCAAATGGCCGGGCAATGCGCCCTGCACAACCTGTATGGCCCGACAGAGGCCACGGTGCTGGTCAGCTGCCGGCGGATGCGGGCTGACGACAGCAATCTCAACCTCGGCATGCCCATCGCCAACAGTCAGGTGCTGATCCTCGACGAGCAGCGCCGACCGGTTGAGGATCAGGTGGTTGGCGAGCTGTACATCGCAGGCCCTGGAGTAAGCCTTGGGTATGTGAACCAGCCACGGCAGACCGCCGAGCACTTTGTGCACCTTGCGCTGCCTGATGGCCGAACCCTGCGCACCTATCGCACGGGAGACATGGCGAAATGGACTGCAGAGGGCATCGAACTGGTCGGGCGCCAGGACCAGCAGGTGAAGATCCGCGGTTTTCGGGTCGAACCCCAGGAGATTGAGCAGTGTTTGCGCGCCAGCCAGTTGTTTCGCCAGGTGGCGGTGGTGATTAACCGTGAGCGAAGAATTCTCGTGTTCGTGGCACACGCTGATCCCAGCTATTCGGGCGCGGCCCTGGCAGCGCTCAAGCAACACGCCAGGCAAACGCTGCCGGACTATATGCAGCCGACCGTATTCACTGAGTTGACGAGCCTGCCCTATGGCAGCAATGGCAAAGTTGATCGCCAGGCATTACAGGCACTGGTCGTGCAGGCCGTCTCGGATAACCCCCATTGCCTCCCCCAAACGCCGGTGGAAGCGCAATTGCTGGACCTGTGGAGTGAGCTGCTGGGGTTGCCGGTCAACGAGATCTCGACTGACGACAGTTTTTTCCATCTCGGCGGTCACTCCATTCTGCTTTCGACCATGCTCCTGCGGATTCGCGAGTTGTACGGACGCAGCCTGCCCCTCAACCGGTTTATCGAAGCGCCAACGGTGCAGACACTCGCGGCGTTGATGGGCGACAGCGCGCCGGGGACGGCGCCCACCGCCCGGGCGATAAGCGATGCACTACGCCCGCTGGATATCCCCGTGCTGCCAGGGGCGCGTGCCGGTGATCGCCACAAGGCTATCGTGACCGGCGCCAACAGCTTTTTGGGTATACATATCGTCGAAGCCTTGCTGGTGGCCGGAGCGACAGAAGTCGCCTGCCTGGTTCGCGAAAACCCAGGACAATCGGCCGCCATACGGTTTGCCGACGCCATGCGTGAATACCGCCTGGAACACCTGGACCTGAGCCGCGTACGGGTATACACCGCTGACCTGCGCCAACCTCGTTTAGGCCTGGAGGCACAGGTCTATGAACGCCTCGCCCGCCAGTTCGGGGTGCTGGTACACAGCGCGGCCCACGTCAATCACGTCATGGACTACGCATCGCTGGCCAAGGACAACGTGGAGCCGGTCATTGAATGCCTGCGCCTGTGCGAAACCCATTGCAAGAAAGTGCTCAATTTCGTCTCCACACTATCCGCGTCGAGTAGCGTTGGGGCCGACGGGCAAGTGCTTGAAGCGCCGGCGGCAAGCACCCCACCGCTGTACATCAAGAACGGCTACAACCTGTCCAAATGGGTGGCCGAACGTCTATTGGGGCGTGCCGCCGGACAAGGTGCCTGGATCAATATCTATCGACCCGGGAACATCAGTTTCAATAGCCACAACGGTGTCTGCCAACCCCACAAGAACCGCCTGCTGCTGATGCTCAAGGGATCGCTGCAGCTGGGCCGGGTGCCACGCCTGGGCTTGAACTTCGACCTGATGCCGGTGGATTTCCTGGCACGGTTCATTGCCTTCCACAGTGGCAACTACGTTGCCGAGCGTAGCGTCTTCAACCTGCACAATCCGCAGCCCCTGAGGTGGGAAACCTACGTGGAGTCGTTTCGCCAGGCAGGTCATGCGTTCGAGTTGGTGAGCGTCGCGGATTGGCAGCACCATCTGCGCGAAGTAGGTCGCGAGAATGCCCTTTTCGGTGTGCTCGGGTTCTACCTCAATGGGCTGGGAGAAGACATCGGCGATATTTCGATGATTCGCCATGAGAACGCACGCCATGGCGTCGAACAAATGGGTGTGCAGTATCCCGAAAAAGCACCCGAGTTATTACGCAGAGGATGCCAATACCTCAATGCCATCGGCTTTCTGTGACCCCCGCCTTCAGGAAATACTTATGAGACAGCTGCAACCCGATACGTTGATCAAAAACCCCCTGGGCAGGCCTGTGGTGTCATCTGTGGTGATTGCCTGCAGCGCCGATGAGCTATGGGCGGTCGTGGGGCGTTTCGAGGGATTTGACGCGTTCATTCCTGCCCTCGCCCGTATCAGCATGACGGGCAGCGGGGTGGGATCGCTACGCAAGAAATGGTTCCACGATGGCAATATCGTCGTGGAACAGCTCAACAGCCACGATGCGCGGACGATGCACATGACGTGGACGACGATCTATAACACCTTGGGCGTGGCCCGACTGTGGGCGGCAATGGCTGTTGAGTCGCTTGAGGGGCAACAAGCGCGGGCGACCTGGACCATCATCGCCGAGCCCGTTGATGCCCGCGATAAAAAGGGGTTTGAACAGTTTATCCAGGACTTCGCCGACAGTGCGCTGGATAACGTACGCCGGTTGCTTGGCTGAAAAAAATGGCGCAGTGCACTGCTGCACTGCGCCACATTTACCCCGTGGTGATCAGATCTTGAAACTGTCGACCAACTGCTTCAAGCGATTGGCTTGTTGTGACAGCGCGTCACAGTCTTTCAAGGTCTCGTTGAGGTTGGCCACACCTTGCTGGTTCAGCAGGTTGATCTGGTTGATATCAACATTGAGGGTTTCCACCACGGCAGTCTGTTCCTCAGTGGCTGCCGCCACCGATTGGTTCATGCCATCAATCTCGACGATTCGCTGGGTCACGCTGATCAAGCGCTCACCGGCCTGGTTGGCAACCTCGACACTTTCTTCGCTGGACACCTGACTGGCGTTCATTGTGGTGACCGCTTCGCGTGAACCGATCTGCAACGAGGTGATCATCTTGTGGATCTCCTCCGCCGATTCCTGGGTACGGTGAGCCAGGTTGCGCACCTCGTCGGCGACCACGGCAAAGCCACGGCCGGCTTCACCGGCACGGGCCGCTTCAATGGCGGCATTGAGGGCCAGCAGGTTGGTTTGCTGAGAGATGCCTTTGATCACATCAAGAATGTGGCCAATGTTGTCGGTACTGGCATTCAAGGTTTCGATCTGCGTGCAGGACAAGCTGATCTTCTGCGACAGCTCGGACATCGCCAGGATGGTTTTCTCTACCACCTGGCGACCGTCATCGGCTTGCTCGCTGGCGCCACTGGCGTGTTGCGAGGCGTCAGCGGCGTTACGGGCGATTTCCTGGGTGGCGGCACCCAGTTCGTTAATGGCCGCAGCAACGCTGTTGGTACGGGCGCTCTGTTCGTCGGAGCCGATGATCGAGGCGTTGGACGATGCCATCACGCGCTGGGAAAGATCGTGTACATGCCTGGTCGCCGAGGACACTTCGCTGATCGAGGCATGGATACGCTCGACAAACTGGTTGAACGCACTACCCAGCTCGCCGAATTCATCTTTGCTTTCCACGACCAGGCGGCGGGTCAGGTCACCCTCGCCTTGAGCAATGTCCTGCATCGCGCGGCCCATGGTGGTCAGTGGGCGCATCAGCACCTGGATCAACAGGCTCAGCAACACGGCAATCGCTGTGACGGCAATAAACATCGCGATCAAAGCGGAGGTGCGGAATTTACCCAGGGGGGCGTAGGCTTTGTCTTTGTCGATCGACAGGCCTATGTACCAATCTGCACCCGGCAAGCCGCTGATCGGGGTGAAGGACAGGATGCGGTCCTGACCATTGAGGACGACATCCTGATTAACCTTCTCAATCCGGACACCGCTGCCTGGATAGATATCCTTGAGGTTTTTCATTACCTGCTCTTGGTCAGGGCTGACGATTACCTGCCCATCGCCGCTGACCAGGAACGCGTGGCCAATCCCGCCGAAGTCCACCGAGTTGATGATTTTCACCAGGGTTTGCAGGCTCAAGTCACCACCCACTACACCCAGCAGCTCACCATTTTTCTTGACCGGCATCGCGATGGTGACGATCAAACCACCGACGGCGGCCATATAAGGCGGCGTCAGCATGGGTTTGTCGGCAGCGACCGCTTGCTTGTACCACGGGCGCTGACGCGGATCGTAGCCTTCAGGCATTTTCGCGTCAGGACGCTGAGTGAAGACACCGTTGGTTGAGCCAACGTAGGTGAACTGGAAGTTCGAGGTGAACGCCGGTTGATCAACCAGGCCGGGGAGGTCGGCGTTGGCGCCTTGATGAGCAACGTTCTGCGCGAGATTCTCCAGGACCAGTATCCGGCCACTGAGCCAGTTCTGCACACTGCTGGCAGTCAGGTCACCCGACTGCTCAATAGATGACTCCAGATTTTGCCTGATGGTGTTGCGCTGCAGGTAGTCGTTGTACAACGTAAACAGCGCGAAGGCCAAAACCACAACGCCTGACGCGGCCAACAGAATTTTATGACTGAACTTGAGATTCATTTCATCGACTTCTTTTTGCCAAAAGGGGGTGAGCGTGCCGAATGCAACGTTCCATGTACGGTATAGGCGGACTCTACGACCGCTCTATTTCGGTGCACGCATGGCTCATCAGGCTTTCGGCCAAGGTTGGATAAATCTTAGGAATTTGTGGGATACATCTTCTTTTTATGCAGGAAACTGACAGGCGGTCAGCAGAGGACACATAAGCCCCCAAAACGACAAAACCCCCGTCTGCGTTAACAGACGGGGGTTTCGGAATTTGATCTTGACGATGACCTACTCTCACATGGGGAAACCCCACACTACCATCGGCGATGCATCGTTTCACTGCTGAGTTCGGGATGGGATCAGGTGGTTCCAATGCTCTATGGTCGTCAAGAAATTCTGTGTACCAGAGCGTTGCACTAGCAACGGTTCGGTGAAATTCATGGACTTCTACATAAACAAAACCCCTGTTTGCGTTAGCAAACAGGGGTTTCGGAATTTAATCTTGACGATGACCTACTCTCACATGGGGAAACCCCACACTACCATCGGCGATGCATCGTTTCACTACTGAGTTCGGGATGGGATCAGGTGGTTCCAATGCTCTATGGTCGTCAAGAAATTCGGGTACTGAGTCGTGACCAGATGGTCTCGCTTCAGCAAATTGGGTATGTGACAGCTTTCGGTATTTTGTGAGATTCGAACTTTCGGTTCATTTCGTCTTCACACACCGCAATCTGATGCTTTTGCTTGTTTCCAAGTCAAGAGTAGTCAAATTGCTTGGGTGTTATATGGTCAAGCCTCACGGGCAATTAGTATTGGTTAGCTCAACGCCTCACAGCGCTTACACACCCAACCTATCAACGTCGTAGTCTTCGACGGCCCTTTAGGGAACTCAAGGTTCCAGTGAGATCTCATCTTGAGGCTAGTTTCCCGCTTAGATGCTTTCAGCGGTTATCTATTCCGAACATAGCTACCCGGCAATGCCACTGGCGTGACAACCGGAACACCAGAGGTTCGTCCACTCCGGTCCTCTCGTACTAGGAGCAGCCCCTCTCAAATCTCAAACGTCCACGGCAGATAGGGACCGAACTGTCTCACGACGTTCTAAACCCAGCTCGCGTACCACTTTAAATGGCGAACAGCCATACCCTTGGGACCGGCTTCAGCCCCAGGATGTGATGAGCCGACATCGAGGTGCCAAACACCGCCGTCGATATGAACTCTTGGGCGGTATCAGCCTGTTATCCCCGGAGTACCTTTTATCCGTTGAGCGATGGCCCTTCCATACAGAACCACCGGATCACTAAGACCTACTTTCGTACCTGCTCGACGTGTCTGTCTCGCAGTCAAGCGCGCTTTTGCCTTTATACTCTACGACCGATTTCCGACCGGTCTGAGCGCACCTTCGTACTCCTCCGTTACTCTTTAGGAGGAGACCGCCCCAGTCAAACTACCCACCATACACTGTCCTCGATCCGGATAACGGACCTGAGTTAGAACCTCAAAGTTGCCAGGGTGGTATTTCAAGGTTGGCTCCACGCGAACTGGCGTCCACGCTTCAAAGCCTCCCACCTATCCTACACAAGCAAATTCAAAGTCCAGTGCAAAGCTATAGTAAAGGTTCACGGGGTCTTTCCGTCTAGCCGCGGATACACTGCATCTTCACAGCGATTTCAATTTCACTGAGTCTCGGGTGGAGACAGCGCCGCCATCGTTACGCCATTCGTGCAGGTCGGAACTTACCCGACAAGGAATTTCGCTACCTTAGGACCGTTATAGTTACGGCCGCCGTTTACCGGGGCTTCGATCAAGAGCTTCGCGTTAGCTAACCCCATCAATTAACCTTCCGGCACCGGGCAGGCGTCACACCCTATACGTCCACTTTCGTGTTTGCAGAGTGCTGTGTTTTTAATAAACAGTCGCAGCGGCCTGGTATCTTCGACCGGCATGAGCTTACGGAGCAAGTCCTTCACCCTCACCGGCGCACCTTCTCCCGAAGTTACGGTGCCATTTTGCCTAGTTCCTTCACCCGAGTTCTCTCAAGCGCCTTGGTATTCTCTACCCAACCACCTGTGTCGGTTTGGGGTACGGTTCCTGGTTACCTGAAGCTTAGAAGCTTTTCTTGGAAGCATGGCATCAACCACTTCGTCATCTAAAAGATGACTCGTCATCAGCTCTCGGCCTTAGAATCCCGGATTTACCTAAGATTCCAGCCTACCACCTTAAACTTGGACAACCAACGCCAAGCTGGCCTAGCCTTCTCCGTCCCTCCATCGCAATAACCAGAAGTACAGGAATATTAACCTGTTTTCCATCGACTACGCTTTTCAGCCTCGCCTTAGGGACCGACTAACCCTGCGTCGATTAACGTTGCGCAGGAAACCTTGGTCTTTCGGCGTGGGTGTTTTTCACACCCATTGTCGTTACTCATGTCAGCATTCGCACTTCTGATACCTCCAGCAAGCTTCTCAACTCACCTTCACAGGCTTACAGAACGCTCCTCTACCGCATCACCCGAAGGTGATACCCGTAGCTTCGGTGTATGGTTTGAGCCCCGTTACATCTTCCGCGCAGGCCGACTCGACTAGTGAGCTATTACGCTTTCTTTAAAGGGTGGCTGCTTCTAAGCCAACCTCCTAGCTGTCTAAGCCTTCCCACATCGTTTCCCACTTAACCATAACTTTGGGACCTTAGCTGACGGTCTGGGTTGTTTCCCTTTTCACGACGGACGTTAGCACCCGCCGTGTGTCTCCCATGCTCGGCACTTGTAGGTATTCGGAGTTTGCATCGGTTTGGTAAGTCGGGATGACCCCCTAGCCGAAACAGTGCTCTACCCCCTACAGTGATACATGAGGCGCTACCTAAATAGCTTTCGAGGAGAACCAGCTATCTCCGAGCTTGATTAGCCTTTCACTCCGATCCACAGGTCATCCGCTAACTTTTCAACGGTAGTCGGTTCGGTCCTCCAGTTAGTGTTACCCAACCTTCAACCTGCCCATGGATAGATCGCCCGGTTTCGGGTCTATTCCCAGCGACTAGACGCCCTATTAAGACTCGCTTTCGCTACGCCTCCCCTATTCGGTTAAGCTCGCCACTGAAAATAAGTCGCTGACCCATTATACAAAAGGTACGCAGTCACCCAACAAAGTGGGCTCCCACTGCTTGTACGCATACGGTTTCAGGATCTATTTCACTCCCCTCTCCGGGGTTCTTTTCGCCTTTCCCTCACGGTACTAGTTCACTATCGGTCAGTCAGTAGTATTTAGCCTTGGAGGATGGTCCCCCCATATTCAGACAAAGTTTCTCGTGCTCCGTCCTACTCGATTTCATGACTAAGAGATTTTCGCGTACAGGGCTATCACCCACTATGGCCGCACTTTCCAGAGCGTTCCGCTAATCTCAAAGCCACTTAAGGGCTAGTCCCCGTTCGCTCGCCACTACTAAGGGAATCTCGGTTGATTTCTTTTCCTCAGGGTACTTAGATGTTTCAGTTCCCCTGGTTCGCCTCTTAAGCCTATGTATTCAGCTTAAGATAACCATCTTATGATGGCTGGGTTCCCCCATTCAGACATCTCCGGATCAAAGTCTGTTTGCCGACTCCCCGAAGCTTTTCGCAGGCTACCACGTCTTTCATCGCCTCTGACTGCCAAGGCATCCACCGTATGCGCTTCTTCACTTGACCATATAACCCCAAGCAATCTGGTTATACTGTGAAGACGACATTCGCCGAAAATTCGATAATACTCAATTTGAGTAACTCACAAATTTTACCTTAGCCTGATCCGTTACCAGTGAAAGTAACGTTCAGTCTATCTTTCTATCACATACCCAAATTTTTAAAGAACGATCTAATCAAAGACTAGAAATCAATATTCATTACCGAATATTCATTTCTAAACTCTAACAGCAGAAGCAGTTAATGGTGGAGCCAAGCGGGATCGAACCGCTGACCTCCTGCGTGCAAGGCAGGCGCTCTCCCAGCTGAGCTATGGCCCCATAACAAAATTGGTGGGTCTGGGCAGATTCGAACTGCCGACCTCACCCTTATCAGGGGTGCGCTCTAACCAACTGAGCTACAGACCCAATTTCGAGCGCAACTGATTAGCTAAGAGCTATCAGCTTGGAGCTTAAAGCTGCTTCTATCGTCTTCTTCAATGAATCAAGCAATTCGTGTGGGAACTTATGGAGCAGCTGATGTCGTCGATTAAGGAGGTGATCCAGCCGCAGGTTCCCCTACGGCTACCTTGTTACGACTTCACCCCAGTCATGAATCACACCGTGGTAACCGTCCTCCCGAAGGTTAGACTAGCTACTTCTGGTGCAACCCACTCCCATGGTGTGACGGGCGGTGTGTACAAGGCCCGGGAACGTATTCACCGCGACATTCTGATTCGCGATTACTAGCGATTCCGACTTCACGCAGTCGAGTTGCAGACTGCGATCCGGACTACGATCGGTTTTGTGGGATTAGCTCCACCTCGCGGCTTGGCAACCCTCTGTACCGACCATTGTAGCACGTGTGTAGCCCAGGCCGTAAGGGCCATGATGACTTGACGTCATCCCCACCTTCCTCCGGTTTGTCACCGGCAGTCTCCTTAGAGTGCCCACCATTACGTGCTGGTAACTAAGGACAAGGGTTGCGCTCGTTACGGGACTTAACCCAACATCTCACGACACGAGCTGACGACAGCCATGCAGCACCTGTCTCAATGTTCCCGAAGGCACCAATCTATCTCTAGAAAGTTCATTGGATGTCAAGGCCTGGTAAGGTTCTTCGCGTTGCTTCGAATTAAACCACATGCTCCACCGCTTGTGCGGGCCCCCGTCAATTCATTTGAGTTTTAACCTTGCGGCCGTACTCCCCAGGCGGTCAACTTAATGCGTTAGCTGCGCCACTAAGAGCTCAAGGCTCCCAACGGCTAGTTGACATCGTTTACGGCGTGGACTACCAGGGTATCTAATCCTGTTTGCTCCCCACGCTTTCGCACCTCAGTGTCAGTATCAGTCCAGGTGGTCGCCTTCGCCACTGGTGTTCCTTCCTATATCTACGCATTTCACCGCTACACAGGAAATTCCACCACCCTCTACCATACTCTAGTCAGTCAGTTTTGAATGCAGTTCCCAGGTTGAGCCCGGGGATTTCACATCCAACTTAACTAACCACCTACGCGCGCTTTACGCCCAGTAATTCCGATTAACGCTTGCACCCTCTGTATTACCGCGGCTGCTGGCACAGAGTTAGCCGGTGCTTATTCTGTCGGTAACGTCAAAATTGCAGAGTATTAATCTACAACCCTTCCTCCCAACTTAAAGTGCTTTACAATCCGAAGACCTTCTTCACACACGCGGCATGGCTGGATCAGGCTTTCGCCCATTGTCCAATATTCCCCACTGCTGCCTCCCGTAGGAGTCTGGACCGTGTCTCAGTTCCAGTGTGACTGATCATCCTCTCAGACCAGTTACGGATCGTCGCCTTGGTGAGCCATTACCCCACCAACTAGCTAATCCGACCTAGGCTCATCTGATAGCGCAAGGCCCGAAGGTCCCCTGCTTTCTCCCGTAGGACGTATGCGGTATTAGCGTCCGTTTCCGAACGTTATCCCCCACTACCAGGCAGATTCCTAGGCATTACTCACCCGTCCGCCGCTCTCAAGAGAAGCAAGCTTCTCTCTACCGCTCGACTTGCATGTGTTAGGCCTGCCGCCAGCGTTCAATCTGAGCCATGATCAAACTCTTCAGTTCAAACATCTTTGGGTTTTTAAGAAACCCTAAACTTGGCTCAGCAATCGTTGGTTACATCTTTGATTTCTCGCGGAGTAACTTGTGATGCTGATAATCTTGTTGACTATCAGTCTGACTCCACAAGCACCCACACGAATTGCTTGATTCAGTTGTTAAAGAGCGGTTGGTTAAGATCTTTCGTCTCAACCGAGGCGCGCATTCTACAGCAGCCTCATTTGCTGTCAAGTGATTATTTTCAGAAGTTTTCGAGGATTTCCTCAACAACTTCAACCACTTGCGCTTCCGATCTCTCGTTAGCGGGAGGCGAATTCTACAGCGTTACACGCTGCTGTCAACACCTCTTTTTCTCCGCTTTCGACCGAGAGGATCGAAACGTTAATAGAGCCAAACAACACTGCTCTACCAACTCCTTCTGGGCTTCGATGATCTGAAGCAACTCGCTGTCGAATTCTGCGTAACTCTTTGTTTACCAAGGAGTTTTCCGTTTCGACTGCGCCGGAAGTGGGGCGAATTATAGACTTCCAGAATCTGCCGTCAACCCTTAATTTTGCTTTTCTATCAATTAGTTACGATCGTTTAAAAAACAACCAACCTTTCTATATAGAAACCCCCTCTATATAGAAGAAACACCTCAAATGACCCCCGCCTCCTTTAAAGCCGCCACATGGGCCGCCCCCAATCCCAGTACCTGGCTTAGCACCTGAGCCGTATGTTCGCCCAGCAGAGGCGGCGCACTGCGATACTCCACCGGCGTCTTGGACAGCCGCATAGGGCTCCCCACCTGCGGCACCTTGCCTGCCAGCGGATGCGGCAACTCTATAGCCAACCCGCGCGCCTGCACTTGAGGATCGGCAAACACCTGCGCCAGATCATTGATCGGCCCACAGGGCACACCGACCTGCTCCAGTTGGCTCACCCACTCGGCGGTGGTCTTGAACACTGTGGCCTGGCGAATCAATGGAATGAGCACCGCCCGATTGGCCACCCGCAGCTTATTAGTAGCAAACCGCGGATCATCAGCCCACTGTGGCTGCCCGGCAACCTGGGCAAACTTGCGAAACTGACTGTCGTTACCCACGGTCAGGATGAAATCGCCGTCAGCGGTGGGAAAGTCCTGATACGGCACGATATTCGGATGTGCATTGCCCAGCCGCTTGGGCGATACACCCGTCGTCAGGTAATTCATCGCCTGATTAGCCAGGCAAGCCACCTGGACATCCAGCAACGCCATATCAATATGCTGGCCGCCACCATCATGGTCGCGGTGCGCCAACGCCGCCAGAATCGCCACCGTAGAGTAAAGCCCGGTCAAAATGTCGGTCAGTGCCACACCCACCTTGACCGGACCTTCGCCCTCATCACCCTCGGGACGCCCCGTCAGACTCATCAGCCCGCCCAACCCCTGGATCATAAAGTCATAGCCCGCGCGCGCCGCATACGGCCCGGTCTGGCCAAACCCTGTGATAGAGCAGTAGATCAGCTCCGGGTTGAGCTCCTTGAGCGACTCATAGTCCAGGCCATACGCCGCCAAACCGCCAACCTTGAAATTCTCGATCAAGATATCCGACTTCGCCGCGAGGTCCCGGACCAGCTTCTGCCCCTCCGGCCGGGTGAAGTCGATAGTCACCGACTCCTTATTACGGTTGGCCGATAAGTAGTAGGACGCCTCAGTGGTGTTCTCACCATAAGCGTCCTTAAGGAACGGCGGCCCCCAGGCGCGCGTATCGTCGCCACTGCCAGGTCGCTCGACCTTGATCACCTCGGCCCCGAGATCCGCAAGAATCTGCCCGGCCCAGGGCCCTGCCAGCACCCGTGACAAATCCAGTACCCGCAGATGCGATAGCGCGCCCATGGTCACACTCCTATTAATAGAACGCCTGGATACCAGTCTGTGCACGTCCGAGGATCAGCGCATGGACGTCATGCGTGCCTTCGTAGGTATTCACCACTTCCAGGTTGACCAGGTGCCGGGCGATCCCGAACTCATCGGAGATACCGTTGCCACCCAGCATGTCACGAGCCATACGGGCGATATCCAGGGATTTGCCGCAGGAGTTACGCTTCATGATCGAAGTGATCTCCACCGCCGCCGTTCCTTCATCCTTCATCCGCCCCAGACGCAGGCAACCCTGCAGGGCGAGAGTGATCTCGGTCTGCATATCGGCGAGCTTTTTCTGGATCAATTGTGTGGCAGCCAATGGACGCCCGAACTGCTGGCGATCAAGGGTGTACTGGCGCGCCGTGTGCCAGCAGAACTCCGCTGCCCCCAACGCGCCCCAGGAGATGCCGTAGCGCGCCGAGTTCAAGCAGGTGAACGGCCCTTTCAAGCCGCGCACATCGGGGAAGATGTTTTCTTCGGGAACGAACACGTTATCCATGACGATTTCGCCGGTGATCGAAGCGCGCAGGCCGACCTTGCCGTGAATCGCCGGGGCACTCAGGCCTTTCCAGCCCTTCTCCAGGACAAAACCACGGATATCGCCGGCGTCGTCCTTGCCCCAGACCACAAACACATCGGCAATCGGGCTGTTGGTGATCCACATCTTGCTGCCGGTAAGGCTGTAGCCGCCATCCACCTTGCGCGCACGGGTAATCATCGCGCCCGGGTCCGAACCGTGGTTGGGCTCGGTCAGGCCGAAACAACCAATCCACTCACCCGAGGCCAGCTTGGGCAGGTACTTCTGTTTTTGCGCCTCAGTACCGAACTCATTGATCGGCACCATGACGAGGGACGACTGCACGCTCATCATCGAGCGGTAGCCGGAGTCGACACGCTCCACTTCACGGGCAATCAAGCCGTAGCTGACGTAGTTCAAGCCACTGCCACCGTACTGCTCGGGGATCATCGCGCCGAGCAGGCCGGTCTCGCCCATTTCACGGAAAATTGCAGGATCGGTCTTTTCATGACGGAAGGCTTCCAGCACACGCGGTGCCAGCTTGTCCTGGGCAAATTGCTCAGCGCTGTCGCGCACCATGCGCTCTTCTTCTGTGAGCTGTTGATCCAGCAGCAGTGGATCGATCCAGTTGAAGCTTGCCTTACCGCCCATGAGTGAGTCCTCGCGAAGTAAATCAAAAGTCGTGCATGGAGCCTAGGCCGGACAGGCGAGGAGGGCAAACGAGGTTTTTGCATAGGCTTGTGCTAATTTCTCACTTCGTAATGATTGAAAAGGGCAAAACTGCTCTTTATTAGTGAGGCGACGGTACATGCGCAGGAAGATCCCCAGCACCACGGCCCTGGTCAGTTTTGAAGCGGCAGCCCGCCACGAGAGCTTTACCAAGGCCGCGCAGGAGCTATCCATTACCCAGGGCGCAATCTGCCGACAGATCGCCAGCCTCGAGGAGTTTTTGAGTGTCGAACTGTTTCGACGCTCGCGACGTGGTGTAAAGCTCACGGAAGCCGGGCTTTCCTATAGCCGGCGGGTCGCGACGCAACTAGATGCCGTGGAGCGCGACACTCTCTCAGTGATGGGCCAGCAGGGCGCCAATGTCATCGAGCTGGCAGTAGTGCCCACGTTCGGCACGCAGTGGCTGATCCCGCGCCTCAAGGACTTCCAGCAGCAACACCCCGAAGTCACGGTGAACCTGACCAACCGCACCCGCCCATTCCTGTTTGCCGATACGCAATTCGATGCCGCGGTCTATTTCGGCGATGCCGACTGGTCCGGGACCGAATCCCACCGACTGATGGGCGAAAACCCGGTTCCCGTTTGTAGCCCGCGATTGCTGGAGAACCGCTCGCACTTCAGCGCAGAGGAAATCGCCGAACTGCCGCTGCTACAGCAAACCACACGGCCCTACGCCTGGCGCCAGTGGTTCAACGCCCAGCAACTGAATATCCCCCGGGACATGACAGGCCCGCGTTACGAACTATTCTCCATGCTGTCCCAGGCGGCCATGCATGACATGGGCATTGCGCTGATCCCACCGTTCCTTATTCAACGCGAACTGGGCGAGAAGCAATTGGTGATCGCCAACCCGCAGGCGCTGACCAGCAGCAAGGCTTATTACTTGATGATTCCCGAGAGAAAGGTCGAATCCGCGTCGCTGCGCGCCTTTCGAGACTGGCTGGTTGATCAGGCACAACGCTACAGCCACCAGTTCTAGACGCCCGTGATATTTACTGACCTTGTAGTCAGATAATTTATAGCACTACAGATATAAATATATGTCGCCTTTAGACAGACTGTACCGATCAATGCAAAAATGACCTGAAAGCCAATAGCTATCAGCGCTACAGGGGTTATTCACCCCCCATGACCCGCTATTCATGACGACAATTGCAAAAATTGTCTTTTTTCGCCCGAAGCCTTTAAACACCTGTATTCAAAGAGGTTATTTCGGCACGTTGCGACAATCAGTCACAGGGTGACTTGTAGTTAATTTTTCGTCACCCGTCATAATCCCTTGAAGGCCGTAAAGTTCGCCTGCAAAATGCCGCGCCCTGCTGTCATTTCAGCGGGGTCGTGCTGATCGGCCGCCCCAGTTGCGCCACTCGCGGTGCACTGGCCTTTTTACAAAAATCAAAAGCAAAAAGATCATGCAGGAGATTTGACGTGCACATTGGTGTTCCTCTCGAAACCCAGACCGGTGAAACGCGGGTTGCTGCAACCCCGGAAACCATCAAGAAGCTGATCGGCCAGGGCCATAAGGTCACTGTACAAAGCGGCGCAGGCATCAATGCCAGCGTCGTCGACAGTACCTATGAAGCGGCAGGCGCAACCATTGGCAGTGCCAGCGACGCGTTTGGCGCCGAGCTGATTCTCAAGGTGGTCGCCCCCAGCGACAGCGAACTGACGCTGATTAAAAGCGGCACCGTGTTGGTGGGCATGCTCAATCCGTTCAGCAACGAAACCATCACCCGCCTGGCCGAACATGGCATCACTGCCTTCGCCCTGGAGGCCGCCCCGCGCACCTCCCGTGCGCAGAGCCTGGATGTGCTGTCGTCCCAGGCCAACATTGCCGGCTACAAGGCGGTGTTGCTCGCGGCCCATCACTACCCGCGCTTCATGCCGATGCTGATGACTGCCGCCGGTACGGTGAAAGCCGCCCGTGTGCTGATCCTCGGTGCTGGTGTGGCCGGCCTGCAGGCCATCGCTACGGCGAAACGCCTGGGTGCCGTCATCGAAGCGTCCGACGTCCGTCCGGCCGTGAAGGAACAGATCGAATCCCTCGGCGCCAAGTTCGTCGACGTGCCCTACGAGACCGATGAAGAGCGCGAATGCGCCGTCGGTGTCGGCGGCTACGCACGCCCCATGCCCACCAGTTGGATGCAGCGTCAGGCCCTGGCCGTGCATGAGCGCGCCAAGCAAGCCGACATCGTCATCACCACCGCCCTGATCCCGGGTCGCAAGGCCCCGACGTTGCTGAGCGCCGAAACCGTCGCCCAGATGAAGCCAGGCTCCGTGGTGATCGACCTGGCCGCCGCCCAAGGTGGCAACTGCCCACTGACCGTCGCCGACCAGGTGGTGGTGGAGAACGGCGTGACCATTTGCGGCCCGACCAACCTTGCCGGTGCCGTCGCTGCCGACGCTTCAGCCCTTTACGCGCGCAACCTGCTGGACTTCCTGAAGCTGGTCTTCACCAAGGAAGGGCAGTTTGAAATCAACCTCGAAGACGACATCGTCGCCGCGTGCCTGATGTGCCGCGACGGCCAAGTCATCCGCAAAAACGCCTAAGCAGGGATTCAGACGATGGAAGAGCTTATCTCCCCCGGTATCTACAACCTGATCATCTTCGTGCTGGCGATTTATGTCGGTTACCACGTGGTCTGGAACGTCACCCCCGCGCTGCATACGCCGTTGATGGCCGTGACCAATGCAATCTCGGCGATTGTGATCGTCGGCGCCATGCTCGCCGCCGCACTCACCGTCACGCCACTGGGCAAGACCATGGGCACCCTGGCCGTGGCCCTGGCTGCCGTTAACGTGTTCGGCGGCTTCCTGGTTACCCGTAGGATGCTTGAGATGTTCAAGAAGAAAGCGCCCAAGGCTAAAGAAGAGGTGCAGAAGTAATGAGCATGAACCTCGTCACGACGCTCTACCTGATCGCGTCGATCTGCTTCATCCAGGCCCTCAAAGGCCTGTCGCACCCAACCACGTCCCGACGCGGCAACCTGTTCGGCATGCTGGGCATGGCGCTGGCGGTACTCACCACCGTTGGCCTCATCTATAAGCTCGGTGCAGAACTTGCCACTGCCGGCATCGGCTACGTGATTGTCGGCCTGCTGGTCGGCGGTACCGCCGGCTCGATCATGGCCAAGCGCGTAGAAATGACCAAGATGCCGGAACTGGTCGCCTTCATGCACAGCATGATCGGCCTGGCAGCGGTGTTTATTGCGATCGCCGCAGTGGTCGAGCCGCAATCCCTGGGGATCGTCAAGCAACTGGGCGATGCGATTCCTGCGGGCAACCGCCTGGAGCTGTTCCTCGGTGCCGCTATCGGTGCCATTACCTTCTCCGGTTCGGTGATTGCCTTCGGCAAGCTGTCAGGCAAGTACAAGTTCCGTCTATTCCAGGGCGCACCGGTACAGTTTGGCGGCCAGCATAAATTGAACCTGGTGTTGGGCCTGACCACCCTGGGTCTGGGCCTGGTGTTTATGTTCACCGGCAACCTCAGCGCCTTTGCCCTGATGCTGGCCCTGGCCTTCGTGCTGGGCGTGCTGATCATCATCCCGATTGGCGGCGCGGATATGCCGGTAGTCGTGTCGATGCTCAACAGCTACTCCGGCTGGGCTGCGGCGGGTATCGGCTTCTCGCTGAACAACTCGATGCTGATCATTGCCGGCTCCCTGGTAGGTTCGAGCGGCGCGATCCTCTCGTACATCATGTGCAAGGCGATGAACCGCTCGTTCTTCAACGTGCTGCTCGGCGGTTTCGGCAATACGCCGGATGCGGCAGGGCCGGCCGGTTCGAAAGAGGCGCGCCCGGTGAAGTCCGGTTCGGCTGACGACGCCACCTTCCTGCTGACCAACGCCGACACCGTGATCATCGTCCCAGGCTATGGCCTGGCGGTAGCGCGGGCGCAGCATGCACTTAAAGAACTGACCGAGAAGCTGACCCATCGCGGCGTCACCGTGAAATACGCGATCCACCCGGTCGCCGGGCGCATGCCTGGTCACATGAACGTGCTGCTGGCCGAGGCCGAAGTGCCGTATGACCAGGTGTTCGAGATGGAAGACATCAACTCCGAGTTCGGCCAGGCCGACGTGGTGCTGGTGCTCGGCGCCAACGACGTGGTCAACCCGGCCGCCAAGAACGATCCGAAATCGCCGATCGCCGGCATGCCGATTCTCGAAGCCTTCAAGGCCAAGACGATCATCGTCAACAAGCGCTCGATGGCCAGTGGTTATGCCGGCCTGGATAACGAACTGTTCTACCTGGACAAGACCATGATGGTCTTCGGCGACGCGAAGAAGGTCATTGAAGACATGGTCAAGGCTGTCGAATAAACACTGCTCCAGCGCAATACCCAAAACCCCGGCCTCCCGTAGGCTGGGGTTTTTTATTAACGGGAAAAACCCGACCAAAGGCTCTAAATCGCCACCTGGCATTCGACCATGGTAGCGGGACGAACGCCTTTGAAATCACTAGACTGCCCACCTTGCCTCCGTTGCCCGAGATAACAATCCATGTACCGTGATCGTATTCGCTTGCCTTCGCTGTTGAACAAGGTCATGAGCGCCGCCGATGCTGCCGCCCTGATCGAGGACGGTATGACCGTCGGCATGAGCGGCTTTACCCGCGCCGGTGAAGCCAAGGCTGTGCCCCACGCCCTGGCAGAACGCGCCAAGACCTCGCCCCTGAAAATCACCCTGATGACCGGCGCCAGCCTGGGCAACGACCTGGACAAGCAACTTACCGAAGCCGGCGTGCTGTCGCGCCGCATGCCGTTCCAGGTCGATAGCACGCTGCGCAAGGCGATCAATGCCGGCGAAGTAATGTTTATCGACCAGCATCTGTCGGAAACCGTCGAACAACTGCGTAACAACCAGCTCAAGCTGCCGGACATCGCAGTGATTGAAGCCGTGGCCATCACCGAGCAAGGCCATATCGTGCCCACCACCTCCGTGGGCAACTCGGCCAGTTTCGCGATTTTTGCCAAGCAGGTGATCATCGAGATCAACCTGGCGCACAATCCGAACCTCGAAGGCCTGCACGACATCTATATCCCGACCTACCGCCCGACCCGCACCCCGATCCCGCTGGTCAAGGTGGATGATCGCATCGGCAGCACCGCGATCCCGATCCCGCCAGAGAAGATCGTCGCCATCGTCATCACCAACCAGGCCGATTCCGCCTCCACGGTCACGCCGCCCGACAGCGACACCCAGTGGATCGCCAATCACCTGATCAACTTCCTCAAGCAGGAAGTGGACGCCGGGCGCATGACCAACAAGCTCGGCCCACTGCAGGCCGGTATCGGCAATATCGCCAACGCGGTGATGTGCGGCCTGATCGAATCGCCGTTCGAAGACCTGACTATGTACTCCGAAGTCCTCCAGGACTCGACCTTCGACCTGATTGACGCCGGCAAGCTGAGCTTTGCCTCCGGCAGTTCGATCACCTTGTCAGAGCGGCGCAATGCCGACGTGTTCGGCAACCTGGAGCGCTACAAAGACAAGCTGGTGCTGCGCCCGCAGGAAATCTCCAACCACCCGGAAGTGGTGCGGCGCCTGGGCATAATCGGCATCAACACGGCGCTGGAGTTCGACATCTACGGCAACGTCAACTCCACCCACATCTGCGGCACGCGGATGATGAACGGCATTGGCGGCTCGGGGGATTTCGCCCGCAACGCGCACCTGGCGATCTTTGTTACCAAATCCATTGCCAAGGGCGGGGCGATTTCCAGCGTGGTGCCGATGGTCAGCCATGTCGACCATACCGAGCATGACGTCGATATCCTCGTGACCGAGATCGGCCTGGCTGACCTGCGTGGCCTGGCGCCACGGGAGCGGGCACGGGTGATCATCGATAACTGCGTGCACCCGGACTACCGTGACGCCCTCAATAACTACTTCAACGCCGCCTGCGCCATCGGCGGGCATACCCCGCACATCCTGCGCGAAGCCTTGAGCTGGCACATCAACCTGGAAGAAACCGGGCACATGCTCAAAGGTTGATCAATACAGATCCGGGCGGATGCAAACACAGTTGCATTCGCTCGGAACTGAGCGCGGCATCTTTTAAAAAACTGTACTACTGTACCGGTCATTTCCTACCGAAAAACCCTACACCCCCTCTCCAAAATGCCTAAAACGCACCAAATAAGTGCCGACAGGTACAGTTGCCCCATTTCCGTACAGTACAGCCGCTATAAACAGTTAACTGGCCCCTCACAATACAGGTGAACTGTATCTAGAGAGTCTTGCGCCGGAGGAGGATCATTGGCATCAGTTAAACCACTACCTAATCCCGCCACAAGCGGAAGGATGTCATCATGGAACGTACACTCAGTTCCGAACTGTTCTTCGAAGATAAAGCTGTAAACACCCAGGCTTCCCTGCCTCTGCGCGTTATCGCCAACCTGATGTTGTGGCAGCGCCGCATCTCCAGCCGCCATCAACTGGCTCGTCTGGACTCGCGTCTGCTGGCCGATGCCGGGATCAGCGAAGCTCAACGCTACGAAGAGCTGAGCAAGCCGTTCTGGCGCTGATTTAGCGCCCGCTGGCCCTGACCTAACAGGTCCACAGCCAGCAACCCGAATTGTTGTAGCAGAACCCGCCCCGGGTAACCGGAGGCGGGTTTTGTGGTTTCTGGGAGGCTGAAAAATCAGCGCTCAGCCTCGCAACAAGTACAGTTTCATTGATTTAGGAATCGACCAGTACAATTTTATAACGATCGTTTTGTACTACCCCAATAGCCTTTCCGGGCAACGACTTCTCACTGCGTACTACCCGAACAGATAGGCGCCCGCTACTATCGCGTCATTAGTTCGTCCCATACACAGGAGTCACCCCATGTCCCGTCTTCGTTTGCTGAGCGCTGCAGCCCTGCTTGCCGTCGCCGCCAATGCCAGCGCCACCAGCCTGATTGTGACCACCGACTCGATTGTGGGCGCGCTTAAAGCCACGTCCGATGCCAGCTCCGATGCCACATCGTCCCTGCGCGACAACAAGGTCGTACGTGCTGCCCGTGACGATGCCGCCAGCTTCGTCGCCAGTGAAGGCGCGATCCGTGGCGTGAAGCTGGAAAGCGCCCTGGCGCAGATCCGCCAACAGGCGCCACAACTCAATGCGGCCACGGATGTGCAACTGGCCCAGGCGATCCTGGCCATCTGAGCCGGAGCTGTTTTGTAGGAGCCGGCAAGCCAGCTCCTACATAGAGGTGCCCGCGCTGGCTCTCGCCCGGGCATTACGCTAGCCTTGGCGCTCGTTTTCAGTTGTCGAGTCCCATGGCTTTTTCATACCGTTTGTTGATTGTTCCCACAGTGCTTGCCCTGTGCGGGGCCGGGCCTGCCCAGGCCTTTGATGTGTCCACGCAAGGCCTCGTCGCCAGTGCCTATGCCACCAGCAAAGTGACCTCGGCGCCGTTCGACCGTAAATTGCTACTGGCCGCCCAGGATGACGCTGCCGCGTTTATTGCCACTGACGGCCAATGGCGAGGCGCCCGGCTGGAAAGTGCACTGGATTATCTGCGTCGCACCCAACCAAAACTTAAGTCCAGTGACTTTGAACTGGCCCAGGCAATTCTCGTCCAATAATCATCCTTTCTCTTTGGAGTCGTTCCATGCGTCGCCCGTTGATCGCTGCTGTTCTCGGCCTGTTCCTGCTGGCCGATATCGCCCAGGCTCAAACCCTCGTGGCTACCAGTAACATCATTGTTCGTGCCTTCGGCCGCACCATTGATTTCACCTCGGACACAACCACCTCCATCCGTGACTCCAAAGTCGTGCGCGAAGCCCACGACGATGCCGCCAGCTTTGTCGCCAGCAATGGCGATATCCGTGGCGCGCAACTGGAAGCCGCCTTCGACACCCTGCGCACCCGCGTGCCAGAAGCCCGCGACGCCAGCGACCAGGTCCTCGCCGAAGCCATCCTCGCATTGTGAGGCGCTTCACCGCCTGGCTATTGGCTGCGACGGTACTGCTGGCAGGCAGCGCCGCCCAGGCCAGCCTGCAACTACGGCTCAAGACCGACGGCTTGAGCCCAGCCCAACAGCAGGCCAGCCAGGCATTGCTTGATGAAGCCATGCAGGCGCTGCCGCCGCGCTTCATCGAGCAACTGGACCGGCGCATCGACGTCGGCTGGACCGACGAGATGCCCGCCAATGCCTATGGCCAGGCGTCACTGGTCTCGGAACTGGACCTCAACCGCAAGCTGCTGGCCAGCCTCACGGACGGCACCGCCGCCACCCAGCAGACTCAGCGCCCCCATGGCACCGTGCGCCGGGAACTGCTCGCCACCGTGCTGCATGAACTGACCCACATCTATGACCGTGCGCGCCTGTGGCCCAAGGACCAGCGCTCGCTGATCCAGCGCTGCAGCCGCCAGAACAACATCACCGGCCTGATTGGCCTGCCCGATCAATGCCGTGGCCAGAATGACCGCCGTTTCACCCTCAGCGACGACCCGCGCTTGCTCGACCTGGCCGGCTGGCCGCAATACGTCGGCCGCCGTGGCGAGCGCGAGCAACACAATCGGCAAGTGGCCCGTAGTCCGGACCTGTACGAAATCACCAACCCCAAGGAGTTCGTCGCGGTCAACATGGAGTACTTCCTCCTCGACCCGAGCTACGCCTGCCGCCGTCCTGCGCTGTATCGCTACTACCAGGCACACTTCGGCTGGGCCCCGCCGGCCAAGGACACCTGCACCAACACTTTCGCCTTCCTCAATGCCGGTAACGATTTTGCCAAGACGCCCTTGGGCCAGGTCGATCCCGAGCGCGTGTACGCCATCGACTACCTGCTGGCCGAGGCCAACCAGAACCTGGTGAGCCGCTGGGGCCACAGCATGCTGCGCCTGGTGATCTGCGCCCCGGGCCGCCCCCGTGGCCCGGATTGCCGCCTGGACCTGGACCAGCACTTGGTGTTGTCCTACCGCGCATTCGTGGGCGACGTGCAGCTATCGAGTTGGGACGGACTGGTAGGCAAGTACCCCTCACGTCTGTTTGTACTGCCCCTGGCCCAGGTGATCGACGAATACACCAAGACCGAACTGCGCGGCCTGGCGTCGGTGCCCTTGATCCTCACGCGCCAGGAGATCAACGACACCGTCGAACACGCCGCCGAAATGCACTGGAGCTACGACGGCAATTACTACTTCCTCTCCAACAACTGCGCGGTCGAAGGCCTGAAACTGCTGCGCAGCGGCAGCGCCAACCCGCAACTGACCACCCTGGACAACATCACCCCCAACGGTTTGCTCGAAGTGCTCAAGGCCCGTGGGCTGGCCGACACCAGCGTGCTGGATGACCGCCGCGAAGCCTTGCGCCTGGGCTATCACTTCGACTCCTTCCGCGAGCGCTACCAGGCGATGTTCGAGGTGCTGAAGAAACACCTGCCGATCCCGCAGACCCAGGTCGAAGACTGGCTGGCCTTGAGCGCCGAGCAACGCAGGACCTGGTTCGACAAGGCTGACCTGCGCACCAGCGCCGCCTTGCTGCTGCTGGAACAGGCCAGCTTTCGCAAACAGCTGATGCTCGCCCAGGACGAGGTCAAGCAACGCTACCTCGGTGCCCGTGAGCTGAAGAACGGCGGCATGGCCAAGGCCGATGCCACCTTGCAGCAGATCCTCGCCAACAGCGGCTTCCTCAGCCGCCCGGCGGAGCTGCTCGGCAGCGGCGGCTATGGATTGCCCCAACCCAAGGAGTGGCAACGCCTGGAGTCGGAAAGCGCATCACGCCAGAAACAGCTGCAATCGTTGACCGGCGACCTGGACAAAGAGGTGAGGGCACTGCTGGAGCCTTCGCGGGCTGCAGAGATTGCCGCCTGCGAGGCCAATCTCAAGCAGGTGGGCGAACATCTGCGGGCCTTGCACAAGGCGGCCGGTGGCCTGCAACTGCCTTAAGGTCAACAGCATCGCGGGCAAGCCCGCGATAGCGCCCTTACAGACATCAAAACCAGACCAATCCCACGAAGCATCTGTTCATCGCCTGTTTACCCAGCGAAAGCTGGCTGAAAGCTTTCGCGATTAGGATCGCCCTCACTACCGGCAATAGACCGGTTGGCCAACCTGAGCTTTTCTACGCCCAGGGGCCCAATTAACAACAACAATGGTGATTCTGATGTCCGCTCCTACCCGCCTGTTTTTCCCGACTCCCCCCGTACGCCTCGCGCTTTTCGTTCTGCGCTGACCCCAACCCGGTTCGCCATTCCCTAGCCGCGCTACGCCTGGAGTATTCCTATGCTGACTTTCCTTGGCTTTGCCATGGTCATCACGTTCATGTTCCTGATCATGACCAAGCGCCTGTCGGCGCTGATCGCCCTGATCATCGTGCCGATCCTGTTCGCGCTGTTCGGTGGCTTTGCGCCAAAGATCGGCCCGATGATGCTCGAAGGCATCACCAAGCTCGCGCCCACCGGCGTGATGCTGATGTTTGCCATCCTCTACTTTGCCTTGATGATCGACTCTGGCCTGTTTGACCCGGCCGTGCGCAAGATCCTCAAGCTGGTCAAGGGCGACCCGCTTAAAGTCGCCGTCGGTACTGCCGTACTGGCACTGGTGGTGTCCCTGGATGGCGACGGTGCCACCACTTACATGATCTGCGTGGCCGCCATGCTGCCGCTGTACAAGCGCATTGGCATGAGCCCGCGGATCATGGCCGGCCTGATCATCCTCGCCGGTGGCGTGATGAACATGACGCCCTGGGGCGGCCCGACCGCCCGCGCCGCCAGCGCGCTGCACGTGGACCCCTCGGATATTTTCGTACCGATGATCCCGGCCATGGCCGCCGGCGTGGTCGCCATTCTGGTAATCGCCTATATGTACGGCCTGCGCGAGCGTGCTCGTCTGGGTGTGCTGCACTTGCAAGGCGATGAAGTCGACCATAGCGAAATCAGCGTCTCGCAGTTCCCCGATGCCCGTCGCCCGAAACTGATCTGGTTCAACGGCGCCCTGACCCTGGCCCTGATGTGCACCCTGATCGCCGGCCTGTTGCCGCTGCCTGTGCTGTTCATGGTGGCCTTCAGTATCGCGATGATCGTCAACTACCCGTGCCTGCAGCAGCAGAAAGACCGCGTTGCCGCCCACTCGGGCAGCGTGCTGGCAGTGGTCGGCCTGATCTTCGCCGCGGGTATCTTCACCGGCATCCTGTCGGGCACTGGCATGGTCGACGCCATGTCCAAGAGCCTGCTGGCGGTCATCCCTGAGGCTCTGGGCCCGTACCTGGCGGTGATCACCGCGCTGGTGAGCATGCCGTTCACCTTCTTCATGTCCAACGATGCGTTCTACTACGGCGTACTGCCGGTATTGGCCGAAGCCGCCAGCCACTACGGAATCACCGCCGCAGAAATGGGCCGTGCCTCAATCGTTGGCCAGCCGGTACACTTGCTCAGCCCGCTGGTGCCCTCGACTTACCTGTTGGTCGCCCTGGCCGGTATCGAATTTGGCGATCACCAACGCTTCACCCTGAAGTGGGCAGTATTGGTATGCCTGTGCATAATGTTCGCTGCATTGTTGTTGGGCACATTCCCGCTGTTCAGCACTCTATAATCGTAACAACCCACTGCGCCGGTCCTACTGCCGGCGCGGTCTAACACTCGCGCAAAGGAACACATATGGAATGGCTGACCAATCCGGAGATCTGGATTGCCTTCTTCACCTTGACGGCTCTCGAGATCGTCCTGGGCATCGATAACATCATCATGATTTCGATCCTGGTCAGCCGTATGCCCAAGCATATGCAGGCGCGCACCCGGATCTTCGGCCTGGCCCTGGCCATGGTCACGCGGATCCTGTTGCTGCTGTCGATCACCTGGGTCATGCAATTGACCGCCGACTTGTTCACCATTGCAGGCCAGGGTATTTCCGGTCGCGACCTGATCCTGTTCTTCGGCGGCCTGTTCCTCCTGTGGAAAAGCTCCCAGGAGATGTACCACGCCCTGGAAGGTGAAGACGAAACCCACGAAGAGCCGAAAGGCAAGGGTGGCAAGTTCATCTACACCATCATCCAGATCGCGATCATCGACATCGTGTTCTCCCTGGATTCGGTGATTACCGCCGTGGGTATGGTTTCCCACGTTCCGGTCATGGTCGCGGCGATCATCGTAGCGGTACTGGTGATGATGCTGGCAGCTGGCACCATCAGTGAGTTCATCGACAAGCACCCGTCGCTGAAAATGCTCGCGCTGTCGTTCCTGTTGATCGTGGGTACCGTGCTGATCGCTGAATCCTTCGACGTCCACGTGCCAAAAGGCTACGTGTACTTCGCCATGGCGTTCTCCCTGGCGGTAGAAGCGGTCAACATCAAGATGCGTAGCGCCATCGCGAAGAAGAAAAAGCAGCAGGATCCAGTGAAACTGCGCAAGGACATTCCGGGCCAGTAAACCTGCGATGACCGAATGAGGGGCCCCATGCGGGCCCCTTTTTTTCGCCTGCAAAAAGCTGATTTCATGACAGTTTTGTTTCAAAGCCGACTTTAGCTATGCGATGCTGGCGCACAGGCCGTTCGCCAACTACAGCTTAAGTACACAACCCAAAACGGCACGCGGCACTTTTTGCTCCACTTCGAGCACGACTCAATACAGGGGGCCGAGCATGCTGACCCTGCTCAATCTTCTTTCTGCGGTAACCCTGCTGATCTGGGGCACACATATCGTCCGTACTGGCATCCTGCGGGTCTACGGTTCCAACCTGCGCCAAGTCATCGGGCAGAACATGGCCAGGCGCTGGCTGGCGTTCATTGCCGGGATCCTGGTGACCGCCATGGTGCAAAGCAGCAACGCCACGGCGATGCTGGTGACCTCGTTTGTCGGCCAGGGCCTGATGGGCCTGACCCCCGCCCTGGCGACCATGCTCGGTGCCGACGTCGGGACCGCATTGATGGCGCGGGTGCTGACCCTGGATCTGTCGTGGCTGTCGCCGCTGCTGATCTTTCTCGGGGTGATCTTCTTCCTGTCGCGCAAGCAGACACGCGCCGGGCAGATGGGGCGGGTGGGGATCGGCCTGGGCCTGATCATTCTCGCCCTGCAACTGATCGTCGAAGCCGCCGGGCCGATTACCCAGGCCCAGGGCGTCAAAGTGCTGTTCGCCTCGCTGACCGGCGACATTCTGCTCGATGCCCTGGTGGGCGCGCTGTTTGCGATGATTTCCTACTCCAGCCTGGCCGCCGTGCTGCTGACCGCGACCCTGGCCGGCGCCGGGGTGATTGGCCTGCATGTGGCCATCGGCCTGGTGATCGGCGCCAATATCGGCAGCGGCGTGCTGGCCTTCCTCAGCACCAGCATGCAAAACGCCGCCGGCCGCCAAGTGGCCCTGGGCAGCCTGCTGTACAAGCTGATCGGCCTGTTGCTGATCATTCCCGTCCTTGACCCGCTGGTGCAGTGGATGGACACCCTGGACTACAGCGCCCAGGGCATGGTCATCACCTTTCATCTGCTCTACAACGTCACCCGCTGCCTGATTCTGCTGCCGACTATCGGCCCCATGGCACGCCTGTGTGCCTGGCTGCTGCCGGAGCGCCCAGAGGCCAATGGCCTGGCCAAACCCCGCCATCTCGACCCCACGGCGTTGACCACGCCGAGCCTGGCCCTGGCCAATGCCGCGCGGGAAACCCTGCGCCTAGGCGACCTGATCGACAACATGCTGACCGCCACGCTGGAAGTGCTGCGCGGCAAACAAACCGCGATCACCCAGGAAATGCGCAGCCTCAGCGATGATGTCGAGGCGCTCTACAGCGCGATCAAGCTGTACCTGGCGCAAATGCCCCGGGAGGACCTCAGCGAGCACGACAGCCGGCGCTGGGCCGAAATCATCGAGCTGTCGATCAACCTGAAGCTGGCCGGCGACTTGATCGAGCGCATGCTGCGCAAGGTCCAGCAGCAGAAAACCTCCCAGCGTCGCTCGTTTTCCGAAGTCGGGCTGGAGGAACTGGCCGACCTGCACAGCCAGTTGATCTCCAACCTGCGCCTGGGCCTGTCGGTATTCCTCAGCGCCGACCCGGAAAGCGCCCGCCAATTACTGCGCGAGAAGCGCCGCTTTCGCGCCCAGGAACGGCGCCTGGCCCACGCCCACGTCAGCCGCCTGCAACGCAAGATCGTGCAAAGTATCGAGACCAGCTCCCTGCACCTGGAGCTGATTGCCGACATGAAACGCCTGAACTCGTTGTTTTGCAGCAGTGCTTATGTAGTGTTGGAAACCTCCGAGACCGGCGCGCTGGCAGCGGACAATATTGCCGACATCACCCATTCGCCCTGAACGAACCGCACGCCCGGGGAGTCAGTTAAAAACACCGCCCAACCAATGTGGGAGCGGGCTTGCCCGCGATAGCGGTGTGTCAGCAGAAAAATGCATGCCTGACACACTGGCTGCTCCCAAAGTCATCACCCGCCAGGAACCCCGTTATGCGTCGCCTGTTATTCGCCTGCCTGCTCATAGGCTCGGCCCACGCCTTTGCCTTTGACCGCTTGCAGGTCGAAGGCTATCTGTTGCCCAACGGCCTGCAGTTGCTGCTCAAGCCGGGCACCGAACGTGGGCACGTGGCGATCCGCCTGGTGGTCGGTGTAGGCCTGGACGACTTCAGTTGCGCGGACAAGGAACTGCCGCACCTGCTGGAGCACCTGCTATTCAGCGGCATCAATGGCGGCGGCGAGGGCGAACTGGAAGAACAGATGCAGGCCCTGGGCGGGGAGTGGAACGCCTACACCAGCAATGCCGACACCACCTTCGTCATCGAAGCCCCGGCGCGCAACCAGCGCAAGGTGCTGGACCTGCTGATGGCAATCGTGACCCGTACCGAGCTGAGCGACGCCGCAATCAACGCGGCCAAACAGGTGGTGGAGCGCGAAGACGGCGGCCACTCTTCGCACCTGCAACGCCTGCTGGATCGCCAGGACCTGGGCCACAACGCCAGCAATCAACTGGCGGTGGAACTGGGCCTCAAATGCGCCGAGCGTGCCGAAGTCGAGCACCTGACCCGCGCCCAGTTGGAAAAGGTACGCCAGGACTGGTACGCCCCCAACAACATGACCCTGATCATCGTCGGCGACCTCGACAAACTGCTCCCGGCCTATCTGGAACGCACCTATGGCCAGCTCGAGCCGGTAGACCCCAGTGAACACCGGGCCTTACCGCAAACCCTTGAGGCCGCAGCGACCCAGCGTGACCTGGTCCGTGGCTGGGTCGGCGATGGCGCCAAGCTGCACTGGCTGTTTCCCGAGCCGATACTGGACGACCAGCACGACGCGACCTACGACCTGCTCAAGGACTATCTGGATTGGACGTTGTATCGCCAGTTGCGCCTGCAGCATGGCCTGTCCTACGGCCCGCGGAGCGAGCGCGAAGTGCTGGGCGGCGTGGGGTTCATGAGCCTGAACGCCGACCTGGACCGCGACAACCTGCCTGAAGCCGAACACGTCCTCGAAAACCTCAAGGCCAAGCTGCTTGAGGATGGCCTCGACCGAGTCACCTTTAGCCGCCTGCAACAAGCTGCCATCGACCGCCAGGCATGGGCCGTGCAGGGCAACAGTGGCCTGGCCGACTATTACTGGGGCGCCTTGGCCGACTACGCCGATGGCCGCTTCAGCGACCCGGCCAAGCGCATCAAGGCCGTAAGCCTGGCGCAAACCAACCAGGCTATGCGCCAGTTGCTCAACCAGCCCGGCTACTGGCGCATCGAAAAGCCGTTGCTCAGTTACGACGCCCTGGGCTGGATCGCCGCAGGCGTGCTGGGGCTGATTGCCATTGGGCTGATTGGCGTGCTCCGTTATCGCAAAGCAGTTGCGTAATCGCACGCCACTCAGAGGGCTAAGACGTTATTCTGTCTGGGATTTTTTCCTACAAAGACTGCGAACCGCCGAATGCCAAACCTGACCCATCTCATCCAGCGCATCCTCGAACTGATGAAGCGCTACCCAGGGGTGATCGCACTCGGCGGTTTTATCTCGGGGGTGGGCAGCTTTATCCTGGTGGACCGCCAGCAAGGCATGGCCAGCTGGATCGCGATCATCATGCTGGTGAGCTGGCTGTGGCTGATGCTGGAGAACAGCTTCACCCAGTTGTTCAGCAAGGTCTTCAAGCGGGAAATCCCCGAGCCGCTGCTGCGCTACGCCACGCAAATGATCCACCAGGAAAGCCTGTTTTTTGTCCTGCCATTCTTTTTTGTCACCACCACCTGGAACAGCAGCCAGGCAATCTTCACCGGTTTGCTGGGCGCCGCCGCACTCGTCTCGATCACCGACCCGCTGTACTACAAATGGCTGGCACCCAAGCGCTCGCTGTTTCTGGCGCTGCACACCCTGACCCTATTTGCCGCCTTGCTCACCGCGTTGCCGATCATCCTGCACCTGACCACCGCCGAAAGTTACAAACTGGCCCTGGGCGTAGCGATGGCCTTGTCGATCCCCAGCCTGGCAGTAAGCCTGCCACTGCGCAGCGTCAAGGGGTGGCTGATGCTGCTGGGCGTGACGGCGGCGATCGGTTGCGCGGGCTGGTTCCTGCGCAGTTGGGTGCCGCCGGCGACCCTGTGGATGAGCGAAGTGGCAATCAGCACCCAATTGCAGGACCGTACCCCCGGCGATGACCTCAAGGAAGTCAGCGCCAGCCAACTGCGCAGCAGCGGCCTGTACGCCTACACCGCGATCAACGCACCGCGCGGCCTGGACGAGCGCATCTACCATGTGTGGCAGTTCAACGGCAAAGAGGTCGACCGCATTGCCCTGGACATCCATGGCGGGCGCAAGGAAGGCTATCGGGCCTGGACGCACAAGCAGAACTTCCCGGCGAATGCCGCGGGCCGCTGGCAAGTGCGGGTGCTGACCGAAGATGGCCAGGTGATCGGCGTGTTGCGCTTTAAAGTCACGGACACAGCACCAACGGACACGCCAAAGTAGGATGGATCGTGCTATTACATAGCAATTGTGGAATAGCCAAACAAGCTCGGAGCTTATGACCAGTAGCACAACGGCAGGCAATGCCCACCTGGACGCGTCCACCCAACCGCCCCAACTCAGGGTCACCGGGGACTGGACGCTGGCCCACTACAGCGCCCTCAAGCGGTTGTCGGCGAGCCTCGACGGCCAGTACGACGCCAGCACCCGCGTCGACCTCAACGGCCTGGGCGCGCTAGACACTGCCGGCGCCTCGCTGCTCGTGGAACTGTTAGGGCCCGAGCGCATCGAGCACTCCGCCGAACAGTCCGACTGCAGTCTGCCCGCCGCCGACCGCGCGCTGCTCAAGACCGTCTACCGCTCCCTGAATGATTTCTGTGTGCCCGTCAAAGAGCCGCAGGAAAGCGCCGGCATCCAACTGCTGGCGCGCATCGGCGGCGCGGTGGATACCGTCTGGCAAGATGCCATGAAGCTGCTCGGCTTTATCGGCCTGATCCTCGAAACCCTCGCCCGTGGCGTGTTCCGGCCCAAGCGCTGGCGCCTGACGCCGATGGTGGCGCATATCGAACAGACCGGGCTCGACGCCGCGCCTATCGTCGCCTTGCTGACCTTTCTGGTGGGCGCCGTGGTTGCGTTTCTCGGCGCCACGGTGCTGGAAAGTTTCGGCGCAAGTATTTTCACCGTGGACCTGGTGGCGTTCTCCTTCCTGCGGGAGTTTGGCGTCCTTCTCACGGCAATCCTGATGGCCGGCCGTACCGCCAGTGCCTTCACCGCGCAGATCGGCTCGATGAAGGCCAACGAAGAAATCGACGCCATCCGCACACTGGGCCTGGACCCCATGGAGTTGCTGGTGCTGCCCCGCGTTCTCGCGTTGCTGGTGGCGCTGCCGATGCTGACCTTCCTCGCCATGATCTCCGGAATTATCGGCGGCGGCGTGGTGTGCGCCGTGGCCCTGGATATTTCGCCGGCGATGTTCCTCTCGCTGCTGCAATCGGATATTGGCGTCCAGCATTTGCTGGTGGGCCTGGTCAAAGCGCCGTTCTTCGCCTTCCTGATCGCCGCCATTGGCTGCCTGGAAGGCTTCAAGGTCAGCGGCAGCGCCGAATCGGTCGGTGCCCACACCACCTCTGCGGTGGTGCAATCAATTTTTGTGGTGATCGTGCTCGACGCGGTGGCCGCATTGTTCTTTATGGAGATGGGCTGGTGAGCCGTTTACAGCGTGCGCCCAGCGAGGCGGTGATCGAAGTCCGTGGCCTGTGCAACCGCTTTGGCCCGCAAAGCGTGCATGAAAACCTCGACCTGGACCTGTACAAGGGCGAGATCCTCGCCGTGGTCGGCGGCTCGGGCAGCGGCAAGTCGGTGCTGTTGCGCAGCATCGTCGGCCTGCGCCAGCCCAGTGAAGGCCAGGTGCGGGTCTTCGGGCAGAACCTGCCGAGCCTGGCGGAGCACGAGCGTTCCCTGGTGGAGCGGCGTTTCGGCGTGCTGTTCCAGAAGGGCGCGCTGTTTTCTTCGCTGACGGTCACGGAGAACGTCGCCCTGCCATTGATCGAACACGCCGGTCTCAGCCGTGCCGATGCCGAGCACCTGGCAGCGGTGAAGCTGGCCCTGGCCGGGCTGCCGTTGTCGGCGGCCGACAAATACCCGTCGTCACTCTCGGGCGGGATGATCAAACGTGCGGCCCTGGCCCGCGCCCTGGCCCTGGACCCGGACATTCTGTTTCTCGATGAACCGACAGCCGGCCTCGACCCCATTGGCGCAGCAGCCTTCGACCAGTTGATCCTGACCCTGCGCGATGCCTTGGGCCTGAGTGTGCTGCTGATCACCCATGACCTGGACACGCTCTACACCATCACCGACCGCGTGGCGGTGCTGGCGCAGAAAAAGGTATTGGTGGCCGGAGCCATAGATGTTGTTTCGGAAACGGACGACGCCTGGATTCACGAATACTTTCATGGCCCACGGGGCCGTGCGGCACTGGATGCCGCTCAACAGCTTAACGAGGTATGACATGGAAACCCGAGCCCATCATGTGATGATCGGTCTGTTCAGCGTGATCGTTGTGGTCGGCGCCATGCTGTTCGGCTTGTGGCTGGCCAAGTCCAGCGTCGACAGCGCGTTCCAGGATTACGAAGTGATCTTCAACGAAGCGGTCAGCGGCCTGTCCCAGGGCAGTGCGGTGCAGTACAGCGGGATCAAGGTCGGTGATGTCACCAGCCTGCGCCTGGACCCGAAAGACCCACGTCGCGTCCTGGCACGCATCCGCCTGGCCGGGCAGACGCCGATCAAGGAAGACACCCAGGCCAAGCTGGCGCTGACTGGCATCACCGGCACCTCGATCATTCAACTGAGCGGCGGCACCCCGCAAAGCCCCGAACTCAAGGGCAAGAACGGCAACCTGCCGCAGATCACCGCCTCGCCATCGCCCATCGCCCGGCTGCTGAACAACAGCAATGACCTGATGACCAGCATCAACCTGCTGCTGCACAACGCCAACCGCATGTTCTCGCCCGCCAACGTCGATCGCCTGAGCGGCACCCTGGCACACCTGGAGCAGACCACCGGGGCCATCGCCGAGCAACGGGGCGATATCAAGGTGGTGATGCAGCAACTGGCCCAGGTCAGCAAACAGGCCGGTGCCACCCTGGAGCAGACCACCGCGCTGATGCGCAACGCCAACGGCCTGCTCAACGACCAGGGCAAACAGATGTTCGGCAGCGCCGAAGGGGCCATGCGCTCCCTGGAGCAAAGCACCGCGACCATCAACACTTTGTTGAGCGACAACAAAGAGTCCCTGAACAGCGGCATGCAGGGCCTCAATGAACTGGCGCCGGCCGTGCGCGAACTGCGCGATACCCTCGGCTCCCTGCGGGCCATTTCCCGTCGCTTGGAAGCCAACCCCAGCGGGTACCTGCTGGGCAGTGACAAGAACAAGGAGTTCACGCCATGAAGCGTGCTTACCAAATGATCCTGCCGGTGGCCCTGGCCCTGGTCAGCGCCTGCTCGATCCTGCCCAAGGCCGATCCATCCAACGTCTATCGACTACCGGCAGCCCAGGCCACAGCCCATGGCAGCCCGGGCACCTGGTCATTGCGCCTGGCCAAGCCACAGGCCAGTGAGTTCATCGACAGCCCGCGCATTGCCGTGGTCCCCGAGGGCAACTTGATCAGCAGCTATGCCCAGTCGCGCTGGAGCGATCCGGCGCCGGTGTTGTTGCGCAACCGTCTGTTGGACGGTTTCCAGCGCGATGGCCGGGTGGCGTTCCTGAGCACCGATGACACCAACCTGCAGGCGGACTTCGAACTGGGCGGGCAGTTGCAGGCCTTCCAGAGCGAGTACCGGGGCGGGGCAGTGGAGGTGGTGATACGCCTGGACGCGCGACTGGTGCGCGGCAGTGACCAGCGGATCGTGGCGGCCAAGCGCTTTGAAGTGCGCCAGCCAGTGAGTGATACCCAGGTGCCGGCGGTGGTGGCCGGGTTTGGGTTGGCGGGGGATCAGTTGAACAAGCAGGTGGTGGATTGGGTGGTGGCGCAGGGCAATGCAGCGCCGAAACGCTGAGGGCCTCATCGCAGGCAAGCCAGCGCCCACATTCTGATGCGTAAACACCTTCAGATGTGGGAGCTGGCTTGCCTGCGATAGCGATCTAAGCCTTAGCCAAAGAACCAGTAGCAAACGGTAATCGCCGCCACCACACCGGCCAATTCCGCGAGCAACGCACACCCCACCGCGTGCCGCGCCCGCTGGATACCCACCGAGCCAAAGTACACCGCCAGCACATAGAAGGTGGTCTCGGTACTGCCCTGGATCGTCGCCGCCACCAGCGCCGCGAAGCTGTCCACTCCCTGGGTCTGCATGGTCTCGATCAGCATCGCCCGCGCCGCGCTGCCGGAGAAGGGCTTGACCATCGCCGTAGGCAAGGCGTCGACAAAACGCGTGTCCAGGCCGGCCCAGGCCACCAGGTGGCGAATGCCTTCCAGGCCAAACTCCAGCGCCCCGGAAGCACGCAGCACGCCGACCGCACACAACATCGCCACCAGGTACGGCAGCAGGTTCTTGGCAACGTCGAAGCCCTCTTTGGCACCTTCGACAAACGCTTCGTAGACCTTGACCTTGCGCAGCGCGCCGATCAGCAAGAACAGCATGATCAGGCCAAACAGCGTGAGGTTGCCGAGGATCGAGGACAAGCCTGCCAGGGCCGTCGCCGACATCGTGGCCAGCAAGGCCATAAAGCCACCCAGTACCAGCGCACCGGGGATCAGGTACGCCAGCACCACCGGGTCCCACAGGCGCAGGCGTTGCATCAGTGCTACCGACAGCAGGCCCACCAGGGTCGAGGCGCTGGTGGCCAGCAGGATCGGCAGGAACACCAGGGTCGGGTCGGGCGCGCCTTGCTGGGCGCGGTACATGAAGATCGTCACCGGCAGCAGGGTCAGGGAGGACGCGTTGAGCACCAGGAACAGGATCTGCGCGTTGGTCGCGGTGTTGGGGATCGGGTTGAGCTCTTGCAGCGCCTTCATGGCCTTGAGGCCGATCGGCGTCGCCGCGTTATCCAGGCCCAGGCCGTTGGCGGCAAAGTTGAGGGTGATCAGGCCGATGGCCGGGTGACCGGCCGGCACTTCCGGCATCAGCCGCAGGAACAGCGGGCCCAGAGCCTTGGCCAGCCACTCGACGATCCCGGCCTTCTCGGCGATGCGCAGAAAGCCCAGCCAGAGGGTCAGGGTACCGAACAGCAGCACCATCACTTCGACCGACAGCTTGGCCATGGCGAAGATACTCTCCACCATCGCCGCAAAGATCCCGGCATTGCCGCCCACCAGCCATTGCGCCAACGCCGATACCATTGCCACGACAAAGAAGCCAAGCCACAGGCCATTAAGCATCAGTCACACCCCTTTAAATATGTGGCGAATGATAGCGGGGCTGGCAGAAACGACAAACCCCGGATTTACCGGGGTTTGTGCGAATCAGGCAGGGATCAGCCGTGGCTGGTCTCGCCAGCCGGCAGCGCGGTCTTGGTGCGCCAGTGTGGCAGGGAGTTCCAGTAGCGCTCGCCCTTGGCATCGTCGTACATGCCTTCCCAGCGCGCGATGACCAACACGGCCAGGGCGTTGCCGATCACGTTCAGGGCGGTACGCGCCATGTCCATGATGCGGTCGACACCGGCGATGAACGCCAGGCCTTCCAATGGAATGCCCACGCTGCCCAGGGTTGCCAGCAGTACCACGAAGGACACGCCCGGCACACCGGCGATGCCTTTGGAGGTGACCATCAGGGTCAGTACCAGCATCAGTTGCTGGCCAACCGACAGGTCGATGCCATACAGCTGAGCAATGAAGATTGCCGCGATGCTCTGGTACAGGGTCGAACCGTCGAGGTTGAACGAGTAACCGGTAGGTACCACAAAGCTGCAAATGGCTTTCGGCGCACCGTAGGCTTCCATCTTCTCGATCACGCGCGGCAGCACGGTCTCGGAGCTGGCGGTGGAGTAGGCCAGTACCAGCTCATCTTTGAAGATGCGCATCAGCTTGATCACCGAGAAGCCAAACAGGCGAGCGATCAGGCCAAGAATCACAAAGGCAAAGAACAGGATGGCGACGTAAACCAGGATCACCAGCTTGGCCAATGGCAGCAGCGAGGCGAAGCCGAAGTTGGCCACGGTCACCGCGATCAGGGCGAATACACCGATAGGGGCGTACTTCATGATCATGTGGGTGACTTTGAACATGCTCTCGGACACGCCCTGGAACATGGTTACCAGGGGTTCGCGCAGGTCTGGCTTGAGGCTCGACAAGCCCAGGCCGAACAGCACGGAGAAGAAGATGATCGGCAGCATCTCGCCACGGGCTACGGCGGCAAAGATGTTAGACGGGATCAGGTTGAGGATGGTCTCGATGAACGCATGTTCATGCTGCACCTCGGCGGCGGTCGCCTGGTACTTGGAGATATCCACGGTACCCAGGGTACTCATGTCGATCCCGGCACCGGGGTGGAACAGGTTGGCCAGCAGCAGACCGACCACAATCGCAATGGTAGTGACCACTTCGAAGTAAACGATGGTCTTCACACCGATCCGACCGAGCTTTTTCGCATCCCCTACACCGGCGATTCCGACAATCAGCGACGAAATCACGATCGGGATCACGATCATCTTGATCAGGCGGATAAAGATATCGCCCGCCGGCTGCAACACGTTGCTGATCCACCAGGCTTTTTCGGCACTGAAGTGGTTGAGTACAGCACCGATTGCAATCCCTAGCACCAGACCGATGAGGATCTGCCAGGCGAGGCTTAGTTTTGCCTTCTTCATGTCATTACCCTTGTTTCAAGTGGACTCAGGCAGATGCGCCAGCTGGAACGCCCGGGAGCGAAAAAGTGTGAGCATCAGCCTCCGTAGAAGGTCACCGCAGATGGCCGATATGGCTTACTGGCAAGCGAAAAAAGGCGCAACTATTCCGATGCGGGGGGGCATAGTCTAATGCCGTAAACGCCTACCCTATGCCGAATCGGCATGGGTTTTTGCAAATAAAACTGTCTGTTTGGTCAGTTCGAATGCGACATTCTGTCAGGCATACATGCCGTGAACCGGCCATTTCAGGCTCGCTCAGGGATTTTCGGTTTTTTTGCCGGGAGGGAAAAACTCTTGAAAATTCCTACGCATACCATCGAAAAACCAGTCTGGCCGAGGCCAAACTTTCTCGATAGATGGTCGCGCAGTAACACTATGAAATGGTTGTGATGTAGCAGAAGGGAATTTTACAGCTATGGGCGGCATAAGCGCCTAGCGATCACTCTCAAGCCCGCCGCAAGTCCATCAGGCCATAACGGCCTGCGGACCTGCGTCGCAGCTTTTCTCCTGACCCGGCCCTTGCGCAGGCACTCCCTGTACCCGTAGGTCACGCCGATCCACCTTGATCAGAGCAACCCGGCCCCCTGGTCATGCATCGCCGTCAGGTGGCGGTGCAAACGGAAACAGGCAGTTGGCCGGTTTCCATGTTGGTGAGGCCCGCAGACGGACCTAGTACCAATTCGGATCTTTCTTCAGTTGCTCCATCAGCAACTTCTGCATGCCTTCATTCGGCTTGCCAAGAAAACGGTAGTCCGCATGCCGTGTCGGTGACTTGTCTGCCGGAAGCCCCGCAGGCACTTCGACCAACATCGCGTAGGCATCGTCCTTATCCATGCTGAAAGCCACGATCAGACGTTTATTCAGGCAGGTATCGGCCGTTTCACACAGCGGCCCGACCAAATAACCATCACCGTCTTCCGTCACCGCATTCATTTGCTCGGCGGTGCCCGAAAGATTGATCACCCATTCAGGCAAACGCTCTTCCTGCTTGACCACGCCCTGCCAGGTTTCGCGATATTGCGGGTCGGTATTGAGCAGGTCATTGGCCCGCGCCTGGCCGTCATTAGCGGCCATGGCCAAGCCACTGCCGCCCAACAGCAGGGCGGCAGCCAGGGTTTTAAAAGACAAGTTGGCCATGTTCAGCCTCGACCGCGACGGCCAAAGAAGAAGGAAGCGATGAACATCACCAGGAAAACGACAAAGAGAATCTTGGCGATACCCGTGGCGGTGCCCGCGATACCACCGAAGCCCAGGACTGCAGCCACAATGGCAATGATCAGGAATGTGATTGCCCAACTCAACATGGTGATTCTCCTTTTGCGTCTATAGAAGTGACTGCTGTGTAGCCATCCTGTCGCGACCCAACGGGGCGGCAGGTTCGTGCCTAGAACACCCAGCGTTCCTGGACAGGTTCGTCGTACAGGGCGATGTCCTGTTCAACGGCCATCATGCGTGGGGTTGTCACGTCGGCGCTGTGGCTGCCAACGGAACGGAAATGGGTCTGCGTCATGGGTGCGCGTTCGAACTGCGGGGTGGACGCCTGGCTCTGCTGCCAATGCTGTAACTGCTGGCCACCGATCAAGGTCACCATCAACGCAAGGCTGGCGAACAGACCCTGTTGAAGGCGCAGCGGCGATACACGCAATGGCTTGAGGCTTTGGCGAGTCATCCTGAATCTCTCCCGCATTTGTTTTGTTCGTTAATCACGCTTGTAAGAGAGATATTGCAGAGTGCGTGCCAGTTTTTTCGCCGAATAAAAACCAATAAAATCAGTAGCTTATAAGATCATTGGTTTTCTTATCAGCAGCATCCTGCACGATGCGCCTATCCTCACCGTGCGAAATGCACGATGGTCGTTGGTCGGATCAAGGGATCAGAACGGGCTGTGGGGCTGCCGAAGCATCAAGAAGGGTCAAAACCCACTGCCCAGGCATATAAGTAGGAAGGGTCTTAGATAGCTGCGCGATAGGGCCTTGAATCAATCAGAATAAACCATGCAACTTGCCCGATTATTCCGGGACTAACCAAGATCAATCATTCTTAATTTAAGGAGCGCGGGACAGATGGAATCAGCCAAGGAACTTCAAGGCCGCATTCTTTTAGTGGACGACGAGTCCGCGATCCTCCGCACCTTCCGCTACTGCCTGGAAGATGAAGGCTATACCGTCGCCACCGCCAACAGCGCGGCCCAGGCCGATGCCTTGTTGCAGCGCCAGGTGTTCGACCTGTGCTTCCTGGACCTGCGCCTGGGCGAAGACAACGGCCTGGATGTGCTGGCGCAAATGCGGATCCAGGCGCCCTGGATGCGCGTGGTGATCGTCACCGCCCACTCAGCCGTCGATACTGCCGTGGATGCGATCCAGGCGGGCGCGGCCGATTACCTGGTCAAGCCGTGCAGCCCGGACCAATTGCGCCTGGCCACCGCCAAGCAACTGGAAGTGCGCCAGCTGTCGGCACGCCTCGAAGCGCTGGAAGGCGAAGTACGCCAGCCCAAGGATGGCCTCGACTCCCATAGCCCGTCGATGATGGTGGTGCTCGAAACCGCCCGCCAAGTGGCCGGCACCGATGCCAATATCCTGATCCTCGGTGAATCCGGTACGGGTAAAGGTGAGCTGGCCAGGGCCATTCATGGCTGGAGTAAAAGGGCGAAAAAATCCTGCGTCACGATCAACTGCCCATCCCTGACCGCCGAACTGATGGAAAGCGAGCTGTTCGGCCACAGTCGCGGGGCCTTTACCGGCGCCAGCGAAAGCACCTTGGGGCGGGTCAATCAGGCGGACGGCGGTACGCTGTTTCTCGACGAGATCGGCGACTTTCCCCTGACGTTGCAACCCAAGTTGCTGCGTTTCATCCAGGACAAGGAATATGAACGGGTCGGCGACCCAGTCACTCGGCGCGCCGATGTGCGCATCCTGGCAGCGACCAACCTGAACCTGGAAGACATGGTGCGCGACGGGCGTTTTCGCGAAGACTTACTGTATCGGCTGAACGTCATCACCTTGCATCTGCCGCCCCTGCGCGAGCGCAGCGAAGATATCCTCGCCCTTGCCGACCGCTTCCTGGCGCGCTTCGTCAAAGAGTATGCGCGGCCGGCTCGCGGCTTCAGCGATGAGGCCCGTGAAGCCCTGCTCAACTACCGTTGGCCGGGCAATATCCGCGAACTGCGCAACGTCGTAGAGCGCGCGAGCATCATCTGCGCCCAGGAGAAAGTCGAAATCAGCCATCTGGGGATGGCCGAGCAACCGACCAACAATTCCCCGCGTATTGGTGCGGCGTTGAGCCTGGATGAATTGGAAAAGGCCCACATCGGCGCCGTCCTGGCCACCAGCGATACCCTGGACCAGGCGGCCAAGACCCTGGGCATTGATGCATCGACGCTGTATCGCAAACGCAAGCAATACAACCTGTGAGCTGCACCTTATGAAGTTGGCGATGAAACTGCGCACGCGGCTGTTCCTGAGTATCTCTGCGCTGATCACCGTGGCCCTGCTTGGGTTGCTGCTGGGGCTGGTGAGTGTCATGCAAATGGCCAAGACCCAGGAGTCCCTGATCCGCAGCAACTTCATTACCCTGGACCTTGGACTCAAGCTGCGCCAGACCCTGGGCGACCAGTTGATCCTGATGCTCAACGACACCCCGGACCCGGTCGCGCTGAATACATCCAAGCAGGAGTATTTCAAGCTGCTGGACCAAGGCATCGCCCATGAGAGAAGTGTGGACCGGATCGGCGGTCTCACTCAGGCCAAGGCCGATTACCTGAGGTTTATCGAAGCCTTCGACGAAAATGAAAGTACGCCGCCGTCCCTGCGCAATAACGCAAAACTTACCGCCAGCTTCAACGCCTTGCGCAATGGGCTGATCAGCGAACACAAAACCGCGCTGGAAAACATCAGCGAAACCGTGCGGCAATCGCGTGAGCGAGCCTTGTGGATCGCCGGCCTGCTCGGGCTGGTGGGGCTGGCAGTGCTGATCATCGGGTTCATCACCGCCCATGGCATCGCCCGGCGCTTTGGCGGGCCGATCGAGGCGCTGGCCAAGGCTGCCGATAAAATCGGCCAAGGCAATTTCGATGTCACGCTGCCTATTTCTTCAGCTGCAGAAATGAACCTGTTGACCCGGCGCTTTGGCATCATGGCCGAAGCCCTGCGTCAGCATCAGGCCACGAACGTCGATGAACTGCTCGCCGGCCAGCAACGCTTGCAGGCCGTGCTCGACAGCATCGACGACGGTTTGCTGATGATCGACCGCCAAGGCCGTCTTGAACACCTCAACCCGGTCGCCCAGCGCCAGTTGGGTTGGGACGAGACCCGCCTGGGAGAGGGCTTGGGCGAAGCGTTACAGCGCCCGGAACTGGATGAGCAACTGCATCTGGTGCTGCGCGGCGGCAACCTGGAGCGCGCGCCTGACGACCTGGAAGTGGAAGTCGAAGGCGAATCACGCCTGCTGACCTACAGCATGACGCCGGTCAGCCACCACCAGGGGCACATCCTCGGCGCGGTGATGGTGTTGCATGACGTGACCGAGCAGCGGGCCTTCGAGCGTGTGCGTAGCGAATTCGTGCTGCGCGCCTCCCATGAACTGCGCACGCCGGTCACCGGTATGCACATGGCATTCGGGCTGTTCCAGGAACGGGCGAAGTTCCCCGCCGAGTCGCGCGAAGCCGACCTGCTGAATACGGTCAATGAAGAAATGCAGCGCTTGATGCAACTGATCAACGACTTGCTTAACTTTTCCCGCTATCAGAACGGCCTGCAAAAACTCACCCTGGCGCCCTGCGACACCAACGATCTGCTCGAACATGCCCGCGCGCGTTTTGCCGAACTGGCGAATGCGCAAAACATCGACCTGGTGATAGAGGCACAGGCGCAACTACCCAGGCTACACGCCGACCGGGCGCAATTGGAGCGAGTCCTCGACAATCTGCTGGGCAATGCCCTGCGCCATACCAGCGAAGGCGGGCAGATTCGCCTGCAAGCGCGGCGCCATGGCGAACGGCTGATCATCAGCGTGGAGGACAACGGCGAAGGCATCGCCTATGGCCAGCAGGGCAGGATTTTCGAACCTTTTGTTCAGGTAGGCCGCAAGAAAGGCGGCGCCGGCCTGGGGCTGGCGCTGTGCAAGGAGATCGTGCAGCTGCACGGCGGCAGGATGGGGGTCTATTCCCGGCCGGGGCAGGGCACGCAGTTCTATATGGCGTTGCCGCTGTAACTATCAGTCAGCGCGCTACTCAAAGGCTGCAACGATCAAAGGAGGGAGCTCGACGACTCCCACATCAATTGCGCGCAGCGCTTAAAGACCTTAGCGGTGGTTCAGTGCCCGCAGGATCGCTGCACTTTGCGCATCCGGCGTACCGTCGAACAACGCCGGCCGGAAGCGCATCTGGAAGGCGGCCAGTACACGCCGTGTCGCCACATCCAATTCACCGGTTTGCGGCGTGGCATACCCCAAGCGTGCCAACTCTTCCTGGAACCAGGTAATGCTCGGCAACTGCCCGGCGTACTCGGCCTGATACCGCGCAACCGCCTGGGCCTCGGGCCAGATCCCCAGACCTTCATCAGCCAGGCGCTTCCAGGGGAACAACGGACCCGGATCGAGTTTGCGGCCAGGCGCGATATCGCTATGACCAATAATGAATCGCGGGTTGATCCGGTTGCGCTGGCTGATGTCCTTGAGCAAGGTCACCAGGGACTGGACCTGCGCCTCGGAGTACGGATACCAGACCCGACCTGTTGGCGTGTCGCGATAACCCGGATTGACGATCTCGATGCCAATGGAGCTGGAGTTGAGCCAGGTACGCCCCATCCACTCGCTCTCTCCGGCGTGCCAGGAGCGCTTGTCTTCATCCACCAGCTTATAGATGGTTGCGCGGGCATCATCGCCAATCAGGTAATGGCTGCTGACCTGGCCTTTGGTCAATAGCGCCAACGAGCTTTGAAGGTTGGTAGCGGTGTAGTGCAGGACGACGAACTGGATACGATGATCGAAGTTCACCGATGGGTGGCTGGTATCCAGCCGCGGGCCACTCGCACAACCGGCGAGGGTGAGGAACAGCAGAGCAGTAACTAGAAATTTCATGGCAACGGGCATTACGCTAAAGACGATAATGCAACAGTGTAACGTACGGTTTGCCGGCCAGCGGCCGGCAATACAAAATGGAACAAATTTTCAGGCCGCCTGCACCTGGTTGCGTCCCGCCGCCTTGGCCCGATACAACGCCTCGTCAGCGCGCTTGAGTGCCAGGTCGCTGCGCTCGCCGGGCTGGAACTGCGCCATGCCGATGGACATCGTAATGGTCACCCGCTCGCCCTTGAAGTGAAACGGGCACGCCTCGATGGCCGCCCGCAGGCGTTCGCCGAGTTCCAGCGCACCGCCCAACGCCGAATCCGGCATCAGCAGCACAAACTCCTCACCGCCAAACCGTGCGATAAAGTCCGTCGGGCGCAGGTGCTTGCTCAATACAGTGGCGATGATTTTCAGCACCTTGTCGCCCGCCAGATGGCCGTAGCTGTCATTGATGCGCTTGAAGTGGTCGAGGTCGAGCATCGCGAGTGACAGGCTGTTGCCCTGTTGATGCCAGGTATTGACCTCGTACTCCAGGCGCTCGCTCCAGGCCGCACGGTTGGGCAATCCAGTGAGCGGGTCGATCAAGGCTTTCTGGCGCTGCACCTCAAGGTGGTCCCGATAGCCCTGGGCCTCCTGCTCCATGCTCGCCACCCGCTCGGCCAAACCCTGCAACCGCGCGGCGACTTCATGTTCACGCTGGTCACGCTGCCTTTGATGCTCATCCATGGCACCCAACAGCCCCTCAAGATGACTTTCCAGCACTTGCTTGAGGTCATCGAGGTCGGCCGCTTCCTGGACACTGCTTTGCAAGCCATCCATCTGTTCACGGATTTGCGTGTCCATCTCGCGCGCGGCGCTGCGGCTGTCGGCGTGCCCGTCGCTGGCCGCCTGCAGGTTGCTCTGGAAGGCTTCCAGCCGCTCGTTGAGATGCTTGAGGTAGGCCTCGAACTCATGCTGGCCGCTATCGGTGATGGCCAGCATCAATACCGCCAGGTCATCGAGGATCGGTAGCAGTTCGTACCAATTCAGCCCCTGGGCCAGGCGTTCGCGCATGGCTTGCGCCTGGGGCCTGTGCCGCTCGGGCAGAGCGAGGTCGCCCAGCAGGCCGAGCAGGGTGTCTTCGATATGTTTGGCGACAGAGCTGTAGGACGGCTCGGGCGAATCGGGCAAGGCGTACAGCGCCTCAGGATCAACTTCAGCCGATTCGTCGTCCAGCACAGGCGGCAATGACAGACTGCCGATCTCGGTCGGTTGCGGCACCAGGGGCAGGACCTCGGGCGCAACTACCACCGCAGCGACAGCCCGTTCAGGCAGCGGGGCAAGGCTCACTTCGACAGGTCGGGGCGGTTCCGGGGTTTCGATGGCGACCGCGAGCGTCTCGACGGGTGATAAGCGAGGAGCGCCAACCTCAGGCACTGATGCCACACACTCATCCACATCAACCCGAGGCGCCACAGGCTGAGGTGCAGGCGCAGGCGCAACTTCAAGTACCGGCTGCTGCGGGGCCTGGGCTTGTGGCGCGAAGGCACGCAGGGCCTGGGCCAGCTCGGGCGCATCCTCAACCACCGGGGTGGCCGGGCTTGCTGCTACCGCAGGGGGTTGCCGGGAAGGCGGAGAAACAGCGGGCTCAACCGGCGCAACCTCTGTACCCGCCTCCTTGCCACCAAACAGGCGCTGCAACAAACCTGGACGAGCAGGTTCGTCATCCGACTCAAGATTACTCAGGGCCTGCCCTTGCAGACCGCTCAACTCACTGAGCAGCAGGGGAATTTCCCGCGCCTGGCCGACTCGGCTATCCAACTGCTTGGCAAAGCTCTTCAGCGGGCGACTGACTTCCCGGGGCAAGGGCAAGGCCTGTAATTGCGAGACCAAGGCGGTCAGCGCCGTACTGATCTGATCCACCCGCGTTTCACGGCGTTGCTCGGAGTCCAGCACGGCCTTTTCCAGGCGTGGCAACAAGGCAGCGAGCGCGGCGTCCATGTCATCGGTGCGCACCACATCGCGCATCTCTTTCATACACTGGTCCACGGCCCGATCCGTGCCTTCGGCCGCCAGCGTGCTGCGCACCAGCCCACGACGCAGCAAGTCGAGGCGCGCAGCCCAACGACGTTCGAGCTTTTCTTGTTGCTCGATGCTTAACAGGTATTTTTCTTTCCAGCGCTGGGCGTCGTCGCTCATGCAAGGGGTCCGCGAGGGCCGGGGCTCAACGCGGGTAATGCATCAGCCGTGAGCGAACCCGGCAGACGAATCTCTACCGCGACCGGCAGGTGATCGGAAATGGGCTGCGCCAGCACCTGCACGCGTTCCAGCGTCAGGGTCGGGCTTAACAGAATGTGATCTAGACAGCGTTGCGGACGCCAACTGGGGAACGTGGCTTCGACCTGCGGCGCCAGCAGCCCGAGGTCGCGCAGCGGAGAATTCTGCAACAGGTCGCTGGCGTGGGTGTTCATGTCCCCCATTAGCACCTGGTGTTTGTAATCGCCAATCAGCTCACGGATGTAGGCCAACTGCAGGGTCCGGGTACGTGCCCCCAGCGCCAGGTGCATCATGACCACCACCAGCGCCTCGGGCCCTTCGCCGAAGCGCACCAGAATCGCCCCACGCCCTTTCGGGCCCGGCAGTGGATGGTCTTCGATCACCGAGGGCTTCAACCGGCTGAGCACGCCATTGCTGTGCTGGCCCAGTCGGCCGAGGTTGCGATTGAGTTGTTGGTACCAGTAGGGGAAAGCACCGAGCTGGGCCAGGTGTTCGACCTGATTGACGTAGCCTGAACGCAGGCTGCCACCGTCGGCCTCCTGCAGGGCCACCAGGTCGAAATCGCCCAGCAGGTCGCCAATCTTCTGCAGATTGCCGGCCCGACCGTTGTGGGGCAGCAGATGCTGCCAGCCCCGGGTCAGGTAGTGGCGGTACTTTTCGGTACTGATGCCTACCTGGATATTGAAGCTCAGTAAGCGCAGCCGGCTATCCGCCGGCAGGCCGGTGGACGTCAGGTGGTGTTCGTTGACCTGCGGATCATGCAGGCCAACCACTCGTTCAGTACCCCAGCGACGCATGGCGAGCCCCTTACTTGGCTGCGCGCTCTTTGGCGATCAACTGGTCGGCAACGTTCAGGGTCGCTTCAGGACCACCTGTGGAGCCCAGGTCAAAGCGGTACTTGCCGTTGACGATCAGGGTTGGAACGCCTTGCACGCCGTACTTCTGCGCAAGATCCTTGGCCTGTTTGATCTGGCCCTTGATGGCAAAGGAATTAAAGGTGGTCAGGAACTTGTCCTTGTCCACGCCCTGGGTGGCGAGGAAGTCAGCCATTTCCTCAGGCTTGGTCAGGCGCTTGCCTTGTTTCTGGATTGCCTCGAACACCGCGTTGTGGACCTTATGCTCCACACCCATGGCTTCCAGGGTCAGGAACATCTGGCCGTGGGCATCCCAAGGGCCGCCGAACATGGCCGGGAGGCGCTTGAAGTTCACGTCCGAAGGCAGCTTCTCGGCCCAAGGGTTGATGGTCGGCTCAAAAGAGTAGCAATGCGGGCAGCCATACCAGAACAGCTCTACGACTTCGATCTTGCCCGGCACGGAAACCGGCACCGGATTGGCCAATTCAACATAAGTCTTGCCCGCTTCAAGCGGCACATCGGCGGCTTGGGCGGTCATGCCGAACAGGCTGGCAGTGACGAGAGCGGCGCTGAGGATCAATTTACGCATGCTTTACTCCTGGACAAATAAAGTCGCCTCGCGCGACCTTTTTTATGACAGGTCTACACGGGCATGAGTTCGTTAGTGTAACGGTAGCGGCCACAAAAAAGGGCGGCCTCAGCCACCCTTTTTATGCTTGCATCGACGGATTAATCGAGCGTTAACGTTACCGCTGATGTACCCCCGGTCTTGCGCACCTTACTTGTGCAGGCCCTGGATGTAGCTGGCTACCGCTGCAATGTCTTCGTCACTCAGTTTGCGCGCAATCGTACGCATGGTCATTGCATCGCCATCGTTGGCACGGCCGGCTTCTTCCTTGCGGAAATCAGTCAGTTGCTTGGCAATGTACTGGGCGTGCTGGCCACCCAGGTGCGGGAAGCCTGCTGCGGCGTTACCCGAGCCATCCGGAGAGTGGCAGCCGGTACAGGCCGGCAGGCCTTTGTCGAGGTCGCCGCCACGGAACAGCTTTTCACCACGTTCGACCAGTTTTGGATCCGCCGCCCCCACGCTGCCTGCCTGGCTGGCGAAATACGCCGCGATATCCGACAGGTCCTGATCGTTGAGATTGGTCAGCATGCCGGTCATTTCCAATACCGTTCGCTTGCCGTCCTTGATGTCGTGCATCTGCTTGGTCAGGTATTTCTCACCCTGGCCCGCCAGTTTTGGAAAGTTGGGTAACGGACTGTTGCCATCCGCTCCATGGCAGGCACCACATACAGCGGCCTTTGTCTGGCCAGCAGTAGCGTCACCTGCAGCATGGGCAACACCAGTGATGCCCAAGGTCAACAGCAGACTCACGATCAATTTGTTCATCAGCTAATCCAATTACGGCTAAAGGTTATAGAGTTATGGACCGGGTCTACTCGCTCATCAAAACAATGATGGCCTGGTAATCCTCGGCACGGCATTCCATGCACAAACCACGCGGCGGCATCGCCTTGAAACCCTGGGTCACATGCTGCACCAGCGTATCCATGCCTTGCGCCAGTCTCGGCGCCCAGGCTGCCTGGTCACCCCGCTTGGGGGCCATTGGCAACTGCCCGGCATGACAAGCCGCACAAACGCGGTTGTACACAGCTTCCGGATCCTGTGTAGCCTGCGCACTGTAAAGTGGTATCAGGACACCGACAGCTAGCAGCCACTGGGTCATACGTCGACCTTTTCAGGGTTTGGAAGCGTTTTGCGTTCTAATGCGCAATAAAGGTCTATCGCTCCCGTGAACTTCATCCTTCGCTGGGACAAAGCACACACAAAATCTGCGGCATTATATACTGGCGCCACTGAAACGGGAACGACACTACTTGCCGCACCCATTCCCGGCACCGCCCACATCGGAAATCCCATGCAACTCAAGAACCCCATCCTCGGTCTGTGCCAACAGTCCACGTTCATGCTCAGCGCCGCCAAAGTCGACCAATGCCCCGACGACGAAGGCTTTGAAGTGGCCTTCGCCGGGCGCTCCAACGCCGGTAAGTCCAGCGCGCTCAACACCCTGACCCATGCCAGCCTGGCTCGCACCTCGAAAACCCCGGGCCGCACACAGCTGCTCAACTTCTTCAAGCTAGACGATGATCGGCGTCTGGTCGACCTGCCGGGCTACGGTTACGCAAAAGTACCTATCCCATTGAAGCTGCACTGGCAGCGTCACCTGGAAGCCTATCTGGGTGGCCGCGAAAGTCTGAAAGGGCTGATCCTGATGATGGATATCCGTCATCCAATGACCGATTTCGACCTGTTGATGCTCGATTGGGCGGTCGCCAGTGGCATGCCAATGCATATTTTGCTGACCAAGGCCGACAAATTGACCTACGGCGCAGCCAAGAACACCTTGCTCAAAGTGCAGGCCGAAATCCGTAAGGGTTGGGGTGATGCGATCACTATCCAGCTGTTCTCGGCGCCCAAGCGCATGGGCCTGGAAGACGCCTATACCGTGCTGGCAGGCTGGATGGAGCTGGCGGACAAGGGCGCGGAAATCGCCGAGTAACTTTTCTGCAGGCAAAAAAAACCCCGGACTTCGTATGGGGAGGGGAAGTTCGGGGTCCAAGTTCCGGACCGCTAGGGCGGGGTCCAGATATCTGCCAACACTTAACACAACATAGGAGCATTGAAGGGCTTCACCACCCATTCAGTAACTCTGAGTGACTTTTCATGGGTTAAGTTCCGGCGCCCGGAAAAACTATTGGAAATAACTCTCGGAGCTTTCCGATCTATAGGCAGTGCTGCGACGTCATGCCGCAGCACTGCCAGATGATCAGTGCGCCTGGTCCCAGTTATCGCCCACCCCGACTTCCACCAGCAGTGGCACATCCAGGCTCGCCGCACCGCTCATGTGCTCGCGAATCTTCTCGCTGACCTCAGCCACCAGGTCTTCGCGGACCTCCAGTACCAATTCATCGTGTACCTGCAGGATGACCTTGGCGTCCAACCCCGACTCCGTCAGCCAGTTGTCGACCTTGACCATGGCTTTCTTGATGATATCGGCGGCAGTGCCCTGCATCGGCGCGTTGATCGCGGTACGCTCTGCGCCCGCGCGCTCCTGGGGCTTGTTGGAGTGGATATCCGGCAGATACAGGCGGCGCCCGAACAGGGTTTCCACATAGCCCTGGTCGGATGCCTGGGCACGGGTGCGCTCCATGTACTCGCGCACCCCTGGGTAGCGGGCAAAGTACACATCGATGTAGGCCTTGGCCGTCTTGGTATCGACGCCAATATCCTTGCCCAGCTTCTGCGCGCCCATGCCGTAGATCAGGCCGAAGTTGATCGCCTTGGCGCTACGGCGCTGGTCGGACGTGACCTCACCCAGCTCGACCTTGAACACCTCGGCCGCCGTGGCCGTGTGTACATCCAGGTTGTCGCGGAAGGCGTTGAGCAAGCCCTCGTCCTTGGACAGGTGCGCCATGATCCGCAGTTCGATCTGCGAGTAGTCCGCCGCCAGCAGCTTGTAGCCCTTGGGCGCAACGAACGCCTGGCGGATCCGCCGGCCTTCGGCGGTGCGCACCGGGATGTTCTGCAGGTTCGGATCACTGGACGACAAACGCCCGGTAGCGGCCACGGCCTGATGATAAGAGGTGTGGATCCGCCCCGTGCGCGGGTTGATCTGCTCGGGCAAACGGTCGGTGTAGGTGCTTTTGAGTTTGCTCATGCTGCGGTACTGCATCAGCACCTTAGGCAATGGATAGTCATCTTCGGCCAGCTTGGCCAGCACTTCCTCGGCGGTAGAGGCCTGGCCCTTGCCAGTCTTCTTCAACACCGGCAGCCCGAGTTTTTCGTAGAGGATTGCCCCCAATTGCTTGGGCGAACCCAGGTTGAACTCCTCGCCGGCGATTTCATACGCCTGACGCTCCAGTTCCACCATCTTGTTGCCCAGCTCGATGCTCTGCACGCCGAGCAGCGCGGCATCTACCAGGGCACCCTGGCGCTCGATCCGCGCCAGTACCGGCACCAATGGCATCTCGATATCCGTCAGCACACTGGCCAGACTCGGCAGGGCGCAGAGTTGTTCGTAAAGGGCCAGGTGCAGGCGCAGGGTCACATCGGCATCTTCAGCAGCGTAGGGACCGGCCTGCTCCAGGGCAATCTGGTCGAAGGTCAGCTGTTTGGCGCCTTTGCCGGCGATGTCCTGAAAGCTGACGGTGTCATGCTCCAAGTACTTCTTCGCCAGGCTGTCCATGTCGTGCCGGGTCGCGGTGGAGTTCAGCACGTAGGATTCGAGCATGGTGTCGAAGGCGATGCCGCGCACGGTGATGCCGTGCGCCGGGTCGCCGCCAATGGCGCAATTGGCCAGGATATTCATGTCGAACTTGGCGTGCTGACCGACCTTGAGCTTGTTCGGGTCTTCCAGCAGCGGCTTGAGAGCCAACAACACCGTATCGCGGTCCAGTTGCTCGGGCACGCCGATGTAGGAATGGGTGAGCGGGATGTAGGCCGCTTCATTGGCCTGCACCGCAAATGAAACCCCCACCAGTTGCGCCTGCTGGGCGTCGACACCGGTGGTTTCGGTATCAAAGGCAAACAACTTCGCGTCATTGAGTTTTTTCAACCAGACGTCAAAGCGGGCCTGGTCGAGGATGGTCTCGTACTGCGCTTCGACCGGGGCCACAGGCGCTTGGGCCGCAACTGCAACCTGAGCCGGTGCAACGTCAGCGGCAGCCTTGAGCTCGACCCGCTTGGCATCACGCTGAATCTCATCGATCCAGCTCTTGAACTCCAGCAGGGTGTACAGCTCAAGCAGCTTCTCGCGATCCGGCTCGATCAGGTGCAAGTCTTCCAGGCCAACATCCAGGGGCACATCGACCTTGATGGTCGCCAACTGGTAGGACAGGAACGCCATCTCTTTGTGCTCTTCCAGCTTGGCCGGCAGGGTCTTGGCCCCACGGATCGGCAAGCTCGGGACAATATCGAGCTGCTCGTAGAGCTCTTTCAATCCGCCGTTCACACCGACCAGCAGTCCCGAAGCGGTCTTAGGACCGATACCGGGAACACCCGGGATGTTGTCGGAGGAATCGCCCATCAACGCCAGATAGTCGATGATCTGCTCGGGAGCGACACCAAATTTCTCCTTTACGCCGTCCACATCCATGGCGCTACCGGTCATGGTGTTGACCAAGGTAATGTGCCCATCGACCAACTGCGCCATGTCCTTGTCACCCGTGGAGATCACCACCGGGCGGTCGGCAGCCGCACTGCTGCGGGCCAGGGTGCCGATCACGTCGTCGGCCTCGACACCTTCGACACACAGCAGCGGGAAGCCCAGGGCGATCACGCTCTGGTGCAGCGGCTCGATCTGCACGCGCATGTCATCGGGCATGCTCGGGCGGTTGGCCTTGTATTCGGCGTACATGTCATCGCGAAATGTCCCGCCCTTGGCGTCGAACACTACCGCGAACGGACTGTCCGGGTACTGCTTGCGCAGGCTTTTGAGCATGTTCAACACGCCCTTGACCGCACCGGTCGGCAGGCCTTTGGACGTAGTCAGCGGCGGCAGCGCGTGGAAGGCGCGGTACAGATATGAAGAACCGTCCACCAGGACGAGGGGGGCTTGGCTCATGAGCAGGATCAACCTTTTCGGCGGGTCTGGCGCTAGAATAGCCGGACCATTGACAACAAAGGGACAAGGTTATCATGCGCACATTCAATCGCCTGCTGTTGACCGGCCTGATTGCACTCGCTCCGATGGCTGCCATAGCGGCAGACGATGCTCCTTCGGGCGATCCGGAAGTCACCATTCGCACGGAAGGCGACAAGACCATCCAGGAATTCCGCCAAAACGGCTTCCTGTACGCAATCAAGGTAACGCCCAAGGGCGGCAAACCGTATTTTCTGGTGCGCGCGGACGGAACCGATGCGAACTTCATCCGCTCGGACCAGCCGGATATGCTGATCCCGTCATGGAAGATCTTCGAATGGAAATGATTTCTTAATTTTAATCGGCGCTGCGGCCCGCGGCGCCCGTACTGGCAGTTTTAACCATGTCTGTGTTCACCCCCCTGGCTCGGCCCGAGCTGGAAACCTTTCTCGCCCCTTACGGGCTCGGCCGCCTGCTCGATTTCCAGGGGATTGCCGCTGGTAGCGAAAACACCAACTTCTTTATCAGCCTGGAACAGGGCGAATTTGTCCTGACCCTGGTTGAACGCGGCCCCGTGGACGAAATGCCGTTCTTCATCGAACTGCTCGACGTACTCCACGACGCCGACCTGCCCGTGCCTTACGCCCTGCGCACCACCGACGGCGTGGCCCTGCGCGAATTGGCAGGCAAGCCGGCGCTGCTGCAACCGCGCCTGGCGGGCAAGCACATCCAGGACGCCAACGCCCAGCATTGCGTGCAAGTAGGCGAGTTGCTTGGCCACTTGCACCTGGCCACACAGGGCGACAAGGTGCTGGAGCGCAAGACCGATCGTGGGTTGGATTGGATGCTCGAGGAGGGCGCGCAGCTGATTTCGCACCTCGACGCCCACCAGCAGCAGCTGTTGCAAACGGCACTGGATGAAATCCAGCAACACAAGGAACAGATCCTCACGCTGCCCCGCGCCAACCTCCACGCCGACCTGTTTCGCGACAACGCGATGTTCGAAGGCACCCACCTGACCGGGTTGATCGACTTCTACAACGCGTGCTCCGGGCCGATGCTGTACGACGTGGCAATTGCCCTGAATGACTGGTGCTCGGACGCCGCCGGGGTGATCGACGGCCATCGCGCCCGCGCACTGCTGGGCGCCTACGCGGCACTGCGGCCGTTCAGCGCCAAGGAAGCCGAGCTGTGGCCGACCATGTTGCGCGTGGCGTGTGTGCGGTTTTGGCTGTCACGGCTGATTGCTGCCGAGTCATTTGCCGGGCAGGACGTGCTGATTCACGATCCAGTGGAGTTCCAGCAACGACTGGAGCAGCGCCAGCAGGCCACTCTCCAACTGCCGTTCGCCCTCTGACGCTGTGGGAGCGGGCTTGCCCGCGATGAGGGCGTGTCAGTCGCCTATCAGCGCCTGATACACCGCTATCGCGGGCAAGCCCGCTCCCACACAAGCCTGCTCCCACAGGGGTTCTATGTCGTCGGTTACAACGACTCCAGGCACCCTGCCAAATCGTTACCCAGTTTCTCCAGCAACTGCTCATACCCCTGGCCCGTGGCCGGGGTGTAGCCGCCCAGGGCATCCAGTTCCGCCAGTTTCACCGGCAGGCCAGCCACCAGGGTCTCGGCCAGGCGGGGGCGCAAGGGTGGCTCGCTGAACACGCAGGTCTTGCCCACTTCCTGCAGGCGCGTGCGCATCGCCGCCACATGCTGGGCACCGGGTTGTACCTCGGCGGCCACGCTGAACACGCCGGTGTGCTTGAGGCCGTAGGCATCTTCAAAGTAATCGAAGGCTTCGTGGAAGACGAAGTAAGGCTTGCCGGCGATCCCCGTCAGGCGCGCTTTCAAACGCAGGTCCAAGGCATCCAGGCGCCCGTTGAACGCTTGCAGGTTGCTCTGGTAGCGCTCTGCGTTGGCGGGGTCAGCCGCGCTCAAGTCCGCCGCCATCCTGGCCGCAATCACCCGCGCATTCACCGGCGACAACCACAAGTGGGCATCCAGGCTGCCGGGGCGATGGTCGTGATCATGATCGTCGGCTTCTTCGCCATGGGAGTGATGATCTTCGGCGAAATGCCGCAGCTTCAGGCCCGGCAGTTCCTGCACGGCCACTGTGGGCAAGTTGCGACCCTTGAGGACCCGTGGCAGGAAGCCTTCCATGTCCGGACCGATCCAATACAGCAGATCCACCGACTGCACACGCCGTACGTCGGATGGGCGCAATGCGTAGTTATGCGGCGAGGCTCCCGGAGGCAGCAACACCTCTGGAACCGCCACGCCGTCCTGCACAGCGGCGGCAATCAGCTGTAAGGGTTTGATGCTGGTGAGCACCCGAACCTCGGCCTGGGCAGCCCCGGCAATCAATAAACTGGTGACAAATACGACAAAAACGGCAAAAAGTCGGGACACGATAAGCACTCAAGTCAGCAGGAACGGGTAACATAATAACGTCTCTCACAAATATCTGTCGCCGCTCATGCCTAAAACACCGCTTGCCAGCCGTCCCCACGACCACTCTCACTGCGTGCACAACGCACTGTCGGAGGCCGATGCCCTGTGCGCACGCCAAGGCCTGCGCCTGACCGCCCTGCGTCGGCGGGTGCTGGAACTGGTGTGGCAGAGCCACAAGCCACTGGGTGCCTACGACATTCTCGGCGTGCTCAGCGAGCAGGACGGTCGCCGCGCCGCGCCGCCCACGGTGTACCGTGCGCTGGACTTCCTGCTGGAAAATGGCCTGGTGCACCGCATCGCCTCGTTGAACGCGTTTGTCGGCTGCAACCACCCGGAACACGCGCATCAGGGCCAGTTCCTGATCTGCCGCGAATGCCACGCCGCCATCGAGCTTGAACAAAAAAGCATCAGCGACGCGATTATCAAGAGTGCCGGCGATGTCGGCTTCCGAGTCGAAGGGCAGACCGTCGAAGTGGTTGGCATCTGCTCGGGCTGCCAGGGGGCTTGATGAGCACTGCGCTGATCCGCCTGGAACAGGTCGGCGTCACGTTCGCCGACCAGAACGTGCTGGACAACATTGACCTGAGCGTCGAGCCGGGGCAGATCGTCACCCTGATCGGCCCCAACGGCGCCGGCAAGACCACCCTCGTACGCGCGGTACTGGGGCTGCTCAAGCCCGATAGCGGCAGTGTCTGGCGCAAGCCCAAGCTGCGCATCGGCTACATGCCGCAAAAACTGCACGTCGATCCGACCTTGCCGCTCTCGGTGCTGCGTTTCCTGCGCCTGGTACCGGGCGTGGACCGCACTCGCGCCCAGGCTGCGCTCAAGGAAGTGGGTGCCGAGCAGGTCATCGACAGCCCGGTCCAAAGCATCTCCGGCGGCGAAATGCAGCGCGTGCTGCTGGCCCGCGCCCTGCTGCGCGAACCCGAATTGCTGGTGCTCGATGAACCGGTGCAGGGCGTCGACGTCGCCGGCCAGGCCGAGCTCTACAGCCTGATCACCCGCCTGCGCGACCGGCATGGCTGCGGCGTGCTGATGGTGTCCCATGACCTGCACCTAGTGATGAGCACCACCGACCAGGTGGTCTGCCTCAATCGCCACGTCTGCTGCTCCGGCCACCCGGAGCAGGTCAGCGGCGACCCGGCCTTCGTCGAGCTGTTCGGCAAAAACGCCCAGAGCCTGGCGATCTACCACCACCGTCACGACCATGCCCACGACCTACATGGCGCCGTGGTCGCCGATCCGACTGCCCCTCATACCCACGTCCACGGAGATGGCTGCAAGCATGGCTGATTTTCTGCTCTACGCCCTGCTTGCAGGCTTGGCTCTGGCGCTGGTGGCGGGCCCATTGGGTTCGTTCGTGGTCTGGCGACGCATGGCCTACTTTGGCGACACCTTGTCCCACGCTGCCTTGCTCGGCGTGGCCCTGGGCTTTTTGCTGGACGTCAGCCCGACCATTGCCGTGACCGTCGGCTGCCTGCTGCTGGCGGTGCTGCTGGTGACCCTGCAACAGCGCCAGCCACTGGCCTCGGACACGCTGCTGGGGATCCTTGCGCCGAGCACCCTGTCCCTGGGCCTGGTGGTGCTGAGCTTTATGCATGAAGTGCGGATCGACCTGATGGCCTATCTGTTCGGCGACCTGCTGGCCATCAGCCCCACGGACCTCGCCTGGATTCTCGGCGGCAGCGCTGCGGTGCTGATTCTGCTGGTAGCCCTGTGGCGACCGCTGCTGGCAATTACCGTCCACGAACAGCTGGCCACTGTCGAAGGCCTGCCCGTACCAGCGCTGCGCATGACCCTGATGTTGCTGATCGCGGTGGTGATTGCTGTCGCAATGAAGATAGTCGGCGTATTGTTGATCACGTCGCTATTGATCATCCCCGCCGCCGCCGCCCAGCGTCATGCACGCTCGCCGGAACAGATGGCGGTTGGCGCCAGTTTGCTGGGGATGCTTGCCGTGTGTGGTGGCCTGGCACTGTCCTGGTTCAAGGACACCCCGGCCGGGCCGTCGATTGTGGTCACGGCCGCCGCACTGTTTCTGCTGAGTTTTGTCCTGCCCCGTCGAGGGGTGTAGACTTGCTCGCTTTTTGCGCAATTAGAGAGTCGCAGGAATGAAGCCGTTCACCTCCCGTTATCTGCTCCTTGCCGCATTTTCCCTGCTGCTGGGCGCCTGCCAAAGCACCCCGCCCGTCGCCCCCGAGGTGCCGGATGCGCGCGCGGTGGCCATTGCACAGCTGGAACAAAACCTGGCCAGCAGTGAGCTGGCCACCGCCGAGGACCAACTCGCCGCGTTGCAGGCCCAATCGCCCGACGACCCGGCACTCGAGCCGTATCAGCGCCAACTGGCCGAGGCCTATTTGCAGCGCAGCCAGATCGTCCTGCAAAAAGGCGATGTCAACGCCGCCGCTACGGCCTTGAGCCGCGCCCGGGCGTTGATGCCCAAGGCTCCCGCGCTGACCGGTGGGGTCAACAATGCCATCGCCCACGCGCGCAAAGCCGAGCTGGATAAAGCCGAAGCCGCCCTGAAAGCTGCCGAAGCCAAGCCGCCAGCCAAGGTCATCGACCCCACCGCCGAAAGCACCACGGTGGCGCTGAACCTCACGGATATCCAGGAATTGCGCCATCAACTGGATGCCATCGCCACCGATGTGGTGAATTACCAGTGTGATGTGAGCATCCAGGTGCCGCGCACCGAGGATTACCCGTGGCTGAACACGCTGCTGACTAAACGGGTGAAGCGGATTGATTCAGGGTACGACCTGAAGATTCATCGGCAGATCCTCAGGCATATTCCGGCGCAGGTTGTGTTGATTCCGCGTAAAGCCGACTGAAGCCAGTCGCGGGCAGTGCGACGATTCGACTTGCCCGCGATGGCGCCCTATCAAACTACCAATGACTTAAGCCGGAACCGCCTTGGCCCTAGGCTCGCGTTCCCAGACCCGATGCTGGGCAATCGCCGCAATAAACGCCTTCAACGCCTTGGCATCCCCGCCGACAATCAGTCCCGCATCCGCCTCCAGCTTGAGCACCTGCAGCAACTGCTTCGCCTCACCCGCCAAGGCAATCGCCTTCAAATGCTTGTACGCCTCCAGCAGGTAATGCAACGCCACACCGTCGCCGCTCAACGCCTGGATCGACTTCGCCCCACCCGGCACAAACACCGCATCGAACGCGACTGACGGCAGGCCTTCCATCGAGGCATCCACCGCCAGGCTCTTGCCATCGGCGGTGGTCACCGGCGCCGAGGTCGGCCCAAGCAACTTGGCATGGGCGCCTTCTGCGGCCAGCGCCTTTTTCAGCGCGGCAATCGCGGCACCATCCACACCATTGGCCGCCAGGATCGCCACCTTGCGCGTCTTGATATCCCCCGACAGCAGGTTGGCCTGGCTCAAGGCCGGCGAACGCTCCGGTGCGGTCTTGCGCACCGGCACGGTGCCTTTTTTCGGCGCCGGCAGGCCCAGGTTCTCGGCCACGCGCTTGGCCAGGCCCAGGTCGATATTGGCCAGGATCTCATTGACCTGACGCGCGCGGATAAACTCACGCTCGACCTTGCCCAGCTCAAAGCTGTAGGCCGCGATGATGTGCTCCTGCTCGTGCGTGCTCATGCTGTTGAAGAACAGGCGCGCCTGGGAGAAATGGTCGCTGAACGATTCACTGCGCTCACGGATCTTGTGCGCGTCGATGCGCTCCGGGTACGACTCGAAACCGCCGTCCTGTGCTGCCGGCGGGGTTTCTTTCGGCCAGCCGCCATCAATAGAGTTCGGCTCATAGGACGCGCGGCCTTTATCGACGGTGCTGCGGTGCATGGCATCGCGCTGGTTGTTATGCAGGGGCGTCAGCGGCTGGTTGATCGGCAACTGGTGAAAGTTCGGGCCACCTAGACGGCTGATCTGTGTGTCGGTGTAGGAAAACAACCGACCTTGCAGCAGCGGGTCATTGGAGAAGTCGATACCCGGCACGATATGGCCTGGGCAGAACGCGACCTGTTCAACTTCAGCGAAGAAGTTGTCCGGGTTGCGATTGAGCACCATCTTGCCCAGCGGGGTGATGGGCACCAACTCTTCCGGAATCAACTTGGTCGGGTCGAGGATATCGAAATCGAACGCGTGCTCCTTATCTTCCGGAATCACCTGTACGCCCAATTCCCACTCCGGGTAATCGCCCATCTCGATCGCATCCCACAGATCGCGACGGTGGTAGTCGGTATCTTTACCGGCCAACTTTTGCGCTTCGTCCCACACCAGGGAGCAGGTACCCGCTGTCGGGCGCCAGTGGAATTTGACGAAGTTGGATTGACCCTCGGCATTCACCAGACGGAACGTGTGCACCCCAAAACCCTGCATGCTGCGCAGGCTTTTTGGAATGGCGCGGTCGGACATCGCCCAGATCACCATGTGCGCCGATTCCGGCTGCAGCGAGACAAAATCCCAGAACGTGTCGTGAGCCGAGCCGCCGGTAGGAATTTCGTTGTGCGGCTCAGGCTTTACCGCATGCACGAAGTCAGGAAACTTGATCGCGTCCTGAATGAAAAATACCGGCATGTTGTTGCCCACCAGGTCGAAGTTGCCTTCGTCGGTGAAGAACTTCACGGCAAAGCCGCGCACGTCACGCACCGTATCGCCTGAACCACGCGGGCCCTGCACTGTGGAAAAACGCGTGAACACCGGGGTTTTACGGCCTGGGTCACGCAGGAAACCCGCCTTGGTCAGCGCCGAATGGTTTTCATAGGTCTGGAAGTAGCCATGGGCGCCAGTGCCGCGGGCGTGCACGATGCGCTCCGGGATACGTTCATGGTCAAAGTGCGTGATTTTTTCACGCATGATGAAATCTTCCAGCAGCGAAGGCCCCCGGGCGCCGGCTTTCAGGGTGTTCTGGTTATCGGAGATTTTCACCCCCTGGTTGGTGCGCAGCGCCTGGCCAGTGGCGTCGGAACGGAATTTTTCCAGGCTTTGCAGCTTGGCATTGGTGTTGCCACGGTCCAGGGTATCGGTGCCTGCAAGCTCGCTCTTGGGCGGCGTAGCGGGTTTTTTGGTACTCATCAGACAAAACTCCTCGTTTGCGTAGGCCAGAGCGGTCCCTGGCTCGTGTGAGCAAAACCCCGGGCACGGCACCCGGGAAATCGAGTTGCTTAAGTAGTGACTGACGGGATTTTTTACCGTTCCTTTTTTATGACCTTTGATCGCGTTATTGCCAAATCGCTGGTTGAATACGAAATAAATGCTAAGAAACGCTATACGGACAGGCTAAAATGCGCGCCCGGCTAACCGCTGATCCCTTTTCAATGCGCCCCACAAGGTTCGCTACGTGATCGAGTTTCATAACGTCCATAAAACCTACCGGGTCGCCGGCAAGGATATTCCCGCACTGCACCCCACCAGCCTGCGCGTCGAGAACGGCCAGGTGTTTGGCCTCATCGGCCATTCCGGCGCGGGAAAAAGTACCCTGCTGCGCCTGATCAATCGTCTGGAAGAGCCTTCGGGCGGCCAGATCAAGGTCGATGACGAAGAAGTCACCGCCCTGGATGCCAACGGCCTGCGCCGTTTCCGGCAGCAGGTCGGGATGATCTTCCAGCACTTCAACCTGCTGGCCTCCAAGACCGTCGCCGACAACGTCGCGCTGCCACTGACCCTGGCGGGCGAACTGTCGCGCCGCGAGATTGATGCGCGCGTGGCCGAGCTGCTGGACCGGGTCGGCCTCGCCGACCATGCCAAGAAGTACCCGGCGCAGTTGTCCGGCGGCCAGAAGCAGCGCGTCGGTATCGCCCGCGCCCTGGCCACCAAACCGAAAATCCTGCTGTGCGACGAAGCCACCAGTGCCCTCGACCCGCAGACCACCGCCTCGGTCCTGCAACTGCTGGCCGAGATCAACCGCGAGTTAAAGCTGACCATCGTGTTGATCACCCATGAAATGGACGTGATCCGCCGTGTCTGCGACCAGGTCGCCGTGATGGACGCCGGGGTGATTGTCGAGCAAGGCCCGGTGGCCGACGTGTTCCTGCACCCCAAGCACCCGACCACCAAGCGTTTTGTGCAGGAAGCCGAGCAGGTCGATGAAGGCGAGCAGCGTGATGTGTTCGCCCATGTGCCAGGCCGCATCGTGCGCCTGACGTTCCAGGGCGAAGCGACCTACGCGCCACTGCTGGGTACCGTCGCCCGCGAAACGGGTGTGGACTACAGCATCCTCGCCGGTCGTATCGACCACATCAAAGATACCCCTTACGGGCAACTGACCCTGGCCATCACCGGCGGTGACATGGAAGCGGCGTTCGCGCGCTTTACCGCAGCCGATGTGCATATGGAGGTCCTGCGTTAATGGACGTGCTACTGCATTACTTCGACAACGTCGACTGGGCTGATATCTGGGTTGCCACCAGCGACACCATGCTGATGCTCAGCACCTCGCTGTTTTTCACCGTCCTGGTCGGCCTGCCACTGGGCATCCTGCTGTTTCTTTTCAGCCCACGGCAGTTGCTGGAGCAGAAAACCACTTATGCCGCCCTGGCATTCGTGGTCAACGCCATCCGCTCTCTGCCGTTTATCATTCTGTTGATCGTGATGATCCCCACCACGGTGTTCCTCACCGGCACTTCGCTGGGCGTGGCCGGTGCGATTCCACCGCTGGTGGTAGGCGCTTCGACGTTCTTCGCACGGCTGGTGGAAACCGCCCTGCGCGAGGTCGATCGCGGCATCATCGAGGCGACCCAGGCCATGGGCGCCACCACACGGCAGATCATCACCAAGGCGCTGCTGCCCGAGGCAAAGCCGGGCATCATTGCTGCAATCACCGTGACCGCCATTGCCCTGGTGGGCTACACCGCCATGGCGGGTGTGGTGGGGGCCGGCGGCCTGGGCGACCTGGCGATCCGTTATGGCTACCAGCGCTTCCAGGATGACGTCATGGTCGTGACCGTGGTGATGTTGATTGTGCTGGTGCAGATTCTGCAAACCATCGGCGATAAGCTGGTGACACACTACTCTCGAAAATAAAGGCGATTGCCGGCCCCCGCCGGCAGATGCCCGAACAAGGAGCTTGTTGGATGAAAAAACTACTGGTTGCTTTCGCCGCGGTTGCCGCGTTTTCCGCCCACGCCGCCGAAACCCTGACGGTCGCCGCCACACCGGTGCCGCACGCGGAAATCCTTGAATTCGTGAAGCCGGCCCTGGCCGCGCAAGGCGTGGACCTGAAGGTCAAGGTGTTCACCGACTACGTGCAGCCGAACGTACAGGTGGCCGAGAAGCGCCTGGACGCCAACTTCTTCCAGCACCAGCCGTACCTGGATGAGTTCAACAAAGCCAAGGGCACCCACCTGGTCAGCGTCGCCGGCGTGCACCTGGAGCCACTGGGCGCGTACTCCAGCAAGTACAAGACCCTGGCCGAGCTGCCGAACGGTGCCAATGTAGTGATCCCTAACGACGCCACCAACGGCGGCCGCGCGCTGTTGCTGCTGGCCAACCAGGGCCTGATCACCTTGAAGAACCCGACCGATATCCTGTCGACCATCAAGGACATCACCGGCAACGAAAAAGGTCTGAAATTCCGCGAACTGGAAGCCGCCACCCTGCCGCGCGTGCTGACCCAGGTCGACCTGGCGCTGATCAACACCAACTACGCCCTGGAAGCCAAGCTGGACCCTTCCAAGGATGCCCTGGCGATCGAAGGCAACGACTCGCCTTACGTCAACATCCTGGTGACCCGCGAGGACAACAAGGATTCGGACGCGGTGCAGAAGCTGGTCAAAGCCCTGAAGACCCCGGAAGTGAAGAAATTCATCAACGAGAAGTACAAAGGGGCGATCCTGCCGGCGTTCTGATCGGGCTCCAACACACCGCAGTTCAGAATGTGGGAGCAGCTTTATGTGGGAGCGGGTTTGCTCGCGATGCAGGCGCCGCGGTGTATCAGTTACACCGCGGTGATGCTATCGCGAGCAAGCCCGCTCCCACATTTGTTTTGTATGGTCAGCAAAATAGCCGTTCGGCTCAGTTGCGCTGCAACAACCCCGGCAACTGCGCCACCAGCTTCTGGTTGTTCAACGGCGCACGAATAAACCCGCGCTGGGTGCCGTCCGGGCCGATCAACGCCAAGTTACCGCTATGGTCGACGGTGTAGTTCGGCTTGCTGGTATCCGCCGGAATAAACGGAATGCTCACGGCATTCGAGACCTTCTGCACCTCTTCCACATTCGCCCCGGTCAGGCCTGCAAATTGCGGATCGAAGTAGCTCAGGTATTGCTTGAGCTGAGTCGGCGTGTCGCGATGCGGGTCAACGCTGACCAGGATCACTTGCAGCTTATCCACCACGTCCTTGGGCAGCTCGCTCTTGATCTGCCGCAACTGGGCGAGGGTGGTCGGGCAAATGTCCGGGCAGAAGGTGTAGCCAAAGAACAGCACGCTCCACTTGCCCTTCAACTCATTGACCAGTACCGGCTGGCCGTCCTGGTTGGTCATGGTCACAGGCGGCAGCTGGCGGCTTTGCGGCAGCAGGATAATGCCCGCGTCGATCAATGCCGTGGGGTCGCCCTGGCCCTTGCCAGACAGCACTTTGTTGACGGTCAGGCCCATGATCAACGCCACCAGGGCCACCAGGATAAAGACAGTTTTTTGAGTTCGAGTCATAGGTTCAACAATAAGTAGTGGTCTACGAGCAGGGCGATAAATAGCAAAAACAGGTACCAGATAGAGTACTTGAAGGTATTGATCGCCGCGTGCGGCCGACTGCCACGGTACAGCACCCAGGCCCATTGCAGAAAGCGCGCGCCCAGAACCAGCGCACACCCCAGGTACAACAGCCCGCTCATATGGATCACATAGGGCATCAGGCTCACCGCCAGCAGCGCGAAGGTGTAGAGCAGGATATGCACCTTGGTGTAGTGCTCGCCGTGGGTCACCGGCAGCATCGGGATATCGGCCTTGGCGTACTCCTCCTTGCGATGGATGGCCAGGGCCCAGAAGTGCGGCGGGGTCCAGGCGAAGATAATCAGCACCAGCAACAACGGCTCGGCACTCACATGCCCGGTGACCGCCACCCAACCGAGCAACGGCGGCGCCGCGCCGGCCAGGCCGCCGATCACGATGTTCTGTGGCGTCGCCCGCTTGAGAAAACCGGTGTAGATCACCGCATAGCCCAGCAGTGAGGCCAAGGTCAGCCAGGCCGCCAGTGGGTTGGTAAACGCCAGTAACAAGCCCAGCCCGGCCACCGCCAGCGCCAGGGCAAATGTCAGCGCGGCGGCCGGCGACACCCGGCCTTCCGCCAGCGGCCGCTTATGGGTGCGCGCCATCAGCGCGTCGATGCGCCGGTCCACCACATGGTTGACCGCCGCTGCGCCGCCGGCACACAGGGCAATCCCCAGGTTGCCGAAGATCAGCACCGTCCACGGCACCCCGGCGCGGGTGGCGAGAAACATACCCACCAGCGAGGTGATCAACATCAGCACCACCACCTTGGGCTTGGTCAGCTCCAGGTAGTCGCGCCAGATCGCCTGGCTGTGACGCTCGCCAATCAAGGTCGCCATGGCATCTCTCCTTTAAGGGTAATCAGACCCGACACGTGCTTGCGCGGGCTGAAGCGCCAACCGAACGGCACTTGATGGCGGACCCGCACCAGGCTGGTACGGGCGTGGTAATTGACCAGCACCAGGGTCAGCAGCAACGCTGCACCGCCGGCGTTATGGGCGACCGCCACCGGCAGCGGCAAATGAAAGTACACATTGCTCAGGCCCAGGCCGATCTGCACGGCCAGGGCGACCAGCAGCAGGCCCGCCAGGCGGGTCATGCCCACCGCCTTGAGCTGCCAGGCCAGGCCCAGCAGCGCCACAGTCACCACCAGCGCGCCCAGGCGATGGGTCAGGTGAATCGCCGTACGCGCATCACTGTCCAGTTGCCCGCCCAGGTAGTTGGGGCCGATATGCTGGGTCAGGTGAAAGCCATTGGCAAAATCCGCCGCCGGCCACCACTCGCCATGGCAGGTCGGCAAGTCGATACAGGCCACCGCCGCATAGTTGGAACTGACCCAGCCGCCGAGGGCGATCTGCCCGATCACCAGCACCAGGCCGGCGGTGGCCCAATACTGCAAACGCCGGGGCACGATCAGCGCCGGCAACACCCCGGACAGACGCAGGGTCAACAGAAACAACAGGCTTAACGTCGCGAAGCCACCCAGCAAATGCCCAGTGACCACCTGCGGCCAGAGCTTGAGCGTCACCGTCCACATGCCAAAGGCTGCCTGGGCAAACACCACAACCAGCAGGAACAGCGGCAGCTTCAACGGCTGCCCCGGATGCCGGCGATGGGTCCAGGCGCGGGTGGCCAACAGCGCGATCAACAACCCCAGGGTGCCCGCCGCATAGCGATGGACCATCTCGTTCCAGCCTTTGTCGGCCTCCACCGGCGTGTCCGGGAAGTGCAACTCGGCATGGGCCAACTGGGCCTCGCTTTTCGGCACGCTGATAAAGCCATAGCAACCCGGCCAGTCCGGGCAACCGAGGCCGGCATGGGTCAGGCGCGTGTAGGCGCCCAGCAGCACCACAATCAGCGCCAGCAGGGTGGCAAACAGCGCGAGGCGAAATCCAGGTTTGGCCATGACGATGCCCTTATCCGATATTCGACAGTTTCAGCAGGTGGCGCAGGTCGTTCAGCAGATCCTTGCCCTTGACCCGCGCGTCATAGCGCAGCACCAGGTTGCCGTGAGGGTCAACGATCCACAGTTGCGCATCGCCCGGCGCGGCGGCGTTTTGCTTGAAGGTCGGCAGGTCCAGGGGCAAGCGCCGCAATTGCGGGTATTCGGCTTTGAGCTTGGCCTCGTACGCGGCGCTGACCGGCTGCGCACTGGCCAGGGCATGGCTGGCACGGAACGCATCACGCCCCAGGCCGATCTGCAGTTGGCGCGCGAGGTAGACCAACTGCTGGCATTCGGCGGCGCAGGCCGCGGGTGCGGTCACCAGCAATTGCCAGCGCTCCTCGTCAGCCTGTACGCCGATATCGGCGCGGGTCTGGCCGTTGCCGATCATCTCGCCATGATCACTGCGGTTATCCGGCACCCAGAACTGCCACTTGTACATCAGGGTCGCCAGCACCATCGGGCCGATCACCATCAGCAGGATCAGGATCAGTTGCCAGCGCCCCTTGCTGCGATTGGGCGCCGCTGGCGTGTCAGACATGTTGAGTGGATTCATGGCCGCTCCCATGGTGCTTCTCCCTTGCGTTGTGCCAGCCGAGGTAGAGGTAAAGGCCCAGCAGCGCCAGCGCCATGGCGAACCACTGCACGGCATACCCCACGTGTTTTTCCGGCCCCATGGCCACCACCGGCCATTGGGTTTCATAGGTCGCCGGGCCCGCTTCGGCCCGTAGTTCAAAGGCAAACCCGCTGCGCTCCAACTCGGCCCACAGCGCCTGCGGGTGCAGCGCCGTCAGCAGGCGCGGCCATTGCGCGGCTGCCGGGTCGGCGTGTAGCTGGAACGTCTCGCCGGGGGCGACATACACCCAGGCGTTGATATTCAAAGGCTGGTCGGGGGTGGTGAAAGCTGGCGGCGTGCGCCGATCCGGCCACGGCAGCCAGCCGCGATTGAGCAACAGCCACTGGCCGCTGGCCTGGTCATGAAAGGGTTGCAGCAACTCGACGCCGGCCTTGCCGTCGCGCATGCGGTTATCCAGCAGCACGCTGTGCCCGGCATCGAACTCCCCGCGCAACTGCACCCGGCGAAAGGCCGGATCAGCCACCGCCGCCAGTTGCACAACGCTGATAGGCTGCGCCGCCCGGCGCTCAGCGTAACTCTGGAGCAGCGCCTGTTTTTCCTGGCCACGGGACAACTGCCAAAAACCCAGGAACACCATCAACGGCAGCAACACCAGCACCACCAGGGTCGGTGCAATCCCGGGGCGAAAGCGTTTCATGGCGTTACCGCGAAGGTCGATGCTGCGCTGGCTATACTGAATCTCATTGCCCGCCCCTCAAAATAAAGAGCCCTGGAGCCTGACCATGCTCAAAGCCGCTATTGCCCTGATGCTGATCGCTACTGTAGTGAGCCTGTTCAGTGGCTTGTTCTTTCTGGTCAAGGACGAAGGCCACTCCAATCGCCTCGTCACCGCCTTGACCGTGCGTGTGGTGCTGGCCGTGATCACCCTGGCGCTGATCACCTGGGGGTTCTTCAGCGGCCAGCTGGTTTCCCACGCCCCCTGGTAAGTCGCTACAGCACGTAGACGAAGAAAAACAACCCGATCCACACCACGTCGACAAAGTGCCAATACCAACTGGCCGCTTCGAAACCGAACTGGTGCTCGGCATTGAAATGCCCCTTGAGGATGCGCATCAGCATCACGAACAAAATGATCGTGCCGATGGTCACGTGGGCGCCGTGAAAGCCGGTGAGCATGAAGAACGTCGCGCCATACACCCCGGACCCCAGCGTCAGGCCCAGCTCTTTATAGGCGTGGATGTATTCCTCAGCCTGGAAGCCGAGGAACGCCACCCCCAACAACACGGTAATCGCCAGCCAGATCTTCAGCGCGCCGCGATGGCCCTTGCGCAGGGCGTGGTGGGCGATGGTGATGGTCACGCTGGAGCTCACCAGCAAGATGGTGTTGACCAACGGCAGGCCCCACGGGCTGATGGTGCCTTCCGGCGCCGGGAACAGCTTGGGATCCGGGTTGTTGAGCAGCGGCCAGGCGAACTCGAAGTTGGGCCACAGCATATGGGCAATGCCCTTGGAGCCCTCACCGGCGAGCCACGGCGCCGACATATGCCGCACATAGAACAGCGCGCCAAAGAACGCGATGAAAAACATCACCTCGGAGAAGATGAACCAGGTCATGCCCCAGCGGAACGAGCGGTCCATCTGCGCGCTGTACAAGCCGGCGCGGCTTTCTTTGATCACCGCGCCAAACCAGCCAAACATCATGTAGGCCAGCAGCAGGCTGCCAACGAAAAAGATCAGCGGACCGTGGGATTCCGGGCGGGCCGCCTTAAGGTCGTTGAACCACACACCCAGGCCATACACGGTGATCAACAGCCCAAACGTGGCAATTATTGGCCATTTGCTTTGCGCTGGTACGTAGTACGTATCATGAGTCGACATGTATCCGTTCTCCTAATCGAGCCCGCAGGCACGCCTAGCCGCCGGTATGGACAGCCACGGGCGGTTGGCGCGCAGTGATATCGAACAGCGTGTACGCCAGGGTCAAATGCTTCACATCCTTGGGCATGTCGCGATCGACAATGAAGCGCACCGGCATCTCGATGCGCTCTCCCGGCTGCAGCACTTGCTGGGTGAAGCAAAAACACTCGGTCTTGTGGAAGTACATCGCCGCTTCGGCCGGGGAAATACTCGGGATCGCCTGGGCTGTCATCGGCTTGTCGGTGGGGTTGAAGGCCACGAACACCATCTCGTTGACCGCACCGGGATGGACCACGATTTCGTCGGCCCTGGAGTGGAATTCCCAGACCATATCGATGGCATTGGTCGACAGGAACTGCACCCGTATCTGGCGCGAGGGGTCGACCACCTGCGAGCCCTCGTACTGCCCGGCGGTCTTGCCGTTGATGCCAAACGCTTTGCACATCACGTCGTAGATCGGCACCAGGGCAAAGCCGAAGGCGAACATCGCCAGCACCAGGATAAGCAGGCGCGTGACCAGGCGGTTGAGAGGTACGGAGTCAGCCATGACGCCCACCTGGGCGAGCTGGCTTCGCGATGAGGCCCTCAAGCTCTGCAGGGGTCTTGAGGCCGCCATCGCGGGCAAGCCCGCTCCCACAGGGGATCGGGAGTGTTTTCATGACCGGGTTCATTTGACCTCCGGCGGCGTGGTAAAGGTGTGGTAGGGCGCCGGTGAAGGAATGCTCCACTCCAGCCCTTCGGCGCCATCCCACGGCTTGGCCGGTGCCGGCTGGCCGCCACGGATGCACTTGATCACGATAAACAGGAAGAAGATCTGCGTAGCACCGAACATAAAGGCGCCAATCGACGACACCATGTTGAAGTCGGCGAACTGCAGGTTGTAGTCCGGCACCCGCCGCGGCATGCCGGCCAGCCCCACGAAGTGCATGGGGAAGAACGCCATGTTCATCCCCACGAACGACAGCCAGAAGTGCAGCTTGCCCAGGGTTTCGTCGTACATATGGCCGGTCCATTTCGGCAGCCAGTAGTAGGCCGAGGCGAAGATCCCGAAGATTGCGCCGGGCACCAGTACGTAATGGAAATGCGCCACCACAAAGTAGGTGTCGTGGTACTGGAAGTCCGCCGGGGCAATGGCCAGCATCAACCCGGAAAAGCCGCCAATGGTGAACAGGATCACAAAGGCCACGGCAAACAGCATCGGCGTCTCAAAGGTCAGCGAGCCTTGCCACATGGTGCTGACCCAGTTGAACACCTTGACCCCGGTGGGCACCGCGATCAGCAGGGTGGCGTACATGAAGAACAACTCGCCCACCAACGGAATGCCCACCACGAACATATGGTGCGCCCACACGATAAACGACAGGAACGCGATGCTCGCCGTGGCGTAGACCATTGAGGTGTAGCCAAACAGCGGCTTGCGCGAGAAGGTCGGGATGATCGAGCTGACGGCACCGAAGGCCGGCAGGATCATGATGTACACCTCGGGATGGCCGAAGAACCAGAACACATGCTGGAACAGCACCGGGTCACCGCCGCCAGCGGCGCTGAAGAAGCTGGTGCCGAAGTGGATATCCATCAGCATCATGGTCACGCAACCGGCCAGTACCGGCATCACTGCAATCAGCAAGAAGGCGGTGATCAGCCAGGTCCAGACAAACAGCGGCATCTTCATCAGCGTCATGCCGGGTGCGCGCAGGTTGAGGATGGTCGCGACCACGTTGATCGCGCCCATGATCGAGCTGATGCCCATCAGGTGGATGGCAAAGATAAAGAACGTCACGCTTTCCGGGGCGTAAGTGGTAGAGAGCGGGGCGTAGAAGGTCCAGCCAAAGTTCGGCCCACCGCCCGGGCTGAACAACGTCGAGACCAGCAGCAGGAACGCCGCCGGCAGCAGCCAGAAGCTGAAGTTGTTCATGCGCGGCAGGGCCATGTCCGGTGCGCCGATCATCAGCGGGATCATCCAGTTGGCCAGGCCGACAAACGCCGGCATCACCGCGCCAAACACCATGATCAGGCCATGCATGGTGGTCATCTGGTTGAAGAACGCCGGCTCGACGATCTGCAGGCCCGGCTGGAACAGCTCGGCGCGGATCACCATGGCGAACGAACCACCCAGCAGGAACATGGCGAAGCTGAACCACAGGTACATGGTCCCGATATCTTTGTGGTTGGTGGTCAGCACCCAGCGCATCAAGCCCTTGGCGGGACCGTGGGCGTGGTCAGCGGCATGACCGTGGTCATCAATCACAGTGCTCATGACCGTTCTCCTGCAAGCAGATGGGCGGGGCGGTTCAGGGCATACGCAATGAAGAGGTTCATTTGCTTTCCGCCTGTTTGATGGCCAGCACGTCTTTAGGCGTGACCATGTCGCCTTTGTTGTTACCCCAGGCGTTACGCTCGTAAGTCACGACCGCTGCAATATCGACTTCCGACAGTTGCTTGCCGAAGGCCGCCATCGCTGTACCGGGCTTGCCGTGGTAGACGATGCTCAGGTGGTCTGCCGCCGGTCCAGTGGCGATCTTCGAGCCTTTGAGCGCCGGGAACATCGGCGGCAGGCCCTGGCCTTCGGCCTGGTGACAGGCTACGCAGGCGGTGTGGTAGACCTTGTCGCCACGGGCCACCAGCTCTTCGAGTGTCCACTCTTTGGAGGTCAGCTCCTTGAGCTTGGCAGCTTCCTCCTTGCGCTCGCCGAGCCAGGTGGCGTAGTCGGCCTTGGACTTGACCTCGACCACGATGGGCATGAAACCGTGGTCTTTGCCGCACAGCTCCGCGCACTGGCCACGGTAGATGCCGGGCTTCTCGACCCGGGTCCAGGCCTCGTTGACGAAGCCGGGGATGGCATCGCGCTTGACCGCAAACGCCGGCACCCACCAGGAGTGGATCACGTCGGCGGCAGTCACCAAGAAGCGCACCTTGGCGCCCACCGGCAGCACCAGCGGCTGGTCGACTTCCAGCAGGTAGTGTTCGCCCTTGGTGGCCTGGTTATGGATCTGCTCGGCGGGGGTGGCCAGGTTGCTGAAGAACTCGACGTCCTGGCCCAGGTATTTGTAGTGCCACTTCCACTGATAGCCGGTGACCTGGATATCGATATCCGACTCACTGCTGTCGTAGATGTTGATCAGGGTCTTGGTCGCCGGAATGGCCATGGCGACGAGGATCAGCAAGGGCACCACGGTCCAGAGAATTTCCACCGTCGTACTTTCGTGGAACTTGGCCGCCACCTGGCCCGTGGAACGTCGATGCATAATCATCGACCAGAACATGGCGCCAAACACGATGATGCCGATCACCACACAGATCCAGAAGATGGTCATGTGCAGGTCGAATACGGCGTGACTGACTTCCGTGGCCCCTGGTGCCATATTCACCGTCCAGGCGGCCTGCGCCTGGCTGAATACTGACCACAAGAGTAAGCCCATCCAAACATGTGGATGTCGCGTCATTGCGGGTTCCCCTTATCGTTCTTGTTATCCCGCCGGTTTGCACCTGCGGCCAAGGGGGCGGCTTCCAAACTGCTTACATCCGCCAAGCCTTGCCTGCCTAATGCAGTCGGGCGTCATCAGCTAATTGCGTACATCCCCGAGTATAGACAGCGACTGCGACCCCGCAATGTGAGGGGGCAAATCAGTGAAAAGAGACGAACGGCGCTGGCCAGCCCGCAGATTGAAGGCCTATCCGACGAACGATGGCGATTCGATATAACAGCGATGCATAACCATGAAATAATTATGACAAATGCATCTTAGGGGCTCGTATAAACGAGCTACCTTATGCAATCCCCTTTCCTACGCCCGTATTACTGGAGCTTTCATGAACACCGCCGCATTGCGCGAGCAGATTTCCCGTGCCCATCAACACGAAGCATCCACCGGCCTGTTGGCTAAACAACTGGACGCACAGTTACCGCACCTGCACTCGGCCATTTCCCTGGCCGAGGGTGATCGTAACGCGGTGATGACACGTTTCGTCAGCGCCTACATCGCCCAGGTCCCGGACCTGCTGGATGCCGCCAACGACGTGGCCCGGGAAGCCGGAATTGAAAGCCAGATCAAGCCGGTGCTGAAAATTGCCGAGCACTTCTTTCTGCAGCCACCCGCGATCCTGGCCGCCCATGAAGGCCTGAACGGCCTGCTGGACGAGGCCTACCTGGCCCATCGGCTGGTGGAAGAAGTCAACGATCTGTATATCAAGCATTTCGGCCAGCCCTTGATTCCGGCGGACACCACCGTTGCCAATGTGATTGCCCACCAGTTGATCGGCGAAGATTTCGCCAATCAGCTGGACGAAGCCGTGCACCTGGCGGTGGATGAAATGCTCAATGAAGAGAGTTTCGCCCTGGAGTCCGTCGAGGCCTATCGCGAGCAGCTCAAGAGCCCGGCAACGGAAGCCGCGTGGAAACGCTGGCCGTGCCTGTCGCGCCAGTTGGGTGTGGAGTTGGAGCTGGATCAGCCGGCCTGAGTTTTCCTGCCAGGCATAGAACAAATGTGGGAGCGGGCAAGTCGAATCGTCGCACCGCCGCGCCCACATTTTTTTATCCGGTTTCGTCAGCCCACTGACGGGGCCGAACCAATCCGCGTCGTGGTACGTATCCGCCCTTCCAATCGACGCTTCAACCCCCGCGCCTCGATCACCAACTTCGAACCCTTCGCCGCATTGGCCCGCCCCCATTCCTCCAGCAACTCCAGACACGAATGGTCCACGTAGCTCAGGTTATTGAGCGGCACATGCACGGTGGTCCCCGCCGGCACGATCGCCAGCACCTGGGTCAATGCAGGCACCTTGAGAAAGGTCGCCGCCCCCACCAGTCGCAACTCCATTTCACCGTCCTCGGGCAGGTCGACCAGGCTGACTTTCAAGCGTGATGCCTTCCACGCCAGTTTCACCAGGGTCAGGCCGAAGCCCACCAGCACGCCCGTCAGCAAGTCGGTAAAGATGATCGCCAGGGCCGTGGCCGCGTAGGTGAACATCGGCATCCGGCCATAGCGCCCCAGGCCACGGAAAGCCTTGAGATCCACCAGCTTGATCCCGGTGTACACCAGCACACCCGCCAGGCTCGCCACCGGAATGCTCTGCAGCAAGCTCGACAGCAGCAACACAAAGGCCAGCAGCCAGAGACCGTGGAACATCGCCGACAAACGCGTGGTCGCTCCCGCCTGGACGTTGGCCGAGCTGCGCACAATCACACCGGTCATGGGCAATGCGCCTACCAGACCGCACAGCATGTTGCCTACACCCTGGGCGGATAATTCCTTGTCGAAGTCCGAGCGTTGGCCGTTATGCATGCGGTCCACTGCTGCCGCCGAGAGCAGAGTTTCGGCACTGGCAATAAAGGCCACCGCGAAGGCCGCGATCAACAGGTTGGGGTCGGCCAGGTTCAACAGGTCGCTGGGGCGCAGCCAATCAATTGCGTCGGCAAGGTTTTCTGGCACCTCAACGCGCTTGACCTGCAGGGCCAGCGCCAGGCTGGTCGCGGTCGCCAGGCCCACGCCGAGCAATGCCCCCGGCACAAAACGCAGTTTTTGCGGGCGAAACCGGTCCCACAACCACATCACCAGCATGGTCGCCAGGCCCAGCAGACCGGCTTGCCAACCGAGCCCGCCACCCAGGCTGGGAATGGCCTGGGCCACTGCGGCGGGAAAGCCGGCGAGGTTATCCAGCCCGGAGGGTTTGGGCGCCCCATCGAGCATCACGTGGACCTGCGACAGGACAATCAACACTCCGATCCCCGCCAGCATGCCGTAGACCACCGCCGGCGCCGTCACCCGGAACCAGCAGCCCAGGCGCAGGCGCCCGGCCACCAGTTGCAGGAAGCCGGCCAACAACAGGATCGGCCCGAGCATCAGCATGCCGTGCTGGCGCACCAGTTCGAACACCAACACCGCCAAGCCGGCCGCCGGCCCGCTGACTTGCAGGGGCGAGCCGGCCAGCCAGCCCACCACCAGGCCACCAATGATCCCGGTAAGCAGGCCCTTGGCCGGGGGCATGCCCGAGGCAATGGCGATCCCCATGCACAAGGGCAAGGCCACCAGAAACACCACCACCGAAGCCAACAGCTCCCGTGGCAGCACTGTTTTTAATTGAGCTGCACGCATGATGACTCTCCCGAGGCATTCGCCGGGCGTGGCAAGGCCTGGCTGCATCCATGGCAGCCATCGCATTACCCGGCAGGGGATTGTTTTAGAAGCGCGCTTTGGGCGTCGCCGAAGGGATCGGTCCGGAACCGCTCAACGGCCGGAATGTGGCCTGATCCGCGTCGTAGGCTTTGATTTCACTGGTCTCGATGTTGTAGATCCAGCCATGGATAAACAAATGACCGTTGGCCATGCGCGAAGCCACGGAGGGGTGGGTGCGCAAGTGTTGCAACTGGGCGATGACGTTTTCTTCGGTCAGCACCTGCATGCTTTCGCCTTCGTTGGCGCAATCACAGTTGTCCTGGACCATGGTCTTGGCGACCTCGGCGTGGCGCAGCCAGGCTTTGACCGTGGGCATTTTTTCCAGGCTCTGGGGGTTGAGCACTGCCCGCATGGCGCCACAATCGGAGTGGCCGCAGACAATAATGTGCTGCACGCCAAGCGCCAGCACCGCGTACTCGATGGCCGTGGACACACCGCCGTTCATCTGCCCATAGGGCGGCACGACGTTACCTACGTTACGGGTCACGAACAGATCGCCCGGGGAGCTCTGGGTGATCAGTTCCGGAACAATGCGCGAGTCGGCACAGGTGATAAACATCGCCCGTGGGCTCTGGGCCGTGGCGAGCTTCTTGAAGAGCTCTTCCTGCTGGGGGAAGACCTCATTATGGAAATGCAAAAAACCATCAACAATGTGCTGCAGCGCTGCATCGGCGGACTCCGCCTCGTGAGGGGCTGAAGCCGACGCAGCCAACGGCTGTTTATCCTTGTCACTCATGATTCATCCTCGTGGTTGGGGCAGGAGAGTCTTCTAGTTCAGGTCGACGCGCGATCACCGGGAAACAACACATGGAAACCACCCAGCCAGTGCCGCCGACCCACCAGTCACTTGATGAACAAGGTACCTGCCGAAACTTAACTCAAACTGAATCAACCGCTCTATCTCGCGGGTTTCAGTGATATCAAAACGCGACCACCCTGGCCGGGCAACACGCGCTTTTGTATCAGTCTACAACAAAGCCAGCTGCCTGCCGGGCGGACAGAATGCACTGCAATCAAGATTGAACCCTTCCCGACGATTGAGCCCCAAGCGCTTGATCGCCTTGGCAAATCGTTGCGCCAGCAAATCGGCAAACGGCCCCTCACCGCGCATGCGCACACCGAAGCGGCTGTCATAGACTTCCCCGCCACGTACCTGGCGGACCAGGCTCATCACATGGGCCGCTCGCTGCGGATAATGGGCCGCCAGCCATTCCTCGAACAGCGGCGCTACTTCAAGGGGCAGGCGCAGCATCATATAGGCCGCACTCTGCGCCCCGGCGGCATGGGCTTCGGCCAGCAGGCTTTCCAGTTCACTGTCGTTGATCATCGGAATCATTGGCGAACACAGCACACCCACCGGGATACCCGCCTCGCGCATTACCCGGATCGCCCGCAGCCGCGCCTTGGGCGCCGCCGCGCGGGGCTCGAGGATGCGCTTGAGTTCATCGTCCAGGCTGGTGAGGCTGATCATCACCGCCACCAGCCGCTGGCGGGCCAGCTCCGTGAGCAGGTCAAGGTCACGCAGGATCAACGACCCCTTGGTCACGATAGTCACCGGGTGGCGATAGCGCAGCAGCACCTCCAGGGTTTGCCGGGTGATCTGGTATTCACGTTCGATCGGTTGATACGGGTCCGTATTGGAGCCCAAATTGATCGGCGCGCACACATAGCCGGGCTTGGACAATTGTTGCTCCAGCACCTGGGCGGCGTTGCTCTTGGCGATCAGCTTGGTTTCAAAGTCCAGGCCCGGGGACATGTCCCAATAGGCATGGCTGGGCCGCGCATAACAATAGATACAACCGTGCTCACACCCCCTGTAAGGGTTGATGGAGCGGTCGAACGGCAGGTCCGGCGAGGTGTTGCGGGTGATGATGGTCTTCGCCGTCTCGATGCGCACTTCGGTGCCCTGGGTCGGCGGTACTTCCTGATACCAACCGTCGTCCTCGGCCACACTGACCGTGGGCGCAAAGCGATTGTGCAGGTTGGTGGCGGTGCCTCGCCCGCGCGGCGGCAGAGGAGTGGACATACAAGCGCCTCGATACTGTTTTTATATACAGTATCGAGGCGCAGCGTCTCTGACCAGTGCCGTTGGGCGGCAAAGGCTGAATCAGTGACTCGTCACTTGCCCCAGATCGTCGCCCGAGGTGGTGTGTTTATCGCTTTTGCGCAGGTCGGCCACGTCGCCAGCCTTCACCGGCGCCCCCTGGTTACCCCAGCTGCCACGGATAAAACTCACCACATCCGCCACTTCCTGATCCGACAGACGCCAGGCAAAGGCTGGCATGGTGAAGGTGGAAGGCGCGGCGTGAGTGGCCGGCAGGGTTCCGCCATTCAACACAATGTTGATCAACGATGTGGCATCCGCCGTCTGCAACACCGGATTGCCCGCCAGCGCCGGGAACACCCGGGTATAGCCATGACCATCGGTACGATGGCAGGCCGCGCAGTTGTCGATGTACACCGCCGCGCCCGGCTGGCTGTCATCGCCCTTCCACAGCGCCTCGGCCACCTGCTTGTCGTATTGGTGCGGCTGATCCTTGGGGTCGACTGCCGGCAGGCTCTTGAGGTAACGGGCGATAGCGGTCAGGTCGTCTTCAGACATGTACTGCATGCTGTGGACTACAACGTCGCTCATGCCGCCAAACACCGCACTGCGATCACTGCGGCCGGTCTTGAGAAACTGCACCAGCTGTTCTTCGCTCCAACTGCCCAGGCCATCCTTGTGGTCACCGCGCAGGCTTTTGGCGATCCAGCCTTCCAGCGGCGCACTGCCCGACAGGAACGCAGAACCTTCAGACGCGCTCAGGGCCTTTTCCTGCATGGTCAGAGCGCGCGGGGTGTGGCAGGCGCCACAGTGGCCGAGACCTTCCACCAGGTAGGCGCCACGGCTGATTACCGGGTCGGCATCGGCCGGGGCCTGGTAGTCCGCCACCTCGGGCGCGAACATCCAGCGCCACGCGGCCAGGGGCCAGCGCATGCTCAAGGGCCAGGGAATGTCGCTGTCCTGGTTCGGCTGGGCGACCGGCTCCACCCCTTTCATGAAGTACGCATACAGCGCCTGCATATCGGTTTCGCTGACGCGAGCGTAAGACGGGTAGGGCATCGCCGGGTAAAGGGTACTACCGCTTTTGGCGACGCCATGGCGCACGGCCTTGTCGAAGTCTTCAAAGCTGTAGTCCCCCAGGCCGGTTTTGTCCGGGGTGATGTTGGTGGAGTAGATCACGCCGATCGGGGTTTCCATCGGCAGGCCACCGGCAAACGGCTTGCCGCCCTTGGCGGTGTGGCAGGCCACGCAGTCACCGGCGCGGGCCAGGTATTCGCCTTGTTTGATCAGATCAGTTTCAGCCGCGCTCACCGAGCAACTGCTGAACAGGGCCAGGGTCGCGATAACAAATGCTTTCATGGTCGTCGCTCCTTATGCCTGAACCAGCGGGCCGGGGTTTTTCAGGTACTGCTCGCGAATCGCCCGGGCCGACCAATAGGTCAGCGCCGCCACCAGGCCCGTAGGGTTGTAGCCCAGGCCTTGTGGGAAAGCAGATGCACCTGGGACAAACACGTTGTGCACATCCCAGCACTGCAGGTAGCGGTTCAACGCGCTGGTCTTCGGGTCGGTCCCCATGATCGCGCCACCGTTGAGGTGGGTGGTCTGGTAGGACGCGGTGTTGAAGTGATCGCCGACCTTCTTGCCGAGCACGGCAATCGCCTTGGGGTTCATCGCTTCGGCGATCTTGCCCATTTTTTCGACCATGAAGCGGTTCATCTTGATGTCATTTTCCTGCCAGTCGAAGGTCATGCGCAGCAGCGGCAGGCCGTAGGCATCACGGTAAACCGGGTCCAGATCGAGGTAGTTGCCCCGGTAGGATTGATGGGCGCCGTGGGCGTCCATCGACACCTGGTGGGTGTAGTAATCGGCGGTGGCGCGCTTCCACGCACTGCCCCAGGCCGGCGTGCCCGGCGGGTTGGAGGTGCCGGCAATCGGCCGGCTGCCCGCCTGGTTGACCCACATCGGCGAGCCGCCGACAAAGCCATGGGGACCATGGTCGAAGTTATCGGCGTTGAAATCGTCCACCGCCACGCCATTGCCGCCAGCGCCGATGAAGTTGTTGGTATGCACGTCTTTGTCGAAGTAGGCCTTGATGGTGGCCATGTTCTGGTAGGCGAAGTTCTTGCCCACCACCCCTTCGCCCGTGATCGGGTCGTAGGGCTTGCCGATGCCCGAGAGCAGCATCAGGCGCACGTTATGGAACTGGAAGGCGCCAAGAATCACCAGGTCCGCCGGTTGCTCGATCTCCCGGCCCTGGGCGTCGATATAGGTCACGCCAGTGGCTTTGCGCTTGGTGCTGTCGAGATTGACCTTGAGCACGTGGGAATTTGGCCGCAGCTCAAAGTTCGGCACCTGGCGCAGGGCCGGCAGGATGTTCACGTTGGGCGATGCCTTGGAGTACATGTAGCAGACATACCCGCTGCAAAAACCACAGAAGTTGCACGGCCCCATCTGCGCGCCATAGGGGTTGGTGTAGGGCCCCGAGGTATTGGCCGAAGGTAGGTTGTAGGGCTTATAGCCCACATCGGCGGCAGCTTTCTGGAACAGCTGCGCCGAGTAGGTGTTTTTCTGCGACTCCAGTGGGAAATGGCTGGAGCGATCCGGCGCATAAGGGTTGCCGCCCTTGCCTTCACCCACCAGTTGGCCTTTGACGGTCCAGGCCTGGCCGGAGGTGCCGAAGACTTTTTCGGCGTAGTCAAAGAACGGTTCCAGCTCTTCGTAGCTGACGCCGAAGTCCTGGATGGTCATGTCCTTGGGGATGAAATTTTTGCCGTAGCGCTCTTCGTAGTGGCTGCGCATGCGCAATTCGATGGGGTCCACCCGGAAATGCACACCCGACCAGTGCAGGCCCGCGCCGCCTACGCCGTTACCCGGCAGGAAGGCGCCCAACTGACGGTTGGGCAGGGCAATGTCATTCACGCTATGGCGAATGGTCACGGTTTCCTTGGAGATGTCCTGGAACAGCTTTTTGCGCACGCTGTAGGTCAGTTCGTCGATCACCTGTGGGTAATTACCGTCCGGGTAGGTGTCCTGCATCGGGCCGCGCTCCAGCGCTACCACGTGCAAGCCGGCTTCGGTCAGTTCCTTGGCCATGATCGCGCCTGTCCAGCCGAAGCCGACGATAACCGCATCCACTTTCTTCATGATGGTCGCCACGTTTATGCCCTCTCGCCGCGGATGGAAACAGCCGGGAAGGGGTATTGCTCGTTGCGTTCAACCCAATCCATGAAATCGGCGCGGGCGCCGGGGAAGCCGATCATGGTCCAGCCGACCATGCCTTTGTTGCCGCCGTGGATCGGGTCGCAGAAGAACCCTTCCTTGGTGTTTTGCAGCAACAAATTGAAGAAAATCTTCGGCGGGACCGCCGCGAAATGCTCGCCGGTTTCGGCACCGCCCGCCTCCAGGCGACGCAGCAAATCATCCTGGGTAGCGCTGTCTTGCCCAGCAAATGTTTTACCGTTGAACGCTTTCGACCAGGAATCCGTGGCGGCAATACCCAGGCGATAGATCTCCCTGGGCACCAGTTTGCTCTGCCAGCCCATCTCGGGCGGGGCGTCGGCATTGAACGGGCCTTGCATAAACCACAGGGCGCCACTGGCGTAGGGGGTGTTCATCTGCCGGTCGATATATTCCGGCGCGCCGGCTTCCAAAGCGCCTGGGCCTTGGGCATCAGCAGGGATCAAACGCGCGACGGCGGCGTTGATAAAGGCCCACTCCTCAGCGGTGAAGTAGCTCGGCTCGTAGGCCTTTTCGCTGGCGGGCGCACTGGCCGGGCTGGCCTGGGCAGGTTCGGGCGTGGCCATCAGCATCGAGCCGCCAAGGCCAGTGCTGGCAACCGTGACCACCGGGATCAAGGTCAAGGATTTGCGCAAAAAGTCACGCCGGGGGTTGTCTCGATCTTGATCAGACATGGTGGCACCTCATCATGTGGTCACGGGTTTGAGCAGTCGCTTCATGGAGCGGCTTGTCGTTTTGAATGTAATCAATGGTTACAAATGATAGCAGGCTAAGGAATGAGAGAACCGTTTCAGCCAGGAAAATCGAGAAATGCGCGCAAAAAAATGTGGGAGCTGGCTCATGTAGGAGCTGGCTTGCCTGCGATGCAGACGCCTCGGTGTATCAGTGACACCGAGGTGATGCTATCGCAGGCAAGCCAGCTCCTACACAAGCCTGTTCCCACAGGTTGGACGGAGTAAGGCCCGTCAGTCTTTTTTCAGCTTCGGATTAGGGAAGAACTGCACCGCCTGCACCTTGGGGTCCGCCGGCGCTTTCAACGCCGAGGTATTGACCCGCGTGCCCAATTCCTTGGGCACCGACAAACCCTGGTCGTTGAGCGTGTCGGTATAGCCGCAGGCCACGCATTCGCGATGGGGCACGTTGTCTTCGGTCCACATCTTCAACTTGTCCGGCTCGCTGCACGCCGGGCACACGGCCCCGGCGATAAATTGCTTTTTGGTGATCACAGGCCCGTCACTCATGCTGCTGCGTCCTCACTCAGGCCGCTGTGGCGCAAGAGTGCGTCAATCGACGGTGCGCGTCCGCGGAAGTCGACGAACAACACCATCGGCGCCTGGGAACCGCCACGGGCCAGGATCGCCTCGCGGAACGCCCGGCCAGTCTCGGCATTGAGCACGCCGTCTTCTTCGAACTTGGAGAAGGCATCCGCCGACAACACTTCGGCCCACTTGTAGCTGTAGTACCCCGCCGCGTAACCGCCGGCGAAGATATGCGCGAAGCTGTTGGGGAAGCGGTTGTAGGCCGGAGGACGCATCACCGACACTTCGTCGCGCACGCCTTCGAGCACCTGCGCCACGCTGCGGCCATCGCCGTGGGTAGCGTGCAGCTCAAAGTCGAACAGCGAGAATTCCAGTTGGCGCACCATCATCAGGCCGGACTGGAAGTTCTTCGCCGCGAGCATTTTTTGCAGCAGGTCCTGGGGCAATGCTTCGCCACTTTCATAGTGACCGGAAATCAGCGCCAGGCCTTCCGGCTCCCAGCACCAGTTCTCCATAAACTGGCTCGGCAACTCCACCGCATCCCAGGCCACACCGTTGATACCGGACACGCCCGCGTGTTCGACGCGGGTCAGCAGGTGGTGCAGGCCGTGACCGAATTCGTGGAACAGGGTGGTGACTTCATCGTGGGTCAGCAGGGCAGGCTTGCCGCTGTCGGCCGGGGTGAAGTTGCACACCAGGTTGGCCACCGGGCTTTGCAGCGCACCCTCGGCGGTACGCCGACGATCACGGGCGCCGTCCATCCAGGCACCGCCACGCTTGTTGGCGCGGGCATACAGATCGAAGAAGAAGCGGCCGACGTGCTGGCCGTTTTCCTTGATTTCGAACAGGCGGACATCCGGGTGCCAGGTATCGAAGCCTTTTTGCTCGGCGATCTCGATGCCGTACAGGCGCTGGACGATGGCAAACAGCCCGCCCAGCACTTTGTCGATCGGGAAGTAGGCACGCAGGGCTTCCTGGGACACGCTGTAGCGCTGTTCACGCAGTTTTTCACCGTAGAAACCGCTGTCCCAGCTTTGCAGGTCGGCGCAGCCTTGTTCGGCAGCGTAGGCCTTGAGCTGCTGCAGGTCCTGGGTGGCAAATGGCTTGCTGCGCTTGGCCAGGTCACGCAGGAAACTCAGTACCTGGTCGCTGGATTCGGCCATTTTGGTGGCCAGGCTCAGTTCGGAGAAAGAGGCGAAGCCAAGCAGTTGGGCCAATTCCTGACGCAGGTCGAGGATCTGTTCCATCACCGGGCCGTTATCGTTCTGACCGGCATTCGGGCCCTGGTCCGACGCGCGGGTGCAGTAGGCCGCGTAGATTTCTTCACGTAGGGCGCGGTCGTGGGCGTAGGTCATCACCGCGTAGTAGCTGGGGAATTCCAGGCTGATCAGCCAGCCGTCGAGGCCTTTGGCCTGGGCCGCAGCAGCCATTTGCGCTTTGGCTGAGTCGGTCAGGCCGGCCAGGGTGGCTTCGTCGGTGACGTGCTTGGTCCAGGCCTGGGTGGCGTCGAGCAATTGGTTGGAGAACTTGCTGCCCAGTTCGGAGAGTTTGCTCTGCACCTCGGCATAGCGCTTCTGCTGCTCAGGCGGCAGGTCGATACCCGACAGGCGGAAGTCGCGCAGCGCGTGCTCCAGAATGGTTTTTTGCGCCACGTCGAAACCGGCCGCTTCCGGGCTGTTGGCCAGGGCTTCGAAGGCCTGGAACAGCTCGCGGTTCTGGCCCATCTCGGTGGAATAGGCGCTCAATGCCGGCAGGCAGGCCTCATAGGCTTCGCGCAGTTCGGCGCTGTTGCACACGGCATTGAGGTGGCTGACCGGGCTCCAGGCCGCGCCCAGGCGGTCGTTGAGTTCATCCATGGCCAGGACCAGGCCAGCCCAGGTCGGATTTTTTCCCTGGCTTTGCAGGATGCCTTCGATGGCGACGCGGTTGTCGGCCAGGATCTGTTCGATGGCCGGTTGGACGTGCTCGGCACGGATCGCCGAGAACGGCGGCAGGTCGTAGGACTGCAAAAGAGGGTTGTTCGCGCTCACGGTTGGCACCTTGGCTGAAGAAACAGGTAAGACAAAGATGGGGCCATCTTAATTACAATCAACGTCCACCGCAGCTATCAACCAAACAGAGAGAGGCTATCGTGACCCTTCGCACCTATCAGAATCACACGCCAACCCTCGGCGCCGGGGCTTTCGTCGATGCTTCGGCGGTGGTGATCGGCGATGTCGAAATCGGCGCCGGCAGCTCGGTCTGGCCGCTGACGGTGATTCGCGGCGACATGCACCGTATCCGCATCGGCGCGCGCACCAGCGTGCAGGATGGCTGCGTGCTGCACATTACCCACGCCGGGCCGTTCAATCCTGACGGTTTCCCGCTGCTGATCGGTGACGACGTGACCATCGCCCACAAGGTCATGCTGCATGGCTGCACCGTCGGCAGTCGCATCCTGATCGGCATGGGCAGCATTGTGATGGACGGCGCGGTGGTTGAAGACGATGTGATCATCGGTGCCGGCAGCCTGGTGCCGCCGGGCAAGAAACTTGAAAGCGGTTTTTTGTATGTGGGCAGCCCGGTTAAACAAATTCGCGCGCTTTCTGACAAGGAACGCGCCTTTTTCACCTATAGCGCCGCGAACTACGTGAAGCTCAAGGACCTGCACCTGGCAGAGGGATTCGACCAATGACCCTGGATTACCAGACGGTTCTATTTGACCTGGACGGCACCCTGACCGACCCACGGGAAGGCATCACCCGCTCGATCCAATACGCCTTGGCCAAGCTGGGCATTGATGAGCCGGACCTGACCAAGCTCGAACACTTTATCGGCCCGCCGTTGCTGCAGGCCTTTATGCAGTTCTACGATTTCGACGAGGCCCGGGCGTGGCAGGCGGTGAATTTCTATCGCGAACGCTTCAAGGTCACCGGGCTCTATGAAAACCGGGTGTTCGACGGGGTCATGCCATTGCTGGAAACGTTGAATGGCCAGGGGCGCCAGCTGTATGTGGCCACCTCCAAGCCGTGGGAATTTGCCCGGGAGATCGCCCGGCATTTCGATTTCGCCAAGCACTTCAAGGTGATCTACGGCAGTGAGCTGGACGGCACGCGCACCAACAAGGTCGAACTGATCGCCCACTTGATGCACGAGGAAGGGCTGGACCCGGCCAGTACCTTGATGATCGGCGACCGTAAGCACGACCTGATCGGCGCACGTAGCAATGGCCTGGATGCAGCGGCGGTGGGGTATGGGTTTGGCAGTTTTGCAGAATTGAGTGCCGAAGCGCCGCGCTGGCATTTTGAGACGCTGGACGAGATGCATCAGGCATTTTTGCGGCGGGATTGAGACCGCTATCGCGGGCAAGCCCGCTCCCACATTGGCGGTGTTCACACATCAACATGTGGCAGCTGGCTTGCCTGCGATGGGGCCCTAAAGGTCACGCCCCTCCAACTGCCGCAACGCCAATTTGCGCTGCTCCACCGGCAAGCGCCCCAACTGCTCCACGGCACCGTAGAACCTCAGCCAATCCCCACCCTCGCGGCGGAACAACGCCGCAAACGCCGGCACCCACTGGTCATACAGCCCAAACGGCAACAACCGCGCATTGTTCATCGGCTGATTGATCCAGGCGTCATAACGCTTGTCGCCGCCCCACTGGCTGTCGCGCATCTGCCGATAATCACTGCGCAAGCGCTCGAACTCGGCGGCCTTGGCCTGGCGCATGGCATCGGCGGCCAACGGCTGCGCATACAGGCGCTCCAGGCGGCTGCGGGTGTCGAGGATCAACTGGATAAACTGGTCGCGCTGCTTCAAGGTCGATTCGCTCGCAGGCGCCAGGCCACGGGCCGCGCGCCATTGCCGGGTGCCTTCCTGCTCGACGAAGGTGGCAAACGACTCATTGAACTCGGTGTCGTCCTTCACATAAAAGCGCTGGTGCGCCAGCTCGTGAAAAATTACCGTGGCCAGGCGCTCTTCACCCCAGCGCATCATCGAACTCATGATCGGGTCATCGAACCAGCCGAGGGTGGAATAGGCCTCGACCCCGCCAATCGACACATCCATGCCACGCAGTTGCAACAACGCCGCCTCGCCCCGCGCCGCACCCTGAGTGTAATAACCACGGTAGGCCACACATCCGGCAATCGGGAAGCAATGGTTCTGGGGTAACAAGGAAAATTCTGATGTAGCGAAGACATTCCAGACGACATACGGCCGGCCGATATCGGCATACAGGCGATAGCTCTGATTGTCAGGCAGGTGCAACTGTTGGCTGGCGAAGGTGCGCGCCTTCTGGGAGTGCGCCAAATGCTCACGCAACACTTGCGGGCGCGTCGGATCGGCAATCACTTCGGCCACCGGCTGCCGCGCCTGCAGTAACTGCCATTGGCCGCTGGCCAGTTGGCTGTAGTAGCTGACACTGGAGCAACCGCCGAGCCACAGGCACGTCAGCCCCGCCAAGAAACGCCACACCATGTCAAACCGCTCCAGAGTCATTGGCCCGCCAGACTAACTGGCCGGCAGGGGTTATGCTCATACCATTCCTACGGTTGAGTGCCCACTATGCGTCAGCTCCTGCTTCCCTTGGCGGCGATTTTTCTCAGCGCCTGTGCCTCCGCGCCAATCCCGCCCGCCGACCCGCAACAGGCCTGGGTCGATTTCGCCACGCCGACGCCGGGCGCCAAGCTGGTCATGGCGCAACGCCTGGACGGCAAGGCCCTGGAAGACGGGCGCTACTTCCAGGTGCCAGCGGGCAGCCATGAGTTGATGGTGCGTTTTGATTTTGAAGTGTATGCCGGGGCGGGCCTGGGTGGCGGGCTGAACCAGCCCCAGGAGCGCACCTGTTTTATCACCCTGCAATACGACCAGTTCCAGGCCGGCCAACGCTACCGCCTGGAAGGGCGTTCGCTGGGCTTTACCCCGAACATCCGGCTGTATGACGCCCAGCGTCAGTTGCTGGCCGAGGAACGCAGCGTCAACTGCATTCCCTGATCAGTCATCGTTGCGCTGGTAGATGATGCGCTTGGTGCCGTTTTCGCAGGAGCCGACGATCATGGCTTCGTCATGATTTTTGGCTTCTTCGGCGGTGATGATTTCCAGGGTGTAGGACGGGATTGCCTTGGCCTGTAGGCCGACTTCAATCTCTTTCCTGAGCTCTTCACAGTCTTTCGGCGCGGCCATTGCCGATGTGGCCAAAACACCGCAGATAATCGCCAAGGCAAAACGTTTCATGTGTGAAGCTCCCTAAATGCGCTGCGCACGGGTGTGCGCCAAAGGCTGCATGGGTATGAGACCACATTTGCGAAACGCGAGTTCTGATTTAACGCAGAACAAAATGTGGGGGGCGAGCAAGCCCGCTCCCACATTGGACCTGCGCAGGGTCAGCTGACGAGGGTGCCATCCAGGGTGATGGTGGCATTCAGCACCTTGGACACCGGGCATCCTTCCTTGGCCTTCTTGCTCAGTTCATCGAACTGCGTCTGACTCGCGCCGGGAATCTTGGCCTTGAGGATCAGGTGAACCGCTGTGATCGCAAAACCACCGTCCACCTGGTCCAGGGTCACTTCGGCCTGGGTGTCGATACTGTCGGCCTTGAGCCCGGCATCACCGAGAATCATGGAAAAGGCCATGGAGAAACAACCGGCATGGGCCGCGCCGATCAGTTCTTCAGGGTTAGTGCCCTTGCCGCCTTCGAAACGTGCCTTGAAGCCGTAGGGGGCTTCGCGCAGTACGCCGGTTTCGGTCGAGATAGAGCCCAGACCGGTTTTCAGGTCGCCTTCCCAGTGTGCGGAGGCTTTTTTTACGATACTCATAGCGATCTCCCAAGCAGTGGTTGTGCATCAGTAAGGTTCTGAGGATAGAACCTCTGGCAAAGTTCACCCCGTCGGAAAAACCAAGTGGATTAGTAGGAAATTTCATGCCCACTATTGAATCTCGGGTATATGCCCACATTGCATAGAACATGCACATGAAGCGGCAGGTTTTGGTTCGTCACAAGCCTGCGCCCCTATGGAGAAGCAGGCTTATGAAACCACTGTCCGATGTAAAGTTCTCGACCCTCGACCTGGTACCGGTGCGCGCCAATGGCAGCCCGGCGCAGTCGCTGCGCAATTCCCTGGACCTGGCCCAGCACGTGGAAAAGCTCGGCTACACCCGTTTCTGGGTAGCCGAGCACCACAATATGGATGGCATCGCCAGCTCCGCGACTTCGGTGCTGCTGGGCTACCTGGCCGGCGGCACCTCGACCATCCGGGTCGGCGCAGGCGGCGTGATGCTGCCCAACCATGCGCCACTGGTGATCGCTGAACAGTTCGGCACCCTGGAGAGCCTCTACCCCGGCCGGATCGACCTGGGCCTGGGCCGCGCACCCGGCTCCGACCAGATGACCGCCCGCGCCTTGCGCCGCGAGCGCTCCGGCAGCGCCGATGACTTCCCGGAAGATGTGGCCGAGTTGATGGCCTACCTGGGCCCGCGTACCCCCGACCAACGGGTGATCGCCATGCCGGGCACCGGCACCAACGTCCCGATCTGGCTGCTCGGCTCCAGCCTGTTCAGCGCCCAACTGGCCGGCGAGCGCGGTTTGCCCTACGCCTTCGCCTCCCATTTCGCACCGCGCATGATGCATGAGGCGATTCGCGTCTATCGCAATCACTTCAAGCCTTCGGCGGTGCTCGACAAGCCTTATGTAATGCTCGGTGTGCCGCTGGTGGCCGCCGATACCGATGAACAGGCCGATTACCTGGCCACGTCGGTCTACCAACGGATCCTCGCGCTGATGCGTGGGCAAAGCCTGGTCCAGCGCCCGCCAGTCGACAGCATGGACGGCCTGTGGCTGCCCCATGAGAAAGACGCGGTAGGTAGTTTTCTAGGCCTGGCAATGGTGGGGAGCCCGGCGAAGATTCGCGCCAAGCTGGAGGTGTTGATCGAGCAGACCGGTGCCGATGAGCTGATCTTTACCTGCGACCTGTACGAGCATGCTGATCGGATTCATTCCTACGAGCTGCTGGCACAAGTGATGAAGGGCTAAACCCCTGTGGGCGTTGTCGAGCCTTGGCGAGGCTCGACAACGCCCACAGTTGGTTGCTACCACGGGATCACCCGCGGTTGTAGACGATTTCCTTGGTACCACCTTCGCAACTGCCGACCACTTCGCCGTTGGTTGCGCTGCCTTTATCGACAATTTCCAGGGTGTACCCGGAAGCGCCATTGGCCTGGATCTTGGCGTCGATTTCGCTTTTCAGCTCGCCACAAGGTTTGCCAGCCGCCAGGGCTGTACCTGCCAGGCTCAACAAACCTACCGCTAACAGAAACTTTTTCATCCGTTACTTTCCTTGCGCTGATCAAAAAATGTACGCCGACACGCAGGGTATCGGCGCCCAAAGGGTGTAGCGCAGGTTATGGCAATCGGCCAGCGTGCAAGTTCAACCGTGCCGATCAACTATTGGCAATGCGGAAGCCCACCTTGAGGGTCACCTGGAAGTGCGCGGCCTTGCCGTCCTTGATGTGGCCACGGGTTTCGGTGACCTCAAACCACTCCAGGTGCTTGATGCTCTTGTTGGCCTCGGCCAAGGCATTGTTGATGGCGTCCTCGATGCTGGTTGGGGACGAGCCCACCAGTTCGACTTTTTTGTAGGTGTGATGATCAGTCATGAGTGCTCTCCTGGGTCGATGAATACAGCCTAGCAGTGATTCTTCGTACTGCTTCTGGCGACTCTTCTCACCTGAAAGTTCAGATTTACTGCACTTTCTGAAACCCCCGCAGTCGGAATCAACACACGTCACTCATTCACTCCAGGAGAGCCCACATGGCCAACACCTCTTTACGCAAAGCGTCATTGGAAAGCATGGAAGCCGAGATTTCGAGCCTGCTCAAATCCCTTGAGAGCCTCAAGGACGATGCATCCGACGAGTCGCGCAAAACCCTCAAGGCCCTGAAAAGCAATGCCGAGAATGCCCTCAAGCACTCCCGCCATCTGATCAGCGATGCCTACGAAGAAAGCAAAGTGAAAATCCGCGAAACCGGGGTTGCCACCCGTGACTATGCCCAAGAGCATCCTTGGACCACCGCCGGCGTTGCCGTTGGCGCATTGGGCCTGCTGGCGGCCTACCTGCTGTGCAAACGCGGTGACTAAACCGGTTGGCGCGCAAGCTCAGCCTTGAGCCATTGCGCCAACTGCCGGGCGCGCCCATCCGCGGCGCGCTTGGGTAGCCACAACGCCAGTTGCGCCGGGGTTTGACTAAAACCCCACGGCGCAACCAGGCGACCGGCACGCACGTCCTCCGCCACCAGCGGTTGCGGTGCGATCGCCACCCCCAGGCCCGCTACGGCCGCCTCCAGCAAATAATACAAATGTTCAAAACCCTGGCCATACTTAAGCGCGCTGGCGTCGATGCCATGGTGCTGCGCCCAATTGGGCCAGGCTTGTGGGCGCGAGGTGGTGTGCAACAGGGCTTCGCCCAGCAGGGCCTGGGCGGGCGCCTGGCGCAGGGCCTGGTAATGGGCAAAGTGCGGGCTCATCACCGGGCCGATCCGCTCGCTGACCAACTCGTACACCTGCATATCGGCCGGCCACGGCGGCTCGGCAAACACCAGCAAGGCATCCAAGCCCGGCCGCCTGGGGTCAAGATCGCCTTCGCCCGCTGATAGATGCAGGCGCAAATCCGGCAAATCCGCATTCAAGCGCCCCAGCCGTGGAATAAACCAGCGCGCCAGCAAACTGCCAGAACAGCCGAGGACAAACGGCGCATCAGCGCTGCTCTGGGTCAGTTCCCCGCACACATCCCGCAGGCGCTCGAACGCCTCGAAGCTGGCATCGCGCAGCCGCACCCCGGCATCTGTGAGTTTAATGCCACGCCCATCCTTGACGAAAAGACTCACCCCAAGGTGTTCTTCCAACACTTTCAGTTGTCGGCTGACGGCACCGTGGGTCACATGCAATTGCTCGGCAGCCTGGCTGACGCTGTTGAGGCGGGCAGTGGCTTCGAACGCACGCAGGGCGTTAAGGGGTGGAAGGTCTCGGCTCATCTGTGAGTTTTCCTGACAGGTTGCGGCGATCTTATCGGTTTTCACGGTACAGCGTCAGGGGTAGAGTGGCCGTCATTGCCTCTCCCACCTCTTCACCCTGGAGCGCACCATGACTCAGTCCCAGACCGATTTACGCAACGGCCCTGATGCCAACGGCCTGTTTGGCGCGTTCGGCGGCCGCTACGTGGCGGAAACCCTGATGCCGTTGATCCTCGACCTGGCCCGCGAATACGAAGCGGCCAAAGTCGATCCGGCCTTCAACGAAGAACTGGCCTACTTCCAGCGCGACTACGTCGGACGCCCAAGCCCGCTGTATTTCGCCGAGCGCCTGACCGAGTTCTGCGGCGGCGCCAAGATCTACCTCAAGCGTGAAGAGCTGAACCACACCGGCGCGCACAAGATCAACAACTGCATCGGCCAGATCCTGCTGGCGCGGCGCATGGGCAAAAAACGCATCATCGCCGAGACCGGCGCCGGCATGCACGGCGTGGCCACCGCCACCGTCGCCGCGCGGTTTGGCCTGCAATGCGTGATCTACATGGGCACCACCGATATCGAGCGCCAGCAGGCCAACGTGTTTCGCATGAAGCTGCTGGGTGCCGAAGTGATCCCAGTGGTCGCCGGCACCGGTACCCTCAAGGACGCGATGAACGAAGCCCTGCGCGACTGGGTAACCAACGTCGACAGCACCTTCTACCTGATCGGCACCGTGGCCGGCCCGCACCCGTACCCTGCGATGGTGCGCGACTTCCAGGCGGTGATCGGCAAGGAAACCCGCACCCAGTTGCAAGCCCAGGAAGGCCGCCTGCCGGACAGCCTGGTGGCGTGCATCGGCGGTGGCTCGAATGCCATGGGCCTGTTCCACCCGTTCCTCGATGACACCAGCGTGGAGATCATTGGTGTTGAAGCCGCCGGCTACGGCATCGAAACCGGCAAGCACGCGGCCAGCCTCAATGGCGGCGTACCGGGCGTGCTGCACGGCAACCGTACCTTCCTGTTACAGGACGACGACGGCCAGATCATCGACGCCCACTCGATCTCTGCGGGCCTCGATTACCCCGGCATCGGCCCTGAGCACGCATGGTTGCACGACATTGGCCGCGTCCAGTACACCTCGGTAACCGACGACGAAGCCCTCGACGCCTTCCACAAATGCTGCCGCCTGGAAGGGATTATTCCGGCACTGGAAAGCGCCCACGCCCTGGCCGAAGTGTTCAAGCGCGCCCCGACCCTGCCCAAGGATCACCTGATGGTGGTCAACCTGTCAGGCCGTGGCGACAAGGACATGCAGACCGTTATGCACCATATGGAAACCGCCAAGCAGGAGAAACACTGATGAGCCGCCTGCAAACCCGCTTTGCGCAACTCAAGGAACAAAACCGCGCCGCCCTGGTGACCTTCGTTACCGCTGGCGACCCGGGGTATGACACCTCCCTGGCGATCCTCAAGGGCTTGCCGGCAGCCGGCGCCGATGTGATCGAACTGGGCATGCCTTTCACCGACCCCATGGCCGATGGCCCGGCGATCCAACTGGCCAATATCCGTGCGTTGGGCGCCAAGCAGAACCTGGCGAAAACCCTGCAGATGGTGCGCGAGTTCCGCAAGGGCAACACTGATACACCGCTGGTGCTGATGGGCTACTTCAACCCGATCCACATGTACGGCGTGCCACGGTTTATCAGTGACGCAAAAGAGGCCGGCGTCGATGGCCTGATCGTGGTCGATATGCCACCGGAACATAACAGCGAACTGTGCGACCCGGCCCAGGCCGCGGGCATCGACTTTATCCGCCTGACCACGCCAACCACTGACGATGTGCGCCTGCCCACCGTGCTCAACGGCAGCTCCGGGTTTGTGTACTACGTGTCGGTGGCCGGTGTGACCGGTGCCGGTGCCGCTACCCTGGAGCACGTGGAAGAAGCCGTCGGCCGCCTGCGCCGGCATACCGACCTGCCGATCAGCATCGGCTTCGGCATCCGCACCCCGGAACAAGCCGCCGCCATCGCCCGCCTGGCGGACGGTGTGGTGGTGGGGTCGGCGCTGATCGACCACATCGCCAACGCCAGCAACGACCAGCAAGCGATTGACGGGGTGTTGAGCCTGTGTGCAGCGCTGTCGGAAGGTGTGCGTAACGCTCGCAAGTAAGATTCTTGCTCTGGGCAAGCGGGCTGTTGTGGCGAGGGAGCTTGCTCCCGTTGGACTGCGTAGCAGTCCCATTTTAGGGCCGCTTCGCGCCCCAACGGGAGCAAGCTCCCTCGCCACAGGCCCCTAGCGGATAGGTATCTATTCCTTGAGCTCGATCCGCTCGACCTTGCCCACCAGCAATATGTAGGACAGCGCCCCCAGCAGCGCCAGCACCGCAATGTAGGTAATCGCCGGCGCAAACGAATCGCCCGTGGCCAGAAAGCCAATGACGATCGGCGTGGTAATCGCCGCCAGGTTGCCGATGAAATTGAACACTCCCCCAGTCAGCCCCAACAGCCGCGCCGGCGCCAGGGTCGAGACCAGCGACCAGGTGATCGACGCCAGGCCGTTGCCGAAAAACGCCACCGCCAGGAACGCAATCACCAGTGGCGTCGAATCGACGAAGTTGGCGCCAATGATTGCCGTGGAAATCAGCAGGCCGCTGATGATCGGCAACTTGCGCGCAAACCCCACCGAGGTGCCACGGCGGATCAGCCAGTCGGAAAACAGCCCGGAACACAACACCCCGACAAAGGCCGCGAGGAAGGGTAGCGAGGCGAGCAGGCCGGACTTGATGAAGTCCATGCCGCGATATTTCACCAGGTAGGTCGGGAACCATGTCAGGAAAAACCACAGGGTCGAGTTCAGGCAGAACTGGCCCAGGTAGATGCCCCACAGCTTGCGCTTGCTCAGCACGATCCCCAGGTCGACCCAACTGAAGGGCGCCTTGCGCTTGGCAGTTTGTGCGTCCAGGTCCACCAGGCCGCCGCCTGCGCGGATCAGCTCGATTTCTGCGCTATTGACCCCCTTGAAGTCCCGCGGCTCGCGGTACACCGCGTACCACACCAGCGCCCAGAGGATGCCCACCGCGCCGGTGCTGATAAACACCATGTGCCAGCCATAGTGGTGCTGCAACCAGGCCAGCACCGGGGTGAGGAACGCCAGCCCGACGAACTGCCCGGACGTGTAGAAACCAATGGCCGTGGCACGCTCACGCTCGGGAAACCAACTGGTGACGACCCGGCTGTTGATCGGATAAGCCGGCGCTTCCAGGGCACCCACCGCCATGCGCAACACGAACAACGCGATAAAGCTCGCAGCAAAGCCCAGCATCACCGTGGCAATCGACCATAACAGCAGGGCGGCGGTGTACAGAATGCGCGGCGGCACCCGGTCCACCAGCCAGCCGCCGGGGATTTGCATGGCGGCATAGGTCCAGCCGAACGCCGAAAAAATCAGCCCGACATGCACCGGGTCGATGCCCAGCTCACTGGTCAGGGCTGGCGCGGCAATCGACAGGTTGCTGCGGTCCAGGTAGTTGATCACCACCGTGATAAACAGCAGGACCATGATGAAGTAACGCTTGCGGCTGGGCGTGACTAAAGACGCCTGCCCGGTGAGGGTTTCAGGGTGCATGGGGGAGCCTCTTATTATGTTTATTGAGGTCGATTAACGGCTACCGGGTTGAAAGTGGGAGATTCTATGGTTTTGGGGAAGCCCCCCAAACCGCTTTTGACTGGTATTCGCTCAGGTTTTTCATGAGCGAAAAGGCGATGCGCGCCAGCTTGCGGCCAATGATGACCAGGGCTTGAGTCGTTTTCAGGCCCCTGGCCAGATAACCCTCGTATAAAGGTTTCCAGGCTTCTGACCTGATACCTGCTGACGCCGCGTTATGCAGCAATCTGCGTATCTCTGAATCTCCCTTCTTGCTCAATGAGCGGCGTCCGCTCATTTGCCCGGAATCGGATACTCTCAAGTCCATTCCCAAGAACGCGATGTAAGCGTCAGCACTTTCAAATTCTCCTCGCTGAAACGCCATTACCAGGGCAACCGCTGTCAGAAAACCAATGCCCTCGACGGCTTGGCAGCGCTTGACCTGATGCAAAAGCCCCGCCTCAGTAACAGCATCTAATATCCTTTTCTCAATGAGCCCCTCATGCCTATCAAGACACGCTGAAATGCTCTTGGACGAGGCCTTGAGTGATGGCTCGCCCGCCCAGCTCTGATTCAGTGCAACACGCATTTTCACCAGCGCTGCGCGTCGACGCAGCAAGCTTTGAAGCTTGGTATAAATCTTCGGCGGCGGATTCCAGGCGCGTAAATCAGCCTGTTCATTCTTCAAGTAGCGAGCCAGCAACTGCGCATCACTGAAGTCTGTTTTAGCGCGACCACCTGTGCCTTTGCGGTAATGGCTAAGGCGATATCCATCAATCACGTAAACGATATGGCCCATCGAATGAGCCAAATTGACGGTATCCACGTGATAGATATTGGTGGCTTCAATTGCGATGGCGCTGCCCGCAGGCAAAGACTTCAGCCATGCCTTCAGCTCGTTTTTCTTGTTCGATACGATCTTTGTTTCAGCAGTTTCACTTTGATAAACAACTACTTCGGCTTTAGCGACATCCACTCCAATGATTGATTGCGAGACAGTCATTGCCATGAGAAAAGCTCCGGGTTAGGGTTTACAGGCTTGTCGGGGCTTCACCGTTGCGCTGGCTTGCTTCTATCGTCGGTCATGGCCGATGCATTCCTTATCGGCGCTTTGGTGAAGGGGTGGGACGAAGTCTCCCACGGTCTGTACTGGCTAGAGTCAGATGCTGGCTTTTAGTCCCACCACCCCTACAAGTCTAACCATACAAGCTGGCTTGCCTGCGATGGCGGCGGAACATTTAAGATTGCTATCGCAGGCAAGCCAGCTCCCACACTGACCACGTGCCATCAGGTGAAAATCACCACTCGGCAAAACTGCCATCGGCATGCCGCCAGATCGGGTTGCGCCAGCGGTGACCAATGGCCGCGCGCTCGATCACGTATTCCTCGTTGATCTCAATCCCCAGGCCCGGCCCGTTGGGGATCTTCACGAAGCCTTGGTCGTAATCGAAAACTCCCGGATCGCGCACGTAGTCGAGCAGGTCATTGCTCTCGTTGTAGTGAATGCCCAGGCTTTGCTCCTGGATAAACGCGTTGTAACAAACCGCGTCCAGTTGCAGGCACGCCGCCAGGGCAATCGGCCCCAGCGGGCAGTGCAGGGCCAGGGCCACGTCGTAGGCTTCGGCCATGTTGGCGATCTTGCGGGTTTCGGTGATGCCGCCGGCATGGGACGCATCCGGCTGGATGATGTCGACGTAGCCTTCGCTGAGCACGCGCTTGAAATCCCAGCGTGAGAACAGCCGCTCACCCAAGGCAATCGGGGTGCTGGTCAGGGGCGCCAGCTCCTTGAGCGCTTCGTAGTTTTCGCTGAGCACCGGTTCTTCGATAAACATCAACTTGTACGGGTCCAGCTCTTTCATCAGCACCTTGGCCATGGGCTTGTGCACGCGGCCATGGAAGTCCACGCCGATGCCGACATTCGGGCCGACCGCATCGCGCACGGCGGCGACGTTGGCCAGGGCCTGGTCGACCTTGTCGAAGGTGTCGAGAAACTGCAGCTCCTCGGTGCCATTCATCTTCACCGCCGTAAACCCACGGGCCACGGCTTCCTTGGCCGCACGGGCGGTGTCAGCCGGACGGTCGCCGCCGATCCACGAATAGACACGGATCTTGTCCCGCACCTGGCCGCCCAGCAGGTCGCTGACCGACACCCCGAGGGCCTTGCCCTTGATGTCCCACAAGGCCTGGTCGATGCCGGCCAGGGCGCTCATATGAATCGCACCGCCCCGGTAGAAGCCGCCGCGATACAGCACGGTCCAGATATCTTCGATATTGCGTGGGTCTTTGCCGATCAAATAGTCGGACAGCTCCTCGACCGCGGCCGCCACGGTGTGGGCGCGGCCTTCAACCACGGGCTCGCCCCAACCGGTCACGCCCTGGTCGGTTTCCACTTTGAGGAAGCACCAGCGCGGCGGCACGATAAAGGTGGTCAGTTTGGTGATTTTCATCTGCTTATCTCTCTTGTCGGATGCAGCGCCTGGGCGCCAGGCACACTCAGTTCAAGGCGTTCCAGGCAGCGACATACGCCTGGGCACGACTCGCCACCTGCTCGACACTCATGCCGGGCTTGAACAGCCCGGAGCCCAGGCCAAAGCCCTTGACCCCGGCGTCGACGAACACTTGCATGTTGTCCGGGGTAATCCCGCCCACCGGCAGTAGGACCGTGCCGGCCGGCAGCACCGCCAGCCAGGCCTTGACCACCGCCGGGCCCATTTGCTCGGCCGGGAACAGCTTCAGCACATCGGCACCTTCGGCCAGGGCGGCGAAAGCTTCGGTGGGCGTCGCGACCCCGGGCGACAGGTACAGGCCAGCGGCTTTTGCGGCGCGCAGCACCTTGGCATCACTGTGGGGCATGACGATCACCTGGCCACCCGCCGCCTTCACCCGCTCCACCTGCTCGGGCGTCAGCACGGTGCCGGCACCGATCAGGCAATCGGCGGGCAACGTCTCACGCAGGGTGCGGATGCTGGTGTAGGGATCGGGCGAGTTGAGTGGCACTTCGATCACCCGGAACCCGGCCTGGTACAGCACCTGGCCGACAGCTGCGGCCTCATCCGGGCGCAGGCCCCGCAGGATCGCGATCAAACCGTTTTGAGTGAGTGCTTGCTTGAGCATGTCAGGCCTCGATTGCAGGTTGAATGAGCCCGGCGGCCAGTGCCAGTTGCCACAGGCCGCGCTGAGTTGCTTCTTGCGCGAGGCTGACGTGGCTGAAACCACACAGGGCGAGGGCGCGCTGGTAACGGGCGCAGAGGGCGTTGGCGCCGACCAGGATGATCGGCGGGGTGCGTGCACGGTCGGGCAAGCCGGCCAGTTCATGGCCGATCAGCAGGCCGGACAGGTAGTCGGGTTGCTGCTCAGGGGTCAGTTCAGCGGTCAACCCGAGGGTGCGCGCGCTGAACAGGGTCGACAGCACCCCACGCTGACCATCCGCTGAAAGCGCCACGTGCACGCCTCGATCAAACGCTTGGGCCTGGAACTGCCCGGCGCTCTTTTGCGTACGCCCCAGAATGCTGTGCGTGCTCAGCACCGCGAACAGTTCACCGGTCATGAAGGTGTCAAAGTGGGTGATGCGGCCTTCGACCACCTCGACCCATTTGGAATGGCTGCCGGGCAGGCCGATCAATAACTCAGCGCAGGCTGGCAGGCTTTGCAGCACGCCGAGCACCTGGGTTTCTTCGCCGCGCATCACGTTGGGCAAGCCAACCTGCTCGATCACGCCGGGCACGATATGCACATCGACACCGCGCAGGCTGCGTACCTTGTGCAGGGCCTGGCCGAGGCTGGCGACGTCGACCGGCGTCTTGCGATAGGCCGCTTCGCCCCAGCCCTGGGCGCTGCCGACCATGCCGCAGGCAATCACCGGCAGATCGGGCTGGGCAGCCAGCCAGTCGCCACAGGCGTCATCAAACGCCAGTTCAAACCCATCGCAGCAGTGAACGCCGGCAATCAACCGTGGTTCGCTGGGCAAATGCATGATCCCCGACGCCAGCGAGCGCTGTTCGAGGACCTGGCCACCGGGGCCGAGCTTATAAGCACGAAGGGAACTGGTACCCCAATCGAGCGCGATCAATTGCGCCGGCATCGTTTCACCTGGAATGTGACAGATGGCCGACTATAAACCTAAGGCTTGAAATATCTCAATATATAAATATCAATCCCATATAGTGGAACAAGATAAAGAAAATCCCCACGCCCCCGTACTTTTCATCGCACAGGAACGCGAGGATTCAGCTGACAGCAACTGGTTAAAAAATCGACAGATCCAACGGGCGCATGGCCCCCATCCAGATCGCGTAGTCGGTGTGGTCCTTCAGGTCATCGCCGGTATCCGGGTGCAGAAACACCACCAACCCATTGCGATTGAGCGCCAGCCACGGCAGCGCCACGCCGATGTACTGCGGGTCGAACGCCAGCTGGCAGCTCCAATCCGGGTGCGGGCCCACCGGGCGCTCATGCATGCGCCCCATGCGCAGCGGGAAGATGGCCGCCGCGTCTTCACACAGCGTGCGCGCCTGGTCGATCGTACTGGCGTCGAAGTAGATATGGGCGTGGTAGCCCTTGATACGTTGCATGAGAGGCTCCGGACTCGTTGATCGGCCGATCCTAGACCGCAATCGACGGCAGGGCCAGCCCGGCCAGGGGCTGCGCGCTGCTGGCCTGCTCCGCCGCCAGCCACTCGACAAACCGTTCGATCAACTGCCCGCGGCGCTTGCGCTGGGGCAACACCACGTAATATCCAAAGCGCGAGATCACCGTGTCGCCAATCGGCCGGCACAGCCACTTCTGCTCCAGCAGGTTATCCACCAGATGGCGCCAGCCGATGGCCACACCCTGGCCGGCAATCGCCGCCTGGATCAGCAGGGTGTAATTGTCGAAACGCAGGGGCCCCGGGGTTGGTGCGGCGGTGATCCCCAGTTCGCGAAACACCCCGTTCCAGTCGAACCACTGGCTGTTGTTTTCCTGGCGCAGGTGCAACAGCGGCAGTTCCTGCAGGCTTTGTAACGACAGTGGTGCAGTGCGGCCCCTGAGCAGTTGCGGGCTGCACACCGGGAACACTTCCTCGTTGAACAACCACTGGCTGTGGCCCTGGCGAAAACGCCCATCGCCAAACAACACCGCCACATCGATATCACTGCGCAAGGTCGCGTGGTTGCGCTCGCTGGTGACCAGGCTCACATCCACCTGTGGGTTGGCTTCGTGAAAGCGATGCAGACGTGGCATCAGCCAATAGGCAGCGAAGGCGAAGTCAGTCGCCACTTGCAACACTTCGTGCTGGTCCTGCTCTGTGATCGCGCCCAGGCCCGTATCAATGCTCTGCAACCCGGCCTGAACATGTTCGAACAGCAGCATGCCCGCGTCCGTCAGTTCGATGCCACGGTAGATGCGATCAAACAGGCGCACCGCCAGTTGTTCTTCCAGGCGCTTGATCTGCTGGCTGACAGCCGGCTGGGTGGTGCCCAGCTCCATGGCCGCCGCGGTGAAGCTGCGATGACGGGCGGCGGCTTCAAAGGCCCGCAACAGATCCAGCGACAGGTTACCCAGGGCTTTATACATAAGCGGTACTTATCCTAGACATTGCTTTTCATGGGCTTTACCACGGTTTCCATGGCCTGCATGCTCAATCGCATAAACACTGACTATGGAATGCCGAGAGACCATGAAGCGCAAGAACATTCTTTTCATCATGGCCGATCAAATGGCCGCGCCGTTGCTTCCGTTCTACGGTCCTTCGCCGATCAAACTGCCCAACCTGAGCCGCCTCGCCGCCCAGGGCGTGGTGTTCGACGCTGCATACTGCAACAGCCCGCTGTGCGCGCCGTCGCGCTTTACCCTGGTCAGCGGCCAGTTGCCGAGCAAGATCGGCGCCTACGACAACGCGGCGGATTTCCCCGCCGACGTCCCGACTTACGCCCACTACCTGCGCCGCCTCGGCTATCGCACGGCGCTGTCGGGCAAGATGCATTTCTGCGGGCCCGACCAGTTGCACGGCTATGAAGAGCGCCTCACCAGCGATATCTACCCCGCCGACTACGGCTGGGCGGTGAACTGGGATGAGCCCGACGTGCGCCCTACCTGGTATCACAATATGTCGTCGGTGCTGCAAGCCGGCCCGTGTGTGCGTACCAACCAGCTGGATTTCGACGAAGAGGTGGTGTTCAAGGCCCAGCAGTACCTGTTCGACCATATTCGCGAGGACGGCGACCAGCCGTTCTGCCTCACGGTGTCCATGACCCACCCCCACGACCCGTACACCATTCCCAAACCGTTCTGGGATCTGTACGACGGCAGTGACATCCCTATGCCTACAACCCCGGCCCAGACCGAGCTGGACCCCCATTCCCAGCGCCTGCTCAAGGTCTACGACCTGTGGGACAAACCGCTGCCTGTGGATAAGATCCGCGATGCACGGCGCGCCTACTTCGGTGCCTGCAGCTACATCGACAGCAATGTCGGCAAACTCCTGCAAACCCTGCAGGACACTGGCCTGGCCGAGGACACCATCATTGTGTTCTCCGGCGACCACGGCGACATGCTCGGCGAGCGTGGGCTCTGGTACAAAATGCACTGGTTTGAAATGGCCGCGCGGGTCCCGCTGCTGGTCTGTGCGCCGGGGCAATTCCAGGCCGGGCGGGTGAGTGCGGCGGTGTCCACTGCCGACCTGTTGCCGACCCTGGTGGAGCTGGCCGGCGGTGAACTCGACGCCAACCTGCCCCTGGATGGCCGCTCGCTGGTCCCGCACTTGCGAGGGCAGGGCGGGCATGACGAGGTGTTCGGCGAATACATGGCCGAAGGCACCATCGGCCCACTGATGATGATTCGCCGGGGCGCCTACAAATTCATCTACAGCGAGGACGATCCTTGCCTGCTGTTCGATGTACACAACGACCCCCGTGAGCAGGAAGAACTCAGCCAGTCGCCGGCCCACCGTGCGCTGTTCGACGCCTTCCTGGTCGAGGCGCGAGCCAAATGGGACATGCCCGCGATCCACCAGCAAGTGCTCGCCAGCCAGCGCCGCCGGCGCCTGGTATACGAGGCGCTGACGCTGGGCAAACTCAAGAGCTGGGATCACCAGCCGCTGGTAGACGCCAGCCAGCAGTACATGCGCAACCATATCGACCTCGACGATCTGGAGCGCAAGGCACGTTATCCACAACCCTGCCAAAACCAATAAATCCAGTGAGGGGAAGGCCATGCAAAAGTTATCCACAGCCGTGAGTGCCGTACTGTTATTGAGTGCTAGCCAGGTGTACGCCGACGCCCGTTGCGAGACGGTAAAAATGGCCGACCCCGGCTGGAGCGACATTGCCGCCACCAACGCCATCACTGGTTTTTTACTGAGCGGCATGGGTTACAAGGCCAAGGTCGATACCCTGGCGGTGCCGATCACCTTTGGCGGGCTCAAGGACGGCCAGGTGGATGTGTTTATGGGGAACTGGATGCCGGCGCAGCAGGGCTTCTACGACAAGTTCGTGGCCAATGGCGACGTGGTGCAACTGGCGAAAAACCTCGAGGGCACCGAGTTCACCCTCGCGGTGCCGGACTATGTGTGGGAGGCCGGCGTGCGTGACTTTGCCGACCTGAATAAATTCGCCGACAAGTTCGACAAGAAGATCTACGGCATCGGCTCCGGCGCGCCGGCCAACCTGTCGCTGCAAGAGATCATCAAGAAAAACGACTTCGACCTCGGCCAGTGGAAGCTGATCGAATCCAGTGAGCAGGCGATGCTCGCCGAGGTGTCCAGGGCGGTGAAGCGCGAGCGTTTCGTCACCTTCCTCGGCTGGACGCCCCACCCGATGAACGTGCAGTTGAAGATGCGCTACCTCAAGGGCGGCGAAAAATACTTCGGCGACACCGGCAGCGTGTACACCCTGACTCGCAAGGGTTATGCACAAGCCTGCCCGAATGTGGCGAAACTGCTGGCCAACCTGACGTTTACCCAGGACATGGAAAACAGCATCATGGCCGAGGTGGCGAACAACAAGGTCAGTAATGCCGACGCGGCGAAGGCATGGATCAAGGCCAATCCGGCGGTGCTGGAGCAGTGGCTGGAGGGGGTCAAAACCCTGGATGGCCAGGAGGCATTGGCGGCGGTCAAGGCCAGGCTTTAACAGGGCCCGCACAAGACAGCGCCCACAGGGCAGTGTTTGTGCTGATACCCTGACTCAAACTTTTTTGACCTGAGCTGCCCAATGCCCCGGCCCCATACACTCTTCCCCTTCCTGCGCTGGCTGCCGCGCCAGACCCGCGCCAGCATTGGCCGGGATGCGCTGGTCGGCCTCAGCGGCGCGGTGCTGGCCTTGCCGCAATCCATCGCCTACGCCCTGATCGCCGGCCTGCCCCCCGAATACGGCTTGTATGCGGCAATCATCCCGGTGCTGATCGCCTGCCTGTGGGGTTCGTCCTGGCATTTGATCTGCGGTCCGACGGCGGCGATTTCCATCGTGCTCTACGCCAGCATCAGCCCGCTGGCGGTGCCGGGCTCGCAGGACTACATCACCCTGATTCTGTTACTGACCTTGCTTGCCGGTGTATTCCAATGGCTATTGGGCATATTGCGCTTTGGTGCGCTGGTCAATTTCGTCTCCCATTCCGTCGTCCTCGGCTTCACCCTCGGCGCGGCAGTGGTCATTGCCCTGGGCCAGTTGCCGAACCTGCTGGGGCTCGACCTGCCCAGCCAGGCCACGGCCATCAACAGCCTGCTGGCGCTGATCGACCACGGCGGCGAGTGGGATCGCCCGTCACTGGCCCTTGGCCTGGGCACCTTGCTGGTGGGCGTGCTGCTTAAATACTGCGTACCGCGCTGGCCGAGCTTGTTGATTGCCCTGGTCCTGGGCAGCCTGGCGACGTGGGTGTGGCCGGCGATGTTCGGGCATGTGGCGCGGGTCAGCTCATTTGTTGGCCAACTGCCGCCGTTCAGCCCGTTGCCGCTGGACCTGGACATGATCCTGCGCCTGCTACCCAGTGCCGTGGCGGTGGGCATGCTGGGGTTGGTGACCAGCCTGTCGATTGCCCGCTCGCTGTCTGCGCGCTCGCAACAACTGCTCGACGCCAATCAGGAAGTACGTGCCCAGGGGTTATCCAATATCGTCGGCGGATTTTTCTCCGGCTACCTGTCGGCCGGTTCCTTCACCCGCTCGGGCCTGAGTTACGAGGCGGGCGCCTGTTCGCCGCTGGCGGGGGTGTTTTCGGCGTTATGGGTGGCACTGTTTGCGCTGTTTGGCGCGGCGTTGATTGCGCATATCCCCATCCCGAGCATGGCCGCCAGCATTCTGCTGATCTGCTGGGGCCTGGTGGACCATCGTGGCATCCGCGCACTGTGGCGGGTCAGCCGTGCCGAGTGTGTGGTGATGGGCCTGACCTGCCTGGCTACCTTGCTGCTGGAGCTGCAAACGGCGATCTATGCCGGGGTGCTGGCATCGTTGTTCTTCTACCTCAAGCGCACCTCGCAGCCACGGGTCCAGCAATGGCGCGATGGGGAAGACGATGTGCTGCGGGTCGGTGGCTCGATCTTCTTTGGCGCCAGCCATTACCTGCAAGTGCGCTTGCAGCGCCTGCAAGGCCAGCGGGTGGTGATCGAGGCGCAGCAGATCAACTTTATCGACTATTCCGGGGTGGAGATGCTGCACCAGGAGGCGCGGCGATTGCGGGGCCTGGGGCGCAGCCTGACGTTGCGCCGGGCGCGGCCGCAAGTGGTGGAGGAGTTGAGGAAGCTGGAGGGGGCCGACAAGTGCCCGATCCTTTTCGAAGACTGACACGGTCAAAAACTGTAGGAGCTGGCTGGCCAGCTCCTACATTAGAATCAGTTAGCCGCCAGTTGTTTGCGCAGTTCAGCCAGCACCGGCGCCGAATCCGGCCGCACCCCGCGCCACAGGTAGAAGGCTTCCGCCGCCTGCTCCACCAGCATGCCCAAGCCATCCATTGCCACCGCCGCACCGTGTTCAGTGGCCCAGCGGCAGAATGCGGTCGGCTCCTTGGCGTACATCATGTCGTAGCAAAAGGTCTTGCCCGGTTCGACCAGGCTGCCGGCAATCGGCGGTACATCGCCTGACAGGCTGGCCGAAGTGGCGTTGATGATCAGGTCCACCGGTTCACTCAGCCAATCGAAACCGCTGGCAGACACCGGCCCCAGGTCATCGAACAGTTCGGCCAGCCGCTCGGCTTTTTCCACGGTGCGGTTGGCGATAACCAGCGAGGCCGGCTGTTGCGCCAGCAGTGGTTCCAGGGCGCCGCGTACCGCGCCGCCCGCACCGAGCAGCAGGATGCGCTTGCCCGCCAGGCTCAGGCCGGCGTTGACGGTCAAGTCGCGCACCAGGCCGGCGCCATCGGTGTTGTCGCCCAACAGACTGCCATCGGCCAGCTTGCTCAGGGTATTCACCGCGCCTGCGCGCTGCGCACGCTCGGTCAGGGCGTTGGCCAGGCGGTAGGCCTCTTCCTTGAATGGCACGGTGACGTTGGCACCGCGCCCTTGCAGGAAAAATTCACGGGCACAGCCGGTGAAATCCTCGAGCGGCGCCAGCAGCGTGTTGTAGTCCAGCGCCTCGCCGGTCTGCTCGGCAAACAGGCGATGAATCAGCGGCGACTTGCTGTGGCCGATGGGGTTGCCGAACACCACATAACGATCCATCAGCTGGCCGCCTTGGGCGCAGCAAGGCCGAGCCAGTCACGGTCTTGCAGGAAGTAGTCGGTCAGGCGTGCTTCTTCGCTGCCGGCAATAGCCTTCCAGTCATAGCTCCAGCGCACTTGCGGTGGCAGCGACATCAGGATCGACTCGGTACGCCCGCCCGATTGCAGGCCGAACAGCGTGCCACGGTCGTAGACCAGGTTGAATTCCACGTAGCGCCCACGGCGGAATTCCTGGAACTGGCGCTGCTGCTCGGTGTAGGCCATCGCCTGGCGACGCTGGACGATCGGCAGGTAAGCGTCGATGTAGGCGTCGCCAATGGCGCGGATAAAGGCGAAGCAGGTGTCGAAGTCCCACTCGTTCAAGTCATCGAAGAACAGGCCGCCAATGCCCCGGGGCTCGTTGCGGTGCTTGATGTGGAAGTAGCTGTCGCACCAGGCCTTGTAGCGCGGGTAAACGTCCGCGCCAAATGGCGCACAGGCCTGCTCGGCCACGCGGTGCCAGTGGATGCAGTCTTCTTCGTTGGCGTAGTAGGGCGTCAGGTCGAAGCCGCCACCGAACCACCACACCGGCTCTTCGCCTTCTTTCTCGGCGATGAAAAATCGCACGTTGGCGTGGGACGTCGGCACATGGGGGTTATGCGGGTGGATCACCAGGGATACGCCGAGGGCCTCAAAACCACGACCGGCGAGCTCCGGGCGGTGGGCACTGGCGGACGGTGGCAGGCCGCTGCCGAACACGTGGGAAAAGTTGACGCCGCCTTTTTCGATCACGCTCCCGTTCTCGATCACCCGCGTGCGGCCACCGCCGCCGGCTGGGCGCGTCCAGGCGTCTTCGATAAAGCGCGTATCGGCCTCGAAGGTTTCCAGGGCGCTGCAAATGCGGTCTTGCAGGTCGAGCAGGTAGGCTTTTACAGCCTCGGTGCGGGTAGTCATGGCATCACCTTGAATCGGGCAAAGCTACGCGAGGCCATTGGGCGTCGGCGGCAAAGGGCGCACAGGATACCACCGCGCCGGGCGCTGCCACAGTTGACGAAGATCAAGCATAAGAGTCCGATAGGAGCCTTTGGCGAAACAGACTTGAGGAGAGAGCAGATGGCCAAACGTATCCAGTTCAGCGCCCATGGCGGCCCCGAAGTACTTGAGTATGTGGACTACACGCCAGCGGAACCAGGCCCACAGCAGGTCCGGGTGCGGAACAAGGCCATTGGCCTGAACTTCATCGACACCTATTACCGCAGCGGCTTGTACGCACCGCCGGCCCTGCCCTCGGGCCTGGGCGCAGAAGGCGCTGGCGTGGTGGATGCGGTGGGCAGCGAAGTCAGCCAGTTCAAGGTCGGCGACCGCGTGGCCTACGGCAGCGGCCCGCTGGGTGCATACAGCGAGCTGCATGTGTTGCCGGCGGCCAACCTGGTGCACCTGCCGGACGCCATCAGCTTCGAGCAAGCCGCCGGCGCCATGCTCAAGGGCCTGACCGTGCAGTACCTGCTGCGCCAGACCTATGAGTTGAAAGGCGGCGAAACCATCCTGTTCCACGCCGCTGCCGGTGGCGTCGGCTCCCTGGCTTGCCAATGGGCCAAGGCCCTGGGCGTGAAGCTGATCGGGACGGTCAGTTCTCCGGAAAAAGCCGCCCTGGCCAAATCCCTCGGCGCCTGGGAAACCATCGACTACAGCCAGGAAAATGTCCCACAGCGGGTGCTGGAACTGACCGACGGCAAGAAGTGCCCGGTGGTGTACGACGGCGTCGGCAAGGACACCTGGCTCGCCTCGCTGGACAGCGTCGCGCCCCGTGGCCTGCTGGTGAGTTTCGGCAATGCGTCGGGCGCGGTGGAGGGGGTGAACCTGGGTATTCTGGCCGCCAAAGGCTCGCTGTATGTCACCCGGCCAACACTGGCGACCTACGCCAATACGCCACAGAACCTGCAGGCCATGGCTGACGATCTGTTTGGCATGATCGAAAGCGGCAAGGTGCGCATTGATATCAACCAGCGGTATTCCCTGGCGGACGCGGCGAAGGCGCAGGTGGAGTTGTCGGGGCGGCGGACGACGGGGTCGACCATTTTGTTGCCATAGGATCTCGATGGTTTGGCAGACCGCTATCGCGGGCAAGTCCGCTCCCACATTCGAGCGCATTCCCATGCTGGAAATCGGTCGAATGTGGGAGCGAGCTTGCTCGCGATAGCCACGCCTGGGTCTCAGGACGGGCGCCGAACCTCGCCCGTCGCCAGATCCCGAATCAAACTAGGGTTCTTGCGCCCACCCAGGCGCCCACCCAGCACCAGGTCTACCTGCCCCCGGAAATACTGCTCTACCCGGATCCGCGTGCGCGCCGCCGGCCGGCCCTGGGGGTTGGCCGAGGTGGAGATCAGTGGCCCCACCAGCGAACACAAATCCCGCACCAGCGGGTGATCAGTGACCCGCAACGCTACCGTGTCGTGCTTACCGGTAATCCATTCAGGCAGCAGGTCCTGGTGGGGGACCAGCCAGGTGTTGGGCCCCGGCCAGGTACTGGCCATGCGGTCGATCCAGGTGTCCGGGAAGTCTTCGAATAGAAAATCGAATTGCCGGATATTGTCGGCGACCAGGATCAAGCCCTTATCCACCGAGCGGCCCTTGATCGCCAGCAGGCGATCTACCGCTTCTTCGTTCCACGGGTCGCAGCCCAGGCCCCACACAGCCTCGGTCGGATAGGCAATCACCGCGCCAGCGCGAACTTCTCGTGCGGCTTGTTGCACACGCCACCTGTTGACCATTACTCACTCTCCGGACTAAAGCTCTGCGCAGTTTACCGATCTTCGTAACAAAACCTAACTGCGCGCGAGCCAGCGGCCGCTTTCACAGATCACCCGGCCCTCCAGCTCCAGTTCGGTAAGGCTCACCAACACCTGGGACAGGCTTTGCCCGCTGGCAATGGCCAAACTTTCACTGGTCTGGGGCGCCGCGTGCAGCAGCGCCACCAGCGGGTGGGTCACGGCCACCGGCGCGGGCCGCGACAACGCCTGCCAGCCGCGCAACCCTTCAAGAATGTGTTCGATGGTTTCCACCAACACCGCACCGTCACGGATCAACTGATGGCAGCCCCGGGCCCCCGGATGATGAATCGAGCCCGGTATCGCATACACCTCGCGCCCCTGCTCGGCGGCCAGCCGCGCAGTAATCAGCGAGCCACTGGCCACGCTGGCTTCCACCACCAGCACGCCCAGGGACAGACCACTGATAATGCGGTTGCGTCGTGGGAAGTTTCCAGCCTGGGGGCCGGCGTCCAGCGGAAACTCGGAAACCACCGCGCTGCCCTGAGCAATCATTGCCTCGGCGAGCCGGCGGTGGCGCTGTGGATAAAAATTTTCCAGGCCGGTGCCCAGCACCCCGATAGTCTGCCCTCCGACATCTAATGCCGCCTGATGGGCGGCCCCATCAATTCCCAGGGCCAACCCACTGGTGATGACAAAACCGGCGCTCGCCAGGCTGCGGGAAAAGGCTGCCGCCGTATCCATTCCAGGGCGCGAAGCGCGTCGGCTGCCGACCATGGCCAACTGCGGTTTTTCCAGGATAGCGGGCGTGCCGGCCACGAATAATAACGGCGGCGCATCGTCCAGTTCGGCCAGCAAGGCTGGGTAGTCGGGCTGGTCCCACATCAACAAATGCTGGGCCGGGCGCTCTAGCCAGGCCAATGCGGCGCTGGCGCCATCACGCACTTGCGCACTGCGCCGGGCTTCGGCGCAGGCCGCCGGCAACCCCAGGGAGCGCCAGGCACTGGCTGGCGCGCCGATGGCTTTTGAGGCGCAGCCAAAGGCCTCGATCAATGTTTTAAAACGCCTTGGCCCCAACTCCGGCATACGGTGCAAACGCAGGCGGGCTTCGAGCTCGGCAGGGGAAATATCCGGGGTATGAATGACTGACATATGATCATCCTTGATCAGGAACAAGCTGTGGATAACTCTGTTGGTAACTTCTTTAGCAGGCTAATTATTGCAACTGGTTATTGCCGCCCAACCGGGCCGCCTGTTTTGAAGACGAGTAGCGATTTCCTCATGGGGGCAATCTCCTTTATTATGTGGGTTCGCGTGAAATGCCTGGCCTTCGCGGCCTGCGAGCGTTTCACACCGGCCGTGCGGGTGTCCCGACGCCGATTTGCCTTTACCTCACATGTGCAGCAATTACGCTTATGGCTATTTTGAACATCCTCGAATTTCCGGACTCGCGCCTGCGCACTATCGCCAAACCGGTGGCCGTAGTGGACGACAAGGTTCGTCAGTTGGTCGATGACATGTTTGAAACAATGTATGAAGCACCGGGCATCGGCCTCGCCGCGACCCAGGTCAACGTGCACCTGCGCGTGGTGGTCATGGACCTGTCCGAAGACCGCAGCGAACCGAGGGTGTACATCAACCCGGAGTTCGAGCCGCTGACCGACGAGATGGGCGAATACCAGGAAGGCTGCCTGTCGGTGCCGGAGTTCTACGAGAACGTCGAGCGCCCGCTGCGCGTCAAGATCAAGGCCCTGGACCGCGATGGCAAACCCTTCGAGCTGATTGCCGAAGGCCTGTTGGCGGTGTGCATCCAGCATGAGTGCGACCACCTCAACGGCAAGCTGTTTGTCGATTACCTGTCCACGCTCAAACGCGACCGGATCAAGAAGAAACTGGAAAAGAAGCATCGCCAGCAAGCTTGATTCCCTTCTTTCAAAGGCTTGCTCCGGCAAGCCTTTTTCTTTTGTGAGACGTTTCCCATGACCGAGCCACTGCGCATCGTTTTTGCCGGCACCCCTGAATTTGCCGCCGAACACCTCAAGGCCCTGCTTGCCAGCCCTTATGAAATCGTCGCGGTGTACACCCAGCCGGATCGCCCGGCCGGCCGTGGGCAAAAACTGATGCCCAGCCCGGTCAAGCAGCTTGCCCTGGAACACGGCATTGTCGTGCTGCAACCGCCAACCCTGCGCAATGCCGAGGCCCAGGCTGAACTGGCCGCGCTGCAGCCGGACCTGCTGGTGGTGGTGGCCTACGGCCTGATCCTCCCCCAGGCGGTGCTGGATATCCCGCGCCTGGGCTGCATCAACAGCCATGCCTCGCTGCTGCCGCGCTGGCGCGGTGCGGCGCCGATCCAGCGCGCGGTGCAAGCCGGTGACGCCGAAAGCGGCGTGACCGTGATGCGCATGGAAGCCGGCCTGGACACCGGGCCGATGCTGCTCAAGGTCACCACGCCCATCACCGCACAGGACACCGGCGGCAGCCTGCACGACCGCCTGGCGGAGATGGGCCCGCCTGCGGTGGTAGAGGCGATTGCCGGTCTCGCTGCTGGCACCTTGCAGGGTGAAGCGCAGGACGACAGCCTCGCCACCTACGCCCACAAGCTGAACAAGGACGAAGCACGCATCGACTGGAGCCGCCCGGCCGTGGAGCTGGAGCGCCTGGTACGCGCCTTCAACCCGTGGCCGATCTGCCACAGCACCCTCAATGGCGAAGCCTTGAAAGTCCTCGCCGCCACCCTGGCCGAAGGCAGCGGCGCCCCCGGTGAAATCATCGGCGCCAGCAAGGAAGGCCTGCTGGTGGCCTGCGGCGAACAGGCACTGTGTCTGACCCGTCTGCAATTGCCCGGTGGCAAGGCGCTGAACTTCAGTGATTTGTTCAACAGCCGTCGTGAGAAATTTGCCCCCGGCATCATCCTCGGAGTGGACGCTTGATGAACCCGCGTTTGGCCGCCGCCAAGGCCCTGGCCGCCGTGCTCAATGGCAAGGCCTCCCTGAACAGCTCGTTGCCGGTGCAACTGGATAAAGTCGAAGACCGTGATCGCGGCTTCACCCAGGACTTGGCCTTTGGCACCGCCCGCTGGCAGCCGCGTCTGTCGGCGCTGGCGGCCAAGCTGCTGCAAAAGCCGTTCAAGGCCGCCGATGCCGACGTCGAGGCGTTGCTGCTGGTGGGGCTGTACCAATTGCTCTACAGCCGGGTGCCGGCCCACGCCGCCATCGGCGAAACCGTAGGCTGCGCCGACAAGCTGAAAAAGCCCTGGGCCAAGGCCTTGCTCAATGCCGTGCTGCGCCGCGCCCAGCGCGAAAGCGAGGGGTTGCTGGCCGAGCTCGAACACGACCCGGTAGTGCGCACTGCGCACCCGCGCTGGCTGCAAAAATCCCTCAAGGCGTTCTGGCCAGAGCAGTGGGAAGCCATCTGCGCCGCCAACAATGCCCACCCGCCAATGATTCTGCGGGTCAATCGTCGCCATCACAGCCGCGATGCCTATCTCCAATTACTGGCAGAGGCCGGCATCAATGCCAGCGCCTGTGTGTACAGCCAGGACGGCATCGTGCTGGAGACCGCAGGCGATGTGCGCAGCCTGCCAGGCTTTGCCGAAGGCTGGATCAGTGTGCAGGACGAAGCCGCGCAACTGGCCGCCGACCTGCTTGACCTGGCGCCGGGCCAACGGGTGCTGGACGCCTGCTGCGCGCCGGGCGGCAAGACCTGTCACATCATGGAAGTCGAGCCCGGCCTGGCCGGCGTCGTCGCCGTCGACCTGGAAGCCAAGCGCCTGGTACGCGTGCGCGAAAATCTTGCGCGCCTGGGCCTGGACGCCGAGCTGATTGCCGCCGATGGGCGCGACACCGCCACCTGGTGGGATGGCAAGCCGTTCCAGCGCATCCTGCTGGACGCGCCATGTTCCGCCACCGGTGTGATCCGCCGCCATCCGGATATCAAGCTGACCCGCCAACCCGACGACATCGCCGCCCTGGCTGTGCTGCAAGGCGAGTTGCTGGACGCGTTGTGGCCGACGCTGGAGGTCGGTGGCATCCTGCTCTACGCCACCTGCTCGACGTTGCCGACCGAAAACACCGAAGTGATCGAAGCCTTCCTCGCCCGCACCAGCGGCGCGCGGGAGTTGGACATTGCCACCACCGCCGGCATCAAGCAGTCCCACGGCCGCCAGTTGCTCGCGCAGGAAGGCGGGCACGATGGCTTCTATTACGCCAAGCTGATCAAGATTGCCGCTGCACGCGGTTGAATGATTTTTAAGGGAGTGACCGGATGAAGATCATCATCCTCGGCGCAGGGCAGGTCGGCGGTACGCTGGCCGAGCACCTGGCCAGTGAAGCCAACGACATTACTGTGGTCGACACCGACGCCGAACGCCTGCGTGGCCTGGGTGACCGCCTGGATATCCGCACGGTCCAGGGCCGCGCCTCGTTCCCCACTGTGTTGCGTCAGGCCGGTGCCGACGATGCCGACATGCTGGTGGCGGTGACCAACAGTGACGAGACCAACATGGTCGCCTGCCAGGTCGCTCACACCCTGTTCCACACCCCGACCAAGATCGCCCGGGTGCGTGAAGCGGCCTACCTGACCCGCGCCGGGCTGTTCGACAACGACGCGATTCCGGTGGACGTGCTGATCAGCCCGGAGCAGGTGGTCACCCACTACATCAAGCGCCTGATCGAAATCCCCGGTGCACTGCAGGTGATCGACTTTGCCGAAGGCAAGGCGCAACTGGTGGCGGTCAAGGCCTACTACGGCGGGCCGCTGGTGGGCCAGCAACTGCGCCAGCTGCGCGAACATATGCCGAATGTGGAAACCCGCGTAGCCGCGATTTTCCGCCGCGACCGGCCGATCCTGCCCCAGGGCGACACGGTGATCGAAGCCGACGACGAAGTCTTCTTCATCGCCGCCAAGGCCAATATCCGTGCCGTGATGAGCGAAATGCGCCGGCTCGACGAGAGCTACAAGCGCATTGTCATCGCCGGCGGCGGGCAGATTGGCGAACGCCTGGCCGAGGCCATCGAAAGCCGCTACCAGGTGAAGATCATCGAGATGAACGCCGCGCGCTGCCGCTACTTGTCCGATACCCTCGACAGCACCGTGGTGCTGCAAGGCAGCGCGTCGGATCGTGACCTGCTGATGGAAGAAAATATCGCCGACGCGGATATCTTCCTGGCCCTGACCAACGATGACGAGGCCAACATCATGTCATCGCTGCTGGCCAAGCGGCTGGGGGCGAAGAAGGTGATGACCATCATCAACAACCCGGCCTATGTGGACCTGATCCAGGGCGGCGACATCGACATTGCCATCAGCCCGCAACTGGCCACCATCGGCACCTTGCTGGCCCACGTGCGGCGCGGCGATATCGTCAGCGTGCACTCATTGCGGCGCGGCGCGGCGGAAGCCATCGAGGCGATTGCCCATGGTGACTCCAAGTCGAGCAAGGTGATCGGCCGGGCGATTCGCGATATCGGCTTGCCACCGGGCACCACCATTGGCGCGATCATCCGCGATGAAGAAGTGATCATCGCCCATGACGACACGGTAATCGCCACGGGTGACCATGTGATTCTGTTCCTGGTGGATAAAAAACATATCCGCGATGTGGAGAAGCTGTTCCACGTGGGGTTGAGCTTTTTCTGATCTGACGGAGAGACCGACATGCTCGAATCCCTGGAAAAAATGCTCGCCAAGGGTGTGGATAACTCGCTGCTGCGCTTTGGCTTGGGCAAGGGTTACCTGGACCTGAAAGACAACGCCAAGGCGGCCGAGCATTTGCAGAGGTGCGTCGGGTTTGACCCGAAGTATTCGGCGGCGTGGAAGCTGCTGGGCAAGGCACACGCTGCGCTGGGCGATAAAAGCGCAGCACGCCAGGCATGGGAGCAGGGGATTACAGCGGCCCAGGCCCACGGCGACAAGCAGGCCGAGAAAGAGATGACGGTGTTCCTGAAGAAACTCGACCGCCAAGCCTGAATGGAGATCACAAATGTGGGAGCGGGCTTGCTCGCGAATGCGGTGTATCAGCTACACATTCAGTGACTGAGACTCTGCATTCGCGAGCAAGCCCGCTCCCACATTGGTTTTGCATCGACCTTGAGTCAGTCGCGAATCAGTACCAACGCGCCTCGCCTGGCGGGCGTTTCTTGAAGCGCTTCATGCTCCACATGTACTGGCTCGGGTAGGCGCCGACATAACGCTCCACCACCTTGCTCATCGCCGCGCAGGAGGTGGCCGTGTCGGTGCTGTACATGTCTTCCGGCGCCGCTTCCAGGATCACTTTGTAGCCCGAGCCGTCCGGCAGCCGCAGGGCATGCAGGAACACACCCACCGCCTTATGGCCGGCGAGCATGTTCGGCACGAACTTGCTGGTCAGCGCCTGGGTGGCGAAGAACGGTACGAAAATCCCGGCCGATTCCGCCGGCTCCGGATCTGCAGGAATCCCCACCTGGCCGCCCTTGCGCACTTCCTTGATCACGCTGAGGATGCCTTCCTTGGTCGACGCCGCCACTCGGTTGCCCAGTTGCACGCGTTGCTTGCGCAGCAGGTCATCCACTGCCTTGAGCTTGGGCGGGCGGTAGAAAATGATCGGTTTGCACTGGCTGCAATAGAAGTGGTTCAACACTTCCCAGTTGCCCAGGTGGCTGGTGATGCCGACCACGCCTTTGCCCGAGGCCAAGGCTTGCTGCAGCACTTCCAGGCCTTCGACTTCGCGCACCAGGTCGATGGAGCGCTGGGCCGGCCAGATCCAGGCGCAGGCGCTTTCGGTCAGGGACTTGCCGATATCCATCAGGCTCTGGCCCACCAGGCGCTCACGCTCGGCCGGGTCCATGTCCGGGAAACACTTGGAGAGGTTGATCCGCACCGTGTCGCGGGAGCGGTTGGGGGTTTTCCACATGATCCAGCCAATCGCCGAACCCACGGCTTGCACAGCGCGCCAGGGCAGCAGGGCAAACAATCGCAGAGCGCCTACCAGCAAGGCGCCTTTTAACTTTTCCACAGGTCACTCCTGATCGTGTGTGGTGCGCAAAGCGGCCATTCTAACCGGCGTTGACCAAGTCCGCGTAACGGTCGCAGTCCTGGGTGTGGTCCATGACCATGCCTGAGGCCTGCATGAACGCGTAGCAGATGGTCGGCCCGACGAACGTAAAACCGGCTTTCTTGAGGGCTTTGCTCATGGCTTCGGCCTCTGGCGTAATCGCCGGGACCTGGCTGCGATCCTTGAAATGATTGACCTTGGGCACGCCGCCGACAAACGACCAGAGCAACCCCACCGGATCCTCCAGCGCCAGCCAGGCCGCGGCATTGCGCCGGGTGGCATTGAGTTTCAAGCGGTTGCGCACAATGCCTGGGTCGAGCATCAACTGCTCGATCTCGGCATCGCTCAACTGCGCCAGGCGCTTTGGATCAAAACCGAACAAGACCTTTCGATAATGCTCGCGTTTGCGTAAAACGGTGATCCAGGACAGGCCCGCCTGGAACCCTTCGAGCAAAAGCAACTCGAACAAACCCTGCGCATCGCGCAGCGGCGTTCCCCACTCTTGATCGTGATAAGCCATGTACAGCGGATCTTCAGAACACCAAAAGCAGCGTGGCATAAGGCTCCAGGGAGTGGTGGCGGGGCCGAATCGGGTATACTCCCGCCCTTTAAATCGCAGCCCAAGTAACAGGTGAATTTTGTGAGCCAGCCTACGCCAGCCGTGCGTACCTTCCAAGACTTGATCCTCGCCCTCCAGCAATACTGGGCCGAGCAAGGTTGTGTGGTACTTCAGCCCTACGATATGGAAGTAGGCGCCGGCACTTTCCACACCGCAACATTCCTGCGGGCCATCGGCCCGGAAACCTGGAACGCCGCTTATGTGCAGCCCAGTCGTCGCCCGACTGACGGCCGCTACGGCGAAAACCCCAACCGCCTGCAGCACTACTATCAGTTCCAGGTCGTCCTCAAGCCAAACCCGGACAACTTCCAGGAGCTGTACCTGGGCTCGCTGAAACATGTCGGCCTGGACCCGCTGGTCCACGACATTCGTTTCGTCGAAGACAACTGGGAGTCGCCAACGCTCGGCGCCTGGGGCCTGGGCTGGGAAGTCTGGCTCAACGGCATGGAAGTCACGCAGTTCACTTACTTCCAGCAAGCGGGCGGCATCGAGTGCTACCCGGTGACCGGCGAGATCACTTACGGTCTCGAGCGCCTGGCCATGTACCTACAAGGCGTGGACTCGGTCTACGACCTGGTGTGGGCTGACGGCCCGTTCGGCAAAGTGACCTACGGCGATGTGTTCCACCAGAACGAAGTGGAGCAGTCGACCTACAACTTCGAACACGCCAACGTCGAGAAGCTGTTCGAACTGTTCGACTTCTACGAAAGCGAAGCCAAGCGCCTGATCGAACTGGATCAGCCGCTGCCGTTGCCGAGCTACGAAATGGTCCTGAAGGCATCCCACACCTTCAACCTGCTGGACGCCCGCCGTGCCATCTCGGTAACCGCGCGCCAGCAATACATCCTGCGTGTACGCACCCTGGCGCGTTCCGTCGCCCAAGCCTACCTGCTGGCTCGCGCCAAGCTGGGCTTCCCGATGGCAACCCCGGACCTGCGTGATGAAGTGTTGGCTAAGCTGGAGGCTGCACAATGAGTGCTCAAGATTTCCTGGTTGAACTGGGCACCGAAGAGCTGCCACCCAAGGCCCTGAACACCCTGGCCGATGCATTTTTGGCCGGTATCGAAAAAGGCCTGCAGACTGCCGGCCTGAAGTTTGAAGCCAAGAAGGTCTACGCCGCGCCACGTCGCCTGGCGGTATTGCTGACCGCGCTGGAAACCCAGCAGCCGGACCGCAACATCAACCTCGACGGCCCGCCACGCCAGGCCGCTTTCGATGCCGAAGGCAACCCGACCCAGGCAGCCCTTGGTTTTGCCAAGAAGTGTGGCGTCGAGCTGAGCGAGATCGACCAGAGCGGCCCGAAACTGCGGTTCAGCCAGGTCATCAAGGGCAAGCCAACCGCCAGCCTGTTGCCGACCATCGTTGAAGATTCCCTCAATGACCTGCCGATCCCCAAGCGCATGCGCTGGGGTGCACGCAAGGAAGAATTCGTACGTCCGACCCAATGGTTGGTGATGCTGCTCGGTGATCAAGTCATCGACTGCACTATCCTGGCCCAGAAGGCCGGCCGCGACTCCCGTGGCCACCGCTTCCACCACCCGGAAAACGTGCGCATCACTTCGCCGGCCAACTACCTCAACGACCTGCGTGCAGCCTATGTGCTGGCGGATGCCAACGAGCGTCGCGAGCTGATCAGCAAGCGCACCGAAGAGCTGGCCCGCCTGCAGGAAGGCACGGCCATCGTGCCGCCAAGCCTGCTCGACGAAGTGACCGCGCTGGTTGAATGGCCGGTACCGCTGGTGTGCTCGTTCGAAGAGCGCTTCCTCGATGTGCCGCAAGAAGCCCTGATCACCACCATGCAGGACAACCAGAAGTATTTCTGCCTGCTGGATGTGGACGGCAAGTTGCTGCCGCGCTTTATCACCGTGGCCAACATCGAGAGCAAGGACCCGCAGCAGATCATCGCCGGTAACGAGAAAGTCGTGCGCCCGCGCCTGACTGACGCCGAGTTCTTCTTCAAGCAAGACAAGAAGCAGAAGCTCGAAGACTTCAACCTGCGCCTGCAGAACGTGGTGTTCCAAGAGAAGCTGGGCAGCGTCTACGACAAGGCTGTGCGGGTTTCCAAGCTGGCGGCCTACATCGCGCCACGCATTGGCGGCGACGCCACCCTGGCGGCACGTGCGGGCCTGCTGTGCAAATGCGACCTGGCTACCGAGATGGTCGGCGAGTTCCCGGAAATGCAAGGCGTTGCCGGTTACTACTACGCGCTCAATGACGGCGAGCCTGAAGACGTCGCCCTGGCCCTGAACGAGCAGTACATGCCGCGCGGTGCTGGCGCCGAGCTGCCGACCACCCTGACCGGTGCCGCGGTGGCCATCGCTGACAAGCTGGACACCCTGGTCGGTATCTTCGGCATCGGCATGTTGCCGACCGGCAGCAAAGACCCGTATGCCCTGCGCCGTGCGGCCCTGGGCGTGCTGCGCATCCTGATCGACAAGCAGTTGGACCTCGACCTGACCCAGGCCGTGGTATTTGCCGTCGGCCAGTTTGGTAGCAAGGTCAAGCAAGCCGGCCTGGCCGAGCAAGTGCTGGAGTTCGTATTCGACCGTCTGCGTGCGCGCTATGAAGACGAAGGCGTGGACGTTTCCGTCTACCTGTCGGTACGTGCCCTGCAACCAGGCTCGGCACTGGACTTCGACCAGCGTGTGCAAGCCGTACAAGCGTTCCGCAAGCTGCCGGAAGCCGACGCCCTGGCCGCCGTGAACAAGCGCGTGTCGAACCTGCTGAGCAAGGCCGAAGGCCTGGGCAATGCGGATGTCGACCCTGGCCTGTTTGCCGATGCCAAGGAGTTCTCGCTGAACTCGGCTATCGCCAAGGCAGAAAACGCCGTGAAGCCGCTGATCGCCGAGCGCAACTACGCCGAAGCACTGGCGCGCCTGGCCACCTTGCGTGAGCCGGTGGATGCGTTCTTCGAAGCGGTGATGATCAATGCCGAAGATGCCAGCGTGCGGAAAAACCGCTACGCCATGCTGGCGCGCCTGCGCGGCTTGTTCGTCAATATCGCTGACATTTCGACGCTGAGCTGATCATGTTGAAACTGCTGATTCTCGATCGGGACGGGGTGATCAACTACGACTCCGACGCTTACATCAAGTCGGTGGAGGAGTGGATCCCACTGCCCGGCTCGATCGAGGCCATCGCGCAGTTGAGCAAGGCCGGCTGGACGGTAGCCATTGCTACCAACCAGTCCGGCATTGCCCGCGGCTACTACGACATCGCCACCCTGGACGCCATGCATGCGCGCCTGCGCGCGTTGGTGGCGGAGCAGGGCGGTGAGGTGGGGCTGGTGGTGTACTGCCCCCACGGGCCGGATGAGGGCTGCGATTGCCGCAAACCCAAGCCTGGCATGTTGAAAATCATTTCAGAACATTACAAGGTGCCCCTGGCTGGGATATGGTTCGTCGGGGACAGTCTCGGTGACCTGGAGGCGGCCAAAGCCGTCGACTCTCAGCCAGTTTTGGTAAAGACCGGGAAAGGCGACAAGACCCAGGCGAAAAACCTGCCGGTAGGCACCTTGATTTTTGACGATCTGGCGGCGGTTGCCGCAGAACTTATCAACAACTAGTCGCCCTCGACTTCCTGACCAAGGATTGTTCGGGAGTGCACTTTTAACAGGCGGGCGTTGTCCCGCAACGGTAAATGCTGCCATGTCGATTTTGCAGGCCATCAGAACCTTCTTCTTTTACCTGCTGCTGGGCACCAGTTCGTTTCTCTGGTGCACCCTGAGCTTTTTTATTGCGCCCTTTTTGCCGTTCAAGGCGCGCTATCGCTTTATCAACGTCTATTGGTGCCGCTGTGCGTTGTGGCTGAGCAAGGTGTTTCTGGGCATCCGTTTCGAGGTCAAGGGTGCCGAGAATGTCCCGGACCAGCCCTGCGTGATCCTGTCGAACCACCAGAGCACTTGGGAGACGTTCTTCCTTTCTGCGTATTTCTCGCCCCTGAGCCAGGTGCTCAAGCGTGAGTTGCTGTTCGTGCCGTTCTTTGGCTGGGCCATGGCCATGCTGCGACCGATTGCCATCGACCGCGACAACCCCAAGGCCGCGCTCAAGCATGTGGCGAAGAAGGGTGACGAGCTGCTCAAGGATGGGGTGTGGGTACTGATCTTCCCGGAAGGCACCCGCGTGCCCTTTGGCACTGTAGGCAAGTTCTCCCGAGGCGGTACGGCATTGGCGGTCAACGCCAACCTGCCAGTGCTGCCGATTGCTCACAATGCCGGCAAGTTCTGGCCCAAGGAAGGCTGGGCCAAGCGTAAAGGCACCATCACCGTGGTGATCGGCGAACCGATGTATGCCGAAGGGGAAGGACCGCGTGCAATCGCGGCACTCAATGACCGCGCTGCCGCCTGGAATGAAGCGCAGCAACGGGCCATGGGTTCGCTGCCGCCAGTGCCAGTTGCAGAAGACCAGCCGGTGACCTGACGTTCTGTGGATAACCTGTGTACGGTTTGTTGGCAAAGTGCGTTTTTTAGCTTGTAGGCTTATGATTTTATTACATATTTCTTAAGCTAATAAAACACCGAAAAACGTGCATAAGTTTTTTCGACCGTTGAAGACCGGCCCTCGTGGCCGGTTTTTTATGCACAGCCGTTTGACTCTTCCCACAACGGCAGTCGCAGACTGAAAACCGTGCCTTGACCGACCACACTCTCACAGTCGATCCGGCCGCCATGGCGGTCCACTACCGCCTTGACCATGCTCAGTCCCAACCCCAACCCTTCGCTGCCCTGGGCCGAAACAAACCGCCGGTATTGGCTGAACAGTTCAGGAAGCTCCTCGGCCGCGATACCGGAGCCCTGATCCTGGATGTGACAGGTCAGCCATTGCTCGTTGCGTTCGAGGCGCACCGTCACCGTGGTGCCGGCTGGGCTGTACTTGATCGCATTCTCCATCAGGTTGAACAAGGCACGGGTGAGTAACGATTGATCCGCCAGGACCATTTCCTCACCGGCCGCGTCCAGGTCATGGACCAATTGGATATTTTTCAATTGGGCCAGCAGCACCACCTGGTCAAATGCGTCGAGCACCAGCATGGCAAACAGGCTGGGCTCCAACTGATAACCATCGGACTCGGCCTTGGCCAATTGAACGAACGATTCGGTCAAATTCAATGCGCGTCGCACTTGCTGTTCGATCTGGGTAAATACCAGCGCAACGTCTGAGGCTTCATGGCGCTGCACATCCAGCAACGCGAGGATTGCCGAATGGGGTGCACGCAAGTCGTGGGAGAGAAACCGCAGCAGGGTTTCGCGCTGCTGCTGGGCGTCGCGTTCGATACTCAGGTCGGTCAGGCTCAACAGCCAACCCAGTGCCACATCACCGTCAGCGGGTAACAGCGGGGCCAGTTCCAGGCGCAGGCTGCGTTGCTGAATATCGCGGAACTCGACAATTTCCAGGGCCGACAGCGGCGGGCGTACCTGCCCCTGCAGCGGTGGATAGCCCAATGCCGTCAATTGCTCCAGCAGGTTCTCGGCAATCAGCTCGTTGCCAAACACATCACGGGCGATCCGATTGGCCAGCAGGATCTCTCCCGCGGGATCGGTAATCAGCGTAGCCACGGGCAGGCATTCCAGGCCATCGGCCATAAAGCGCCGGGTATCGCGGGTACGGCTGACGGCTTGCTCCAGGGCCACGATACGCCCCTGCAACACGTCCCCCTTGCTGACAGCGGCACGACGACGCTCCGGCAGCACCTTGGGCTCGCTGTCGAGGCGCGCCAGTTCCCAGCCGAAGTAGGCAAGGATTACGCTCAGGCGGCGCCAGTTCCAGACCAGATAGCCCAGCAGCATGCCGATCAGCGTGGCCGCTGGCGACCACCAGAGCCCCAGGCGCAACATGCCCCAGGAAGCGAGGAGGGCACCTCCCATGCAGCCCAGGGTCAGCCACAGGGCATAACGCGGGCGCAACAACAGCAGGCCCAACAGTAAGGCCACCCACGAGGTGGACAGCAGGGTGGCCAACCAGCCAGGCAAGACGGTAATGCTGCGATCCTGCAGCAGCCCGTTGAGGATATTGGCCTGGATCTCGACGCCCGGTGTGGTGCCGACACTGGCCGAAAGCGGCGTCACATAGCGATCACCCATGCCCGGCGCGGTCGCTCCCACCAGGATGATCCGATCACGCAGCAATTGAGCCGGGACCTCGCCACGCAGAACGCTGACGTACGGCACGCTGGGAAAGCCGTGGTCGGCGGCGATAAACGGAATGCGGATGGCGTTGTCCCGCTGCCAATCGGTTGCATCAGAAGATACTGACAGCCCCGGCATATCCGCAGGCTGGCCAGTCAGCTCGAAGGCCAGCCACGCCAACTGCGGGACCAATTGCCCCGGCGGCCCCTCACGCAAGTAAAGGCTGCGCACAATGCCGTCGCTATCAGCTTCCACGTTGATATGACCGACCCCCCTGGCACAATCACGCAGGGGCTGCACGGGGAGGATTTGCGTGAGGGGTTGCCCCAGGCGCGGCGTGCCTTCGCGAATCAACGGCAGCAGGACATTGCCGGCATTGCAGATGGCCTGGGCCAGGCGTTGATCATTGGCAGGCTCGCGCGCAGGTTCGCTGAAGATTACATCGAGCAGGATCCCGGCGGGTTTGGCGGCACTCAGTCGGTCAATCAGGTCAGCATGCAGGTGGCGCGACCACGGCCATTGGCCAAGCGCCTTGAGACTCATGTCATCAATGGTCACCAGCAGAATGCGTGAGTCCACCGGCAACGGCGTCAGACGCCGCAGGCTGTCATACAGCAGGTTATTGAAGGAAAGCCCAGGGCTCAGGGACAGCAGGGCCGTCATTGGTAGCAGCAGCAGGCTGATCCACAGCCATTCCCGGACCAACCCATTGAACAGGCGTTGGGCCTGGGTCGGCTGACGTTGTTCAGCCCGGCGCCACCACTTCACCGCGTACTACTGCACACGGGTGGCAGGGGGGTAATAGAAGATGTCATAAACGCCTGCCTCTCCTTCCAGTCCTTGTTCATCAAAGGCCGACACGCGCACGTGATAAAACGAGGCCTTGAGTCCAGTGAAGCTCAAGCGCGGTTCACTGGAGAAGTTTTCCTGCTTGATATTCATGAACGTTTTATCGGTGGCCACTTGCGCACGGTAGCGCTGGGCACCCGGTTGCGGGTGCAGGAACAATGTCCAGACCGGCGCATCGCCTTTCTGGCCGTCCTGGCCCATCAGACGCGGGGCGGGCAATAGGTCGATGGTCTTCAACTCGCCCTGCTGCTTGAGCAACACCCCTTGTCGGGCACCGACCTTCAGTTCACCTTCAATCGGGCCCGTCTGCAGTTTTTTCTTGGCCTGTCGGCCCACGGGCAGCGGCTCGGTGCGGCTGGCGGCCACTTGGCCGTTGAGCACCTCTACAACCGATTGCTGATCGTCGTTACGCACACGAAAATGCGTGCCGCGCACGCCGAGCACGCCGACGGGTGTCACGATCTGAAAACGGTCATAGTCGCTGGTACGCTTGAGCACGTAGGCCTCGACCTGGCCTTGTTGCAGGATCACCTGGGGAATCGCCTGTTCTTCCACCAGGTGCAAACGCACCTCCGAGCTGGAAGGCAGGACAATCCGCGAACCATCGCCCAGCAACAGGCTGACAAACGCCGACGGCGAGGTTTTTACGCTTTCCTGTTCATCAATCAGCATGCCTTCTTCCAGCACACTGGGGCGGCCCTTGGCATCCAGCTTCCAGGCTTCACCGTTGAGGTGCTGGACCACTGCCGGCAGCGGTTGTGCCCGGCACATCAGGTTGTCATCAATGTAGGGCGCACGCACAGGTGCAGGCTTGGCCAGAATTTGCGGGCTGTTGATAACCAGCGCCAGGGCCAGGCTTGAGCCCAGCAGGGAAGAAAGGGAATAGTGGCGAGGAAAGAGGGTCATGGCACTCATCAAGGTTCTAGTTCTAAAAGTCCGTCAGACTGTACGTTCAGAAAGCGTCTTGCGGCGGCAGGACCTTGAAGCTTGCCTACGATACCCGATGACGCATCGAACTCGAAAGCCGTAGTAGAAGGGATGAGGCAATAGGAAGGGTGACACATCCCTGTGTCTGCCGGATCGACGATGCCGAACCGGATGTACATCGAAGAAATACTGTCCCTCACATTCCTCCGACAGCAGCCCGTAGCGAACCACGGTCTACAGATAATACGTCCCTGTATCGAGCGCGCTTCCCGCGCACGCCCTTCCTGTGTGTCACTCAGCGAAAGAGAATTTACCTACAAGAGTGGTACATAGGGCGGTAGCGCAATATTTGTTCAGATTCAGAAGATCCAACGTTGGTCCTGGTCGAGCACACTACCGTGTTGAAAAGCCTGAGGGGCGTCCACCTCTCTGAGCCCAGCGTAACCAAGACCGTCTACGGGCTCGGCGTACACTGAAATTTCGTCAAGTGGCGCAGACTGTGCCGGACTGCACGCATCTACCATTTCCGTCCCAAAACCCGTTGCCGCAACCAGTATCAACATCTTTCCCCACACTCTGACCTTCTGCACGAGACTCACGTGTCCCGACAGTGCATAAAACCTGATTGCCATTGATCCTTTTCCTGAGGGGCTTGAGCCGGTATCTTTCCAGCTGGGTACACGATGTTTAACGGCCTTAGGGCTATCTGATATCAGCGTACCGAGAGATGCGAGGGGCATGAGAAACTGGCCATAATTGTTCAGATTCAATGGTGAACCAGTACGCTCTCCTCAACCGTTGCAATACTCTTCAAGAAGAAAGGACCCTGCCATGCGTGTCGCGATACTGGATGACGAACCTGCCGAATTGCGGCGGGTGGAACAGACACTGCGACAAATCCCAAGTGCCTCGGAGCAGCCATGGACGCTGCATTGCTTCGAACGCGGCGAAGACTTGCTGCGCCAGTTGCGTCGGGAAACCTTCGACCTCTTGGTACTCGATTGGCAACTGCCGGACCTGAGTGGTATCGCCATCCTGCGCTGGACCCGTGAACACATGGAAGCCCCGCCTCCCGTGATCATGCTCACCAGCCGCGATGCCGAGAGCGATATCGTCCAGGCGTTGAACAGTGGCGCAGATGACTATGTCAGTAAGCCATTTCGGCCGAACGAACTGAAAGCACGGGTGAGTGCAGTGTTGCGTCGTCACGGCCTGCAGAAATCTACGGCCACTGATGTGTTGATCTTCAATGACCTGACCTTCGACGATGCCGAACTGACCGTCACCCGCGCCGGCAGTCCCATCAACCTGACCGAACGGGAATACCGCCTGGCACGCTGTCTGTTTGCCAACCTGGCTCGCCCGCTGTCCCGGGAATACCTCTACGAACGCTTCTGGACCCATGAAGAGATGGTGTCTTCACGACCGTTGGATACCCATATCTATCGGCTGCGGAACAAGCTGGGGCTGACGCCAGAGCGGGGTTGGCAGTTACTGACCATCTATGGATATGGCTACCGGTTGGAGAGCGTAACCGCAGCTACGGCATAGCCGATGTTCCACGTGGAGCATTTTGGAAGCGCCCGAAATCTGGGCAATAAAAAAGGCCAACGTTAAACGTTGGCCTTTTTTGGTTTCGCAATGGCGTTATCAGAAGTCCAGGTTGGACACTGCCAAGGCATTGCTCTCGATGAAGTCACGACGTGGCTCGACCGCATCACCCATCAGGGTGTTGAAGATCTGGTCCGCGCCAATGGCGTCTTCGATGGTCACACGCAGCATGCGACGCTGGGCTGGGTCCATGGTGGTTTCCCACAGCTGATCCGGGTTCATTTCGCCCAGACCTTTGTATCGCTGGATGGTGTGACGCTTAGTGCTTTCTGCCATCAACCAGTCCAGGGCTTCCTTGAACTCTTTGACCTGTTTCTTGCGTTCGCCACGCTGAATATAAGCGCCGTCGTCCAACAGCGTGCTCAACTGCGCGCCGAGGGTAACCACAGTCTTGTAGTCATTGCTGCCGAAGAAATCGCGGTTGAAGGTGACGTAGTTCGACAGGCCGTGGGAGATAAGTTCGACCTCTGGCAGCCAGACATTACGTTCACGGTCTTCACGCAGGCTGGCTTTGTACACCAGGCCCGACTTCTCGACGGTGCGCAGGCGCACTTCGTACTGGGCCAGCCAATCCTGCATGGCTGCGTGATCGCCCAGCTGTTCCAGGCTCACGGCCGGCAGGTAGATGAAGTGCTCGGTCAGCTCCTGAGGGTACAGGCGCGACAAACGCTTGAGGGTCTTCATCACCATGCGGAAGTCGTTTACCAGGCGCTCCAGCGCCCCACCGGAGATGCCCGGGGCTTCGTCGTTCAAGTGCAGGCTGGCGTCTTCCAGGGCCGACTGCGTCATGTACTCTTCCATGGCGTCGTCGTCTTTGATGTATTGCTCTTGCTTGCCCTTTTTCACTTTGTACAACGGCGGCTGAGCGATGTAGATATAGCCACGCTCGATCAGCTCCGGCAACTGACGGAAGAAGAAGGTCAGCAGCAGGGTACGGATGTGCGAACCGTCGACGTCAGCATCGGTCATGATGATGATGTTGTGGTAGCGCAGCTTGTCGATGTTGTACTCGTCGCGACCAATGCCACAGCCCAGGGCGGTGATCAAGGTGCCGACTTCCTGAGAGGAAATCATCTTGTCGAAACGGGCTTTCTCAACGTTGAGGATCTTACCCTTCAACGGCAGGATGGCCTGGGTGCGACGGTTGCGACCCTGCTTGGCGGAACCGCCAGCAGAGTCACCTTCCACCAGGTACAGTTCGGAAAGGGCAGGGTCCTTCTCCTGGCAGTCCGCCAGTTTGCCCGGCAGGCCAGCGATATCCAGTGCACCTTTACGGCGGGTCATTTCACGGGCTTTACGCGCCGCTTCACGAGCCCGTGCCGCGTCGATCATCTTGCCGACGACCAGCTTGGCTTCGTTGGGGTTTTCCAGCAGGAAGTCGGAGAAGTATTTGCCCATTTCCTGTTCGACGGCGGTCTTCACTTCAGAAGAAACCAGCTTGTCTTTGGTCTGGGAGCTGAACTTCGGATCCGGAACCTTGACCGAAATAATCGCGGTCAGGCCTTCACGGGCATCGTCACCGGTGGTGGCGACTTTGTGCTTCTTCGCCAAGCCTTCAGCTTCGATGTAGGTGTTCAGGTTACGCGTCAGTGCGGAACGGAAACCCACCAGGTGAGTACCGCCATCGCGCTGAGGAATGTTGTTGGTGAAGCACAACAGGTTCTCGTTGAAGCTGTCGTTCCACTGCAGGGCGATTTCCACGCCGATGCCGTCTTCACGCTGGATGTTGAAGTGGAACACCTGGTTGACCGCAGTCTTGTTGGTGTTCAGGTATTCAACGAACGCACGCAGGCCACCTTCGTACTTGAACAGCTCTTCCTTGCCGCTGCGCTCATCCTTGAGGACGATACCCACACCGGAGTTGAGGAAGGACAGTTCACGAATCCGCTTGGCCAGGATGTCCCAGCTGAAGTGGATATTTTTGAATGTTTCAGCCGAGGGCTTGAAGTGAATCTGGGTACCGGTGGTTTCGCTATCACCGACGATTGCCATCGGTGCCTGAGGCACGCCATGCACGTAGGTCTGTTCCCAGATCTTGCCGCTGCGGCGAACGGTGAGGATCAGTTCTTCCGACAGGGCGTTTACCACCGACACACCTACACCGTGCAAACCGCCGGAGACTTTATAGGAGTTGTCGTCAAACTTACCGCCGGCGTGCAGCACGGTCATGATGACCTCTGCTGCCGATACGCCTTCTTCTTTATGCACATCTACCGGAATGCCGCGACCGTTGTCGCGTACGGTGATGGATTCATCCGGATGGATGATGATACTGATGTCGTCGCAATGACCGGCGAGCGCTTCGTCGATGGAGTTGTCGACCACTTCGAACACCATGTGGTGCAGACCGCTACCATCATCGGTGTCGCCAATGTACATACCGGGACGTTTGCGTACGGCATCCAAACCTTTCAGCACTTTAATGCTGGTCGAGTCGTACGTGTTTTCTTCGCTCATGCCTTCACTCCCGATGGTCGTGGGTCTGGGTGATACGGCCTTGTTCCACGTGGAACAAAGCGACTGGCGTTTCCGTCTGCCAGCCTTCCCTCAATAATTCGTGGTCTACACAGGTAATAAATACCTGGCAGCGTAAGTCTTCCAACAAGCGGCATAGCGCGCGGCGGTGTTGCTCATCCAATTCGGACGGCAAGTCATCCACCAGATAAATACACTGACCGCGCCGGGCCTGGCTAACCAAGTGCCCCTGAGCGATACGCAGCGCGCACACCACCAACTTCTGCTGGCCACGGGACAAGATATCCGCGGCATTATGTGCGCCTAACCTAAGGCGCAAATCAGCCCGTTGTGGTCCTGCCTGGGTGTGGCCAATTTGCTGGTCCCGTTGCAAAGAGGTGGCGAGTACTGCACTCAAGTCACGCTCTTTGTCCCAACCACGGTAGTAACTCAGCGTCAGGCCCTCGAGTTCCAACAACTCACTCAAGGTCTGTTCAAAGACTGGTTTCAAGGCTTTGATATAGGTGCGGCGGTATTCATCTATTTCGTCGCTGGCCAGGCACAGTTCACGGTCCCAGGCCGCTTGCGAAGCGGCGTCAAGTGTACCATGCCGCAGCCATGAGTTCCGCTGCCGCAGGGCCTTCTGCAGGCGCTGCCACGTGGCCATGAACCGCGGTTCCACGTGGAACACTCCCCAATCGAGGAACTGCCGGCGGATTTTTGGTGCACCTTCCAGCAAGCGGAAGCTGTCAGGGTTGATCAATTGCAGGGGCAAGATTTCCGCCAGTTGTGCGGCACTGCGCGCATTCTGCCCATCTATACGGATCTGGAACTCCCCTTGACGATCACGGGATATCCCCAGGCTACTATGCCCGCCTTGCGCCAGTTCAACCTGGCCAAACACGGTGCACGCCAATTGTTCGTACTGAATCACGGGTAACAGGCGGGCGCTGCGAAAGGAACGAGCCAGCCCCAGCAAGTGAATGGCTTCCAGCACGCTGGTTTTGCCACTGCCGTTGGCGCCATGGAGGATATTGATGCGGGGGGAGGGGGAGAAGGTCACCGGGTGCAGATTGCGCACCGCGGTGACCGAGACGCGACTGAGGGACATCTAGCTTCTGCTGAGCATGATTACAGGCGCATCGGCATAACAACGTAAGCCGAGTCGTCGTTATCGGATTCTTGCACCAGGGCGCTGCTGTTAGAGTCCGACAGGATCAGACGCACCTGCTCGGTGGTCATCACACCCAGCACGTCCAGCAGGTAGCTCACGTTGAAGCCGATTTCCAGGGAACCGCCGTTGTAGTCGACGCCCACTTCTTCTTCCGCTTCTTCCTGCTCCGGGTTGTTGGCCTGGATTTTCAGCTGGCCGTTGGCCAATTGCAGGCGAATACCCCGGTACTTCTCGTTGGAAAGAATCGCTGTACGGCTGAACGCTTCACGCAGCGCCTGGCGATCACCGATCACCAGCTTGTCGCCACCCTTGGGCAACACGCGCTCGTAGTCCGGGAACTTGCCGTCTACCAGTTTGGAGGTGAAGGTGAACTCGCCCGTGGTGGCACGGATATGGTGCTGGCCCAGGACGATGCTGACGTTACCGTCCGGCTCGGTGAGCAGGCGCGCCAGTTCGAGGATACCTTTGCGCGGCACAATCACCTGGTGGCGGTCCGGCTGGCCGATATCGGCCTTCATCGAACACATTGCCAGGCGGTGACCGTCGGTGGCCACGGCACGGATGATGCCTTCGGAGACTTCCAGCAGCATGCCGTTGAGGTAGTAACGCACGTCCTGCTGGGCCATGGCGAAGCTGGTGCGCTCGATCAAACGGCGCAGGCGGCTTTGCTCCAGGCTGCAGGTCAGCGAACCTGGACCTTCTTCCACCGTCGGGAAGTCATTGGCCGGCAAGGTCGACAGGGTGAAACGACTGCGGCCGGCCTTGACCACCAACTTCTGCTCATCGACCTTGATGTCGATCAGCGCGTCGTTGGGCAGGCTTTTGCAGATATCCATCAGCTTGCGCGCAGGCACGGTGATCTCACCGGGCTCGGCGGGTTCTTCCAGCTGTACACGACCAACCAGTTCGACTTCCAGGTCGGTACCGGTCAACGACAGCTGCTGGCCTTCGACAACCAACAATACGTTGGAAAGTACCGGCAAGGTCTGTCGGCGCTCGACGACGCCTGCGACCAGTTGCAGGGGTTTCAACAGGGCTTCGCGTTGAATGGTGAAATGCATGGTCTAGTCCCTTGCCTTAATAAGCTGCGCTGGTGTTCATCACGTTGTCAGTGTACGCAGCAGGTTCTTGTAGTCCTCGCGAATATCCGCGTCGGATTCCTTAAGTTCGTTGATCTTGCGGCATGCGTGCAAGACCGTGGTGTGGTCGCGACCACCAAACACATCGCCAATTTCCGGCAGGCTGTGGTTGGTCAGCTCCTTGGAGAGCGCCATGGCCACCTGACGGGGACGCGCTACCGAGCGCGAGCGGCGCTTGGACAGCAGGTCGGAAATCTTGATCTTGTAGTACTCGGCCACCGTGCGTTGAATGTTATCCACACTGACCAGCTTGTCTTGCAGCGCCAACAAGTCCTTCAGGGATTCGCGAATCAACTCGATGGTGATGTCGCGACCCATGAAGTGCGAGTGAGCGATGACCCGCTTGAGCGCGCCTTCGAGCTCACGCACGTTGGAGCGAATGCGCTGGGCAATGAAGAAGGCCGCATCGTGGGGCAGATCGACTTTCGCCTGATCGGCCTTCTTCATCAGGATCGCGACCCGGGTTTCCAGTTCCGGCGGCTCTACCGCAACGGTCAGGCCCCAGCCGAAGCGCGATTTGAGGCGCTCTTCCAGACCTTCGATTTCCTTGGGGTACCGGTCACTGGTGAGGATGACCTGCTGGCCACCTTCAAGCAGGGCGTTGAACGTGTGGAAAAACTCTTCCTGGGAACGTTCCTTGCGCGCGAAGAATTGAATGTCATCAATCAGCAGTGCATCGACGGAGCGGTAGAAGCGTTTGAATTCGTTGATTGCATTGAGTTGCAACGCCTTGACCATGTCGGCCACGAAGCGCTCCGAGTGCAGGTACACGACCTTGGCATTCGGGTTCTTCTTTAATAGGTGGTTACCCACAGCGTGCATCAAGTGCGTCTTACCCAAGCCAACGCCGCCATAAAGGAAGAGCGGGTTGTAACCGTGCTTGGGATTGTCGGCCACCTGCCAGGCCGCAGCGCGGGCCAGCTGGTTGGATTTACCTTCGACGAAGTTTTCAAAGGTAAAGGTGCGGTTCAGGTAGCTGGTGTGCTTGAGCGCGCCTTCGACCTGGACCGTACGCTGTTCGGCGCGTACCGGCGCCTGCTGCGAGCTGGCTCCCGCCATCGGGTCAAAGCTGTCGCGGGACGGCTCTTCACTCATTGGCGCATTTTTTTGCGCCACGGATTTGCTCGGGGCGGGCGCAGCGGGGGCGGGTGCGTGGTTAACCGACGCCGCAGTGGCCTGGGCGTGCGATGCAGCGGCGGCCAGCGGCGCATTAGGCGCGGCGCGAGGGGCGGAGCTGCGTTTGCTGCCTATTAATAAGGAGAGTGCTGGAGCCATGCCGTTGCCGTGTTCGTCGAACAATTCGAGAACGCGGCTCAGGTACTTCTCGTTGACCCAGTCGAGAACAAAACGATTGGGTGCGTAGACACGCAACTCGTCGCCTTCGGCTTCGACCTGTAGTGGACGGATCCAGGTGTTGAATTGCTGGGCAGGCAGCTCATCGCGCAAAAGCTCCACGCACTGCTGCCAAAGTTCCACTGACACGGATATCCCCTAAGTTGAAAGCCGGTGAGGCAAAAACAGCCGCCATTGTAGCGGCGAGCGGTCCACTTATCCACATGTAGCTTGCTCAGAGGCCGCCAAGAATCAATGCCTTAAGCGTAAAAAAGGCGACAAATGGTCTGTGCATAAGCTCTGTGGATAAGCGCCCCTAAGCTCGTTGTACAAGTGGGGGCGAAAGTCTGTGGGTAACTGGCCTGTGGATAACTACCCATTCCACACACAGCTTATCCGACAGCGCAGCACAGGCAGAGCACCGTTTCTCCCCCGTGTTGTCATTCTCTGTACAGCACGTGGAATATGGCCTCAAGGCAGTTATCCACAGAAGATCGCGTCCCTAGCTTTTATAAGCTTTACAGAAAAGCTTTAAATAACTTCCTTCTTTATTTTTATATCTATGGCATTGCTCGTCAAAGTCGAACCGCCCGGAATCGGTCTTGATGCCCTCAGATATCTAATTGAAGGAATAGCTGGTTGGAAATTGACCTAGAGGCTTGCTTTCTCTAGAATCCCCGGTCTCTTAAAACGGGGGCCATTCCGGCCCGTTGTGGACGAACCAGGTAACACGCCATGAAACGTACTTTCCAACCAAGCACCATCAAACGCGCCCGTACCCACGGTTTCCGTGCTCGCATGGCTACCAAGAACGGCCGTGCTGTCCTGTCGCGTCGCCGCGCCAAAGGTCGTGCGCGTCTGGCAGTTTGATAATCCGGTACTGGTGGTGAGTCAGGACTTCAGTCGGGAAAAGCGTCTGCTAACCCCCCGGCACTTCAAGGCAGTCTTTGACTCCCCCACCGGCAAGGTTCCGGGGAAAAATCTCCTGCTCCTTGCGCGTAACAACGATCTGGATCACCCCCGTCTCGGGTTGGTGATCGGCAAGAAGAGCGTAAAGCTCTCCGTTGAGCGCAATCGCCTCAAGCGTCTGATGCGCGAATCGTTTCGCCTCCACCAGGACACTCTGGTTGGTTGGGATATTGTTATCGTCGCGCGCAAAGGCTTGGGGGACGTAGAAAACCCCGAATTGATTCAGCATTTCGGCAAGCTCTGGAAACGTTTGGCTCGCACCAGCAAGCCGACTCCAGCAGTCAGCCCCGAAACTGTAGGGGTAGACAGCACTGATGCGTAAACTGGCCCTCGTTCCGATCCAGTTTTACCGCTATGCCATTAGTCCGCTGATGGCCAGCCACTGTCGTTTCTACCCCAGTTGTTCCTGCTACGCGTATGAAGCCATAGAAAATCATGGCCTTCTGCGCGGTGGCTGGCTGACCTTTCGTCGTTTAGGTCGCTGTCATCCGTGGAATCCCGGTGGTTATGACCCGGTTCCGCCTATCCCTACCTCCCGTTCTTCTTCGATGGCCGAGTAATCATGGATATTAAACGCACGATCCTGATCGTCGCCCTGGCAATCGTGTCCTACGTTATGGTTCTGAAATGGAACCAGGACTATGGCCAGGCTGCCCTGCCGACTCAGAATGTTGCTACCAATCAGTCTGCTCCTGCTATTGCAGATGCACCGTTGGGTAACAATGCTTCCGCCAGTGCCGATGTACCCAGCGCGAATGCCGATACCAGCACCCCTGTAGATAACGCGGTCATCACCAATAAAGACCTCATCCACGTCAAAACGGATGTACTGGACCTGGCGATCGATCCACAGGGTGGCGATATCGCCCAGCTGAAATTGCCACTGTACCCACGTCGCCAAGACCATCCGGATGTTCCTTTCCAGTTGTTCGACAATGGTGGCGAGCGTGTTTATCTGGCACAAAGCGGCCTGACTGGCACTGATGGTCCTGATGCTCGTGCTACCGGTCGTCCGGTTTATTCGACCGAACAGAAGACTTATCAACTGGCTGATGGCCAAAACCAGTTGAACGTCGACCTGAAATTCAGTCACGACGGCGTCAATTACATCAAGCGCTTCAGCTTCACGCGCGGTTTGTACGATCTGAAAGTCACTTACCTGATCGACAACACCAGCGAAAAGGCCTGGACAGGCAACCTGTTTGCCCAGCTCAAGCGTGATGGCAGCTCCGATCCGTCTTCCAGCACAGCCACCGGCACCGCGACTTACCTGGGCGCCGCCCTGTGGACAAGTAACGAGCCGTACAAAAAAGTGTCGATGAAAGACATCGACAAGGGCGCGCTGAAAGAAACAGTACAAGGTGGTTGGGTAGCCTGGCTGCAACACTACTTTGTAACCGCGTGGATCCCGAACAGGGGCGAAGCCAACCTGGTCCAGACCCGCAAGGACAACCAGGGTAACTACATCATTGGTTTCACTGGCCCGGCGTTGACCGTTGCGCCAGGTGCCAAGGCTGAAACCAGCGCCACCTTGTATGCCGGCCCGAAAAGCCAGGCCGTCCTCAAGGAGTTATCCCCAGGTCTGGAACTGACTGTGGATTACGGCATCCTGTGGTTCATTGCCCAGCCAATCTTCTGGTTGCTGCAACATATCCACAGCATCGTCGGTAACTGGGGCTGGTCGATCATCTTCCTGACCATGCTGATCAAGGGGATTTTCTTCCCGCTGTCGGCCGCCAGCTACAAATCGATGGCCCGTATGCGCGCCGTTGCACCGAAACTGGCTGCGTTGAAAGAGCAACATGGCGATGACCGGCAGAAAATGTCGCAAGCCATGATGGAGCTGTACAAGAAAGAGAAGATCAACCCGCTGGGTGGATGCTTGCCGATTCTGGTGCAGATGCCGGTGTTCCTGTCGCTGTACTGGGTACTCCTGGAAAGCGTGGAAATGCGCCAGGCGCCGTTCATGCTGTGGATAACTGACTTGTCGATCAAAGACCCGTTCTTTATCCTGCCGATCATCATGGGCGCGACCATGTTCATCCAGCAGCGTCTGAACCCAACACCTCCGGATCCGATGCAGGCCAAGGTGATGAAAATGATGCCAATCATCTTCACCTTCTTCTTCCTGTGGTTCCCGGCTGGTCTGGTTCTGTACTGGGTGGTCAACAACGTGTTGTCGATCTCTCAACAGTGGTACATCACACGTAAGATCGAAGCGGCTGCCAAAAAAGCCGAGGCGTAACTTACTCTGTGGATAACCACTCAAGACGCCCCCTCGTGGGGCGTTTTGCATTCTGTCACTTTTGTCTGGGAAACCGCTGATGAGCGCTCCTCGTGAAACCATCGCTGCCGTCGCCACCGCTCAGGGCCGGGGCGGTGTCGGTATCGTTCGAATTTCCGGGCCGCTTGCCGGCATTGCCGCTAAAGCGATCAGTGGCCGTGAGCTCAAACCCCGGTATGCGCATTACGGGCCTTTCTTCGGCGAGGATCTTGAGGTACTGGATGAGGGCCTGGCCCTGTATTTCCCGGGCCCAAACTCGTTCACCGGTGAAGATGTGCTGGAACTGCAGGGACATGGCGGGCCTATCGTCCTCGACATGCTGCTACAGCGTTGCCTGCAGTTGGGCTGCCGTCTTGCACGGCCTGGTGAATTCAGCGAGCGCGCGTTTCTCAATGACAAGCTCGACCTGGCCCAGGCTGAGGCGATTGCCGATTTGATCGAGGCCAGTTCTGCACAGGCTGCGCGCAATGCCCTGCGCTCATTGCAGGGGGCGTTTTCCCTGCGTGTGCATAACCTCACCGAGCAATTGATCAGTTTGCGCATCTATGTCGAGGCGGCGATTGATTTTCCGGAAGAAGAAATCGATTTTCTTGCCGATGGCCATGTCCTGGCCATGCTGGACAAAGTGCGGGACGAGTTATCCACAGTTTTGAAGGAGGCCGGGCAGGGCGCACTGCTGCGCGACGGCATGACCGTGGTGATTGCCGGCCGGCCCAACGCTGGCAAGTCCAGCCTGCTCAATGCCCTGGCAGGGCGTGAGGCGGCGATTGTTACCGAGATTGCAGGTACTACCCGGGATATCCTTCGCGAACATATCCACATTGATGGTATGCCACTGCACGTGGTCGATACCGCCGGTTTGCGTGATACCGATGACCAGGTGGAAAAAATCGGTGTGGAACGGGCGCTCAAGGCTATCGGTGAAGCGGATCGGGTGCTGCTGGTGGTGGATGCCACCGCGCCGGAGGCCGTCGATCCTTTTGCCCTGTGGCCAGAATTCCTTGAACAGCGGCCTGATCCGGCCAAAGTCACGCTGATTCGCAACAAGGCGGACCTCACGGGTGAGGCGATTGCCCTGGAGGTCAGCGAAGATGGCCATGTCACCATCAGCCTCAGCGCCAAGTCTGCCGGTGATGGCCTGGAGCTGCTGCGCGATCACCTCAAGGCCTGCATGGGCTACGAACAGACCTCGGAAAGCAGCTTCAGTGCTCGCCGCAGGCATCTGGAAGCCCTGCGCCATGCCAGTGCCGCCCTTGAGCACGGCCGTGCGCAGTTGACCCTGGCAGGGGCAGGAGAGCTTCTGGCCGAGGATTTGCGTCAGGCACAGCAGCTTCTGGGGGAGATTACCGGGGCATTCAGTTCCGATGACCTGCTCGGCAGGATCTTTTCCAGTTTCTGCATCGGTAAATAGCCCTTCGTTGTTCACAGACAGGCCATTCGTGCCTGTCTGTTTTGTCCGTTTCAGGACACTCCCGCGTATTTTCTGACAATAACCTCGCCCCGAGGTGGCCTTGCCGTGGGCGAAATTTACCGCGGCTGAGGCTTTTCTGTGGATTAAGCCCTGTGAATAACCGCCCCTGTGCCCAGTTGATAACAGGGCTCGAAACCTGAGTAAAAACCCCTCTGTGGATAACCACCTGTTTAATCCACAGGCTTAAAGCACTTATCCAAGGGCCTCCTTGACACCTAACCACAGACTTTTGAATCTCTGTACACATCGTAAATAAAGGGCTGTAGCAATCTATCCACAGAAAGTAGGCTCAGTAGAAATAAACATAAAAACAAAGATTTAATAAATTTCTCTCTTTTAATTTCTATTATCTGTGATTCATCCACAGCTGGTTAAATTTTGTGCAAAGGGTTCTTTAGGAAGGGCTAAGTCCCTATACTTGCCGCCAAAGCTCTAAAACCAGCTCAACCAATCAATTCCTAATTACCTACATAAGCAGGCACGAGGTGCGTGGTGGATTTCCCTTCCCGTTTTGAAGTGATCGTCATCGGCGGCGGTCATGCCGGTACCGAGGCAGCACTGGCGTCAGCCCGCATGGGGGTCAAAACCCTATTGCTGACGCACAACGTGGAAACCCTCGGTGCCATGAGTTGCAACCCCGCCATTGGTGGGATCGGCAAGAGCCACCTGGTCAAGGAAATCGACGCCCTTGGCGGTGTGATGGCCATGGCTACCGATAAAGGTGGTATTCAATTTCGCGTGCTCAACAGCCGCAAAGGCCCGGCCGTGCGTGCTACTCGGGCACAAGCCGACCGCATTTTGTACAAGGCGGCGGTACGCGAAACCCTGGAAAACCAACCCAACCTGTGGATATTTCAACAGGCAGCGGATGATCTGATCGTCGAGCAGGACCAGGTGCGCGGTGTTGTCACCCAGATGGGTCTGCGTTTCTTCGCAGAATCCGTGGTGCTGACCACGGGGACCTTCCTCGGTGGACTTATCCACATCGGAATGCAGAACTATTCCGGTGGTCGCGCCGGTGATCCGCCGTCGATTGCCCTCGCTCATCGCCTTCGCGAACTGCCACTGCGTGTCGGTCGCCTGAAAACCGGGACCCCGCCGCGTATCGACGGGCGTTCTGTGGATTTCTCGGTGATGACCGAACAGGCCGGGGATACGCCTATCCCGGTAATGTCGTTCATGGGTTCCAAGGAGCAGCACCCCAAACAGGTGAGCTGCTGGATTACCCACACCAATGCGCGTACCCACGAAATCATCGCCGCCAACCTCGATCGTTCGCCGATGTATTCCGGGGTGATCGAAGGTATCGGCCCGCGTTACTGCCCGTCGATCGAAGACAAGATCCACCGCTTTGCCGACAAGGAAAGCCACCAGGTCTTCATCGAGCCGGAAGGTTTGACGACCCACGAGCTGTACCCGAACGGGATTTCCACTTCCCTGCCGTTCGACGTGCAAATTCAGATCGTGCAGTCGATTCGCGGCATGGAAAACGCTCATATCGTGCGTCCGGGCTACGCCATCGAGTACGACTACTTTGATCCACGGGACTTGAAATACAGCCTGGAAACCAAGGTGATCGGCGGCCTGTTCTTCGCCGGGCAAATCAACGGCACCACCGGTTACGAAGAAGCCGGCGCCCAGGGTTTGCTGGCCGGGACCAACGCCGCATTGCGCGCCCAGGGCAAAGACAGCTGGTGCCCGCGTCGCGATGAAGCGTACATCGGGGTGTTGGTCGACGACCTGATTACCCTGGGTACTCAGGAACCGTACCGGATGTTCACCTCCCGGGCCGAATATCGCCTGATCCTGCGCGAAGACAACGCCGACCTGCGCCTGACCGAAAAAGGTCGTGAGCTGGGCCTGGTCGATGACGCGCGCTGGGAAGCGTTCTGCAAAAAACGCGAAAGCATCGAACTGGAAGAGCAGCGCCTGAAAAGTACCTGGGTCCGCCCGGGCACGGAGCAGGGCGATGCCATTGCCGAAAAATTCGGCACGCCACTGACCCACGAGTACAACCTGCTGAACCTGCTGTCCCGTCCGGAAATCGACTACGCTGGCCTGGTCGAAGTAACGGGCGGCGGCGCAGAAGATCCACAGGTGGCCGAGCAGGTCGAAATCAAGACCAAATATGCCGGTTACATTGACCGCCAGCAGGACGAGATCGCTCGGCTGCGCGCCAGTGAAGACACCAAGCTGCCTGTGGATATCGACTACACCGGTATTTCCGGGCTGTCGAAAGAGATTCAAAGCAAGCTGGGGATAACTCGCCCCGAAACCCTGGGCCAGGCCTCCCGTATCCCGGGAGTCACCCCGGCAGCCATTTCGCTGTTGATGATTCATTTGAAAAAACGCGGCGCGGGCCGTCAGTTGGAGCAAAGCGCTTGAGTTCGTTGGTCACCTCGCAACACGCCGAAGAGTTATCCACAGGTGCACGCCAGTTGGGTGTGCACTTGACCGAAACCCAGCACGAATTGCTGTTGGGCTACCTGGCCCTGTTGATCAAGTGGAACAAGGCTTACAACCTCACTGCGGTGCGCGATCCCGATGAAATGGTTTCGCGGCATCTGCTCGACAGCTTGAGCGTGATGCCATTTATCGAGAACGGTCGCTGGCTGGACGTTGGCAGTGGTGGCGGTATGCCAGGCATCCCGTTGGCGATCCTGTTTCCCGAGTCGCAAGTGACCTGCCTGGACAGCAACGGCAAGAAAACCCGTTTCCTGACCCAGGTCAAACTCGAACTCAAGCTGGACAACCTGCAAGTTATCCACAGCCGGGTCGAAGCCTTCACGCCTGAACTGCCCTTCAACGGAATTGTTTCCAGGGCCTTCAGCAGCATGGAGAACTTCAGCAACTGGACCCGCCACCTGGGCGACCTGAACACCCGTTGGCTGGCAATGAAGGGCGTTCATCCAAGCGACGAGCTGTTAGCATTGCCGGCAGACTTCCACCTCGATAGCGAACACGCCTTGGCCGTACCCGGTTGCCAAGGCCAACGCCATCTGCTGATACTGCGCCGCACGGCATGATTGGGAACACAAGCAAGAATGGCTAAGGTATTCGCGATAGCGAACCAGAAAGGTGGCGTGGGTAAAACCACCACCTGCATCAACCTCGCAGCATCCCTGGTCGCTACCAAGCGTCGGGTGCTGTTGATCGACCTCGATCCACAGGGCAACGCCACCATGGGTAGCGGTGTGGATAAACACGGCCTGGAAAACTCGGTCTACGACTTGCTGATAGGCGAGTGCGACCTGGCCCAGGCCATGCACTATTCCGAGCACGGCGGTTATCAGTTGCTGCCGGCCAACCGCGATTTGACCGCGGCGGAAGTGGTGCTGCTGGAAATGCAGATGAAAGAAAGCCGTCTGCGCAGCGCCCTGGCGCCGATCCGCGAGAATTACGATTACATTTTGATCGACTGCCCGCCGTCGCTGTCGATGCTGACGCTCAACGCACTGGTTGCCGCCGATGGGGTGATCATCCCCATGCAGTGCGAGTACTTCGCCCTCGAAGGCTTGAGCGACCTTGTGGATAACATCAAGCGTATCGCTGAGTTGCTCAACCCGAACCTGAAGGTCGAAGGCCTGCTGCGGACCATGTATGACCCGCGCCTGAGCCTGATGAACGATGTGTCGGCGCAGCTCAAGGAACACTTTGGCGACCAGCTTTACGACACAGTGATCCCGCGTAACATCCGCCTGGCCGAAGCGCCAAGCTATGGCATGCCCGCGCTGGCGTACGACAAGTCATCGCGTGGTGCCATTGCCTACCTGGCGCTGGCCGGCGAGATGGTTCGTCGCCAACGTCGCAACTCACGCACCGCTGCAGCCCAGCCAACTTAAGGAATCCCCATGGCCGTCAAGAAACGAGGTCTCGGACGTGGACTGGATGCACTGCTGAGTGGTCCGACTGTCACTTCGCTGGAAGAGCAGGCGGTGCAGGCCGACTCCCGTGAGCTGCAGCACCTGCCCCTGGACCTGATCCAGCGTGGCAAGTACCAGCCGCGCCGGGACATGGACCCGCAGGCGCTGGAGGAGTTGGCGAACTCGATCAAGGCCCAGGGCGTGATGCAGCCGATTGTCGTACGCCCCATTGGCGGCGGTCGGTTTGAAATCATCGCCGGTGAACGCCGCTGGCGCGCCAGCCAGCAGGCCGGCCAGGAAACCATCCCGGCGATGGTGCGCGATGTGCCGGATGAAACGGCCATCGCCATGGCACTGATCGAGAATATCCAGCGTGAGGACCTCAATCCGATCGAGGAAGCCATTGCCCTGCAGCGTTTGCAGCAGGAATTCAAGCTGACCCAGCAGGAAGTGGCCGACGCGGTGGGTAAATCCCGTGTCACGGTTTCCAACCTGCTGCGCCTGATCGCGCTTCCGGAAGTGATCAAGACCATGCTGTCCCATGGTGACCTGGAAATGGGTCATGCCCGTGCTTTGCTCGGGTTGCCGGAAAATCAACAGGTTGAAGGGGCGCGACACGTTGTCGCACGAGGTCTCACCGTTCGTCAGACCGAGGCTCTGGTTCGGCAGTGGCTCAGTGGTAAACCTGCACCGGTCGAACCCACCAAAACTGATCCGGATATCGCGCGCCTGGAGCAGCGCCTGGCCGAGCGGCTGGGCTCTGCGGTGCAAATTCGCCACGGCAAGAAGGGTAAAGGGCAATTGGTTATCGGATATAACTCCCTTGATGAGCTTCAGGGCGTTCTTTCCCACATCCGCTGAAACATTTGCTTATGTAGCGCGCAGTCGGAAATCACTACCTGGCAGTTGAATAGGGGCAGAACCGCCCCTATACTCTGCGCGCATTTTGTCGGCACAAATTATGCCAAGTTATTGATTTCCGGCAGCCGACCATTGAGGAGCAAGAGTGATGGAAACCCGCACGCCAAACACGTTGCCGTTCCATCGCTTGGCCGTTTTTCCGGTTTTATTGGCCCAATTTGTCATTTTGCTGATCGCCGCATTGGCGCTTTGGTACTGGCATGGGGTCGTAGCCGGATATTCAGGACTCTGCGGAGGCCTGATAGCCTTGCTGCCCAATATGTATTTTGCTCACAGGGCCTTTCGGTTTTCCGGCGCCCGGGCAGCCCAGGCTATCGTCCGGTCCTTTTATGCCGGCGAGGCAGGGAAACTGATTTTGACGGCAGTGCTGTTTGCACTGACCTTTGCAGGTGTGAAGCCATTGGCGCCGCTAGCTGTATTCGGCGTCTTCGTGTTGACCCAACTGGTCAGCTGGTTCGCTCCCCTGCTGATGAAAACAAGACTTTCGAAACCTTAGGGCGTTTGAGGCAACCATGGCAGAAACAACCGCTTCGGGCTATATCCAGCACCACTTGCAGAACCTGACCTTCGGTCAGCTTCCCAACGGCGGCTGGGGCTTTGCCCACTCCGCAGCAGAGGCCAAAGAAATGGGCTTCTGGGCTTTCCACCTGGATACTCTGGGCTGGTCGGTCGCATTGGGTCTGATCTTCGTCCTGATTTTCCGCATGGCGGCAAAGAAGGCGACTTCCGGTCAGCCAGGTGCTTTGCAGAACTTCGTTGAAGTATTGGTCGAATTCGTCGATGGCAGCGTGAAAGACAGCTTCCATGGCCGTAGCCCGGTGATTGCACCGCTGGCACTGACCATCTTCGTCTGGGTGTTCCTGATGAACGCCGTCGACCTGATCCCGGTCGACTGGATTCCTCAGTTGGCCATCCTGATCTCCGGCGACCCGCACATCCCATTCCGCGCGGTATCGACCACTGACCCTAACGCTACCCTGGGCATGGCCCTGTCGGTATTCGCGTTGATCATTTTCTACAGCATCAAGATCAAGGGCATCGGCGGCTTCATCGGCGAACTGACCCTGCACCCGTTCGGCAGCAAGAACATCTTCGTTCAAGCCCTGCTGATCCCGGTGAACTTCCTGCTGGAATTTGTCACCCTGATCGCCAAGCCGATTTCCCTGGCTCTGCGACTGTTCGGCAACATGTATGCCGGCGAGCTGGTGTTCATCCTGATCGCTGTGATGTTCGGCAGCGGCCTGCTCTGGCTTAGCGGCCTGGGCATTGTTCTGCAGTGGGCGTGGGCTGTGTTCCACATCCTGATCATCACCCTGCAGGCGTTTATCTTCATGATGCTGACCATCGTCTACCTGTCGATGGCGCACGAAGAGAACCATTAAGACCAGTCTCGACTAGTCTGATGTCCTTCCCGGTGAAACGGGAAGGTGGCCCACCAGGGCTATGAAACGATTTGTTTTACCGCTTTAAAATCTAAAAAACCTAAACCATACGACGTAAAAGTCGGGAGGAAAGATGGAAACTGTAGTTGGTCTAACCGCTATCGCTGTTGCACTGTTGATCGGCCTGGGCGCCCTGGGTACTGCCATTGGTTTCGGCCTGTTGGGCGGCAAGTTCCTGGAAGGCGCCGCGCGTCAGCCAGAAATGGTTCCAATGCTGCAGGTTAAAATGTTCATCGTTGCCGGCCTGCTCGACGCCGTGACCATGATCGGTGTTGGTATCGCTCTGTTCTTCACCTTCGCGAACCCCTTCGTTGGTCAACTCGCCGGTTAATCACTCGTTTTTTCGAGTGATTGGTGTGTTGTGCAACGAACGAGCGAGGTATTGGCGTGAACATTAATGCAACCATTATTGGTCAGTCCTTAGCGTTCTTGATTTTTGTTGTTTTCTGCATGAAGTTCGTATGGCCTCCGGTCATCGCGGCTTTGCACGAACGTCAGAAGAAGATCGCGGATGGACTGGACGCTGCCGCACGAGCAGCTCGCGACCTGGAGTTGGCCCAAGATAAAGCGGGTCAGCAACTGCGCGAAGCGAAGGCTCAGGCAGCTGAAATCATTGAGCAAGCCAAGAAACGCGGTAACCAGATTGTTGAAGAGGCTGTTGAAAAAGCCCGTATCGACGCTGACCGTGTGAAGGTTCAGGCTCAGGCCGAGATCGAACAGGAATTGAACGGTGTCAAAGATGCGCTGCGTGCCCAACTGGGTGCTCTGGCCGTCGGCGGTGCTGAGAAGATCCTGGGTGCCACAATCGATCAAAACGCGCACGCGGAGCTGGTAAACAAACTGGCTGCTGAAATTTAAGCGAGGGCGATCATGGCAGAATTGACCACGTTGGCCCGACCTTACGCTAAGGCAGCCTTCGAGCACGCCCAGGCCCACCAGCAGCTGGCCTCTTGGTCAGCCATGCTCGGCCTGGCTGCAGCAGTGTCGCAAGACGACACCATGCAGCGCGTGCTCAAGGCCCCGCGACTGACGAGCGCAGACAAGGCCGCCACGTTTATTGACGTGTGCGGCGACAAGTTTGATGTGAAAGTGCAGAACTTCATCCACGTCGTTGCCGAAAACGACCGTCTCCCGCTTTTGCCGGAGATTGCCGCTCTGTTCGACCTGTACAAGGCCGAGCAAGAGAAGTCGGTAGACGTTGAAGTGACCAGTGCTTTTGCATTGAACCAAGAACAGCAAGACAAACTCGCCAAGGTTCTCAGTGCACGACTCGACCGGGAAGTGCGCCTGCAAGTTGCGGAAGACCCATCCCTTATTGGGGGTGTTGTCATCCGCGCCGGCGACCTGGTTATCGATGGCTCGATTCGCGGCAAACTCGCGAATCTTGCCGAAGCATTGAAATCTTGAGTTTGAAGGGGCAGCAGAGCAATGCAGCAACTCAATCCTTCCGAAATAAGTGAAATTATCAAGGGCCGCATCGACAAGCTCGATGTGACCTCCCAAGCCCGTAACGAAGGCACTGTCGTCAGCGTATCTGACGGCATCGTGCGGATTCACGGTCTGGCCGACGTAATGTACGGCGAGATGATCGAGTTTCCGGGCGGCGTCTACGGTATGGCCCTCAACCTGGAGCAAGACTCCGTAGGTGCCGTTGTATTGGGCGCGTACACCAGTCTGGCCGAAGGCATGAGCGCCAAGTGCACAGGCCGCATCCTGGAAGTTCCGGTTGGTAAGGAACTGCTGGGTCGCGTTGTCGACGCACTGGGTAACCCTGTTGACGGTAAAGGTCCACTGGGCAACACCGAGACCGACGCGGTCGAGAAAGTTGCTCCAGGCGTGATCTGGCGTAAGTCGGTAGACCAGCCTGTACAGACTGGCTACAAGGCTGTCGATGCCATGATCCCAGTCGGCCGTGGCCAGCGTGAGCTGATCATCGGTGACCGTCAGATCGGTAAGACCGCTCTGGCGATCGACGCGATCATCAACCAGAAAGACAGCGGCATTTTCTGCGTCTACGTAGCGATCGGTCAGAAACAATCGACCATCGCCAACGTGGTTCGCAAGCTGGAAGAAAACGGCGCCCTGGCCAACACAATCATCGTGGCTGCCAGTGCTTCGGAATCTCCTGCGCTGCAATTCCTGGCACCGTACTCCGGTTGCACCATGGGTGAATTCTTCCGCGACCGCGGTGAAGACGCGCTGATCGTTTATGACGATCTGTCCAAGCAAGCAGTGGCTTACCGCCAGATTTCCCTGCTGCTGCGCCGTCCACCAGGCCGTGAAGCCTACCCAGGCGACGTGTTCTATCTCCACTCCCGTCTGCTGGAGCGCGCATCCCGCGTTTCCGAAGAGTACGTAGAGAAGTTCACCAACGGCGCAGTGACCGGCAAAACCGGTTCCCTGACCGCACTGCCGATCATCGAAACCCAGGCTGGCGACGTTTCCGCGTTCGTTCCGACCAACGTGATTTCCATCACCGACGGTCAGATCTTCCTGGAATCGGCCATGTTCAACTCCGGGATTCGTCCTGCTGTGAACGCCGGTGTTTCGGTATCCCGTGTGGGTGGTGCCGCTCAGACCAAGATCATCAAGAAGCTCTCCGGTGGTATCCGTACCGCTCTGGCTCAGTACCGTGAACTGGCGGCATTCGCCCAGTTCGCTTCTGACCTGGACGAAGCGACCCGTAAGCAACTTGAGCATGGTCAGCGCGTTACCGAGCTGATGAAGCAGAAGCAATACGCGCCAATGTCGATCGCTGACATGTCGCTGTCGCTGTATGCCGCTGAGCGTGGGTTCCTGACTGACGTCGAAATCGCCAAGGTCGGCAGCTTTGAACAAGCGCTGATTGCTTACTTCAACCGAGATCATGCCGATTTGATGGCCAAGATCAACGTGAAGGGTGACTTCAATGACGAAATCGACGCTGGCCTGAAAGCCGGTATCGAGAAGTTCAAGGCCACCCAAACCTGGTAAGCCGCAGCGGGAGCCGCAAGGCTCCCGCTTGCTAACCTGATAGGTGTTACATGGCAGGCGCAAAAGAGATTCGCAGTAAGATTGCGAGCATCAAAAGCACGCAAAAAATTACCAGCGCCATGGAGAAAGTGGCGGTCAGCAAAATGCGCAAGGCACAAATGCGCATGTCGGCTAGCCGTCCTTATGCGGAGCGTATCCGCCAGGTAATTGGGCATCTGGCCAACGCCAACCCGGAATACCGCCACCCGTTCATGATCGAGCGCGCCGTCAAGCGTGCAGGTTATGTGGTAGTGAGCAGTGACCGTGGTTTGTGCGGTGGTTTGAATACCAACCTGTTCAAGGCCCTGGTCAAGGACATGGCGGTAAACCGCGAAAACGGCGTCGAGATTGATCTGTGTGTTGTTGGTAGCAAGGGTGCGGCCTTTTTCCGCAACTTCGGCGGTAACGTCGTTGCAGCTATCAGCCACCTGGGTGAAGAGCCGTCGATCAATGACTTGATCGGCAGTGTGAAGGTGATGCTGGATGCATACCTGGAAGGCCGGATCGACCGCCTGTCCGTGGTATCCAACAAGTTCATCAACACCATGACCCAGCAGCCAACCGTGGAGCAATTGATTCCACTGGTGGCGACCCCGGATCAGGAACTCAAGCACCACTGGGACTACCTCTACGAACCAGACGCCAAAGAGCTGCTTGACGGCTTGATGGTGCGCTACGTGGAGTCGCAGGTGTACCAGGCGGTGGTCGAGAACAACGCAGCTGAACAAGCGGCGCGGATGATCGCGATGAAAAACGCTACCGACAACGCCGGTGATCTGATCAGCGATTTGCAGCTGATCTACAACAAGGCGCGTCAGGCTGCGATCACCCAAGAGATCTCGGAAATCGTCGGCGGCGCTGCCGCGGTTTAACGGTTCAAATATTCAGAGGATCCAGCTATGAGTAGCGGACGTATCGTTCAAATCATCGGCGCCGTTATCGACGTGGAATTCCCACGCGACAGCGTACCGAGCATCTACAACGCGCTGAAAGTACAAGGCGCGGAAACTACTCTGGAAGTTCAGCAGCAGCTGGGCGACGGCGTAGTTCGTACCATTGCGATGGGTTCCACCGAAGGCTTGAAGCGCGGTCTGGACGTTGTCGACACTGGCGCTGCCATTTCCGTACCGGTCGGTAAAGCGACCCTGGGCCGGATCATGGACGTACTGGGCAACCCGATTGACGAAGCTGGCCCGATCGATACCGAAGAGCGTTGGGGCATTCACCGTCCAGCACCTTCGTTCGCCGAGCAAGCTGGCGGCAACGACCTGCTGGAAACCGGCATCAAGGTTATCGACCTGGTTTGCCCGTTCGCCAAAGGCGGTAAAGTCGGTCTGTTTGGTGGTGCCGGTGTAGGCAAAACCGTAAACATGATGGAACTGATCCGTAACATCGCCATCGAGCACAGCGGTTATTCCGTGTTCGCCGGTGTGGGTGAGCGTACTCGTGAGGGTAACGACTTCTACCACGAGATGAAGGACTCCAACGTTCTGGACAAAGTGGCACTGGTCTACGGTCAGATGAACGAGCCGCCGGGTAACCGTCTGCGCGTAGCACTGACTGGCCTGACCATGGCCGAGAAGTTCCGTGACGAAGGTAACGACGTTCTGTTGTTCGTCGACAACATCTACCGTTACACCCTGGCCGGTACTGAAGTATCCGCACTGCTGGGCCGTATGCCTTCGGCAGTAGGTTACCAGCCGACCCTGGCTGAAGAGATGGGCGTTCTGCAAGAACGTATCACTTCGACCAAGGAAGGTTCGATCACGTCGATCCAAGCGGTATACGTACCTGCGGATGACTTGACTGACCCGTCGCCAGCGACCACCTTCGCCCACTTGGACGCCACCGTCGTACTATCCCGTGACATCGCTTCCCTGGGTATCTACCCAGCGGTCGATCCACTCGACTCGACTTCGCGCCAGCTGGACCCGAACGTGATCGGCCAGGAGCACTACGACACCGCTCGCGGCGTTCAGTACGTGCTGCAGCGTTACAAAGAGCTGAAGGACATCATTGCGATCCTGGGTATGGACGAACTGTCGGAAACCGACAAGCAGTTGGTATCCCGCGCTCGTAAGATCCAGCGCTTCTTGTCGCAGCCGTTCTTCGTGGCTGAAGTCTTCACCGGTGCCTCGGGTAAATACGTTTCCCTGAAAGACACCATTGCTGGCTTCAAAGGCATCCTCAACGGTGACTACGACCACCTGCCAGAACAAGCGTTCTACATGGTCGGCGGCATCGAAGAAGCGATCGAGAAAGCCAAGAAACTGTAATCCAGGCGCCCGGAAACGGGCGCTCATCAGGTTGAGGCAATCAGATGGCTATGACAGTCCATTGCGATATCGTCAGCGCGGAAGGGGAAATCTTCTCCGGTCTGGTAGAGATGGTAATTGCACACGGCGAGTTGGGTGACCTGGGTATTGCCTTGGGCCACGCACCGCTGATCACCAGCTTGAAGCCCGGTCCGATTACTCTGACCAAGCAGGGCGGGGAAAAGGAGGTGTTCTACATCTCTGGTGGTTTCCTCGAAGTTCAGCCGAACATGGTCAAGGTTCTTGCCGACACCGTGCAACGTGCTGGCGACCTGGATGAAGCCTCCGCTCAGGAAGCCGTCAAGGCTGCCGAGAAGGCTCTGCACGAAAAAGGTGCGGACTTCGACTACAGCGCTGCTGCTGTACGTCTGGCCGAGGCTGCAGCCCAGCTGCGCACGCTCCAGCAGATCCGCAAGAAGTAAGCGGCCAAGCCGTCATGCTTCATGCGCGATTGATTAAAAAGGGTAGCCTCGGCTACCCTTTTTCTTTTTTTGCAAAACACTTCTTTGGTCTGAAGCCGGACCGCCCAGGATTGGTAGCCATTCATGTCTCTTGAAATCGTCATTCTCGCCGCAGGTCAGGGCACCCGCATGCGTTCTTCCCTGCCCAAAGTGCTGCACCCGGTTGCGGGTAACTCCATGCTCGGCCATGTTATCCACAGCGCCCGGCAACTGGAGCCACAGCGTATTCACGTCGTGATTGGCCACGGGGCCGATGCGGTGCGTGAGCGCCTGGCAGCCGACGACTTGAATTTCGTATTGCAGGACAAGCAACTGGGCACTGGTCATGCCACCGCGCAAGCCGTGCCGTTCATCAAGGCCGACACCGTGCTGATCCTCTACGGGGATGTGCCGCTGATCGAAGTGGAAACCCTGCAGCGCCTGCTCAAGCGCGTGGTACCGGGCCAGATGGGCCTGCTCACCGTCGAGCTGGACGACCCGACCGGTTATGGCCGTATCGTGCGCGATGCCGACGGCAAGGTCGCAGCCATCGTCGAACATAAAGATGCCAGTGATGCACAACGGGCGATTACTGAAGGCAACACCGGCATCCTTGCGGTACCGGCCGATCGTCTGGCGGACTGGATGGGCCGCCTGTCGAACAACAACGTTCAGGGCGAGTACTACCTGACAGACGTGATTGAAATGGCCGTCAGCGATGGCTTGGTGGTTGCCACCGAGCAGCCCCACGACCCGATGGAAGTGCAGGGCGCCAACGACCGCAAGCAACTGGCAGAACTGGAGCGTCACTACCAACTGCGCGAAGGCCGCCGCCTGATGGCGCAGGGTGTGACACTGCGTGACCCGGCGCGTTTCGACGTACGGGGCGAAGTCACCGTGGGCCGTGACGTGCTGATTGATATCAACGTGATCCTAGAAGGCCGCGTGATCATCGAAGACGACGTGGTGATTGGCCCGAACTGCGTGATCAAGGACAGCACCCTGCGCAAAGGCGTGGTGGTCAAGGCCAACAGCCATATCGACGGTGCGGTGATGGGTGAAGCCAGCGATGCGGGGCCATTTGCGCGGTTGCGCCCGGGCAGCGTGTTGGGCGCCAGGGCCCATGTGGGTAACTTTGTTGAGCTGAAAAACGCACGGATGGGCGACGATGCGAAGGCAGGGCACCTGGCCTACCTCGGCGATGCAGTGATCGGGGCCCGCAGCAACATTGGCGCCGGCGCCATTACCTGCAATTACGACGGTGCCAACAAATATCAGACGACGATTGGTGAAGACGTCTTTATCGGCTCCAATAATTCACTGGTTGCGCCCGTCACCATTGGCGATGGTTCAAACACCGCGGCAGGCTCAACCATCAACCAGGATGTGGATAAGTCGCAATTGGCAGTGGCCCGCGCCCGCCAACGCAACATCGACGGCTGGAAACGCCCAGTCAAAATCAAAAAGACCTGAGTTATCCACAACCTCATTAGCAACGCCATTCCATTGTGGGAGCGGGCTTGCTCGCGAAGACGGAGTGTCAGTCACTGAACGTGTATCTGATGCACCGCTTTCGCGAGCAAGCCCGCTCCCACATTGGATCTATGTTGTTTTCAAAAAAGTGCACCCGCCGCTTGACGATTTCCCGTCAATAGGTTTTGATTGCCTTCGTTATCTTTCGAACCGAAACTTATCATCACCATGTCGAAACGAAATACACCACAACGACGCCACAACATCCTCACCTTGCTCAACGAGCAGGGCGAGGTGAGCGTGGACGAATTGGCCAAACGTTTCGAAACCTCCGAAGTGACCATCCGCAAGGACCTGGCCGCGCTGGAAAGCAACGGCTTGCTGCTGCGTCGCTACGGTGGCGCCATCACCATGCCCCAGGAACTGGTCGGCGATCCTGCCCAACCGATTTCTGTGCATAAGCGCGCCATCGCCCGTGCGGCGGTCAAGCGCTTGCGTGAACACGCACGGATCATTATCGACAGTGGCAGCACCACCGCCGCGATGATCCCGGAGCTGGGCCATCAGCCCGGCCTGGTGGTGATGACCAACTCCCTGCATGTGGCCAGTGCCCTGAGTGAGTTGGAGCATGAGCCGGTGCTGTTGATGACCGGCGGCACCTGGGACCCGCACTCGGACTCGTTCCAGGGGCAGGTCGCCGAACAAGTGCTGCGTTCCTATGACTTCGACCAACTGTTTATAGGCGCTGACGGCATCGACCTGCAGCGCGGTACCACCACCTTCAATGAATTGCTGGGCCTGAGCCGAGTGATGGCCGAAGTCGCCCGTGAAGTGGTGGTGATGGTCGAATCCGACAAGATCGGCCGCAAGATCCCCAACCTGGAACTGCCCTGGAGCAGCGTCCATACCCTTATTACCGATGATCGCCTGCCGCTTGAGGCCCGCGACCAGATTCAAGCCCGCGGCATTACGCTGATTTGCGCGGCAGTCATCTAGGAGAGAAACCATGTGTGGAATTGTAGGCGCAGTCGCTGAACGAAACGTTACCGCCATTTTGCTCGAAGGCCTCAAGCGCCTGGAATACCGCGGCTACGACAGTGCCGGCGTGGCGGTCTTCAGCAACGCGGGCAAGCTGGAGCGCATGCGTCGTCCGGGCAAAGTCAGCGAACTGGAACAGGCCCTGGCCGGTGAGCCCCTGGCGGGCCGTCTGGGCATCGCCCACACCCGCTGGGCGACCCACGGTGCACCGTGCGAGCGCAATGCACACCCACATTTCTCCGGTGATATTGCGGTGGTGCACAACGGCATCATCGAAAACCACGAAGTGCTGCGTGAACAACTCAAGGGCCTGGGCTACGTCTTTACCTCGGACACCGACACCGAAGTCATCGCCCACCTGCTCAACCACAAGCTCAAGGACCACAGTGACCTGACCACCGCCCTCAAGGCCACGGTCAAGGAACTGCATGGCGCCTACGGCCTGGCTGTGATCAGCGCCAGCCAACCGGACCGTGTGGTTGCCGCTCGTAGTGGCAGCCCATTGGTGATTGGTCTGGGCCTGGGGGAGAACTTCCTCGCCTCTGATCAACTGGCCTTGCGTCAGGTCACCGACCGCTTCATGTACCTGGAAGAAGGCGATATCGCCGACATCCGCCGTGAAAGCGTGGCGATCTGGGACGTCGACGGCAACTCCGTCGAGCGCGAAGCTGTGCAGTACCGCGACGGCGCCGAAGCTGCCGACAAGGGTGAGTTCCGCCACTTCATGCTCAAGGAAATCCACGAGCAACCGGCCGTGGTGCAACGCACCCTGGAAGGCCGTCTTGGCGACAAGCAAGTCCTGGTTAACGCCTTCGGCCCGCAAGCCGCCGAGCTGTTCGCCAAAGTGCGCAATGTGCAGATCGTCGCCTGTGGCACCAGCTACCACGCCGGCATGGTCGCCCGTTACTGGCTGGAAGAACTGGCCGGCATCCCGTGCCAGGTCGAAGTAGCCAGTGAGTTCCGCTACCGCAAGGTGGTGGTTCAGCCCGATACCCTGTTCGTCACCATTTCCCAATCCGGCGAGACCGCCGACACCCTGGCGGCCCTGCGCAATGCCAAAGAGCTGGGATACCTGGCGAGCCTGGCGATCTGCAACGTCAGCATCAGCTCCCTGGTGCGTGAGTCCGACCTGACCCTGCTGACCCAGGCCGGCCGCGAAATCGGTGTAGCCTCCACCAAGGCCTTCACCACCCAATTGGTGGGCCTGCTGCTGTTGACCCTGTCCCTTGGCCAGGTGCGCGGCACATTGGCTGCAGGTGTGGAAGCCATCCTGGTAGAAGAACTGCGTCGCCTGCCCACCCGCCTGGGCGAAGCACTGGCCATGGACAGCACCGTAGAGAAAGTCGCCGAACTGTTTGCCGACAAGAACCACACCCTGTTCCTCGGCCGTGGCGCGCAATACCCAGTGGCAATGGAAGGCTCCCTGAAACTCAAGGAAATCTCCTATATCCACGCTGAAGCCTACCCTGCCGGCGAGCTGAAGCACGGCCCATTGGCCCTGGTGGACGACGACATGCCTGTGGTCACCGTGGCGCCGAACAATGAACTGTTGGAAAAGCTCAAGTCCAACCTGCAGGAAGTACGCGCCCGTGGTGGTCAACTGATCGTGTTCGCCGACGAAAAGGCCGGTATGACCAACGGCGAAGGCACCCATGTGATCAACATGCCGCACATCCACGACACCCTGTCGCCGATCCTCTACACCATCCCGCTGCAGTTGCTGTCGTACTACGTGGCGGTGCTCAAGGGCACGGACGTTGACCAGCCGCGTAACTTGGCCAAGTCGGTGACGGTCGAGTAACGTTTAGCGGTCACGAGAAAGGGTTGAAGCTACGAGATAAAGTCTGTCGGAATGAAATAAAGTTTGTCGCTGGCGCCTCCTGCCCCCCGGTTGAGCAGCCAGCGACGCTTTCCTGCTTGCCTCCTTGCTCTCGACGCCGCTCTAGGTTTTATCGAAAAAATGATCTTAGCTATTCAGCCTGAGGAGACTGTGCGTTCCTTTATGGAAAAACTCCTCGCCCAAATGCAGGGGGGAATTAGTTGCTATGGCTTGAACAAGATGCTTAATAGGCATACTAACTACCCGTTAAAGGAGGTTTTTAAGAGTGTTCAAGATGTCTCCTACTATAGGGTTGAATACATAGGTCATTCGAGGTGCTACGACTTAAATAGAACCCCAACAGGTTTTGTCCTGTTTGTGTTGCCGAAGATATTGAACGCTTAGGGTTTTCCTTCTGGCGACGTGCTCACTGTTGTGAGACTGAAAGTCTGCGCTGATCACGGGAAAAGTTGCTACGAAGTTGCTAGCGCCAATCAGCCGTTCAGGGGGATGTCTCAGCGGCTTTGGCGTAAAGCACGATGACCACACTTCGCCAGACGATGTTCCGGCCACAGGATTTCCAACATGGAGAAACTCCGTGGCCGGCTCGCTTACGCTTACTTGGAAACCGTGCCGGCGGTAATGGCAGGTGCAGCGCTGCGTCGCAAAATCAGGACACCACCTATTGCAGCCAAGGTCGAACCTATCAATACACCGACTTTTACCTCGTCAATCAGGTGAGCTGATCCAGCAAACGCAAGGTTTCCGATGAATAGACTCATGGTGAAGCCGATGCCACACAAGAGCGCAACGCCGTAAAGCTGTGCCCAATTGCTGCCTTCCGGCAGCTTGGCCAAGCCCATACGAATGGCCAGAGCAGCCAATAGGAAAATACCAATCTGCTTGCCCACCAACAAGCCGAGCGCTACACCCAGCGGAACCGGATCGACTAGGTTTTCCATAGAAATACCGGCAAGTGAAACACCCGCATTGGCGAAGCCAAAAATCGGCACCACAGCGAAAGCTACCCACATGTGCAGCTTTTCTTCCAGGAACAGCAGTGGAGACCGGACTTCCTCTTCAGGCTTACCCATTGGGATGCACAGCGCTACAGCGACACCCGCAAGGGTGGCATGCACCCCCGATTGCAGCACGAAGAACCACAGCACACCACCGACCAGCAAATAGGGGAACAATCGTCTGACGCCCCATCGATTCATTGCGATCAGAATGACCAAGGTTGCGAGCGATGCCAGCAACATCGGCATGGAAAGACCAGTGGTGTAGAAAAAGGCGATGATGACCACAGCCCCCAGGTCGTCAATGATCGCCAAGGCAGCGAGAAAAACCTTCAGTGAAGTCGGGACTCGCTTACCCAGCAGCGACAAGACGCCCAGGGCGAATGCGATGTCGGTAGCGGCTGGTATAGCCCAGCCTTTCAAGGTCTCAGAATTACCCCAGTTGATTGCGATGTAGATCAATGCAGGCACAACCATGCCGCCTAAAGCACCAAATCCTGGCAACGCACGCTGGCCCCAAGTGGAGAGCCCGCCTGCCAGTACCTCTCTTTTGATCTCGAGTCCGACCATCAGGAAGAAGATCGCCATCAGGCCATCATTGACCCAATGCTCGACAGACATGCCCAACCAGACACTGTGCAAGGCTGCAAAATAACCTTGCGAGAGAGGCGAGTTGGCCACAATTAGTGCCGCGAGTGCTGCGCCCATCAGTACAAGACCGCCAGCGGATTCCGACGATAGGAAGCGAGCCAGAATTGCGGCAGCTCTAGGGGTTTCGGCTTTAGCTTGATGATTGGTCATCAACATCCTTTGGATCATTTAAAAAGGTAATATATTAACACTTGGCCCGCGCACGCGGGGCGGGGTCTAAACAGCATGAAACAGTTGATGCTGAAGGGCTTAGTTAGCGAGCACTCCTCAACGCAAGCCTCTGAAATAGGGCTTACGCCCAAGCATCCGAAACGATATCAATGCCGTCACTGACTCAATCCACCGTCCCTCTTTCGAATAACTCGATGAGTCGTCCCCCCGCTTGATACCATCCAGCACACTTATATGACGATTTAATGTCTGGAAGGCCTTTGCGTGAATGTTATCCATCGCTGGTTAAGACAACCCCGTGCACGCCTGATCGCCTTGATCGGGTTGGTTCTGATCGTGCCTTTGTGCCTGCGTGCGGCTCTGGGTTGGTCGAATCCACTTGGTTATCTTTCAGATCTGGGAATTGCGAGCCTGCTGATAGTACTCCTGCATCGCCGTCCTTGGTGGTTAGCGCTTCCTGTGTTGCTGGTATGGGGACTTATTACTCTGGCGACTGCCGAACTGGTCAGCGCGGTCGGTAGACTCCCAAACTCCTCTGACCTGCACTACCTGGTCGACCCTCAGTTTTTGGAAAACTCTACAGGTGGTGGTTTCGCCCAGCCTTGGCTGGCCGCCACTCTGATTGTTGGACTGGTAATTTGGCTGATCACGCAGTACCTGGGACGCTTGTCTCCCGCTCCGGGTTTACCACGAAGCGCGTGGGCAGCACCGCTACTGCTATTGATCGCCCATTGGGGTGTGCAGCACCTGTACCCCTCAGAAGAAGACCAGTGGCGCTTGTTCAACCTCCCACATCAGTTAATGGCCGCGAGCGTTGGCGCTGTTCAGGCAAGCGCGGAAGAGTGGCTGGAAGGTGAGGCTGTCGATGAACTACCGAAAATGGCGGGGCTCACTGAACTCGATCTGGACGGACAGAAACTGCTCGCGACACCGGGGCGTGCGCGCAATGTGTTGATCATCGCACTGGAAGGTATTCCCGGCGCCTACGTCGGCGTCAACCGCAAAGCCCTACACAGCAGCTATCAAGAAAACCTCATGCCGAATCTCAGTCGTTGGGCAGAGCGCGGCATGAATACGCCGGATTATGTACTGCATAGCCATCAAACCATTCGTGGTCTGTACGCAATGCTTTGTGGGGATTACGACAAGCTGGACAACGGAACGCCTAAAGGCGTTGAGATGTTGACCCAGAACGAACGGAACCAGGCGTGCCTCCCTGCCCAATTGCACAAGAACGGATTCGCCACGCACTACCTTCAGGGCGCGGGCCTGCGCTTCATGGCCAAAGACAAGATCATGCCGCACATTGGCTTCGGTGCGACCCATGGCCTGGAATGGTTCACCAACAGCAACTACCTGGAGTTCCCTTGGGGCAAGGACGACAAGGCCTTCTTTGAAGGGGCGCTGGACTACGTCGGCCAACTGAAAAAGCAGAAAAAGCCGTGGATGCTGACCCTGCTGACCGTTGGCACCCACCAACCCTATTCGGCCCCTGAAGACTACCTTGAGCGCTACGACACACCCAAGGAGGCCGCCGTCGGGTATCTGGATGATGCTCTCGGGCAATTCCTCAGCGGCCTGGAACGTCAGGGCATCTTGAAAGACACCCTGGTGGTGATCACCTCGGACGAATCCCACGGTATCGATGGAGTGCGCCTGGCTTCCTCTTGGGGCTTCAACCTGATGTTAGCGCCCGAGCAGGATCAGTTGCCTGGGGTAAAGTCTGGAGTCTACGGGCATGTCGATCTGAGTGCTTCGATACTCGACTACTTCGCCTTACCCGTCCCTTCAGCCTTAAGCGGTCGTTCCCTGTTTCGTGACTATGAAACAGGCCGCGAGATCATGTCGTTCACCAACGGCAAGCTGCGCTATCACGATGGCCAAGGCACGTTGACCGAGTGTGACTTTCAACAGCGCTGCCGGAATTACAACAGTGCAGGGTTCATTGCCGATCACGCTACCCTTGCCGGACAGTACGGCGGCAAACGAGCACGAGAAATCACAGCAAGAGCCTTGGCGCTGGATCATTCGCTGATCCGGACACCGTTGAACCAGCATTACCAATTCGGCAGTCCCGCCATCATCCCGCTTCAGGCACAGATCAAGGATGACTGGGCCGACAACCTGATCGGTGCTCAGTATCTGGAAATGCCCAAGGGCTCACAAACACGCGTGCGTCTGACCGTGCGCTCTTTAGATCCCCGGCAGGATGCCTACATCCTGCTGAAAGCCAAGGAGTTGGAGCAGGATGTGCCACTGGGGCTGCCAGCAGAAATGGTCGTCACTGCCGATCAGCCGTTGGAGATGGACTTCAGTTTCGATAATCCGCAGCCGCGTAAGGCGTTCTCGTTCCATCTGTTGGGCTATGGGCTAGGTGCCGTTGAAGTGAGTGACTTCAGCGTGATTACCGAGTTGCTAGAAGCTCCGGAGGCGCTGGAAGAGTCCCAGGTTGATAACGTAGCTAAATCAAGTTAGGGCGTTATGCATAATTAAGATTAAGTTGAGCGCATTAATATGCCGGGTTTAACAAAGCAACACAGGAGTGTTGCAAAAACTGCATGCTATATACTGAATAAACAGAGGTTTATTAAAAGTCAGCAGTAGTATTTATGCCTCCCCGTTTTTGCTTTGCGCAGTATTCGGTTGCCTGCACCATTGGATGAAAATCTAGAAAATTAAATTTTTCACCAAAACATTTTGTCACATTAATTGCTATTGATAATTTGATCTGCATCAGTAATTGCCAACCGGTTGATTGCGTTACATCTATAGTTCCTGTCAGCTGGACGGAACTATAGGATGTAAGACCGAAAAATAATGTTTTCAGTCTTATATTCCCACGCTCGCTCATGATCACCTCAGCCCGTCTCACTTGAGCTGTGCACACAGGAGATACTCATTGATGAAGCAGGTGGTCGACGCATCAACGGAGCAAACACCAATCCCTCCGCATTCCGTGGCCTGGCACTCCCTACCTGCAGAGCAGGTGACAAACCTGCTTGAGGTCAATGAGCATGTCGGGCTGGAGGCCGCCGAAGTTCAAGCGCGGCTTGCCCGCACGGGTTTCAATCGTTTGCCAGAAGCCGCACGGCGACCCGCGTGGCTGCGATTCATGCTGCAATTTCACAACATTCTGATTTATGTGCTTCTAGGATCCGCTGCGATTACCGCGATGCTGCAGCATCTGTGGGACACGGTGGTGATTCTTGCAGTGGTTATTGCAAACGCAATCATAGGTTATGTCCAAGAGGGTAAAGCGGAAAAGGCCATGGACGCTATCCGGCAGATGCTGGCGCCGCACGCCGCCGTGATTCGTGCGAGTCAACGTTTGAGTGTTGTAGGCGAGGAGTTAGTACCGGGCGACATTGTATTGCTGGAGGCCGGAGACAAAGTACCTGCTGATCTACGCCTGCTGCACGTGAATAGACTGCAAATCCAAGAAGCAATTCTCACCGGTGAATCCGTACCGGTAGAGAAACACACCGAACCAGTGGGTGTTGAAGCCGCTCTGGGTGATCGTACCTGCATGGCGTTCAGTGGCACGCTCGTGACTTGCGGCCAAGCAACCGGGGTTGTAATTGCTACCGCAGCAGCAGCTGAAATAGGACGCATCAGTACGCTGCTTGCTGGAGTTGAAACGCTGACCACGCCGCTGGTGCAGCAAATGAATATATTTGCACGTTGGCTGACGATCTTGATCTTGTTAGTCGGCGGCCTTCTGCTCGTGTTCGGCCATTATGTCGGGCACTACGAGTTCACAGAGATCTTCATGGTCGTGGTGGGGATGTCGGTAGCGGCGATACCTGAAGGACTGCCCGCCGTCCTTACCATCACGCTGGCTGTCGGCGTTCGTGCAATGGCTCGCCGCAACGCTATCGTGCGTCGCCTGCCGGCCATCGAAACACTCGGCTCGGTATCCGTTATCTGCACTGACAAAACCGGCACACTGACCCGCAACGAAATGATGGTCGCAACGGTCGTCACGAGCGATCTGCTCTTCACGGTTGATGGTGCAGGTTATCAGCCAGCGGGAAGCATCAGTCTTGCCGATCAGTTAATCGACATATCATCTCACCCCGCGCTCTCAGAATTGGGGCGAGCAGCAGGTCTTTGCAACGATGCCTCGCTGCGCCTGCATGAGGATGTATGGACGGTGGAGGGGGATCCGATGGAGGGGGCCTTGCTGGCGTTTTCCGGAAAAGCTGGAATCGATAGCGATGAAGATCATCGTACCTGGCCACGAACCGATGCCATTCCGTTTGACGCGAAACACCGCTTTATGGCGACCCTCCATCACAATCATGATCGCCATGCCTCTATCTATGTAAAAGGCGCGCCGGAGCAAATACTGGCCATGAGCACGCAGCAGTTCGTAACCGCCGGCGTGACGGAGCCCCTCAACGCGGACTACTGGTACGAACAGGCGAACACTATCGCCGCAAAAGGGCAGCGTGTATTGGCGTTTGCCGCTAGATCAGTTCAGCCAGAGCACACCGTGTTGGAGTTTGGGGACGTGCAAGGGAAGCTAACCTTGTTGGGTATGGTCGGGTTAATTGATCCGCCGAGACCCGAGACGATAGAGGCCGTTCAACAATGCCAGGCGGCGGGCATTGTCGTAAAAATGATCACTGGCGATCATGGCGGCACCGCCGCCGCAATCGGTCGGCAGATTGGCTTGCAAAATCCCGACAATGTGCTGACTGGTATAGACCTGGACTCCATGAACGATGCAGCGCTCAAGGAGGCGGTGAAGAACGTCAATATCTTTGCACGTACCAGCCCTGAACATAAACTCAGGTTGGTCATGCTGCTGCAATCGAATGGCATGACCGTGGCAATGACCGGCGATGGCGTCAACGACGCACCCGCGTTGAAGCGTGCCGATGCGGGTATTGCCATGGGGGGGAAGGGCAGTGAAGCCGCCAAGGAAGCTGCAGACCTGGTGCTGGCCGACGACAACTTCGCATCCATCGTGGCGGCAGTGCGCGAAGGGCGGACAGTCTACGACAACATCAAAAAAGTGTTGAGCTGGACGCTGCCTACCAACGCGGGCGAGACCATGACCATCATCGTGGCCCTGCTGCTCGGCCTTACACTGCCGGTCACGGCGATACAGATTCTGTGGATCAATCTGATTACCGCCGTGACACTTGGCATCGCACTGGCGTTCGAGCCTACCGAAGAAAACACAATGCGCAGACCGCCCCGTTCGCGCAAAGAGCCTCTGATAAGCGGTGCATTGGTTTGGCATATGGTACTTGTTTCAATTCTGTTCCTCTGCGGCGTTTACGGCATTTTTTCTTATGCGCTCGACCGTGGCTACTCCGTGGAGTTGGCCCGTACCATGGCGGTGAATACGTTAGTCGTGATGGAAATATTCCATCTGTTCTTCATTCGTAATCTCTACAGCACATCGCTTACCTGGAGGGGCATTCGTGGCACCAAGGTCGTGTGGATGACCGTCGCAGTGGTGACCTTGGCTCAGTTCGGCATCACCTACGCGCCACCGCTGCAAAAGGTGTTTGCCACAGAAGCGATCCCCTTCCTGGATGGCCTACTTATCATCGGGGTTGGTGTTGCGCTCTTTGCGATCATCGAGATTGAAAAACAGATTCGAATCCGCCTGTCCGAGTAGAACTGATTGCAAGCTGGCAATCCCCAAACGACAAGCATCTTCATGCCACTGAAAGAGGATTTAGAAAATGCATAAAATACTTGTAGCTGTCGATGGTTCCGAGCATTCGGAGCGCGCGGTGCGTTACCTTATTGGGTTGATCCAAGAGGGCGGATTGCTGGGCGGAAGTGTTGAGGTGCATCTGCTGAATGTGCAGCCACTTTTACCAACGCGAATTGCACACGACATGAGTGCGGATGAGATTGATCGTTACTACGGTGATAAAAGTGCTGAGGACTCACAAAACGCTGGGGTGCTTCTGAAGCAGGAAGGGATTGCATTTACACTTCATACCCTACAAGGCGATGCAGCAAGCCAAATCGTGGGGTGCTCCCACTCTTTAGGATGTGACAGCATCATCCTAGGCTCACATGGCAACGGCTTTCTTGCAGGGATTTTTCTGGGCTCTGTTGCGGCAAAGGTGATTCAGCTCTCAGATATACCAATCACCTTAGTCAAATAGGAGATCGTCAAATGCTTGATAGCGCGACCCCATAAGTGGGTGATCAAAGGTGGATGTTCTGGAAAGGCTTTGATCGAGTTGAGTCGTGCGCAACATAAGCCATCGACTTTTCCATGCGTGTGGTTCCCTCGACATTTGATGTTCCGAGCGACTGAGAAGCAAATCACGTGCTCCTCAGTTCCTACTCCCGGCTGATGAATTCAATCTGGAGTGAAACCTGGTTGGGGGTGTACGCAGCTACTGACTTGCGAATTTCTTCCCGCGCCTCATCTGCGCTTCCCTACAGGCCGCGAAAAACGAGGGCATCCTGCGACAGTTTGAATTCTCTAATTTCAAGGGCATGGTTTCAGGATTGAAAACTGTCCCGCTTGGGGCCCCTCGGGGCTCCAAACGACGTCCTTCTCTCCTTACAGCTCCTAGCAAAAGGCGCAATTACAGGTGGAAGTGGCCCGCCGCCTCCGGCTGGTAAAGCACTTTCCTGATTTCAATTCGGCGGGTCCGATCAGAAATCCGCCAGTCGATGGCGTCCCCCTCCTGATAGCCCAGGATGGCGGCGCCGATGTCGGAATACACGGAATGCTTCCCTGCGGTGCTGTCCGCGTCTTCAGGGTAGACCAAGGCCACTTCGATCTCTTCTTCGTCCAGTTGCAGCAAGGCTCTAGAGTTCATCGTGACGACATTGCACGCCACCTGCTGCGGCTTGACGACAATGGCTCGTTCAAGCTCATGTTCGAGTTCAACAACGGTCGGGCCTTGCTCGAGCGCGATTAGGCTTTCGAGCCTGGCCTTGTCGATTTCAGTAATGTAGATCCTGGTGGCGTCGCCAGCGGCACCTTCGCGCAAGAACTGGAGATAGCGCCCCGCCGTCATGGAAAATGACTTCAATGTCGGCGTTTCGCCTTCAAGCAGAAAGCCGCTGCGTAGAAAGGCGTTCAGCGAGCGCGCGTTGTCCGGGTGGATCTTGGCGATGAGCTTCTTGGCCCGCATGTCGAGGAAGGCCAGTTTCATGCCTTCGCGAATCGTGCGGGCGCCAAGGTTCTGGCCCCATTTATCGCTGTCTCCGATGACCAGGACTATCTCGCAATCTGAGCCGGTCTTGATCAGACGGACAAAGCCCACCGGGGCGTCATGTCGGTCATAGGCCATGAAGAATCGGCCGCCCTGGTTGAATAGATGGGTCAGGATCGGCGATTGAGTCCGATCGATGACTTGCTCGATGGAGCGGGAGACATGACGCGAATCGCTCAGATAGCAGGTGACGCGTTCATCCTCCAACCAATCCATCAGCGTCAGCGCGTGCGCCCGAGTAATTTCAGGGCACAGCGAAATGAAAGGCTTGTTCATCTTCATCACACTTACTTGTAAAGGATGGAAGCCCGTCATGGCTTTGGCCATGACGGCTCTTTGGGCAACCGACCATGTTAAGACATAACGCGGGTAATGCCGAACCCTGCTCCTTGGTCCGACCCAGAGGCTCGCCGCAAGCGGTTCCATCAAATGTACGTGGATGTCGTGTGATTACTGGGTGCAGCTGTTTTGCGGTTCCTCTATACGACGCGGCAGGCCCCGAAATACGGGCACTCTTCGCGACAGTTTTAGCTCTCTTTGGGAGCGTCGTTAGCCTTTGGATCGGTGTGACTCAGGTCCACCAATACCGCACCAAATGAAAGAAAATCGGCGCCGCAAAACACACCGAATCCAACCGATCCAGCATCCCGCCGTGTCCTTCGATCATATGCCCCCAGTCCTTCACCCCTCGGTCGCGCTTGATCGCCGACATCACAATCCCGCCGGCAAAGCCCAGCAGGTTGATCAGCAGGGCAATCAGGAATGACTGCCAGGGGTTGAACGGGGTGGTCCACCACAGTGCGGCGCCGATCAGGGAGGACAGCAGGATCCCGCCGACAAAGCCTTCCACGGTCTTCGAGGGTGACAGGTTGGGCGCGATTTTGTGTTTGCCGAACAGTTTGCCGCACACGTACTGCAACACGTCCGAGAGCTGCACCACGATCACCAGGTAGGCGATCAGCAGCAGGTTGCGGCCCTCGTAGCCGACGATGTCGAGGGTCAGCAGGGCGGGTACGAAGGAGACGCAGAACACCGCGATCATCAGCCCCCACTGTACTTTCGATGCGCGCTCCAGGAAGTGCGTGCTGTCGCCGCCCAGCGAGGCAAGGATGGGCAGCAGGAGGAACACGTAGACCGGAATAAAGATCGAGAACAGGCCGTACCAGTCAAAGTAGATCAGCAGGTATTGCAGGGGCAGCGCCAGGTAGAACGCGGCGACCAGTGCGGGGTAGTCGCTGCGGCGGGTGGGCGTGAGGGTGAGGAATTCGCGCAGGGCGTAGAACGACACGGCGTAGAACAGCAGGATTACCGCACCGGTGCCGAGCCAGAAGGCGACGCCGATCACCACCACCATCACCCACCAGGCATTGATGCGGGCGTTGAGGTTGTCGATCACCGCACTGGGTGTGCCACGGGTGCGCAGCTTGAGAATCAGGCCGATCAGCGAGGCGAGCACCAGGATCATGCCGATGCCGCCGAACAACATCAGGGTTTGGCTATCCATGTCAGGAATGCTCCGGGGCGAGGGCGAGCAGGGCGTCGCGGCTGCGGGCAAGAAACAGGGCCTTGTCTTCACCGTCTGCAAGCTGCAGCGGTGCGCCAAAGCTGGTGGTGCACAACAGCGGCAGTGGCAGCACACGGCCCTTGGGCATCACGCGGTTGAGGTTGGCGATCCACACGGGGATCAGTTGCGCCTGTGGGTAACTTTTTGCCAGGTGATACAGGCCGCTCTTGAAGGGCAGCAGGCCATCCTCCAGGTTGCGCGTGCCTTCGGGGAAAATGATCAGCGAATCGCCGTGTTCCAGGGCTTCGAGCATCGGTTGCAACGGGTTATCCACAGGGTCTTTGCGTTCGCGGTCGATCAGCACGCCGTTGAATACCCGGTTGATGATGTAGCGGCGCAGTGCGCTCTTGTTCCAGTAGTCGGTGCCGGCCACCGGGCGCGTGGCCTTGCGCAGGTTCTGCGGCAACGACGCCCACAGCAGCACGAAGTCGCCGTGGCTGCTGTGGTTGGCAAAGTAGATGCGCTGCACGGGTTCTGGGGCGCAGCCCAGCCACAGGCTGCGGGCGCCGGTCACTGTGCGGGCCATGGAGGTAATCAGGGTCGCGACCAGGGGTTCGAACATAAGGATTCCTTATCCGGCGAAGGGCAGCCACGGGCTGGCCAGGATGACGGCCAATGTCAGTAACACTTGCGCACCCAGCAGGTAGGCCTGTTTGCGCAGCAATTTGAGGGCGCCACGCCGGCGTTCGGTCCAGGGCCGGCTTGCGCGGTTGGCGGGTTGCAGGCCCAGGGTTTGCAGAGTCTGGTCCAGCTCGCTGGTGCGTTCTATGTCCTTGGCCATCAGCGCAAACAGGTCGGCATCGAAGGCCACCCGTAGCGCCCAGTACTTTTGCAGCAGCCCGAGGATAATCATCCACAGGCTGAGCAACAGGCAGATCGGTGTGATACTGACCATCAACAATTGCGCCAGGCCAAACAGTACCCCGAGCAGGGTCAGGCCTGTGGATAACTGATCCAGCGAACGGCCGCGGCGCAGCAGGCTGGCGACTACCTGGAGTTGCATATCAGCGGGCATAGGGCAGTGCTCCCAAGGCTTGGCGGTGATCGGCATGCAGGACCACATCCGATCGTGCTGTACGAATAATAGCCAGTGCCTCGTCCACCGTGGCCGCCCGTCCACTGTGCAGCAGCCAGGCGGCCACGGCGCTGGCGCTGCGGGAATAGCCGAGGGCACAGCACACCAGCAACGGGCCGTGCTCGCGCAAGCGCTCGATGGCTTGGGCCGCCTCCAGGCACTGTGCCGGTGTGGGTGCGGTCAGGTCGAGGACGGGCAGGGCATGGTAAGCGCGGCCCTGTGGATAAACAGGCAATTCGGCACACAGATCGACCACCGCATTGAAAGAACTCAGCTGCGCTGGCGTCGGAATTCGCCCCAACCATACGTTATCCACAACCCGGTCAGGCTGCGGATGCTTGCGCGTCCACAGCCGCGAGTTGAGCCACGCCGCCGCGAGATAAGGCGCATACAGCCAGCGTGCTGCCGGGCTGAGGCGGCCATCGGCGCGTTTCTGAAAGCCTGCGGCGCCCAGCAGCCAGTAGTTGAGCGCCACCAGCAACACCGCGACGGCAGGCCACAGCAGCCATAGCCAGGCACCGCCCCCGGTAAAGGCCACTATTGTCAGCACCAGGGCGCCCATGGCGTAGCGCAACCCCAGGCGCCAACGTTTCGGGTCTTTGGCCGGCCGCGCATGCAACAGCGGGCTGGGTTGATCCACCGGCCATAGCCACACACACAGCCAGCCGGCCAGGGCGCCTGTGGGTAAGTCTATAAAGTGGTGTTGGTAAGTGGTCAGCACCGAAATGCCAATCAGCGCGAACCAGCCATGCACCAGCCAGCGCCACAGGCCTTGGCTATGCCGCTGGTACATCACCCACAGGATCACCAGCAAAGCGATATGCAGCGAGGGTGCCTGGTTGAACGGTTTGTCGAACCCGGCCAGTACCGCAAACAGCCAGCCGAACACGCCGTCCATTTCCGGGCGCTCAAAGGTGAAGCGCAGCGGCCATAGCAGGAAGCAGCTCACGGCAATCACCTGCGCACTGAGCAGACGCAGGGCATGTTGCTTGAGCTCATGGCGGCTGTTAGGCAGCAGCAGGGAGAAGCCGTAGAGCAGGTCGATCGACCAGTAGGGCACGATGGTCCAGGCCCAGAACGGCATATGGGTTTCCCAGCCGAATACCAGGGTGCCCACGTCGCTGCGCTGGCTGGTGACCCAGGTGGCTAAGCCGTAGGTGCTGAAAAACAGCGGCGCCAACAGCAGCAGCCAGAGCAGGGCTGGTTTGAAGAGACCTGGTTCGCGCATGGTCAGATCTTCTGCGCCAGCGACACGCTGAAGATGCCCCACTCATCCACACGCTGGGTGATCTTGCGAAAGCCCGCGGCTTCCACCAGTTGATCCATTTCCGCCTGGCTGCGACGGCGCATCACCCAGGCCTGGCCCTGGCGATGGCTGGTCAGGGCGCGGGCGATCAGTTCCAGTTGCGGGTGCCACGGTTGGCCGGTGTACACCAGGTATCCGCCGGGCTCCACGGCTTCGGCCAGCCCTGCCAGGGAACCACCGACCATGGCGTTATCGGCAAACAGTTCGTACAGCCCGGACACCACTGCCAGTGTCGGCGTGGGCGCCAGTGCGGCGAGGTCGGCCCGGTCAAAGGCATCGCCTTTGACGAACTGCGCAATCTCCCCCAGGCCTTTCTCGCGGATCAGCGCGCCACCGTCGCGCACGTTGATATCGCTGTAGTCGCGCAACAGGATTGACTCAGGCAGCGGCGAAACGCCCTGCAAGGCTTCCAGAATGTACCGACCATGCCCTGCGGCAATGTCGACGATACGCACTTCGCGCCCGTCGTCGCGCAGCTTGGCCATGGCCAGGCGCAACAACTCTTCAACATGCAGTTTGCGCTGGCGAATCCCGCGCCAGCCGATGGAGTTCAGGTAGTTGGTATCAATCATCCGCCCCAGCGCGCCCTTGCCGGTGGGGGTATTGCGGTACACGTAGTCCAGGGTACTGCCCGAGTCGAAGCCGGTGTCGAAGCCCAGCTTCACGCCCTCGGACAGCTTGCGGCCCAGGCCCATGCTGGCGCGGGTCATGCGCCAGTACAGGTCGCGCAGGGAGTTGTGCGGCAGCGGCGCGGCGAGGGATTCGGATTCGGCGCAGGTCGCGCCGATCTTGTCGGCGTCCAGCAGGCTGGCGCGGTCCAGCGGGTGCGCGAAGTTTTGCAGGATAAAACGCCTGGCGCTGGCCAGTGCCACGGCGCGGTCACGTTCGCCGAGGGTGTCGTGGAAAAAGCCGGGCAGGATGTGCAGTTCCTTTTTCAGGCTGCCAAGCCGCTCGAAGAACTGTTGCTGGGGTTTGCGGTGCACCACAAAGTCCGAGCCGGAGATCAGCAGTTGGGTCGGCACCTGGATCGCCTGGGCATCGGCGACCACGCGGTCGGCCGCTTCGTACAGGCCCAACAGCACATTTACCGAGATCGCCTTGGTGATCAGTGGGTCTGTGTCATAGGACGCGACACGCTCGGGGTCATGGCTGAGGAACTTGGCCTTGACGTAGCTGTTGACGAAAAAATTGCCGCGAAAGCGCCGCATCAGCGCCAGGCCCGGGCGAGCGAAGGGCACGTAGAGCTTGACCTTGAACGCCGGGGAGGCGAGCACCAGGGCCCTGATATTCGGGGCGTAGTCGTGGACCCAGGTGGCGGCAATCACTGCGCCTACGCTCTGGGCGATCACTGCAAGGTTTTCTGGCGCGATGCCATAGGTGGCGCCGATATGGTCGCAGAAGGTCTGCACGTCCCGCGCGCTGGTGGCAAAGCTCGGGCTGTCGCCACGCTCGCCGGGGGACTGGCCATGGCCACGGGCGTCCCAGGCGAAGAAATCGAACTGTGGCAGGTCCAACTCGTCCACCAGGTGCGCAATGCGCCCGGAATGCTCGTGGCCACGATGGAACAGCAGGATCGCCTGGCGTGGCTCAGGCCCGGTGGCACTGGTCGCGGGCCAATGCCGATAGAAAAGCTCTACGCCGTCATGGGTACTGAAGGTGTGCTGTTGCTGTTCGCGCATCGCAAGATCCTTATGCCGTCGGAGAGATGTCGGATTGTTCTTTGAGGCCCTGGCGCACACGGTTGACCAGGGTGTAGGCGAGCAATGCCGCCACCAGCCACATCACCCCGTCGACCCAGCCGGCGCCGAGCCAGCCCAGGGCCACGCCGGTGGCGAGTACGCCAAGGACAAACGCCCGATCACTCTTGCCCATGGGCCCGTCGTAGCGGCGCGAGGCACCGACCATCGGCCCGAGTACGCCGGCGTATTCGCTGAACACCGCCAGCAGCGTCACCAGCAACACCGGCGCCAGGCTGACCCCGGGGAGCAGGGCAAATGGCAGGATCAGCGCGCTGTCGGCGATCACGTCGCACAGTTCATTGAGGTAGGCGCCCAGGCGTGATTGCTGGCCGAATTCCCGGGCGAGCATGCCGTCGATGGCATTGAGGGCCATGCGCAGGATCATCCACAGCGGGATCAGTACGAACACCCAGGCGTGCTGGGCGAACCCCGCGATCAGCAGGCCGACGAGCAACGACACGATCCCGGCCAGCACGGTGATCTGGTTGGCGGTGGTGCCGTTGTCATACAGGCGCTGCACCAGGGGCCGCAGCAGGTTTTGAAAACGCGGTTTGAGCTGATAGATCGAAATCATGAGGGTGACGCTTCCTTGTCCGTGATCCCACGAAAAATCTGCTGTGAGTGTGACGATAAATCGCGGTGCGCACTAGTGATGGCTCCTACAACGGTTCAGGAAACCAGGAAAATTTTCACGGCGCTGTAACGCCCCTGCGGCACCTCACTCTAGTGCTGTGTCGGGACTGGACAAACCGTTCAGCCGACCCCCTACAGACCCATGAGGAATACCACAATGAACTTCAAGAACGCTGTTTCCGGTGCTGCCCTGGCCATTGCTGCCGCCACGATGTTTGCCGGTGTCGCGACCCAGGCGCAGGCCGCCGATGAGGCGAACGTGCATTGCTACGGCGTGACCTCCTGCAAAGGCATGAACGACTGCAAGACCGCTGAAAACGCCTGCAAAGGCCAGGCTGTCTGCAAGGGCCATGGCTTCAAGGCAATGACCAAGGCCGCTTGCGATGCGGCTGGCGGCAAAGTCGGCGAGTAACCGCGAATACGTGATCCCGCAGCGGTGTGCACGTCGCTGCGGACACTTTCCAGGAGTTCGTCATGTCGGTATCGGTTCCTTGCCTGGGCTACGGCCTGGGGCTACGCAGTCATTACTATCAACACATCATCGAGCAGTCGCCGGAGGTGGACTGGTTCGAAATCGTCTCCGAGAATTATCTGGTCCAGGGCGGCAAGGCCCTGTACTACCTGGACGCCATCGCCGAGCGTTATCCGCTGGTGATGCATGGGGTGTCCCTGTCCATTGGCGGCCCCCATGCCCTCGATAGGGACTACCTCAAGCAACTCAAGCAATTGGCCGACCGGGTCAAGCCGGCATGGGTCTCCGATCACCTGTGCTGGAGCCGGGGCAACGCCCATCAACTGCATGACTTGTTGCCGCTGCCCTACACCGAAGAAAGTCTCTACCACGTCGCCACCCGTGTGCGGCAGGTACAGGCGGTGCTGGAGCGGCCGCTGGTATTGGAAAATGTCTCCAGCTATGTGCGATCCAAGGCCGATGAATTCACCGAGTGGGAATTTCTCAGCGCCTTGAGCCACCTCAGCGGTTGCGAGCTGCTGTTGGACGTCAACAACGTGTATGTCAGTTCGCGCAACCATGGCTTCGACGCCTGGACCTTTATCCGCAACCTGCCGCCGCAGAGCATCCGCCAACTGCATTTGGCCGGGCATATGGACTACGGCGACTACGTGGTCGATACCCATGACCATCCGGTGTGTGATCCGGTGTGGCAGCTGTTTCAACAGACACTGGAACACCTGGGGCCAGTGGCGACGTTGCTGGAGCGCGATGACCATTTCCCGCCGTTTGCCGAGCTGCTCGACGAGTTGGGCAAGGCCCGTGAGTTGGGGGCGGATGCCTTGGCCCGGAGGTCGCTATGCGCCTGACCGACTGGCAACTGGCGTTTGAACGGCATTTATTGGCAGACGCCGACGACACTGGCTTTGCCGGCACCTTGATCGGTGGCCCGACACTGGATGTCGACACCGGCCTGGCGATCTACCACAACGCCTATCGGGCCCGTTTGCTGGAAGTGATGCAGGGGGATTTCCCGGCGGTGTGGCATTGGCTGGGGGACGACGAGTTTGCCGGGCTGGTGGTGGCCTATGTGCAGTGCTATCCATCCACGCATTTCAGCCTGCGCTGGCTGGGGCAACGGTTTGCAGACTTTATCGACGAGCATCTGGTCGCCGAACAAGCCGCCCCCCTGGTGGAGCTGGCGCGCCTGGAATGGGCCTTTACCCTGGCGTTTGATGCGCCTGCGGGCCAACCCCTGACTCTTGAAGACATGGCCCGGCTGGCGCCCGAGGCCTGGCCGTTATTGCAGGTTGAGTGGACGCCGGCGGTGCAGCAAGTGCTGTGTCGCTTCAACAGCCTGCAGATCTGGCGTGCGGTCAAGGCGCAGGCTGGGTTTCCCGGTAGCCAGGCGTTGCCGCTGGCCGAGGTGTGCCTGATCTGGCGTCACCAACAGGTGTGCCGTTACCGGAGCCTGGAGCCTGCCGAGGCGTACGCCCTGGCCGGGATGGCCGACAGCGGGTGGAGTTTTTCAGAACTGTGCGCCGAATTGGCAGTCACTTATCAAGAGGGCGCGCCGCTGCAAGCTGTCACGTGGTTGAAACAGTGGGTTGAGGACGGTTTGCTGCAACGTCGGGCACCATAAAAGGGCGTTATCGAACCGATAGCCTGCTAATTTTTGTGGATGGTCTACCCTCATTTCGGACGTCTGAAACAAGGGGGGACTACTCATGCTCGCGCAACTTCCACCGGCCTTACAGAATCTTCAGCTACCGCTGCGTCTGCGACTCTGGGATGGCCATGAATTCAACCTGGGCCCGGAGCCCAGCGTTACCATCGTGGTCAAGGACCCGGTGATGGTGACGCAACTGACCCACCCCACGCTCGATTCCCTGGGCGCTGCTTTCGTTGAAGGCAAACTGGAGCTGGAAGGCTCGATCAGCGATGTGATCCGGGTGTGTGACGAATTGAGCCACGCCCTGCTCGAGGAGGACGAGCACGCCGGCCCGGTGCGTTCGATTCACGACAAGGCTACGGATGCGGCCGCGATTTCCTACCACTATGACCTGTCGAACGAGTTCTACCAGCTCTGGCTGGACCGCGACATGGCCTATTCCTGCGGTTACTTCGAGACCGGCAGCGAATCCCTCGACCAAGCCCAACAAGACAAATTCCGCCACCTGTGCCGCAAGCTGCGCCTGCAGCCTGGGGAGTACCTGCTGGATGTCGGTTGTGGCTGGGGCGGGTTGGCGCGTTATGCGGCCCGCGAGTTCGGGGTCAAGGTGTTCGGCATCACCCTGAGCAAGGAACAATTGGCACTGGCCAAGGAGCGGGTAATCGCTGAGGGCCTGGAAGACCTGGTTGAGTTGAAATTGCTCGACTACCGCGACCTGCCCCAGGACGGGCGGTTCGACAAAGTCGTCAGCGTCGGCATGTTCGAGCACGTCGGCCACGCCAACCTGGCGCAGTACTGCCAGACCCTGTTCGGCGCCGTGCGTGAAGGGGGGCTGGTGCTCAACCACGGCATCACCGCCAAACATACCGATGGCCGCCCGGTGGGGCGCGGTGCCGGCGAGTTTATCGAGCGTTACGTGTTCCCCAATGGTGAGCTGCCGCACTTGGTGATGATCAGCGCCGAAATCAGCGAAGTCGGCCTGGAAGTGGTCGACGTGGAAAGCCTGCGCCTTCATTACGCACGCACCCTCGACCACTGGAGCGAACGCCTGGAAGACAACCTGGAGGCGGCGGCAAAAATGGTCCCGGCCCAGGTACTGCGCATCTGGCGCCTGTACCTGGCGGGTTGCGCCTATGCGTTTGCGCGTGGGTGGATCAACCTGCACCAGATCCTGGCGGTCAAGCCCCTTGCCGATGGCAGCCATGAGTTGCCGTGGACGCGGGAAGATCTCTACCGCTGAGCCAACCGATGGCTGAGTGTGGGAGCTGGCAAGCCAGCTCCCACATTCTGTCCGGCGCAATTTATAAGATAGGGGAAATCAGCCGCGCCACGCGCATGCCCAGTTGCTGCAGGCGGCGGGTCTGCTGGCTTTCTTCCTGGCTGGTTTCGTGGGCCTGGGCGAAGTCATCCAACAGCATGTGTTCCACCTCGCTGGCGAAGGCTTCGTCGACGGTCAGCAGCATCACTTCGAAGTTGAGGCGGAACGAGCGGTTGTCCAGGTTCGCACTGCCGATGGCGCTGATTTCGCGGTCTACCAGCACCACTTTCTGATGCAAAAAACCCGGTTTGTAGCGGAACACCCGGACCCCGGCGCGCACCGCTTCAATCGCGTACAGGCTGGAGGCGGCGTACACAATGCGATGGTCGGGGCGTGACGGCAGCAGTAAGCGCACGTCCACGCCACGCAACACCGCCAGGCGCAGCGCGGCAAATACCGCTTCATCGGGGATGAAATACGGGCTGGTGATCCACACACGCTCAGTCGCCGCATGAATGGCTTCGACGAAAAACAGCGAACAGGTTTCATACGGGTCCGCCGGACCGCTGGCCAGTAATTGGCAGAGCACGCCGTCATCGGCATAGGTATCGGGCAGGATCAGCGGCGGCAGTTCGCGCGCGGCCCAGAACCAGTCTTCGGCAAACGATTCTTGCAGGCACGCCACCACGGGGCCGCTGACTTGCACATGGGTGTCGCGCCAGGGGGCGAGCGGCGGCTTCTTGCCCATGTATTCGTCGCCGACGTTATGCCCGCCGACAAAACCGGTCAGGCCATCGACCACGACAATCTTGCGGTGGTTACGGAAATTCACCTGAAAGCGATTGAGCCAGCCGCTGCGGGTGGCAAACGCCTTGATCTGCACCCCGGCATCGCGCAGCGATTGCACATAGCGGTGGGGCAGGGAGTGGCTGCCGATGCGGTCATACAGCACGTAGATGGCTACACCTTCGGCGGCCTTGGCCCTGAGCAGTGCATGCAATTGGCGCCCCAGTTCATCGTCATGAATGATGAAGAACTGCACCAACACGGCAGTCTTGGCGGCGCGGATGGCGTCGAAGATGGCGCTGAAGGTGGCGTCGCCATTGACCAGCAAACGCACCTGGTTGTTCGCCAGGCACGGCATGCGTCCCAGCTTGGGCATGGCGCGCAGGGAGGCGTAGGCCTGGGAGTTACGTGCAGCCAGGGCTTCTTCGACCCAAGGGCGCCAATTCAACTCAGTGATTGCCTTGTGCATTTCCTGGTTGGCCTGGCGCCGCGCCTGGATATAGGCATCGAAGCTGCTGCGGCCAAAGATCAGGTAGGGGATCAGCGTCAGGTACGGCATGAACATCAGCGACAGTGCCCAGGCGATTGAGCCTTGGGCGGTACGCACGGTGAGCACCGCGTGCAGGGCAGCCAGCGAGCCGAGAAAATGCAGGGTTGCGATGAAGTAGCCAAGCAAGTGCGGGCCGAAGAAATCCATGGGCAACGGTACTCCTGACAATCCAATGCGTAACAGACCATGTTCGGCGGCGATTGTCGCTATTTTATTGAGCATGCAACGCCGACCACTTTACGACGTCTAACGCCGACAATTACCCAGGAGTTACCCGATGAATGCTCGTCTGCTTGGTTTGGCCATGGTTGTTGGTTTGACGCTGCCGGTGGCAGCGCAGGCGCAGATGTTGGCGCCGGGCTTGTGGGAATTGACCACCAGCAATATGAAAGTCGATAACCAGAATCTGCCGGACTTGTCGTTGATCCTCGGTCAACTGAAGCAACAGATGACCCCGGAACAACGCGCAATGCTGGAAAAACAAGGCATCACCATGGCTGGCAAGGGCGTGCAGGTCTGCCTGACCCCGGCCCAGGTGGCCTCTGATTCCATCCCGCTGACCGACCCGCAATCGGGTTGCAAGCAAGAGGTCACAGACAAGACCGGCAACCAGTGGAAATTCCGCTTCAGTTGCCCGAAAGCCCAGGGCACTGGCGTGGCCACGTTCCAGAGCCAGAAGGCGTTCACCACCACGGTCAACGGTACTTTCAATGCCACTGGCGTGCAGCAGAACGGCAGCCTCGACACCCATGCACAGTGGCTGGGCAACGACTGTGGCACGGTCAAACCCCGGGCCTGAACGGCTCCTGGGTTTTAGCGCAGAAAATGCAGGGGCAGCCCCTGGCAACTGTCGATCACCTGCCCCTGGTGCCAGGCCACATGGCCTGACACCAGAGTAGTGCTGACGCTATGGCGAAAGCTGCGCTCGGCAAAGGGTGTCCAGCCGCAGCGGGCGAGGATCGGTTGGCTGCTCACCGGTTTGCCTTCGGGCTCGGGTTTGATCAGCACCAGGTCGGCCCAGTAGCCCTCGCGCAGGTACCCCCGGTCGGGAATGGCGAACAGGTCGGCAACGCGATGACTGGTTTTCGCTACCAATGTGGTCAGGGGCAACAGGCCGTCCGCCACCAACTCCATCAACGCCGGTAGCGCATGTTGCACCAGGGGTAACCCCGCTGGTGCCTCGCGGTATGGCCGCTGTTTTTGCTCCCAAGTATGAGGTGCGTGGTCGGTGCCGATCACATCCAGGCGATTGCTCAGCAGTGCCAGGCGCAGGGCATTGCGGTCGGCCCGGGTTTTGATCGCCGGGTTGCATTTGATCTGGTGGCCGAGGCGGGCGTAGTCGCGGTCGTCGAACAGCAAGTGGTGCACGCACACTTCTGCCGTGATGCGTTTTTCTGCCAGCGGTTTATCTTCAAATAACGACAGTTCCCGGGCGCTGGTCAGGTGCAGCACATGCAAGCGCGTGCCGTGGCGGCGCGCCAGCTCCACGGCCAGGGATGAGGACCGATAGCAGGCTTCGGCGTCGCGAATCAGCGGGTGGGCGACGGCGGGGATCGCCTCGCCAAACCGGTTTCGCAAGCGTTGTTCATTGGCCTGGATGCTCGGCGTGTGCTCGCAATGGGCGAGGAGAATGGTCGGCACCTCTGCAAATAAACGCTCCAGGACGCGTGGATCATCCACCAGCATATTGCCGGTGGAGGCGCCCATAAACACTTTGACCCCGGCGACCTGCCGCGGATCAAGGGCAGCCACGGTGTCGAGGTTGTCGTTGCTGACACCAAAGTGAAACCCGTAATTGGCTACCGAGTGCAGTGCGGCGCGGCGTTTTTTGTCGGCCAGAGCTTCCAGGGTCAAGGTCGCGGGCTGGGTGTTGGGCATATCCATGAAACTGGTAATGCCCCCGGCCACTGCGGCGCGGGACTCGCTGTAAAAACTGCCTTTGTCCGGCGCGCCAGGTTCGCGGAAATGCACTTGGTCGTCGATCATGCCCGGCAGCAGCCATTGGCCTTGGGCATCAATCTCAATCTCGGCCGTTTGCCCCTGGATGCTGCCGGCGATTTTTTCGATACGGCCGTTGGCGACCAGCACGTCGGCATCGAATTCCTGGCCTTCATTCACCAGGCGGGCGTTGCGGATCAGCAAGCGGCTCATGTTTAGAACTCGTTTTGCAGGGCTTTGTAGCCGCGCACCAGGTCGACATTGGTACGCGCCACGTCTTCGGAAAACTCCGATGCGCTGACGCTCACGGGCGGGAACTGCGACAGGTCGGTGTTGGGGCCGATGCGCGTGGTGGACGGCACGTAGAACGCGGCGGGCAAGTCGCGGCCATCGACCACCGAGTTATGCCGCACCACGCAGCCATCACCGACCACACAGTTGAACAGCACACTGTTGAAGCCGATAAACACCCGGTCGCCGACAGTGCAGGGGCCGTGGACAATCGAGCGATGGGCGATGGAGCTGAACTCGCCGATAGTCACCGCCGCACCGGATTTGGAGTGGATCACCACGCCGTCCTGGATATTGGAATTGGCGCCGATGGTGATCGGGTCCATGTCGCCGGTGGCATCGACTTCGTCGGCGCGGATCACCGCATAGGGGCCGACAAATACATTCTCGCCGATGATCACCTTGCCGCAGATGATCGCGGTTTTATCGACGTAGGCCGACTCGGCAATGACCGGCAGATCGCCGGAAGGGTTCTTGCGGATCATGCTGTAGGTTCCTTGAGAGGCGCGGTGATGATGTGCACTTGATCGTTTTCGATAGCGTTGTAAAAACAGGTGGGTCGGCCGGTGTGACAGGCAGGGCCTTGTTGGTCGACGATCAGCAACACGGCATCGCCGTCGCAATCCAGGCGTGCTTCGATCAACTGCTGCTGGTGGCCAGAGCTTTCGCCTTTGCGCCACAACTGCTGGCGCGAACGTGACCAGTAGCAGACCTGGCCGCTGGCGAGGGTCTCGTCGAGGGCCTGGCGGTTCATCCAGGCCAGCATCAACACTGCGCCGCTGCCGTGTTGCTGGGCGATGGCGGCGATCAGGCCGTCACTGTTCCACGGCAGGGCATCCAATACGGGGGCCAGGGGAAAACGGCTACCCACGGCTGCCGCTTCCAGGTCGAGCATCGTCAGCTTCATGGGGTGCCCGAGGCGCCTCTCGTCCAATGGCTTTCGGCCACGGCGTCATGGGCGTGCAGGCTTTCGGCGTGGATGACTTTGAGTTGGATGGCTTGCACCGCATCCGAGCGTTTCAGTGCCAGGTTCAAGCGGCGCGCGGCGTCTTCGCAAAACATCAGGTTCTGGCCGTTGGCCAGGGCGAACGCCTGTTCATCGGCGCGCTTTACAGCGGTTTGTACGGCGGTGCCGAGGGCTGCTTCGGCCTGGTCGATCAAGGCTGTCAGGGGTAAGGCTTGGACGTCGGGTTGCAGATGGACCTGCAACAGCGCACTGCTGCGTTGGCTATGGGGCGTGGCGACGATGCCATTGGCGCTGCCAAGCCAGGCCAGTACATCTTCGTGTTGCAACGACTTGTTGCCGAAGTGATCGACAAATTGCTGTTGAATCAACTGCCTGGCGAGGGCCGCAGAGCATGGGCAGGTGGAAGAGTAGGTCACGTCAATTTTTAGTTCCACGTGGAACATCTGTTTTTCCAGACGCGCTTCGATGGTCACCGGGTAAGTCTTCCAGCCCGATAGCGGGCTGACCAACGCCGGGCGTTTGAGCAGCAAATCGGTGTGAATCCGCAGGTAGGCGCTGCTCGATAACCCTTCATGGCTATCGAGAAATCGCTGCAACACCTGACGCAGCAGCGCCGGTTGCAGGTCTTGTTGCTCGAGCATTTCCAACGCCAGGTACAGGCGCGACATATGAATGCCCCGCGCCTCGCCGTCATCCAGGCTCACGCCGGCATCGGCCTTGGCACTCAAACGTTGGCCGTCGATCAGGATGGGAAGAGCAATGCCGCACATACCCACCCAGTCGAGGGGCAAGGCTTGGCGAGAAGCCTGCGCGGCGATATCGGGCAGAGTCAGCGCATTCATGAGCAGGTCCATCGTTGGAGATAATCTGACATGTTATAGTATAACAATTAGATCGACGATGATTTTTCTACGACCGCTCTAGCACCCGCTGATACGGCTGCAGGTGAACTTGGCGCTGGAGCCTCCGGAACTGGAGAACCGGTTGATCGTGGTCCAGCCCACACGCCGTGTGTAGCCGACCCACGCCTCACCGTCTGAGGCCAGACCGGTAAAGAACGTCAATTGGCCGTAGCGGCTATTGGTCTGCGCCCAGTAACGCTTGCCGATCACCTCGAATCCGCGCAAATACGTGGTGTTGCCTGCGGTCGCGACACTGTAGGCATTGCCCTGGGAATCGACACAGGCCAGCAGGGTGGCGCTGCGGGTGCACGTGGCCAGGGGGCTGGCTACTTGGGCGCCGGCCTGGGTCGCTACCAGCAGCAACACACCGCATAACAGGGATTTCATCGCGTTTCTCGGGGCCTGGAGGCGTTCAAGGATTGCGCCCTTCGTCGTGACGGGCAAGAGGGGATTAGCTTATTTGCATTGTTATACTATAACATCAAAATACAGCCTGACCCGTGAACCGACCTGATGACTGAACAAGACCTGCTCGCTCAACCACCTGCTGATTATATGAATGAGGCCCAGCAGGCCTTTTTCCGCGAGCTGTTGTTGGCTCAGCGCTATGACCTGCAAGCGCGCATCGAAGCCGAGTTCATCGTGCTGCGCGAGCAGGAACCCCATAGCGATCCCGCCGATATCGGTAGCGCCGAAGAACAGCGCCAATGGCAACTGCGTCTGCTGGAGCGGGAAAAGAAGCTGCTGGACAAGATCGACGAGGCCCTTGAGCACCTCGCCCGTGGTGAGTACGGCTGGTGCCGTGAGACAGGCGAGCCGATTGGCCTCAAGCGTCTGTTGCTGCGGCCCACGGCCACCCTGTGTATTGAAGCCAAAGAACGTGAAGAGCTGCGCGAACGCCATCAACGGGCGATTTGACCGGCCAACCTGATGAGGAACACCCGATGACCGACCGTCTACCCGTAACCGTGCTGTCCGGCTTTCTCGGCGCCGGTAAAAGCACGCTGCTCAATTACGTCCTGCGCAACCGCGAAAACCTGCGAGTGGCGGTGATCGTCAACGATATGAGCGAAATCAACATTGATGGCGCTGCGGTGCAGCGCGACGTCAGCCTCAATCGCGCCGAAGAAAAACTGGTGGAAATGAGCAACGGCTGCATCTGCTGCACTTTGCGCGAAGACTTGCTCGTTGAGGTCGGAAAGCTCGCCAGGGAGGGTCGGTTCGACTACCTGCTGATCGAATCCACTGGCATTTCCGAACCGCTGCCCGTGGCAGAAACCTTCACCTTTCGCGATGAAAACGGTCAGAGCCTGGCCGACATTGCGCGTCTGGACACCATGGTCACCGTGGTCGACGGCATGAACTTCCTGCTCGACTACCAAGCCGCCGACAGCCTGGCGTCACGGGGCGAAACCCTGGGTGAAGATGATGAGCGTTCCATCACCGACCTGTTGATCGAGCAGATCGAGTTTGCCGACGTCATCCTTATCAGCAAGATCGACCTGATCAGCAGCCACGAACGTGAAGAACTGGTGGCCATCCTTGAACGCCTGAATGCCCAGGCGCGCATCATTCCCATGGTCATGGGCGAAGTGCCGCTGGCCGAGATCCTCAATACCGGGCGTTTTGACTTCGAGCGCGCGGCCCAGGCGCCGGGCTGGCTGCAGGAACTGCGTGGCGAACATGTGCCGGAGACTGAAGAATACGGCATCGCCTCCACGGCCTATCGGGCGCGCCGGCCATTCCATCCCCAGCGTTTTTTCGACTTTATCGACCGCCCGTGGGTCAACGGCAGGCTGCTGCGCTCCAAGGGATTTTTCTGGCTGGCCAGCAAACATCGCGACGCCGGCAGTTGGTCCCAGGCCGGTGGCTTGATGCGCCATGGTTTTGCTGGTCGCTGGTGGCGCTTTGTGCCCAAGAGCCAATGGCCCGAGGACCAGCAAAGCGTCGCGGCGATCATGGAGAACTGGCAACTGAGCACCGGCGATTGCCGCCAGGAACTGGTGTTTATCGGGCAGAACATCGACTTCGTGCGCCTGCGCGCGGAGTTGGACGCGTGCCTGCTGACCGACGATGAAATGGCCCAGGGCGTCGAAGGTTGGCGCCTGCTGGTCGATCCTTTTGGCCCTTGGTATGAGGAGGCAGCCGCCTGATGTTGGCCCCTGTGATTCAACTGCGCCCGGTGATTCGCCAGACCCGTGGTGAAACCCCGTTGGCGCTCGCCGATATCCTCGATAACGGGGTGAACCTGGCGCTGTGGCAGCGTCAGTTGCCGCTGCATATCGCCGAGTTTGGTGCGTTGCTGGTCTCGCTGAACGAGCCGCTGGCAGAATCGCTGGTGGTTGAGTTGGACAGTGAAGATGCTGAGCCCAACTTGCAGGGCTTGGCCGCAGGTTGTCGTGACCTTGAGGGCTACGACGGGTTTATCGCCGATGTGGCATGGCTGGTCAGCGCCTTTGCCTGCCTGCTGGGCGCCAAGCGTATTGGCGTGCGGTTAAGGCTGTTGGACAAGGCCATGTGCCCGCGTTTTCACGTCGATCATGTGCCCGTGCGCTTGATCACCACCTATGCCGGTATCGGCAGCCAATGGTTGCGCGAAGGGGTGATGGACCGACGTCAGTTGAGTCAGGCGGACGCGGAGCCCACCGAGCGCATCGAACAAATCCACTGCGGTGAAGTCGCCCTGCTCAAAGGCGAAAAGTGGCGTGGCAATGAAGGCTACGGCTTGATTCATCGTTCGCCGGCGCTGGCCGCCAATGAACGACGGCTGATTCTGACGCTGGATTGGCTGGCATAACCGGGTAGGATCAATCGTCTCTACACGGCCTGAATAATGTCCACGATGCTGCAGAATATTCCCACGCATGTGATTGCCGGCCCCTTGGGGGCTGGCAAGACCAGCTTGATCAAGCACCTGTTCACCCAGCGCCCGGCCAATGAGCGTTGGGCGGTGTTGATCAATGAGTTCGGGCAGATTGGCCTGGATGCTGCGCTGCTGACCCTGGATGACGACGGTATTGCCATCGGCGAAGTGGCCGGTGGCTGTTTGTGCTGTGTGAATGGTGCGCCATTCCAGATAGGGCTAGGTCGCCTGCTGCGTAAGGCCAAGCCGGACCGCCTGTTTATCGAACCCTCAGGGTTGGGGCACCCGGCGCAATTGCTGGCGCAGTTGCGCCAGGCGCCCTGGCAAACCGTGCTGGCCGTCCAGCCTTGTGTGCTGGTCCTGGATGCCCAGGCACTGGCGGCAGGCAGACCGTTGCCCGACGCGCAACGCGAGGCATTGGCCAGTGCCGGGTTGCTGGTGCTGAACAAGGAAGAAGGGCTGGATGCCGCGCAACGCAGCGTTATCGAAAACACATTACCAGCCTGCGAGGTTTACTGGACTCGACAGGCGCAACTGCCATTGGTCCGCCTGCCAGGGTTCGGCGCACAGGCCGGAGCGCCTGTGGATAACGTTGAAGTGCCCAAGGGGTTGACGCAAATCCCGGCAATCTGGAGCGATCCGTGCGTGCCGATTTGCCTGCACCAGGCGCAGGAAGGCGGCTGGAGCATCGGTTGGCGCTGGCACCCGAGCCAGCAGTTCGATCCCGCGTTGCTGCGGCAATGGTTGCAGGGCCTGGACTGGCGCCGTGCCAAATTGGTTATCCACAGCGCAGATGGTTGGGTTTCGGCCAACGCTGTGGATAACACCATGCTCACTTGGCAGCCCAGCGAATGGCGCCGGGACTCACGCATCGAGCTGATCTTCAGTGAAGAGAAGGACGTGGCAGAACTGCAAAAGGCCCTGGCCGCTTGCCGTCAGTGACGGCTCTTGCCGTGCTCCTGACGCCACTGGCTCAGTTCAATCACTTCGGCGCTGGGCGGCGGGGTCTTTATTTCAAACGGGTAGGGCGCCAGTTCGATCTGCGCACTGTGGGCCCCAAACTGGGTGATGGTGCCAGGGTGGCGGGCCTCACCGGTCACGGTGAACTCAAAGTTGTAGACCCGCGCCAAACGCCGGCGGCCGCTGGCGTCCTTGACGAAGCCGATGCGTTTCAAGGCCACGGCGCCGTCGAGCAATTCGATGTCGAGCTTGGCGCAATGCTGTTTGACCCTCTCCAGCGCACGCTCGCGCAAGCCGTGGTTGTGCCACACCCAGGCGGCAGCCGCCGCCACTAGCATCAGCACAAAGATATTTCCCAGGGTCAGCATGCGATTTGCTCCAACAAAGTAAGGCCAGCTTAACTGTGTCTCCGGTCTGTCGTACAGGATGCTTTTAGTCGCATACTGCGCGGCCAGAATTCAACGGTTTTACGGAAGTTTCCTGCATGAAACGCACACCTCATCTGCTTGCGATCCAGTCCCATGTGGTCTTCGGCCATGCCGGCAACAGCGCCGCCGTATTTCCCATGCAGCGAGTGGGGGTGAATGTCTGGCCGCTCAACACCGTGCAGTTCTCCAACCATACCCAGTATGGCCACTGGGCGGGAGAAGTGTTGGCGCCGCAGCAAATTCCGGCGCTGGTGGAGGGGATTGCGGCGATTGGCGAACTGGGCAACTGCGATGCGGTGCTGTCCGGCTACCTGGGCAGCGCCGCCCAGGGGCGGGCGATCCTGAGCGGTGTGGCGCGGATCAAGGCGATCAACCCCAGGGCCCTGTACCTGTGCGACCCAGTGATGGGCCATCCGGAAAAAGGCTGCATCGTACCCCAGGAAGTCAGTGATTTTTTGCTGGACGAAGCGGTGGCCATGGCCGACTTTCTGTGCCCCAACCAACTGGAGCTGGACAGCTTTTGCGGGCGTAAACCGCAGTCGCTGTTCGATTGCCTGGGTATGGCGCGTGCCCTGCTGGCGCGTGGGCCCAAAGCGGTGCTGGTCAAGCACCTGGACTACCCGGGCAAGCTGGCGGACGGTTTCGAAATGCTGCTGGTGACGGCCGAAGGCAGCTGGCACCTGCGCCGGCCGCTGCTGGCATTTGCGCGCCAGCCGGTGGGGGTGGGCGACCTGACATCGGGCCTGTTCCTGGCGCGGGTGCTGCTGGGCGACAGCCTGCTGGCCGCGTTCGAGTTCACGGCGTCGGCTGTGCATGAAGTGCTGCTGGAAACCCAGGCATGCGCCAGTTACGAGTTGGAATTGGTACGGGCCCAGGACCGCATCGCCCATCCGCGCGTGCGCTTTGAAGCCACGCCGATCAGTCTGTAACACCCAAAATCCCCCTGTAGGAACTGGCAAGCCAGCCCCTACAGGGGGATTGTGTTTTACAGCGCGTCGGCTTTGATTTCCTGGTAGCGCTTCTCCAGCTCCTGGCGAATCTGCCGGCGCTGTTTGCCCTGGATAAACCGGCGCTTGTCTTCACTGTTCTGTGGCTGCAACGCTGGCACGGCGGCCGGTTTGCGGGCGTCGTCGACGGCAACCATGGTGAAGAAGCAACTGTTGGTATGGCGCACCGAGCGCTCGCGGATGTTCTCGGTGACCACCTTGATCCCCACTTCCATCGACGTGTTGCCGGTGTAGTTGACCGAAGCCAAAAATGTCACCAGTTCGCCCACATGGATCGGCTCACGAAAAATCACCTGGTCCACCGACAGTGTGACGACATAGCGGCCGGCATAACGGCTGGCGCAGGCGTAGGCCACTTCGTCGAGGTACTTGAGCAGGGTACCGCCGTGGACATTGCCTGAGAAATTGGCCATGTCAGGGGTCATCAATACCGTCATCGACAGCTGGGCGTTTCCGGGTTCCATAGCACACTCACGGTTGTAGGCATTGGTTGGGGGGGGGCACCTCTGCGGATGCTCGAATCATTACAGCGCCATCCCTAACGGGACGCCGGGACGGGGCTTGCCGTCACGCCCAGGGCGATCTGTTTCCATATATTGCACCGGCTTTCTGCCGCAAGTCGCGGTGTTACCCTTGAAAAGCCCATTTCAAGGGCATTTCTTACGAATAAGGCAGACTTTTCCTTCCGCATATTGCGCGCCGTTGTGGCGGCTGCCTGGAATTCGGGACAGTGCCAGTACCCTCAAGGAGCCCCTCGCCATGCACGCCATCAGTTTTATCCAGGACTTGGCCGTGATCATGCTCGTGGCAGGGGTGGTGACCATCCTGTTCCATCGCTTCAAGCAGCCGGTCGTCCTGGGGTACATCGTCGCCGGCTTTATCATCGGCCCGCACACCCCGCCTTTCGGCCTGATCCACGACGAAGACACCATCAAGACCCTGGCCGAGCTGGGGGTGATTTTCCTGATGTTCTGCCTGGGCCTGGAGTTCAGCCTACGCAAGCTGTTCAAGGTCGGCGCCACGGCGTTTATCGCGGCCTTCCTGGAAATCATCCTGATGATCTGGATTGGCTATGAAATTGGCCAATGGTTCGACTGGAACACCATGGATTCACTGTTCCTCGGTGCGATCCTGGCGATTTCCTCGACCACCATCATCGTCAAGGCGCTCAACGACCTGAAGATGAAAAACCAGCGCTTTGCCCAACTGATCTTTGGCGTGCTGATCGTCGAGGACATCCTGGGCATCGGCATCATCGCCTTGTTATCGAGCATCGCCGTCAGCGGCACGGTCAGCTCCGGCGAGGTATTTTCCACGGTCGGCAAGCTCTCACTGTTCATGATCGTGGCCCTGGTGATTGGCATTTTGCTGGTGCCACGCCTGCTGGCCTACGTGGCCAAGTTTGAAAGCAACGAGATGCTGCTGATCACCGTCCTGGGCCTGTGTTTCGGCTTCTGCCTGCTGGTGGTCAAGCTGGAGTACAGCATGGTGCTGGGCGCTTTCCTGATCGGTGCGATCATGGCCGAGTCCCGGCAGTTGCTGAAAATAGAACGCCTGATCGAGCCGGTTCGCGACATGTTCAGTGCCATCTTCTTCGTTGCCATTGGCTTGATGATCGACCCGCAGATCCTGCTGCAATACGCGTGGCCGATTGCGGTGATTACTGTGGCCGTGGTGCTGGGCAAGATGCTGTCCTGTGGCCTTGGCGCGTTTATCGCCGGTAATGACGGCCGCACCTCGTTGCGGGTGGGCATGGGCCTGTCACAGATCGGCGAATTTTCTTTCATCATTGCGGCGCTGGGGATGACCTTGCAGGTCACCAGCGACTTTCTCTACCCGGTGGCGGTGGCCGTTTCCGCCATCACTACGTTGCTCACGCCATACCTTATTCGTGGCGCCGACCCATTGTCCTTGAAGATCGCGGCTGTGATGCCACAGCGTCTGAGCCGGGTGTTTGGCATGTATGGCGAATGGCTGCGCAGCATTTCGCCCCAGGGCGAAGGCGCGATGCTGGCGTCGATGATCCGCAAGATCATCTTGCAGGTAGGGGTAAACCTGGCGCTGGTGGTGGCGATCTTCTTTACCGGCAGCTTCTTCGCCGCGCGCATTGGAGGGTATCTGGAAGGCTGGATCAGTGATCCGAGCTGGCAGAAGGCATTGATCTGGGGTGGTGCGTTGCTACTGTCGCTGCCGTTTCTGATTGCCGCATATCGCAAGCTCAAGGCGCTGTCGATGCTGCTGGCGGAAATGAGCGTGAAGCCGGAAATGGCTGGGCGCCATACCCAACGTGTACGGCGGGTGATTGCCGAACTGATCCCGATTCTCTCGCTGCTGGTGATCTTCCTGCTATTGGCGGCCTTGTCGGCCAGTATTTTGCCGACCAACAAGTTGCTGGTATTGATTGCGGTGGTGACGGCCGCAGTGGCTGCCGTGCTCTGGCGCTGGTTCATCCGCATCCATACGCGCATGCAAGTGGCCTTGCTGGAAACCCTGGATAATCACAAGGACACGCCGGAGCATTGAGCGTATGTGGCGAGGGGGCTTTGCACACCGCCCCCTTGTCACTGGTTTTGGCTCAGCTTTCCAGCCACACGTCCCGCGCCCAGTGCCACACCGATTCCCATGACTCTTCGGTTACCAGTTCTTCTTCGCCGGACCACAAGACCACCGTGCCGTCTTCTTCGACGCAGTAGTAGTCGTCGCCATCCTGGCAAATCGGGATCAGTTCGCGAGGCACGCCGATATCCCAGGCATTGGCGGCGACTTCCGGCAGGTAAGTGTGGGACTGGGGGTCGGTGATGGTCACCGGCTCCAGGCTGCCATACACCACATCGCTGACGGTCAGCAGGAATTCCTTGAACACAAACGGGATGTTGATAAACAGCTGTTCTTCGACTTCCACCAACTGGTCTTCGTCGGGCAGTTCCAGAGGAACCGGTACCGGTTCGTTGGCTTCACGCAATTGTTCGATAACTTCTTCCACGGCCGGGATCCTCATGCTAAATGGCGCGGTTTATAGGGGCGTTTTATACAGTAGCTCGCTATAAGTGCAACCGCGAAATAGAAACCCCGGGGTTATTGGTTAAAACTGCTTTTCCAGCTTTAGGCTGATGCTGTTTTTATCGTAGGAATAAAGCCAGTCGACATTGCTGACGATCTTTGTACTTGCCCCGTCAGACTGGGCACCGCCTCTAGCCAGGCCCTGCGGCTGGGCAATACGCAGCACGCCGACTTTTCCACAGGCAAAAAAACACCCCGGCTGTGCAGGCTTCTTAAAGCGCTGCACAAGACCGGGGTGTTCGTTACAGCAGGCTGTAGGCCTTTGCGGATCAGCCGTTCTGGCGGATACCGGCTACCAGCCATGGCTGGTTTTCGCCCTGTGGACGTTCCATGTTCCAGCTTTCGCTGAACACTTCGCCCTGGTCGAAGCGCGAGGTCTTCGACACACCGCTGAAGGTCAGGGTGGCGATGGTCTTGTCGGCGCGGTCATCCACACCTTCCAGTTGTACGCGCAGGTCGTCGATATAGGTCGACTGGAAAGCGTCGCCCAACTCGGCACGTTCGCGCTTGAGGAACTCCAGCAGTTGCGGGGTCACGAACTCGGCGATCTTGTCCATTTCGTTGGCGTCCCAGTGTTGCTGCAGGGACTGGAAGTGGTTGCGGGCCGCTTCGACGAAACGCTCTTCGTTGAACCAGGCTGGCGCATTGATCACCGGACGGGCGGCAGCAGCCGGTGCCGCCGAGCCGCCGAAGATCGAACCCATGGCAGGCTTTTGCTCGAACACTTCACGCTGCATCGGCGCGCCGGCTGGAGCCAGGTGCTCCTGCTGCTTGCGGCGACGGGCGGCGATAAAGCGGAAGATCACAAAGGCGATGACGGCCATGATCAGGATGTCGAAGATCTGCATGCCCTGGAAGCCGCCGCCCATGAACATGGAAGCGAGCAGGCCACCGGCAGCGATACCGGCCAGAGGGCCCAACCAGCGCGAAGCACCGCCGGCCTTGGCAGCAGCGCCTGCGGCACCGGCTGCACCTGCGGTGGCAGCCGCTCCGCCCATGCCGCCAGCGGCTGGGGCCATTTGGCTGGTCTGGTGGCTCGGCGCTGCGCCGGAGCTTTTACCGCCACCGAAGCGTTTGGCGTTGGCGTCGAGGCTCATCGTCAGGCCGATGCACAACGCCATGGCGATGCTAAGAAAACGTTTCATAAAGGGAATTCCCATTTGTGGATTGCACGCGCGCCATGTTGCACAGGTGTAGAGGCAGTGGCTAGCGGCATAATGTTTCGGGCTTTTGCGTAAGACCTATTCGGAATGGTCTGTAGGACTAATTACAGATATTGGCCCGTACGTGTGAAAAACAAGGGCAAGGCGACCCATTACACTGAGGTAGAGCGTCCGGTCGTTCCCACGCAGAGCGTGGGAACGCTCAGTCAGACCGCTTCGAGCTTGGCGTAACCCATCATCAACCACTTGCTGCCTTCGGCGAAGTTCACCTGCACTCGGGCCTGGGCCCCGGCGCCTTCGAAGTTGAGGATCACCCCTTCGCCAAAGATCGCATGCCTGACCTGCTGGCCAAGGCTGAACGGGGTCTCGGGAATTTCCGAACCGGCAAACATGCTGCTGGAGTTCTGCTGCTGGCCGCCGCCAAACGGCCGGCTGACGCTATTGGACAAGCGCACTTCCTGAATCAGCCCTTTCGGCACTTCCCGTACGAAACGCGAGACCTTGTTGTAGGTTTCGCTGCCATACAGGCGCCGTGTCTCGGCGTAGGTCATCACCAGGTTCTGCATCGCCCGGGTGATACCCACGTAGGCCAGGCGGCGTTCTTCCTCAAGGCGGCCGGGCTCTTCCAGGCTCATCTTGTGCGGGAACAGGCCTTCTTCCATGCCCACCAGGAACACGTAGGGGAATTCCAGGCCCTTGGCACTGTGCAGGGTCATCAACTGCACGCTGTCTTCGTGCTCGTCGGCCTGGGTATCGCCCGCTTCCAGGGAGGCATGGCCGAGGAACGCCGCCAATGGCGACAGGTCGGCATCTTCCTCACTGTTCTCGAACGCGCGGGCGGCGCTGACCAGTTCCTCAAGGTTTTCTACCCGGGCCTGGCCTTTCTCGCCTTTTTCCGCTTCGTGATAAGCAATCAGGCCGGACTGTTCGATCACGGTCTGGGTCATCAGGTGCAGCGGCATTTCCAGGCACTTGGCGGCGAGGCTGTCGATCAACTCGACAAACCCACCCAAAGCCCCGGCAGCGCGGCCGGTCAGGCCTTTATTGGCGATCAGCAGGCGCATGGCCTCCCACATCGACACATCGCTGTGACGCGCATGCTCGCGGATCGCCTCGACGGTTTTCTCGCCGATGCCCCGTGCCGGTACGTTGATCACCCGCTCCAGCGCTGCATCGTTGCCGCGGCCTTCCAGCAAACGCAGGTAGGCCATGGCGTTCTTGATTTCCGCACGCTCGAAGAAGCGTTGGCCGCCATAGATGCGATACGGGATGCGCTCGCGCAGCAAGGCTTCTTCCAACACCCGCGATTGGGCGTTGGAACGGTACAAAATAGCGATATCGCTGCGGGCCAGCCCGGTTTTCAGGGCGCTTTCAATGGTTTCGACCACATAGCGCGCTTCGTCGTGCTCGTTGAAGGCGGCGTAGAGGTTGATCGCCTCGCCTTCGCCGCCATCGGTCCACAACTCCTTGCCCAGGCGCCCGGTGTTATTGGCGATCAAGGCGTTGGCGGCCTTGAGGATCCCGGCGGTGGAGCGATAGTTCTGCTCCAGGCGAATAGTCTCGGCGTCGGGGAAGTCGTCGGAGTACTGGTAGATGTTCTCGATTTTCGCGCCGCGCCAGCCGTAGATCGACTGGTCGTCGTCGCCCACCACCATCAGGCTGTCGCCGCCCTTGGCCAGCAGGCGCAACCAGGCGTACTGCACGGCGTTGGTGTCCTGGAACTCGTCCACCAGGATGTGCCGGAAGCGCTTCTGGTAGTGCGCGAGCAAACCGGGGTTGTCACGCCACAGGTCGAGGGCGCGCAGCAGCAGTTCGGAGAAGTCGATGACGCCGGCTCGCTGGCAGGCCACTTCATAGGCTTCATAAATGCTGCGCATGGTGGCCAGGAACAGGTCGCCACTGGCCTGGATATGTTGCGGGCGCAGGCCTTCGTCTTTCTGGCCGTTGATAAACCACTGGGCCTGGCGGACCGGCCAGCGTTGTTCATCCAGGCCCAACTCGCGGATTACCCGCTTGACCAGGCGTTGCTGGTCATCGCTGTCGAGAATCTGGAAGGTCTGGGCCAGGCCCGCCTCCTGCCAGTGGGCCCGCAACAGGCGGTGCGCCAGGCCGTGGAAGGTGCCGACCCACATCCCGGCCGGGCTGATGCCCATCAACTGCTCGATGCGGTGGCGCATCTCGGCAGCGGCCTTGTTGGTGAAGGTCACCGACAGGATCGAATGCGGGGACGCGTTCTCGACCTGGATCAACCAGGCGATACGGTGCACCAGCACGCGGGTTTTACCGGAGCCAGCACCGGCCAGGACCAACTGACGGCCAACGGGGGCTGCTACGGCCTGGCGTTGGGCATCGTTGAGGGAGTTCAGCAAAAGGGAGAGATCATCGCGCATCGGCGCATTCTAGGGTGCCGGGGGAAGGGGGGCAAATCCCATTGCCGGGTGGTCGCTACAAAAAAACCGCCGGCGCTGTTCAATCGGTAAATATTCCAGCCACGGTGATGACTGGTAAGTCATCGTCTGTAGCCCGCGCCCTGTCTTGTTCAGCCCCTCTGGGTCCATGGTTTGCGGGGGTTTATTCGCGGATTTTTATGATCCAGAGCAGTTTGGTCTGCCCGTCTGCTTGTGTATGCTCCGTCGACGTTTCGGGCTCACCATTATAAGAACACTGCCTATGACCCTCAGCACTGACTTGCCCGGCCCTTCTGTCGCGCCGGAGCAGGTTATCCGCAAGCACTACGCCATGGAGATGGCGGTCGAGCGCACGCGTCTGTTGTACCAGGGGTCGTTGCTGCCCACGTTATTGATGCTGATTAACGGTCTGGTCTGCGCCTGGTTGCTCTGGAGCCCGCAGCGTTATGTGCTGGTCGGCAGTTGGCTGGTGTGGTTGCTGGCCCTGGTGGCGATGCGCGTGATCCAGGTGGCGGCCTTCGACAGCGCCTTGCCCAGCCGACAGGCTCAGCCGGTCTGGCGGCGGATGTTCATGCTCGGTTCGGCGGCCAGTGGCCTGACCCTGGCGAGTGCGGCCATTGCCCTGGTGCCCTTGGATAGCTTCGTGCAGCAGGCCTGGGTCTTTGGCCTGATTGGCGCGGCCACTTTATCGGCCAGCGTGGCTTACGCCGTGAGTTTGCCGGCGTTTTTGTCGTTTGCCTTGCCCTGCCTGGTGCCCACCATCCTCTATCTATTCTGCAGCGGCGAACCGCAACTGCAGGGTTGGAGTTACCTGGGCCTGATCCTGCTGGCATCCCTGAGCCTGGTGGCATGGCAGGTCAACCGCCTGATCCAGCGCGGTTTGCTGCGGCGCTTCCAGAACCAGGCCCTGATCGAGCACTTGCAACAGGCGCGTCAGCGTAGCGAGCAGTTGAATCAGGACCTGGTGCGCGAGGTCGAGCAGCGCCGCCAGATCGAGCAGGAACTGCGCGAGGCCCAGGTCGGCCTGCAACAGCGCGTCGAACAGCGTGGCCAGCAATTGGACGCCGCCAGCCTGGCCCTGAGCAAAAGCGAGGCGCGCCTGGCCATGGCGTTGCAGGCCAGTGAGCTGGGATTGTGGGACTGGAACCTGCAAACCGATGAAGTCCACCACACCCAACTCAAGGAGTTGTTCGGCCTGGAGCCGGAATACGTCACGGCGATGCTGCGCGACCTCAAGCCACGCCTGCACCCGGACGACTTGCCGCTGCTCAAGTACGCGCTGGTGGAGCACTTGAAAGGGCGCAGCGAGGACTATCAGGTGGAGTACCGCGTGCGCCATGGCGACGGGCGCTGGGTGTGGATCGAGGACCGCGGGCGCGCCGTAGAGCGCACCGCCAGCGGGCGCGTGACGCGCATGCTCGGTACCCGGCGCGATATCAGCGCCGGCAAGGCGGTGGAAGAGCAGTTACGGCTGGCGTCCACGGTGTTCGAGGCGGCCAGCGAAGGCATCGTGATCCTGGACCCGGAGTACGTGTTGATTGCGATCAACCAAGCCTTCAGCCGTGTCACCGGCTTTGATATCGACGACATGCTGGGGCGCAATGTCGTGGAGTTGCCGTGCAGCCGCGACGCTCGCCGGCACTTCCCGGTGATTCGCCAGGCCCTGTTGAACCACGGCAGTTGGCAGGGTGAACTGGTAGAGGCGCGCAAGAACGGCGAGCTGTACCCGCAATGGCTGCAATTGAGCGTGGTGCGCGATGTTCGGGGAAATGTCAGTCATATCGTGGGCTTCTTCGCCGATTTGTCCGCCCGCCGCGAGTCCGAGGAGCGCATGCGCTACCTCACCCATTACGACGAACTGACGGGCCTGGCCAACCGCTCGCTGTTCCGCGAGCGCCTTCGTGAGGCCCATCAACGGGTGCGTCAAGGCGGCCGCAGCCTGGCGTTGCTGCATATCAACCTGGACCGCTTCAAGCTACTCAATGACAGCCTGGGCCACGAAATTGCCGACCAATTGCTGCAAAAAATGGCCAGGCGCCTGATCAATGCCTTGCCGGAAGCCGACACCATTGCGCGACTGTCTGGCGACGAATTCGCGGTGTTGTTCGACGCCTATGGCAGCCTGTCGAGCCTGGCGCGGGTGGCCACCCGACTCTTGGCCAAACTGCGGGTGCCGGTGGCGGTGGAGGGGCATGAGTTGGTGGTCAGCGCTTCAATCGGTGTCAGCCTGTTACCGGATAACGCGCGGGAAATTTCCGCATTGGTCAGCCAGTCAAACATGGCCATGCAACACGCCAAGCATCTGGGCGGCAATAACTTCCAGTTCTATACCGACAGCTTGCAGGCCAGCACCCTTGAGCGTTTGCAGCTGGAAAACCAGTTGCGCAAAGCCATTGATGAGCGCCAGTTGAAGGTGTTCTACCAACCCAAGCTGTGCCTGGCCACCGGCAAGATGAACGCCGCCGAGGCGCTGGTGCGCTGGGACCATCCGCAGTGGGGCAGCGTGCCGCCGGGTGATTTTATCGGGCTGGCGGAAGAGACCGGGTTGATCGTGCCATTGGGCGAGTTTGTATTGCGCCAGGCCTGCTGGCAGGCCTGTGAATGGCAGCGCCAGGGCCTGGCGCCGATCCGCGTGTCGGTCAACCTGTCGGTGCACCAGTTGCGCCAGGGCAAGTTGGTCAGCCTGGTACGCCAGGTGCTGGACGAAACCGGGTTGGCCCCGCAGTACCTGGAGTTGGAGCTGACTGAAAGTCAGTTGCTCGACAGTGTCGAGCACATCATCGCCACCTTCCAGCAACTGCGCGATCTGGGGGTGAAGCTGGCCATCGACGACTTTGGCACCGGCTATTCGTCCCTCAGTTATCTCAAGCGCATCCCGGTGGATTACGTGAAGATCGACCAGACCTTTATCCGCGGCCTGGGCCAGGGGCGTGAAGACTTGGCGATTACCCGGGCCATCATCGCCATGGCCCATGGGTTGTCGCTCAAGGTGGTGGCCGAGGGTGTGGAAGATCAGCAGCAGCTGGATTTCCTGCGCGCTGAAAACTGCGATGAGGTGCAGGGCTATTTGATCAGCCGGCCGATCGAGGCCGAAGGACTGGCGGATTTGTTACGGAAAAATGCAGATTTTCCTGACGGCTAGCCAGGCGCCATCGGGTGCTACATCGCATTTGCCCGCTGATTCAGGGGGCAGTAGGGCGATTTAGTGATGCATCGAGCGGGCAAATCAGCAATTCTTGTAGTATAACTACAAGCTTGCTACATCCCTGGCGTCTGCCAATAACAAGAGTCCTGCCCTTTGAACCTGTTGCAACATATCGCCCAGTCGCGCCACCTGTTACGCAAATCGGAACTCAAGGTTGCCGATCACGTGCTGCTTGACCCTGCGGCCGTGATGCACAGTTCCATGGCTGACCTTGCCCACAGCGTGGGGATCAGCGAGCCGACCATCGTGCGCTTCTGCCGCGCCATCGGTTGCTCGGGGTTCCAGGACTTGAAGCTGAAACTGGCCCAGAGCCTGGCGGCCGGTGCCAGCTTCGGGCAGTTCGCGATTCATGAAGACGACTCCGTCGCCGACTACAGCCTGAAAATTTTCGACACCACCCTGCACACCCTGATGGAAGTGCGGGAGAAGCTCGACCCGATCGAGCTGCAAAAAGCCGTGACTGCCATGTCCCAGGCCCAGCGCGTGGAGTTCTATGGCTTTGGTGCGTCGGGTGCGGTGGCGGCGGATGCCCAGCACAAGTTCTTCCGTCTGCTGCTGACGGCGGCGGCCTACAGCGACCCGCATATGCAGGCGATGTCGGCGGTGACGTTGAAACCCACCGATGTGGCGATCTGTATTTCCCAGTCGGGCCGCTCCAAGGACTTGCTGATCACCGCCAACCTGGTGCGTGAAAGCGGCGCCTCACTGATCACCTTGTGCCCGAGCCAGACGCCATTGGCGGAGCTGTCCACGGTCAACCTGGCGATTGATGTGCACGAAGACACCGAGATCTACACCCCGCTGACCTCGCGGATTGCCCACCTGGTGGTGATCGACGTGCTGGCGATGGGCGTGGCCATGGCGCGTGGTCCGAGCCTGGTCAACCACCTCAAGAGCGTCAAGCGCAGCTTGCGCAGCCTGCGGCTGTCGCCCAAGTCCGTCAAAGCCCTCGACGACTGACCCAAGGTGGCACTCGGTCAACTGTGAGAGCAGGCAAGCCAGCTCCCACAGATTTGCTCGGTGTTGCACCGGCAAGATTCATCGTCCTGTAACCCGCGTGCCGCCAAACCGTCATCCCCCGCGCCCATCCTGAACTCCCCGTACTCGCATTGGGAGACTCGAAATGGCCCGGCACTACGAAGACAGCACCAGCACCGTCAAAACCCGTCGTCAGCAGGAAGACCAGCGCCGCATGGCGTTCCGTCGTGCAATTGAAGACCGTTGTGACCAGCGTCAACTGCTGCAGAGCATCAGCGACTATCCGGAGCTGCACTGGCAGGCGCCCGCGGCTGCCCAGCGAAGCGTTCAGCCAGCACGCTGATCTGCACCCGCTCGCTGCGGATAAAGCCCAGGAACGCATGGGCCACCGGTGACAGGCGCTTGGCCTTGGCCTGCACCAGGCACCAGCTGCGGTACAGCGGCAGCTCTTCCACCGGCAACTCCTTGAGCCCGCCGGTGGCCAGCTCCAGGTTCAGGGCGTGGCGCGTCAGCAGGGCCACGCCCAACCCCGCCACGACGCACTCGCGCTGTGCCTCGGCCGAGGCCACTTCCACCGTCTGGGTGAAGTGCACGCGCTTTTCCTTGAAGTACTCCTCGCAGGCCAGGCGCGTCCCGGAGCCCGGCTCGCGCAGCAGCAAGGTGTAGGGTTCCAGATCCTGCAGGCGCAATGGGCCTTGCAGGCTCAGTGGGTGGTCCGGCGGGGCCACCGCGACAATCGGGTTGTTGAGAAAGGGCAAAAATTCCAGGCCCATGTCCTGCGGCACCATGGACATGATCACCAGGTCGTCACGGTTGTCCGACAGCCGGCGGATCACCTGGGCGCGGTTGACCACCGTGAGGTGCAACTGCACCTCGGGATGCTGGCGCTTGAAGGCGGCGAACAAGTGCGGCACGAAGTACTTGGCACTGGACTCCACCGCCAGCTTCAATTGCCCCTGCAGCGAGCCCTGCATGTCCGAGAGCTGCATATCAAGGTTTTCCAGGCGCCCGAAGATGTCCCGGCTGGCCCGCTGCAGGGCTTCGGCGGCTTCGGTCATGTAGAGCTTTTTGCCCACGTAGTCGAACAACGGTTGGCCGACCAGCTCTTCGAGCTGGCGAATCTGTAGGCTGACGGCGGGTTGTGTAAGGGACATTTCCTCGGCAGCGCGGCTGTAGGAGCGCAAATCGCAGACTTCATTGAAGATCTGTAATTGACGTAATGTCATACGCATCAGTGACTTACGCATAATTCAAAGCGGCTCGCAGGGGGCTGTGGGGTCAACTATAAGTCTTTACTTATACACAACCCAATAATTATTGATTTTTGTTAATCCCTAAGTGCGCATAGTGTGTGTCTGGCGACTGACCTGAAACATTTAGTCACGCGCCGACCTGGTCTAGCAGGTCGAAGAACGCAGCAATCGGCTCAAGGGAATTTCCAAGTGATAACAAAGATCCTGATCGCCAACCGTGGTGAGATTGCCGTCCGCATTGTGCGGGCCTGTGCCGAAATGGGTATTCGTTCGGTGGCGGTGTATTCCGACGCTGACCGGCACGCCTTGCACGTCAAGCGCGCCGATGAGGCCCACAGCATTGGTGCCGAGCCCCTGGCCGGTTACCTGAACCCGCGCAAGCTGGTGAACCTGGCTGTGGAAACCGGCTGCGACGCGTTGCACCCTGGCTACGGCTTCCTCTCGGAAAACGCCGAACTGGCGGACATTTGCGCCGAACGTGGAATCAAATTCATTGGTCCATCGGCCGAAGTCATTCGCCGCATGGGCGACAAGACCGAAGCGCGCCGCAGCATGATCAAGGCCGGCGTGCCGGTGACGCCGGGCACTGAAGGCAACGTCGCCGACATCGCCGAGGCGCTGACCGAAGGTGACCGCATTGGTTACCCGGTGATGCTCAAGGCCACCTCCGGTGGTGGCGGTCGCGGCATTCGTCGCTGCAACAGCCGTGAAGAACTCGAACAAGCCTTCCCCCGCGTCATCTCCGAGGCCACCAAGGCCTTTGGTTCGGCGGAAGTGTTCCTGGAAAAATGCATCGTCAATCCCAAGCACATCGAGGCGCAGATCCTCGGCGACAGCTTTGGCAACGTGGTGCATCTGTTCGAACGTGATTGCTCGATCCAGCGCCGTAACCAGAAGCTCATCGAAATCGCCCCCAGCCCCCAACTGACCCCCGAACAGCGTGCCTACATCGGCGACCTGTCGGTGCGTGCGGCCAAGGCCGTGGGCTATGAGAACGCCGGCACCGTGGAGTTCCTGCTCGCCGAGGGCGAGGTGTACTTCATGGAGATGAACACCCGGGTGCAGGTGGAACACACCATCACCGAAGAAATTACCGGCATTGATATCGTTCGCGAGCAGATCCGCATCGCGTCCGGCCTGCCGCTGTCGGTAAAACAGGAAGATATCCAGCACCGTGGGTTTGCGTTGCAGTTCCGTATCAACGCCGAAGACCCGAAGAACAACTTCCTCCCAAGCTTCGGCAAGATCACCCGTTACTACGCCCCCGGCGGCCCCGGCGTGCGTACCGACACGGCAATCTACACCGGCTACACCATCCCACCGTTCTACGACTCCATGTGCCTGAAACTGGTGGTATGGGCGTTGACCTGGGAAGAAGCCATGGACCGCGGCCTGCGTGCCCTGGACGACATGCGCCTGCAAGGCGTGAAGACCACCGCCGCCTACTACCAGGAAATCCTGCGCAACCCGGAATTCCGCAGCGGCCAGTTCAACACCAGTTTTGTGGAAAGCCATCCTGAGCTGACCAACTACTCGATCAAGCGCAAACCCGAAGAGCTGGCCCTGGCCATCGCCGCCGCCATCGCCGCCCACGCAGGCCTGTGAGGAATATAACAATGAGCAAGAAGATCTTCGTTACCGACACCATCCTGCGCGACGCCCACCAATCGTTGCTGGCCACCCGCATGCGCACCGACGACATGCTGCCGATCTGCGACAAGCTCGACAAAGTCGGCTACTGGTCCCTGGAAGTCTGGGGCGGCGCGACCTTCGACGCCTGCGTACGCTTCTTGAAAGAAGACCCGTGGGAGCGCCTGCGCAAACTGCGCGCCGCGTTGCCCAATACGCGCCTGCAAATGCTGCTGCGTGGGCAGAACCTGCTGGGCTACCGCCATTACAGCGACGACGTGGTCAAAGCCTTCGTGGCAAAGGCAGCGGTAAATGGCATCGACGTGTTCCGTATCTTCGACGCCATGAACGACGTGCGTAACCTGCGCGTGGCCATCGAAGCGGTAAAAGCGGCCGGCAAACACGCCCAGGGCACCATCGCCTACACCACCAGCCCGGTGCACACCGTCGAGGCGTTCGTGGCCCAGGCCAAGCAGTTGGAGTCCATGGGGTGCGACTCCATTGCGATCAAGGACATGGCCGGCCTGCTGACCCCGTATGCCACTGGCGAACTGGTCAAGGCGCTGAAGGCCGAGCAGAGCCTGCCGATCTTTATCCACTCCCATGACACCGCCGGTTTGGCCGCGATGTGCCAACTCAAGGCTATCGAAAACGGTGCCGACCATATCGACACCGCCATCTCCAGCTTCGCCTGGGGCACCAGCCACCCGGGTACCGAGTCGATGGTCGCCGCCCTCAAAGGCAGCGAATTCGACACCGGCCTCGACCTGGAGCTGTTGCAGGAGATCGGTCTGTACTTCTATGCCGTGCGCAAGAAGTACCACCAGTTCGAAAGTGAATTCACCGCCGTCGACACCCGCGTGCAAGTCAACCAGGTGCCGGGTGGGATGATTTCCAACCTGGCCAACCAGCTCAAAGAGCAGGGCGCCCTCAACCGCATGAGCGAAGTGCTGGCGGAGATCCCACGGGTACGTGAAGACCTCGGCTTCCCGCCGCTGGTCACGCCAACCTCGCAAATCGTCGGCACCCAGGCGTTCTTCAACGTGCTGGCCGGCGAGCGCTACAAGACCATCACCAACGAAGTGAAGCTGTACCTGCAAGGCGGCTACGGCAAGGCGCCGGGCACGGTGAACGAGAAGTTGCGTCGCCAGGCCATCGGCAGCGAAGACGTGATCGACGTGCGCCCAGCCGACCTGCTCAAGCCGGAAATGACCAAGCTGCGTGGCGAAATCGGCGCGTTGGCCAAGTCCGAAGAAGACGTGCTGACCTACGCGATGTTCCCGGACATCGGCCGCAAGTTCCTTGAAGAGCGCGACGCCGGCACCCTCGCCCCAGAAGTATTGCTGCCGATCCCGGAAGCCGGCGGCGTGGCCCGTGCCGGCGGTGAAGGTGTGCCGACCGAGTTCGTGATCGACGTGCACGGCGAAAGCTACCGCGTGGATATCACCGGTGTTGGCGTCAAGGCCGAAGGCAAGCGTCACTTCTACCTGTCCATCGACGGCATGCCGGAAGAAGTGGTGTTCGAACCGCTCAACGAATTCGTCGGCGGCGGCACCAGCAAGCGCAAGCAGGCCAGCGAGCCGGGCCATGTGAGCACGGCGATGCCGGGCAATATCGTGGATGTGCTGGTCAAGGAAGGCGACGTGGTCAAGGCCGGCCAGGCTGTGCTGATCACCGAAGCGATGAAGATGGAGACGGAAGTGCAGGCGGCCATCGCCGGCAAAGTCACCGCCGTTCACGTAGCCAAGGGCGACCGGGTCAACCCGGGTGAAATCCTGATCGAAATCGAAGGCTGATCCCCAGCCTTCGAGACTACCGCTTAATCCTCGGGGGGGCATGTGCCCCCTTTTTTTTCGTCTGCAAACCGTGCGAAATCAGAACGTCAGGGTCCATTGGCCCATCACGGCCTGGTTGCTGCTGCGTGCGCCAAAATCGCCGGTGTAGGTCAGGCCCACGCTCTGGGTGGTCGATACGCCCAGCCCCAGCCCGGCTTGCAGGGCCATGCTATTGCGGTCCAGGGCAGTGCCCTCGATGGTGAAATCGCTGTTGAACACCGACCTGTCCACCCAGGCCGAGGACTGGCGCACGCGGTTGCCGACATCGCCATACAGGTGTTTCCAGCGGGCGCTGAAATGGGGTTTGAGGGGCATCTGGTTGTCCAGGGTATAGAGGCTGGTCATGCGCAGGCCGAAGGTGCTGCTCAGGTTCTGCTGGGTCTGCTCGCCGACATTCAGGGCGCTGAGGCCGCCTTTTTCCTTGAAGCGCTCGCGCTGGTAGCGCTGATAACCGATACCCGCGAACGGTTCGACGGTAAAACTGCCGTGGTCCGCGCGATAGCCCATTTCGCTGAAAACCGTCTGGCTTTGCGCGGTGTACTTGCCCTTGAGTTGTTCGCGATGGTCGATGAAATCAAAATCCACGCTGCGCTTGTTCAACCCGGCGTGGTTGCTGTGGATCGCCCCCAGGCGCAAGGCCAGCGGCCCATCCTGGCGCACCGCGTAAGCCCCCAGGTGCCAGCTGTCGAGCGCGGCCTTGAAGCGTTTGGCGCTCAGGTCACTGGTCGTCTTGGCCCCCATCACACCCATGCGCCAGGCGGGGTCCACGGCCCAATCGGCGCCCAGCACCACGCCCTGGTTACGCTGTTGCAAATCGCCACCGCCGTGCTGGCCGTCCAGGCTGCCGGCGTTGCCCAGGCCCTGCAGCCAGACACGACCGTTGGCATCGCCGCTCACGTCGCTCATGGCCGCCAGCAAACTGCTCTGCAGTGGCTTCAGGCTGTTCTGGGTGGCGCTGCCCAGGTTGGCGTTCTGGCTGGCAGCCAGTTGCTCCAGCACCGCGCCGATTCTTCCAGGGGCCAGGTTGCCCATATAGCGGGCGTCATCTGCAATCAGATACTTTTCTCGCGCGCTCAGGTCGCCCGACTCCAGCACCGCATCCACCGCACGGTCCAGCACCTGGGCCACAGCCCGGCCATTGCCGGTGGTGGCGTAGTCAATGAAATAAAAAGGACTGGCCGGTTCAGGTTCGCTGGGCGGCGACCCCATATCCCCGCGTGCAGCGGCCAGTTGAATGCTCAACGCACTCAGCGCGAAAGTGATGACAAGGGCGAGTCGTTTGGATGTGCAGGGCATAGGTCCGAACCTCTGAGATGTGAGGCGGGAAATTTAGCGAGGCGCTGGAGGGATAACTGTCAGGGTAAGCGTTTGCGGTTTGCGGGAGAGATCTTCAGTGCCAGGTGAATAAAGGCGTAAGGGTTGTGGCCTGGAGGAAGGTGTATTTTATTGGATACACGCGCCTTGTTGATCGAGAGTGTGGAGCAGGGCCTGGCCGAAGGTACCCTGCAGGTCGGCGAAGCCTTGCGCCGGCTGCGTGTGGAGGTCACCGGCCTGCACCAGACTCCGTTCGCCAGGATGTGCAGGATTTCCCTGCGCACCCTGGTGCATATCGAGCACGGTGAGGGCAATCAGACGCTCAAGTCGTTGAACGCGGTGTTCCGGCCGTTCGGCTTGCAGATGGGCGTGGTCAAGGTTCGGCGTCCGTTGAGCTGAACGTCAGCCCCGGCATTCAGTCAGGGTTTTCGCCTGTCCATCGGCCGTCTGGTTAGCCTCCCCAAGCCAGGCCTCAAACCCGGCGCCGACCTTCGGCCACTCTCCATCGAGGATCGAGTACCACGCCGTGTCGCGGTTCTGCCCCTTGACCACCATATGCTGGCGGAACACCCCTTCAAAACTGAACCCCAGGCGCTCGGCTGCGTATTTGGAGCGGGCGTTACCGTTGTTGCACTTCCATTCCAGGCGCCGGTAGCCCAGCTCAAACGCGTGCCGGGCCAGCAGATACACGGCCTCGGTGCTTTTCGGTGAGCGCTGCATTGGGGCGCCGAAGGTGACGTGGCCGATTTCGATGCGGCCCTGGGCCGGGACGATCGACATCAGGCTAAGGATGCCCTGCACGTCGCCGCTGGCGCGGTCGATCACGCTGAAAAAGTACGGATCGCTATTGGCCGCGTGGTTGTTTAGCCACGCATCAAAAGCGGCGCGCTCGGTAAACGGGCCGTAGGGCAAATAGTCCCACAGCTTGGGGTCGGCACCGGGGCCCTGGAGGGCTTGCCACAGGCTATCGGTGTGGCGGGCCGGGTCGAGTTTTTCCAGGCGGATAAAGCGCCCTTCGATCAGTTGGGCGGTGGGCGCCGGGGCGCCTTTCCAGTCTGCGAGTGAGGTCGACATGCTGTGCTCCTTAAAGGCCTTTGCGAAACTGGATAAAGCCGGGACGTTCGGCGATGCGTTCGTATAACGCAATCGCAGTGGCATTGGTCTCATGGGTCAACCAGTGGACCTTGCAGCACCCCTCGGCCTTGGCGGTGGTGTAGACGAATTCGATCAATTTGCGACCAACTCCGGCACCGCGCTGGGTGGCGTCCACGAACAGGTCTTGCAAGTAACAGGAGCTTTCGATGCTCCAGTTGGAGCGGTGATAGATGAAGTTGACCATACCCACCGCCTTGCCGTCCTGCCAGGCCAGGGCCGAATGGGTCGGCTCGTTGCGGTCGAGCAGGCGTTGCCAGGTGCTGGTGCTGACGGCGTCCGGCAACTGCGTGTCGTAGAAGCGCAGGTAGGCCTGCCACAGTGGCAACCAGGCAGCGTGGTCGGCGGCTTGCACCCGGCGGATGTCGATCTGGCTCATGAAGGCTCCTTGGGAATGAATCGGGCGAGGGTTTGGTCACGCACGTCAAAGCTTGCGGCCAGCCCTTCGCGTACGCCGGCGATATCCGCCGCGCTGCGGTTCTGGCTGAGCTTGCGCTTGCCTTGCAGGCGCTGGATCGGCAGGGCGAACCCGACGATGGCCTTGAGCATGCCGTCGATGTAGTCCGCCGGGGCATCGCTGACTTTCCACGGTTGGGCGCGCCCGTTTTCGTGGCGGTCGGTCAGGGCGCTGACCAGTGTGAGCAGGCGCTCGGCATCGGTGAACACCTCGGCCTGGCCATAGGCGTGGACCGCCAGGTAATTCCAGGTGGGCACCACTTTGCCGTGTTCGGCCTTGGCCGGATAAAACCCTGGGCTGACATAGGCCTCGGCACCGGCAAAAATCACCAGGGCCTCGCTGCCGTTCTGCAGGTCTTGCCACTGGCGATTGGCCTTGGCCAGATGGCCGTAGAGGGTGCCATTGGGTCCTTCATCGGGGTTGAGCAGCAGCGGCAAATGGCTGGCCTGCAGGCCGTGCTCGCCAAAGGTCACCAACTGCGCCAGGCGCGTGTGCCGGATCAGTTGCTGCAGTTCGGGCAAATCGTCGAGGGCAAAGGCGCGAGGCGTGTACATAAATATTTTCCTTGGCGAATGCCTGCATCCTAGGCAGGCTAATGGTCTGTTGTAAGAGCCATCTCAGGCCAATTTCATAGGTCCAATATGTCGCCCATGTCATTCAACCCTGCGGGTATTGAGCTGGATCGCCGTCAGGGCCTGACACGCCAGCTGTACGAGGCCCTGCGCCAGCGGGTGCTGGATGGGCGGCTGGCCAGTGGGACCCGGCTGCCCGCCAGCCGGGATCTGGCGGCGGCGTTGTCGATTTCCCGCAACAGCGTGGTGCGGGCCTACGATCAGTTGTATGCCGAAGGCTTTATCGAAGGACGGGTGGGCGATGGGACCTATGTGGCGCAATTGCCCACCACCGACCCGGGCACAAAAAAATTATCCACAAAAGTGTCCACAGGGTTATCAACAGGCTTATCCCCAGCCTTATCCACAAAACCCGCAAATATAACTGGGAATTTATCCAGTGAAGTTATCCACAGTCCCGCTCTGGGTCGTCTGGAAAACAACCATTTACCGCTGCCACCCAGTGGCCCTCCACGGGCTTTTCGTGTCGGTGTACCGGCCTTCGATCTGTTCCCGTTTGACGTCTGGGCCAAGCTGAATGCGGCTTTTTGGCGCAAGCCTGACCTGCAACAACTGTGTTACGGCAACCCGGCGGGGGATGAGCGATTGCGTGGGCTGATCGCGGCTTACTTGCGCAGCTCGCGAGGCATGCAATGCACCGCTGAGCAAATTGTGATCACCAGCGGCGCGCAACAGGCAATCAGCCTTTGTGCACAGCTACTGGTGGGCCCTGGGGATAGCGTGGCAATTGAAAATCCCGGCTACCGGGCGGCAGGGCATGCGTTTGCCAATGCCGGGGCAAAACTCCAGGGCGTGGAGGTGGACGCAGAGGGCATCGACTGCACGGCATTGAACGCGCTCAACGATTGCCGCCTGGCCTATGTCACGCCTTCCCACCAGTACCCGACGGGGGTGGTCATGAGCCTGGCCCGGCGCCTGGAGTTGCTGGCCTGGGCCGAGCGCACGGGCGGCTGGATCATCGAGGATGACTACGACGGTGAGTACCGTTACAGCGGCGCGCCCCTGGCACCGCTGGCGGCCCTGGATCGCAGTGATCGGGTGCTCTATGTGGGGACTTTCGGCAAAGTCGCGTTCCCGGCGTTGCGCCTGGGTTATCTGGTGCTGCCGCCGGGCTTGGTGAGCGCCTTCACCCAGCGGCGCGCCGTGGACGTACGGCATTCGGAGGTCAGCACCCAGGCGGTGATGGCCGAGTTCATGGCAGCGGGGCACTTCCAGCGGCACATCCGGCGCATGCGCCGCGCCGCCTTGAGTCGTCGCAATGTCTTGCTGGCCGGTTGGCCCGACGACGTGCCTGGCGTGGGTAGCCTGCCCGGTGTCGCGGCAGGCTTGCACCTCACAGTACGGGTGCAAAGCCTGGCCCGTGAGGCGCAGTTAGTCGCCCAGGCCCTGGCAGCGGATGTAGAAATCAACGCCCTGAGCAGCTATTGGCTGCCCGACACCCACTCGGCACCGGCCCAGCGCGCCGGCCTGGTGCTGGGGTTTGCCGCCGTGCCCGAAGCGGCTATCGCCCAGGCCCTGGCGCGGCTGCGCAAGGCCTGGCAGGTGGGTTGATCTGGGAGCCGATCGCTTTCGGTGAGGCGCCGCCGGGGCCGGAGAGGGGGCTCCCCGGCCATGATTGCTCAGGTCCCGGACTTGATCTTGGTCCAGGCGCGGGTCCTGGCGCGCTCGGCGTCACGGGCCAGCGGCTTGAGGGTGTAGAGCGTAGCCATCGCCGCCTCGGTCGGGTACAGGTTAGGGTTGTTGCGGATCGCCGGATCCACCAGCCCGGTCGCGTCCTTGTTCGGGTTGGGATAGCCGACAAAGTCGCTGATGGGCGCAATGACCTGGGGTTGCAGCAGGTAATTGATAAAGGTGTAGGCGTCCTGCGGGTTTTTCGCGCCCTTGGGAATGGCCAGCATATCGAACCAGATCGGCGCGCCCTCTTTGGGCAGGCGCATGTCGACAATCACCCCGTTCTTGGCTTCCCTGGCGCGGTTGGCCGCCTGGGAGAAACTGCCGGAGTAGCCGACGGCCACGCAAATGTCACCGTTGGCGATATCGGCCATGTACTTGGAGGAGTGGAAGTAGGTGATGGAGGGGCGGATCTTCATCAGCAACGCTTCGGCTTTTACATAGTCCTTGGGGTTGCTGCTGTTGGGGTCCAGGCCCAGGTGCTGCAAGGCCAGGGGCAGGATTTCCGATGGCGAATCCAGCAGCGCGACCCCGCATTGCTTGAGCTTGCTGATGTTCTCGGGCTTGAAGATCAAGTCCCAGCTGTCCACCGGCGCGTCGGCCCCCAGCACGGCCTTGACCTTGTCCGGGTTAAAGCCAATCAGGATGGTGCCGTACATATAGGGCACGGCGAATTTATTGCCCGGGTCGTTGGCTTCAATCAACTGCATCAGCTTGGGATCGAGGTGGTTCCAGTTCGGCAACTGGCTGCGGTCCAGGGGTTGGAACACCCCGGCCTCGACCTGCTTGGCCAGGAACACGTTGGACGGCACTACCACGTCGTAGCCGGAGTTGCCGGTCAGCAGCTTGGCCTCCAGGGCCTCGTTGGTGTCGAAGATGTCGTAGATCAGTTTGATCGCCGGGTTCTGGGCCTTGAAGTCGTCCAGGGCCTTGGGGGTGATGTAGTCGAACCAGTTATAGACCCGCAGGGTTTTTTCTTCGGCGTGGGCGGCGGTGCTCAGCACGGCGGCACAGAGCACAAGCGACTTGAGCATGTTCATTGGGCAGCCCCCTCAAAACCTTCGAGAACGTTGACGGCATTGATGCCGATTTCTTCCACCGCATAGCCGCCTTCCATCACAAACAGCGTCGGCTTGCCCAGGCGAGCGATACGCGCACCCATGGCCAGGTAGTCCGGGCTGTCGAGCTTGAACTGCGAGATGGGGTCGTCCTTGAATGTGTCGACGCCCAGGGACACGACGATGATGTCCGCGCCATAGCCTTCGATTGCCTGGCAGGCCTGCTCCAGCGCGGCGCTCCAGGTGTCCCAGGCGGAACCGGCCGGCAGTGGGTAGTTGAAGTTGAAGCCTTCACCGGCACCGTCGCCCAGCTCATCGGCGTAGCCGAGGAAAAACGGAAACTCTGCCTCCGGATGCCCGTGGATCGAAGTGAACAGCACATCACTGCGCTCATAGAAAATCGACTGGGTGCCGTTGCCGTGGTGGTAATCGACATCGAGGATCGCGACCTTTTTGTGGCCCTGATCGAGAAAGGCCTGGGCGGCGATGGCGGCGTTGTTGAGGTAGCAATAACCGCCCATCAAGTCACTGGCGGCATGATGCCCCGGCGGGCGGCACAGGGCGAAGGCACTGTGGGCACCGTTTTGGATCGCGTGTTGTGCGGTCAGCGCGACCTGCGCTGCGCTGTAGGCGGCTTGCCAGGTGCCGGCGGTGATCGGCGCACCGCCATCGAAGCTGTAATAGCCCAGTTGGCCATGCAGGCTGGTGGGTAATACGCGGCGCAGGGTGCGGGCGGGCCAGGTGTAGGGCAGCAGGTCACCGTCCTGGCCGAAGGCCGTCCAGCGTTGCCAGGCCCCTTTGAAAAACTCCAGGTAGTCGCGGCTGTGAACACGTTGCAGCGGCGCCAGGCCGAAGTCCTGCGGCGCTTGCACCGGGCCCAGTTCACGGTCCTTGACCCGTTGCAGCACATGGTCGGCGCGCGAAGGCATTTCGAAGCAGGGCATCAACTGGCCGTCCATCAATTCGCAACGGCCATGGTGCAGGTGGTGATCGTCCGAGTAGATCGTCAGCATTTTTATTGTTCTCCGCAGGCAGCTTGGGATGCCTTGCAGTGTTGCGGTGTACGCAGGTTTGGAGAACGGCAGGAGCGGCCAAAAGGGGATAAATATGGCCAAATTGTCTGTCCGAAATTCGCCCCTACATGGGGCGTCATGCTCGAAATTGACTCGGCGCTACACCGCTCCAGCGTACAAAGGCATGCCGGAAGCTTGCGGTCTCACTGAAACCCAACTGCTCGGCGATGCGGTAGATCGGCCACTGGTCTTGCGCCAACAGTTGCTTGGCGCGCTCAAAGCGCAGTTCGTCCAGCAGTTCCTGGTAGCTGCAGCCCAGGTCATGCAGGTGCCGGCGCAGGGTGCGGGGTGAACAGTTCATCTGCTGGGCCAGGCCATCCAGCCCGGGGGCGGCGTGCAGTTGCGCCGCGAGCAACTGGCGCACCCGCCCCAGCCAGGCCTCGCGCCCGGTGAATTCGGTGTTCTGTTTGCGGCAGCGCTCGGCCATTGCCCGGTGGGTCACCGTGTCGGCCAGGGGCAACGGTTGGGCGAGCCAGCGTTGGTCAAAGGCGAACGCATTGGCAGTGGCCTGGAATTGCAGCGGGCAGTCGAAACACTCGGCGTAGCGCGCCTGATAATCCGGCGCGGCATGCTCAAAGCGCGCACCCAGCAGCGGCAGCGGGTGGCCGAGCAAGTCGTCACAGATTACCTTCAGCGATCCCAGGCACAGCTCCACATTGAAGGCGGTCAGTGCCGGGCTCTCGCGGTAATCGCTGGCGGTGAACCAGATACGCTCGCCGTCTTGCTCCAGGCTCAGCTCGAACAGTGTTCCCAACAGCGCCGGATAACGCAGGGCCAAGCGTAAAGCGTCACCGAAAGTGGCACTGGTGAGCAGCGCATAGCCGAGCATGCCGTAGGCCGATACGTGCATCCGTCGCCCCACGATCAGCCCGATATCACGCTGCAAGGCCACGGCATTGGCGCACACCTGCATTTCCTGGTGCGTGGCGATGCGTGTGTCGGCGCGGCTCAAGTCCGCCGCACAGATGCCACTGCCGGCCAGCAGCGCTTCGGCGGGCAAGCCTTCGGCCTTGAAGGTGCTGAGCACCAGGGAAACGGCATTGAGGGTGGTGAGGTGGGAGTGCAGCATGGGAACTTCCAGCCAGGGGATGGCTGGAAGTGGAGCAAGTTATATGCCGCTCAGCTCAGTTCACCGCACAGGTCCAGTTCGACCAGACGCCGTACTGCGTCGTTGGGCAGCCCGGCGCCGAGCAGGGCTTGCAGCTTGCCGAACACAGCTTCGCGGGTCATGCCGCCACCGGACAACACGCCGACCCCACGCAAGCGGCTGCCCGCTTCATACACGTCCAGTTCCACGCCACCTTCATGGCATTGGGTGATTGCGACCACCACCACGTCCCGATCCAGCGCGCGCTGCAGGCTGGCAAGGAACGCCGGGTTATCGCTGGGCCCGGTGCCGCTGCCAAAGCATTCGAGCACCAGCGCCTGGATGCCGCTGGCGACCAGGGCGTCCAGTTGCCCGGCATCAATGCCCGGCACCAGCGGCAACACACCGACATTGGCCAGGGCCTTGGGCTGGCGGTAGTCCAGGGCGGCGGGCAGGGCCTGGGCCTTGGCCACGCCACCGTTGCGCTGCAGTGCAGCAAAGGGATGGCGGCCAAAACTGCGGATTTTCGCGCAGCGGGTCGGCGCCATCAGTGCGCCGTGGAAGTACAGGTGCACGCCGGGCGCGAGGCCTTCGCCCAACGCTGCCAGGGCGCCGCTGACGTTTTCCCAGGCATCGCTGTCAGGCACGCCGGCCGGCAGCATTGAACCGGTGAACACTACGGGCGACGGTAGGCCCAGCAGTTGGAAACTCATGGCTGCCGCGCTGTAGGCCAGGGTGTCGGTGCCATGCAAAATCAGCACGCCACCGCAGCCCTCGTCCACAGCCTCGACCACGGCGCTGCGCAGGTGCTGCCAGTAGGCGGGCGTCATATTGGCGCTGTCGATCAGCGGCGACATTTCCCGAAAGCGCCAGGCTGGCGCTGGCAGGTGGGCAAGCTGTTCGCGCATGCGCGCTTCAAAGCCCGAAGCGGGCGCCAGGCCGTTGGCGCTGGCCTGCATGCCGATGGTGCCGCCGGTGTAGAGCACCATGATGGTGTTAGCTTTGGACATCGAAGAATCTCCTGAACGAAAAACGCCGCCGGGCCCAGAGCATGCCCAAGGCCGGGCGGCGTGTCATCTATCTAGGCTCAGCGTTGCACTTGGGCGTTCAGTTCAGCAGTCGCTTGAGCCGTTGGCTCCGGCTGCACCGGGTTGGCCGGCCAGGCCTTGCGGTCCAGGTCCAGGTCAGGGAACTGGCTGGAATCGAACACCGGGGTCTTGATGCCCGCCGCGCGCTGGCTGTCGTAGTCGTTGAGGATGCGCATAGCGATCTTGAACAGGAACGCCAGGGCGAACAGGTTGACGAACGCCAGCATGGTCATGGTGATGTCGGCGAAGGCGAACACGGTGCTCAGGTTCTCGATCGAACCCCAGAAGATCAGCACCAGCACCAGCGCGCGATAACCGATCAGCACCTTGCGGTTGTTGCCCACCAAAAAGCGCAGGTTGCTCTCGCCCAGGTAGTAGTTGTACATGATCGAGGTGAACACGAACAACGCCAGGGCCACCGAGATAAACATCCGGCCCCAGTCACCGACCACCGCCGCCAGGGAGTTCTGGGTCAGGGCAATGCCGTCGCCTTCAAAGCCTGGGGTGTAGAAGCCCGAGAGCAGGATCAGCAGGGCGGTGCAGGTGCAGATGATGAAGGTGTCGAGGAACACGCTGAACGCTTGCACCACACCTTGGGCGACCGGGTGTTTCACCGAGGCCACGGCTGCCACGTTGGGCGCGCTGCCCAGGCCCGCTTCGTTGGCAAACACGCCGCGCTTCACACCCATGATGATCGCGCTGCCCACCAGGCCGCCGAAGGCCTGGTCCAGGCCAAAGGCGCTCTTGACGATGGTCGCGAGCATGGCCGGTACCTGGTCGAATTGCAGCACGATCACGTAGACCGTCACCGCGATATAAACCAGGGTCTTGACCGGCACCAGCAGGTCGGCAATCGAGGCAATGCGCTTGATCCCGCCGATAAACACCAGGCCCAACAACACCGCCAGCGCCAGGCCGGTGTAGGTGGTGTCGAAGCCAAAGGCGTTGTTCAGCGAGTGGGTCACGGCATGGGCTTGCAGGCCATTGAAGGCGAACCCGAAGGTCACCAGCAGCAGAAACGCCATGACCATCCCCAGCCAGCGTTTTTGCAGGCCGTGCTGGATGTAATAGGCCGGGCCGCCACGGTAGGTGCCTTCGGCGTCGGTACGTTTGTAGAGCTGGCCCAGGGAGCACTCGATAAAGCTCGAAGACATGCCCACCAGCGCGGTGACCCACATCCAGAACACTGCGCCCGGGCCGCCCAGGGTCACGGCGATGCCGACCCCGGCGATGTTACCGGCACCCACCCGCCCGGCCAGGCTGAGCATCAGCGCCTGGAACGAACTGAGTTGGCCGGCACTGCTTTTCAGGCTGTCGCGAAACACCGCGAACATATGAAAGAAGTGACGAAACTGAACGAAACGCGAGCGGATCGTGAAGTAACCACCGAGCCCGACAATGAGCACGATCAGTACTTTTCCTGAGAGGAAGTCGTTGATGACTTCTAGCATGGAGTATTCCTCGCTGTTTTCTGTAAAGGCAAAAGCCGGACGGCTCGACTCCACACCATTTCGCAGACAGCACGATAGGTGGGGCGAGGGCTCGTCCCGGTTCCATGTCGCGGGTTGTTATTAGTTCGGCGTTCGCATGCGGCTGACGATCGTGCATGCGAAGAGGGGCGGCACTATACCTAGGTGTGCGCCAGCCGTCTGCAAGCAGCGCAATTGAGCGAGGAATGGTCGAGCGTCACACTGACCTAATGTGGGAGCTGTTGAGCTTTGGCGAGGTTGCGATAGGCATGAGTCTTTACACAACTCTTTTCTCTGGTGCTTATTGGGTTTGTGTACATATCCGTTGCTGGGGTTACGGCGGCTATTGGTTCCGCTCTTACAGCGGGTCACTTTTGGAAAAGAGCCCTGTACGGACCGGACACATAGTGGACACATGTGCGGGGACATAGTTGACACATTATGAACCATAGTCCGGTTTGCTCACGTCGATCGTTCGTAGGAAATGGTGGCAGAAGTAGACGTCAAAGAGCCCGTCACTTTCAGGGTTAGGCCGAACTGCGATGTGCTGCCCAACCAGCCCCTTGGCAATGCTGAAGTAACGTTTCTGAAAGCGAAATCGGCTGTGATAAACCTTGGCCAGCACATCATCCGGCCCATATTCAAACTCCGATAGCTGCTGCGGATAAGCCCAGGGGCTTGCTCGATACCGGTCCATAGGCACCTTGTAGTCCAGTGCTTGGTGAGGGCGTTTTAAGTTATAGACCTCACGCCATTGATCAAACGCTGTTTGAGCATCCTTGATCGTGGAGAATTGACGCCCATCAAGCACCTCGGCTTTGAGTGAACGATGGAAGCGCTCAATCTTTCCATTGGTTTGAGGGTGATAAGGACGACTGAAGCTGATCCTGATCCCCAAGCGAATCAACCAGATACTTAATTCTGTGATTTCCCCAGGGTTGCGTGGCGAGCCCCATGGCGGCCCATTGTCAACGTTGATGCGAGCCGGTAAACCAAAGCGCTGGAATACCTCGATCATCTTTTCCTTCACTGTGATTCCACGCTCGTTATCACAAGCTTGAATCGCCAAATTGAATCGTGAGTGATCGTCCAACAACGTCAGCGGATGGCATCGGCCTTCTTGCGTCGGGAAGTGCCCTTTGAAATCCATCTGCCAAAGATCGTTAGGTGCATCGTGTTCAAATCTCAGCTTTGCTTCTTGTTCCTTCTGAACAGGCTGAATCAGCCCGCATCGGTGCAGAACATTGGTGACAGTGCTAGGAGCAATCTGCTTTTTCAAAAGGCTGCTGATTGTACGTCCGCCCCAAGCGGGATGTGCTCGCCTAAGCGCTATGACTTCCGCTTCCAGAGCTGGCGCGGTTAGCTTTGGGCTAGTCGCAGGTTTTCGGGACTTCTCTTGCAGTCCAGACTGCCCCTGCATTTCATAGCGTTTCAACCACTTATAGGCCGTTTGCGGACTGATGCCGAACCGTCGACACAGCTCTCGTTTATTGCTGCCGGGTTGCCGTGCTAAGGCAATGAACTCTTCTTTCAGGCTCATGGTATCTCTCGTGTCCCAGGGCATGATGGCTTTCCGGCGAAGTTGGCTCGCCAAAAGTGTCCACCATGTCCCCGCACACCCGTCAACCATGTGTCCGGTCCGTACAAAGAGCGCGAAAGTAACCAAAGCGCTTTTTCCCCACCACTCGGTGCCTCGCCTAGGCTCGGTGTGCCCGTCATCCGACATTGATTTGGGGGGCCGCCGCGATGGGCCATCCATGGCCCAGCGCGGCTAACCCGGCGTCCTGCCGGGTTACCCCCCAAATCAATATCGGATGACGGCCAGCGTGGTTTAACGGGGCGCCTCAGATCAAAAGCAAAGCGAGACGGCCTGACAGCCGACCTGATCGTCTAGGCGTACGCTTATACCTGTGGGAGCTGGCTTGCCTGCGATGGTGGTGTATCAGTCGATAAATGTATTGGCTGATGTACCGCCATCGCAGGCAAGCCAGCTCCCACAGGGAATGCAGCTTCGCGCTCTGGCTTTGCTGTTGCTGTGGCTCTGCTTTTGATCTGGCTTTTGATCTTGATCTAAGGCGCCCCGTTAAACCACGATGGCCGCAGGCAGGTATTGCGCAGTGGGCACCCCGGCATGGATGCCGGGGTAGCCGCGACACGGCCATGGATGGCCGATCGCGGCGGGCCCACGGAGCAATGCCTGACTGCGGGCATGCCGAGCCTAGGCGAGGCACCGAGTGGTGGGGCAAGAGCGCTTTGCTTACTTTGGCGCTCTTCCAAAGTGAGCCGCCGTAAGGGCGGAACCCTAAGTGGCCATGACCGCAGCAATGGATATGTACTCACACCCCACAACCAAAAAAGAGCAAGTCGTGTAGATACTCATGCCTATCGCAACCTCGCCAAAGCTCAACAGCTCCCACCTTTGATTTTTGTTGCCTGGTTAGAAGTAGTAACCAATATTCACGTTGGTGCGGTAATACCACTCGTTGCTGCCCACCGAGCTGGTATTGGTAAAGCCGCTGCCATTCTCGGCCCCGCCATAGGGGTTGGCGTTGCGCGCCCAGGTAAAGTCGACCCAGGCCATCACCGGCATCGCCAGGAACTGCGCGCCCACGGTGAACATCTGCGAATCATCCCAGGCGCTCTTGTCTTTCATCATCCGGCTGTAGTCGGTGTACAACTTGACCTTCTTCAACTGCCCCAGCGTCGGCGTGTAGACGTCATAGCCGAGGTTGATCGAGGCGAGGGTGGCCTTGGATGCGATCAGGTACGCGGGGGTCAGGCCGTTGCCACCCATCAGCACCGAGTCCTTGCTGACGCCGGTGGGGTTTTCAGGGTCGTATTCGTAGCGGATGGCCTGGCTGGTAACGGTCCACAGCCCCTTGTTGATGATGGCGTGTACACCGGCGGCCCAGTAGTCGCCGTCGTCCCGGGTGGTGGCGTTGTACAGCTGGGCGGTGGCCAGCGAGGCGCCGATCTCGGTTTTCCAGCCATCGCTGTTGAAGGTCCGTGCTACGCGGGCGTTGAGTTGGTTGCGCTTCTCGTTGTCCTGGCGCGATTGGATCGCGGCAATCGCATTGTCCTTCAGGTCGGCGTAACGCCCGACTTCAGGCGAATAGCGAAGGTCGCTGGGCAACATGCGCGGGAAGAAGCCAAGCTGCACGTCCCAGTCCTGGTCCTTGTAGCTGTACTTGAGGCCGGTGCCGGCACTTGAGGCATAGCCCATGAAAAACGGCAGGTGGTAACTCCAGCCAAATTGCGGATACGGCTCCAGGCCAAACGGCTTGAACGGCGCTCCCAGTTGCACGTTGGAGTTGGCATTGAGCCGATAGCCGACGAAACCACGGTCGATGGAGCGCTTGCCGTCGTCCTGGAACCAGTAGCCGATATCGCTGTAGAGGCTCTTGTAGGTGGCCTGCACGTCCAGGCGGAACGTGTCGAAGAGGAAGCGGCCATTGTTCTCGGTGGTGTCCCAATGCTCGTCGCGATAGTTGGTACGCAACGCACCGCCGATATCCAGGCTGGCGTCGCCGGCCTCACTGCGCCAGGCAATATGCGGGAATGGTTTATTGGCGGCGTTGGCCCGCACCGGTTCGGAAGGGATGGGTTCTGCGGCGAAACTGCTGAAACTGGCAAACATCAATCCTGCACACAAGACACGCTTCATAGAGACCTCTCTACCGGGTAATCGGCAACACTCGTCCGCTTGCCTTTAAAGGCAACTAAGGAGGGAGCGGGTCTTACCGGGTTTAAGTGTTGGTTATTATTGTTTTATCGGCGAAACGCCGTTTAATCAGTGAATGCACAGGGGTAGAGCAGGAAGTGTGCCAGGCGGCGTATTTACTGGGGTTTTATAAAAACCTGCTTGAAAACAATTGTTTATATGGGAAACAAAGCGCTTTGTATAACCCATGAAACAACCTGTAAGTGCGGTAACAAAGTTGCTCGGGATAGGTGCGTCTTTATTGCACGCTGCCAATGAAACGGGCAATTTTGTGTTTTACGGGTGAATAATAAGTTGCCTACTTATTTACTCGATAGATCGTCTGCCTGACATCGTGGCGAGGGGACAAGCCCCCTCGCCACAACAGCCCCACCACCGAGCCTATGCAGACTAAAGGTCCAGCACCAAGCGCCGGCTCTTGCAGCCCGAAACGCACACCATCATCGACGTGTTCGCCGCACGCTCGGCCTTGGTCAGTACCCCGTCGCGGTGGTCGATCTCGCCTTCCACCACCCGCGTTTCACAGGAGCCGCACACCCCCTCGCGGCAGCTGTGGTCAATGTCGCAACCGGCTTCGAGCAACACATCCAGCAAACTCAAACCGGGCTCCACCGACAGCGTCTTGCCGGACTTTTTCAGCTCCACGCTATAGCGGCTCTGGGCATCTTCGCTGGGCGGCAGTTCGGCGGCGGTAAAGCGCTCGATATGCGCATGGGGATAACCCAGGCGCTCACAGGTGCCCTCGAACGCATCCAGCATCGGCGTCGGCCCGCAGCAGTAGAAGTGCGTATCTGCCGGCTGGCCAGCGAGGTAGGCGGCGAGGTCCGGCGGCACGCCTTTCTCGTCGTTGAAGTGGTACACCACCCGCGCATCCAGGCCGTTCAAGGCTTCCACCAATGCCGCTTCCTGGCGCGAGCGCGCGCAATAGATCAGCTCGGCGGATTTTCCCTGGGCCAGCAACTGGCGGAACATGCAGTAGATCGGGGTAATGCCGATGCCACCGGCCACCAGCACACTGTGGCTGGCGCTCAGGTCCAGCGCGAAGTTGTTGCGCGGCGCCGAGATCGACAGCGGCATGCCGACCCGCAGTTGGCTGTGCACATATTCCGAGCCGCCGCGGCTGTTGCGGTCACGCAGGATGCCCACGGTGTAGCGCCCCTGGTCGCTGGGGGAGTTGAGCAGCGAGTAGCTGCGCACCAGGCCGTTGGCCAGGTGCAGGTCGATGTGCGAGCCGGCCTCGAACGGCGGGAACACGGTATCGCCCAACGGCCGAAACTCCACGCTGATGATGCCTTCGGCTTCATAGCGCAGGGTATGCACGCGGGCATTGAGCAGGGAGGGCTTAGACATCATTCACCTCTGTGACGGTACGCAGGTCGACATCGAGCCGGGCACTGGCCTCGATCTCGACCCGTAGTTCAGGAAACACCAGTGCGTTGACGGCCACCAGGGTGGACGTGGGAAACACGGCCTGCCCGGCGAAAAAATCCCGTCGGGCGCGGCCCACTTGGTCTTTGTCGGCGATATCAGTGAGGTACACCGTCAGCCGGTAGATATTGCCCACGTGCCCGCCGGCCGCCGTCACCAGCGCCTGGATCTTGCCCAGCACCACCAGGGTCTGGGCGTAGCAATCCAGGGGGGCCTCGCGGCTGGCGGGGTGCGCGGTCATCCCCGACATCACCACTTCGCGGCCGATCAGCAGCGCATTCGACCAACTGGCCCCGGCGGGCGCCACCACGACCGCGTTCATGGCAGTTGCTTCGCGTCGATCAGTTCAAGCTGGGCCTTGGCCGCGTTTTTCAGGTAACGGCGCATGCGCACCACGCCCAGGTCGTGCTGGTAGAGGTTTTCGCGCTGGTTGGCGTCCGGCTCCATGAATTCCAGCAGCACCCGATCCTGCTCCAGCACGGCCCAGTGCCGCGCTTCCAGGCGGTTCTTGTAAAGGAAGCGCCAGGTGTCGCGCTGCCAGCCGGTCAGCGGTCGGCAGCGCCAGTGGAACACCGCCGAGAGCGCGCGGCTGCTCGGCGTGTAGCTGCCGATAATGGTGAAGTTGCCGCCCGGGCCGCCGGTTTTCGGGTAGGGGATTTCCAGGCGCAGCCAATGGCAGCCGTTGTCCATGAACTCGGTCCAGTCGAAGTTCACCCCGCGCTGGCCTTCCTTCTCGAAGAAGAACCCGTTGTCGGTGTCGCGGGTGACGAACTTGGCGGTGGCTTCGCCTTCACTCATCGAGTGCGACATCTTGTGCAGGTAGGTGCCGTGCATCGGGTCCATGACGTTGTCGATCACGTAGCGGTAGTCGCCTTTCCACTCGGTGTAGCAGACGAAGCTGCTCCACTCCGGCGAGGTCAGTTGCTCGGGCAGCACCAGTTCCGGCGGGGTCTCTAAATGCGCGTCGGTGGCATTGAACAAAAAGATCGCGCCTGCCGCTTCGCGGGTATGGAACATGCGGGTCGGGCGGCTGCCTTCGAGTTTGCAGCCGGGGCTGCCGGGCACCTTGGTCACGGTGCCGTCACAGCGCACTTCGACGCCGTGATACGGGCATTGCAGGCGATCACCCAGCACCGGGCCCTGGGACAGCGGCGCGCCGCGATGGGGGCAATGGTCTTCGAGGGCGTGTACGCGGCCATCGTTGTCGCGCCACAGGGCGATCTTGTAGCCGAGGCGGCGCACCGACACCGGCTTCTCCCCCAACAGGTCCGAAGGCAACACCGGGAACCAGAGGTCTTTGAGGCCATTGGCCAGATGGTTTTCAACAGGGTCGACGGTCAATTGCATAGTCATTGTTCTATTCCTTCTGCCGGGTCATTCGCCCAGCCGGGCCATCAGGGTTTGATAGGCATCTGCCGTCCACTCGCCGCTGGTCAGCGGGCAGGGCGGGCCGGCCAGGTTGAGGTGGGCGAGCAGCGCCGGCAGCTCGGTCACGCCGTTGCCGAAGGCGCGTTCGATGGAGTCGCCCAGCAGCTCTTCAAACTGGGTATTGGGCCGTTTGCGCGCCTGATGGGGCTCGAGGAAGCGTTCGGTAGTGCTCATGTCATTGACCTCCGTTGCGTACCCGTTCGCGGATGGTTTCGCGCACGGGGATAAAGTCGTATGTCGGGAAAACTTCAGTGCTGAACACGCCCCACGCCGAGCGCTCAAGCTCGACGTTAAGGGCTGGCAGCAGGCTCGGCGGCAAGCGCAGGGTGACGATCTGGCCCAGGCCCATGGCCACGGTCCAGCTCACCAACTCCACGCCCTGCGGTGGAAAACGCTCCCACCAATCCTGCTGCTTCATATGCCGCTGAATGTCTTCCAGGTTCTTCGATTGGTCGTGCTTGAGCAGCACGGTCACCAGCAAGCTGTCGCTCATGTTCAGGCCGCGCTTTGGGTGGGGATGGTCCAGGCGTCGTAGCCATAGACCCAATCGGCGTTGCCGCCGTCCTTGAGCCACTGGTTGCCCCGCGAGCCGATCTGGATCTGGCTGGTGCGTTCCAGGCGCGCCTGCTGATAGCCCTGCAAGGCCGCGGCGACCTGGGACGGGCTGTCGAGGTCTTGCAGGTAACGGGCGAGCACCACCGCATCCTCGATGGCCTGGCCGGCACCCTGGGCCATGAACGGCATCATCGGGTGGCAGGCATCGCCCAGCAGGGTGATCGGGCCCTTGGACCAGAACGGCAGCGGGTCGCGCTCATACAGCGCGGTCTTGAGCACATCGCTGCACGCATCCAGCAGGGCACGGGCGTCGGGGTGGAACGCCTGATAGTGGCTGCGCAGCTCGTCGGCATCGCCAGCGCTGGTCCACGACTCTTCGTGCCAGCTGTCCTGGGCGGTGGTGGCGAAGATAAAAATATCTTTGCCCTGGTTGAGCGGGAACGTAACGATCTGGCTCTGCGGGTTGGGGCCCCACCACTTGGTAAAGGCCTGGATATTCGGCACATGGGCCACCAACTCGGCCGGCACCACCGCGCGGTACGCCACCACCCCGGTAAAGCGCGGGTGCTCTTCGCCAAACAGCGCGTTGCGCACCACCGAGTGGATGCCGTCGGCGCCGATCAGCACATCGCAGCGGTGCTGGCTGCCGTCCTTGAAGTGCAGGCAGATGCCGTCGTCAGTGTGCTCAACCCGCTCGGCGCGCTTGGCGAATTGCACCTGCTCCAACGGGAACACTTCGGCCAGGGCAGCCAGCAGGTCGGCGCGGTGGATGGTCAGTTGCGGGGCGCCGTACTTTTGCTCGGCGGCGTCGGACATTTCCAGGCGTGAAGTCTCTTCGCCGCTGTCCCACATCCGGCTGATGCGATGGGTCGGCCGGGCGGCCGGGATGCGCACGGCGGCGCCAATCCCCAGGCCATCCAGCGCACGTACCGCGTTGGGGGTGAGGTTGATGTCGGCGCCGACCCGCAAAAAGGCCTTGGACTGTTCAAACACGGTGACCTGGTGACCGGCGCGGTGCAGGGCGATGGCGGCGGTCAGGCCGCCGATACCGGCACCGGCGATAGCAATATTCAGGGAAGGCATGGGCGACTCCTGCTCAGGATTTGGGTTTGTCGGTGAGGAACTTGCCTTGCGGCGCCTCGACGTGTTGTTGGCGCCGGGTATTGCCGTCGATACCGCCGGCAATTGCCCATTCGGCGAACACCGTGGGGCCCGGCTCAAAGGTGCGTGGCTGCCATTCGCCGGTCAGTTGATCTTCGTCGGCGTAGTACTCCACCAGCGCGCCGGCGGGGTTCTTGAAGTACCAGAAAAACGCCGAAGACACCGGGTGACGCCCAGGGCCGATCTCGGTCGGCCAGCCGCTGCGGGACACGTGCATGCCACCGCCAAACACCTCGTGCACATCGCGCACGGTAAAGGCCACATGGTTCAGTCCCGCCCGTGGCGCCGGCAGTTGCAGCATGAACAGGTCGTGGTGGCCACCTTCCTCGGCGGTGCGCAAAAAGGCCCCGCGATCCGGATAGCGGTCCGAGGCCTGGAAGCCGAAACGCTCGTGGTAGAAGGCTTCGCAGGCGTTCACGTCCTTGACGAAAAACACCACGTGACCGACTTCAATCGGCGTGGCGCGCTCGTAGATCGGCGCCGCCTTGTTGATCCGGCCCTTGGTCTGCCAGGTGTTGTGGCCGCTGCACTCGATCTCCAGCTCGCGCTTACGCGTGACTTGCAGGCGGATCGCTAGGCCGTTGGGGTCGGTGCAGCCGATGCGCCCGTTGCCTTCGACAAACCCCGGGTCGTTGGCGATGCGTTCGGCGTACAGCGCAAGGTCCGCCGCGTCGGCCACGCCCCACACCACTTCACGCACGGTGGAGCCGGCCTCGATGGCGGGCGGCAGGCCGGGTTTGTTCAGGTCGGCGAGCACTACGCGGCAGCCATTGAGGGTCTCGAAGATCACCTCATCGGGTTGCGTGCTGACCTGGGTCAGGCCCCAGTCGCTGAAAAAACGCACGCAGGTGTCGAGGTCCTCGACGCCATAGGTGACTTCATCAATACCTAAAACGCTCATCACGCTACCTCGTGTGGCACACCGGCCCAGGCCAGTGGCTGTTGGTTCATGCCCCAGTAGAGGCTCTTCTGTTCCATGTATTGCAGGATCCCCAGGCGGCCTTTTTCGCGGCCCAGGCCGCTGTCGCGCCAACCGCCGAACGGTGTGGAAATCGAGAACTGTTTGTAGGTGTTGATCCACACGGTGCCGGCCTGCAAGCGCCGGCCCAGGGCCCAGGCGCGCTTGTAGTCGCGGGTCCAGATGCCTGCCGCGAGGGCGTACAGGCTGTCGTTGGCCTGCTCCAGCAATTGCTCTTCGTCGTCGAAGGGCATGGCCACCAGCACCGGGCCGAAGATTTCTTCCTGGCATACCTGTTGTTGGTTGTGCAGGCCCTCAAGAATGGTCGGCGGGTAGAAGTAGCCCTGGTCATACAGGCCACCGCTGGGGCGCTGCCCGCCCAGGCGCAGGCGCCCGCCTTCGGCCAGGCCGAGGGCGACATAACGTTCCACCGATTCACGATGGCCGGCGCTGATCAGCGGGCCCATCTGCGTGTTTTCGTCGGCCGGGTCGCCCATGCGCAGGTTCGCGGCGGCGGCTACCAGGCGTTGCATAAAGGGCTCGTACAGGGCGCGCGCGACAAACAGCCGCGAGCCGGCAATACAGGCCTCGCCCGAGGAGCTGAAAATGCCGTAGAGCACGCCCGCCACTGCGTGGTCGAGGTCGGCGTCATCAAGGACGATGGTCGGCGACTTGCCGCCCAGCTCCAAAGACACCGGCATCATCTTGTCGGCGGCGATATGGGCGATGTGCTTGCCAGTGCGGGTGCCGCCGGTGAACGACACGCGCTTGACCAGCGGGTGGCGGGTCAGGGCGTCGCCCAGCAGCGAGCCCTTGCCGGGCAGCACGCTGATCAGGCCCTTGGGCAGGCCGGCCTCTTCGCACAGACTGGCCAGGCGCAGGGCCAGCAGCGGGGTGATTTCCGCCGGTTTGATCACCACCGCATTGCCCGCCGCCAGGGCTGGCGCGACCTTCTGCGCCTCGCTGGCAATCGGTGAGTTCCACGGGGTGATCGCGGCGACCACGCCCATCGGCTCATACACGCTCATGCTGACGAAATCACCGCGCGACGGGGTGATGGTTTCTTCCAGGGTTTCGCAGGCGGCGGCGAAGAACTGGAAAGTGCCGGCCGCACTGGCCACCAGCGCACGGGTTTCATTGATCGGCTTGCCGTTGTCCTGGCGTTGCAGCTGCGCCAGTTCCTCACTGTGCAGGCGGATCAGCTCGGCGATGCGGTACAGCACACCGGCCCGCTCATGGGGTTTGCGCTGGGCCCAGCCGCTGTGCAGGAAGGCCTGGTGCGCGCCCTGGATGGCGTCTTCCACATCCTGCAAATCGGCAGCGTTAAGCCAGGCCACGGCCTCGCCAGTGGCCGGGTAGCGGCTGGCGTAGCGCTCGCCACGGCCCAGGCGCCAGTGGCCGGCGATGCAGATCGGTAAAGTCTGTTCGAGGGTCATCGACGGGCTCCTAAATTGAGATGGCATGGGCGTGGTTGCCCAAGGCACGGACCACGCTGTACACGGTCAGCGCCGAGGTCTTGGGGTTGGCCAAAAGCGGCTTGCCGCGCAGGCTCAACTCGAAACGGCCAAAGGCGCCACGGGCTTCGAAGTGGTGGACGTTTTCGTCGCTGTGGGGGTCGGCGATCAGCGTGACGTGGGTGCGATCCAGGCCCAGCCCGGCCAGGGACAAGGTGGCCGCAACGTTGGCGTTTTTCGGGTACAGCCGCGCGGCCTCACGGGCACTGCCCTGGAAGATCACCGTGGCTTCGCGGATGCTGTCCAGGTCGCAAGCCTGCTCGCCGGGAGTGTTCTTCCAGGCGCGGGCTGGCTTGCGCCCGGTGTAGTTGACCGAGTCCAGGCCGCCGACCTTGGCCGCCGACAACGCATCAATACCGCCAATCGCCCCGGGCAGCAGCTCGATGCGGGTCTTGCCGCGCTCGGCGGCGGCCTCCAGGCGTTCCACCAGGCCCACTTCGGATAAGGCGCCGACCGACACAATCAGGCAGGCAATCCCACGCTCCAGGGCCGGCAGCACATGCTCTTCGATGGCGCGGTGGCCGGCGCACTCCACCAGCAAATCCGGGCGCGTATCGGCCGGCAAGGCGGTCAGCACCTGCGGCGGTTGTTTGAAACTGGCCAGGCGCTGGCGCACCAGGGCTTCGGAGCCCTCGGAAGCGATGACGTAATCCACGCACAACTGCGGATCGTTCTCCAGCAGCTCCAGCACGCCGACGCCAATGGCGCCGCAGCCGATCATGGTGATATGCAACATGCGACGATCCTCAGGCGGTGGCCTTCTGGGCTTTGGTTTCGCTGTTGGGCGGGCCGGCGAACTGGGTGGCGAAGTTGCCCACGCTGAGCATGTCCACTTCCAGCAGGAACGGGCCGGGCTGGCTCAAGGCGCTGTCAACCACCTTGCCGAAATCCTTGAGGTCGGTGACCAGGCCATGGCGCAGGCCCATGGATTCGGCGAGCTTGGTGTAGTCCGGGGTGTGCAGGTCGACATAGCAATGCCGGCTGCCGTAGACCGCGTCCTGGATATTGCGGATCACCCCGTAGCGCTGGTCGTTCATCAGCAGAATCACCAGGTTGGCGCGCTCCTGGACCAGGGTCGCCAGCTCACCCAGGTTGAGGATGAAACCGCCATCGCCCGCCAGGGCAAACACCTTGCGCTCGGGCGCGGTTTCAGCGGCTGCCACCGCGGCACCGATGCCCATCGCCAGGCCCTGGCCAATACCGCCGCCCAAGGCGTGAACCCCGGCGCGTGGGTGGTACAGGTTGAGCAGGCGGTTGCCCCAGATGCTGTTGGACAGGGTCACATCGCGCACCCAGGAGAAGTTGCGCCCGGTGCTGGCCTGCAATTGCTCGACCATCGCCGAGTACGGGCCTAGGTCCGCGACCAGTTGGCTGCGCGACTGTTCACGCACGGCCTTGAGTTCGGCGAGGAACTGCGGGTCGGTGTGCAGGCGGCCTTCCAGGCGGTCAGCCAACCCTTCCAGGGCCAGGGCCGCGTCGCCACAGATAAACAGTTCGCTGGCATAGCTGCGGCCTTCGATGGCCGGGTTGGCGTCGATGCGCAGCGTGTTCTGCGGCAGCTTGAGCGCGTACTTGAAGGTCTCATTGCTGCGCAGGCGCGACCCGGCGATCAGCAGTGCATCGCAGGTTTGCAGGAACTGCTCGACCCGCTTGTTCTGCGAAAAGGCCCCCAGGCAACGTTCGTCGTCTTCGTTAACCACGCCGCGACCCTGGGTCGAGGTGATCACCCCCACGCCCATCGCCAGCAGGCGCTTGACCTGCGCCCCGGCATGCCGCGCGCCGCCGCCGAGCCAGAGCATCGGGCGTTTGGCACTGGCCAGGCGCGCGGCCACCAGGTCGAGGGCTTCCGGTGCCGGCACAGCGACCGGGATCGGCAGTGGCGACAGGTCGGTGGGCATTGGGATAAAGGCCGACTGGATGTCGATCGGGATCTCGACGCTGACCGGGCCGGTGGGCGCGGTCAGCGCGGTCTGCACCGCGAGCTTCAGGGTGCTGATGGCGGTCTCGACGCTGCGCACGCGGAAGGCGGCCTTGGACACGGCCTTGAGCATGTTCAACTGGTCGCGGGCTTCGTGGATATACGCCAGTTCCTGGTCCAGGTACGGCGTCTCGATCTGCCCGGTGATGTGCAGCACCGGGGTGCCGGCAGTCTGCGCTTCAACCATGGCCCCAGCCGCATTGCCGGCGGCAGTGCCGGTGGAGGTCAGGCACACGCCCAGGCCACCGGTGGTGCGGGCATAGGCGTCGGCCATGTTGGCGGCGCCGGCTTCACCCCGGGCCATGACAAAGCGGATATTGCCGCGCACGGCGAAGGCATCGAGGATCGGCATGTTGTGGATCGAGATCACGCCGAACGCGGCCTTGACGTCGCATTGTTCGAGAAAGGCGGTGATGGCAGCGCCCACGGTGACAGTGTTTTCATTACGCATGGCGGGACAGGCCTCCAGAGACATCGATATGGCTGCCTGTGGTGTAAGCCGACAGAGGCGAGGCCAGAAACAGGATCGCGCGGGCCGCTTCAATCGGCAGGCCCAGGCGCCCCAGGGGAATATGTTTTTGTTGGGCCAGGCGGGCGGTCCATTGCGCCCAGTCGAGGTCGCGTTCTTCACGCGCTTCGAAGCGGCGGCGCCATTGCCCGGACTCCACCAGGCCAATCAGGATGCCGTTGACGCGGATGCCTTGCGGGGCGAACTCGGTGGCCATCGAGCGCACCAGGTTCTTGATCCCGGCGCGGGCGGCGGAGGTGGCGACCATGTGCGGTTCCGGCTGGCTGGCCAGCAGCGAGTTGACGCAGACAATCGCGGCGTCGGCCTGGCTTTGCAGCTGCGGCGTGAAGGCGCGGACCGGGTTGATCACCGAAAAAAACTTCAGGTGCAGCTCTTCGGTCCAGGCGCTGTCGGTGGTGTCGGCAAAGGTCGAGACCCGGCCTTGCCCGGCGTTGTTGATCAGCACGCTGGCGGCGCCCAGCGCGGCCAGGCTGGCGCTGGCAAAGGCGTTGACCGATTCGCCATCGAGCACATCGCACACCTGGGCCAGCAGTTGGCCTTGCGGGAAACGTTGGCGCAGGTCGCTTTCGGCACGGCGCAGGCGCTCTGCATCGCGGCCGCAAAACGCAACGGCCGCACCGGCTTCCAGCAGCAGTTCGACGCATGCCAGGCCTATGCCCGAGGAGCCTCCGGTGACGATTGCGGTGCGGCCCTGCAATGAATAAAGGCTCATCTCAATCTCTCATCAAGGCAGTGACGCGGGGCTGCCCGCTGTGGGCGCCGCCGTTGTAGTTGAGCAGGCGCGACAGCTCGTCGGCGCTGCGCCGCACTTGGTTCAGCAGCTCTTCAAAATTCACATGACCGATCTGCGTGGTCGGGATGGTCACGCCGAGGGCGGCCACGATGTCGCCGCTCTGGTCGCGCACGGGCGCGGCCACTGTGGAAATCGCCGATTCAAAGAACCCTTCGCCGCTGACAAAGCCGCGCTGGCGGTCGGCCTGGAGCATGTCGAACAGCTCCATCACGGTTTTCGGGGTGCAGTGGGAGTGCTGTTCCAAGTGCTCCTCGGGGTACAGCTCGCGCAGTTCGGCCAGTGACAGGTCTTCGAGGAGAATGCGCCCCAGCACCGTGGCATGGGCCGGCAGGCGGGTGCCGACGTTGACCGCGTTGGAGAACACCGAAGGCGGCGACACCTTGGCCACGTACACGATGGAACGCCCGTCGCGCACCACCAGGTTGCTCGGGTAGTTAACCCGGTCGCACAAACGCGCCAGCAGTGGCTGGCCGAGTTCGGTCAGCTCCAGCGACGCCAGATACTCGAAGCCCAGGCGCAGCACCGACATGCCCAGGCGGTACTCGTTGCCGCTGCGGGTGACGAAGCCCATGGTTTCCAGGGTGGTCAGCAAGCGGAAAATCGTCGAGCGCGGCAGCGCCAGGCGCCGCGCCAGTTCCGGCGCGGTCAGGGTCCGGTTGCGCCGGCTGAACTCGCAGAGCAGCAACAAGCCGCGCTCCAGGCCCGGCACGATGTATTTGTCCTGAGCATCCTTCAGCAGATCTGAGTCGTTCATAGGGTTCTACCTGTCAGGGATTGTTTGAGGGCGTAGGCCAGGCGACCGGCAACCACCAGCGGTTGTTCGATGGGGCTGGCATGGCCTGCGTCGGCGATCAGGTTGAAGCTGGCACCCAGGGCCTTGGCCACGCCCAGGCAGGTGTCGGGTGGGGTGATGCTGTCGGCTTCGCCGCAATGCACCTCGCAGGGCATTGCAGGTTGGCCGTGGCGCAGCAAGTCGTCGCCGCACAGCAATTCGATGGCCTGGCGATAGCCCAGCGGGTTCAGGCGGGCCATGTTCCAGTGCACCCAGGCCAACGCTTGGGGCTGGGCACTGGGCGAGAGCATGTGGGCGCTGCGCTGCTCGGCCAGCCCGGCGATGCCCAGGCGTTGCAGGTTGTCCAGGCGTTGCTGGCGCACTTGCTGGCGCTGCGCGTTGCGCTCGGGCGCGCCATAGCCACGAGCGGGGCTGATCAGTACCAGGCGGCTCACGCGTCTGGCCTGGGCACTGCGGGCCAAGGCCAGGGCGGTCAGTGCGCCCAGGGAATGGCCGACCAGCGCGCACTCGTCCACCTCCAGCGCATCGAGCATCTGCACCAGGCGCGCGGCGTATTGCTCGGCCTTGGGTACTTGCGATTCCAGGGGGCTGGAGTCGCCATAGCCGGGCGCGTCCCAGGCGATGACCCGCGCCTGGGCCGCCAGATGTTGTGCCACCTGCAGCCAGGACGCCGCGCCGGAGCCTATGCCGTGCAGCAACACCACTGCCGGTCCCGTGCCGCATACCCGCAGGGCCTGCTGGCCTCCTGCTGACGCGACCCGTTGCTGGGGGAAATCGCGCTGCAGTTGGGCTTGCAGGTCGGCCGTCGGCGCGGCGTGCGTGAGTCCTGGCAACATGGGCTTACCCGCGCTTGATCGAGGCCAGAGGGTGCTCTGGCGGATAGGTCGGGGTGATCGGTTTTTTCGCGCCGAGCATCACGCACATCAGCGCGTCTTCATCGCCGATGTTGATCTCTTCGCGGTACACGCCGGGCGGCACGGAAATCACGTCGCGGTCGGTGAGGATGGTCTCGAAGCGCTCGCCGTCCTTTTCCAGCACCACCTTGAGTTTGCCGCGCAGCACGAAGAACACTTCTTCGACGTCAATGTGCAGGTGCGGCGGGCCTTCGTGGCCGGCCGGGATGACCATGGTGGAAAAGGTGAAGTGCTCCGACGGGATGGTGTTCATGTCGGTGCTGATGCCAGTGCCGCCCGTGCCGATGTAGCGCATTTGCGCGCGGCGGAACTTGGGGTCGTAGTCAGCCTGGAACTTCAGGGCATCCCAGTCGTACTTGCGCGTCTCGTAACGGGCGATGCGCGTGCTCATCCAGCTTTCCAGGCTGGCGCCGGCAGGGCGGTCCCAGCTTTTCGGGGTGTCGTTTTGGGCAGATAGATCAGTCATGACAGTCTCCAGATCAAGGCATGACGAACCCGCCGTTGACCGGCAGGGTTTGTCCAGTGATAAAGCGGGCAAGGTCGGACAGCGCGAACAGCACGGCGCCGCTGACGTCTTCGGGCAATTGCGGGCGTTGCAGGGCCCGTTGGTCGTTGTACAAACGGTGACGCGCCTCGGGCACGTAGGCGGTGGCTTCCACCAGCACCAGGCCGGGGGCTATGGCGTTGACAGTGATGTTGTCGCTGCCCAGCTCCCGCGCCAGACTGCGGGTCATGGCGATGATCGCGCCCTTGCTGGCGACATAGGCCAACAGGTTCGGCGCGCCCCACAGCGGAGTGTCCGAGGCCAGGTTGACGATGGCGCCCTGGCCGCTGGCGCGCAGGGCCGGCAGGCAGGCGGTGGTCATCAGCCAGGTGCCGCGCACGTTGACCTGCATCACCTGGTCCCAGGTGTCGATGCTCAATGCTTCGCAGCCCTTGCCGCCGGAGTTGGTGATCGAGGCGTTGTTCACCAAGCCATCGAGGCCGCCCAGCAGGCTGATCGTCGCGTCGACACAGGCCTGGATCGACGCGGGTTGGGCCAGGTCGACGGTGACGGCCTGCACATCCAGGCCCAGCGCCCGCAATTCACAGGCGGCCTGCTGCACACGTTCGTGCAGCACATCGGCAATCACCACTCGGGCACCGGCCTGGCCGATGGCCTGGGCAAAGGCATAGCCCAGGCCACGGGCGCCACCGGTGACCAGCACGCGACGGCCTGCAAGCAAAAGGTCATGGCGGCTCATCATTGGGTGCTCAACATGGCTTTGGGCATGTAGTGCAGGACGCGTTTTTCCGCCCACACCACTGCGCCGTAGGCGATCACCCCAATCAGGGTCAGCGCGACAATGGCGACGAACACCCCGGCGGTATTGCCCTGGCCCTCGGCGTCCACCAGCAAAAAGCCCAGGCCCTGGTTGCCGCCGACCAGTTCACCGACGGTGACGCCGATCACGGCCAGGGTCGAGGCAATGCGCAGGCCGGAAAACAGTGCGGCCATGGCCGAGGGGAACTCCACCAGGCGGAAGATCTGCCAGCGGTTGGCGTTCATGGTGCGTACCAGGTTGATCATGTCCGGGTCGACGGTGCGTATCGCCGAGAGCACGTTGATCATCACCGGGAAAAACACGATCAGGATCGCGATCAGAATCTTCGGGTAGATGGTGTAGCCCAGCCACATCACGAACAGCGGCGCGAAGGCGACTTTCGGCGCGATCTGCAAGGCCAGGATGTACGGCGACAACATGGCCTCGGCAGCCGGCGACAGGCCCAGCGAGACACCGATCACCACCCCCAGCAGGGCGCCGAGGGCGAAGCCGACAACGATCTCCAGCGCGGTGATCAGGGTGTGTTGCAGCAGGCCGCCGGTCTGCCACATCACCAGGCCTTCCTGGGCTACGCGGCTGAGTTTGGGCATGACGAACTCGGGCATGCCGAGCAGGCCGGGGCCCCATTGCCAGAGGACCAGGAACAGGATCAGCAGCGCGACGCTACCGAGCACGGAGTTATTGTTTTTCATCGTGTACGTACCTCAATGTCCCGGTGGTTCACTGTGCGGCGACCGGGCTGTCGACGAATTGGTTGGTGAAGAGGTCTTCAAGTGGGGTCGCCTGGGTGACGATGCCTTCGCTGACATAGAACTGCAGGACCTTGTCCAGGTGCTGCGGATCGATGTGCCCGAGCACGGCCTGCTTGGCGTAGACGTGTTCGACGTAGAGCTTGAAGATCTTCTCCAGCGAGTCCTCCTTGCCGGCATACGCCGGTACCGCCTTGGCGAAGGTCACGGCAGCGGCGCGCGGGTCCTGGATGATGTCGCGCATGCCTTGCAGGGTGCCCTGGACCACGCCGCGCACGAGCTTGGGCTGGTTCTTGATGGCGTCGTCGGAAGCGAGAATCGCCTGGGCCATGCTTTCGAAGATCTGGTCCTGGGGGATCAACTTGATCTGCACCCCGGCTTCCTCGGCATTGATCACCCAGTCCGGCACCCCGGCCATGGCCTGGGCCTTGTTGGCGGAGAACAACTGCCAGACGCCGGCGGGGCCGGCGGCCTGGATGTTCACGTCGTTCTTGCCCAGCCCGGCTTTGCGCAGCGAAGCGAGCAGGGCGTAGTAGGTGGTGTCGGAGTACGACATCACCGTCATGGTCTTGCCCTTGAGGTCGCTGATGCGGTTGATGTTGTCCTTGGCGTTGGTGGCGATCATCGTCACGCCGCCGTCGCCCAGCACCGCCACGGCGCGTACCGGGATGCCATTGGCCCGCACCACGATAGGCGTGTCACCGATGGCCCCGCCGATCAACGCGTTACCGGCGCCGATCTGCTTGGCCACATCCACGCCACCTTTGGCGGCGATGAACGTCAAGTCCAGGTCCTGGGCCGTGTAGTAGCCCTTTTCCTTGGCGATGATCCACGGTGCGAACGCGGGCGAGTTGGGCGGCGCCGGCAGCAGGTAGGTGACCTTGGTCGGCTGCGCCTGGGCGGCACAGGCCACACCGAGGCCCAGGCTGAGGGCGCAAAGACGTTGAAACAGAGACTTGAGCATGGGGACTCCGGAATCGGTTGGGGGCCGCAAGGGCGGTGATCAGTGCAGTTCGGTGTCGGCGCCGACCTGGAGCAACTCCATCAGGCGGCCTACCAGCGGGCCGATTTCCGGCAGCTTGCGGCGCTCCAGGGGGTTGTCGCGAAACGGCAGGTCGATGCTGATTTCTTCGATGATCGTGCCGGGGCGGGCGCTCATGACCAGCAAGCGGTCGGACATGGCGATGCCTTCGATCAGGTCGTGGGTGATGAACAGCGCGGTTTTCTTCTCGTCGAAGAGCATCCGTGCCATGTCCTGTTGCAGGATCATCTTGGTCTGGGCATCGAGGGCCGAGAACGGCTCGTCGAGGAACAGCACCTGCGGGTCGATGGCCAGGGTGCGGGCCAGGGCGGCGCGCTGGCGCATGCCACCGGAGAGCTGGAACGGGTAGTGATCGGCGTAGCCATTGAGGTGGCAGCGGTCGAGCAGGTCCAGGGCCACCTTCTGCCGGGTGGCGGCAGGCACGCCCTGGATTTCCAGGCCCAGTTCGACGTTGCGGCGGATGCTGCGCCAGGGCATCAGCAGGTCCTTCTGCAGCATGAACGCAACCTGCGGCACCGGCCCGGTGACCGGCTCGCCACCGACGAACACTTCACCTTCGCTGGGGCGGTACAGACCCGAGCCCATGTTCAGGATGGTGCTCTTGCCGCAACCGGAAGGGCCGATGATCGACACCACTTCACCCCGGCGAATCTTGAAGTTCACCTCGCGAATGGCGAAGGGCGCGTCCGCTTTACCCTTGGCCGGGAAACATTTACCGACATTGCGAAATTCAATTTCAGTCGGCTCCAGCTCTTCCCTGAGAGCTTGGTTATTCCATTGGGGCGTCACGGCGTACATCTCTTTCACAGCCATCAGGAAGGTACTCTGGTCTGTTTTATAGGTGATACGCCGTTTAGTGCATGAACAATGCCAGGGGTTTATTTCCTACAGGTTTTTAGTAAATGTCCTTTTATATGAATGACTTGGGGTTAAGTAATTGAAAGTTTGACGTTTCATATATGAAACGTTGGTTCTTATATGGCACGAATTTGCACACTGTTCGGGCATGTAATGGGAAGTTGCGAGAGGTCGGTGCTTTTTCAGGTAACGCGGGGAAGTTAATAAACGGCTTATTTGTTTTATATATAAAACGCAGTTGCGCGCTTCTATATAGGTACTAGTGGGAGCGAGCCAACTCGCTCAGGGGGCAGGCGTTAAAAAAGCAAAAAAAAAGGGCCTGAAGATCGAAATCTTCAAGCCCTCAAAAGGGTGAGAGGTGTCTAGTCCCTCAACCTGGTGAGCGGTGCTACATGCGTTCAGGCCTTCAAAGGCACCAGACGCGGGGCAATCATGTTTTCCGGGCGCAGGATGTCGTCGAGCATGGCGTCGTCGAGCAAGCCTTCTTCGCGCACCAGTTCCAGCACGCCACGGCCGCTTTCAAGGGCGATACGGGCGATGCGGGTGGCGTTTTCATAGCCGATGTACGGGTTCAGCGCGGTGACCAGGCCGATGGAGTGCTCCACCAGTTCGCGGCAGCGTGCTTCGTTGGCGGTGATGCCGACGATGCAGTGTTCGCGCAGCATGTCCATGGCGCGTTGCAGCAGGCGGATCGAGTCGAAGATCTTGAAAGCGATCAGCGGCTCCATCACGTTCAGTTGCAGTTGGCCGCCTTCGGCCGCCATGGTCAGGGCCAGGTCGTTACCGATGACCTGGAAGGCCACCTGGTTCACGGCTTCCGGGATGACCGGGTTGACCTTGCCGGGCATGATCGAGCTGCCTGGCTGACGCGCTGGCAGATTGATCTCGTTGATCCCGGTACGTGGGCCGCTGGACAGCAGGCGCAGGTCGTTGCAGATCTTCGACAGCTTCACCGCGGTACGCTTGAGCATGCCGGAGAACAGCACGAACGCGCCCATGTCGGAGGTGGCTTCGATCAGGTCGGCCGCCGGTACCAGCGGCTGGCCGCTGATGGTGGCCAGGCGTTGCACGGCCAGGGCCTGGTAGCGCGGGTCGGCGTTGATGCCGGTACCGATGGCGGTGCCGCCCAGGTTGACTTCGGTCAGCAGCTCCGGAGCCAGGGTCTTGAGGCGTGCCAGGTCTTCACCCAGGGTCGTGGCGAAGGCGCGGAACTCCTGGCCGAGGGTCATCGGCACGGCGTCTTGCAGTTGGGTGCGGCCCATTTTCAGAACGTGGCCGAACTCGACACCTTTGGCGGCGAACGCCTGGATCAGGCTGTCGAGGCTGGCCAGCAGCGCGTCATGGCCCAACAGCAGACCCAGGCGGATCGCGGTCGGATAGGCGTCGTTGGTCGACTGCGCCATGTTCACGTCGTTGTTGGGGTGCAGGTATTGGTATTCGCCCTTGTTGTGGCCCATGGCCTCCAACGCGATGTTGGCGATGACTTCGTTGGCATTCATGTTGGTTGAAGTGCCAGCGCCGCCTTGAATCATGTCCACCACGAACTCTTCGTGGAAGTCGCCGCGTATCAGGCGGGCACAGGCTTCGCTGATGGCAGCGTGCTTGGCTTCGCTGAGCTGGCCCAACTCGCGGTTGGCATCAGCGGCGGCTTGCTTGACCATTGCCAGACCGACCACCAATTTCGGGTAATGCGAAATCGGAACGCCGGAGAGACGGAAGTTGTTCACCGCTCGCAGGGTCTGGATGCCGTAGTACGCTTGGGCAGGTACTTCGAGTACGCCAAGCAGGTCTTTTTCTGTACGGAATGATGCAGCAGAGGACATGACGGAAATCATCTCGATATGGACCCGGGCTAGGCCGGAACGCTGTGAATGCTAGGCTTGTGGAAATTTTTGGGCCAATGCTATTAAGCGCTGGCCTATGCACAAACGGCATAATGTTGATGTGACCCGGTTATCATGGCGGGCGTGTGTGCCAAAATGGTGCATGCCCTGGAGAATCAGATGAACCTTGAAAGCAAATGGCTGGAAGACTTTAGCGCCCTGGCGGCCACGCGCAGCTTCTCCCAGGCGGCGGAGCGGCGCTTTGTCACCCAGCCGGCCTTCAGTCGACGCATCCGCAGCCTTGAGGCGGCCCTGGGACTGACCCTGGTCAACCGCTCGCGCACGCCCGTCGAGCTGACGGCGGCGGGGCAGTTGTTTTTGGTCACGGCGCGCACGGTGGTCGAGCAACTGGGTGAAGTGCTGCGGCATTTGCATCACCTTGAAGGCGGCCAGGGCGAAGTCATGCAAGTGGCGGCAGCGCACTCCCTGGCGCTGGGTTTTTTCCCACGCTGGATCGCGCAATTGCGCAACGAAGGGCTGAACATCGCCACGCGCCTGGTGGCCACCAACGTCGGCGATGCGGTGCATGCCCTGCGCGAAGGCGGCTGCGACCTGATGTTGGCGTTCTACGACCCGGACGCAGCCATGCAAATGGATCCGGAGATTTTCCCGTCACTGCACTTGGGCAACACTGAAATGCTCCCGGTGTGCGCCGCCGATGCCGATGGCAAGCCGTTGTTCGACCTGGAAGGCGAGGGCAGTGTGCCGCTGCTGGCCTACAGCGCCGGGGCGTTCCTCGGCCGTTCGGTGAACCTGCTGTTGCGCCAGCGCGCGCTGCGCTTTACCACGGTGTATGAAACCGCCATGGCCGACAGCCTGAAAAGCATGGCCCTGGAAGGGTTGGGGATTGCCTGGGTGCCACAGTTGAGCGTGCGCGCCGAACTGGCCCGGGGCGAGCTGGTGGTGTGTGGCGGGCCGCAGTGGCATGTGCCGCTGGAGATTCGCCTGTATCGCTGTGCGTTGGTGCGCAAGGCGAACGTGCGATTGCTGTGGCGCAAGCTGGAAGGTGGGGCGGCGCAGAATAGCTGAGCCCAACACAAACTCAATAAGCACTAGATAGAGAGTTGTGTAGATACCTATGCTGCGATAGCGGTGTATCAGCCGACATTGCAGGCAAGCCAGCTCCCAGAGTATTTCGGGGTGTTTTCGCTGACTCTAAAGTCAATAAAACCGCAGGTTTGAAGCGTAAGACAGATGGTCGGCACAGGGGCTGTTTATCTGCATTATTACGGTATACTGCGCGGCCTTCGGCCGGTCCAACCGGCCTTAATTCGTACAACAAGCCACGCCGGATTTCCCGCGTGGCTTGTTGTTTTTTGACGCGCCTGCGGGCGCCCAGAGAGAAGAGGCACGACGATGAGTGCATTGGTTGGCGTGATCATGGGCTCCAAGTCCGATTGGTCCACCCTTAGCCACACCGCCGATATGCTGGAAAAACTCGGCATTCCGTTTGAAGTGAAGGTGGTTTCCGCCCACCGCACGCCGGACTTGCTGTTCCAGTATGCCGATGAAGCAGAATCCCGTGGCATCGAGGTGATTATCGCCGGTGCCGGTGGCGCAGCCCACCTGCCGGGCATGTGTGCGGCCAAGACCCACTTGCCGGTGCTCGGCGTGCCGGTGCAGTCGTCGATGCTCTCGGGTGTGGATTCGCTGCTGTCCATCGTGCAGATGCCCGCCGGGATTCCGGTGGCCACCCTGGCGATTGGCAAGGCCGGCGCGATCAACGCGGCATTGCTGTCGGCCAGTATCCTGGGCGCCAAGCATCCACAGTTCCACGCGGCCCTGAAGAAATTCCGCGCCGAACAGACTGACAGCGTCCTGGACAATCCAGACCCACGCATCGCCTGAGGTTGTTGATTGATGAAAATCGGTGTAATCGGTGGCGGCCAACTGGGTCGCATGCTGGCCTTGGCGGGTACGCCGCTGGGGATGAACTTCGCGTTTCTTGATCCGGCGCCGGACGCCTGTGCGGCGGCCCTGGGCGAACACCTGCGGGCGGACTACAGCGACCCGGACCACTTGCGCCAATTGGCCGATGAAGTCGATCTGGTGACCTTCGAATTCGAAAGCGTGCCAGCCGAAACCGTGGCGTTTCTGTCGCAATTCGTCCCGGTGTACCCGAGCGCTGAAGCACTGCGCATCGCCCGTGACCGCTGGTTCGAAAAGAGCATGTTCAAGGACCTGGGCATTCCGACTCCGGCCTTCGCCGACATCCAGTCCCAGGCGGACCTGGATGCGGCGGTCGCCAGCATCGGCCTGCCGGCGGTGCTGAAAACCCGCACCCTGGGTTATGACGGCAAGGGCCAGAAAGTCCTGCGTACCGAAGCCGATGTGGTCGGCACGTTCGCCGAACTGGGCAGCGTCGCCTGCCTGCTGGAAGGCTTCGTGCCGTTTACCGGCGAAGTCTCGCTGGTGGCCGTGCGCGCCCGTGATGGCGAAACGCGCTTCTACCCGTTGGTGCACAACACCCACGACAGCGGCATCCTCAAGCTGTCCGTGGCCAGCACCGACCACCCGTTGCAGGCCCTGGCCGAAGACTATTCCAGCCGAGTGCTCAAGCAACTGGATTATGTCGGCGTGATGGCATTCGAGTTCTTTGAAGTCGACGGTGGCCTCAAGGCCAACGAAATTGCCCCGCGCGTGCATAACTCCGGGCACTGGACCACCGAAGGCGCCGAGTGCAGCCAGTTCGAAAACCACCTGCGGGCGGTAGCGGGCTTGCCACTGGGTTCCACGGCCAAGGTGGGCGAGAGCGCGATGCTCAACTTCATTGGCGTGGTGCCGCCGGTAGAGCAGGTCATTGCGATTGATGACTGCCACCTGCATCACTACGGCAAGGCGTTCAAGGCCGGGCGCAAGGTCGGCCACGCCAACCTGCGTTGCAAGGACCGCGCGACACTCGACGCGCAGATCGCCAAGGTCCAGGCGCTGATCGCCGCGCAATAACCCACGGGCTGGCGGGAACCATTGGTGACCGCCATCCTCTGATTGCAGGACGCCAAAGTCTGACTAGGCTTCAGCTAACTTTCATTCAGAGGGAAATGCCATGGGTATCATTGGGACCATCTTTATCGGTTTGATCGTCGGCCTGCTGGCGCGTTTCCTGAAACCAGGCGACGACAGCATGGGCTGGATCATGACCATCCTGCTGGGTATCGCCGGCTCCCTGGCGGCGACCTATGGCGGTCAGGCCCTGGGTATCTACCAGGCAGGTCAGGGTGCAGGTTTCATTGGCGCGCTGGTGGGTGCCATTGTGTTGCTGGTGATCTACGGTCTGCTGAAAAAGAAGTAATTTAGCGACAAGCCCTCTGCGCTGCGCAGGCGCAGAGGGCTAGAATGCCGGCACTGTTCTTATTTGCCGAGCCCCTTCATGCGCCGCCTTCTGTTGACTGTCCTTTTGCTGGGTTCAAGCCTGGCCCACGCCGCTGAGCTTACGGAAACCGACTGGCTGGAACTGATGCCCGAGTCGGACCAGAAGGCTCTCGAACAAATGCCGGATATCGACCACAACTCCCCAGAAGCCCTGGGCACCTTTACCGAAAAGGGTGGCCTGAAACAGAGCAAGGGCTTGCCGGCGGTGATGTATTCGACCAAGACCGTGGCCGCCATGAACGGCAAGCACATCCGTCTTGGCGGTTATCCGGTGCCATTGGAAACCGATGCCAAGGGCCGCAGCACCCTGTTTTTCCTGGTGCCTTACCCGGGCGCCTGCATTCACGTACCGCCGCCGCCGCCCAATCAACTGGTGCTGGTGCGCTATCCCAAAGGCTTGAAGCTGGACGATATCTACACGCCGTTGTGGGTCACTGGCACGTTGAAGGTGGAGACGGTCAACAACGACCTGGCGGATGCAGCGTATGCGCTGGATGCGGGGGGGGTGCGGGTGGTGCAGGAATCGGACCTGTAACCGGCGCCAAAAATCCCCTTGTGGGAGCAAGCCTGCTCCCACATTCGATTGGGTTTACAGGGGCAGGCTGGCGATGCTCACACCCATGGTGTGACTAGCACCCGGTGCCAATGCCACCACATCGTCCAGCACGTTCGCCGTCTCGATGCACAGCATGCCCTGCCAGCCATCGTCGGCCATATCATCGAAAGCCTTGGCCCGTTCGGTCCATGGGTTCCAGATCACGGTCGATTTGGACCCTTCGCTGGTGAGCTGGATCCGGCGTTGCCAGCCTTGATCGACGATGTTCAATTGGGCTGGAGTATCGAGGTAGATACGATCGGTCTCTGCAGCGAAGTGCAGCGCGCCGGCCTGTTGCTTGGTCACCCAGCCGTCGGCGGTATCGATATAGTCCAATCCGTCCAGGCCTTCGACCTGCACCTTGCGCACGTCGCTGACTGCGAAGTAGCTGTGCAGCGCCTGGCTGATGGTCACGGTGTCGGTGCCACGGTTGTGGCTGGTCAGGCGGATATGCAGTTGCTCGTCGAGCAGGATGCTCATTTTCAGATCGACCTGATGCGGCCAATCCGGGAAGCCGCCAGCAGGTGCCGGCAGTACCAGCTCAACCCGATTGTCTTCGACGCCGGCCAAGGTCCAGATGACCGTGCGCGCGAAACCATGGGCACCGGCCGGCTGATCACTCTGGCGCATCGCCTTGACGCTTTGCGGGTTGCGGTCAAACACACCAAACCACGGCCAGCACACCGGCACACCCGTACGGATACCTTTGCCAGCCTTGAACACGGCCTGGTCGTTGGGCCAGATCACCGGCTTGGCGCCCGCGGGCTGGTAGCTGAAGATGTGCGCGCCTTGTTGGGCCACCAGCACTTCGGCGCCGTTGTGGCGGATGCGCCAGCAGTCCAGCTCATCCATTTTCACGGTTTCAAGGTGGGGCGTAGGCATACAAGGCTCTCTTAGTGACAGGCAATGGGGCAATGGACCGCCAAACCGCCGCGAGGTTTAACGCGCCCGCGACGGAACCGAGCGAGTGCGACCGCTGCCATCAATGGCGACGAACACAAACACCGCCTCGGTGACTTTGCGCCATTCGCTGGACAGCGGGTCATCGCTCCACACTTCGACCATCATCTGGATCGAGCTGCGGCCGATTTCCAGGGCCTGGGTGTAGAAGGACAGTTGCGCGCCCACTGCCACCGGAACCAGGAAGGCCATGCGGTCAATGGCGACGGTAGCCACGCGACCACCGGCGACCTTGCTGGCCATTGCCGTGCCAGCCAGGTCCATCTGCGCCACCAGCCAGCCGCCGAAAATATCGCCGAAACCGTTGGTTTCACGGGGGAGTGCGGTGATTTGCAGGGCGAGATCGCCTTGCGGGATAGGATCTTCTTGTTCGAGTTCGATCATGCCGGGGGTGCCTCTGACCCGTGACTCTTGGACTATGTAATCGGTGAATAGCCGTCTTGGAAAAACGATTCAGCCCCGAACATACTACGTTCGTCACGTTTTTCGAAAGGCGCCTGAAGGGAAACTCTGCGAAATCGGCTGGCCGGTGCCAACGACGTTTTCGCGCAACTTCCACGGATATGCCGGTGCAAGGTGGGCAGTATATCGGTCGATAGCCTGCGCGACGACCGTCCGGCCCTGATTTTGTACATCTATCTGCACGGCTTTACAGGCGTCAAGGAAATGGCCAAAACAGTCATGCAACTTGAGGGGTTTGACCATTGTGCCTTTTGAACTCTGCGCTCCAGTATTTGCTGGCGTTTTCGGTCCCCGATAATAATTCGAAGAGGGAATAGGCGGGCCTTGCAAGGTGGTGACTTTGCGAGTCGACGCCAGTCGCTGTGCAGGTGTTTAGACTGTGCTTTTGCGGGCAATTTGTTATCTTGCCGGACCTGCCAGGCCAAACCAGCACTGTTGCGGATTCCTGATCTGACCTAATAAGAGAAGCCTTGCCATGACCACAGTGCCTTCAAGCATTGCGCCGCCCGCACGACCGCTGAACCGCAACGACTACAAAACCCTGTCGCTGTCCGCCCTGGGGGGCGCGCTGGAGTTCTACGACTTCATCATCTTCGTGTTCTTCGCCACTGTGGTCGGGAAACTGTTTTTCCCCGCCGACATGCCCGAATGGCTGCGCCTGATGCAGACCTTCGGCATCTTCGCCGCCGGCTACCTGGCGCGGCCGCTGGGCGGGATCATCATGGCGCACTTCGGCGACCTGCTGGGGCGCAAGAAGATGTTCACCCTGAGCATCTTCATGATGGCGGTGCCGACCCTGATCATGGGTCTGTTGCCGACCTACGCGCAGATCGGCCTGTGGGCCCCGATCCTGTTGTTGCTGATGCGCGTGATCCAGGGCGCGGCGATTGGTGGAGAAGTGCCGGGCGCGTGGGTTTTTGTTTCTGAACATGTACCGCCACGCCATATCGGCTATGCCTGCGGCACCCTGACCAGCGGCCTGACCGCCGGGATCCTCCTGGGTTCGCTGGTGGCCACCGCGATCAACACGATCTACACCCCGGAGCAAGTGTCGGACTACGCCTGGCGGATCCCGTTCCTGTTGGGCGGTGTGTTCGGCCTGTTCTCGGTGTACCTGCGCCGCTGGCTGCACGAAACCCCGATCTTCGCCGAAATGCAGCAGCGCAAGACCCTGGCCGCCGAGCTGCCATTGCGTGCGGTCCTGCGTGACCACCGTGGCGCCATCGTGCTGTCGATGCTGCTGACCTGGCTGCTGTCGGCCGGCATTGTCGTTGTGATCCTGATGACCCCGACCGTGCTGCAGACCATCTACCACTTCAGCCCGACAGTCTCGTTGCAGGCCAACAGCCTGGCGATCGTCACCCTGAGCCTGGGCTGCATCCTCTCCGGCGCACTGGCTGACCGCTTCGGCGCCGGGCGCGTGCTGATCGCCGGTTGCGCGTTGCTGCTCGCGACCTCGTGGACGCTGTATCACAGCCTGCTGGACCACCCAAACTGGCTGTTCCCGCTGTACACCCTTACCGGCCTGTTCGTCGGCGTGGTCGGCGTGGTGCCCTACGTGATGGTCAAGGCCTTCCCACCGGTGGTGCGCTTCAGCGGCCTGTCGTTTTCCTACAACGTTGCCTACGCGGTGTTCGGTGGTCTGACGCCGTTGGTGGTGTCGCTGCTGATGAAAGAAAGCCCGATGGGCCCGGCGTACTACGTCGCCGTGATCTGCACGATGGGGATGCTGGTGGGTGCCTACCTGTGGAAACGCGGGCGGTAAACGCCTCGGGCTTACTGATGCACATGGATGTGCTGATCAAAACTCAGGAAGGTTCGGACGCCAGGTAGACAGTCGGGCTTGGCATTCTGATACGGGCAAGCGAGAGCCTCCCGCTAACATGGTGTCTAGCGCCGTCGCTGCGTCGCCAGAGCTGATGACTTGATGCTCGACCATAAGGTCGAGTAGCCACAGTGCACCATGTACTTGCAGCCCGTCCTGGATAGCCTGGCGACGGAGCTTCCCATCTCCTGTGAGCAGTGGTCTTCCGGTTATCTGTGCCAGCAGGTAGCAGGAGACGTCAGCCAAGGCGCTGTTGTTGTGTGCAATTTTGAGCGCCCAGAGTTTTTGTACACCTCGCTCGTCAAATGACTCGACCACCAGCCCTTGGGCGAGCAGTTCATCATGAGCGAAGTCCTCGAGTTCGTGCATGACGAAATCAGTGCAGCAGAGCGTGAAAGGTAGCCTGAACATATGCTCCAGCAATCCCGCGTTTCTGAAATCAATCCAGATATTGGTATCGCTGATATAGATCAGGCTCATGCACTCTCCAGTGAGCCCAGAAAATTAGGGTCTAGAGCCTTCACTGGGCGACGCAGTAACTCAGCTGCCCGTGACTTGGTGATCAAGCCCTCCGCCAGGCCCCAGAACACCAGCGATTCGAAACGCTGAGGCGGCTTGCACGGCAACTGCTCGGGTTCTGCCTTGCGCCAGCCATTGCTGCTGAACTGAATGGTCAGGGATTTGTAGCCACTTTCTCCCAGCAGATTGAGGTCCTTCAACCGACGGAGCGCCGCATGCATCGAGAGTCCATACTGGCGTTTGGCAATCAAGAGTTCGCGAGGGTGGACGCGTGAGCGTTGATGGCTCCCGAAATCTCCGGTGACACTTTTGGCTGGATAAAGAAAAGCCCCCGCGAAGCGGTGACAGCAGTGTTCTTTATCGCGTTCGGACATCTCATCGGGTAGCTGCATCACCCAGTGTCCCAACTCATGAGCGGCGGTAAAGCGAATGCGCTCGCCTGGTCGTTGGGCGTTCAGAGCTATCAGCACATGTTCGCCATCATGGGTGGCGGCACAGGCTCCGTCGAAATCATCCGGGCCGTTGAGCATCACCACTTTGATACCGTGCTCCTCAAGTTGCTCAGTCAGATGGGCGATTGGGTCTGCGCCGATGCCCCAATATTTGCGCAGCTCCTCGGCCGCCCATTCGGCCTCCTCTATAGAGGTAACGGACAACATCTGTGGCGGCGTTCTGGCGGTCTGGATATCCAGCGGATCGAAGCACTCCTCTAGGGCTATGTATCGCTCCAGGTGTTCACGAACCTGTTCCTCGACCTGTACCTGGCGGTATTGAGGCATCTTCGCCAGCTTGCGGAACTCCAGCGGCGCAAGTGGCAGGGCTTCAGGGCGGAAAAAATACTCCGGGCTCACCTCCAGCGCCCTGGCCAATTGCAGAAGACGCTGGGAGTTCGGAGTACTCAAGCCTTTTTCATACTTGCTCAGGCCTTGCTTGGTGATGTCGCCGAGACTGAGTGCCAGTGCTTCCAGCGACATACCACGCAACAACCTTGCGCGGCGAATTCGGTCATTGATCATGTGAGGTCTCCTTAGGTTGACAAGACTATGCTTTGCTTGTTTTTTGTCAACCTAAGGGGGCCTCTGGTTACGTCGTGTCATTGGCAGCGACGTGCGGAGGTTAGTCAGTGCGGTTCCTAGAGGAAACCCTAAAGATCTGTCGGAAAATTCCGGGCGACCTTTCGCTCAATACTGGCCTTTCATCTAATTGTCATATTCCAGACATAGAGTGTTCACACGGCCTACCGATACTTGGCCCCGATCCAACTATCCCTATCTGCTAGGAGTAAGGCATGAAACTGAAGCGTTTGATGGCGGCAATGACTTTTGTCGCTGCTGGCGTTGCGACTGCCCACGCGGTGGCCGCTGGTGTTGACCCGGCAATTCCGGCTTATACCAAAACCACTGGTGTATCGGGCAACTTGTCCAGCGTCGGTTCCGACACCCTGGCCAACCTGATGACCCTGTGGGCCGAGAACTACAAAAAAGAATACCCGAACGTCAACATCCAGATTCAAGCCGCCGGTTCTTCCACCGCGCCGCCTGCACTCACCGAAGGCACCGCTAACCTGGGCCCTATGAGCCGCAAGATGAAGGACAACGAACTGCAGGCTTTCGAGCAGAAGTACGGCTACAAGCCGACTGCTATCCCGGTGGCCGTGGACGCCCTGGCTGTGTTCGTACACAAGGACAACCCGATCAAGCACCTGACCATGGCCCAGGTTGACGCCGTGTTCTCGTCGACTCGTCTGTGCGGTGCCAAGGCTGACGTCAAGACCTGGGGCGACCTGGGTGTGACCGGTGACCTGGCCAACAAGCCGGTGCAACTGTTCGGTCGTAACTCGGTATCCGGCACCTACGGCTACTTCAAGGAAGAAGCCCTGTGCAAAGGTGACTACAAGCCCAATGTCAACGAACAGCCAGGTTCGGCTTCGGTCGTGCAGTCCATCAGCTCCTCGCTGAACGGCATCGGTTACTCGGGCATCGGCTACAAGACCGCCAGCGTGAAAACCGTGGCCCTGGCCAAGAAAGAAGGCGGCGAGTTCGTCGAAGACACCGAAGAGAACACCCTGAACGGCAAGTACCCGCTGTCGCGCTTCCTCTACGTGTACATCAACAAAGCCCCGAACAAGCCTCTGGCCCCGCTGGAAGCCGAGTTCGTGAAACTGGTTCTGTCCAAACAGGGCCAGGAAGTTGTAGTCAAAGACGGCTACATCCCACTGCCAGCCAAAGTTGCCGCCAAGGCATTGGCTGACCTGGGTCTGCAAGAAGGCAAATAAGCCTGTACTACCTGGTGTAGATGCATGCTCTTGTGTGGGAGCGGGCTTGCCCGCTCCCACAACAAGCCGGCCTACACCCCTAATTTTTCGGTCCGCTGCCAGCCCTGCTACGCGGCGGATTTCTTGCGTCACTGCATTGTCATCTTTCTGTCATACAGGATCGCTAGGGTGTGCGCATGAATGATCTGGCCAATTCCACCATGACGACGACTTCTCCTCCCAAGCGCATTGACTTCAATACGCCTGAGCTGCAACGCAAGCGCCGCATCCGCGCGCTCAAGGACCGCCTGACCCGTTGGTACGTGCTGGTCGGCGGTCTCGCCGTCCTCGGCGCTATCACCCTGATTTTCTTCTTCCTGGCCTACGTGGTCGGGCCGCTGTTCCAGGGTGCCAGCCTGACCAAGGACGAGGCCCTGACGCCTGCCTGGATGCAGGATGCCGGCAAGCCGTTGCTGATCTCGCTGGAAGAACAGAACCAGGTCGCCATGCGGGTTTCCGACAAGGGCCAGGCATTGTTCTTCACTGTCGACACCGGCGCTGAGCTCAAACGGGTCGACCTGGCCCTGCCGGCCGGCGCCAGTGTGGTGTCCATCGGTGAAGACCAGCCGGGCAGCCCGCTGGTGATCCTCGGTCTGTCCAACGGCCAGTCCCTGGTGTTCCGCCACACTTATAAAGTGTCCTACCCGGACGGTAAGAAGACCATTTCGCCGGAAATCGAATACCCCTACGGCGAAGCGCCGATGGTGCTCGATGAGGCCGGTCGTCCGCTGGAGCATGTGGCCCTCAACGCCACCGAGACCTCGCTGGTCATTGCCGGCTCCTCTGGCTCGCACCTGAACGTGCTGTCGGTGAGCCGCGAAGAAAACATGATGACCGGCGAAGTGGTCAGCGAGCAGAAGCGCATCGACTTGCCGCAAATGACTGAGCCTGTGAAAGCGATCTTCGTCGATCCGCGCCAGCAATGGCTGTATGTGATCAACGGTCGCGCCCTGGCCGATGTGTTCAGCCTGCGCGACAACAGCCTCAACGGTCGATACAAGTTGTTGGAAGATGGCAGCGCCGAAATCACCGCCAGCACCCAGCTGGTGGGCGGTATCTCGCTGATCGTCGGCGACTCCAAGGGCGGCCTGGCCCAGTGGTTCATGGCCCGCGACCCGGATGGCGAGCAACACCTCAAGCAGATCCGCACGTTCCAGATGGGCAGCACACCGGTGGTGGAAATCACCGCTGAAGAGCGTCGCAAAGGCTTTACCGCCCTGGATGCCTCCGGCAACTTCGGTGTGTTCCACAGCACCGCGCATCGCACCCTGCTGGTGGACCCGGTGGTAGAAGGCCAAGGCATCTTCGGCATGTCGCCACGGGCCAACCGCGTGCTCGTCGAAGCCGGCGGCAAGCTGCAGCCGTTGTCCCTCGACAACCCGCACCCGGAAGTGTCCTGGAGCGCGTTGTGGAGCAAGGTCTGGTACGAAAACTACGACGAACCTAAATACGTCTGGCAATCGACCGCCGCCAACAGCGACTTCGAACCCAAGATGAGCCTCGCGCCGCTGACCTTCGGTACGCTAAAGGCCGCGTTCTACGCCATGTTGCTGGCTGCACCACTGGCCATTGCCGCGGCGATCTACACCGCCTACTTCATGGCCCCGAGCCTGCGCCGCAAGGTCAAGCCGGTGATCGAGCTGATGGAAGCGATGCCGACGGTGATCCTCGGCTTCTTCGCCGGCCTGTTCCTGGCGCCGTATGTCGAAGGGCACCTGCCGGGGATTTTCAGCCTGCTGATGTTGTTGCCGATTGGCATCCTGGTGGCGGGTTTTGCTTTCAGTCGCCTGCCTGAGTCGATCCGCCTGCGTGTTCCCGATGGCTGGGAAAGTGCGATGTTGATCCCGGTGATCCTGTTTGTGGGCTGGCTCTCGTTGTACATGAGCCCGTACCTGGAAACCTGGTTCTTCGGTGGCGACATGCGCATGTGGATCTCCCACGACCTTGGCATCACCTACGACCAGCGCAACGCCCTGGTTGTCGGCCTGGCCATGGGTTTTGCGGTGATCCCGAACATCTACTCCATCGCCGAAGACGCCGTGTTCAGCGTACCGCGCGGCCTGACCCTGGGTTCCCTGGCCCTGGGCGCCACGCCTTGGCAGACCATGACCCGCGTCGTATTGCTGACCGCCAGCCCGGGGATTTTCTCGGCGCTGATGATCGGCATGGGCCGTGCGGTGGGTGAAACCATGATCGTGCTGATGGCCACGGGTAACACCCCGGTCATGGAGATGAACCTGTTCGAAGGCCTGCGAACGCTCGCAGCCAACGTCGCGGTGGAAATGCCCGAGTCGGAAGTGGGCGGCAGTCACTACCGGGTGCTGTTCCTCTCGGCGCTGGTACTGCTGTTGTTTACCTTCGTCATGAACACCCTCGCCGAGCTGATCCGTCAGCGTCTGCGCAAGAAATACTCGTCGCTTTAAGAAAGGTAGAAGTCTGTGAAACAGAACTCCCTGAATGGATGGTTCAAGAGCGGCGCCCCCGGCGTCTGGATCAGCGGTGGCGCGGTGGCCATCGCGGTCATCATGACCATTGGTTTGCTGGCTGTGATTGCCGTGCGCGGCTTGGGTCACTTCTGGCCGGCTGACCTGATCCAGGCCAACTACGGCGTGCCGGGCCAGGCCAACCACATCGTCATCGGCGAAGTGGTACAGAAAGAACAAGTGCCGCGCGAGCGCCTGAAAAGCGCTGGCCTGCCGGTGCCGGACGAAGGTCCGGAGTTCATGACCCGCGAGCTGATCAAGGTCGGCAACCGTGACTTGAACGGCAATGACTTCACCTGGATCGTCGGCGAGTGGCTGACCAACCAGACCACGCCTGCCGAGTTGATGGCCATCGAGCGTCGTGAGTGGGGTAACTTCTACGGCACCCTGGTCAACGTCAAGCAGGATGGCAAAGTCATCGCCGAAGGCGAGGCTGCGTGGCCAGAGCTGCAGGCGCGGGTTGAGCGGGTGAACAAGCTGGCTGCCGATCTCAAGACCCTTGAGAAGAGTGACATCGGCGCGATCAACGCCGGCCTCGAGCGCATCCGCCTGCAAGGTCGCAAGCTGGAACTGAACGGCAAGCTCGACGCCGCCGCCCAGGCCGATATGGATGCCGATCGCGCCGAGCTGAATGCCCGTTACCAGGCTGTTGAAGCGCGCCTGGCCGACCTGCACGCCCAGTTCAACCGCGACAGCCTCACGGCCCGCGATGCCAACGGCAAAGAGCTGGAAATCAATATTGGCCACGTGGTGCACGCCTACCAGCCGAACGCCATGGGCACCCTGACCAAGATGGGTTTCTATGTCAGTAAGGTCTGGGAATTCCTCAGCGATGACCCACGGGAAGCCAACACCGAAGGCGGGATTTTCCCGGCGATCTTCGGCACCGTGATGATGACCCTGATCATGGCGATGATCGTGACCCCATTCGGCGTGCTGGCGGCGGTCTACCTGCGTGAATACGCCAAGCAGAACGCCTTGACCCGCATTATCCGTATCGCGGTGAACAACCTGGCGGGCGTCCCGGCGATTGTCTACGGCGTGTTCGGCCTGGGCTTCTTCGTCTACGTGCTGGGTGGCTCGGTGGACCGCCTGTTCTTCCCCGAAGCCCTGCCGGCACCGACCTTCGGTACGCCGGGCCTGTTGTGGGCTTCGCTGACCCTGGCGCTGCTGGCGGTACCGGTGGTGATCGTGGCCACTGAGGAAGGCCTGGCGCGAATCCCACGCACCGTGCGTGAGGGTTCCCTGGCACTGGGTGCAACCAAGGCGGAGACCCTGTGGAAAATCGTCCTGCCCATGGCCAGCCCGGCGATGATGACCGGCATGATCCTCGCTGTGGCCCGCGCCGCGGGTGAAGTCGCACCGCTGATGTTGGTGGGTGTGGTCAAGCTGGCGCCGTCGCTGCCGCTGGACGGCAATTACCCGTACCTGCACCTGGACCAGAAGATCATGCACCTGGGCTTCCATATCTACGACGTCGGCTTCCAGAGCCCCAACGTCGAAGCGGCCCGCCCGCTGGTGTACGCCACCGCGTTCCTGCTGGTGCTGGTGATCGCCACGCTGAACCTGTCGGCGGTATGGATTCGTAACCACCTGCGCGAAAAATACAAGGCGCTGGATAGCTGATTGAATTGAACGCGGACCTAATGTGGGAGCGGGCTTGCTCGCGAATGCGGTGTCTCAGTAATAGATTGGTTGACTGACCTGACGCTTTCGCGAGTAAGCCCGCTCCCACAGGGAACCGAGTTGGAAACAGATTTGAGGTAAACCGCAAGGCCCACTATGAAGCCGCGGTTCAACGAAACGAATTGGTAGCACAGGGAGCATCCCATGCAACATGAAACCCATTCCCACGGCATCAACATGTCAGCCCTGGGTCGCGACAAGCAGAGCCTGAGCCTGGCCGAAGAAACCGTGGCCATCGAAGTTCCGGGCCTGAGCCTGTACTACGGTGAGAAGCAAGCGCTGTTCGACGTCAGCATGAACATCCCCAAGCAGCGCGTGACCGCCTTTATCGGCCCGTCGGGCTGCGGCAAGTCCACGCTGTTGCGCACCTTCAACCGCATGAACGACCTGGTGGACGGTTGCCGTGTGGAGGGCGCGATCAACCTCTACGGCAGCAACATCTACCGCAAGGGCGAAGATGTGGCCGAGCTGCGTCGCCGGGTGGGCATGGTGTTCCAGAAGCCCAACCCGTTCCCCAAGACCATCTACGAAAACGTGGTCTATGGCCTGCGCATCCAGGGCATCAACAAAAAGCGCATCCTCGACGAAGCAGTGGAGTGGGCCCTCAAGGGCGCGGCGCTGTGGGATGAGGTCAAGGACCGCCTGCACGAATCGGCCCTCGGCCTGTCCGGCGGCCAGCAGCAGCGTCTGGTGATTGCCCGGACCATCGCCGTGGAGCCGGAAGTACTGCTGCTCGACGAACCGTGCTCGGCACTCGATCCGATCTCGACGCTGAAAGTCGAAGAGCTGATCTACGAGCTCAAGTCCAAGTTCACCATCGTCATCGTGACCCACAACATGCAACAGGCGGCACGGGTTTCCGATTACACCGCGTTCATGTACATGGGCAAACTGGTGGAATTCGGCGATACCGATACCCTGTTCACCAATCCGGCGAAGAAGCAGACCGAAGACTACATCACCGGTCGTTACGGCTAGGAAGCTGTGGTTCTGATTGCACTGACGCTGCGGTTCTCCGCACCTTACCGGACGCTCCAAGGACGCCAACATGATTAGCAAAGAAGGCCTTACCCACCACATCTCCGCGCAGTTCAACGCCGAGCTTGAGGAAGTGCGCAGCCACCTCCTGGCCATGGGCGGGCTGGTGGAGAAGCAAGTCAACGACGCGGTCACCGCGCTGATCGAGGCCGACTCGGGCCTGGCCCAGCAAGTGCGCGAGATCGACGACCAGATCAACCAGATGGAGCGCAACATCGACGAGGAATGCCTGCGCATCCTCGCCCGTCGCCAGCCGGCGGCGTCCGACCTGCGTCTGATCATCAGCATTTCCAAGTCGGTGATCGACCTCGAGCGTATCGGCGACGAAGCCACCAAAATCGCCCGTCGCGCTATCCAGTTGTGCGAAGAAGGCGAAGCGCCACGCGGTTACGTCGAAGTGCGCCACATCGGCGACCAGGTGCGCAACATGGTGCGCGACGCGCTGGATGCCTTTGCGCGCTTTGACGCCGACCTGGCATTGTCCGTGGCCCAGTACGACAAGATCATCGACCGCGAGTACAAGACCGCCCTGCGTGAGCTGGCGACCTACATGATGGAAGACCCGCGCTCTATCTCGCGGGTGTTGAGCATCATCTGGGTGCTGCGTTCCCTGGAGCGGATCGGCGACCACGCGCGCAATATCTCGGAATTGGTGATTTATCTGGTGCGCGGCACCGACGTACGGCACATGGGCCTCAAGCGCATGAAAGCCGAAGTTGAAGGCACAGCCGATCAAATCCCTAATGTTCCGGCCGAATCTGACGATAAGTAAGATTGCCCGAGAAATAAACGCCCGACCTCTGGTCGGGCGTTTGCGTTTGTGGCGTATGAGTTTTGCGCTGCGGGCGGCTGTAAAGTCCCGGCGTGACTGACGAGTTTTTGGCAAAATGCCATCAGTTAAGCGTTTTGCTTGCCGGGGTTTTGAGAGGATGAAGGGTCGATGAGTAAAGTCAGTGTATTGGTGGTGGATGACGCCTCGTTTATTCGCGACCTGGTGAAGAAGTGCCTGCGTAACTACTTCCCCGGTATCAAGATTGAAGATGCGGTGAACGGCAAAAAGGCCCAGGCCATCCTGATGCGCGAAACCTTCGACATGGTGCTGTGCGACTGGGAAATGCCGGAAATGTCTGGCCTGGAACTGTTGACCTGGTGCCGTGAGCAGCCTCAGCTCAAGTCCATGCCGTTTGTCATGGTCACCAGTCGCGGCGACAAGGAAAACGTGGTCCAGGCCATCCAGGCCGGCGTCTCCGGCTATGTCAGCAAGCCGTTCACCAACGAGCAATTGCTGAACAAGGTCAAGCAGGCCCTGAACAAGATCGGCCGCCTCGACGCCTTGCTGGCCAGTGCGCCGACCAAGATGAACTCGGCCTTTGGCAACGACTCCCTCAGCGCCCTGACCGGCGGCAAGCCCGAAGCGGTCAAGCCGGCCCCGGTGGCTGCGCCGAGCAAAGGTTTGCTCAACAGCCCGGCAGTGCAGCCCACCGCCGCCCCCTCGGCCGCCAGCGGTCGCGGCCAGGGCCAACTGCGCCTGTCCAGTGGCACCCAGCAATGTGTGATCAAGGGCCTGAGCATCAAGGAGGCGCTGCTGGTGGTACGCCGGGGCGACGTCCTGCCACAAGTGCTGGAAAGCGCGGTGCTCGACCTTGAACAAGGCGAGAACGCCGAAACCGCACGCCTCAACGGCTACCTGCACGCCATCGTCGCCTACGAGCCGCGCCCTGACAGCGACTGGCTGCAACTGACCTTCCGCTTTATCGACCAGGACGCGCAGAAGCTCGACTACATCTCCCGGCTGATTGCCCGGGGCACCGCGCAGAAGCATTTTGTGCCGGGTGCCTGAAGCAAAACCTCGATCACCTGTAGGCGCTGGCTTGCCAGCGATCTCGGTCTGTCTGTCGCTGCATCAGTGACAGGCAGGCCGACTCCTACAGGGTCGTTGGTCCACACAACATTGTCATGAACCCTTGCTAGCCTGCCGTTCAGTCATACCCGGCAGGTTTATCCGATGCTTGTGCGTTTTATGTTGTTTTGTGGCCTGTGCGCGGTCGCTTCATCGACCCTGGCCATGACCCTCTATCGTTCCACCGATGCCCGTGGCGTGGTGTTTTTCAGCGACCAGAAGACTCCTGGCGCCCAGGCGTTTGTCTTCCAGGAGCGCCGGGTGGCACCGGTAAAGCGCCAGGCGCTTGATCCCCAGCCGCCACGTCACCTGCGGCCCGCCCAGTTCCAGCGTTACGCCTTGCCCTGGCGTGGCGGTCCGTTCCGCCTGACCCAGGGCCCTGGGGGCACGTTCAGTCACTCTGACGTCAAGAGTCGCTACGCCATGGATATCGCCATGCCTGAGGGCACGCCGATCATCGCTGCGCGGGGCGGCTTGGTGGTGAAGACCGAGAACAACCAAGCCGGGCGCGGCAGTGACCCTTCGGGCAACTTCGTGCGGGTGTTGCACGATGACGGCACCCAGGGCGTGTATCTGCACCTCAAGCAAGGGTCGGTCAGCGTCAGGGGCGGGCAGCGCGTGGGGGTGGGCAGCCCGCTGGGGCTGTCGGGCAATACCGGCAACAGCAGCGGGCCACACCTGCATTTTGTGGTGCAGCGCGATACGGGGGCAGGGTGGGTGTCGATTCCGTATGAGTTCACGCAGCCGGTACAGGCCTTGCCCAACTTTGCGTCGGGGTTGTAGGAGCCGGCAAGCCGGCTCCTACAGGGGTTCAGTCGAGCATCAGGACCTTGGCCAGCACGATTTTCGGGCCTTTCATCTTCTTGATGATGATCCGCAGGCCTTCCACTTCCAGCACTTCTTCCTCTTCCGGCACCCGGTTGAGGGTGTCGTAGATCAGGCCGGCGAGGGTTTCGGCTTCGATGTGGTCCAGGTCGATGCCCAGTAGGCGCTCGATCTTGAACAGCGGCGTATCACCACGCACCAGCAGCTTGCCCGGCTGGTAGGCGAGAATGCCGCGCTCGGCCTTGCGGTGTTCGTCCTGGATATCGCCCACCAGCACTTCCAACACGTCTTCCATGGTCAGGTAGCCGATGATGTTGCCGTCGGCTTCTTCTACCAGGGCAAAGTGCGCGCCGCCCTTGCGGAACTGCTCGAGCAGTTGCGACAGCGGCATGTGCCGGGATACGCGCTCCAGTGGGCGGGTCAGTTCGGCCAGGTTGAACGACTCGGGAATATGGTCCAGGGCCGCCAGTTCCAGCAGCAGGTCCTTGATGTGCAGTAGGCCGACAAACTCACCCCGCACCGGGTCGTACACCGGGTAGCGGCTGAATTTGTGGCGGCGGAACAGTGCAAGGATTTCCTTGAGCGGCGCGTTGAAGTCCAGGGTCACCAGGTCTTCCCGCGAGTTGGCCCAGTCCACCACTTCCAGCTCGCCCATTTCCACGGCCGAGGCCAGCACGCGCATGCCTTGGTCGCTCGGGTCCTGGCCACGGCTGGAGTGCAGGATCAGCTTGAGCTCTTCACGGCTGTAGTGGTGCTCGTGGTGCGGGCCGGGCTCGCCCTGGCCGGCGATGCGCAGGATCGCGTTGGCGCTGGCGTTGAGCAGGTAGATCGCCGGGTACATGGCCCAGTAGAACAGGTACAGCGGCACCGCCGTCCACAACGACAGCAACTCGGGCTTGCGAATGGCCCAGGACTTGGGCGCCAGCTCACCGACCACGATGTGCAAGTAGGAAATCACGAAGAAGGCAGCGAAGAACGACACACCCTTGATCACTTCGGCCGATTCGACGCCCATGGCGCCCAGCATCGGCTCCAGAATGTGCGCGAAGGCCGGCTCACCGACCCACCCCAGGCCCAGGGAGGCAAGGGTGATACCCAGCTGGCAGGCCGACAGGTAGGCGTCGAGCTGGCTGTGTACGGTGCGCAGGATCTGCCCGCGCCAGCCATTGGTGTGGGCGATCGCCTCGACACGGGTGGCGCGCAGTTTGACCATGGCAAATTCCGCCGCAACGAAGAAACCGTTGAGCAGTACCAGGATCAGTGCAAAAAGAATCATGCCGAAATCGGCGAAGAGTGTCGCGAGGGTGATACCAGGGGAAGGGTCCATGATGGGGTTTTGCGGGTTCCGTGTATTCAAAAAGGGGTGAGGGCTGTGCCTCAAGGGCGGGCACAAGTCAGGCAATGTAGCGGCTGAAGGGGCGCTTGCCTAGTGGCGGCTGCCGGGTGGATCCGTGAATGCCTGCTGCAGCGGGCTTATGCGGGAGCTGGCTTGCCTGCGATGCAGGCGCCTGGGGCTTACAGAAGCACCCAGGAGATGCTATGGCAGGCAAGCCCGGTCCCACCGGCGGTGGGGGGTATTTTCAGATTAATCCTTCACCGCGATTGTTTGCGCATGGGTGACCTGGGTCGGCGCGAAGTGGCAGGTAAAGGTACTGCCGTGGCCCAGCACACTGCTGATTTCCAGGCGGGCCCGATGACGCAGCAACACATGCTTGACGATCGCCAGGCCCAGCCCGGTGCCGCCGGTGTTGGAGTTACGGCTGGAGTCGACGCGGTAGAAACGCTCGGTCAGGCGTGGCAAGTGCTTGCTGTCGATACCAATCCCCGAATCCTGCACGCTCAGGTGCGCCCCTTGGTGATCGGCCCACCAGCGGATGCGGATCGTGCCTTTGTCCTGGGTGTACTTCACGGCGTTGAACACCAGGTTGGAAAAGGCGCTGCGCAACTCGCCCTCGCTGCCCTTGAGCAGCACCGACGGGTCGGCTTCCAGGGTAATGATCTGGCCGCGCTCGCCGGACAAGGCCTGGGCATCGTTCTTGATGGTCTGCAGCAGGCCCTGTACGGCCACGGGGTGGTTGTCCGAGGGGTAGTCGGTGGCTTCCAGCTTGGCCAGCAGCAGCAGGTCGTTGAGCAGGGTCTGCATGCGTGAGCCTTGTTGCTGCATTTGCTGCAAGGCACGGCTCCAGCGCGGGTTGACCTCTTCGACGTTGTCCAGCAGCGTCTCCAGGTAGCCACAGATCACGGTCAGGGGCGTACGCAATTCGTGGGAGACGTTGGCGACGAAATCCTTGCGCATCTGTTCCAACTGATGGATGCGGGTGACGTCGCGCACCAGCATCAAATGCTCGTTGTTGCCGTAGCGCGTGAGGTACAGCTGGATGCGCACCCGGTCGTTGGTGGGCGAGGGGATTTCCAGGGCTTCCTCATAGTTTTCCTGCTCGAAGTATTCCTTGAAGCGCGGATGGCGTACCAGGTTGGTCACCGGCTGGCCGCTGTCCTGAGGCGTCTTCAGGCCCAGCAGGGTCTCGGCGGCGCGGTTCCACCATTCCAGGTTGCCGTCGCTGTCGAGCATGATCACCGCGTCCTTGAGCGCGGCAGTCGACTCCTGGACCCGGTCGATCACCGCCTGCAGGCGGCCACGTACCCGCTGATCGCGGCGTTGCAGGTGGTAGATGCTGTCAAACACCTCGCCCCACAGGCCGTAGCCGTCGGGTGGTGCCTCGTCGGGTTTGTGCTGGCGCAGCCATTCGTGCAGGCGCAGCAATTGCTTGAGGGTCCAGCCCAGGTAAAGGCCCAGGCCAATGGCCAGGCTCCAGCCGTAGTAGCCGCTGATCAGGCCCACCAACAGGCAGCCGGTGACCAGCAAGAGCATGTGGCGGATCAGGGTGCCATGCCAGTTTTGATTCACTTGAACATGCGTCCTTGTCGGCTGTTAAGTCTGAGTGGGGCTGGCTCAGCCCTTGGTGGAAAACCGATAACCGGTACCGCGCACGGTTTGTACCAGGTTCTCGTAGGCATCGCCCAAGGCTTTGCGCAGGCGGCGGATATGCACGTCCACGGTGCGTTCCTCGACATACACATTGCCGCCCCACACCTGATCGAGCAATTGCCCGCGGGTGTAGGCGCGCTCCTGGTGGGTCATGAAGAACTGCAACAGGCGGTATTCGGTGGGGCCCATCTCGGCAGGTTTGCCGTCGATGGTCACGCGGTGGCTGATCGGGTCCAGCAGCAGGCCACCGACTTCAATCGGTGCCTCGCCATCGGTCGGGCCGGCGCGGCGCAGCACGGCCTTCAGGCGGGCAACCAGTTCCCGTGGGGAAAATGGCTTGGTGATGTAGTCGTCGGCGCCGACTTCCAGGCCCTGGATCTTGTTGTCCTCTTCGCCCTTGGCGGTGAGCATGATGATCGGGATATCCCCGGTCAGCTCATCGCGCTTGAGGCGCCGAGCCAATTCGATGCCGGAGGTGCCGGGCAGCATCCAGTCCAGCAGGATCAGGTCCGGCTTGCGGTCGACGATAATGGCGTGGGCCTGCTGGGAGTTCTCTGCCTCCAGGCAGTCATAGCCGGCCATTTCCAACGCAACGGCGATCATTTCGCGAATGGGCGCTTCGTCGTCAACGATCAGAATGCTCCTGCCAACCATGCTAAGTCCTCTTGTCATTTAACTGTCTTGCGCCGCATTAGATAACGGAATTATTGCAGTCGTGTGACAGTATTTTACTGGCCTGCGCAATAGGCGTGGTCCTGAACTACGCTTTGAGTCCGAATCCTGACAACCGCAAAAGGAAGGTTCCGATGAATCAACGTACTTTTTCCTGGAAAGCCCTGCTGGTCACGGCGGCGTTGACCCTGCCGACACTGGCTTTCGCGGCAGAGCCCGCCATGACTAAAGACGGGATGTTGGTGGATCACAAGGAGATGACCCTCTACACCTTCGCCAAGGATGCCGACGGCAAGTCCATGTGCAATGACAAGTGCGCGACCAACTGGCCGCCGTTGAAGGCCGAGTCCACCGATAAACCGATGGGCAAGTGGACCGTGATCACCCGTGACGACAACACCAGCCAGTGGGCCTATGGCGGCAAGCCGCTGTACACCTTCATCATGGACAAAAAAGCTGGCGACGCGACCGGCGACGGCAAAATGGACGGGGCCTGGAAGATCGCCAAACCCTAAGCCATTACTGTGGCATGCGGGCTCCTCGTGATGAGGGTGCGGCCCGCTCGCCACGGTTATCGCAGGGCGTAGTCAGCGACAATCCCGAGGAAGATCGCCAACCCCGCCCAATGGTTGTGCAAAAATGCCTTGAAGCACTTCATCCGGTCCCGATCCCGGGTGTACCAGAACTCCCAGGCAAAACACCCTGCTGCCGCCAGCAACCCCAGGTGGAACCAACCGCCCAGCTCGAAGCGTGAGCCCGCCAGCAGCAGACAGAGCAGCGCCAAACCCTGCAGGGTGAGGATGATCATCCGGTCGGCATCGCCAAACAGGATCGCGGTGGATTTGACGCCGATTTTCAAATCATCATCGCGGTCAGTCATCGCGTAATAGGTGTCGTAGGCCACCGTCCACAGCAGGTTGGCGATATACAGCAACCACGCAATGGCCGGCAGGCTGCCGGTCTCGGCGGTAAACGCCATGGGCATGCCCCAGGAAAACGCCGCGCCCAGCACCACTTGCGGGTAATAGGTGTAGCGCTTCATGAACGGGTAGCTGACCGCCAGCGCCAGGCCGCCCAGGGACAGCCAGATGGTCGCGGCGTTGGTCAGCAGCACCAGCACAAAGCTGATGCTCATCAATACGGCAAAAAACACCAGGGCTTCTTTCGAGCTGATCTTGCCGCTCGCCAACGGGCGTTGCGCGGTGCGCTTCACGTGGCCGTCGACCTTGCGGTCAGCCCAGTCATTGATGACGCAACCCCCGGCTCGGGTCAGCGCGACGCCGAGCACGAAGATCACGATATTGCTCAACGAAGGCGAGCCCTCGCCGGCAATCCACAACGCCCAGAGGGTGGGCCAAAGCAGCAGATAGATGCCGATGGGCTTGTCCATCCGCGTCAGTTGCACGAAGTCCCAGGCCCGTGGGTTCAGGCGGTTCAGGGATTGGAGCAGGCGCTGGTACATCAGCCATTCTCCGCAGATTGCTGCACCGCTTGCCACAGGCTCGGCAGGAACACTTCCGCCACCAACACGCTCAACGCCCCGCGATCAAAACGCGAGCGCCGCGCCCATAAGCCACTGGCCTGATCTGCCTTCGGCAGCCAGGCGCGTGGGTAATGGCAGACTTCGATGGCCTGGCGGCTGAAGGCCCGGTCACAGAACAGCAGCTCACCCAGGGAGCGACTGCCCAACTCATCCATATGCAAGCCATCGCCCTGCAAGGCACTGCGCGCTGCAACGCTGCGGGCGAAGACCCAGGCCTGGCCGTGACCGCGCAAATACACCTCGCGCACCCAGCCAATACTGGCGGCGGCTAGGTCGAGGGCGGCGCATTCGTCGTCTCGCAGGGGCTGCCAGCCTTCGTACAATGGCGTGACACTGAAGCCGTCGTTGGACAGGTGCGTCAGGCGGCGGGTCAGCGAGCCCTCATCGAACAGCCAGTCGAGGGCAGGAGGCGTGGGCAGGGGGTGCAGAAGGCTCTGGTTCAGCCATTGGCAAGCATCGGGAACGGCAATCGAATGCGGCACGGGGAGTCATTATTGGCAGTTAATGAGGCGCCGAGCTTACCATGCTCACCCGGATTTTTGCCGGGTTGCGCCAGGACATTGGGTCGAACGTGCTTGCATCTGGGCGCCCCGATCAGTACAAAACGCCCTGAGCCGCACAGCAATGCTGGATCTATCGACTGTCGGCCAGTACGCCTGGACCCTGAGGAAGTAAGTAATGAAGAAGTGGCAATGTGTAGTCTGTGGCCTGATCTACAACGAAGCGGACGGATGGCCGGATGACGGGATCGCCCCCGGCACCCTGTGGCAGGACGTCCCGGAAGACTGGCTGTGCCCGGACTGCGGCGTCGGCAAAATGGATTTCGAAATGATCGAAATCGGTTGATTCGCTGAATTTAAGAAACGTACTACAAGGAGAATGGAATGAGCGCACCTGTCGTGATCATCGGTACGGGCTTGGCCGGTTACAACCTGGCTCGGGAGTTTCGTAAACTCGACAGCGAAACTCCGTTGTTGCTGATCACCGCGGATGACGGGCGTTCCTACTCCAAACCCATGCTCTCCACCGGCTTTGGCAAAAACAAGGACGCCGATGGCCTGAGCATGGCGACCCCTGGCGCGATGGCCGAGCAACTCAAGGCCGAAGTGCGCACCCATACCCGCATCAGCGGCATCGACCCTGGCCACAAGCGCCTGTGGATCGGCGAGGAGGCGGTGGTCTACCGCGACCTGATCCTGGCCTGGGGCGCCCAGACGGTACAGGTACCGGTCGAGGGCGATGCCGCTGATCTGATTTTCCCGATCAACGACCTGGAAGACTACGCGCGCTTTCGCCACGCCGCTGCCGGCAAGCGCCGTGTGCTGCTGTTGGGCGCGGGCCTGATCGGCTGTGAGTTTGCCAACGACTTGATCCTGGGCGGCTACACCATCGACCTGGTGGCTCCGTGCGAGCAAGTCATGCCGACCCTGCTGCACCCGGCCGCGGCCGCAGCAGTACAGGCCGGGCTGGAAGGCCTGGGCGCACGCTTCCACCTGGGGCCGGTGCTCAACCGCCTGCAACGCACGGTGGACGGCCTGGAAGCCCATCTGTCCGATGGCACGGTGATCGAGTGCGACCTGGTGGTCTCCGCCATTGGCTTGCGCCCACGGGTGGACCTGGCGGCTGCGGCCGGCCTGCAAATCAACCGTGGAATCATGGTTGACCGCCACCTCAAGACCTCCCACGCCAATATCTACGCCCTGGGCGACTGCGCCGAGGTCGATGGCCTGAACCTGCTGTACGTCATGCCCCTGATGAGCTGCGCCCGCGCCCTGGCCCAGACCCTGGCGGGCAACGCCACGGCGGTCAACTACGGGCCGATGCCCGTCACGGTGAAAACCCCGGCGTGCCCACTGGTAGTCTCGCCGCCACCACGGGGCCTTGAAGGCGTGTGGAGCGTCGAGGGGCAGGGCGGTGACATCAAGGCCTTGTGCCGCGATGCCAGCGGGCGCCTGCTGGGTTACGCGCTGACGGGCACTGCGGTCATGGAAAAACTGGCCCTAAATAAGGAACTTCCGCCTCTGCTGGCGTAAATGCTGGTCGTTCTGTCGGAATAAGCACCTTTTTCCCCCTAGAAAGGTCGCCGCGAGACTGGCGCAGGCACCAATGGCATGCCATTCTCACTCCCGTCTGCCGCAGAGTAGAGCCTGCGGCGCCTTGGCGCTGCTCCAGCAGAGAGCAGCACGGACATAACAACAAAAAACCGTCAAAGAGGCTTCACCTATGCGTAAACCAGAACTCGCAGCCGCCATTGCAGAAAAAGCAGACCTGACCAAAGAACAGGCCAACCGCGTCCTCAACGCCGTTCTTGAAGAAATCACTGGCGCCTTGCACCGCAAGGACAGCGTCACCCTGGTTGGTTTCGGCACCTTCCTGCAGCGCCACCGCGGCGCCCGCACCGGCAAAAACCCGCAAACCGGCGAGCCGGTGAAAATCAAGGCGAGCAACACCGTAGCGTTCAAACCGGGCAAGTCGCTTAAAGACAGCGTCAACCCGTAAGCACGGCACCGTCTCGAAGGGAGGCGGGGAGGTATGAAAAATGGGCACGCCGACTGGGTTGGGTGCCCATTTTTATTTGCTCTTGAACAGCAACTGCATGCTGTACGCTGCCTTGTTTACACGTTCAAGTCCAATGTTTCTATCAGCTCGCAAGTCTTCCGGTAAATCAAAGTGCCCCATGCATTCGTTTTCCCCGATGGCTTCTCGTAGATGAGTAATTACGCGAAAAACAACATGGTCCCTTCGCCAACAGGGGGAATGCTCTATCCCCGAAAGTTGTTCTGCGGTCGCTGGATGGCTGGTACCACCCATCCAGATTCGCCTTTATAAAGGCAAATTGGATTTTGTCGTAATGGGAGTTGGGTTTTTTATACCCCGGATCACTGAAAAGTATCTTCCAGCTTGGAATGCCCGACGAGCGCAGGCTGCAGAATATCGGCCTGAATAATCGGCGCGACGTGTCTACTATCCTCGATAGAGGCAGGGATCTTTGTACAAAAATGGGCGAACACCTCGATCAAATGGCCGAGCGCTGGTGGTATGAGCTCAATGTAGCGTGCGATCACGAAGCCCGGTTCATCGTTTGCATTGACGGCCGGAAAGTAAAATAAATCGCCGGGCTTAGGTGCTGTCAGATCCGTCATGAATTGGGTTAGTCGCAATAAATAAAAACATTCAGTTTTTTGCTATAAGCACTTTGAAGGAACTTGACTAGATCTTTCAATTCGCTGGAGTTTAAGTTTTTTAACTTTGTCGCTTTTTCGATTTCAGTCACTAAAGGTAGAATTTCGCCGAATAGAATACTTGTGTCGGCGTAATAATCAGAAAATTTGTGCGTCTTTGGGAAATCTTTTCTTGGTGCTGATGCGCCCATAAGAGCGCCATGGGTAGATTCACTCAAGCAAAAAACTGGAGTGTTCTCATTAATGTCTTTCTGATTTTCTGCTGCCATAAAGTCAAGGGGCATAAAAATTTCCGTGTTGGACGGGACGAATATCACAGCACTTTATCAAATGAGGATCGTGATCTGTCAGGTTATCTCTAAATATCTTAAATAAATATTTAAGCTTTTTCCTGTGCCCGGCGGAATAATTGAGAATTTTAAGGGGCAGCGCTCAAGGAGTAAAAAGGTTAATGCGGGAGTTTCTTTGAATTGGCATTTGTAATTTACGAATTAAATGATAAGAATAAGTGATTCTGTCGTTTGTTTTTGAGCGTTCGTGACGTTTTTTGTATGAGTTGTTATTTTTCTGTTAGGTCTGAATTTATTATGGTCATACCTATCCTCGGGATAGCGTAAACCAAATAAGCAGTCAATTACTGTATCGACATTTTTGCCATAGTCCTCAGGGAACCCGATTTTTTCAGCAAGAGCTACGTACAGTTGATCCACGCCTTCTATTTTAGAAAAGTCCAGTTCAATAATCTCTTTTATATTCACAAATTTCACCTGCCAAGGTTGATTTCTATGAATGAAATCATGGGGATTTGAGTGTAATGGACTTTAAATAAAATAGTCCCGTTTTCCCCTTTGGTAAGTTTGCTCGCTTACTATCAGTTGGCCACTTTGCTCTTAAAAAGGCAAGGTGTTTTTGATGGCTGAAAGTTTCTCCACTATGGCACCTCTGCTGATTAAGTGACTCAATGCTTCATCGAGACTCGGAAATGTCAGTATTTCTTCGTTTTCATCATCTTCAATGACTTCCATTTGGGACTCGTCTATTGAGAAAAAATAGGTGTAATACAGATTGTTCTGTTTTTTTATGGCGTATTGAAATAGAAATGAGGCCCCATCTATTTCACGTCTTTCCTCGTAGCCTCGGCGTTTCCCAGCGTTGAGTGCCTCTATGAGATTGTTCATACTCTAACCTGTAATATCAATGCGGACCATTGTGCCATCGGCGCGCTTAATGTTGACGTGCGGTAGTTCACCGTGGCCTGTACCTTTCGGATCGTCGTGGCCATAAACACGACCTGTTTCTTTATTAATGGGGTAATCTTTTCTGTATCGTACTTTTCCATCTCTCTTTTTGAATTGGTCCATCTTGTTTTTCTTTCTTATACCTTGGGCGTCTTGCGATCCTATGCCTCTGACTTTTTGGCTGTTTGGAAATGCTTCTTTCAATAACTCGTTCGCTTCTTTTTTAGTTTTCACTTTTACGACGGTTTTTTGAGGGCCGTTACGCAGGGCGTCCACTTTCTTGGCGCAGGCTGCCAGGCCCAAGGGGTCTGACCACATGAATGGGTTGGGTGAGTAGGCATAGGTGTTTAGACCTCCCGCCAACCCAATCGGATCCGGCGTAGTAAACCGCCCCACATCCGGATCATAAAACCTGAACGTATTGAAATGCAGCCCCGTCTCCCGATCCAGGTACTGCCCCTGGAACCTCAGGTTCTGCTCTTCAATAAAGTAAGGCTCCCGCACCTCCTCCACGGTATTGCCCCACACCCGATAAGTCGCCTGCCACAGGGTGTGCCCATCAGCCTCGGTCAGTTGCTCCGGCAAGCCATTGAGGTCGTTGTGGTAATAGCGAATTTTTTGCAGCGCCCCGATGCCATCGACGCGGGCCAGGGGTTGGTAGCCTTCGTCTTCATAGAGGTAAAGGCTGGTCTGGCTGTGCTTTTGCTCCTGTAACAGGCGTAAACCGTCCCACATGAACTGGGTTTCGCCCAGTGGATAGCCATTGCTGTCATGTTCGGTTTTTCCGATGCGTCGGCCCAGCGGGTCGTAGGCCATGCGCACCACGCTGCCGCCTTCATTGCGCACTTCAATCAGCCGGCTTTCGGCGTCGTAGGCAAAGTATTGTACGCCACGGGCGCCGCTGCGTTTTTCGATCATCCGGCCAAAGGCATCGTAGCGGTAGCGTTTGTCCTGATAGGTCAGCAGCTTGTTATGCACCACCAGCCCGGCCCCGGACTGTGGGCCGTCCAGCAGATTGGCGGCGGCGTCGTAGGCGAAGGTTTCGCGCTGGCCGTGCAGGCTGTCTTGGCTTGCGATAATCCGGCCGGTGGCGTCGTAGTGCAGCAACTGGCGATGTTGAGCCGCGGGTTGATGGTCGAGTTTGCCGATCAGGTTGTCGGCGGGGTCGTACTCGAACTGCTTTTGCGCAGCTGCGGGCATCAACGATGGCTGGCTGTTAAGGCGGCGTTGGCGTGAGCGCAATCGACCGCTACGGTCGTATTCGCTGCGGGTGCTGATCTGGCCTTGGGTGCGCAGGACTTCGCGGTGCAGGCGGTCGCGCTCAAAGTCACTGATGAGTTGGCCGTCGAGGTTGATCTGGTGCAGATGGCCGCTGCCGTAGTACAGGCGGTTGAGCCAGCGGCCGTCCGGCAGTTGGCTCTGGATCAGGTTGCCGAGTTCATCGTAGTGGTGCTGCAGTTCGCCGGCCGAGCTGCGTTCGGTGAGCAATTGGCCAACCGCATCATAGGCAAAGCTCAAGGCTTGGGCATTGCCCTGCAGGTCGGTGAAGGACACGTCCGTAAGCTGGTCCAATGGATCGTAGGTGTAGTCGGTACGGCCATCTTCGGTGGTTTTGGCAATCAATCGGCCAACCGCATCGCGTTCCAGTCGATGCACGATGGGGGCGGGCGGCGTCTCGGGGACGACGGCCATGCCTGTGCCGTAAGGTGCCGCCAGGGCGGTCATGGTGGTGACGTTGTCCAGGCGGTCGTAGCTGTAGCGCTTGGCGCTGCCGTCGAGATCTTGCTGCTCCGTCAACCGATCCCCATCATCCCAGGCAAACCGATAACGTTCGCCGTTCTCGTTGATCAGCGCCTGCAGCCGACCAAAGCTGTCATACCCGAACTGCACCTGCCGGCCATGGGCGTCGGTGCGTTGGCGCACCTGGCCGCGACGGTTGTGTTGATAGTGTGTGGTGTGGCCGGCCGGGTCGGTGTAAGCCGTCAGTTGGCCGCTGATATCTCGCTGGTACTTCTCGCGACGACCGTCGGGTAATTGGCTGCTGAGCAGGCGGCCTTGGGCGTCATAGTGGAATTGGGTACGTTCGCCGAGGGCGTCGGTGATGACTTGCAAAAAGCCCTGTTCGTTGTAGCTGAACCGTGTCGGGTAACCCGAGCAGTCGATGTGCTCGAGCAGTTGCCCGAGCGGGTTCCAGCGCAGTTTTTTGCTTTTGCCCGTGGCGTCGATGATCTCGACGACTTGGCCATGGGCGTCATAGCGATAACGGGTGACATGGCCCAGCGGGTCAATGGCGACGGTGCAGTTGCCGCGCTGATCATAGCGGTAGCGCCAGCTGTTGCCGGCGGCGTCGGTTTGCACCAACGGCAGGGCCCAGTGCTCGAGCCATAACGTCGAGTCGCTGCGCCCCAGTGGGTCGGTTTCGCCGATGAGGTTGCCGGCCTCGTCGTAGCTGTATTCATAGCGGCCGCCGTGAGGGTCGGTGGCGTTGAGCAATTGACGCTCGTCGTTCCATTCGAACAGCCAGGTCTGGCCGAGGTTGTCACTGTAGCGGGTGATCTGGTGCTGGCTGTTCCAGTGCCGGGTGCTGACACGCTGCAAGCTGTCGGTAATGCGTGTGGTGCCGGCCAGCAGGTCATAGTCAAACCGGTAAGCATCGCCTTCATTGGTCCAGTGCTTGACCACCCGCCATTCCTGGCCATCCATCAGGGCCCACTCGTAAAAGCAGTGCAAGCCGGTGGGCAACTGGTGTTCCACCATGCGCTGCCTGGTGTCGTAGGCGAAGCGCCGTTGCACCTGGCCGCTGGCATCGCGTACCTCGGCCAGGTTGCCGATGGCGTCGTAACCATAGCTGACGAGCACTTCTCGGCGTTGATCGGGGTACACGCGCTCGATGCGGGTTACGTGGAGCGGGTCGCGGATCAGTTCGACCTGCACCAGGTCGAAGGTGTCGCGCAGCCGCACCAGGCTTCCGGCCTCGTCATAATCAAGGTAGATGCGGTTGTCGTTGCGGTCACCCAGTTGGCTCAGGCGCAATCGCGACGGGTTTGCCGGGGTGGCTTCGAACAGGCGATACACACCATCGTCGCTTTCAATCAGTAACGGCCCATCGCGGTGGCGCCGTACAGCAAGCCCTTCACCGGCACTGAACACCGCGCCGCCCAGTGGGATGGTGCCCATGTCGATGGGCCGGCCCTGTTCGTCGGTGTAGAGCAGGGTGTCGCCGCCTTCGGGGTGGGGCAGCACGTCGACGCACACTTCGTAGGGCACGCTCCAACCGGCGCCAAACAAGCTGCCTTGGCGTTCGTCGCGGCTGTTGTAGACGCGCTGCCAGTCAATCGGCAACAGGCCGGGCAGGACGAAATCCAGATCATCATCGCCGCCGAGCACCTTGGCCCCGGTGGCCGCATGTACCGGGTTCGACGAGCCCATGGCCGCGTTGGCCGCAGCACCCATGGCACTGCTGACGGCCATCGACACCGCCCCGCCAACCAGCATGCACGGCAATTTGCTGAAGAACTTGCCCTTGCCCCCCTTGAGCATCAGCAGCACTGTCACGGCCAGCCCGACCCCCGGGGTCTTGCCGCTGCGAATTTCGCGTACCACCACCGAACCGCCGCCGATGGTGACGTCGGAGGAGATCAGCCCGGAGGACACCACTTTCGCATCGCAGGTGCTGCGGTCACCGCTGCGTACCGCGGGCTGGCCGTTGATGGTCACCTTGGCCGAGCCTTCGGCCATGAACTGTGGCGGCATCGGTGGGTGCTTCATGCAAAGCACCAGGTCTTCGGGCTTGGTCTCTGTGCCTGGCGCAGGCGTAGCCACGGTGGGGCGCCACATCTGTGAGAAGAACTCGCCTGCCATGTCCAGGTAACTGGCTTCGGCTTCAGGCGCTTCTTCCGGCGCCTGCATTTCCAGCTCGGTGCCGGCCGGTGCCACATGGGACACAACCGCCCCGGCGGCACGGGCCGAGGGGATGTTATTGGTAAACGTGTCGAAGGAACCGGTGAGGATATTGGCCTGCACCGTCGGTGGGAACAGCGCGTTGCCGATGCCCTCGCATAAATTGCTCAGGCCCTTGTCGGCCCCGCTCTTGCTCATCGCAAGCCCCACGACCACGCCCACGACCGCGCCGAGGAGGAAGCACCCCAGCCCGCCCGTGACAACCGTGATCCCGGTGGCGGCGACTACTGCAGCGGTGGCCAGCGCCGTAATCGCGATGTTCGCCGCCACCTCCAGCACGCCGCCGAGAATATCGGCCATCATCGACGTGTGGTCCATGGCATCGCCCATTCGGGCGGCCCATAACGCGTCAGACATAGACTGCTCTGCTGAGCCAGTCGGTGTTTAGCAGGTTACCTTCCATAGTCACAGGATCCTTGTGTTTTAAGGCATACAGGTCAATGCGGTCCTCAGGCGCTTGATCAGGATAGGATCGCCCAGACAATCCAATGGCTTTGACGGCGTAGCGGCTATAGCGAATATAAAATGTTGTAGAACTCGGTTGGGCTATCGTTTATCGAGGAAAGATCGTGATCTGTCAGGATATTCCTGAAGCATTCTTTTTTGACAGACATTCGGCGAGAGACGATTGCTTGCACCAGTTTTTCGAACACGGCTTTATCACGGGTATGCTTTTTAAGTCTCAGTATTTCTTGAGGTTTGTTTTTAATAATATAAAAGGCGTAATTCATCAGGATGATGTTGGAAACAAAAAGATTATGTGTGGATTGAAGTGGGTTTACCGTATCAACGATAGCGTCAAATAACGTTTTCCTGTCGTTAGCGTAAGCATGCAGAAATACATCTGGATACATGAACTCGCTGTAGCAATCATTAAAGCGGAAACGATAATTCGTATCGTTGGGCTTTGTCAGTAGTGTAACGATACTTTTTTGGTAGTCTTTTAAGACGCTAAAAAGTACATTTTCTTTTCGGTCGTCGGCCTTGATTGCCTGATAAATAAGGTCAATAACATCCAGTAGGGGGGTTGGCCCTAAAATATCTGCATTTATTATCAGTTTATTGTTTTCGATGCTGAAACGCTTATAAATTTCGTCTTCAATGCTCAGCTCGAAAAGCAGGAATTTGAGTATGTGGTTTCTGAATTTTTCATTCGCATCGATCTGATTGTTTTTCAAAGTGATCAATTGAATTGTATAGAAGAAGATAAAGTAGTCTTTATTGGTCCGTTGACGGTTGTCTATTTCAAGTAAATAACCGAAGCGTGACAGGACTGACAGGAGGGCATAACAGTCCGGTTCTGTGAAACCGAGCTTCGACATGGCTTTTTCGAAGGTACTGATGGAAAACAGGTCATGCCAGCGGCTCACATAAAGCGTAGTCCCGTTGAGCTTTCTGGCGGCGACAGAGAGTAGAGAAGGCTCATCTTCTTGGTAAAAAACATCACCGAACTCTGTCGGGCATGGCCGGATGTTCAGGAAATTTTCAAGCTTGTATGAAAGGAGATTGAACAGGTCCATTTTCCGCTATCCGCATGTCTTCCACTTTCCGTTCGGGCCTTTTTTCTCGACTCGAAAGGAGGTAATGGTTTTATTGAATTTGTCGAGCAACCGGTTACCGATTCCTTTTGCCTTGGGTTCATTCGTTTTTGACAGCACGCCATCATTCAGCCCTGTCTCTTTATAGTCAACGTCAGAAATATCCTTATGATTGTTGAGCATGCTGACCCCTTCATTGTTGACTGTGGCCACTACCCGATACTGTAATTTTTCGGGGTTGGCTCTAAATAAATCTGCCCCCTTATTTTTCACCTAGTATAAGCTGCGCACAAAAAATCTCAGTGAAGACTTCCAAGTGGGAGTGTTGATTTTTTCAAAATAAAGTTTTAGATCGGTTGTGCTTTCCTTTACATAAAAAATATCTGATAGTTGTTGCGTTTGTCGACCTAGATGATCAAATAAATAGAATGTTAAAATACTGGATTTTTGTGTTTTTGGGTTGTTTATTTTCCAGGTTATCTGGTCGTCACTTGTCTGAAATATATCAGTGGCGCTAACCGGGTTTGATATTTCCCAGCCGGCCTGTTCCAAGGCCTCTTTCAATTCAACCATACGTGCCCGAGTCACTATAAACTCTCCCAGAATCCCTTTTGAGGCGTCACACCGCTACGGCTAAGGCCATGAGTGATATCCGCTTTATTCATACTGGCCCCCCCCTTCTGCCAAGTATCTATAGAGAGTATTTGACCCTTTTTATCAGTAATGGTCACGCTATAAGCGTCCTCTCCTGTTTTCCGGACGTGGTATCGCGCATCCGGTGCTTTGCCTCCTCCTTTAAGGGCTTTCCCGTGGGTGATATTTTTTATACCGCGTTTGAGATACTGCGTAGGTGACAGATTGGAGTGGCGACGAGCATGGTCTTTCAGGCCCGAATCATTCTTTTTGAAGGAACGCCTACTCTTCCACGACGCCCCGCAGGATTTTAATCCCAGGGGATCGATCCAACCTAAGGTGTTGGGCGCATATTGATAGCTGTTGATTCCTCCCGCTAGATCAATCGGATCTGGCGTAATAAACCGCCCCACATCCGGATCATAAAACCTGAACGTATTAAAATGCAGCCCCGTCTCCCGGTCCAGATACTGCCCCTGAAACCGCAGGTTCTGCTCTTCAATGTAGTAGGGCTCGCGCACCTCCTCGACTGTGTTGCCCCACACCCGATAAGTCGCTCGCCATACATCATGCCCGTCGGCCTCGGTCAACTGCTCCGGCAAGCCGTTCAGGTCGTTGTGGTAATAACGAATTTTTTGCAGCGGTCCGGCACCGTCGACGCGGGCCAGGGGTTGGTAGCCTTCATCTTCATAGACGTACAGGCTGGACTGGCTGTGTTTATGCTCCTGCAATAAACGCAGCCCGTCCCACATGAACCGGGTTTCGCCCAGTGGGTACCCATCACTGCCATGTTCGGTTTTCTCAACCCGCCGTCCCAGCGGGTCATACGCCATCCTGACTACACTGCCGTTTTCATTGTGCACTTCAACCAGTCGACTTTCCGCGTCATACGCAAACCGCTGCACACCACGCTTGGCGCTGCGCTTTTCGATCATCCGCCCAAACGCATCGTAGCGATAACGCTTGTCTTGATAAGTCAGCAGCTTGTTATGCACCACCAGCCCGGCGCCTGCCTGTGGGCCGTCCAGCAGATTGGCGGCGGCGTCGTAGGCGAAGGTTTCGCGCTGGCCGTGCAGGCTGTCTTGGCTTGCGATAATCCGGCCGGTGGCGTCGTAGTGCAGCAACTGGCGATGTTGAGCCGCGGGTTGATGGTCGAGTTTGCCGATCAGGTTGTCGGCGGGGTCGTACTCGAACTGCTTTTGCGCAGCTGCGGGCATCAACGATGGCTGGCTGTTAAGGCGGCGTTGGCGTGAGCGCAATCGACCGCTACGGTCGTATTCGCTTCGGGTGCTGAGCTGGCCTTGGGTGCGCAGTACTTCGCGGTGCAGGCGGTCGCGCTCGAAGTCGCTGATGACCTGGCCGTCGAGGTTGATTTGATGCAGGTGGCCGCTGCCGTAGTACAGGCGGTTGAGCCAGCGGCCGTCCGGCAGTTGGGTCTGGATCAGGTTGCCGAGTTCGTCGTAATGGTGTTGCAGGTTGCCACTGGTACTCTGTTCGCCAAGCAACTGGCCGACAGCGTCGTAGGCGAAAGCCAAGGCTTGGGTTTTGCCCTGCAAGTCGGTGAAGGTGACGGCTGTGAGCTGATCGACTGCATCGTAGCTGTAGTCGGTGCGGCCATCGTCGGTGGTTTTGGCGACCAGTCGGCCGACCGCATCGCGCTCCAGTCGGTGAACGATGGGCGCCGGCAGCGTCTCCGGGACCACCGCCAGGCCATTGCCGTAAGGCGCTGGAATCGCAGTCACCGCCGTGATGTTGTCGAGTAAGTCGTAGTCGTAGCGCTTGGCGCTGCCATCGAGGTCTTGCTGTTCAGTCAGCCGATCCCCTGCGTCCCACGCAAACCGATAGCTTTCACCGTTCTCATTGACCAGCGCTTGCAGCCGCCCGTAGCTGTCATAGCCGAACTGCACCTGCCGGCCATGGGCGTCTGTGCGCTGGCGCACCTGGCCACGCCGGTTGTTTTGATAGAGCGTGGTGTGCCCGGCGGGGTCGGTATAGCCCACCAACTGCCCACTGGCATCGCGCTGGTATTGCTCGGTGCGGCCATCCGGCAATTGGCTGCTGAGCAAGCGCCCCTGTGCGTCATAACTGAACTGCGTGCGTTCACCGAGGGCATCGGTGATGACCTGCAAATAGCCCCGCTCGTCGTAGCTGAAACGCGTCGGGTAGCCCGAGCAGTCGATATGCTCGACTAACTGCCCAAACGGGTTCCAGCGCAGCTTTTTGCTTTTTCCGGTGGCGTCGATGATCTCGACGACTTGGCCGTGTGCGTCATAGCGGTAACGGGTGATATAGCCCAGCGGATCGGTCTCGGCGATGCAGTTGCCGCGCTGATCATAGCGATACTGCCAGCTGTTGTCGGCAGCGTCGGTTTCCACCAGCGGCAGCGCCCAGTGTTCCAGCCACAAGGTGGAATCGCTGCGGCCCAACGGGTCGGTCTCGCCGATCAGGTTGCCGCTCTCGTCGTAGCTGTAGGCATAACGCCCACCCTGTGGATCGGTGGCGTTGAGTAATTGGCGCTCATCGTTCCATTCGAACAGCCAGGTCTGGCCGAGGTTGTCGCTGTACTGAATGATCTGGTGCTGAGTGTTCCAGTGACGGATGCTGACGCGCTGCAAGCCATCGGTGATGCGTGTGGTGCCGGCTTGCAGGTCATAGTCGAATTGGTAGGTGTCGCCCTCATCGGTCCAGTGCCGCACCACTCGCCACTCCAGGCCTTCAATCAACGCCCAGTCATAGAAGCAGCGCAATCCTGTCGGCAACTGGTGCTCGACCATACGGCGCCCGGAATCATAGGCAAAACGCCGTTGTACCTGGCCGGTTGCGTCGCGCACCTGCGTCAGGTTATCCGCAGCGTCATAGTCATAGCTGACCAGCACTTCACGGCGTTGATCCGGGTACAAGCGTTCGATGTGGGTCAGATGGCCTTGATCACGGATCAGCTCAACCTGCACGAGATCAAACGTATCGCGCAGACGAACCAGGCATCCGGCATCGTCGTAGTCGAGATGGATGCGGTTGTCATTGCGATCACCGAGCTGGCTCAGGCGCAATCGCGACGGATTTGCTGGTGCAGGTTCGAACAGGCGGTAAACGCCGTCATCGCTTTCTATCAGCAAATGCCCATTGAGGTGTCGCCGCACCGCCAGCCCTTCACCGGCGCTGAACACCGCGGCGCCCAAGGCAATCGAGCCCATGTCGATAGGCCGGCCCTGTTCATCGGTGTAGACAAGCGTGTCGCCGCCTTCGGGGTGGGGCAGCACGTCGACGCACATTTCGTAGGGCACGCTCCAACCGGCGCCAAACAAGCTGCCTTGGCGTTCGTCGCGGCTGTTGTAGATGCGTTGCCAGTCAATCGGCAACAGGCCGGGCAGGACGAAATCCAGATCGTCATCGCCGCCGAGCACCTTGGCCCCGGTGGCCGCATGTACCGGGTTCGACGAGCCCATGGCCGCGTTGGCCGCAGCACCCATGGCACTGCTGACGGCCATCGACACCGCCCCGCCAACCAGCATGCACGGCAATTTGCTGAAGAACTTGCCCTTGCCCCCCTTGAGCATCAGCAGCACTGTCACGGCCAGCCCGACCCCCGGGGTCTTGCCGCTGCGAATTTCGCGTACCACCACCGAACCGCCGCCGATGGTGACGTCGGAGGAGATCAGCCCGGAGGACACCACTTTCGCATCGCAGGTGCTGCGGTCACCGCTGCGTACCGCGGGCTGGCCGTTGATGGTCACCTTGGCCGAGCCTTCGGCCATGAACTGTGGCGGCATCGGTGGGTGCTTCGTGCAAAGCACCAGGTCTTCGGGCTTGGTCTCTGTGCCTGGCGCAGGCGTAGCCACGGTGGGGCGCCACATCTGTGAGAAGAACTCGCCTGCCATGTCCAGGTAACTGGCTTCGGCTTCAGGCGCTTCTTCCGGCGCCTGCATTTCCAGCTCGGTGCCGGCCGGTGCCACATGGGACACAACCGCCCCGGCGGCACGGGCCGAGGGGATGTTATTGGTAAACGTGTCGAAGGAACCGGTGAGGATATTGGCCTGCACCGTCGGTGGGAACAGCGCGTTGCCGATGCCCTCGCATAAATTGCTCAGGCCCTTGTCGGCCCCGCTCTTGCTCATCGCAAGCCCCACGACCACGCCCACGACCGCGCCGAGGAGGAAGCACCCCAGCCCGCCCGTGACAACCGTGATCCCGGTGGCGGCGACTACTGCAGCGGTGGCCAGCGCCGTAATCGCGATGTTCGCCGCCACCTCCAGCACGCCGCCGAGAATGTCGGCCATCATCGACGTGTGGTCCATGGCATCGCCCATTCGGGCGGCCCATAACGCGTCAGACATGCAGGATGCCCATCACGCAGGCACGTCGAACGACAACGAGTTTTTGATGATCGCCCAATGCGCCGCCTCGGCATCACCAAGCTTGTCGGCCTTCACATAACTCAAGGCAAGCATCTTGCGCGTCCCCGGCAACACCAGGGCCAACTGGTACTGGAACACCTTGTCGTTGCCCTTGTTGAACTGGCTGCACAGCTCGATCCCTTCGACCTCCTGGGCGGCGCCCAGGCGTACCGGCACGCTGGGCAGGCAGCGCAGGTCCTGCACCTGTTTTTCCAGGCGCTTGAGCTGGTCGTCGAAGTTGCTGTGCAAGGTTTCGCCTTCCGCCAGCAAGCTGCGGCTGACGATCAGCGAAGTCCCCAGTTCCGGGAACTTGAGGATATTGATCGTCGCGTCCTGCAGCTCGCCGGCGGGCAGTTGAAACTGGAATTCGTTGATGCGGTACGTCATGGCAAACAGGTCTCGTCAGGAGCTTTTAGGCGCGGGGAACGCGGCTTTGATATTGGCGTCGATGCTGGTTTTTATGCCTTGGCCATCCGGTGTGGCGCCAGGCCCGCCGCCGTTGTTGAGGTGCAGCACGCCGCCGGTGTTGAATTCGGCGTCGCCGCTGGCGTAGAAGCTGATTTGCACGCCAGTGAGGTTGATCTGCCCGCTGGCGTTCAACTCGAGGATGCTTTCCCCGCACACCAGGCGCAGGTTTTCGCCGACCTCGATGACATAGCTCTGGCTGATGCTGTCGGTCTTCTTCTGGCCAACGGAGAGCACGTCTTCCTGCTTGACGATGCGCAGGCGGTTATTGCCAATGGTCACCGTCTCGTTATGCCCAATGCTCTTGTTGCGGTCATGCCCCACCGAGTGGCTTTCATCCACCTCCACCACGATGTCCTGATTGCGCTCGGCATGGATGTACAGCTGCTCCAGGCCCTTCTTGTCCTCCATGCGGATTTCATTGAAGTTCGCCGGGCTGCCGCCCTTGCTGGAGCGGCTTTTCATCCCGCTCTGGGTGGCGTTTTCCGGCAGGTCGTAGGGCACCGTCTGTTCGGCGTTGTACACCCGCCCGGTAATGATCGGCCGGTCCGGGTCGCCCTCAAGGAAGCTCACAATCACTTCCTGGCCGATGCGCGGGATCTGCATCGAACCCCAGTTTTTGCCGGCCCAGGATTGCGACACGCGAATCCAGCAGGAGCTGTTTTCGTTGGACTGATCGTGGCGGTCCCAATAGAAATGCACCTTTACCCGGCCATACTGGTCGGTCCAGATTTCCTCGCCCTTGGGCCCGACCACCAGTGCGGTCTGCGGGCCTTTGACGATGGGCCGGTGGGTGTTGGCCAGCGGGCGGAAGCTCTGTTGAGCGTCGATGCAGGTCAGGCTGCTGTCGAACTGCGCCGACGCCGCGCCGCCTCCGGATTCCAGGCGCTCCTGGGTGATGTAGTAGCGCGCGCCGAGGATCAGGTACTCGCGGTTCTGGTCGCGGCGGCTGAAGCCGGTGAGGCTGAACAGATGGCCGGAGCCCAGGCCCCGGGCGTTGCCGCTGAACTCCACTTGTTCGTGCAGGGTTTGCAGGGCTTCGATACGGGTGCGTGCGTAGTGTTCGCCGTCTTCGCTTTTGACGTAGGTGCCGGGGTAGTCGTACAGCGGATAGTCGCCAGCGGTGTGCGGGCGCGGCATGGCCGAGCGCACGTCGATGCTGGCGCTGGGGCGCTGAAAGTCGTAGTCGTTGAGCTCAAGGGAACCGGGCTGGACTTGCTGCACCAGGTGCCAGTTGTGCATATGGTCGCGTTCGCGCTGCTGCTCGTCCTTGGGGTAGTAGGGCACCGAGGTGTAGCCGGGCACCGTGGCGTGGGCGCCATAGGCGTCGGCCAGCACCAGCACGTGGCGGTCCTGCTCGTGACGGAAGAAGTAGTAGATGCCTTCCTGTTCCATCAGGCGGCTGACGAAATCGAAGCTGGTCTCGCGGTACTGCACGCAGTATTCCCACTCGCGATACGGTCGGCTCAGGGCATCTTCGAAGTCGGAAAAGCCCAGGTCGCGGAACACCTGCTTGATGATCTGCGGGATGCTCAGGTTCTGGAAAATCCGGCAGTCGGAGGTGCGGCTCAGCAGCCATAACCACGGGCGCAGGGTCACCTGGTAACTGGCGAACTGGCCCTGGTCGATGTTCTGGCTGCAGCGTGCGACGAGCCCATGGAAATACCGCTCGCCGCCATCCGCCAGTTGCAGGCTGACGCTCATCGGCTTGCCCAGCAACTGGTTGAGATCGATATTGGCGTCCAGCGAGTTCAGTTGCAGCTCGTAGCTGAACAGCCGCCCCAACTCTTCGTCACCGCCCATTTCATTGAGCAGCAGCACATCCGGCCCCAGGGGGCTGGTGATCTTGGCCAGGCGTGAGGCTTGGTTGAAAAGCATCGGTTGTCCCGTAAGTGTCTTAATAACTGAAGAAACCGAATCCGATGTGGGAGCGGGCTTGCTCGCGAATGCGGTGTATCAGTTGATACATCCGGCGACTGACTCACCGTATTCGCGAGCAAGCCCGCTCCCACATTTGGATTGCACTTCGTCAGGTTATTCGGTGTCGCTGAAGGTGTAGTGCAATTCGTTATCCCGCGTGCCGATCCGCACCCCCGCCAGTGCCTTACCTTCGAGCATGCGCGTGAGGAACTCGCGGCTCATGTCCGGCAGCAGGCTGTTGGTGAGGATGGTGTCGATCATCCGCCCGCCGCTTTCGGTTTCGGTGCAGCGCGAGACGATCAGGTCGATCACCGCGTCGTCGTAGTCGAACGCGACTTTGTGGGTGTTCTCTACACGCTTCTTGATGCGGTCCAGTTGCAGGCGGGTGATCGCCTTGAGCATCACGTCGCTGAGTGGGTAATACGGAATCGTCACCAGGCGCCCGAGCAGGGCCGGCGGGAAGATTTCCAGTAGTGGCTGGCGCAGGGCCTTGGCGATGTCCTCCGGGTCGGGCACGTTTGCCGGGTCTTTGCAGACGTGGGAAATCAGCTCGGTGCCGGCGTTGGTGGTCAGCAGGATCAAGGTGTTCTTGAAGTCGATCACCCGGCCTTCGCCGTCCTCCATCACGCCCTTGTCGAAGACCTGGAAGAAAATCTCATGCACGTCCGGGTGAGCCTTTTCCACTTCGTCCAGCAGCACCACGCTGTAGGGTTTGCGCCGCACGGCTTCGGTCAGCACGCCGCCTTCGCCATAACCGATATAGCCCGGTGGCGCACCTTTGAGGGTCGACACGGTATGGGCTTCCTGGAACTCGCTCATGTTGATGGTGATCACGTTCTGCTCGCCGCCGTACATGGCTTCGGCCAGGGCCAGGGCGGTTTCGGTCTTGCCCACGCCGGAGGTGCCGGCCAGCATGAACACGCCAATCGGCTTGCTCGGGTTGTCGAGGCCGGCGCGGGAGGTCTGGATGCGCTTGGCGATCATCTGCAACGCGTGGTCCTGGCCGATGATGCGTTTCTTCAGGTGCTGGTCGAGGTTGAGCACCGTCTCCAGTTCATTGCGCGCCATACGGCCCACCGGGATGCCGGTCCAGTCGGCAACCACCGAGGCCACGGCCTGGTAATCCACGGTCGGCAGGATCAGCGGGGTTTCGCCTTGCAGGGCGCTGAGGCGCTGTTGCAGGTCCACCAGTTGTGCGCGCAACTCGTCGTTGCCGCTGTCGACAGCGCCAGCCTTCTCGCGCAGGGTCGCCCGGGTGGCGAGCAGCTCGTCCACCAGGGTTTTCTCGTCGGCCCAGCGGCTTTCCAGCGTTGCCAGGCGCTCGCGCTCGGCGCTCAGCAAGGCTTCGCTATTGCTCTGGCGTGCACCAATGGCGATGCCGATCGCATGCTCACGGGCGATGATTTGCAGCTCGGTTTCCAGGGCTTCGATACGGCGGCGACTGTCGTCCACCTCGGCCGGCACTGCGTGGAGGCTGATGGCGACGCGGGCGCAGGCGGTGTCCAGCAGGCTCACCGATTTATCCGGCAACTGGCGTGCCGGGATATAGCGGTGGGACAGCTTCACCGAGGCTTCCAGGGCTTCATCGAGGATCTGCACCTGGTGGTGTTTTTCCATGGTCGAGGCCACGCCGCGCATCATCAGCAGCGCCTTGTCTTCCGACGGCTCGGCCACTTGCACTACCTGGAAGCGGCGGGTCAGGGCCGGGTCTTTCTCGATGTGCTTCTTGTACTCGGCCCAGGTGGTGGCCGCCACCGTGCGCAAGGTGCCACGGGCCAGGGCCGGCTTGAGCAGGTTGGCTGCATCACCGGTGCCGGCGGCGCCACCGGCACCGACCAGGGTGTGGGCTTCGTCGATAAACAGGATGATCGGTTTTGGCGAGGCCTGGACGTCTTCGATGACCTGGCGCAGGCGCTGTTCGAATTCGCCTTTCATGCTGGCGCCAGCTTGCAGCAGGCCCACATCCAGGCTGCGCAGTTCTACGTCCTTCAACGCCGGCGGCACGTCGCCGGCGACGATGCGCAGGGCAAAACCTTCGACCACCGCCGTCTTGCCCACCCCGGCCTCACCGGTGAGGATCGGGTTGTTCTGGCGTCGACGCATCAGGATATCCACCAGTTGCCGAATTTCTTCGTCACGCCCCACGATCGGGTCGAGCTTGCCGCTGCGCGCCTGCTCGGTGAGGTCAACGGTGAAACGCTTGAGAGCTTCCTGCTTGCCCATGGCACTCGGCGCCATGGCGCCGCTGGCTTCGCCCGGCACGGCACCGGCGTTGAAACCGTCACTGGCGCTCAGGGCGTTTTCCGGCGAATCACCGACATATTCATCAAAGCGCTCGCTCAGGGCCTCGGCCTTGATCTTGTCGAACTCCCCCGACAAACCCAGCAGCGCATGCCGCAGGCTCGGCGTCTTCAGAATGCCCAGCACCAGGTAGCCGGTACGCACCTGGCTTTCGCCAAACATCAGGCTGCCGTACACCCAGCCGCGCTCTACTGCTTCTTCCACGTGGGACGACAGGTCGGTGATCGAGGTCGAGCCACGGGGCAGGCGGTCCAGGGCTTCGGTGAGGTCGCGGGCCAGGCGCGCCGGCTCGACGTTGAACTGGCGGATGATGCGATGCAGGTCCGAGTCCTGCAGTTGCAGCAACTGGTGAAACCAGTGGGCCAGCTCCACGTAGGGGTTACCGCGCAATTTGCAGAACACCGTGGCGGCTTCGATGGCCTTGTAGGCCACGCTGTTGAGTTTGCCGAACAGTGCGGCGCGACTGATTTCACCCATGCTCTGAATTCCTTGAGGTGGTGGCCTGATCGGCGTAATGCCGGGCCAGGATTAGGTCGTTGGCGTCGTGCCCGGGTTGGCCGAGCCACGTGTTGAAGCCCAGGCGGAACTGGCCGTTGAGTTGCAGCGCCGGGACTTCGGGTTGTTGCAGAACCAGGTTCAAGTCCCAGTCCAGTTCATGGCCCAGGTATTCGGCAACCCAGGCCACAAGCTCGTTGAACGGCTGGCTGCCGGGCAACATGCCCATGTAGTCGTCCAGCATGAGCGGGCCCAGGCGGATGCGAAATTTATGCTGGCGGTCCCACACATGGCTGCCCAGGCAGAAGTCCACGCCCAACTGATTGGCGCTGACGCTGACCCGGCTGCGCTCTGGCAGCTCCAGCCATTGGCCGACGTACTCTTCAATCTCCACCGGCAGGCCGAAATACTCGCCGAGAATCGCCTTCAGGCCGTCCGGGTAGCGGGTTTGTGCCGAGAGGTGGCCGCTGTAATGCAGCTTTGCGGTGTCGGGGATCAGGCCCTGGTCGAGCAGGCTGGGCATGCCCCGGCCACTCAAGGCGGCGAGGCGTGCGGACCAGTAATCATCGTCGGGCCGATCATGGCTGACGGTCGGCCGCGCTTCGGCCCAGGCCCGGTAGAACAGGGTCAGCAGGCGGTGGTGGAACACATCAAGGAAGCGCTTGCTGGTGCTGTCGGCGTTGTTGCGCTGGCGTTCGCGCACGTATTCGGTGATGTGCAGCGGCAGCGGACCATTGGGGCCGCCGAGGCCAAAAAAGAACTGCTCCAGGCGCGCAGGCGTGCCGTCGGCGCCGGGCGCTACCGACGCCAGGGTGGCCGGGGCGAAGGTGCAATCGGCCTGTTGTCCGAGGCGCAACGGGTCATCGGCCAGGCGCAGGGAATGGCCCAGGCGCGGCAAGTCTGGCGATTCGCACTCGATACGGCGCAGCGCCTGGAAGAAGTCATATTCCCAGGGCTCCTGGTGCATCGCCTCCAGGGTACTCACAGGGTCGGACGACGTCCGGGCTTGGCTTTCCATCGCATGATCTCGCCGCGTTCGGTGGTACGGATCACCGTCTCGGTAAAACTGTTGATCGACACATAACGCGCCAGGAACCGTTCCAGTACCGCACCGAGCAGGAACACGCCGGTGCCGCGAAACGCGTTTTCATCAAATTCCAGGGTGATCTCCAGGCCACGACCAAACACGATCGGGCCGGGCATCGGCAGGCGGCGGGTCACCGCTTTGCTGCTGACCTCGCGCAGGCCTTCGATCTGCAGTTGCAGGGCGGCGTCGTTGCTGTCGCCATACAGGCGCAGCAGTTCACGCAACGCGGCGGCGCCCTGGCCCTCGCTGAGGGACAGGTAGTTGAGCGACAACTGGCTGATCAGCCGCCAGGCCTTGGCATCATGGGCGTGGCTGGCGCGCGGACGGCTGGGTCCGGCGACGCAGCGCACGGCCAGCACCGGGGCGCTGTCGGACAGGGTGAAGTCAGTCTTGCCGTTGCCCACACTCATGAACAGCGGCAGGTCGCGGTTGGTGCACAGCGCGGTCACGCCCAGTTGGCGCAGGTCGTGGCGGTAGGGCGCCTGCTGACTGTCGACCAGGCTGACAAAGGTCTCGCTGCCCACATACGTGGAGCGCGGGCCATTGCGCCGCTGGTCGCTGGATAGCACGCGCGGCTCGCGGCGCACGCTGTAATAACTCTGGTCGCGGCCGTAGCGCGACGGATCGCGCACGGCGTAGAACGGCAAAAAGGCTTGTTCCGGCCCGGTGCCATGGCCGGTGATGCCGCTCAGGGAGTGAATCTCGAAGTCCATGGGCCGGGTGCGGTCGGCAATCACATGGTGCTCGTTGACCCGTTCGGACAGGTGAATCCGGTCCACGCGCTTGGGGAACAGGTTGATCGCCGGGGTGCAGAACGGCACGAATTGCGCGGCCCCCACACTGCCTTCCAGGCTCGGGTCGTGGCGGTCGAACAGCACGATCAACTCCAACTCCTGGCCATCGCAGCGTCGTACCGCGCGGCTCAGTTCAGCGAACTCGACGAACAGGTAGCGATGGGGCAGGGCGAAGTATTCCTGCAACAGGCGATAACCCTGGAACGCCCGCGATACCACTGGCATCGCCGCCTCGGCGTCGTCGAACCCGCGCGGACGCAGTGCGTCCTGTGGCAGACGCTCCACCCAGTCACCGCCGGGCTGGCGCGCAAACACCGCGCAAACATTGCCGAGCAACTGCTCGTAGAGGCGGAACGGTTGCTCATCGGCGCCGCTCAGGTACAGCGGCAGGCTGTCCAGGGCCAGGCTGTTGAAGGGCAGCTCGGCGCCGGTACGCAAGGTCAGGCGCAAACCGGCCTTGGCCTTGGGTTCGCTGGCGGCCAGGCGCCCGAGCACGGCGGACGGGTTGCCGAAGTAATCGGCCTGGCTGACCTGCAACGGCCACAGCATCACTGGGTGCGCGGTGCGGTACTCGCAGCAGGTCTGGGTTTCGCGGCCCAGGGCGGCACGCAATACGGTGTCGCGAGGCAGTGGAAAGCCGCTGGCCAGGGAGCCCTCATCGGGATCGGCCTGCAGCTGCACCACGGTCATCGACGGGGTCGGCGCCAGGTAGTGCGGGTAGGCGATTTCCAGCAGATTGTGGGTGAAGGTCGGGTACTCGGCATCGAGCTTGAGCTGCACCCGGGCGGTGAGATAAGCGAAGCCTTCGAGCAAACGCTCGACGTACGGGTCGGCGCAGTCCATGCCGGACAGGGTCAGCCGGCTGGCGATCTTCGGGTATTCCTTGGCGAACTCCGCAGCGCTCTCGCGCACATGGTGCAGTTCCTGGTTGTACAGCTCCAGCAGGCGCGGGTTCATGGGCGTCTCCGCTGGTCGGCATTGACCACGCGTACATGGCCGGACTCCAGGTCCAGGTCGGTCTGCAGCAGCAGGCGCAAGGGCACCGGCTGCGCCCACAGGTCGCCTTCGATCTCGAAACTCAGGGCGTTGTGATTCATCTCGCCATGGGCCACGCGCGCCTTGACCCGCAGGGTGTGGCGCAGGATGCGCGGCTCGAAGGTGGCAATCGCCTGGTAGATCAGGGCTTCCAGAGCATTGATATCGACACTCGATGCACTGTTGCCCGCCAGCGCCGGCAGGCCGTAATTAATCACCGACGTCCCCGCCGGGGTGTGCAACGTGGCATCGGCGCTGAGCAGCGACGTGGTATTGAGCAGCCACGCCAGGTCCCGCAGCACCGAGGCTTTGAGCTGGGTCAGGGACAGCACGCGCTTGTCCGCGCTTTCCTTGGGATTGCTCGGCTCGTCGTCGGTCAACCGGTCCAACAGGGACGGTTGCAGGCGGTCGCGGGTGGCGATTTCGGTTACCACGTAAAAAATGCCACGAAGTTTTTCTGGTCCATAGCACCAAGCAAACAATGACCGCTTTCGGCAACCATAGACGCCTCCAAGCGACCCTCAATATGTCTGATGGCCTGATACTGAGAGCGACACTCCTGGCTCGGTGCAGGTTCTGGTGCAAAGTGCTGCACAATGATGATCTGTGCATTGTTAAAACTCTCGACCCTTGGTTGGCCATTGCGGTCGATGCTCAGATGGCAAGGCCAAGGCATATCCAGAGTCAACAGGCTCTGGTCGGGCTTACGCAATGCACAGCGTTGTGCATGACTTTCCAAGGTCAGTCGTTGACCTCCAACCACCACCTCGGGGTTGGATTGGGTGGCGTCGATTTGTTCAGCTTGCTCCGCACAGGCATTCAGGCTCAACAGCACGCTCATTGACAGTATGCATTGCAGGGTGCGTGTGATCATTTCAACTCCCAGAACCAGACCTGTCGGGATCGGTGCGCCTGGTCGGCAAAGTCACCCGTTACTGAGCCTCGGTTCCATAGGTCAATATGGTCGCCGGTACGTGCTTCCAGAGATTGTCCCATCCGGGCAAAACAATCTTTGAAGAAAATAATCCCGGTTTTTTGGTAAAGCGTACGACGGTCCTCGGCGCTGCCCGTAAGAATGGTTGGGCGACCGAGATGATGACGCCACAGCCAGTTAGCCAATGACTCCGCGCCTCGGGCGTGGTCATGCGCGCACTTGGGTTCGCTATAGGTCGATTTGTTTACCTTGATGGTTTTTTCGGCGTTAAGCGTGATGCTCATACGGATGGCGCATTGATTGTCCCAAGGGCCGTCGCAGGGTGTTGGCGTTGTGGGGTAGTTTGCCCACAAATTAATAAACGAAGGTTTGGCCATGACTCAGACACCGAAAAGAGGAAGGTCGAAATTCGAGCAAGCACCAAAATCCCCCGGCGTGTGGCGCCGGGGGGCTTCGTATCAACGCTTGGTGTTGGAACGGATATTCCAGCCGAACTTGATCGGGCCGCCGTCCTTGGTGCCGTCGGCTTTCTGCGGCTGGTAGTCGACCATCACCTGGGCAAAGTTCAGGGTGACGTTTTCGGTCAGGCGATCATCGCTGCCCGAACCGCCGGTGCTCAGGGAGGTGATCAGTACTTCTTCGAGGTTGATGATCATGTACTCGACCTGGCTTTCGCCGCCGGCCTTGCGCACGGTCAGCTTGACCTTGTCGATGTGCTTGCCGCTGGCGCAATGCATCATCAGGTTAGGCGAAGCCTTGTCCACGTACTTGGTCAGCGACAGGTCCTGGATATTCACCTTACCCGCACCGCCGCCACTGCCAACGTGCATGTTGCCGGACTGGGCCATGCCCCAGCTCCAGTTCAGCACGTCGATTTCGTCCTTGTGGGCCTTGTCCATGGACTCGCCCTTGATGTCGCCGATCTTGATGAAAATATCAACAGCCATGTTTTCTCCCTGTGTGGCACGGGCCACTTGATTTGGTGATCGTTCCCACGCTCTGCGTGGTAACGCATCCTGTGACGCTCTGCGTCACCGGGACGCCGAGCATCCCGGGCGGCATTCCCACGCGGAGCGTGGGAACGAGCGAATGACTTACGCGCTTTTTGCCGAAGGCAGTTTCGATACCAGGCGCAGCGACACGGTCAGCCCTTCGAGCTGGTAGTGCGGACGCAGGTAGAACTTGGAGTTGTAGTACCCCGGGTTGCCTTCGACGTCTTCCACGATCACTTCCGCCGCAGCCAATGGGTGCTGGGCCTTGGTGGTTTCGGTGGAGTGCGCCGGATCGCCGTCGACGTAGTTGAGGATCCAGTCCTGCAACCAGCGCTGCATCTCGTCCTTCTCTTTGAAGGAACCGATCTTGTCGCGCACGATGCACTTCAGGTAGTGGGCGAAACGGCAGGTGGCGAACAGGTACGGCAGGCGCGCGGCCAGGTTGGCGTTGGCGGTGGCGTCTGGGTCGTCGTATTCGGCCGGTTTCTGCAACGACTGGGCGCCGATGAACGCGGCGAAGTCGGTGTTTTTCTTGTGCAGCAGTGGCATGAAACCGTTCTTCGCCAGCTCTGCTTCACGGCGGTCGCTGATGGCGATTTCGGTCGGGCACTTCATGTCCACACCACCGTCATCGGTGGGGAAGGTGTGGGCCGGCAGGTTTTCCACTTCGCCGCCAGATTCCACGCCACGGATGCGCGAGCACCAGCCGTAGTGCTTGAACGAACGGTTGATGTTCACCGCCATCGCGTACGCGGCGTTGGCCCAGGTGTACTTCGAGCTGTCGGCGCCGTCGGTGTTTTCTTCGAAGGCGAAGGCTTCCACCGGGTCAGTCTTGGCGCCATACGGCAGGCGTGCCAGGAAACGCGGCATGGTCAGGCCGATGTAGCGCGAGTCTTCCGATTCGCGCAGCGAGCGCCAGCCGGCGTATTCCGGGGTGGTGAAGATCTTGGTCAGGTCACGCGGGTTCGACAGTTCCTGCCACGAGCCCATGCCCATCACGGTCGGCGATGCAGCTGCGATGAACGGTGAGTGCATTGCGGCGCAGACTTTCGACAGCTCGCCCAGCAGTTCCACGTCAGGTGGCGACTGGTCGAAGTAGTAATCGCCCACCAGGCAACCGTAAGGTTCGCCGCCGAACTGGCCGTATTCTTCTTCGTACATCTTCTTGAAGATCGGGCTCTGGTCCCACGCGGTGCCCTTGAATTTCTTCAGGGTCTTGTGCAGGTCAGTCTTGGAGATATTGAGCACGCGAATCTTCAGCTGCTCGTCGCTCTCGGTGTTGTTGACCAGGTAGTGCAGGCCACGCCAGGCGCTTTCCAGCTGCTGGAAATCCGGGTGATGAATCACCTGGTTGACCTGGGCGGTGAGCTTGGCGTCGATGGCGGCGATGATCGACTCGATCGACTTGATCGCGTCGTTGGAGACCAGGTCGGTTTGCGCCAGGGCCTGCTCGGCCAGGGTGCGCACGGCCGTCTCGACGGCTTCGCGGGCACGCTCGGTCTTGGGCTTGAATTCTTGCAGCAACAGCGAGGCGAACTCACTGGTTTCTTCGGTGGCGCCCAGGTTCTGTGCGCCTTCGCGGGCGGTATTCTCGCTCATGATTACTGGTCCCCAGCAGGTTTTGGCGCGCTCGCAAGGGCCTGCAGCAGTGCCGGGTCCTTGATCGCCTTCATGATGATTTCTTCAGCGCCAGTCTTGCCGTCCATGTAGGTCAGCAGGTTGGCCAGCTGGGTACGCGCTTCGAGCAGCTTGTTCAGCGAGTCGACCTTGCGCGCCACGGCAGCCGGGCTGAAGTCGTCCATGCTTTCAAAGGTGATGTCCAGGCTCAGGTTGCCTTCGCCGGTCAGCTCGTTGGGTACGTGGAAGGCTACGCGCGGCTGCATGGCCTTGAGGCGTGAGTCGAAGTTGTCGACGTCCACTTCAAGGAACTTGCGATCAGCGACCGGCGCCAGAGGCTCGGCGGGCTTGCCGGCGAGGTCGGCCATCACACCCATCACGAAGGGCAGTTGGACCTTTTTCTCGGCGCCGTAAAGCTCGACGTCGTACTCGATCTGCACTCGAGGCGCGCGGTTGCGCGCGATGAATTTCTGAGAACTTTGCTTCGCCACGTTGCTGCTCCTGGTCGCTTGAGCGACGGTGTTGTTACTGCTCAGTCGGGCGGCTTACTCGCCGTCCGGGCCGCGCAGGTTTTCAAATTGGGACATGCCGTCGGGAATCAGATTGCGCACGATGGTCGCGAAATCGGCGTGCACCAGATTTTTCGCCCGGTTCAACAGCACCGGCAACGGGCTGGAAGGCTCGTGCCGGGTGTAGTACGCAAGGATTCGGTCCAGGTCGCGCAGCACCTCATCGCGGCTGGCGATGTCGCCAGTATTGCGGGGTGCGGCAGGGGCGGCGGCGTGTTCGACCGAGGCGTGGCTGTCGTCACTGACAACTTCGGGTTCACGGCTGTCGCCGCTCTGCGCAGCGAACTGGCTGAAAATCTGCAGGGCCTGCTTGAGCAGGTGTTTCAGCGCGCCGAGGTCTACGCCCTGGGCGGAACCGACTTGCTCGCTGACGTGTTTTTCAATGGTTTCACAGGCCGCACGGGCCTCGACGAGGGCTGCGTGGGTGGCTTGCAGCTGCTCTGGATCACTGTCGAGGAAGGCTCCGGCCAGTTGCTCGGTACCAAGGGTTTCGCCGGGGAAACTTTGCAGGCCGCTGGCGTTCAGGGCGCCACGCAGGCTCACGGGGCCAAACGCCCGCGAGCGCGTGAGGACACTTTCGCGCAGCAGGCGGATGTTCGTGTCGCAGGTCATTCCCGCGAGGGCGTTGATGCGTACGGTGGGGTCGTTGTGGTCATCGGCATCCAGGCGTGGATGCAGATCGGCCCAGTACTGCTGGAGCAGTTCACTGATCAGGGTCAGGACGCTGGCCAGCCCGCCAACACCTTGCAGGGCGAGGGAGCTTTGCAGCAAAAAATGAGTGATGCGCAGGTCTTTGCTGCGCTGCAGCAAGTCCAGGCACTGTTGCTGGATGCTGCGCCAGTCTGGCGGCTCGGCGGGCAAAATGGCGTCGCCCATGCTGCGCTCAGGTTGACCCTGGGCAGCACGTTCCAAGTGCAGGAAATCCGCGTCATATTCCAAGTCTTCGCCACACGGCGAAGTCGCGGAAACAGCGGTGAGCAGCAGCGGCACATCCACCAAATTCGATCTCCATATCGGCCCTTTAGTCTTGGGCAATTCATGCGTTAGTTGCGCGGCTAGTTGCGCAATTTATCGGCATGTTTTCCTGGTCAGGTCAGCGCACTGATTTCAGTGTGCCACTACTCATCTTCAAGAAGTTGTGCATTTTTGGTGTAGTAGTTATGCGTTGTCAAGGTAAGCTATTCGTCCTGTGTGACAGATGTGCGGTGTTTAACAACCTGTGCGACCGATGAGTCAAAATAGGAATTCCCTGACGCTTTTTGTCACATTGACTGGTTAAAATCGGCGATCATGCTGATAAGCCAGCCTTTTTGGCGTGGTTTAAAGGATTTGCCAGGGCGCGCTTGGGAAGGTATTTCCCTTAGGCCGCCCGCGCGTGAGGTACAGCAAGGAGGCAAGATGTCACTGTGTTTGACTATTACTAGTTATCACAAGATCACCCCAGGTCAATGTCCGGAAAAGTCCATGGATAATGGAGTGATGGCAATTGGCCGCTCCAGTGAAAACGACTGGATATTGCCTGATCCAGAACGTTTGGTCTCCGCGCAACATTGCGTTATTCAATACAAAGATGGTCGTTACTATCTAACCGATAACAGTACTAATGGTGTGGAATTGGTTAACGCCGGCATTCGTTTGCGCCGGGGAAACAGTGAGCCATTACAAGACGGTGAATTGATCCGCATCGGCGACTACGAGATCCAGGCACGGATTGATTCCGGGGTGAAGGTGACCGACAGCCAGCCTTTCGGCACTGACGGCTCCAACAGTTTCGAAGCCCTCATGGGGCGCCAGGGTGCCGGTGTGGTCACGCCGCTGCCGACCCCGGTGATCGCCCCACAGTTCCAGGGTGCGTCGTCAATGGACACGCTACCGGACCTGTTTGATTTCCTCACGCCGACGGCCGTACCGCCGCCCACCCAGCCTGACCATGTACCGGCTGAGCAGCATGATTTCCGCCCGCCCGTGGCGGTTACCGTGCCCGCCCCCGAGCAGCCGTTGCACTCAGGGTCGGTGATTCCAGAAGACTGGGATCTGTTTGGCGAAACACCTACGCCGTCGATCAGCCCGCCACCACCTGTCATCGCGCCGCCTGAGCCGCCCCTCGCGCCCCCTGTGCTCGAGCCTGCGCGCCCTGTGGCAGACGCCAACCAGCCCGATTTGCTGCAAGCCTTCCTGCGTGGTGCCGGTCTCGATCAACTGCGCCTGGACAAGGCCCAGGCCGAGGCGCAGATGGAAAGCATCGGCCGCAGCTACCGGCTGATGGTCGAAGGCTTGATCGACGTACTGCGCGCACGCAGCAGCCTCAAGGGCGAGTTCCGCATGCAGCAGACGACGATCCAGCCGGTGGAAAACAATCCGTTGAAATTCGCCCCGAATGCCGACGAAGCGTTACTGCTGCTGCTACGCCACGGCAACCAAGCGTTTATGGCGCCGGACCTGGCCGTGCGCGACAGTTTCGACGACCTGCGCGCGCACCAACTGGCGGTGATGGCCGGTGTCGAAGCGGCCATCAAGCATCTGTTGACGCGCTTCGAGCCGGCCCAATTGGAAGAGCGCATGGGCAAGCCCGGCGGGCTGTCGAGCCTGTTCAACGGTTCGCGCCAGGCCCAGTACTGGCAACAGTTCACTGAGCTCTACAACAGTATTTCCCGTGAGGCCCAGGAGGATTTCCAGGACCTGTTCGGCCGTGAATTCAGCCGGGCCTATGAAGCACACAGCGCACGACAGCGGCGCTGAAACCGGAACAACGGACAGCCACATACGTCATTGAGGACGCAGGATGATTTTCAGGTTTTTACTCGCAGCCGCCAGCGTGTTGCTGCTGACGGCCTGTGCCAAGGATGCCGCGCCGCCCCAGGCGCCAGAGGCACAAATCGACACCACCCGTGTCGAGTTGCACTTCCATGCCATCGCTGGGCTCAACCCCGGCACCACGGGCCAGCCAGCCCCGGTACGGGTGCGGATTTTCGAGCTGAAAAACGCCGCTGCCTTCAGCCGTGCCGACTATTTCGCCCTGGCAGATCGCGCCCAGCCGACCCTCGGTTTGGACCTGCTGGACCAGGATGAAGTGGTGGTCCAGCCCGGCCAGCAATTGAGCATCCAGCGCGACCTCGATCCGGCCACCCGGCAGATCGGCCTGCTGGTGGGCTATCGCGAGCTGGACCGCGCGCAATGGCGCACGGTGCTCAGCGTGCCACCCCGCCAGGCCAGCGAATACCAGATCAGCCTTGATGTGCGCGCCGTACGTGCGCACCTCAGCGTTTCCCCATCCAGCCCTGCCCAATAAGAAGCAATCGGAGCCCCCATGTCCTGGAACAATCGCGTGGTCTGGTCGGAAGGCATGTTCATCGGAACGCAGCACTTCCAGCAGCATGACCGTTACCTGGAAAACCTGATTGATGCCCGCAGCCGCCCGCTGTCGGCCGGCGCCTGGGGGTTTTCCGAACTGCTGATCGACCAGGGCCTGCTGGCCCAGGGCAAGCTGGCCATTGTCTCGGCCCGTGGCCTGTTGCCCGATGGCACGCCGTTCAATATCCCCCAGGATGACCTGGCGCCGAGCCCGCTGAACATCGACGACAACCTGCGTGACGGCCTGGTGTACCTGGCCTTGCCCCTCAAGCGTGCCGGTGCCCGCGATACGGTCGACGAAGGCGAGCCCCTGGGCGCTGCGCGTTACCTGAGCCAGGTGCGCGAGGTGCGGGATGACAACGCACCCTTCGAGAACCGCGCACCGGTGGCCGTCGGCTCCCGTGCCTTGCGCTTGCTGACCGCCGCCGATGGCATCAGCGACTACGCCGCCATCGGCCTGGTGCGCATCAAGGAAAAACGCGCCGACCGCGCCCTGGTGCTGGATGACAGCTACATCCCGCCGGTGCTCGATGTGGCCGCGAGCAAGCCGCTGACGGCGTTTCGCAGCGAACTGCTGGGCCTGTTGCACCAGCGCGGCGAAGCCCTGGCCGGGCGGGTGGTGGCCTCGGGTGCCGGTGGCGCCTCGGAGATTGCCGACTTCATGCTGCTGCAACTGGTCAATCGCGCCCAGCCGCTGATCCAGCACCTGAGCCAGTCGAGCCCGCTGCACCCAGAGCGTTTGTTCAGTGAACTGGTAAGCCTGGCCGGCGAGTTCTCGACCTTCTCCACCTCGGGGCGGCGCCCCGAGGAATACCCGCGCTACCAGCATGACGACCTGGCCCTCAGCTTCGCCCCGGTGATGCAGGCCCTGCGCGAGGCGCTGTCGATGCTGATCGACAGCAAGGCCACGCCTATCCCGATTGTCGAAAAAGCCTATGGCGTGCATGTGGCGATGCTGGCGGACAAAACCCTGATTGACAGCGCCAGCTTCATCCTTGTGGTGCGTGCCGATGTCCCGGGCGAAACCCTGCGTGCGCGCTTCGGCCAGCAGAGCAAGGTCGGCTCGGTGGAGCACATCCGCGACCTGGTCAACCTGCAACTGCCGGGCATCGGCCTGCTGCCGTTGCCGGTGGCGCCACGGCAGATCCCTTACCACGCGGGCTCCACCTACTACGAGCTGGATCGCGGCAGTGAGCATTGGCAGCAACTGATTCACTCCGGCGGCTTCGCCTTCCATATCGCCGGGCAGTTCCCGGGCTTGAACCTGGCCTTCTGGGCGATCCGAGGATAATCCGCGATGCATCCCAATGATGACGACCGCACCCAGTTCATGCCGCGTCCGGGTGGCCGAGCGCCGGAGCCTGCCCGCGCAGAACCAGCGCCTTTGTCGATGCCGGCGGCGCCGATCCTCACCGGCAAAAGCCAGGGCCTCAACCCGCTGGAAAGCGCCGCCGGCCCCTTGCTGGCACTGCTGACGCGCCTGCGCAATACCATCGCTCATCCCGCACCCTCAAGCCTGCGCGCGCAGTTGCTGGCCTACCTGCGCCAGTTCGAAGAACGCGCCGAGGCGGCCGGTGTGGCCCGCAACGAAGTGCTGTTGGCTCGCTACGCGCTGTGCACCGCCCTCGATGAAGCGGTGCTGAGCACGCCCTGGGGCAGCGCCAGTGACTGGGGCAAGCAGAGCCTGCTGATCACCGTGCACAACGAAGCCTGGGGCGGCGAAAAGGTCTTCCAACTGCTGGACCACTGCCTGCAAAGCCCGCGCGAACGCCTGTATCTGCTGGAGCTGTTGTACCTGTGCATGTGCCTGGGTTTCGAAGGCCGCTACCGGGTAATGAACGACGGCCGCAGCCAGCTCGAAGCCCTGCGCGAACGCACGGCGGCGGCGATTCGCAGTGCCCGTGGCGAGCATGAGCGCGAGCTGTCGCCCCATTGGCGCGGCGTGACCGTGGCCCGCGATCGACTGGCGCAATTCATGCCGCCGTGGATCGCCGTGGCCATCGGCCTGGCTTTGCTGCTGGCGCTACTGTTTGGCTTGCGCCTGAAACTGGCGTCGGATGCAGAGCCGGTGTTCAAGAACATCCATGCATTGGGGGAAATCCCGGTGCAGGCCATCGACCGCCCGGTGGCGCAGCCGAAAATCATCGAGCGCCCACGCCTGGCGGGCTTTCTGGTGGAGGACATCAAGGCGGGCCGGGTCGCGGTGGAAGATGCCGTCGACCGCTCCGTGGTGACGATCCGTGGCGATGAACTGTTCGCCTCGGCCAGCTCCAGCATTGTCGATGACTACCAACCCCTGATGCTGCGCATCGCCGATGCCATCCGCAAGGTCAAGGGCCAGGTGCGGGTGACCGGGCACAGCGACAATCGGCCGATTGCCACCCTGCGCTTCCCGTCCAACTGGGCCTTGTCCGAGGCGCGGGCCAAGTCGGTGCTGGAAATCCTCGCGGCCAAGACCGGCCAGGGCGAGCGCTTCAGCGCCGAGGGTCGCAGCGACACCGAGCCGGTGGCGACCAACGCCACAGCCGAAGGCCGTGCCCGCAATCGTCGGGTTGAAATCACCGTATTGGCGGAGGGCGTCGAGTGAAGGCGTTTTTCAGTTTCATGATTCGCTGGGTGATCCCCGTGCTGGGCCTGATTGCCCTGGGCCTGATCATCTGGTTTGTCGGGCCGTTGCTCGACGTGCTGGTGCCGGAAGGCCGGCGCTGGGCCTTGATCATCCTGGTCTTCGCGGTGTGGATTGCCTACCGCGTGTTTCGCATCATCCAGGCGCGCCGTCAGGCCGCCGAAGTGATGCGCAGCCTGGCCGCCGAAACCCCGGCCGACCCCAACAGTGTCGCCACTGCCGAAGAGTTGGCCACCCTGCGCCAACGCATGGACGAAGCCCTCGCGCTGTTGAAAAAGGCCAAGTTGGGCGGTGACGAACGGCGCAACCTCTATGAGTTGCCGTGGTACGTGATCATCGGCCCGCCGGGCTCGGGCAAGACCACCGCGCTGGTCAACTCCGGGTTGCACTTCCCCCTGGCTGCTCAGTTGGGTGCCGGTGCGGTGCGCGGCGTGGGCGGTACACGTAACTGTGATTGGTGGTTTACCGATCAAGCGGTGCTGCTGGACACCGCCGGGCGCTACACCACCCAGGACAGCAACTCCACGGTGGATAAAGCCGCCTGGCTGGGCTTCCTCGACCTGCTGAAAAAGCAGCGCGCCCGCCGCCCGATCGATGGCGCTTTTATCGCCATCAGCCTGTCGGACCTGCTGCTGGGCACTGACGCCGAGCGCGCCGCCCACGCTGCCGCAATCCGCCTGCGCATCCAGGAGTTGTACACCCAGTTGGGCGTGCGTTTCCCGATTTACCTGATGCTCACCAAGCTCGATCTGGTGCCGGGGTTCATGGAGTTTTTCGACAACCTGAGCAAGGAAGATCGCGCCCAGGTGTGGGGCATGACCTTTGCCCTGGACGACGGCAAGCACAGCGACAGCCCCCTGGCCCATCTGCAAAGCGAATTCGCCGGCCTGGAGCAGCGCCTCAACGAGCGCCTGGTGGAACGCCTGCAACAGGAGCGCGACCCGGCGCGGCGCGACCTGATCTATGGCTTCCCGCAGCAATTCGGTGCGCTGAAGGATTGCCTGCAAAGCTTCCTCGAGGGCGTGTTCAAGCCCAATGCCTTTGAAGAGCGCGTGCTGCTGCGCGGCGTCTATTTCACCAGCGGCACCCAGGAAGGCAGCCCGATTGACCGACTGATCGGCGCCATGGCCCAGAGCATGAACCTCGACCGTCAGCACCTGGCGCGCCAGAGCGGTACTGGGCGCAGCTACTTCATCGAGAAACTGTTCAGCGCCGTGGCCTTTGCCGAGCGTGGCCTGGTGGGGGTCAACCCGAAGGTCGAGCGCCGCCGCAAATGGGTCGCCCGTGGCGTGCTCGCCGCGACGGTTGCGCTGGTGCTGGTGGTCAGCAGCCTGTGGTGGCTGAGTTATCGCGCCAACCAGGCGTATATCGCCCAGGTTGACCACAAGGTCGCGCCACTGGGCCAGGCCGTGCAGAGCCTGAGCCCGGCACAGCGTGATGTGCTGGCGGTGTTGCCGCTGCTCAACGCGGTTAAGAACCTGGCGGGCGATTCGCCAAGCTGGTCCGAGGGCCTGGGCCTGTATCAGGGCGACATGCTCGAAGCCGAATCTGCCAGTGTCTACCGCAAGCTGCTGATCGCGGTGTTCGCCCCGCGCCTGGTGACGCGCATCGAAGAGCAACTGCACGGTGGTGGCAGTTCCGATTTCCTCTACGAAGGCTTGAAGGCCTACCTGATGCTGGCGGACAGCGAGCATTACGACCCGGACTTTATCAAGGCCTGGATCGCCCTGGACTGGGACCGCAACCTGCCGCGCGACCTGCCCGCCGATCAGCGCCAGGCCCTCAGCGCTCACCTGCAGGCGCTGTTCGACCGCCATCCGCCGAATGCGCGCCTCGACCCACGGCTGATCGACGACTTGCGCCGGCAACTGCAACAACTGCCGGTGGCCCAGCGTGTGTACGACCGCGTCAAGCGCCAGAAACTGCCCGACGGCGTGACCGACTTCCGCATCAACGAAGCCGCTGGGCGGGATGCTGCGCTGGTGTTCAGCCGCAAAAGTGGCAAGCCGCTGGGCGAGCCGTTGAGTGGCTTGTTTACCGCCAAGGGCTATCGCCAGGGCTTTTTGCTGACCAGCCTGAATCAGGCCGGGACCCTGGCCGAAGAGCAATGGGTGTTGGGCCAGGCGCCGGCAGATCAACAGAATGTGGCGAGCCTTGCCGCCGACGTGCGACGCCTGTACTTCCAGGATTATCAGCGCCAATGGGACGCCTTGCTGGCGGATATCGACTTTGTGCCCATCACCAGCGTGGCCCAGGCGGCGGACGTGTTGCGGGTGATCTCCGGCCCGACCTCGCCGCTGAAAAAGCTGCTGGTGGCGGTGGCCAAGGAAACCGACCTGCAAGCTGAAGAGCGCCAATTGGCGGCCAAGGGCGTGCCGGTGGAAGGTGGCGTCGACAAGCTCAAGGAGCGCCTCGGCAGCCTGCTCGGCGAGGCCCAACCGACGGCCAGTGCACCGGCCCTCACGGAAGACCCGGTGACCGCGCACTTTGCCGAACTCAACAGCATCGTCGCCAAGAACGAAGGCGAGCCGGCGGCCATCGACGGCCTGCTGGCGGATATGAATGCGCTGTATGTGCAGGTCAGCGCCATGGTCGGCGCCAGTGGCGATGCCTTGCTCGGCGAAGCCAAGAACCAGGCCGCAGCGGCCGCCACCCGGGTCAGCCTGAATGCCGAACGCCAGCCGCCGCTGGTACAGGGCATGGTCAAGTCGGTGGTCAACTCCACCACCAACAGCATGATGGGCGGGGTGCGCAATCAACTGAACGCGGCCTGGGTCAGTGAAGTGGTGAATGTGTATCGCCAGTCCCTGGCCGGGCGCTACCCGATGTCCCCCGGCAGTGCTCGGGACGCCACCCTGGACGACTTCGGCCAGTTCTTCGGGGTGGGCGGGGTGATGGACAACTACTTCCGCAAATACCTGCAACCCTACGTCGATACCTCCGCGCAGACCTGGCGCTGGCAGCCGGGGGCGGCGCAGAAGCTCGGCATCGCGCCGGGCGTGCTGCAAACCTTCCAGCGCGCGGCGACTATTCGGGATGCGTTCTTTCGCGCGGGGGGCACGCAGCCCATCGTGCGTTTCGAGCTCAAGCCGGTGGCGATGGACGCGACCATCACCCAGTTCCTGCTTGACCTGGACGGCCAGCAACTGAGCTACGACCACGGCCCGAGCCGGCCGGTGGCGATGCAATGGCCGAATCCCGGCAGCAGTGGAGGGGTGCGTATCTCGATCATGCCGCCATCGGCCAGCGGTCGCTCCGGCGTCACCCTGGATGGCCCATGGGCGTGGTTCCGCCTGTTAGAGCAATCGGAGCTTTCTGCCGGCAATTCGCCGGACCGCTTCAACCTGCGTCTGCGGGTCGACGGCGCGAGCATCGCCTATGAATTGCGTGCCAACAGCGCTTTCAACCCGTTCAAGAGCCGTGTGCTCAGTGGCTTCAGCCTGCCGGAGCGGTTATGACCACCCTGGGGTTCTACGGCAAGTTGGCCAGTCGCGGGGACTTTGTCAGCCGTGCCTTGCCCCAGAGCTTTATCGGCCCCTGGGACAGTTGGCTGGCTGCCGGTTTGCTCGCCAGCCAGCACAGCCTGGGCGACAACTGGCTCAACGCGTACCTGGTCAGCCCGCTGTGGCGTTTCGTGCTGGCGCCGGGGGTGTGCGGGCCGGATGCGGCGGCGGGTGTCGTGATGCCGAGCATTGATCGGGTCGGGCGGTATTTCCCGCTGGCGGTGGTCGCCTTGTTGGATCACGACACCAATCCGGCGTCCCTGGTGGGTGGCCCGGATGCCTGGTTCGAACAGATCGAGGAGCTGCTGCTCAGCACCTTGCAGCCCGGCGCCACGTTCGAAGGGTTTAACCACGGCGTTGACCGCCTGGGCTTGCCGGCCAGTGAACCGCGTGCCCTGGACAGTCGCTTCGCCAGCCTGCAACGGGTCGCCGCCACCGTGCCCCATGGGCGCATGACCGCCCTTGCCGAACAGGCCTGCGAAGGCGCCAGCCTGTGGTGGGGGCGTGGTTCGCAACGTATTTCCCCCGGTTTATTACGGTGCCAGGGTTTGCCTGCTGCCGGCGATTTTGCGCAATTTCTGCTCGGACAAGAAGGTGTGGTGTAGATGGGGTCGACGTACAAATCCGCGAGCAAAAGCCATGTGGGCATGGTGCGCCAGGTCAATGAAGACGCGTGCCTGGACCTCCCGGAAAACCGCCTGTGGGTGGTGGCCGACGGCATGGGCGGGCACGCGGCCGGCGACTATGTCAGCAGCCTGATCGTCGACAGCCTGCGCGGCCTGCCCGTGGGGCGGTCCCTGGACGAATATACGGCGGCGCTGCGCACCGAGCTGACCCGGGTCAACGCGGCCGTACGTGAAGAAACCGCCAACCGTGGCGTGACCATGATGGGCAGCACCGTGGTGGTGTTGGCCGCACGCGGCCTGCGCGGTGTGTGCCTGTGGGCCGGCGACAGCCGCTTGTATCGCCTGCGCGATGGCGAGTTGGAGCGCATCTCCCGCGACCACAGCTACGTGCAGGACCTGCAGGACAGCGGCCTGCTCAGCGAAGCCGATGCGCGGGTGCATCCGCGGGCCAATATCGTCACCCGCGCCATTGGTGTGGAGGCGCAATTGGAGCTGTCGGTGGTCGACCTGTTGATCGCCCCCGGTGACAGCTACCTGCTGTGCAGCGATGGCCTGAACAAGACCGTCGAAGACCACGAAATCCGTGACGTGCTGAGCCATGCCGAGCCTGACGAAATCGCCCGCAGCCTGGTGCACCTGGGGCTCAATCGCGGTGCGCCCGACAACATCACCACCCTCGTCGTGAAGGTGTCGCCATGACCCTGATCATCCCCGGCTACGACATCGACGGCGAAATCGGCGAAGGCGCCATGGCCAGCGTGTACCTGGCGACCCAGCGGTCGCTGGAGCGCAAGGTGGCGTTGAAAGTCATGGCCGCCGCGCTGGCTGCCGACCCGAGTTTCTGCGAGCGTTTCCTGCGCGAGGGCAAGACCCTGGCGCGGCTGTCGCACCCGCACACCGTGACCATCCACGACATCGGCAATGTCGGCGAGCTGTATTACATGGCCATGGAATACCTGCCCAATGGCACGCTCAAGGAGCGCATCGCCGCCGGCCTGACGCCGGAGCAGGGGCTGGTGTATATCCGCCAGATTGCCTCGGCCCTGGGTTACGCCCACGCCCAGGGTTTGGTGCACCGCGACGTCAAGCCGGCGAACATCCTGTTTCGCGCCGATGGCACGGCGGTGCTGTCGGACTTCGGGATCGCCAAGTCCCTGGATGACCGCACCCAGTTCACCCAGGCCGGGTTTGCCGTGGGCACCCCCAGCTACATGAGCCCGGAACAGGCGCGGGGCCAGGAAATCGACGGCCGCGCCGACCTGTACGCCCTCGGGGTGGTGCTCTACGAAATCCTCGTCGGCAAGCTGCCTTACAACGGCACCGATGCACTCTCTACCGCCCTGGCGCACCTGACCGAGCCCTTGCCGGAACTGCCGCTGCACCATGGCCGTTATCAAGAGGTGCTGAAAAAACTCCTGGCCAAGGATCCGGCGCAGCGTTTTCCGGATGCCGCGGCGCTGCTGCTGGCCCTGGACCGGTTGCCCCTGGAGGCGCCGAAAGAAGCCTTGGAGGCGACCTTGATTCGCCCCGCCGTGATGCCGGCCGGTCAGGATCTGGCCGGGTTGACCCCGGTGTCCATCGAAATTCCCAATGCCGCGCCGCAACCGCAACCGCAACCGCAACCGCAGTCGCAAGCAGTGCGCCAGCCGGTGGTGAGCCCCACGCAGCATCGCGCGGAGTCCGAGCAGCGGCGTGGCCCGGTCCTGGCATTGGCCGCCGTGGCCGTGGCGGTCGCGCTGGCCATCGGTGGCGCCAGTTACTGGTGGCTGAGTGACGACGCCCCTGCGCCGCCGCCTGCTGCGGTCGTGCCCGCTACGCCGGCTGCGGTTAAACCGCTGGCCGCTGATAGCGACGGCGGCCAGCGCCCCTTGCTGATGGCCGGCAAGAAAACCCTGTTCCAGCGCGTCCTGAGCAAGCCCGGCGCCAAGCTCTCCAGCGAGGCGGGCGGCGCACCGGGTAAGGCCTTGCCCGCGTTCTCGGTGCTTTATGTGTACCAGCGCAAAGATGTCGACGGCAGCCCATGGCTGCGCATTGGCGCCGCCACCGACGGGCGCAGTGACGGTTGGTTGCCGGCCGCGCAAGTCAGCGACTGGAAGCAGAGCCTGGTGCTCAAGTTCACTGAGCGTTCGGGGCGGGCTCCGGTGATGTTCCTGCGCCAGCCTGGTGAGGTGGAAAAGCTCCTGGCTGACCCGGTCGCCGCGAAAAACCTGCTGCTCAAGGCGCAGAAAAACCCTGAGGACAATCAACAGGTCCTGGCCCTGGAGCCCACAGCCAGTGCCGTGCCGCAGAACCAGTTCTACCTGTTGCCGATCTTCGACGCCAAAGAGAGCTTCGATGAGAATGGCCAGCCGGTGCAGTTGCTCAATGTGGCGTCCATCGACCCCGGCACTGCGGCCGCCAAGCCGGCCACCCCGCTGATCAATGCGAATGCCGATGCATTCCGCACCGCCGTGGTACTGGTGGTGGATACCACGGTGTCGATGCAGCCGTATATCGACCAGGTGCGCGACGTGGTCCATGAACTGCAAACCCGCATTGCCGAGCGCGGCGAGTTGGACAGCGTCAGCTTTGGCATGGTCGGCTTTCGCAGCAGCGTGAAGAAAACCCCTGGCCTGGAGTACGTGGCCAAGACCCTGATCACCCTCGACCAGGGCCGCGACCCCCAGCGGTTTCTGGATATGGCGCGGCAGGTCAAAGCCTCCACCGTCTCCAGCCACTCGTTCAATGAAGATGCGTTTGCCGGGGTGATGCAGGCGGTGGAAGGCATGGATTGGTCCGGCTATGGCGGGCGCCTGATCCTGCTGGTGACCGATGCCGGGGCCCTGCGCAAGAACGACCCGTTTGCCGCGACCCAGATGAACGAAGCCGAAGTGCGCCAGGCGGCGCTGGGCAAGCAGATCAAGATCTATGCCCTGCACCTGCGCACCGACGCCGGCAAGAAAACCCATGGCGGCGCCGAATCCCAGTACCGCATCCTGACCGCCGACGCCAACCCACGGATCGGCGATCTGTACACGGCAGTGCCGGGCGGTGATGTGCGCAAGCTGGGCGAGCGGGTCGATGAGATCGGCACGGTGTTCGCCAACCTGGTGCATCAGGTACGCAGCAATACCCCGCAGCCGGTGCCGTTGCTCAGCAGCGCGCCGAGCCTGGCGGATAAATCCGCCGCCGTCGGCTATGCCATGCACATGGACTTCCTCGGCCACAAAGGCGCGAGCCAGGCGCCGCAACTGGTCAGCGCCTGGACTGCCGACCGCGACCTGACCAACCCGGCACTGCCGGCGTTCCAGGTCTGCGTGATGCTGACCAAACTGCAGCTCAACGATTTGCAGCAATCGCTGAAATTGATCGTCGATGCGGCACGCAAGACCCAGACTTCGCCCAGGGATTTCTTCCAGGAAATCGCCAGCGCCTCGGCCTACATGAGCCGCGACCCGCAGGCCCTGCGCAAGGGTGGCAACCTCGCCGACGGCGGCATTCTGGGTGAATACCTGGAAGGCCTGCCGTACCGCAGCAAGTCCCTGAACATGACCCAGGACCTGTGGCTGTCATTGAGCGTGGCCGAACAGGAAGACTTTATCGACGAGCTGGATTCGAAGATCCGCCTCTATGAAACCTTCCATAACGACGTGGCCAACTGGGTCCGTTTCGGTGACGCCGAACCGGGCGATGCGTTGTACCGCGTGCCACTGTCGACGCTGCCTTGATGCTGAACCTGAGCGCGGTGCACAAGAACCGGGGCCTCGGTAGCCAGCGCTATAGCCTGGTGATCCCGGCACTGCACCTGGGTGCAGGTGAACAGCTGGCGATTGTCGGGCCGAGCGGTTGCGGCAAAAGCACCTTGCTCGATCTGCTGGCGTTGGTCCTGGCACCTGATCAGGTGGGCCGTTTTGAATTCAACCAGTTGGATATCGGCGGGCTGTGGCGGGCCAATCAGCAATCCACGTTGGCCGGGTTGCGCAGCCGGCATCTTGGTTACGTGCTGCAGACCGGTGGCCTGCTGGGCTTTCTCGATGTGCGCAGCAATATCGCCCTGTCCCGGCAGCTGTTGGGCCTGAAGGACGATGGCAGCGTGGCGCGGCTGGCTGCGCAGTTGCAAATCAGCGACCAGTTGGCCAAGAAGCCTGGCGCGTTGTCGGTGGGTCAGCGCCAGCGCGTCAGTTGCGCCCGTGCCCTGGCCCATGCCCCGCAATTGGTACTGGCCGATGAGCCGACTGCGTCCCTGGATCCCCTCAATGCCGAGCGCGTGATGCAGGCGCTGCTGACCCAGGCCCGTGAGCACCGCGCCGCGTGCGTGATCGCCACCCATGACGAGCCCCTGGCCCGCGCCAGTGGCTTGCAGGTGCGGCGCATCAGTTGCCAGCGCGACAGCGACGGTGGCGTCACGGCGACTCTCGGGGAGGCGTGTTGATGCGTATCCCTCTGTTGGCTTCCCTCGCTTGGCAGGATTACCGCAACGATGGCTGGCTGTCGGCCTGTTCGGTGTTGGCGCTGGTGGCGGTGATCGCGCCGTTGCTGGTGTTGTTCGGCCTGAAATTCGGACTGGTCAGCAGCTTGACCGAGCGCTTGGAGAATGACCCGGCGACCCGCGAAATCATCCCGTTGGGCGGGGGGCGGTTCAGTCGCGCCTTTGTCGAGCAACTTGGTCAGCGCAGCGATGTGGCGTTTGCCATCCCGCGTACGCGGCAGATTGCGGCCACGGCCCAGGTGGGCACGTTGACCCTGGAGATGCTGCCCACCGCGCCGGGTGATCCATTGCTGGGCGGTTTGCCTATCCCGGCGGGCCTGGAGCAGATCGTGCTGAGCCACACCGCCGCCGAGAAGCTGGCGGCGCGGCCGGGAGATTGGCTGCAAACCCGCTTTGCGCGGCAAGTGGCCGGGCGCGTCGAGGCCCGGGATGCGCGGTTGCAGGTGGTGGCCGTGCTGCCCCTGGAAGCGTTTGCGCGGGACGGTTTGTTTGCCGGCTTGAGCCTGCTGGAAGCGGCGGAAGATTATCGCGATGGCCGTGCGGTGCCGGCGTTGGGCTGGGAGGGTGACGCGGTGGGCGTGAGCGAGCAGCGGGTGTACCCGGCGTTTCGTTTATATGCACGCAGCCTTACCGATGTTGAGCCGCTACGGCTGTATTTCGCCGCGCAGAACCTGTTGGTCTCGACCCAGGCGCTGAGCATCGCCCAGGTGCAGTCGCTGAGTCGCAACTTGGCGATCGTGTTCTGGATCATCGCCGGCCTGGCCTTGACGGGGGCATTTGCGGCGATTTTCGCTGGGGCGTTGGCCGCTGTCGCGCGCAAGCGCCGGGAGTTATTGGTGTTGCGCCTGTTGGGGGTTTCCACTGGCGCGCTGTTGTTGTTCGTGACGCTGCAGGCGCTCTACAGCGCGGGGTTGGCCGCTGTGCTCAGCGCCGGGCTGTATGGCCTGGCCGAGGCGGGTTTGAATCAATTATTCGTGCAGGTGCCGGGCGAATACGCCAGCCACCTGTTGGCGCGGCATTACGCCCTGGCCCTGGTCGCGGTGCTCGGCGTCAGCGCCGTGGCGGCCGTGTGTGGGGGGTGGCGGGTCGCGCGTATCCAGGCTTCTGAGGGCATCAGAGATGTATAAGTTATTGGGCGCCGCCGTGGCGCTGAGCCTGGCCACTGTGGCCTGGGCCGACGAGGCAAGCGATAAGCTCGACAACCCCAAGCCGTTGGCCGATGACGTCAGCCTGCCGCTGCCGTGTGAGGGCAACATGGTGTTCCGCTACGCCTATGTCCTGGCCCAGGGCACCCTGGACGACCGAGAGGTCAGCCTCGGCTACCCGTTCAGCGAAGGCGAGGCGGGCTACAAGCAGTCGTTTATCTCGGGTTATCGCCGCGACTTTATCAACGGTCAATTCACCCTCAAGGATTTGCCCAAGGGCTGGAACAAGGTCATCGCGCCACTGATGCCCAAGACCGACGCCAAGACCCCGCTCAAGCCGATGCTCTACTTTATCGGCAAGTACGAAGTCACCGCGCGCCAGTACGCGCAGGTCATGTCCCAGGCCCAGTCCCTGGCCAGTGGTGAGCCGGCGCCAGCGTGCGAGGTGCCTGAGGGCATGGCCGGGCGCTTGCCCAAGGTCAAGCTGTCGCGCTTTGAAGCCGAGCGTTTCTCGGCGGTCTACAGCGCCTGGCTGATGAAATATCACCGCGACTTGCTGCCGGTCAGTGGCCGCGGTGCTTCGGCGCAAGATGGCGGCCTGGGGTTTGTGCGGCTGCCCACCGAGGTGGAATGGGAGTTCGCCGCGCGCGGCGGCCAGGCAGTGAGCCGCCAGGATCTGGAAGGCCGCTTGTTCCCCCGGCGTATCGAGGGCAGCGACAGCGACGGCCCGCTGGGCGATTGGGCGGTGTTCAACCAGGTCGCCGGCGGCACCGGCCAGGCGGCGCGGCTGATGCCTATCGGTACCAAGTTACCGAACCCCATCGGCATGTTCGATGTGATCGGCAACGCCGCGGAGATGGTCCAGGAGTCGTTCCAGCTGGTTCACGCCGGGCGCCGCCAGGGCACCTACGGCGGCTTTATCGTCAAGGGCGGCAACTACCTTGAAGGCGAGGGCACGCTGTTCAGCGGCATGCGCCGCGAATACCCGCTGTTCGGCGCCGATGGCACGGAGCAAAGCAACGAGACCACGGGCTTCAGGGTGGCGATTGGCGCGCTGTCGGCACCGCGCTCACGCTACAACGAACTGTTCGCGCAGTGGCAGAAAGAGGGGCGCCTGGCCGCGCTGACCGACGCTATCGACGACGCCCAGGACCCGACCAAGCGCCTGGACAGCATTATCGCCGCCAGCGTCGACCCACGGCTGCAGGCCGAGCTGGGGCTGGTCAACGAAGAGCTCAAGCGCAACGTGTCGCTGATCGCCCAGCAGCGTGAGGAGGCGGCTGGCAACCTGATCCAGTCTGCCGCCCTGGTGGCCGAGACCATCAATAACTACAACATCCGCCTGATCAATCTGCAGAAGAGTCGCCAGCAGTCCCTGGACGCCAAGGACGAGGCCAGCGCGCAGTTGTTCGCCACGGCCATCGCCAATGGCCGCAGCGCGCTCGACGGCGCAGTGGCGATTTATATCGACAACCTGGCCACCGGCACGCGCTACACCGATGCGGTGATCCAGGCGCAGTTTCAACGGATCCAGCAAGAGTTGGAGCGCAAGCCGGTACTGGGCAAGAGCCTGGTGACACGCGCGACGTTATTCGTTCGCCATGTCGGCAACTATCGCAAACAACAGCGAGCCGACCCGGCAACGATTTTGAAGGAATTGCTCGCAGCGAGCGGTCAGCGGTCTTGACCGTTGGTTGTATAGCGAGCTTGGAAGGGACTCAGGCGGCATGGGCCGTGCTGGGCAAGACAAACTTAAAAGAGAACACACCTATGCTTTTTTCCCGTAAGGCGGTTTCCAAGCGTTACTTGCTGCTGATCGCGGCTGGCTTCAGCACCGTGCTGACCGGTTGCGCCACGTCGCCGGCCTCCAAGGTCGCGTCGAGCACCAAGGTCGAGTACTACCCCAGCTGCTACGAGCCGGTGCAGCACCTGCGCGCTACTGATTCGGACATGACCAAGTCGGTCGTCACCGGCGCCGCCCTCGGCGCGGCCGGTGGTGCGCTGTTGGGCGCCCTGACCGGCGATTCGGACAAGCGTGGCCGCAATGCCGCCATTGGCGCGGCGGGCGGAGCCTTGGCGGGCGGCGCGGCGGGTTACTACACCGAGCGCCAGAAGCAGATCAGCGATGACAACCAGCGCATCGCGTCCTACGCCACCGACTTCAACAAAAGCGCCTCCGATATCGACCGCAGCACCGCGTACGCCAAGGCGTCCCAGCAGTGCTACCAGAGCGCGTTCACCAAGCTGGTGGCCGACCGCAAGGCCAAGACCGTCAATGACACCGAAGGCCGCAAGCGCCTGGCAGAAATCGTCGCCGGCCTGAAGGAATCCAACGACCTGATCGTCGCGGTCAACGGCAAGGCCAGCGAAGACCTGAACAACTACACCCAGGCCTACGAGAAAGACCTGCAACAGGTGGGTGTGCAGCGCAATGACGTGGTGACCGTGGCCACGGCAGATACCGCCCCGGCGGTGGTGCCGGCGAAAAAAGGCAAGTCGACCGGCAAGGTCGTGACCAAGCGTCCGCCACTGCCCAAGGTGCCGACCGAAGCGGTGAGCACCGAGCGAAGCATCCAGACCGCCAAGGTCAAGCAGACTGAAAGCAAGCAAGTGGCCAGCGCCGGTAAAGCACAGATCGAAGGCACCTGCCGCGATCCGAACCTGGCCGACTGGGCACCGGTGCCTTGCCCTAACGTCTAAGCCAAGTTGTTGCTATAAGCGGTAAACGCCAGCCGATCTCCTGCTAACGCGGGAGATCGGTAGCGTTCCGCGCACAAATCGTTAAACTGCTGCGGCCACCCAATAATTACACTGAGGCCGTGTGCATGAAATTTCGTTTTCTTCTGTGGGTGCTGGGCCTGATGATGGCCAAAGCCAGCCGCAACAACCCTGCGTTCCAGCAGCAGTTGGGTGACAAGGATCTGGCATTCCAGCTGCAGACCCTTGACGGCAAGGTTGCCCGTCACTTCATCGTCAAAGACCAGCGCATCACCAGCCGCTCGGGTGTCCACCCGGAGCCGGCATTTGCCATCGCGTTTAAAGACGCCGCCTACGGCTTCGCCACGATGCAGGCGAAGAACAAGCAACTGGCGTTCATGACGGGGATTCAGGACAAGTCGATCCAGATCAAGGGCAACCCGGCCCTGGTGATGTGGTTCCAGGGCTTGACCAAGTATCTGAAGCCGAAGAAAAAGAAGGCCTGAGAGACCGGGTTGGATTCATCGCAGGCAAGCCAGCTCCCCACATATTGAGTGCATTCCAACGTTGGAACCCGGTCAACTGTGGGAGCTGGCTTGCCTGCGATAGCGGTACAACAGGCGCCGGCTTCAGCCCTGGCTGAACTGCGACGCCAGTTCGCGCAACAACACCTCGGCATCCAACACCTTGCTCACCACCTCCTCGGCCTTGTCGCGGCTCAGGCCCAGGCGCTCCAGCAGTTCGTCCGGAATCTCGGCCTCAGGCCCGGAGCCAATCCCACGCCCGCGCAGCAAGCGCACGGCCAGGCATACCAGGTTCGGGTATTCGGCGTATTGGCCGTCGTAGCTCGGGTCATGCTGGAAGCGCAGGGCCGTGGACAGCTCTTGCGGCATATCCCAGTAACGCATCAGCCAGGCGCCGATCTGCTCGCGGCTGATGCCCAGCAAGTGCTGCTCGACATAGCTGTGGCACAGGTGCGGGTTGACCTCCAGGTGCCTGCAGATCAGCGAGAAGTGCGGCGGGAAGACATGGGCCAGCAACAGGTAGCCAAAGTTGTGCAGCAGGCCCGCCAGGTAGGTCAGGCCGGCTTCCGGGCGCTGGGCGCGGGGCATGGCGCGGGTCAGGCCCTCGATCACTGCGGCGGTGTAGATCGACTGGTGCCAGTAGGGCGTGGCCTGTTGCGGATGGTCCTTGGGCAGGCTCAAGGTCTTGCCCAGCGCCAGGCCCAGGGCCAGGTTGATCACCAGGTCGAAGCCCAGCACACGCACAATTGCGTCCTCTACCGAACGGATCTTGCCCGGTGAGGCGTAGTACGGCGAGGCCGCCCAGCTCACTACTTGCGCGGCCAGGGCCGGGTCGGTCTCGACCACGCCGGTGATGTCGTCGATGGTTGCGTTGGGATCGACCCGCAGCTTGATGATCTTCTGCGCGGTATCGGCCAGCGGTGGAATTTCAATGGTGGCTTCCAGGCGTTGCTGGATGCGGCGCGCGGTAAACGCCTGCATCGCCTGGGTAATTTCGTCGCGGTCGTCGTTGGGACGGTCGAAGTTGGGCAGGATGCGGCTCAGGGGTTCGCCGAAGTTGGCGGCACTGGCTTTGTTCAGCAGGCGCTTGAAGTCGTCGCTGGCGATTTCCAGCAGCACGGTGGCTTCGCCCGAGTGCACCAGCAGGGTCGGCTCGCGCAGGAGGCTTTCTTCGTACAGGCAAGGCGAGCTGGTCAGCGGCGGCAGGCCGGGCAGCAGGCTCAGGCTGTGTTTGCCGAGCATGCGATCCAGGCGCTCCGGCGCGACAGCGGTCAGGTTGCGGCCGGTCAGTTCGGTGAGGCGATTGAGATCCAGCAACTGGCTCTGGGGAAACAGCACCATCAGGGCGCCCACCGCGTCATCGAGCAGTACCGCTTGAACCTTTCGGGCCGGGTTCAGGCCGGGGTGGTCGGTGACTTCCGTGTAGTTGACGGCGAGTTTTGCGAGCAAGTCCCGAATGACCGGGGGTGCGGTCGGCGGGGCTGTGGCGTGGGCAACTTCTGACATGGCCGGATCCAATTTTCTACATTTGCTTGGAGTATAACCAGCTTGGTCCGGCCGGGGGTGTCTAACTGCGGTTTGTGATGGTGTCGGCTATTGGCGGGCTGTCAGACCTGGCCGTATTGCTGGCCGTGGCGCAGCCAGCGATCCAGCAGCGGGCTGACGTGGTGCGGCCAGCGCTCCAGCAGGGCCTGGGCTGCATCGCGCACGGCAGGTAGCAGGTCGGCATCGCGCATCAGGTCGGCCACCTTGAATTGCAGCAGGCCGGTCTGGCGGGTGCCGAGCATTTCGCCGGGGCCGCGCAGTTCCAGGTCTTTTTCGGCGATCACGAAGCCATCGTTGGTCTCGCGCATGATCCCCAGGCGCTGGCGACCAATCTGCGACAGCGGCGGATGGTAGAGCAGCACGCAGTGGCTGGCGGCACTGCCCCGGCCGACTCGGCCGCGCAGCTGGTGTAACTGTGCCAGGCCCAGGCGTTCGGGGTTTTCGATGATCATCAGGCTGGCGTTGGGCACGTCCACGCCGACTTCGATCACCGTGGTGGCCACCAGCAATTGCAGGTTGCCGGCCTTGAACTCGGCCATCACCGCGGCTTTTTCCGCAGGCTTCATGCGCCCGTGAATCAGCCCGACCTTGAGCTCGCCCAAGGCGCTGGTGAGGTCTTCATAGGTGGTTTCAGCGGCCTGGCAGGTCAGCTCTTCGGACTCTTCGATCAGCGTGCATACCCAATACGCCTGGCGCCCTTCGGCACAGGCGCCGCGCACCCGTTCGATCACTTCGACCCGTCGGGTGTCGGTGACCAGGACCGTGTTGACCGGCGTTCGGCCCGGCGGCAGCTCGTCGAGGATCGAGGTGTCGAGGTCGGCGTAGGCGCTCATGGCCAGCGTGCGCGGGATCGGCGTGGCGGTCATGATCAACTGGTGCGGGTTCATCCGCCCGCCCACGCCCTTTTCGCGCAGGGCCAGGCGTTGTTGCACGCCGAAACGGTGCTGTTCGTCGATGATCACCAAGGCCAGGTTCTTGAATTTAACTTCGTCCTGGAACAGCGCGTGGGTACCCACCACCATCGGTGCGCCGGCGGCGATCTGTTCCAGGGCGGCCGTGCGGTTCTTGCCCTTGAGCTTGCCCGCCAGCCACGCCACTTCCAGGCCCAGGGGTTCGAGCCAGCGCTTGAAGGTGATGAAGTGCTGCTCGGCGAGGATCTCGGTCGGTGCCATCAGGGCCACCTGATAACCGGCCTCCAGGGCCTGCAGCGCGGCCAGGGCGGCGACCACGGTCTTGCCGGCGCCAACATCGCCCTGGATCAGGCGCAGCATTGGTTCTTTCTGGCTCAGGTCGTAGGCGATTTCATTGCCTACGCGTTGCTGCGCGCCAGTCGGTGCAAAGCCCAGGTTGGCCAGGTACTGCGCGGGCAGGCGCGTGGCCTTGGGCATCGCCGGCGCCCGCAGGGAGCGCATGCTTTCGCGCAGGCGCTGCTGGGACAGTTGGTGGGTCAGCAACTCTTCAAAGGCCAGGCGATGCTGGGCCCAGTGATGACCCAGGGCCAATTCATCGACATCGGCATCGGCCGGCGGGTGATGCAGGTAGCGGATCGCGTCGGCCAGGGGCGCCAACTGGTAGTCGCGGGCCAGCTCTTGCGGCAGCCAGTCGGGCAGGCTTTGGGGACCGAGCAGGGTCAGGGTCTGCATGCACAGCTGGCGCAGGCGCTGTTGCGTCAGGCCTTCGGTGAGCGGGTAGATGGGGGTGAGGGTGGTGTCTACCGGCGGGGGTTCGTCGCCGGTAATGGCACGGTATTCCGGGTGGTAGATTTCCAGGCCCGACGCGCCTGGCCGCGCTTCACCGTAGCAGCGCACACGGGTGCCGCGCTTGAGGCCTTCTTTTTGCGCGTTGCTGAAATGGTAGAAGCGCAGGCTCAGGCCGCCGGTACCGTCCTGCAGGCGCACCACCAGGCTGCGGCGCTTGCCCATCACCACATCGGCACCGCTGACGGTGCCTTCGACCACGGCATCCTGCCCAGGGCGCAGATGGCCGATGGGCACTACGCGGGTGCGGTCCTGGTAACGCAGGGGCAGGTGAAACAACACGTCCTGGAGGTTCTCCAGGCCGACCTTGGCCAGTTTCTCGGCCATGGCTTCACCGACACCCTTGAGTGCCGTCACCGACACCTGCGACAGCTCAGTCATACACGTACTTAGTTCGCGGCAGGCGGCTTGGCCACCGAGCACAGGCGGATCGAGTCGGCGAGGATATCAATCGCTTTCGGGCGCGGGAAACTGGCGCGCCAGGCAATCGCCACGGTACGGAACGGCACGGGCGGGGTGAGCGGACGCACTTCAATCACGCCGGCCGCGTAGTGGTGGCTGTCGACGGCCGACAGCGGCAGGATCGAGATGCCCAGGCCGGACGCCACCATATGGCGAATGGTCTCCAGGGAGCTGGACTCCACGGTGGTGTGCTTGGCGCCGTCGTTGCCCTTGGTCAGGGTCGGGCAGGCTTCCAGCACCTGGTCGCGGAAGCAATGGCCTTCACCGAGCAGCAGCAGGCTCTTGTCGTTGAGCAGGCTGGCGTCAATCGTGTCTTTTTGCGTCCACGGGTGCGAGGCCGGCATCAATACATAGAACGGCTCGTCGTAGAGCGGCAATGTCAGCACGTCGGCTTCGTTGAAAGGCAGGGCGATGATGATCGCGTCCAACTCACCGTTGCGCAGTTTGTCGCGCAGTACGTGGGTGAAGTTTTCTTCGATATACAGCGGCATCTGCGGCGCGACGCGGTGCAGTTGCGGGATCAGGTGCGGGAACAGGTACGGGCCGACGGTATAGATCGCGCCGACTTTCAGCGGGGCGGTCAGCTGGTTCTTGCCGGCCTGGGCCAGCTCACGAATGCTCTGGGCCTGCTCCAGCACCTTCTGCGCCTGGGCAACAATGCCTTCGCCAACCGGGGTGAGGCGCACGGCGCTTTTGCTGCGCTCGAAAATCAGCACACCGAGTTCGTCTTCAAGCTTTTTCACGCCCACCGACAGCGTCGGTTGGCTGACATGGCAACGTTCGGCTGCATGGCCGAAGTGTTGCTCTTGGGCGAGGGTCACGATGTAGCGTAATTCTGTAAGAGTCATAGCGGGCGTCCATGAGGTTGCGGGCCAAGCATACCGGCTGCAAACGATAGACGCACGTTATCAGAGCTTGATTGGGGATTGAGCGGTTTGTGCGGGGGATTTTGCTTAATGGCGTTGGCCGTTTTGTGTGGGGGCGGGCTTGTTCGCGATGGCGGTGTGTCAGTCACTGTGGATGTTGACTGTTACACCGTCATCGCGGGCAAGCCCGCTCCCACACAAACCCGCTCCCCCAGGGGTTAGCGGCGGCGCTTCTCGATGTTGTAGACAAACGGCGCAACGATTTCGATGCTGCCGTTGGTCAACATCTCGGCCGGAGGCTTGGGCAGCGGTTGGGCGCGACGGATCATCTCCAGGGTAGCGCGGTCCAGGTCGGCGTTGCCGGAGCGGCCCACCAGCTCATAGGACAGCACCTTGCCTTCGGCATCCACCACGAACCGCAAGCGGTTCAAGCCTTCCTTGCCACGGGCCTGGGCGCCTGGCGGGTACTTCTTGTACTTCGCCAGGTGACCGAGCAGCGTGCTTTGCCAGGTGGCCTTGGCCGCGATCTGTGCCGGCGAAGGGCCGGGTTGCGGCTGCGCGGATTTCTCCGAAGGCGCGTTGTTCTGAGGGGTTTCGCTCGGCGGATCCTCGGAGGGTTTCTCCTTGGGCTGCTCGACCTTTTTCTCAGGCTTGGGCGGCTGCGGCTTAGGCTTTGGCTTGACCGGCTTGGGCACGGAAATCGTGGGCTTGGGTGCCTCGGCCAGTTTCGGCAAGGGCAACTCTTCCACCGGTGCCGGCGGTTGCGGTGGCGTCACCACCTTCGGCGGGGCCGGAGGGGGTGGGGCTGGCATCGGCGCCAGGTCGATGACCATGGCAGCCGGTGGCAACTGCACCATCTGTGGCGCCGACCACTGGAGCGCGAGGATGATCGCGACGGCGTGGACGCCCAGCACGACGGCGAGGCTGGTGCCATAACGCGTCAGTTTGTGGCGCGTCGTGATCATTTCTTGGCTGCCGTCTCAAGTCCGACCAGACCGACCTTGAGGTAGCCGGCTGCCCGCAGGGCATCCATCACGCTCATCAGGTCGCCGTAGTCCACGCCCTTGTCGGCCTGGAAGAAGATCGTCGTGTCTTTCTTGCCCTGGGTCCGGGCGTCGAGCACCGCACCGAGGGTTTCGGGTTTGACTTCGTCTTCGCCCAGGAACAGACGCTGGTCAGCCTTGACGCTGAGGAACACCGGTTTCTCCGGCCGGGGCGCGGGTTTCGCGCTGGAGGCGGGGAGGTCGACCTTGATATCCACCGTGGCCAAGGGGGCTGCCACCATGAAGATGATCAGCAGCACCAGCATCACGTCGATAAACGGCGTGACGTTGATTTCGTGGTTCTCGACGAGCTCGTCGTCGCCTTGATTCAAATGCAGGCCCATGGCCGATTACCCCACTTTCACCATGTGCGGTTGCGAGCTGCGCTCGGTAGGCAGGTGATCGAGGTCGCGGCTGACCAGCAACAGGACTTCTGCCGAAGCGTCCGACACCTGGGCCTTGTAGCCGGCGATCGAACGGGCGAATACGTTGTAGATCACCACCGCCGGAATTGCGGCGACCAGGCCCAGGGCAGTTGCCAGCAGGGCTTCGGCGATGCCGGGGGCAACGACGGCGAGGTTGGTTGTCTGGGTCTTGGCGATGCCGATGAAGCTGTTCATGATGCCCCACACGGTACCGAACAGACCGACGAACGGCGCGGTGGAACCGATGGTCGCCAGCACGCCGGTGCCGTTGCTCATGTTGCGACCGCAGGCTGCCACCAGGCGCTCCAGGCGGAAGCTCACGCGTTCCTTGATGCCTTCCTTTTCGCGGGTGTTGGCCGACAGACGCATTTCTTCCAGTGCGTCGTGTACCAGCAGGTGGGCCAGGGTGCCCTTGATGGCCGCGCTTTCGCTGGCTTCTTTAAGGGTGGTGGCTTTTTTCAGGTTGGCGATTTCAGTGCGCAGGCGGCGTTTGGCGCCCAGCAGCTCGAAGCCTTTGGCAATCCAGATGGTCCAGGTGATGATCGAGGCGATGGCCAGGCCGATCATCACGATCTTCACGATGATGTCAGCGTTCTGATACATGCCCCAAGGCGACAGGTCGTGGGCCATGCCCAGGGTGTTGTCTTCTTCCAGAACCACGCCGGTTTCATCTTGCGGGGCTACGCCTTCGGCAGCAGCCGGGTCGGTGGCCGCAGGAGCGACAGCTGGAGCACCGGGTGCTGCGGCATTTTGCTCAAGTGCGGGGGCCGCGGCCGGGGCTGGCGCAGTAGCGGCAGGCGGAGTGGCCGGTGCCGTGGCATCGGCGAGCGCGGCGGTCGGTGCCAGCAGGACGCTGAACAGCAACGCAGTTATCGCGCGCCAGACGCGGGACGGGCTGTGAGGCTTGGTTGGCGAAGCGGGGAGGTTATTGCGTGTCATGCTGGCCGGACCTGATAGAAAAAATAAGGGCTTGCCCTGCCAGACCGCATAAAGGGTCGAGGACAAATGGGCGGTTATTATTGCAAGTAATTCTTGTTAACAGAAGTAATACAGTATCTTTATTTGTGCTTTTTCTGGCCGCTGGTCACCTGCGAGGGCTAATCTAGACCTTTGAGAACGGAGTTTTGTGATGTCTGCGCCTTCTGTGGTGATCGCCGGTTGTGGTGATGTAGGTAGTCGGCTGGCTAGTCAATTGCTGGCTGCCGGATGGGAGGTGCATGGCCTGCGGCGTAATGTCTCGCGCCTGCCCGAAGGGGTGATCGGGATTGCCGGCGACCTGTTCAAAAAGGATTGTCCCGACACCTGGCCGATCGGCGGTGTGGACTACCTGGTGTACTGCGCAGCCGCCACCGACCATGACGAAGCGGGCTATCGCAAGGCCTATGTCGAAGGCTTGCAGCATGTGCTGGAATGGCTTGACGACTATGGCCAGCAGCCCAAGCAGCTTGTGTTTGTGTCCAGCAGCAGTGTCTATGGGCAGCAAAATGGCGAATGGGTCGATGAGACGTCGACTACCCAGGCCCTTGGCTATTCCGGGCAGGTGATGCTGGAAGCCGAGCAAGTAGCATTCGACAGCGGCATCCCGGCCACGACTGTGCGCTTGACCGGTATCTACGGGCCGGGGCGTGAATGGTTGTTGAGCCAGGTGCGCCAGGGCTATCGCGTGGCGGTGGAGCCGCCTTTGTACGGCAACCGGATACATGTTGATGATGCGGCAGGGTTGTTGGCGTTTCTGCTGCAACATGTAGAGCAGGGCGGTTCGTTGGACAAGGTCTATATCGGCGTCGACGACGCGCCGGCGCCGCTGGCTGAGGTTGTGGGCTGGCTGCGTGAGTACCTTGGGGTGACCGAGTGGGCCGAAGACGCCAGCGTGCGGCGCGCGGGCAGCAAGCAGTGCAGCAATGCGCGGGCCAAGGCGCTGGGCTGGACGCCAACCTATCCGAGTTATCGCGAAGGCTACGCCGCTATCCTCAAAGGCTGACTTTTCTTGCTAGGCACCGGCTTGTGTGGGAGCTGGCTTGTCGGATCGCTATGACAGCATCACCTCGGTGTCACTGACACACCGAGGTGCCTGCATCGCGGGCAAGCCCGGCTCCCACGCAAGCCCGCTCCCACATTGAGGTTACTGTTTTTCCAGCAACCACTGGCGTGGCCCGGGGGTAAACGAAGGGACTTCGTCGGCCTGGGAGGTATTGATCGCCTGGAAAATCTCCAACTGCTTGTCATTGCGACTGAAGATCCACGGGTTGCCCTGGCCACCTTGTTGCAGCCAGATGCTGTCGTAGCCACCGCTCATGGAGGCGCAGTCGCCCGCCAGGCACAGTGAGTACTGCTCGGCGCCCGGCAGCCCGCTTACTTGGCCGTTGGCCTGGAACTGCACGGTGGCGCCCAGGCCGCTGCCGCTGGTGATTTTCCAGCTGCCGCCCATATAGGCCGAGTACAGCGCCCGTTCGAAGTTGGCACCCAGGGGCGCGCCTTCGGGGGCAGGGTCCTTGGGGCGGTCAAACAGCTGTTCGGGCTCGTTGTCGTTGGCCACTTGCAGCAGCTGTTTGCCCTTGCGCTTGAGTTCGGTGGTCGAGCTACCGTAGAAATCAACGTTCCAGGTGCCGGACTTTTCCCCGGCCAGGGTGCCTTCGGGGCGTTCAAAGCCATTGAAGTAGCGTGCTTGGTTGGCCTTGGTGTTGACCTCCCATTCGAGGTTCGGACCGTAGGCTTGCAGGGCTTCGCGCAAAGGGCCGCCCTTGGACGCCGCATCAATGGCGACCTGGTTGATCCAGGTGCCGCTCACATCCCGGGTGGCAGGATTGCTGGCACAGCCGCCAAGGAACAGGGCGAGCAGCGTGGAGGCAACGAGCGCTTTGCGCATTATGAAATCCTTTTAAAACGAAGTCGGCGCAACCCTGTGGGTTGCGCCGAATGTATTACTCGATGACCAGAATCGCGTCCATCTCAACCTGGGAGCCCTTGGGAAGGGCGGCAACGCCAATGGCGGCGCGGGCTGGGTAGGGTTGTTCGAAGTACTTGCCCATGATCTCGTTGACCTTGGCGAAGTGGCTCAGGTCGGTGAGGAAGATGTTCAGCTTGACGATGTCCTTGAACGAACCGCCTGCGGCTTCGGCTACCGACTTGAGGTTTTCGAAGACTTGTACGGTCTGGGCTTCGAAGCCTTCAACCAGTTCCATGGTCTTTGGGTCCAGAGGGATCTGGCCGGACATGTAGACGGTGTTGCCCGCCTTGATCGCCTGGGAATAAGTACCGATGGCAGCAGGTGCCTTGTCGCTGGTGATAACAGTCTTGGTCATAAATGACTCCTTGTAATGTCCGGGCTATAGGGGGAGGCGTTATGCGCGCATGCGAGTGATGCGGATAACCCCAGTCAGGGCACGCAGTTTCTTGATCACGCGGGCCAGGTGTACACGGTCGTGCACGCTGACCACCAGTTGGACCACGCTGATGCGACCATCACGTTCGTCCATGCTGATTTTTTCGATATTGCCGTCGGCGGCGTTGACGCTACTGGCCAGCAAGGCGATCAGGCCGCGCTGATGCTCCAGCTCGACCCGCAGCTCGACGTTGAATTCGCCGGTCACATCCTTGGCCCAGGACAGCTGGATGCATTTTTCCGGGTTGTGGCGTATTTCGCTGATATTGCGGCAGTTGTCCAGGTGCACGACCATGCCTTTGCCGGCGGACAGGTGGCCGACAATCGGGTCGCCCGGGATCGGTGTGCAGCATTTGGCGTAGCTCAGCACCAGGCCTTCGGTGCCGCGAATGGCCAGCGGGCCTTCGGGGCTCGGCAGTTGCTCGCCCTCGCCGAGCAGGCGGCGGGCGACCACGTAGGCCATGCGATTGCCCAGGCCGATGTCTTCGAGCAAGTCCTCGATGGCTTCCTGGCGGTACTCGTGGAGGATCGCCTGCACGCGCTCGGCGGGGATCTTCTCCAAGGAACTGTCGAAACCGTTGAGCACCTTGTTCAGCAGGCGTTCGCCCAGGCTGATGGACTCGGAGCGGCGTTGCAGCTTCAGGGCGTGGCGGATATGGGTGCGGGCCTTGCCGGTGACTACGAAGTTGAGCCAGGCCGGGTTCGGCCGTGCCCCCGGCGCACTGACGATCTCCACGGTGGAGCCGCTTTGCAGCGGTTCCGACAGCGGGGCCAGGCGGCGGTTGATCCGGCAGGCGATGCAACTGTTGCCGACGTCGGTGTGCACTGCGTAGGCAAAGTCGACCGCCGTGGAGCCCTTGGGCAGCTCCATGATCCGGCCTTTTGGCGTGAACACGTAGACCTCGTCAGGGAACAGGTCGATTTTCACGCTTTCGATGAATTCCAGGGAGTTGCCGGCACGTTGCTGCATTTCCAGCACGCCCTTGACCCACTGGCGGGCGCGGGCATGGGTGCCTTTGGGCTGCTCGTCGCCGCTGGATTTGTACAGCCAATGGGCGGCGATGCCGTTGTTGGCCATCTCTTCCATTTCCCGGGTGCGGATCTGGATCTCGATCGGCACCCCATGCATACCGAACAGCGTGGTATGCAGCGACTGATAGCCGTTGGCTTTGGGGATGGCGATGTAGTCCTTGAAGCGGCCTGGCAGGGGTTTGTACAAATTATGTACAGCGCCCAGCACGCGGTAGCAGGTATCGACCTTGTCGACGATGATCCGGAACGCATACACGTCCATGATCTCGTTGAAGGCCCGGCGCTTGCCGCGCATCTTCTTGTAGATGCCGTAGATATGCTTCTGCCGCCCGCTGACTTCGCCTTCAATCTCGTCGATTGCCAGGCAGTGGCTCAGGGACTCTTCGATCTTGTTGACGATTTCCTTGCGATTGCCCCGGGCGCGCTTGACCGCCTGGTAGATGCGCGCCGAGCGCATCGGGTGCATCGCCTTGAAACCCAGGTCTTCGAATTCGATACGAATGGCATGCATGCCCAGCCGGTTGGCGATGGGCGCGTAGATTTCCAGGGTTTCCTTGGCAATGCGCCGGCGTTTCTCACCGGACAGCACTTCCAGCGTGCGCATGTTGTGCAGCCGGTCGGCCAGCTTGACCAGGATCACCCGGATGTCCCGGGCCATGGCCATGGCCATCTTCTGGAAGTTTTCCGCCTGGGCCTCGGCCTTGGTCTCGAAGTTCATCTGGGTCAGCTTGCTGACCCCGTCGACCAGGTCGGCCACGGTTTCGCCAAATTGCGCACTGAGCGCTTCCTTGGCAATGCCGGTGTCTTCGATCACGTCATGCAGCATCGCAGCCATCAGGCTCTGATGGTCCATGTGCATGTCGGCAAGAATATTGGCCACCGCAAGAGGATGGGTGACATACGCCTCGCCGCTGCGGCGGCGTTGGCCGTCGTGGGCTTGTTCGGCGTAGAAATACGCTCGGCGGACCAGGTTGACCTGGTCGGTGCCGAGGTAGGTCGATAAGCGATCGGCGAGGGCGTCTATGCTCGGCAAAGTGTTAACTCCTGCCGAAGGCTGTGACCCCGCGCCGTGCTACGTCGACCAGGCATAGGCTTAGACGGCCTCGTTGGACTCGTCCTCGAACGCTGCAAACAGCGGTTCGTCTTCAACGATTTCAGCGCTGGCAATGTATTCATAGCTCATCACGCCGGCAGCGATTTCGCGCAGGGCCATCACGGTAGGCTTGTCATTTTCCCAATTGAGCAGTGGCTCTTTGCCGCCAGTGGCCAATTGACGGGCACGCTTGGTAGAGAGCATGACCAGCTCAAAGCGGTTATCCACGTGTTCTAGGCAGTCTTCAACGGTTACGCGGGCCATGGTATTCCTCGGAGCGAATGCAAGATGCGCGCTGCCCGGTTGGGCGAGCGGACTCAACAGTTTAAAAAATCACCAGCGTTTAGGGAAGCGCTGATTTTCTGCAGGCCCCGGCAAACACGCTACAAGTGCCAATGTAAGGCCCTTGCAGCGGTTTTGGGAAGAGCCATTCAACCGAGCAGTTCGGCCAACAATTTGCCAAAACGCTGCTGTTGGCGTTTTTGCTGGAGCTGATTGGCGCGGAAAATCGCCTTCAAGTCGTCCAGGGCGTGGGAAAAATCGTCGTTGATGATCAGGTAGTCGTAGTCCACATAGTGGCTCATTTCACTGACGGCTTCGCGCATGCGGCCGTCGATGACCTGGTCGCTGTCCTGGCCGCGATTGGTCAGGCGCTGGTGCAAGGCCTCCAGGGACGGCGGCAGGATAAAGATCGAGCGCGCCTTGGGCATCAATTGGCGCACCTGTTCGGCGCCCTGCCAGTCGATTTCCAGGATCAGGTCGTGGCCTTCGTCCAGGGTCTGCTGCAAGTGGCTCTGGGACGTGCCATAGAGGTTGCCGAACACCTCGGCGCGCTCCAGGAAGTCCCCGTGTTCGATCATCTTCACGAATTCGCTGCGTTCGACGAAGTGATAGTTCACGCCGTTCACCTCACCCGGGCGCATGGCGCGAGTGGTGTGGGAGACCGATACGCGGATCTCCGGGTTGGTGTCGGTCAGGGCCTTGACCAGGCTGCTTTTGCCCGCGCCCGAGGGGGCGGAAATGATGTACAGGGTGCCGGTGCTGTGGGTCATGGGAGTTGCCTTACTCAATATTCTGTACTTGTTCGCGCATTTGCTCGATCAACACTTTGAGGTTGACCGCCGCCGTGGTGCTGCGCGGATCGAAGGCTTTGGAGCCCAGTGTATTGGCTTCGCGGTTGAGTTCCTGCATCAGGAAGTCCAGGCGCCGACCGGCGGCACCGGCCGACTTGAGCACGCGGCGCACTTCCAGAATATGGGTGCTCAGGCGGTCGAGTTCTTCGGCGACGTCGCTTTTTTGTGCGAGCAGGACCATTTCCTGTTCCAGGCGCACCGGGTCGAGGTCGGCCTTCATGTCGGTGAAGCGGTCGAGGACTTTCTGACGCTGGGTGGTCAGCATCTGCGGCACCAGTTCGCGCAGGGTCACGACGTCGGCCTCGATGGCCGTCAGGCGTTCGTTGATCAGGCGGGCCAGCTCGGCGCCTTCACGCTCGCGGCCGGCTTTAAGCTCCTTGAGGCCCTGGTTGAACAGGGCCAGGGCTTCGGCGTTCAGCGCTTGCGGGTCAGTGGCGTCGGCCACCAGCACCCCAGGCCAGGCCAACACTTCCAGGGGGTTCAGGGCCGCTGGCTGTTTGATCAGGCTGGCGATGGTCTCGGCGGCGGCGACCAGTTGCGCGGCGCGCTCGCGGTCAACCTGCAGCGGCTTGCCGGTGGTTTCCTCGGTAAAGCGCAGGGTGCATTCCAGTTTGCCGCGGGAGATGCCGGCACGCAGGGCTTCGCGCACTGCGCCTTCAAGGTCGCGGAAGGATTCGGGCAGGCGCAGGTGCGGCTCCAGGTAGCGGCTGTTGACCGAGCGCAATTCCCAGCTCAGGGTGCCCTGGACGCCGGCTTTTTCGACGCGGGCAAAGGCAGTCATGCTGTGCACCATGGAGGTACCTCGCGATGCAGTCCCGCAAACGGGCGGGCTGGTGGGTAGATTGAAGCCGACTGGCTGCGAAGGCGCAGGATTGTAGCGCAACGGGGCGGGCGCCCCCAAATGCGGGCTGTGACAAAGGGTGCCAGGGGTTGTCCATTCGTTACCGAATTTATTAGCAGTGCCGAGAAGCGGCCTGCGGCTCTATAATGCTCGGCAGTTTTTCGTCCTCTGTACAGGTATCCCCTATGAAACGTCCAAGTGGTCGCGCTGCCGATCAGCTCCGCTCGATCCGCATCACCCGCAACTACACCAAACACGCCGAGGGATCTGTACTGGTCGAGTTTGGCGATACCAAGGTCATCTGCACCGTCAGCGTCGAGAATGGCGTGCCGCGTTTCCTCAAGGGGCAGGGCCAGGGTTGGTTGACCGCAGAGTACGGCATGTTGCCGCGCGCCACCGGCGAGCGTAACCAGCGTGAAGCCAGCCGTGGCAAGCAGGGCGGTCGTACCCTGGAAATCCAGCGTCTGATCGGCCGTTCCCTGCGCGCTGCGCTGGACATGTCTAAACTGGGCGATGTAACCCTGTACGTCGACTGCGACGTGATCCAGGCCGACGGCGGCACCCGCACCGCCTCCATCACTGGCGCCATGGTGGCCCTGGTCGACGCGCTGAAAGTGATCAAGAAGCGCGGCGGCCTGAAAGGCGGCGACCCGCTCAAGCAGATGATTGCCGCCGTATCGGTGGGCATGTACCAGGGCGAGCCGGTGCTGGACCTGGACTACCTGGAAGACTCGGCTGCCGAGACCGACCTGAACGTGGTCATGACCAGCACCGGTGGGTTCATCGAAGTGCAGGGCACCGCCGAAGGCGCGCCATTCCAGCCGGCAGACCTGAACGCCATGCTGGCCCTGGCCCAGAAAGGCATGAGCGAAATCTTCGAACTGCAGAACGCCGCACTGGCTGACTGAAACCGGCCTCAAGGAGCAACGCGATGAGTGACAACCAGCTTCCCGTGTCAGCCCAGAACAAGGAAGTGCGCCAATGGGCGATGCTCTGTCACTTCGCGGCGTTCCTGGGCCTGGTGTTCCCCTTTGGTAGCGTGTTGGGGCCATTGATCCTGTGGCAGGTGAAGAAGGACATGGACCCGCTGATCGACGACCAGGGCAAGGAAGCGCTGAACTTCCAGCTGACCGTGGCCATCGCCTGGCTGGTCTGCTTTGTCCTGGGGTTCGTGGTGATCGGCTTCCTGTTGATGGTGGTGCTGGTAATTGCCGCACTGATCTTGACCATCATTGGCGGGATCAAGGCCAACAAAGGCATTGCCTACCGTTACCCGCTCACCTGGCGATTGATCAAATAATGATCGCCCACAAAAAAACCGACAGCGATGTCGGTTTTTTTGTACCTGGATATTGACCTCAGATGGTCAAGGTCCAGTCGTAGTCCACGATCAACGGCGCATGTTGCGAGAAGCGCGGTTGACGCGGCAGACGTGCGCTGCGGACAAACCGGCGCAGGCCGGGGGTCAGCAACTGGTAGTCAAAGCGCCAGCCCAGATTAAGCATCTCGGCCTGTTCGTTGTCCGGCCACCAGCTGTACTGGTCGCCTTCGCGGCTGACTTCACGCAGGGCATCTACATACCCCATGTTGCCGACAATCTCGTCCATCCAGGCCCGTTCCGGCGCCAGGAAGCCCGGGGATTGCTGGCTGTCGCGCCAGTTCTTGATATCCAGCTTCTGTTGCGCCACGTACAACGAGCCACAATAAATGTACTCGCGGCGTTTGCGTCGCTGTTTATCCAGATAACGGGCGAAATCGTCCATTAGCTTGAACTTCTGGTTCAAGTCTTCATCGCCGTTCATCCCCGAAGGGAGCAGCAAGGTAGCAATACTGACTTTGTCGAAATCGGCTTGCAGGTAGCGCCCGTAGCGATCGGCTGTCTCGAAGCCGAGGCCGCTGATGACCGCCTTGGGTTGCAACCGTGAGTACAGAGCCACGCCACCTTGGGCAGGGACTTCGGCATCACAGGCATAAAGGAAGTAGCCATCCAGTTGGAAGGCTGGGTCGTCCAGTTCAAAGGCGGAGGCGCGGGTGTCCTGCAGGCAGATGACGTCGGCATTCTGGGCTTGCAGCCAACTGAGCAAACCACGCTCGACTGCAGCCTGAATACCATTAACGTTCACACTGATGATCCGCATAAATGGCCCCAAAAATCGCGTGCGTGTATGATACACGCCGTCTACCTATTTAGCTAAATCCGTGGTATCTGAGGCTTTTTTCATGCAGGCGTATCAACGCGATTTCATTCGTTTTGCCATCGATCGCGGGGTTTTGCGCTTCGGTGAGTTCACCCTCAAGTCCGGGCGCACCAGCCCATACTTCTTCAATGCCGGCCTGTTCAACTCGGGTTCTGCCCTGGCGCAACTGGGGCGTTTCTACGCCGCCGCCATCGTTGAAAGCGGTATTGCCTTCGACGTGCTGTTTGGCCCGGCCTACAAAGGTATTCCGTTGGCCGCCGCAACCGCAGTGGCCCTGGCTGAACACCACGACCGCGATCTGCCGTGGTGCTTCAACCGCAAGGAAGCCAAGGCCCACGGTGAGGGCGGCAGCCTGGTCGGCGCGCCGCTGACCGGCGATGTGCTGATCATCGACGACGTGATCACTGCCGGTACCGCGATTCGTGAAGTGATGCAGATCATTGCGTCCCAGGACGGCGCCAAGGCTGCGGGCGTGCTGATCGCGTTGAACCGCCAGGAACGCGGCAACGGTGAGTTGTCGGCGATCCAGGAAGTGGAACGTGACTTCGGGATTCCCGTGGTGAGCATCGTGTCGCTGAACCAGGTATTGCAGTTCCTGGAAGACGACCCGCAGCTCAAGCAGCATCTGCCGGCAGTGCGTGCGTACCGCGAGCAGTTTGGCGTCTGACACAGGGGATACCCACCCTGTTGCAGATTGGCCACAAAAAAGCCCCCGTTCAATCCAGTTGAACGGGGGCTTTTTGTTTCAGCGCTTACGGACGCTTGCGATTGCTGATCAGCGTACCCATGCCCGTATCAGTGAAGATCTCCAGCAGCACCGCATTGGGCACCCGGCCGTCGATGATCAGCGAGCTGCCTACGCCACCCTGCACCGCTTCCAGTGCGCAGCGGATCTTCGGCAGCATGCCGCCGTAGATGGTGCCGTCGGCGATCAGATCGTCGACTTGCTGGGTAGTCAGGCCGGTCAGAACCTTGCCTTCCTTGTCCATCAGGCCGGCGATATTGGTCAGCAGCATCAGCTTCTCGGCCTTGAGTGCCTCGGCCACCTTGCCCGCCACCAGATCGGCGTTGATGTTGTAGGACTCGCCATTGGCCCCCACGCCAATCGGCGCGATGACCGGGATGAAGTCGCCCTTGACCAGCAGGTTGAGCAAATCGGTGTTGATGCCGATCACTTCGCCCACCTGGCCGATGTCGATGATTTCCGGCTGGGTCATCTCCGGAGTCTTGCGGGTCACGGTAAGTTTCTTCGCACGGATCAGCTCGGCGTCCTTGCCGGTCAGGCCGATGGCGCTGCCGCCGTGACGGTTGATCAGGTTGACGATGTCTTTGTTCACCTGGCCGCCCAGGACCATCTCCACCACGTCCATGGTCTGCGCATCGGTAACGCGCATGCCGTCGATGAAATGACTCTCGATGGACAGGCGCTTGAGCAGGTCACCGATTTGCGGGCCGCCGCCGTGCACCACCACCGGGTTGATCCCGACAGCTTTCATCAGCACGATGTCACGGGCAAAGCCGGTTTTCAGCTCGTCGCTTTCCATGGCATTGCCGCCGTACTTGATCACCAGCGTCTTGCCGACGTAGCGTCGAATGTAAGGCAACGCTTCGGAAAGGACCTTGGCGGTGTTGGCGGCGGCTTCGCGTTCGAGGGTCATTCAGGGCTCCGGGGCAAATAATCAGAACGGTAGTTGGAGATCAGGGGCAACACGTTTCAACTGGGCGTGGAACACGTCCTTGATGCGCTGCAACTCGGCCTCGGTATCCGCCTCGAAACGCAGAACCAGCACCGGAGTGGTGTTGGACGCGCGAACCAGGCCCCAGCCTTCGGCATAATCGACTCGCACACCATCAATGGTGGTCAGGTTGGCGCCTGCACCCCATTGCGCATCGTGCAATGCGTCAATGATGCTGAATTTGCTCTCTTCGGTCACATGGATATTGATTTCCGGCGTAGAAATATCGTTCGGGAAGGTCTCGAACAAGTCTTCAGCGCTGGATTTTTCCTTGCTGAGGATCTCCAGCAGGCGGGCGGCGCTGTAGATGCCGTCGTCAAAACCGAACCAGCGCTCCTTGAAGAACACATGGCCGCTCATTTCGCCGGCCAGCAGGGCGCCGGTTTCTTTCATTTTCTTTTTGATCAACGAGTGACCGGTCTTCCACATCAGTGGGCGGCCGCCGTATTCCTTGATCAACGGCGTCAGGCGCCGGGTGCATTTGACGTCGAAGATGATCTCGGCACCGGGGTTGCGCGCCACTACGTCGCGGGCGAACAGCATCAGCAGGCGGTCGGGGAACACGATGCTGCCGGTGTTGGTCACCACGCCTACGCGGTCGCCGTCGCCATCGAAGGCCAGGCCGACATCGGCGCCCACTTCTGCGACCTTGGCGATCAGGTCCACCAGATTTTCAGGCTTGCCCGGGTCCGGGTGATGGTTGGGGAAATTGCCGTCGACTTCGCAGAACAGCGGGATCACTTCGCAGTTCAAGGCTTCGAGCAGTTGCGGGGCGATCACGCCGGCCGCGCCGTTGCCGCAGTCCACCACGACTTTCAGGCGCCGCTCGAGCTTGACGTCACGGGTGATTTCGTCCGAGTAGCGCTGGAGGATATCGACCTTGGTGATGCTGCCCTTACCGCTGGTCAGGTCATTGGTCTTGAGGCGAGTGTGCAGGGCCTGGATCTGTTCGTTGGCAAGGGTATCGCCGGCAATCACGATCTTGAAGCCGTTGTAGTCCGATGGGTTGTGGCTGCCAGTGAGCATCACGCCGGATTTGCCGGCCAGCACGTTGGCGGCGTAGTACAGCGCCGGGGTCGGCACCAGGCCAACGTCGCTGACATGACAGCCGCTGTCGGCCAGGCCCTGGATCAGGCGCTCCACCAGCTCGGGGCCGGACAGGCGACCGTCACGTCCCACAGAGACGTTGGGCTCGCCCTGGGCCAGGCTTTGCGAGCCGATGGCGCGGCCGATCCAGTAGGCGGTTTCGGCGGTCAGGGTTTTCGGGACGACACCACGGATGTCGTAGGCGCGGAAAATGCTGTCGGGAAACGTCGGTGCGACTGGGGCTGCGTTGCTCATCACTGGGGAAACTCCATCGATACGGGGCGGACAGGCCTGAATGTGGCGACCGGCAGGCTCAAACTGAAGGGTAAGACGGCGTTTTTGCCCTAGAGTTCGTGGTGCGAAAATGCCACTGGGGCATGTCGGACGCAGAGTCCGGCATGCCTGAGCGTAGTCAGTGGCTGCCGGAATGCCCGAAACCGCCCGCGCCACGCTGGGTTTCGTCGAACTCGGTGACCAGTTCGAAATGTGCCTGCACCACCGGCACCAGGACCAGTTGAGCAATGCGCTCGCCGACGGCGATGTTGAAGGCAGTCTGGCCACGGTTCCAGCACGAGACCATCAATTCGCCCTGGTAGTCCGAGTCGATCAAGCCCACCAGGTTGCCCAGCACGATCCCGTGTTTGTGACCCAGGCCGGAGCGCGGCAGGATCAAGGCGGCCAGGCCGGGGTCGCCGACGTAGATCGACAGGCCGGTGGGGATCAGCAGGGTCTGGCCCGGCTCAAGGACGGTGTCTTGCTTGAGCATGGCGCGCAGGTCCAGGCCGGCGGAGCCCGGTGTGGCGTAGGCCGGCAGTGGGAAGTCGGTGCCGAGGCGGGGGTCGAGGATCTTGGCTTGCAAAGCGTGCATGGACATTAAACCTGGTTCAGCCGTTGGGCGATAAAAGAGATCAGTTGGCGGGCAATCTTGCCCTTGCTGGTCTGGGCGAAAAGGGTGGCGTGCAGCTCGCGATCAATCACGCTGCAGGCGTTTTCCTCGCTGTTGAAGCCGATGCTCGGGTTGGCGACGTCATTGGCAACGATCAGGTCGAGGTTTTTGTCTTTCAGTTTGCGTGCGGCGTAGTCCAGCAGGTTTTCGGTTTCGGCAGCGAAACCGACGCTGAACGGACGATCCGCGCGGGTGGCGATGGTGGCCAAAATGTCCGGGTTGCGCACCATTTGCAGGAGCAGGCCGTCGCCGCTTGTAGGGTCTTTCTTGAGTTTTTGTGGGGCAACCACTTCCGGGCGGTAGTCTGCGACCGCTGCCGACGCGATAAACACATCGCAGGGAATCGCCGCCTCACAGGCAGCGAGCATGTCGCGGGCGCTGACTACGTCGATGCGGGTGACCCGGTCCGGGGTCGGCAGATGCACCGGGCCGGTGATCAGAGTCACGCGTGCGCCTGCCTCAACCGCCGCTTCTGCCAGGGCAAAGCCCATTTTCCCTGAGCTATGGTTGGTGATGTAGCGCACCGGGTCGATGTTTTCCTGGGTCGGGCCGGCGGTAATCAGTACGTGCTTACCGGTCAGGGCCAGATGCTGGAAGCACTCGGCGGCACACAGCGCCAGGTCCGTGGCTTCGAGCATGCGCCCCAGGCCGACGTCGCCACAGGCCTGGCTGCCGGAGGCCGGGCCGAAGACCTTGAGGCCACGGCTTTGCAGGAGTTGGGTGTTGGCCTGGGTGGCGGGGTCGCGCCACATGGCCTGGTTCATTGCCGGGGCGATGGTGACGGTGGCGTCGGTGGCCAGCACCAGCGTGGTCAGCAGGTCGTCGGCAATGCCTTGGGCGAGGCGCGCGATGAGGTCAGCAGTGGCGGGTGCGATCAGCACCAGGTCGGCCCATTTGGCCAGTTCGATATGGCCCATGGCGGCTTCGGCTGCCGGGTCCAGCAGGTCCAGGTGCACCGGGTGGCCGGACAGGGCCTGCATGGTCAGCGGGGTAATGAACTCACTGCCGCCACGGGTCATGACCACGCGCACTTCGGCGCCCTGGTCCAGGAGCCTGCGAACCAACTCTGCGCTCTTGTAGGCGGCAATACCGCCGCCGACGCCGAGAACGATGCGTTTCCGATACAGACGCTGCATTGGTTTGCCTTTCCAGTTCAGTGATGGCGTTGCGATCCCCCCTCCCCAGGTGAAATCGCGCGCAAAAAAGAGCGGCTAAGATAACACAGCGTCCGCCATGCAACAGCGGCGCACATGCACACGGAGGTGCCATGAGTATTCGCAATTGGCCTGCGGCGGAGCGCCCGCGGGAGAAGCTTTTGGAGTTGGGGGCGGCAAGTCTCTCGGATGCCGAGTTGCTGGCGATTTTCCTGCGTACCGGCGTCTCGGGTAAAAGCGCGGTGGACTTGGCGCGCCATCTGCTGGGGCAATTTGGCAGCCTGCGTTCGTTGCTGGAGGCCCGCCAAACCGTCTTCATCCAGCATCTGGGCCTGGGGCCGGCTAAGTTCGCCCAGTTGCAGGCGGTGCTGGAAATGGGCCGGCGCCATCTGGCCGAGCATGTGCGCAATGAGTCGGTGCTGGAAAGCCCGGTTGCCGTGCGTGACTACCTCAAGGCGCTGCTGCGCCATGAGCCCCACGAAATATTCGGCTGCCTGTTTCTTGATTCAAGGCACCGGGTGCTGGGCTTCGAAGCGCTGTTCCAGGGCACCATAGACAATGCCATGGTGTACCCGCGACAGGTGGTCAAGCGCGCCCTGGACTACAACGCAGCGGCGTTGATCCTGTGCCACAACCACCCCTCCGGGAATGCCGAGCCCAGCATTGCTGATCGAAAACTGACCAAGCATCTGCAAAGGGCCCTCGATCTGGTGGACGTGCGGGTACTGGATCACATCATTATCGGCGACGGTGACCCGCTGTCGATGGCCGAATACGGTTGGCTGTAACGCAGTTGCTTGCAGGGGTCGGCTTGCCGGCTCCTACAACGGCCGGGTCAGGGCTTCACGCTGACCTTGGAGAAATCCTGGCGCCCAAACGGGCTGACCTGATACCCCTCGACATTTTTACGGGTCAGGGCAAAGGCCGTCGGATGAGCCAGTGGCAACCACAGCGCCTGCTGCTGGATCTGCGCCTGTGCCTGTTGATACAGCTTGCTGCGCACGCCTTGCTCATTGGTGGTCTTGCCGGCACTGATCAGCTTGTCCAGTGCCGGGTCGCAGTAACGGGCAAAGTTGGTGCCGGATTTTACCGCCGCGCAGGAAAACTGCGGGGTCAGGAAGTTATCCGGGTCGCCGTTGTCGCCGGCCCAGCCCATAAACAGCAGGTCGTGCTCGCCAGCCTTGGCGCGGCGGATCAGCTCGCCCCATTCGATCACGCGGATCTCGGCCTGGATGCCGACCTTGGCCAGGTCCGCCTGCAGCAGTTGTGCGCCCAGGCTTGGGTTGGGGTTGAGCAGGCTGCCCGAGGGCCGGGTCCAAAGGGTGGTCTTGAAGCCGTCACTCAGCCCGGCGCGGGCCAGCAGGGCCTTGGCCTTGGCGATGTCCTGTGGATAACCCGGCAATTCCTTGGCAAAACCCCAGGTATTGGGCGGGTAGGGGCCGGTGGCGGCTTCGGCGGTGCCTTCAAACACGGCCTTGAGGTAGCTGGCCTTGTCGAAGGCCAGGTTGATCGCCTGGCGCACTTCTGGCTTGTCCAACGGTGGGTGCTGGCTGTTGATGGCCACAAACGCGGTCATGAAGGCTGCGGTCTTTTCCACCTTGAGCGCCGCATCCTTTTGCGCCTCGCCGATATCCAGGGGCTTGGGTGACAAGGCGATCTGGCACTCATCCCGGCGCAGTTTCTGCAGGCGTACGTTGGCGTCCGGGGTGATGGCAAAGATCAAGTTATCCACAGCAGGCTTGCCGGCGAAGTAATCCGGGTTGGCTTTGTAGCGAATCGCTGCATCTTTCTGGAAACGCCCGAAAACAAAGGGGCCGGTGCCGATGGGTTGGCTATTGAGCTTTTCCGGGGTGCCGGCCTTGAGCAACTTGTCGGCGTATTCGGCCGGGTAGATCGAGGCAAAGCCCATGCTCAGCGCGGCGAGGAACGTGGAGTCGGCGTGATCCAGGGTAAAGCGCACGGTCAGCGGATCCAGGGCGTCGATCTTTTTGATCAGCGCCGGCAGTTGCAAGGACTGGGCGTGGGGGAAGCCGCTCTGGGCGATCTGGTGCCAGGGATTGGCCGGGTCGAGCATGCGCTCGAAGCTGAAACGTACATCTTCGGCGGTAAGGCTGCGGCTTGGGCTGAAATACGCAGTGCGGTGGAATTTGACGCCGGGGTGCAATTTAAAGGTGTAGGTCAGGCCGTCCGGCGAGACTTCCCAGCTGTCGGCCAGGCTCGGCACCAGCTTGCCGCTCGTGGCGTCGTAGTCCACCAGGCGGTTCATCAGCACATCCGCCGAGGCGTTGGTGGTGGTCAGCGAGTTGTACTGCACCACATCGAACCCTTCGGGGCTGGCCTCGGTGCAGACGCTCAACGTGGAGGCCGCCTGGGCCAGCGGGGCGAGGAAGAGCGGGGCGAGTAGAAGTGGCAGGGCAGCGAGGCGCATGGTCGGTTTCCTTTGCAGATCGGAGGCCCATCTGCGAGTGCAGTCTGGAAAAGGCCTACCGTAGTGGCCTGATTCACAAATGACTAGCCCATTTTTGCCTGTGCATTTAGGACAAATACTGTTTTGATGGCGCTTCAGGTCATTTTGCCCGGGGCCTTGGCCTACAAACAGCGGCGATAAATCATTCGGTGCGACGAGCGGTCCGGCGGCACGGCGGCCCACCCTGGCAGCGCTTGAGAGCTGCTTGGGCGAGATTTACAGCGGGAAAAACACACCGGCTGTTGTTGCACTGGGGTCTTTCTGGTATAAAGCAGCGCTCTTTTCTAGGGGCCCGGTTCCTTCACTGTAGGTGTAGCCGGTAAGACCCTTAAAGAAACGCGGCGCCTGGCGCCAAATGACTGAGAGATTAAGCGGCCAACCCATGCCGGGTTGGGCATGTGGTTTTAGAGGGCTGAGGCATGTCGAGAGTCTGTCAAGTTACCGGTAAGGGTCCGGTGACTGGGAATAACATTTCCCACGCAAACAACAAAACCCGTCGTCGTTTCCTGCCAAACCTGCAGCATCACCGCTTCTGGGTTGAAGAAGAGAAACGTTTTGTCCGTCTGCGCGTATCTGCCAAAGGCATGCGCATCATCGACAAGCGTGGCATCACTGTCGTGCTCGCTGAACTGCGCCGCGACGGCAAAATCTAAGGAGCTAAATCATGCGTGAATTGATTCGAATGATCTCTAGCGCCGGTACTGGTCACTTCTACACTACCGACAAGAACAAGCGTACTACCCCGGACAAGCTCGAAAAGAAAATGTTCGACCCGCGCGTTCGCAAGCACGTGATCTACAAAGAAGGCAAAATCAAGTAATTGGTTTTCTTTCTTGTGAAAAAAACCCGCATCTCACGATGCGGGTTTTTTTTGCCTTTTGAAAAGTCGCGGTCGACCGATCAGGCTTTTTCTTCGAACACCACGTAGATCTTGCGGCACGGCTCCAGCACTTCCCAGGTGCCACTGAAACCGGCCGGGATCACGAAGCGGTCACCGGCGCGCAAGGTCTTGGCGTTGCCTTCGGCATCGCGTAGCACCGAAACCCCCTGCACGATCTCGCAGTACTCGTGCTCGGTGTAGTTCACCGTCCATTGCCCGACTTCACCCTCCCAGACCCCGGCGTTCATCTGGCCGCACGGGCTGTTGTAGTGGTTGAAGAGCGTCTGCTCGGGGTCGCCCTTGAGGATTTTTTCTGTGGCGGGGCGGTAGCGTTCGGCGGCGGTGTTCGCCTGGCTGAAATCGACGACATCCTGAATGTTCATGCACGTATCCCGTCTAGGCCTGGGGTTGGAGAGCCAAAGTCTATGTTTATTAAAATGAACATCGCAAGGGCGTTTGCGGCCGTTATGTCAAATATATTGAAACATCCCTTGCGGCTGGTTTAGGGTGGCGGGTGCCTCGGACCGAATAGCTGGCTGGCCGGGCAAGCATTTGGAAGGGAGCGGTTATAACGCCGGGCCCTTATATTTAATAAGAGGAGGACACTCGCATGACCACCCTGACCCGTGCCGACTGGGAACAACGCGCCAAGGATCTGAAGATCGAAGGCCGCGCCTATATCAATGGCGAGTACACCGCCGCAGTTTCCGGCGACACGTTCGAATGCCTCAGCCCAGTCGATGGCCGCCTGCTGACCACGGTTGCCAGTTGTGACGTCGCCGACGCCCAGCGCGCCGTGGAAAACGCCCGCGCCACTTTCAACTCCGGTGCATGGTCTCGCCTGGCCCCGGCCAAGCGCAAAGCCACCATGATCCGTTTCGCCGCGCTGCTCAAGGCCAACGCCGAAGAGCTGGCCCTGCTCGAAACCCTGGACATGGGCAAGCCCATCGGCGATTCCCTGGGCATCGACATCCCTGGCGCGGCGCAAGCCCTGAGCTGGAGTGGCGAGGCCATCGACAAGATTTACGACGAAGTCGCCGCCACCCCCCATGACCAACTGGGCCTGGTGACCCGCGAGCCCGTCGGCGTAGTGGCGGCCATCGTGCCGTGGAACTTCCCGCTGATGATGGCCTGCTGGAAGCTGGGGCCGGCGCTGTCCACCGGCAACTCGGTCGTGCTCAAGCCTTCGGAAAAATCGCCGCTGACCGCCATCCGCATCGCTGCCCTGGCCGTTGAAGCGGGTATCCCCAAGGGTGTGCTCAACGTGCTGCCGGGTTATGGCCACACTGTCGGCAAGGCCCTGGCGCTGCATATGGACGTCGATACCCTGGTGTTCACCGGTTCGACCAAGATCGCCAAGCAACTGATGATCTACTCCGGCGAATCGAACATGAAACGCGTCTGGCTGGAAGCTGGCGGCAAGAGCCCGAACATCGTGTTTGCCGATGCCCCGGACCTGCAAGCCGCTGCCGAATCCGCGGCTGGCGCCATTGCTTTCAACCAGGGCGAAGTCTGCACTGCCGGCTCGCGCCTGCTGGTGGAGCGTTCGATCAAGGACAAATTCCTGCCAATGGTGATCGAGGCCCTCAAGGGCTGGAAGCCGGGCAACCCGCTGGACCCGGCTACCAACGTCGGCGCGCTGGTGGATACCCAGCAGATGAACACCGTGCTGTCGTACATCGAAGCCGGGCACGCCGATGGCGCCAAGCTGGTGGCCGGTGGCAAGCGCACCCTGCAGGAAACTGGCGGTACCTACGTCGAACCGACGATTTTCGACGGTGTGACCAACGCCATGAAGATTGCCCAGGAAGAGATCTTTGGCCCTGTGCTGTCGGTGCTGACGTTCGACAGCGCGGAAGAAGCCGTGGCGATTGCCAACGACACGCCTTATGGCCTGGCCGCTGCGGTCTGGACTTCGGATATCTCCAAGGCGCACCTGACCGCCAAGGCCCTGCGCGCCGGTAGCGTGTGGGTCAACCAGTACGATGGCGGCGACATGACTGCGCCATTTGGCGGGTTCAAGCAGTCGGGCAACGGTCGCGACAAGTCGCTGCACGCGTTCGACAAGTACACCGAGCTGAAGGCGACCTGGATCAAGCTGTAAACCCGGACTCCGGGCCCCAGCTGCAGTAGATCCACATGTGGGAGCGGGCTTGCCCGCGATAGCGGTATATCAGTCACTCATGAGTTGGCTGGTACTCCCTCATCGCGGGCAAGCCCGCTCCCACAGTATTTTGCGTGATCTGGAAATAACCCACAGGAGCGTGGCAATGCGTTGGGCGACTTACTTCGCCGTCCTGGCCTCGGTACTCAGCGTCGGCCTCGCCCTGGGCGTGAGCATGCCGCTGGTGTCCCTGCGCCTGGAAAGCTGGGGCTATGGCAACTTTGCCATCGGCATCATGGCGGCGATGCCGGCGTTCGGTGTGCTGTTGGGCGCCAAGGTCTCCAGCCGCCTGGCTTCCTGGTTGGGCACGGCGAACCTGATGCGTCTGTGCCTGTGGGCTGGGGCGATTTCCATCGGTTTGCTGGCGGTACTGCCCAGCTATCCGGTGTGGCTGGTGCTGCGGTTGATGATCGGGGTGATCCTGACCATCGTGTTTATCCTCGGCGAAAGCTGGATCAATCAACTGGTGGTGGAGCAGTGGCGTGGCCGGCTGGTGGCGCTGTATGGCTGTACCTACGCCTTGAGCCAGCTGTCGGGGCCGTTGTTGCTCGGCGTACTGGGGACCGATCATGACTATGGCTTCTGGGTCGGCGTCGGCCTGCTGATCATTGCGCCGTTCCTGCTGTTGGGGCGCAGCGGGGCGCCGACGGCGGAGGCCTTCAGCGTGACCTTTGGCGACTTGTGGGGTTTTTGCCGGGGCCTGCCGGCGATTGCCTGGGCGGTGGCGTTGTTTGCCGCGTTCGAGGCGATGATTCTGACGCTGCTGCCGGTGTATTGCCTGCAGCAGGGTTTTACCGCTGAGGTGGCGCTGGCGATGGTCAGCACCGTGGTGGTCGGCGATGCCTTGCTGCAATTGCCGATTGGCGCGCTGGCTGATTACCTGCCCAGGCGTACCCTGTTTCTGGGGTGCGCGGTGTTGTTGCTGCTGTCGAGCCTGGCCATTGCGCCGCTGCTCGATACCTGGCTGATCTGGCCGATCTGGGTGCTGTTCGGTGCCAGCGCCGGGGGCTTGTTCACCTTGTCGTTGATCCTGATCGGCGAGCGCTACCGTGACGATGCGTTGGTGCGGGCCAATGCCCATATTGCGCAGTTGTGGGGGATTGGTTGCCTGATCGGCCCACTGGTGGCGGGCGCGGGCAGCCAGTGGATCAGCGGGCATGCGTTGCCATTGTTAATGGCGGCGGGGGCCTTGGGGCTGGTGATTCTGTTGTTGCGCCAAGGGGCGTTTGGCGCCGAGCAGCCGGCCTGACCTGGAAGTGCTCCCAGATTGGATTTTGGTGGTGCTTAGAGCATGCGCTCCAGGCCCACAGTGGTGGCAAACCAGGCATTGAAGCGGCGCCACCAACTGCCCGGCTCGCGGGTCAGGGTGTGCAACTGGCCGTTGTCTTCTGTCACCCATACCACCTGGCCATCCTGCAGCTTCGCCTCATAACTCAAGGCCGGCGCCATCCCTTGCAGGGCCAGGTTGCGTACATGCTCGGCCAGCTCGGGGCTGTCCACCAGCACGCCAACCTCGGTGTTCCACAGCACCGAACGCGGGTCGAAATTGAATGAGCCGATAAACGACTTCTGCCGATCAAAGATCATCGCCTTGCTGTGCAGGCTGGAGTCCGAGCCATGCAGCGCGCGGCTGCCCAGCAGGTGCGGGCCACTGCCGCCGCCGTCGCCCGGTTGGCGGCGCAGTTCGTACAGTTTCACCCCGTGCTCCAACAGTGCCTTGCGATAGGGCGCATAGCCGCCATGCACTGCCGGTACGTCGGTGGCCTCCAGAGCGTTGGTCAGCAGACGCACGTCGACACCGGCGTCCGCGCGGCCGGTCAGGTACACCAGGCCCGGCTGACCGGGGACGAAGTAGGCCGAAATCATCATCAGTTCACTGTGCACGCCTTCCAGCTCCGGCCCCAGTTGGGTGGTGAGCAACAGTTGCGGGTCAGGATCGGCCTTGGCCAGCACCTTGCTCGGCGCATCCCACAGCGCCTGGTTCCATGCCCAGATCAGCTCCCGGCGCCAGATGTCCATGCGGGGCTGGGTCTGGTAGGTGCGCAGGCGGTTGTACAGGGCATGGTTTTGCTGGCGCGACTCGGCCAGGGAGTTCTCCAGAAGCCCCCGCGCCGTGGCCAGGTCGCGGGAGGACGGGGCGCTGGAGATGAAGTCGGCAATGGGTTTGCTCAGCGCACTGTTCCAGTACTGGTCAAAGCTGTGGCCCAGTTGCTCGGCCACGGGCCCGATGCTGAGCATGTCGATATCGGTGAAGTTCAGGTTGGGCTCGGCATCGAAATACTCATCCCCCAGGTTGCGCCCGCCGACAATCGCCACGCTGTTGTCCGCCAGCCACAGCTTGTTGTGCATGCGCCGGTGCTGCAGCGACAGGTTGAACAGCCGGCCCATGGCCCGTGTCACGCCGGTGCTGCGCCCCAGGTGCAAGGGGTTGAACAGGCGAATCTGGATCTGCGGGTGCGCGGCCAGGGTGGCGATGATCTGGTCCAGGCCGTCGCTGGTGGTGTCATCTAGGAGGATGCGCACCCGCACGCCACGGTCGGCCGCCGTGAGTAACTCGGCCACCAGCATGCGCGTGCTGATGCCGTCATGGACGATGTAGTACTGCAAGTCGAGGCTGGTCTGGGCATTGCGGATCAATTCGGCGCGAGCCATGAACGCTTCGCTGCTGTTGGGCAGCAGGCGGAACCCGGAGCGGCCCTGGTAGGGCGCGGCCTGGGCCTGGATCGAGCGACCAAAGGCGGACTGCGTCGCCGGCAGCGCCTCGCTGGCCACCCTGGGCACATCCAGGGTGGCGCAACCGCCCAGGCCCAGGAACCCCAGCAAAAAAAACGCTAACAGCCGTTGGCTCATCAAGGCGACAGGTTCCGAATCAGGGCGTTGGTGGGCATATGACGGTGATTGCTGGCAAAAGGTCAGTCCACCCGCTGTTCGGCTTCGGCGAGCATTTTGATCGCCGTTGCCCCGACCTTGCGCACCGCCTCTTCAATCGGGGGGGTTGGCTTGGCAGCGTAGTTCATCCGCAGGCAGTTACGGTATTTGCCCGAGGCCGAGAAGATGCTGCCCACGGCAATCTGTACGCCTTGCTCGACCAGGGCCCGGTTGAGCTTGAGGGTGTCGAAACCTTCGGGCAACTCCACCCACAGCATAAAGCTGCCCTGTGGCCGGCTGGCGCGGGTGCCGGCCGGGAAATAGCGGCTGACCCAATCGAGCATCAGGTCGCGATTGCGCTGGTATTGGCTGCGCATCCGCCGCAAATGCGGCTCGAAGTGCCCGTTCTTGAGGAACTCGGCAATGGCGATCTGCGGCTGGGTGGCGGTGGAGCCGGTGCTGATGTATTTCATGTGCAGCACCCGCTCCAGGTAACGGCCCGGCGCTACCCAGCCGATCCGCAGGCCGGGGGCCAGGGTTTTGGAGAAGGAACTGCAGAGTAGGACGCGGCCATCTTCGTCGAAGGATTTGATGGTGCGTGGTCGCGGGTAGCTGTAGGCCAGCTCGCCATACACATCGTCTTCGATAATCGCCACGTCAAAGCGCTGGGCCAGGGTCAGCAGCGCCCGTTTGCGTGCCTCGGGCATGATGTAGCCCAGGGGGTTGTTGCAGTTGGGGGTCAACTGGATGACTTTGATCGGCCATTGCTCCAGGGCCAGTTCCAGGGCTTCCAGGCTGATGCCGGTGAGCGGGTCGGTGGGGATTTCCAGGGCTTTCATGCCCAGGCCCTTGAGGGTCTGCATGGCGCCGTGGAAGCTTGGCGAGTCGACGGCGACGATATCGCCGGGCTCGCAAATGGCACGGATGCTGGAGGACAGTGCCTCATGGCAGCCGGTAGTGATCACGATGTCCTGGGCGTCGAGTTGACAGCCGGAATCCAATGACAGACGGGCTATTTGTTCACGCAGCTCCATACAGCCGTAGATATTGTCGTAGTACAGGCCTGGCAGATCCTGGCGGCGGCTGACCCGGGCCAGGCTGCGCAGCAGGGGTTTGAGGGTCGGTGACAGGACATCCGGCATGCCACGGCCCATCTGTATGACATCTTTGCGCGGCACCGCGCGGATCAGTTCCAGCACCTGGTCCCACTGGGAAATCTCCACCGGGCGCTGGGCCGGCCGACCCACGGCAGGCAGCGCGGGCAGTTCGCGACCGACGGGCACGAAGTAGCCGGATTTCGGCTTGGGCGTCGCCAGGCCGTTGTCTTCGAGCATTCGGTAAGCCTGTTGCACGGTGCTCAGGCTGACCCCGTGTTCCACACTCAAGGCACGCACGGAGGGTAAGCGATCGCCGGGGCGATAGAAGCCCTGTTCGATACGGGTGCCCAGCAGTTCGGCGAGGTTGACGTAGAGGGTCATTGCGGTCACTCCCAGGGGACCAGTACAGATGCAAGGAAAATACAGGATTCAGCCCGTGGTTGGGAGTATCTGTATGGATTTAATAAAAGTTGGTTGAATCTGTAATGGTTTTGCCGTGCCGTCCATTCTAGTCACTCATGGCAACAGGCAAATGAGGGGCAGGACAATGAATGGCTTGAGCGATGTGCGGCTGGCACTACACAGTCAGGAACTGGAAGCAGGGCAGGAGCGCGGGCTGACCGGGCTGGCGCCGGGTAATCCGAGCCGTTGGGAACTGTTCTGGCGCCGTCGCCACACGCGCCAGGCCTTGCTGGACCTGACCACGGAGCAACTGCGCGATATCGGCTTGAGTACTGAACAAGCGCGCCGGGAAGGCTTGAAGCCGTTCTGGCGCAGTTGAGTCAGAGCAGTTCTTTCAGGCGGTGCCAGAGCATGCCCAGGGCCAGTAGCGGTGAGCGCAAGTGCTTGCCGCCAGGGAAGGTGATGTGTGGCACCTGGGCAAACAGATCGAAGCGCCCACTCTGCTGGCCGCTGATGGCTTCTGCCAACAGTTTGCCGGCCAGGTGGGTGGCGTTCAGGCCATGGCCGGCGTAGGCCTGGGCAAAGTACACATTGGGCTGGTCGGCCAGCCGGCCAATCTGCGGCAGGCGGTTGGCGCCGATGCCGATCATGCCGCCCCATTGATAGTCGATCTTCGCTTCGGCCAATTGCGGGAAGACCTTGAGCATCTTCGGCCGCATATAGGCGCCAATGTCCTGGGGATCGCGTCCGGAATAGTGGCAAGCACCGCCAAACAGCAGGCGCCGGTCGGCCGATAAACGGAAGTAGTCCACCGTGACCCGCTGATCACACACCGCCATGTTTTGCGGCAGTAACTCGGCGGCCTGGGTTGGGCTCAAGGGTTCGGTGGCAATGATGTAGCTGCCGGCGGGCAGCACCTTGCCGCTCAGGTGAGGGTTGAGGCCATTGAGGTAGGCATTGCAGCCCAGCACCAGAGTCTTGGCGCGCACACTGCCGTGGGCGGTGTGGACTTTGACTTCAGGGCCGTAGTCGATGCGCAGGGCTTCGGACTGCTCGAACAGCCTCACGCCCAGTTGCTGCGCGGCGCCCGCTTCGCCAAGGGCCAGGTTCAGCGGGTGCAGGTGGCCGGAGCCCATGTCGATCATGCCGCCCACGTAACGGTCGGAGCCGATCACGCTGCGCATTTCCCCGGCTTGCAGCAGGCGCAGTTCATGTCGATAGCCCAGGTCGTGCAGCTCTTCGGCGTCGGCGGCCAGGCCCTGCAAGTCGCGGGGCTTGTTGGCCAGGTCGCAGTAGCCCCAGGTCAGGTCGCAATCAATCTGGAAGCGCTCGACCCGCTGGCGCACGATTTCCACGGCTTCCAGGCCCATCAGCTTCATCTGCCGCACGCCTTCGCTGCCGACCACATTGGCAAACTGATCGAGGCCATGGCCGACGCCGCGAATCAACTGCCCACCGTTGCGCCCGCTGGCGCCCCAGGCGATCTTGCGTGCCTCCAGCAGCACCACGCTAAAGCCCCGTTCTGCCAGCTCCAGCGCGGTGTTCAGCCCGGAAAACCCGCCGCCGACCACGCACACATCGGCGACCACTTCGCCCGCCAGTGCCGGGTAATCGGGTTGCGCCAGGCTGCTGGCGGCGTAGTAGGAAGCGGTGTGCCGGGCGCTGGCGGTCATGGGGAGCATCCGTGTTTGGAAAATTTGACGCAGGATACAGCGGTCGGGTGAAGCTGTCTCACTCGGGGCTTTTAGGGCAAAATCCACGCCTATTCGCCGTTCGGTATGGGTTTCGATGAGTTGTAACAGCCAGAAAGTCAACGCGCTGCGCCGGCAGATCCCCTCGTTCGAGTGTGTGCCGGGTTGCCATGATTGCTGTGGGCCGGTGACTACATCCACCGAGGAAATGTCGCGCCTGCCGCGCAAGACTGCGGCCGAGCAGGAAGCGGCCATGGATGAGCTGAACTGTGTGCACCTGGGGCCCAACGGTTGCACGGTGTACGACGAGCGCCCGTTGATCTGTAGGTTGTTTGGTACCACGCCCAGCCTGCCATGCCCCAACAATCGAGGCCCGGTGGAGCTGATTCACCCGCGGGTGGAGAAGCAGATTCACGAGTACATGGCGACGACGCGGCAGGTGCTGGTCTGACAGATGTACCCGGTCAAAAGGTGGGAGCTGGCTTGCCTGCGATGACGGTGTAGCGCCCACAGGGTCAATCCGGGATCGGCAGGTTCAGGCTCTCCTTCACCTCTTCCATCACGATATAGCTCTTGGACTCGCGCACATGGGGCAGCTTGAGCAGGATATCGCCCAGCAGTTTGCGGTACGACGCCATCTCGGAAATCCGCGCCTTCACCAGATAGTCGAAATCCCCCGAGACCAGGTGGCACTCCAGCACATGGGGCAGTTTCAGCACGGCACGTCGGAATTCTTCGAAGGTATCGCCGGATTTGTAGTCGAGGCTGATCTCGACAAACACCAGCAGGCTACCCTTCAAGTGCTGCGGATTGAGGCGGGCGTTGTAGCCCATGATGATCCCCTCGCGCTCCAGGCGCCGGACCCGTTCGGTGCACGGCGTGGTCGACAGTCCTACCTTCTCCCCTAGCTCGGTAAACGAAATCCGCCCGTCGGCCTGCAGGATGCGCAGGATGTTGCGGTCGATCTTGTCCAGCTCCCGCTTGGTCTGGGTATTGGTCCGCATAGGGGATGCTCCTCCGTGAAAAGGGTTTTTGCCGAGAATTGTCGCCAAATATAGGCACTTATATAGTGAAATGCACTGGTCATTGCTTTTTATACTGCTCACATCTTTGTGCCGAACAACAAACGTCAGCGGTCAAGCCGTGATGAGGATATAAAAATGCGGGTTTTGGTCTTGGGTAGCGGTGTCATTGGTGTGGCCAGTGCCTACTATTTGGCGCGTGCCGGTTTTGAGGTGGTCGTGGTCGACCGCCAGCCGGCCGTTGCAATGGAGACCAGCTTCGCCAACGCCGGCCAGGTCTCGCCCGGCTATGCATCGCCGTGGGCCGCGCCGGGTGTGCCGCTCAAGGCCATCAAGTGGTTGCTGCAGCGCCATGCGCCGCTGGCGATCAAGGCCACGGCCGATATCGACCAATACCTGTGGATGGCGCAGATGCTGCGCAACTGCACGGCCAACCGTTATGCCGTGAACAAAGAGCGCATGGTGCGCCTGTCCGAGTACAGCCGCGACTGCCTCGATGAGCTGCGCGCCGAAACCGGCATTGCCTACGAAGGGCGCAGCCTGGGGACTACCCAATTGTTCCGCACCCAGGCGCAACTGGATGGCGCGGCCAAGGATATCGCCGTGCTGAAAGAGTCCGGCGTGCCGTTCGAGCTGCTTGACCGCGCCGGCATTGCCCGCGTCGAGCCGGCCCTGGCCAGCGTCACGGATATCCTCGCCGGTGCCTTGCGCCTGCCCAATGACCAGACCGGCGACTGCCAGATGTTCACCACCCGCCTGGCCGACATGTGCAAGCAGTTGGGGGTGGAATTCCGTTTTGAGCAGGACATTCAACGCCTGGACCACGCCGGTGATCGCATCAACGGCGTGTGGATCGACGGCAAGCTGGAAACCGCCGACCGCTACGTGCTGGCCCTGGGCAGTTACTCGCCGCAGTTGCTCAAGCCACTGGGGATCAAGGCGCCGGTGTATCCGCTCAAGGGTTACTCCCTGACCGTGCCGATCACCAACCCGGCGATGGCCCCGACTTCGACTATTCTCGACGAAACCTACAAGGTTGCGATCACCCGTTTCGACAACCGCATCCGCGTCGGTGGCATGGCTGAAATAGCCGGTTTTGACCTGTCGCTGAACCCGCGCCGGCGCGAAACCCTGGAGATGATCGTCAACGACCTTTATCCTCAGGGCGGTGATTTGAGCGAAGCGACGTTCTGGACCGGCCTGCGCCCGACCACCCCGGACGGTACGCCGATCGTCGGCGCCACGCCTTTCAAAAACCTGTTCTTGAATACTGGCCACGGCACCCTCGGCTGGACCATGGCCTGTGGCTCTGGTCGCCTGCTGGCGGACCTGATGGCGAAGAAAACCCCGCAGATCAGTGCCGCTGGCCTTGATATTTCCCGTTACGGCAACCCTCAGGAGTCCACAAAACATGTCAATCCAGCGCCAGCTCACCAATGAGCGCATGAGCCAGATCGTTGTCCACAGCGGTACCGTGTATCTGGCAGGGCAAGTCGGCGACGACATGAGTGCCGGGATTGAACAGCAGACTCGTGAAACCCTGGCCAATATCGAGCGTTTGCTGGATTTGGCCGGTACCGATAAAACCAAGTTGCTGTCGGTGACGATCTACCTCAAAGACATCGACGCCGACTTTGCCGGCATGAACGCGGTTTGGGACAAGTGGCTGCCAAAAGGCGCGGCCCCGGCCCGTGCCACGGTCGAGTCGAAACTGTGTGAGCCAGAAATCCTGGTCGAGCTGTCTGTCGTGGCCGCTCTGCCTTAAACGATCCCTCTTGCGGTGCCGGCGCTATTGGCCGGTACCGGTTTTTTCTTCCCACCGCCGCCTAGAAGCCTGCCGCCATGCGTCCTGCCCGTGCCCTGATCGACCTACAAGCCCTGCGCCACAACTACCAATTGGCCCGCGAACTGACCGGGGCCAAGGCCCTTGCCGTGATCAAGGCCGACGCCTATGGCCATGGTGCCGTGCGCGTGGCCCAGGCCCTGGAAGACCAGGCCGACGGTTTTGCCGTGGCCTGTATCGAGGAGGCGCTGGAGCTGCGCGCCGCCGCAATTCGTGGGCCGATGTTGTTGCTCGAAGGGTTCTTCGAGGCCGACGAACTGCCGCTGATCATTGAGCATGACTTGTGGTGCGTGGTGCATTCGCTGTGGCAACTGGAGGCGATTGAACAGGCGCGCCTGAGCAAGCCGCTGACGGTGTGGTTGAAGCTGGATTCGGGCATGCACCGGGTTGGTTTGCATCCCAAGGATTATCACGACGCCTACCAGCGCCTGCTGGCCAGTGGCAAAGTGGCCAAGATCGTGTTGATGAGCCACTTCGCTCGCGCCGATGAACTGGACTGCACAAGCAGCGATGAGCAGGTCGCGGTATTCGATGCGGCGCGCCAGGGCCTGGCGGCCCAGGTCAGCCTGCGCAACTCGCCGTCGGTAATGGGTTGGCCGGGCGTCTCCAGTGATTGGGTGCGGCCCGGCATCATGCTCTACGGCGCAACGCCCTTTGGCGAAGACCAGGCGGTTGCCGCGCGTTTGCAGCCGGTGATGACCCTGGAATCGAAAGTCATCTGCGTGCGCGAACTGCCGGCGGGCGAGCCCGTGGGTTATGGCGCACGGTTCGTGACGCCCAAGCCGATGCGTATCGGCGTGGTTGCCATGGGCTATGCCGATGGTTATCCGCGCCACGCGCCGACCGGTACGCCGGTGCTGGTCGCCGGCCAGCGCAGCCAGTTGCTGGGGCGGGTGTCGATGGACATGCTGTGTGTCGACCTGACCGATGTGCCCGAGGCCGGCCTGGGCTCGACCGTCGAGTTGTGGGGCAAAAACATCCTCGCCAGCGATGTGGCGACCGCCGCTGACACCATTCCCTACCAGATTTTTTGCAACCTGCGCCGAGTGCCACGGCTCTATTCCGGCGCCTAGCTGCCGGACGCCGAAGACGTCCAGCGGGATTCAGACCAAAGTGTTGTAAATACTGAACGCTGTCGCCATGATAACGCTCAATTACAACAAAGCCTGAATCCTAGGAGGCTCCTGCATTGGACGTCGGCGAACGACTGCAATCCATCCGTAAACTGAAAGGTCTTTCCCAGCGTGAACTCGCCAAACGTGCGGGCGTCACCAACAGCACCATTTCGATGATCGAGAAAAACAGTGTCAGCCCTTCCATCAGCTCCTTGCGCAAGGTGCTGGGCGGCATCCCCATGTCGATGGTCGAATTCTTTTCCGAGGAGATCCTCCAGGAAAAACCGACCCAGATCGTCTATAAAGCCAATGAGCTGATCGACATTTCCGATGGTGCGGTGACCATGAAGCTGGTGGGCCGTGCGCATCCCAGCCGGGCGATTGCGTTTCTCAACGAAATCTACCCGCCAGGCGCCGATACGGGCGAGGAAATGCTGACCCATGATGGCGAGGAAACCGGGATTCTGTTGGAAGGTCGTCTGGAATTGGTCGTGGGCGTCGAAACTTTTGTGCTCGAAGCCGGCGATAGCTACTACTTTGAAAGCACCAAGCCGCACCGTTTTCGCAATCCGTTCGATGTGCCGGCGCGACTAATCAGCGCAGCCACACCCGCGAACTTTTAACCGAAGAGGCGCCCTGCCTACCTTGCAGAGGTGCCCGTAGTTGTATTTCGCCATACTGAATCCCCCCTTGGATAATAGGGTTGTTTCAGTGAGGCGGCCTAACCGTTATACTTTCGCCGCCTGCGAAACCGTGGCCGCAGGCGTGAATAGCCACCATGAGGGTGAACGCGTGAACCTAATTATGAAAATGCTGGCTGTACCAGCAACCGTACTGGCCCTTTGGGCTGCCAGCGCTCAAGCTGCGACCAATGATGATATTGCCAAGCGTCTTGAACCCGTCGGGAAGGTCTGTATTCAGGGCGAAGAATGCAAGGGGATGGAAGTCGCTGTGACAGCAGGCGGCGGCGCGAAAACGCCGGACGAGATCATCGCCAAACACTGTACTGCTTGCCACAGCACTGGCCTGTTGGGCGCACCGAAAATCGGTGACACTGCTGCCTGGAAAGAGCGCGCCGACCACCAGGGCGGCCTTGATGGCATCCTGGCCAAGGCCATCACCGGTATCAACGCCATGCCGCCTAAAGGAACCTGCGCCGATTGCTCGGATGCTGACCTCAAGGGTGCGATCGAGAAGATGTCTGGTTTGAAATAAACCGATCTTCGCCAAAAAGCCGCTGACCAGCGGCTTTTTTGTGGGCGCAATTTGGCGGCCAAGGCTGTTCATTGCAGCAAAGACCCGGCAAGCTCGGTCCAACCCCTAATCATGGAATGTCAGGAGGGTCGGATGGTGCAGTTGTGTTCAATCGAGCAAGCGGTCGATGACGTACTGGAGCGCTTGCCTGCGCATATCCACATGGGTATGCCGCTGGGCCTGGGCAAGGCGAATCTGTTTGCCAATGCCTTGTACCGGCGCATCGCCAAGCTGCCTGAGCGGGCGCTGACGATTTACACCGCGCTGAGCCTGGGTCGCCCGCCGTTGGGCGATGGCTTGCAGAAGCGTTTTCTGGAGCCGTTTATCGAGCGGGTGTTCGGCGATTATCCTGAGCTGGACTTCCTCGCCGCCCTGCGCAAGGACAGCCTGCCGGCCAATATTCACGTGCAGCAGTTTTTTATGCAGCCCGGCAGCCTGCTGCATAGCACCTCGGCCCAGCAGGATTACGTCAGCAGCAACTACAGCCATGCCGCCCGCGATATCAACGCTGCCGGCCTGAACCTGATCGCGCAGTTGGTGGCCAGCAGCAGTGAGCACCCGGATCGCCTGAGCCTGAGCTGCAACCCCGATATCACCCTCGACCTGTTACCGATGATCGCCAAGCGCCGCGCGGCAGGCGAGACCATCCTGGTGGTGGGCCAGGTGCATGATGATTTGCCCTACATGCCCGGTGATGCCGAGCTGGGCATGGATCAGTTCGACTTCCTGATCGACGAAAAAGACCGCACCACGCTGTTTTCCACGCCGAACATGCCAGTGGGTTTGCAGGACCACTTCATTGGTTTGCACGCCAGTACCCTGGTACGCGATGGCGGCACCCTGCAGATCGGTATCGGTTCGATGGGCGACGCCCTGACTGCCGCATTGCTGGCGCGTCAGGCCGATAACGAAGGCTACCGGCAGTTGCTCACCGACCTGGATGTGTACCAATGGGCGCCGCTGATCAGCCGCGAGGGCGGGGTCGAGCCGTTTGCCCGGGGCCTCTATGGCTGCAGCGAAATGTTCGTCAATGGCCTGCTGGTGCTGGCCGACGCCGGCATTGTGCGGCGCAAGGTGTACCCCGATGTGGCGACGCAGCAGCAGGCCAATGCGGGTCTGCTGGACGACGCGGCACAACCGGATGGCGTGTCGATCCACGGTGGCTTCTTCCTCGGCCCCCGCAGTTTTTACCAGCGCTTGCAGGAAATGACCCACGCCAAGCGCCTGGAATTCAACATGACCCGCATCAGCTATATCAACGAGCTGTACGGGCAGGAAGAACTCAAGCGTTTACAGCGCCTGGATGCGCGGTTTATCAACAGCGCCATCATGGTCACGTTGCTGGGCGCCGGTGTTGCCGACCAACTGGAAGACGGCCGCGTGCTCAGTGGCGTGGGTGGGCAATACAACTTTGTGGCCCAGGGCCATGCGCTGGAGGGCGCGCGCTCGATCCTGATCCTGCGCAGCTGGCGTGAAGCGGGCGGTGATGTCAGCTCCAATATCGTCTGGGAATATGGCCATTGCACGATTCCCCGGCACCTGCGCGATATTGTCATCACTGAATACGGCATCGCCGACCTGCGTGGCCAGACCGACGCCAAGGTGATCGAGGCGCTGCTCAATATCACCGACTCACGCTTCCAGGCGGGCTTGATCGAGCAGGCGCAAAAAGCCGGCAAGTTGCCCAAGGACTTTCAGCTCGACCCGCGCTTCGCCGACAACACGCCGGAGCGTTTGCAGGCGGTGCAGGCACGGCATTCAAGGCTGTTCCCGGAGTACCCGCTGGGCAGTGACTTCACCGATGAAGAACGGGATTTGTTGCGCGCGTTGAACTGGCTCAAGAGCAAATTCAAGCTGACGGAGATTCTGGAGTTGGGCAAAGCGGCGCTGGATGCGCCTGAGCCTGAGGCGTTTCCCGAGCACTTGGTGCGGATGCGCCTGGATAACCCGGAGGGGTTTAAAGAGGATTTGTATCAGCGCCTATTGCTTGCTGGCCTTAAGGCCACCGCACACTAACGGCCACCACAAACCAAATGTGGGAGCGGGCGTGCTCGCGATAGCAATGGATCAGCCACTCGTGAGTTGACTGACAGACCGCTATCGCGAGCAAGCCCGCTCCCACATTTTTAAGCGTGCCCGCTCAGGATTAATCGATGAAGGTCACGACGCCACCGGCCAGGGACTTGACCCGCGCCAGCGACTCAACCCGGTAACCCTGGGCATCCAGCTCAGCACGCCCACCCTGGAACGACTTCTCGATCACAATCCCCAGGCCCGCCACGGTGGCGCCGGCCTGTTTGATGATCGAAATCAGCGCCTGGGACGCCTTGCCGTTGGCCAGGAAGTCGTCGATCACCAGCACGCGGTCGCTGCTGGTCAGGTGGCGTGGGGAGATTGCCACGGTGCTTTCGACTTTCTTGGTGAAGGAATACACCGTCGCCGACAGCAGGTTTTCCGTCAGGGTCAGGGACTGCTGCTTGCGGGCGAAGATCACCGGTACGCCCAGGTTCAGGCCGGTCATGATCGCTGGCGCGATGCCTGAGGCTTCGATGGTGACGATCTTGGTGATCCCCGAATCCTTGAACAGCGCGGCGAATTCGTCGCCGATCAGTTTCATCAGCGCCGGGTCGATCTGATGGTTCAGAAAGGCGTCGACCTTGAGTACCTGGTCGGAAAGCACGATGCCTTCTTCGCGAATTTTCTTGTGCAGTGCTTCCACAAAAGCTTCCTCTGGTGGCGCAAGGGGCGCCGAAAGTAGATTAAAAAGTAGTCGATTCTAGCGCTTTAGCATCGCGCGTATATCCGCCAGGGCGGTGTTGCCGCGTACCGCCTTGACTTCAGTTGGGGTGTCGTCGTTGCCTTCCCAGGCCAGGTCGTCCGGTGGTAGCTCATCGAGGAACCGGCTTGGGGCGCAGTCGATGATTTCGCCGTATTGCTTGCGCTTGGCCGCAAAGGTGAAGGCCAGGGTCTGACGTGCGCGGGTAATGCCCACGTAGGCCAGGCGCCGTTCTTCCTCGATGGTGTCGGCTTCGATACTGGAGCGGTGTGGGAGGATTTCCTCTTCCATGCCCATGATGAACACGTAGGGGAATTCCAGGCCCTTGGACGCATGCAAGGTCATCATTTGCACACCTTCGGCGCCGTCTTCCTCTTCCTGCTGGCGCTCGAGCATGTCGCGCAGCACCAGCTTGCCGATGGCGTCTTCGACGGTCATTTCGCCGTCTTCGTCTTTTTCCAGGGTGTTCTTCAGCGCCTCGATCAGAAACCAGACGTTGCCCATGCGGTAGTCCGCGGCCTTGTCGCTGGAGCTGTTGGTGCGCAGCCAGTTTTCATAGTCGATATCCATGACCATGCTGCGCAGGGCGCTGATCGGGTCTTCGCCGGCGCATTGCTCGCGCACCCTGTCCATAAAACGCTTGAAGCGCGACAGGCGATCGGTGAAGCGCGTGTCCAGGTGTTCGCCCAGGCCGATTTCGTCGGTGGCGGCGTACATCGAGATCTTGCGTTCGGTGGCGTAGTTACCGAGTTTTTCCAGGGTGGTGGAGCCGATTTCCCGGCGCGGCACGTTGATCACGCGCAGGAAGGCGTTGTCGTCATCCGGGTTCACGATCAGCCGGAAGTAGGCCATCAGATCCTTTACTTCCTGGCGTCCGAAAAAGCTGTTGCCGCCGGACAGACGATACGGCACCTGATGGTGCTGCAACTTCAGCTCGATCAGCTTGGCCTGGTAGTTGCCGCGATAGAGGATCGCAAAGTCGCTGTAGGGCCGGTCGGTGCGCAGGTGCAGGCTGAGGATTTCCACGGCCACGCGTTCGGCTTCGGCGTCTTCGTTGCGGCAGCGGATCACGCGAATCTCATCGCCGTGGCCCATCTCGCTCCACAGCTGTTTTTCGAATTCGTGGGGGTTGTTCGAGATCAGCACGTTGGCGCAACGCAGGATGCGGCTGGTGGAGCGGTAGTTCTGCTCCAGCATCACCACTTTCAGGGACGGGTAGTCGTCCTTGAGCAGCATCAGGTTTTCCGGGCGCGCACCGCGCCAGGCGTAGATCGACTGGTCATCGTCGCCGACCACGGTGAACTGGTTGCGCGTGCCGATCAGCAGTTTCACCAGCAGGTATTGGCTGGCGTTGGTGTCCTGGTATTCGTCCACCAGCAGGTAGCGCACCTTGTTCTGCCACTTTTCGAGGATATCGGCGTGTTCCTGGAACAGCTTCACTGGCAGCAGGATCAGGTCGTCGAAGTCCACCGCGTTGAACGCCTTGAGCGTGCGTTGGTAGTGGGTGTAGACGATGGCGGCAGTCTGTTCCTTGGGGTTGCGCGCGTTTTCCAGGGCCTCGGGCGGCAGGATCAGGTCGTTTTTCCACGAGCCGATCATGTTCTTGATCTCGTCGACCCCGTCGTCGCCCGCGTATTCCTTCTGCATGATGTCGGTCATCAGGGCCTTGACGTCGGTCTCGTCGAAGATCGAGAAGCCCGGCTTGTAGCCCAGCCGCACATGCTCCTTGCGGATGATGTTCAGCCCCAGGTTGTGGAAGGTACACACAGTGAGGCCACGGCCTTCGCCACCCTTGAGCAGGGTGCCGACGCGCTCTTTCATTTCCCGCGCCGCCTTGTTGGTAAAGGTCATGGCGACGATGTACTGGGCACGGATGCCGCAGTTCTGGATCAGGTGCGCGATCTTGCGGGTGATCACGCTGGTCTTGCCGGAGCCAGCACCGGCGAGCACCAATAGAGGGCCGCCGACGTAGTTCACGGCTTCTTGCTGCCGGGGATTGAGTCGGGACAT